>CAWGZN010000011.1:0-342016 GCA_963827075.1 uncultured Acidimicrobiia bacterium | reverse complement strand
TGCTGTCGGTCATGGACGGCCAGCGGCGAAAGCCAGGTGGGCAAGGGCTCACGTTTCATCGTTCGCATACCGACAGGATCGGCGCATCTCCCACAAGACCGCGTCGTCACGACACCCTTGCCGGAATCTTCCCGGCAGAGCGCTGCAGCGTTCGTCGGTGAAGCGGCACGATGGCTCACCGAGACGCCGCTTGACGACAAGGCGCCATCACCCCCGCCAGCTGCAGTTGACGAACCACGCGGTAGTGGTCAATTCGGGACAGACCGCGTGCTGGTCGTCGATGACAACGCTGACATGCGTGACTATCTGTGTCAGCTGCTTCGCGAGTGGGATGTGACGACGGCGACAAACGGGCTGGCCGCGCTCGAACAGGCGCGTGCGAACCCGCCGAACCTGATCGTGACTGACGTCATGATGCCCGAGCTGGATGGGTTCGCGCTCCTCAGCGAACTGCGCCGCGACTCTCGAACACAGCTGATTCCACTACTGATGTTGTCGGCGCGTGCCGGCGAGGAAGCACGCGTCTCCGGCCTCGACGCCGGGGCCGATGACTACATCATCAAGCCTTTCAGCGCGCGCGAGCTCGTTGCCCGCGTGCGATCGCTGCTCAAGGTGTCGAGAGCACGCCGCGAGGCGGAGCTGCAAAAGCAGCACCTCAGGTCTCTCTTCATGCAGACGCCGACGCCCATCGTGATGCTTCGAGGCCCGGAGCACATCGTCGAATTGGCGAATCCGCTCACGTGCGCGATGTGGGGCCGTTCTGAAGTCCAGATCCTGAACAGACCGCTCCTCGACGCCGTACCGGAATTGCGCGAGCAGCCGTTCAGCGTACCGCTCGACCAAGTCTTTCGAACCGGTGTACCGCACGTCGGGAAGGAAACGGCAGCTCGGTTGGACGGCCGTGGCGACACGGCGTCCGCAACGGTCTACTTCAACTTGGCGTACGCACCGCTTCGAGGTCTCGACAGCGACATCGAAGGCGTCCTGGTGATCGCGTTCGACGTCACCGACGAGGTCACTGCGCGCAACGAGATGAGCCAGCTGCGCACGGCAGCCGAAGCTGCGAGCAGGACCAAGGATCAGTTCCTGGCGATGCTCGGGCACGAACTGAGAAATCCGCTCGCCCCTATCCTGACTGCCCTGGAGCTGATGAGCCTCCGAGGTGAGAGAACGAGTCAGAAGGAGCGTACCGTCATCGATCGTCAGGTTCGGCATCTGGTGCGACTTGTGGACGATCTTCTCGACGTGTCGCGAATCGCGACTGGAAAAGTCGAGCTCCGGCAACGGACTATCGAGCTGTCCGACATCGTCGCCGCCGCTGTCGAGGCGACGAGCCCGCTGCTCGAACAGCGTCAACACCAGCTGACTGTCGACGTCCCCCGTGGCCTCGTGCTGCGCGGCGATGCCACTCGTTTGACGCAGATCGTGGTCAATGTGCTCAGCAACGCCGCGAAATACACCGAGCCGCGTGGCAAAGTCCGGATCGAAGCGCGCGGCGATGGGCAGCAGGTCGAAGTGCGCGTCACAGACTCAGGCATCGGCATTTCGCCGGAGATGATGCCGCACATCTTCGAGATGTTCACGCAGGAGCGTCAGGCCCTCGACCGATCGCCCGGCGGCCTCGGCCTCGGGCTGACGATCGTGAAGAGCCTTGTCGAACTGCATCACGGCACGATTCAGGCACGCAGCGACGGTATCGGCAACGGCAGCGAGTTCATCATCCGCCTGCCGGCGGCAACCGTCACGGCCTCCGACGCGAACATCGAGGCGCAGCACCCGGAGCGGCGATCGCAGATTCGAACCGGACGTCGAATTCTCGTCGTCGACGACAACATCGACGCCGCGCAGTTGCTGGCCGACGCGCTCGAGGTCGTCGGTCACGAAACGCGCGTGGCGTTCGATGGGCCCGGCGCTCTCGCTGTGGCGATGCAGTTCCAACCTGATGCCCTGCTGCTGGATCTCGGGCTGCCGCTGATGGATGGTTACGAGCTTGCCGGACAAATCGTCGCGCCCGCTGGTCGCCGGCGACCGCTGCTGGTGGCGGTGACCGGTTACGGCCAGGTCTCCGACCGCGAAAAATCGCGTGCGGCCGGGTTCGACGCGCACGTCGTGAAGCCGGTCGAACGTACCTGGTTTGCTCAACCTTCTCGAACGCCTCCTCCCTGTTGAATCGGCGAGCTGATCGCTCCGCCTGTTCTCGTGTCCCGACCCGCGGCCCGCCATGGGCCCCCGCGCATCACCACATGTCGGTCGCTCGTTTGCAGCGCCCAGCAAGCGGGTGCAGACGGATCAATCCTTGCGTGCGGCGTCGATCGCTGCGTAGCACTTTGCGCGGCATCAAAACCCACTTGCCGAGAGGATCCATCAATGCACGGACGACGAACAACGAAGAGCGTCACGGCCGTCGCGCTCGCTCTGCTCGTGATTGGTCCCGCAGATCACAACGCGTCGGGACAGGCCGCGCCATCGGAACGCGGCGAGCGAGCGGCTGACGGCGTTGACTGCAGCTCGACGTGCGGGTCGGCGACCAGGTTGTAGTACCAGACCGGGTTCTGCGGGGCTCCGCCCAGCGACGCGACCGCGGCGTACCGGCCGTCGTGCTCGACCCGCATCACGGGTGTCTTGCGCAGCTTGCCGGACTTATTGCCGCGTGACGTGATCACCACGACCGCCATGCCGCGGAGCGTCGTGCCCTTGGTCCCGCCGGACGACTCGTACTCCTCGACCTGGTCCCGCACCCACTGCTTGGTGTTCGGTTCGTACTCTCCTTCGAGGGGCATGGATTCAACCTAACGCCCTCATGGGAGCCGGCGCACCGCGTCGAGGGCGGCCTCGGCGAGCTGCTCGGTGCCGGCCTTGAACGCGGCGAGCTGCTCTGCGCCCACATCGTCCGACTGCGCCATCGCGCCATGGAGGAACCGCGCGTACACCCCCTCGCTGATCACCGCCAGCCGCCACGACTGGAACGCGACGTAGTAGTCGATGCCGTCGAGGTCGCGGCCGGTGCGCCCGGCGTACCGCTCGAGCAACTCGGCGTAGGTGGGGAATCCCGGAGCGCCGGACGGGTCGTTGGCCCGGCCGCCTCCCGTGCCCGGATCGGTCCAGTACACGCCGAGGTAACCGACGTCGGCGAGCGGGTCGCCGAGCGTGCACAGCTCCCAGTCGAGCACGGCGTTGATGCGCCCGGCGACGAGATCGGTGAGGCAGTTCCCGAAGCGGAAGTCACCGTGCGCGATCACGGCGTCCCGCTGTGCCGGCACACGCGCCTCGAGCCGGTCGGCGACCTCGTCGATGGCGGGGAGCTCGCGGGTCTTCGAGTCGGCCCACTGCCGTCGCCACCGGCGCAGCTGGCGCTCGATGTAGCCCTCTCGCTTCGCCAGGTCGCCGAGCCCGACGCCGTCGATGTCGACGGCATGTAGTTCGGCGAGCGTGTCGACGAGGTCCTCACTCGCCCGTCTCCTGATCGACGGGTCGAGCAGCTCCGCCTTCTGCGGACTGTCGAGCACGACGCCGTCGACGTACCCCATCACGTAGAACGGCGAGCCGTTGACCGACTCGTCGGTGCACAGGGCGATCGCAGGCGGCACCGGTACCGGCGTCGGCCCGAGGGCGGAGATGATGCGGAACTCCCGACCGACGTCGTGGGCGGTCGCCAGCACGTGGCTCAGCGGTGGGCGCCGTACGACGAGCCGGCGACCGTCCGCACCGTGACGGCGTACGTGAGGTTCGAGCGGCCCCCGCCGATCAACGTCGCGGCGAACGGGCCGACGGACGCCGTCGACGTTGGCCTCGAGCCACCGCCCGACGGCGACGACGTCGAGGCCGTCGGGCACGGCCCTCGATGCCGTCGAGTCGTCCACGCTCTGTCTACCCGGGACGGCCGACCGCCGTGACGTTGTCCCAGTTCACCGACGACACCACCACCCCAACGCCAGGGCTCGACGGCGTGCACGTACTGCCCGCCGCCGAGGTACAAGCCGACGTGGCTGATCGGACTGTACTTGAAGATCAGATCACCTGGCTGGGCCGCCGACACCGGAACGTGCGGCACCACGCCCGCCTGGCCGGCGGACTGGTGCGGGAGCCCGACGCCGGCCTGTGCCCACGCCCACATCGTCAGACCCGAACAGTCGAAGGCCACGCCCGGCTCGGCGGCGGCGTACCGATAGGCCACCCCGACCTGGGTCATCGCCGCGTTCACGGCGGTCCCCGCGCGCGACGAGGCCGGTGGGATCTCAGGCGGCTCCGGCTCCGGCTCCGGCTCCGGCGTCGGCGACTCGCCGCCTCCGCCGCCGCTCGGGCCGTCGTCGGCGTCACCCGTGTCACCAGCATCGGTACCGGTGTCCTGCTGCGCGTCGGCCGCCGCGGCTTCGGCCTCGGCCGCCGCCCGCGCCGCCGCTTCCTCGGCCTCGCGCTGCATCCGCTCGTAGGACTCGCGGGCGCGCCGCTCCTCTTCCTCCCGGATCAGATCGCCGAGCTCCGCCTCGGCATCGGCGCGGGCCTGTTCGTACTCGGCGTGCTGCTCGTCGGTCGCCTCTCGGGCGGCGGCGATCTCTTCGGCCAGCGCGGCGGCCTCGTCGCGCTTGTCCTCGAGTGCGGCCTGCTCGTCGGCGAGGTCGGCAACGGCCTGATCGAGCTCGTCGGTGGTCGCCGTCCCCTCGCTCAACGCGACGCGCGACAGGTGATCGCGCTGGAGATCGGCGGTGAAGTCGGACGACGCGGTGAACATCGGCGCGAGGCCGTTGCTGCCGGCGCCGATGAACGAGCGCACCGCCATCTCGCCCAGCTCGCCCCGGAGCTCGGCGACGGCTGCTTGCTTGGCCGCCACGCGCTTCTCGGCCGCGGCCACCTCGGCGTCGAGGCGGCTCTTCGTGTCGAGCGCCTGGACGTACTCCTCGGCGAGGATGTCCGCCCGCTCCTCGAGGGCGGCGAGCTCATCGGTGATGCGCTCGACCTCGGCGCGTTGATCGTCGATCGGGTCAGCGGCGGCGGCGAACGGGAGGACGGCCGAGAACATGACCACGGCCGACGCCACGACCATGCTCCGCGCTACCCCCTGGCGGGTGCGGTACATGACGGACGGCGAATATAGCGGAACGTTACGAAGTCATTGCAACCGCTGGCACGAATTCGTCACAAGCGGGTGGACTCCAGGTGATCCGCACCCGCCGGGTGATGTGGCCGTTGGCCTCCCAATATGTCCGCCTGCTGGCCAGGAACGGGTCGTCGCGGGGCGGGCTGGATGTTGCCCTCGGTGTCGATGGCCCGGGACGTGACGGTGTGCTCACCCCGCGCCGGCGCCGGCCAGGGCAGCGTCCAGAACCTCCACGCGAATCCGCGCGACCGGCGCGACCGGTGCTTTGGCCCGATCAGTTCCGCCGACCTCCATGGCCCGCTGTCGATCCTCACTTCGACCGCAGCCACGGGTGCTCCCCAGGCGACGCCGAAGATCGTGTAGGTGCCGGCGTTCCGAATGACCTTGGCGGGTGCTGACTTCAGGCGGAAGTGGCTGACGGTCTGAAACGTCCAGTGGTCGTTCTCGTCTTCGCGGATGCTGACGTAGTCGCGGGCCATGTACCGTCCGGCGAAACGGTGGTCGATGACCTCGATGCGTTTGAGCCACTTGACGTTGGCGACGCCGTACCAGCCGGGCGCGATCAGCCGAACGGGGTAGCCGTGGTCGCGGGGCAGCGGCTTGCCGTTCATCTCGAAGCAGATGAGGTTGTCGCTGTTCATCGCGTCTTCGAGCTTCATGCTGCGGGCGAACTGCTCGGTGATCGTCAGATCGAGCCCATTCGTGTCGTCCGGTTCGACGCTGCCCGTCCTCCCACCGCTGAGGATCCCCACGTTGTCGCGGATGGTCACGGTTCCCTCGTCCGCGCCCCAGAACACCACCTCGGTGGCCGTGTCCTCGATGCCCGCCCGTCGCAGCAGCGGAGCAAGTGGTGTACCGCCCCAGCGGGCGTTGCCGACAGCGCCGAAGAAGAAGTTCTCGCTGGTGTCGGCGTTCCCGGAGCATTCGATGGTGAAGTCGACCTCCCGACGGGTGCGGCGCTTGAGGTCCGCCAAGGTGAGGCTCTGGGGCCGGTCCACCAGCCCGTCGATCGTCAGGCGATACGGGGTGAGAGACGCCACGGGGGGGAAGCCATAGTGCGCGACCCAAAAGAACTCGTCAGCGGGCGTGAAGAAGGAGTCCAGCTCCTCCCACACCTGCAGCTCGCCGGTGATGTTCGCGGCGTCCGGCGGGATCGGCGGGGGTTGATCCAACCACGGCAAGACGTCGCCCGGCGGGATCGGGCTCCTTCCCCCGACGGAGCGCTCGTCGACGACGAGGTCGCCGACCTCGGCCGCCTCACCGGCGAATGCCGACGCCGGCCCGGCGACTTGAGCCACGGTGGCGCCGGCGAGCACCGCTCCTCCACCCTTGAGCAGCGTCCGTCGGGACACGTCGTGCTCGTCCATGTGGGATGGCCTCCCTCGTCACCGTACGCCCGCACGTCACTTATCGCGCCGGTCGCGAGGCGAGCGCCAACAACGCGTGGCTTGCGCGTGTCTTGCGTGGCGGGCTTATTCCCACTCGATCGTGCCGGGAGGCTTCGACGTCACGTCGTACACCACCCGGTTGATCCCGGGGACCTCGTTGACGATGCGGTTGGAGATCCGCTCGAGCAGGTCGTACGGGAGCCGTGCCCAGTCCGCCGTCATCGCGTCGTCACTGGTCACGGCGCGCACGATCACCGGGTGGCCGTAGGTGCGCTCGTCACCCATGACGCCGACGGAGCGGATGTCGGCGAGGACGGCGAACGCCTGCCAGATCTCCCGCTCGAGCCCGGCGGCGGCGATCTCCTCGCGCACGATCGCATCGGCATGACGGAGCAGCGCGACCTTCTCGGCGGTGACCTCGCCGATCACACGGACCGCGAGACCGGGACCCGGGAACGGCTGCCGCCACACAATCTCGTCGGGCAGACCGAGCTCGTGCCCGAGCCGGCGCACCTCGTCCTTGAACAGTTCGCGCAACGGCTCGATGAGCGCGAGCTTCATGTCCTCGGGGAGACCGCCGACGTTGTGGTGGCTCTTGATGACCGCCGCCTTGCCGTCAGTGCCGCCGGACTCGATGAGATCGGGATAGAGCGTGCCCTGCACGAGGAACTCGGCGTCCACGAGTCCGCCGGTCTGCTCCTCGAACACCCGGATGAACTCGTCGCCGATGATCTTGCGCTTGGTCTCGGGGTCGGTGACTCCGGCGAGCCGAGCGAGGAACCGCTCCCCCGCATCCACGTGGATCAACTCGATCCCCATCGATCGCCGGAAGGTCTCGGTGACCTGCTCGCTCTCGCCCTCGCGCATCAACCCGGTGTCGACGTACACGCACGTGAGCTGGTGGCCGATCGCCCGGTGCACGAGCGCGGCCGCGACCGACGAGTCGACGCCGCCGGACAGCGCGCAGATCGCCCGACCGGCGCCCACCTGCTCGCGGATGCGGGCCACCTGCTCGTCGATGATGGACGCCATCGTCCAGTCGCCGGCGAGCCCGGCCCGCTCGTAGAGGAAGCGGCGCAGCACGCCCATGCCGTACGGCGAGTGGACGACCTCGGGGTGGAACTGGACGCCGTACAGCTTCCGGGCGTCGTCCTCGAGCACGGCGACCGGGGCGTCGTCGGTGGACGCGGTAGCGGCGAACCCGGCCGGCGCCCGCGTGATGGCGTCGAAGTGGCTCATCCACACGTCGTGGACGTCGGGGGCGTCGTCCGGGAGGAGGAGCGACGGGGCGTCACGGTGCAGTTTCGCCCGGCCGTACTCGCCGCGCATGCCCCGGCCGACGGTGCCGCCGAGCTGCTGGGCGATGAGCTGGGCTCCGTAGCAGATGCCGAGGATCGGGACCCCGAGGGAGAAGATCTCCGGATCGAGCTGCGGGGCGCCCGGGACGTGGACGCTCTTCGGTCCGCCCGACAGGATCAGCGCGGCCGGGCGCCTCGCTTGCACTTCCGCCCCCGTGATCCGGCTCGGCACGATCGCCGAGTAGACGTCCAGCTCACGCACGCGACGGGCGATGAGCTGGGCGTACTGGGCGCCGAAGTCGATGACGAGCACGGCGCCGGAGTGGTCAGCGGAGGGAGTCATCGGAGCCATGGAGATGCGAGCGAGTGAGCGCCAGCGAGCGAGCGGTCCGCAACGGCCTGCGTGGCCGGGGAACGCAATGAGAGGTCACTGCCTCGATGGTAGAGGGCGCTGGTAGAACCTGCCCGTGACCCGCGTGACGGCCGTCCTCCTGGCAGTGCTCGCCGCGGTGGTGCTGACCACGGCCGCCGCCGGTGCGACCGCTCCGCCCGAGCCGCCACCGACGAGCGCGCTCGACAATCCGTTCCTCCCGGAGGAGCAGGACCTCAGCGAGTGCGTGAACGCGTTGCCCCGGCCGGAGTGCGGCAGCGACGCCCGGGGTGGGTGGCGCCAAGGCGTCGTGTTCGGGCTCGTCGTCGCCGGCTTCGCCTTCATCGGCTGGCGCATCGTGCGTAGTGTTCGGCGCCGTGAGGCGACGGCCGGCCGAGCGAGCGCCAGCGAGCCGCGACGGCGATGGGGTCCGGGGGCGCAGCCCCCGGGGGAAGTAGGGCGCCGTGACGCCCGAGGAGTTCCGCCGAGCCGGTCACGAGCTGATCGACTGGATCGCTGACTACGTCGACGCGGTCGATCGCTACCCGGTCAACCCGGACCTGAAGCCGGGCGCGGTGCGCAGCGCGCTGTCGCCCGTCCCGCCCGCCCATCCGGAGGAGTGGGACGCCGTGCGGTCAGATCTCGAGCGGGTGATCGTGCCCGGCATCGTGCACTGGCAGCACCCGAGCTTCTTCGCCTACTTTCCGTCGAACACCACGTACCCGTCGATCCTCGGTGAGCTGCTCGCCGCCGGGCTCGGGGTGCAGGGCATGAGCTGGGTGACCTCACCCGCCTGCACCGAGCTGGAGACGCTCGTGCTCGACTGGATGGTGGAGCTGCTCGGTCTGCCGGCGAGCTTCACGTCGACGAGTGCCGGCGGGGGCGGGGTGATCCAGGGCTCGGCCAGTGAGGCCGTGCTCGTCGCGATCTGCTCGGCCCGCTGGCGGGCGACGGGCGGCGCGATCAACGCCGACGGCGACACGAGCCGGCTCGTCGCCTACGGCACCGCGCAGACCCACTCGAGCCTCGAGAAAGGTCTACGCATCGCCGGGATCGGAACCGATCGATTCCGGATCATCCCCCACGATGCCTCGTTCGCCATGCAGTCGGACGCGCTCGCCGCCACCATCGCCGCGGACCGGGCCGCCGGCCTGGTGCCGTTCTTCGTGTGCGCGACGCACGGGACCACGTCGTCAATGGCGTTCGACCCGACGCCCACGATCGGCCCGCTGTGCAGGAACGAGGGCGTGTGGCTACATGTCGACGCGGCGATGAGCGGCATCGCTGCGCTGACCCCGGAACACCGGTGGGTGAACGAGGGACTCGAGCACGCCGACAGCTACTGCACCAACGCGCACAAGTGGATGGGTGTCAACTTCGACTGCGACCTGTACTGGACGGCGGACCGTGCGGCCCTGCTCGGCGCGTTGAGCATCCTGCCGGAGTACCTCCGGTCGGCCGCCGCGGAGTCGGGCGCGGCGATCGACTACCGGGACTGGCAGATCCCGCTCGGCCGGCGCTTCCGGGCCCTGAAGCTGTGGTTGACGATCCGCATGGAGGGCGTCGCCGCGATGCAGGCGATGATCCGCCGCCACGTCGAGCTCACCCAGCGGCTCGCCGCCACGGTGCGCGCCGACGAGCGGTTCGAGATCGTCGCGCCGCACCCGCTCAACCTGCTCTGTCTGCGGCTGACGGCCGGCGACGATGCGACCGACTTGCTCATCGAGCGGGCCAACGCGACCGGCACCGTGCTGTTCACCCGCACCGTCCTCGACGGTCAGTCGGCCCTGCGCTTCTCCATCGGCACCAGGGCGACCGAGTGGCGCCACGTCGCCGCGGCCTGGGACTTGCTGCAGTCGCTGGCCTAGACCATCCGAGTGTCTGCGGAGGGGCCTTCCCTCATTGCGCACTCGGATGGCGTCAGGCACTCGGATGGGAGGGTCAGACCCGGCGGAGGAGGTCGACGAGCATCGCCGCCGTGGCCCCCCAGATGGTCTCGTCGTCGAGCTCGAAGAAGTGCAGCAGCCGGTCGGTCGGCGGCCGGCCCCAGCGCTCGGAGCGGTAGGTGTCGGGCCGGACGAGCTCGCCCAGCGGGAGCCAGAAGACCCGCTCGACCTCAGGGCTCGCCGGGTGCAGCACGACCGGTTCGGCCAGCCGGCCGACGACGGGGACGATGTAGCTCCGGCTGACCGCGGTGTTGAGGTGCTCGAGCTCGCCGACCACCTCGACGGCCTCGGGCGCGAGGGCGACCTCCTCCATCGCCTCCCGCCGAGCGGCGTCGATCGGCGTCTCTCCGGGATCCACGCGCCCGCCGGGGAAGCTGATCTCGCCTCGATGGTGACGGAGATCCATCGACCGCCGGGTGAGCAGGACCTCGACGCCCTGGTCACCGTCGGCGAGGGCCACGAGCACCGCCGACAACCGGGCATCGGGGAATGCCGGCGCGAGCGGCCGTCCCGGTGGCGAGCCCGAGAGGGCGGCGACGATGTCAGCGACCGAGAGGCGGAGCGGGTGGCCGACCGGTGGGGCGACATCGCCCGGCGTCCACGTGGCCGGGCGTGGGATGTACTGGGCGCCACCGCGCCGGCGGTTCAGGTCGGCACCCATCCATTGTCGGCGAGCTGACGGAGCACCTCCGGGAGGCCGGCGGTCTTGAGGTTCGCCAGCACCCGGCCCGGGCTCTCCTCGCCCGCTTCGAACTGCTCCCAGGCCGCGATCAGTTTCTGCAGATCGGGCGGGGGCCGCTCGAACCCGTCAGGGGCGTCGGAACTCATCGCCGGACGACGCTAGCGGTGCCAGCGTCGTGCCGCCTTGACGGTGCTGCCGACGGCGCGCCCGGCGAGCCGCCCCACCGCCTCGCTGCGGTCGACCATCTGGTCCCGCGCGCGGGTGCGGGCGCGGCAAACGACGAGTTCCACCAGACGACGGTGAGGATCACGGCCACGATCACCATCAGCACCCGGCTGGTGTTGTCGACGTCGAGCCACGGGAGAGCGGCGGCGACGACAAGCATGCCGATCACGACGAGGTCGGCCCAGCGATGGGCACGCCGCGAAACCAGGCGGAACGCGGCGAGCGGGCCTTCCACGCAGGCCGCGTTGAGGAGCACGATCCCCCCGGCGACCGACGGGACCACCGGCGTGGGGCTCTGCAGCCCCTGGGCGACGAGCACCAGCCCGAGCAGGTACTCGGCGGCCTGGTGCAGCCAGAACGGCCGCAACACCCGGTCGTCCCGGCTCACGGGAGCACCCCAGATCGTTCCATGCCGCGTCATCTGGGCGGGATTCGTTGCCGGTGCTGGAACAGATCCCGCCCAGATGGTCGGACGCATGGGTTACATCATGCCGGGCATGCCACCCATGCCGCCGCCCGGGGCAGCCGGCGGCGACGGCGGCTCGGGCTTGTCGGCGACGAGGCACTCGGTGGTGAGCACCATCGCGGCGATCGACGCCGCGTTCTGCAGGGCAGCCCGGGTGACCTTGGCCGGATCGACGATCCCGGCCTTGATCATGTCGGTGAGCTCGCCGGTCTCGGCGTTGAGCCCGGTCGTGCCCTCCTCGGCCTCGATCCGCTGCACCCAGATCGAGCCCTCGAGGCCGGCGTTCTCGGCGATGTGGCGGGACGGCGCGACGAGCGCCTGCCACACCGTTCGGGCGCCGGTGGCCTCGTCGCCGTCGAGCGACTCGGCGACCTTGGCGACCGCAGGACGAGCCCGGAGCAGGGCAACGCCGCCACCGGCGACGACACCCTCCTCGATCGCCGCCTTGGTGGCCGAGACGGCGTCCTCGATGCGGTGCTTCTTCTCCTTCAGCTCGACCTCGGTGGCCGCGCCGACCTTGATCACGGCGACCCCGCCGGCGAGCTTGGCGAGACGCTCCTGCAGCTTCTCGCGGTCCCAGTCCGAGTCGGTGTTCTCGATCTCGGTCTTGATCTGGTTGATCCGGCCGGCGACGTCGTCGGACGAACCGCCACCGTCGACGATCGTGGTGTCGTCCTTGTTGATGATCACGCGCTTGGCTGTGCCGAGCAGGTCGAGCGTGGTGTTCTCGAGCTTCAGCCCGACGTCCTCGCTGATCACCTGGCCGCCGGTGAGCACGGCCATGTCCTGGAGCATCGCCTTGCGGCGGTCGCCGAAGCCCGGCGCCTTCACCGCGGCGGCGCTGAACGTGCCGCGGATCTTGTTCACGACGAGCGTGGCGAGCGCCTCACCCTCGACGTCCTCGGCGACGATGACGAGCGACTTGCCGGTCTTCATCACGGCTTCGAGCACCGGGAGCAGCGACTGGACGGTCGAGACCTTGGCCTGGTGGAGCAGGATGAAGGGCTCCTCGAGCACCGCTTCCTGGCGCTCGGGATCGGTCACGAAGTACGGCGACAGGTAGCCCTTGTCGAACTGCATGCCCTCGGTGAACTCGAGCTCGGTGCCGAACGTGTTCGACTCCTCGACCGTGACGACGCCGTCCTTGCCGACCTTGTCGATCGCCTCGGCGATGACCTGACCGACCGACGAATCGGCGGCCGAGATCGTGGCCACGTTGGCGATGTCGGACTTGTCGTCGACGTCCTTGGACTGGCTCTGGATCGACTCGACGGCGGCGGCGACGGCCTTCTCGATGCCCCGTTTGAGGCTCAGCGGGTTGGCGCCTGCGGCGACGTTGCGCATGCCGAAGGAGACGAGGTTCTGGGCGAGGACGGTGGCGGTGGTGGTGCCGTCACCGGCGACGTCGTTGGTCTTCGTGGCCACTTCCTTGACGAGCTGGGCGCCCATGTTCTCGAACGGGTCGTCCAGCTCGACTTCCTTGGCGATCGAGACGCCGTCGTTGGTGATCGTCGGGGCGCCCCACTTCTTGTCGAGCACCACGTTGCGACCCCGCGGACCGAGCGTCACCTTGACCGCGTCGGCGAGCTTGTTGACGCCGGCCTCGAGCGCGCGGCGCGCCTCCTCGTCGAACTTGAGCAGCTTCGCCATCGGCTCAGCCCTCGACGACGGCGAGGACGTCGCGGCTCGACAGGATCAGCAGGTCGTCGCCGTCGATCGTGACCTCGGTGCCGCCGTACTTGGAGTAGAGCACGGTCTGGCCCACCTCGATGCCGAGCGGGATCAGGTCGCCCGTGTTCTCGGCGCGCTTGCCCGGGCCGGCCGCGAGGACCTTGCCCTGCTGGGGCTTTTCCTTGGCCGTGTCGGGGATGACGAGACCCGACGCGGTGCGCTCCTCGGCCTCGTTGGGCTTGACGACGATGCGGTCATCGAGCGGCTTCAGGTTCATGATTGGTGCAGCCTCCATTGGCGGGTCAGGTTCGGACTCGGGCCGAGTTCTCGGTTAGCACTCGGTCGGTGCGAGTGCCAAGCGTAGGCGCCGGCCGGGGACGTTAGCAACCGCAGGCCGAGAGTGCTAACGCCCCTCCCCATCCGAGGGTTTGCTCCCAACCGAGGGTCTTCGCGCGGGACTGTCCATCACCAAACCCTCGGATACCGTGAGCTTCGAGCAGGCGGACGACCGTGGCCAGCGGCAGCCCGACGACGTTGCTCACGCTCCCCCGGATCTCATCGACGAACACGCCCCCTGCGCCCTGGACGGCGTAGGCGCCGGCCTTGTCGAACGGCTCCCCGGTCGCCAGGTACCACTCGATCGCCTCCGCGTCCAGCGGGACGAACCGGACCAGGGTCGTGACCACCTCGACCGCGACGCGGTCACCGGTCCGCAGCGCCACTCCGGTGTGAACTCGGTGGGTCCGGTCGGACAGCCGGACCAGCATCCGGCGTGCCTCCTCGGCGTCGAGCGGCTTGCCGAGGACGTCGCCGTCGAGCTCGACGACCGTGTCGGCGGCGAGCACCGGATCGCCGTCGACGGAGCGGGCCTTCTCGGCCGCCAGCCGCCCCGCGACCTCCGGCGGCGACTCTCCGTCGAGCGGCGACTCGTCCACGCCGATCGGGGCGACGGCGCGGAACGGGATCTCGAGCAGTCCGAGGAGCTCGCGCCGGCGGGGCGACGTCGACGCGAGCACCAGCTCACGGGTCGTCACGAGGAAGCCCGGCCGGCAGCGCCCAGCGGATCGTCCGGGTCACCGCCTCTCCCCCGGCCCGCAGCGCGGTGGCCTCCGTCACCGGCAGCCACGGGAGGCGCAGCGGCCAGCGGGCCCAGCGAGGCAGGAGGGCGACGGCTGCGCCGGCCAGGGGCAGATACAGCCCCCGGAGGGTCAGTGGCAGCGGTGGGCTGGCGATCAGGTACCACGCCGTCGACCGCGCCGCCGGCGTGCTGCGCAGCTCGGGCCGGAACGCCTCCAGCACGTCGCGCAGCTCGGCCCGCGTCGTCGGCACGTCGACCGCCCCGAGCGCCGTCGCGACCACCGAGGACTGGGCGACGTACTCGTCCGCTTCGACGGCCGTGAGGGGCCGGCCGCCATGACGCTGATGGGCGCGGAGGAACATCTCGACCTCGCAGACGTGGACCCACGAGAGCAGGTGCGGGTCCGACGCCGAGTACTCCCGGCCGTCGGGCGCCCGCCCGCGCACCCGTCGGTGCACCGCCTTCACCTTGGCGATCTCAGCCTCGGCGTCGACCGCCGAACCGAACGTCGTCACGGCGAGGAAGTGGCTCGTGCGGGCCAGCCGACCCCACGGATCGCCGCGGAAGCCCGAGTGCTGGTCGACCCCGGCCATCGCCAACGGGTGCAGCGACTGCAGCAGCAGCGCGCTGAGCCCACCGACGAACATCGACGCATCGCCGTGGACCCGGGCGATCGGGCTGTCGAGCGGGAACCAGCGGTCGTCCGCGGCGCGCAACCGCTGGCGGACCTCGGCGCCGTCCGGCCCGGCGATGCGGGCGAAGATCGCCGCGCCGAGCGTGCGCCGCACGTCGCCGACGACCGCGAACGGAGCGACGGTCACGGCCGTCAGCCGCCTGACAGTGCGAGGACGCCGGCGTCATCGGGCACGCTGACGTCGAGCTCGAGCAGGTCGAGGTCGTCGAGGAAGCCGTCGGGCAGGGCCACCCTGATCGGACCGTTGGTGTGACCCCGGCGGATCCGCTCGCCGCCCGGCACGACGGTCGCCGCCGGATCGAGCGCGCCGAGCAGGTCGTCGAGCTCGGCCAGCGACGACACCTGCGAGAACCGGCCGCGAATCTCGCCACCGACCGGGTACCCGGTGAGGTACCACGCGGTGTGCTTGCGGAACTCGCGCACGGCGAGCGATTCGACACCATGGTGTTCGACGAGCGCGCGGGCGTGGTCGGACATGACCCCGGCAACGAACCCCAACGCACGCGGCGGGGTCGCCGGCCGCCCGTCGAACACGTCGAGCAGATCGCCGAACAGCCACGGCCGACCGAGGCAGCCGCGACCGACGACCACGCCGTCGCACCCGGTGGCCCGCATCATGTCGGCGGCGTCGTCCGCCTCCCACACGTCGCCGTTGCCGAGCACGGGAATCGTCGTGACGTGCGCCTTGAGCTCGGCGATCGCGTCCCAGCGGGCGGCGCCGGCGTAGTGCTGCTGGGCCGTGCGGGCGTGCAGCGCGATCGCCACGACCCCCTCGTCGGCGCAGATCGCCCCGGCCCGCAGGTGGGTGAGCAGCGTGTCGTGGAGGCCCATCCGGAACTTGGCCGTCACCGGGACCCCATGCGGCGCGGCCGCGCCGACCGCAGCCCGCACGACGGCGGCGAGCAACGCCGGCTTGGCGGGCACGGCTGCGCCCCCGCCGCGGCGGGTCACCTTCGCCGCTGGGCAGCCGAAGTTGAGGTCGACGTGGTCGACGAGCCCGTCGCCGGCGAGGCGCTCGACCGCCCGGCCCATCATCTCCGGATCGGAGCCGTACAGCTGCAGGCTCCGCGGTTGCTCGTCCGGACCGAACGTCATCATGCGGTCGGTCTTCGCGTTGCGGTGGGCGACCGCGGTGGCCATCACCATCTCGTTGACGTAGACGAGACCGGGGCCGAAGCGCCGGCAGAGGGCCCGGAACGGCGCATTCGTCACGCCCGCCATCGGCGCCAGCACCACCGGCGCCCGCGGGGCGAACGACCCCAACCGCAGTTGCACGACGACGACGCTACAAGCGGAGGTTGGGATAGGCCCCCACGTCGAGCGGGGTCGGACCGTCGAGCCGCAACCGGTGCCATCCGGCCGCGGCGATCATCGCCGCGTTGTCGGTGCACATGGCCAGGCTCGGCAGGTAGCCGCGCCGCCCTTCGTCCGCACACGCACCGAGCACGTCCTCGCGCAGCTTCGAGTTGGCGGCGACGCCGCCACCGAGGGCGATGCCCCTGGCCCCGACCTCCGCCGCGGCCCGCCTCGCCTTGACCACCAGCACGTCCACGACGGCGGCCTGGAACGACGCCGCCACGTCGGCGGTGGACACGTCCGGATGGGCTCGCACGTAGTTCACCACCGACGTCTTGAGGCCGGAGAAGCTGAAGTCGAGCCCCTCGTTGAGCATGGCGCGGGGGAAGGCGATCGCTTCGGGGTCTCCGTCCGCCGCCGCCCGCTCGATGGCCGGCCCGCCCGGGTAACCGAGGCCGAGGAACCGGGCCACCTTGTCGAAGGCCTCGCCTGCGGCGTCGTCGATCGTCTGCCCGAGCACCCGGTAGCGGCCGAGCTCCTGCATCTCGACGAGCATGGTGTGGCCACCCGACACGAGCAGCACGACGATCGGCAGCTCGATCGTCGGGTCGTCGAGCAACGCCGCGTAGAGGTGCGCTTCGAGGTGGTTGACGCCGACGAACGGGACGTCCCACGCGAGGGCCAGTGCCTTGGCGGCCGACACGCCGACGAGCAGGGCGCCGATCAGGCCCGGTCCCACCGTGCACGCCACCGCGTCGACGCGTCGCTCGTCGACGCCCGCCTCCACGATCGCCCGGGCGATCACGGGGTTGAGCAGGTCGAGGTGGGCCCGGCTGGCGATCTCGGGAACGACCCCGCCGAAGCTGGCGTGCAACTCGATCTGCGAGCTGACCACGCTCGACACGACGTCACTGCCGCCCATCACCGAGCGCGGCGGCGGTCTCGTCGCAGCTCGTCTCGATGCCGAGCACGAGCGTGTCCGGCCCGACCAGCTCACCGGTGTCGTCAATGTCGCCGGTGTGGGCGCTCACTGGTGCACCATGCCGAGGTGGAGGAAGTCGTCCACGGCTGGTGCCTGGCACACCAGTGAGCCTTCGGCGCCGTAACGCTGATTCGCTCGCTCGAAGACTCGCTCGCTCATCGGCGGAGTCCCTCGAGCCGCTGGAGGTACTCGGGCGACTGGATGTCGTGGCACCACATGACGATGGCGTCCTCGGTGCCCTCGTAGTAACGGGCCCTGACCCCGGCCGGGACGAACCCGAACCTCCGGTACAGCTGCTGGGCCGCCTCGTTGCTCGCCCGCACCTCCAACGTCCAGGCCGTGCTGCCCCGTTCGATCGCCTCCCGTCCGAGGGCATGGAGCAGCCGGCTGCCGACGCCCTCGCGGCGGTGCGCCGGATGCACGGCGAGGTTGGTGACGTGGGCCTCATCGACAGCGAACATGAGCCCGCCGTAGCCGATCACGGCGCGGCCCTGGCGGGCGACGAGGTAGTAGCGGTGAGCGTCGCGGGCCTGGTCAAGCTCGTCGTGGAACACCTGCGCACTCCACGGCTTCGGGTACGCCGCCCGCTCGATCGCCAGGATCTGACTCACGTGGCGGTGGCGCATCGGTTCGATCACCGGCCCGCCCGCGCCGCTGCGGTCGAGCAGACGAGCGAGCACGCTCACTGGTGCACCATCTCACCGTGAAGCAGGTCATCCACGCTCCGTACCTGGTGCACCAGTGAGCCTTCGGCGCCGTAACGCTGATTCGCTCGCTCGAAGACTCGCTCGCTCATCGGCCGGCCGCCCGCTGCGAGCTCGCCCGGGTCGCCCAGTTGATCTCGGCGTCCGGGAGGCGGAGGTAGACCGGGCGGATCTCGGCCGGGTTGACCCAGTCCTCGCGCAAGGCACGGGCGTGGGCGAGCTGGACGAGCGGACCCGCCGACGGGTGCGACTCCTCGGCGATCTCACAGTGGAACCCGTCGAGGATCGTCCGCCGGTAACGCAGCGCGCCGTCGCCGACGCACAGCGCCTCCTGGCTGCGGGCGAGGAGGTCGGCGACGAGATCGTCGACCGGGCCGACCCGCGGCGCGGCAACCTGCTGGACGCCACCCGGCACCTGCCGGTACATCGCGTAGAAGACCTCGCCCTTGCGGGCGTCGATCACCGGCACCACCACACGATCGGCGCGGCGCTGGGGGAAGGCGAGCAGGTCGAGCGACGAGATGCCGATCATGGGCAGACGGAGCGCGAGCGCGAGCGCCTTGCCGGCGGCCAGCCCGACACGCATCCCGGTGAACAAGCCCGGCCCGACGTCGACGGCGATGACGCCGAGCTCGTCGAGCCCGATATCGGCCTGTGCGCAGACGAAGTCGATGGCCGGGGTCAGGACCTCGGCGTGGCGCCGCCCACGGGCGACCTCGAAAAGCCCGATCACGCCCTCGTGACCACCGAGCGCCACGCTGACCTGCTCGGTCGCGGTCTCGATGCCGAGGATCAGCACGGCGACCCGCTCATGCCTTCCTGTGGGAGCTGCGCCCCCAACACCCCATCGCGGCCCAGCTCACGGTCGCTCACACGGCGCGCCGGGACTTTCTCGCCGCACCCGCTCATGCCTTCCTGTGGGAGCTGCGCCCCCAACACCCCATCGCGGCCCAGCTCACGGTCGCTCACACGGCGCGCCGGGACTTTCTCGCCGCACCCGCTCATGCCTTCGCCCATGGGGCCAGGGCGTCCTGCAGGGGGACCCACCGCCACGACCACGAGCCGCCCACCGGGTTGATCTCGATGAGCCGCGCATCGGGGTCGGTGTCGACCACCGCGAGGCGCACGACGAGGTGGTCGCCGAACGTCGACTCGGCGACGTCGCCCCACTCGACGAGCACGATCCCCCGGTACTCGGCGAGCTCGCCGAGGGCGAGATCGACGACCTCGGAGAGTTGGTCCAGCCGATAGAGGTCGGCGTGGTGCAGCGTGATCCCGCCAGTGTCGTAGCTGTGCACGAGTGTGAACGTGGGCGACGTGATCGGCTCGCTCACCCCGAGCGCCCGACCGAAGCCCTGGGCGAATGCCGTCTTGCCGGTCCCGAGGTCGCCGGCGAGGAGGATCACGTCACCCTCCCGGCTGAGCTCGGCGAGCGCAGCGGCCACGGCGTGAGTCTCGTCCACTGAGGAGACGCGCAGCTGCAGGCGGGGGGACGTCATGTTGGGGCGCGATGTTACGTCGGCTCGCCGAGGTACCTGCGGGGGACCCGGCCACTGACGCCGCAGACGACCTCGTAGCCGATCGTCCCGAGCGTGTCGGCCCACTCGTCGGCGGTGATCCGCTCGCCGCCCTGCGCGCCGATGAGCACGGCCTCGTCGCCCGTACGAACGAGATCGTCTCCGCAGTCGACCATCAGCTGGTCCATCGTCACGACACCGACGATCGGCCGGCGCCGGCCGCCGATGAGCACGGACCCGCCGTCCGACAACCCGCGGCGCACCCCATCGGCGTACCCGATCGGCAGCGTCGCCACGTTGGTGTCGGCGGAGAACGTGTGGCGGAGGCCGTACGAGATGCGTTCGCCCGCGGCGAGCCGCTTCACGAAGGAGACCCTGGCTTTCAACGCCATGGCCGGGCGGAGGTCACGGCACAGGTGGTCGACACCATGGCCAGGGGACAGCCCGTACAGCGCGATGCCGGCGCGGACGAACGAGCGCCGGCTCGACGGGTGGGCGAGCGCGCCGGCCGAGTTGGCCGCGTGAGTCATCGGTACGGGTCGCAGCGCGGCGAGGACTTCGTCGAGGCGCTCCAGCTGCTGCGCCGTGTAGGGGTCGCCCGGCTCGTCGGCGACGGCGAGGTGGGTGAACACGCCGGCGAGCCGGATCCACGGCTGGTGGGCGCCGATGACCTCCACGAGGCGCGCCACGTCCGGCGGCGCGGCGCCGACGCGGTGCATCCCGGTGTCGATCTTGAGATGCACGTCCAGCTCGCGGATCCGCTGCGCGGCGAGGGCCTCGATCCCGTCCACCGTGGCGACCGTTGGCGTCAGGCGATGCCGCACGATCGTCCTCGCGTGGCCCGCCGGCTGCTCGCTCAGGAGCAGGATCGGCGCGTAGACCCCCGCCTTGCGGAGCTCCACCCCCTCACTCGTGAGGGCGACGCACAACCCGGCGCACCCGGCGTCCAGGGCGGTGCGGGCGACCGGAAGCGCGCCGTGGCCGTAGCCGTCGGCCTTGACGACCGCCCACACCGCGGCCGGGGCGGCGGCCTGCCGCAGGACCTCCACGTTGTGTCTGATCGCGGCAAGGTCGACCTCGGCCCACGCCCACCGCTCGGCCTGGCTTCGCGCGGTCATCGCGATCAGCCGAGGCGCGACAGGACGTCCGGGAGCGCCGTCACCAGATCGCCGGCCACCGTGCCGACGGCGGGAGCGAGGCGACCCGCGGCGGCGTGGATCCACGCGCCGGCGGCGGCGGCCTCGAGGGCGGCCATCCCGCTCGCCAGGAGAGCGCCGATCACGCCGGCGAGGACGTCGCCGGTCCCCGCGGTCGCGAGCCGAGCGTCGCCCGTGTTGACCACGCGGACGTCGCCGGCGGGCGCGGCGACCACGGTCGTCGGGCCCTTCAGCAGCACGACCGCCCGAGTGTCCATGGCGAGGTCGCGGGCGGCGGCGATGCGATCCGCCGGGACCCGTTGCCCGGCCAGCAGCCCGTACTCGCCGTCGTGGGGCGTCAGCACGGTCGCGTCGCGTCGCCGGCGCAGCAGCGGGACGGCGCCGTCAGGGTTCCAGGCCATGGCGAAGAGCCCGTCGCCGTCGACCACGATTGGGACCTCGGCGTCGACGACCGCGGCGCGCACCGACTTGACCACGTACTCGTCGCGGCCGAGACCGGGACCGATGACCAGGGTGTGGTAGCGGTGGAGATCGCCGAGCACCGTGGGCGCCCAGTCGAACGCGGGCAGTCGGTGGCGGACGATCTCGGGCGGCGCGCCCGAATCGACGCCCGGCGACGACAGCGCGACCATCCCGGCGCCCGCGCGCTGGGCGGCGCCGGACGCGAGGTGGGCGGCCCCGGTCATGCCCGGGCTGCCCGCCACGACGCGCACCGCCCGCGACCACTTGTGGGCCGTGGGCGGCCGGGGTCGCCACCAGCGGGCGACGTCGGACTCCTCGACGACGTAGGCGTGGGACGACGAGGCGTCGAGGCCGATGTCGGCGACCTCGACGTCGCCGGCCAGCCACTTGCCCGCGCCGAACAGCAGCCCCGGCTTGTAGGCGGCGAACGTCACCGTGCGGTCGGCGGCGAGCACACCCCGGCCGGCTTCTCCGGTCAGCCCGTCGACTCCGCTCGGGATGTCGACGGCCAGCACGGGACTCGCCCCCACACGCGGCGCCCGCCACTCGCCGTGGAAGCCGGTGCCGTAGGCGGCGTCGATGACGAGGTCAGCCGGGGGAAGCACCGGCGGGCAGTCCGAGGCGCCGAACACCCGCACCTTGACCCCCCGCCGCTCGAGCACGCGGCCGGCCGCGCGGCCGTCGGCGCCGTTGTTCCCGGGGCCGGCGATCACGTTGACCACGCGGCCGTAGGTCCCGCCGAGCATCCGGCGGGCGGCGGTGGCCGTCGCCCAGCCCGCCCTCGCGATCAGCTCGGCGACGGGCTCGGGCGCCGCCGCGTCGATCGCCGCCATCTCCTTCGGCGTCACGATCGGGATCATCGGTGCGCCGTTCCTGACTCTTCACTCCGCGACGACGATGGCCACGGCGACCGGGCTCTCGTGACTGAGCGACAGGTGCCAGCGGACGACGCCACGGTCGACGGCCAGCTCCCACGCCCGGCCCTTGACCCGCAGACGGGGAGCTCCGGACTCCTCGACCTCCACCCACGCCTCGTGGAACCCGAACGCGCCGAGTCCGAGCCCGAGCGACTTCATCACCGCCTCGCGGGCGGCGAACCGGACCGCGAGCGACGGCACCGGGTCCGCCTTGCGCGCCGCGTACTCGAGCTCGCCCGGGGTGAACAGGCGCTCCCGGATGTTCGGTGTGCGGGCGAGGACCGTCCGGAAGCGCTCGATCTCGACGACGTCGATGCCAACGCCGATCATGAGCGCCAGTGCTCGGCGGCGTCGGAGATGGGCTCGATCAGGAGCTCGTCGACCGGGAGCTCGCCGAGCAGTCGCTCGTCGAACGCGCCCTCGGTCTCGGACACCCAGTCGACGAGGCGGTCGTAGCGCCGGTCGTAGCCGTTGAGGACGGACCGCATCGTCGCCGCGTCGAGCCGGTCGTGGAACCGAACGTGGAGGAGGGTGATCCCGGTCGTCACGTCGGCCTTGACCTCGGGCACGATGATCACGGTCCGGTCATCGCGCCGGCCGCGCGCGACGAGCACCTCGCGCTCGTTGGCGACCCGCCGTTTGGTTCCTACGAGTGACGGATCGCGATCGACGCGGCTCACGACCTCCCGCGAGATCCCGCCCCGGTCGACGACGGAGATGTGGGCGCCGGCGATGCCGTAGCGCGTGAAGCCGGTGACCTCGGCCACCGCCGGATCGAGGTCGGCGAGCACCCGCAGCGTCCGGTAGCTGAGGACGTCTCGCCCGGCCCCGGCGGCGAGCACCGCCTGCACGAGCGGCCGGTCGAGCACGCCCTCGTCGCTGCGCGAGATGCCCACGGTCACCGTCTTCGCCTGGTGCTTGATCGCGTCGACGGGGCGGGTCAGCTCCTCGATCGCCCTCGTGAGAGCGACCATGAGGTCGTCCACGAGCGCCGACGGGGACCCGACCTTCCCGGTCTCGGCCTGGTACTCCTCGACCGGTCGCTCCGAGGTCACGCTGCGCAGCAGGCCGGCCAGGTGCACCGCCGTGCTCGCCTCGAGGTGGCCGTCGTACCGGTTGCTGCGCAGCCCGTCGACGTACTGCCCGGCGTGGCGGCGGATCTCGCCGCGGACGCGCCGCAGCACGTCGTCGGCCGTCGCCTCCTCGCCGACCGCGCTCTCGATGACCTCACGGGCCTCGCGGAGCGGGAGCGCGGAGCTGTCGATGGCGAGCGCGGCCTCGTACCCGAAGAGGTGTCCCGCCATCGCCGAGAGCACGAACCCGAGAGCGGGATCGACGGGCGGCACCGAGATCTGGGCGGCGGCGGGATAGCGAGCGTCACCGTCGTCGGCGATCACGATCGGCGTCGCCTTGTGGGCGCGGAAGATCGCCACCTCCTTGCCGACGTCGTCAGCGGTGCTGCCGGTGAGACCCGCCGCGCAGACGATGATCATCGGCTCGGCGGAGAGGTCGATGTGCTTCTTGTCCTCGGTGACGTCGCAGGCGATCGACTTGTAGCAGAGCTCGCTGAGCTTGATCCGCACCTCCTCCGCCGCCACCTTGTTCGTCCCGTTGCCGACCACCGCCCAGTAGCGCTTGGTCGGGGCGAACCGCCGGGCGGCGTCGGCGATCGACTCGCGTCGAGTCAGCACGGTGCGCATCGCCTCGGGAACCTCGCGCAGCGAGGCCAGGAGCTCGTGACGACGGACGTCGTCGCCGCAGCCGGCGGCCTCCGTGATCGCGCACGCGAGCAGCACGCCCGCCGCGACCTGGGCGTAGAAGGCCTTGGTCGAGGCCACGCTCATCTCCACGTCCCGCCCGTCGGACGTGTACAGCACCCCGTCGGCCTTGTCGGTCAGGTCGCTCGAGCGACGGTTGACGATCGCGACCACCGCCGCGCCCCGCGCCCGCAGCAGGTCGACGGTGCGGTTGGTGTCGGTCGTCGTCCCGCTCTGGCTGATCGCCACGGCGAGGGTGTCGCTCATGTCGAGACGCAGACCGAAGCCCGAGAGCTCGGTCGCGGTGAGCGCGTCGACGTCGATCTCACCGCCGCTCAGCTCGTCGACCACCGACGCCATGGACTGACCGGCGACCGCCGCCGTGCCCTGGCCGATGATGCGCACGCGCCGGATCGACCCGTCGGCGAGGCGCTCGGCCACGCTCGGGGGCAGGGCGCGGGCGCCGACGACGGCGTGCAACCGACCGTCCCTCTCGGAGATCTTCCCGCGCAGGGTCTTGGCGAAGCTGTCGGGCGACTCCGTGATCTCCTTGAGGAGGTAGTGGGGCGAGCTTCCCCGGTCGATGTCGCGCGTCGTGACTTCGGCGGTCGCGACGTCGGCCTCCGTCACCGGCTGGTCGGCACCGTCGTAGCCGATCCGGCGGATCCCGGCCAGCTCGCCGGCGCGCAGCCCGTCGAGCACGACGATCTGACCGCCGTGCTCACCGTCGAGGCGGACGTAGCGGTCCGTCTCCTCCACCACTCCGTACGGTTCGCTGGCGACGACGAAGCGATCGTCGGCCAGGCCGATGTAGATGCCCTGACCGCTCCCGTGGAGGGCGAACAGGAGACGCTGCGGCTCGTCGGCGGCCGCGACTCCGATGGCGACCGAGCCCTCGAACGACGACACCGTGCGGCGGAACGCCTCGACCACGTCGCCGTCGACCGTTTCGGTGTAGCGGGCCACGAGGGCGGGGATCACCTTGGCGTCGGTGGTGATCGGGCCCGGGAAGCGCAGCGCGTGGGCGACCTTCAAGTCGGCATGGTTGTCGACGTCACCGTTGAGCACCGCCACCGCGTACGGCGGCAGCCCGTCCCGGCCGGGCTGCTCCATCTCCTCACTGTTCACGGGATGCGCGTTGGGCTCGGAGATGATGCCGACGCTCGCCCAGCGGGTGTGGCCGAGCACGGACACCTGGGCGTCGGACCCGGAGAGCGCGAGCCGCAGAAGGCGGTCGGTGGTCACGGCCCGCCGCAGCGCCCGGGTGTTGTCGCCGAGCTCGCCGATCTCGGCGGCGGCCTTGTAGACGAAGGACAGGTGGCGATTGATCAGTCGCGCCGAGCCGTTGGCGAAGAGCGGGTCGGCCGCGCGCGTCGAGAGCATGGCGGCCACGGCGGGGTCGTCGGCGGCGAGGTCGTGGTCCCACACGAAGACGTGCAGGCCGGCGGAGTCCCGTCCGCGGACCTCCATGCGATCGATCGCCGACAACGCCTGCTGGATCGCCAGGTACCCGGCGAGGGCGGCCGGGCCGGCGCCCCGCCCGGCGAGCAGGGACACTTCCTGGGCCGTGCGGAGACGGTCCCGCCGGATCGCCCAGAGCACGTCGCGGAGCTCGATCGACGCCGCGCTGGCGGCCTCCAACTCGTCGAGATCGAGGCCGGGAGCGGACGCGGCGAGGGCGGCGTCGACGTCGGCGGCATAGGCGTCGAGCTGGTCGAGGCGGGCGGTGATCGCGGCCACGAGGTCGTGGCGGTCGGCGAGGGCGAGCACCCCGGGGACGCCGTGGAGCGCGGCGTCGACGTCCCGGACCGCGGCGGTCACGGCGCGCGGGTCACCCCGCCGCTCGAGCGCGGCGTCGAGTCCGCCGAGGATCTCGGCGGCGGTCGGCACCGGCCGGCGCGGGGCTCGGCTGACGACGCCGATGATGCCGCACATGGGCCGCCAGGCTAGGGCGTCAGGCGGGGGATCACCGGGCGGCGCGACGGACGGCGTCGGCCAGCCGCTCCGCGGTGGACCTGGCGAGCGCCTCGGTGGCGGCCTCGACCATCACCCGCACGAGCGGCTCGGTGCCGCTCGGCCGCACGAGGACCCGACCGCGGGCGCCGAGCTCGCGCTCAGCGGCCGTGATCTCGGTCGCGAGGCGTGCCGCGGCGTCGGGCATCGGTTCGGACACCGGGACGTTGAGCAGGATCTGTGGCAGCCGGGTCATCGACGCCGCGGCCAGCTCGGCCAGCGGGCGCCCCGACCGCTTCACCGCGTCGGCGAGGACCACGCCGGTGAGCAGGCCATCGCCGGTCGTGGCGAGGTCGCGGAAGATCACGTGCCCGCTCTGCTCGCCGCCGAGGGAGAGCTGCCGGTTGTCGAGGACCTCGAGCACGTAGCGGTCGCCGACCGCGGTCTCGACCACCTTGATCCCCGCCGCGTCCATCGCCAGACGGAAGCCGAGGTTGGCCATCACGGTGACGACGACGGTGTCATCGCGCAGGGCGCCGCGGTGATGAAGGTCGCGAGCGCAGACGGCGATGACGTGATCCCCGTCGACGACCGCGCCGGTGTGGTCGACCGCCATCAGCCGGTCGCCGTCTCCGTCGAGGGCGAGCCCGAGATCGGCACCGTGTTCGACGACCGCGGCGGCGAGCGAACCGGGGGCGGTGGCACCGCAGCCGTCGTTGATGTTGCGGCCGTCCGGCTGGTCGTGGATCGCGACGACGTCGGCGCCGGTGGCGGCGAGCACCCGCCTGGCGAGCCCGCTGGCCGCCCCGTTCGCCGTGTCGATGACGATCCGCAGCCCGTCCAGGCGGCGGCCGTCCAGGGCCGCCACGACGTGCTCGCGGTATTGCGGGCAGTCCTCGACCTCGACGAGTTGCGCCGGGTCGCCGTCGGGGGCAGGCAGGTCGACGACGACGTGCTCGATGCGCTCCTCGACGTCGTCGGTCAGCTTCGCGCCGCCGCGGGCGAACAGCTTGATCCCGTTGTCCTGGTAGGGGTTGTGGGACGCCGAGATCATCGCCCCGAGGGCGTTCCGTCGGGCCGCCTCGAAGGCGACGACCGGCGTGGGGACGACTCCGAGCCGGTGGACGACGACGCCCTCACTGGCCAGCCCGGCCACAAAGGCGGCCTCGAGCATCGCCGTCGACACTCGGGTGTCTCCGCCGACCACCGCCTCGGATCCCCCGAGCACGCGCGCCGCGGCCCGGCCGAGGTCGAGGGCGAAGGATGCGGTGAGGTCCGTGTTGGCGACGCCGCGGACGCCGTCGGTGCCGAACTTCACGCTCGTGCTGAAGTCAGCGCTTGGTGAACTGCGGGGCCTTGCGCGCCTTCTTCAGGCCGTACTTCTTGCTCTCCTTCTTGCGCGCGTCGCGCGTGAGCAAGCCAGCCTGCTTCAGCGTGGTCCGGTTCTCCGGCTCGGCCTCGGCGAGCGACCGGGCGAGCGCCATCCGCAGTGCACCGGCCTGGCCGCTGACGCCGCCGCCGGTGATCGTGGCCACGACGTCGAAGCGCTCGGTGGCGTCGACGACTCGGAGCGGCTCCATCGCCTCCATGCGGTGGGCCGGGGTGGTGAAGTAGTTCTCGAACGGGCGGCCGTTGACGGTGAACACGCCGGTTCCCGGATGCAACCGGGCCCGGGCGATCGCCTCCTTGCGACGGCCAGTGGTCTGGGTCAGCGCTGTGGTCACTGGTGGAAGCCTCCGGGATCAGCGGGCGCGGGCGTCGGCCAGCTCGAGCGGCTGCGGCGTCTGCGCCGAGTGCGGATGGTCGGGGCCGGCGTACACCTTCAGCTTGGTGAGCATCTGGCGACCGAGCGGGCCCTTCGGGAGCATGCCCTTCACCGTGCGGCGGACGAGCTCCTCCGGCTTGCGGGCGAGGAGGTCGGCGTAGCTTTGCGACTTGATCCCACCGGGGTAGCCGCTGTGCCGCCAGATCCGCTCGCGCTCGGCCTTGCCCGCCGTCAGGACGACCTTGCTCGCGTTGACCACGATCACGTGGTCACCGGTGTCGAGATGGGGGGCGAACGTCGGCTTGTGCTTGCCACGCAGCAGACGGGCGACCTCCGTGCACATTCGCCCGAGCACGAGGCCCTTGGCGTCGACGACGTGCCACTCGCGCGTGATCTCGCTGGCCTTTGGAGAGTAGGTACGCATAAGGAACCGAGCAAGGTTACCCGGCGTCCGAGGGTTTGCCGCCGGACAGGCGGGCAGCAAACCCTCGGATGAAACGAAACCCTCGGATGGATCAGACGGCGATCGCGTCGAGGACATCGAGGCGGGCGGCCCGCCGGGCCGGGCGCCACGCCGCAACCACCCCGGCCAGGGCGCCGAGCACGACGACCGGGACAAGCTGGGTCACGGGGAGGGCGAATGTGATCGGGAAGGCGCCGCGGCTGGCCGCCTCGACCAGGCCCCAACCGAGCAGCAGGCCGAGGCCGACGCCGCCGATCGTGCCGAACACGGCGATCACCACCGACTCCCAGCGCACCATCGAGCGGACCTGCCTGCGGTCGGCGCCGACCGCCCGCAGCAGACCGAGCTCGCGGGTCCGCTCGTGGATGGAGAGGGACAGCGTGTTGGCGATACCCATGAGGGCGATCACGATCGCCAGGGCGAGCATCGCGTAGACGAGCCCGAGCATGGTGTCGACGTTGGCGGTCGCGTCGGCGACGTACTCGTCGGTCGTGAAGATGTCCGGTGGCGCGAAGTCCGCCGTCGCGGCCTCCACCGCGGCACGTGCCGTCTCGATGTCGACGCCATCGGCGACGGCGATCGCGACGAGGTTGTCGATCGTCTGCACCTGGTGGGTCTCCCACGTCTGCCGGGACACGATCAGCTCCTGCAGCGTCGTCGACGGTTCGTAGATCGCGCCGACTGTGAGGTTCTCGGTCGACCCGTCCGTGAACCGCACCGGCAGGGTCGTGCCCATCGTCCAGTCGTTGTCGTCGGCGAGGTCCTCGCCGACCGCGATCTGACCGGGCGCCAGGTCGGCGACCGTCCCGGCCACCGGCTCCGGTTCCAGCGCTCCGGCACTCGCGGCCGGGTCGAGCACCGTCACCTGGCGGGTCCGGTCGTCGATCGACACCGGGCCGACCGAGACGCCGACGGCGTGGTCGACCTCCGGCAACGCATCGACCGCGTCGACGATGCCGGGGCTCAGCCCACCACCGCCGAACTGGCTGCTCGCGATGACGAGGTCGCCCTTCACGACCGCGCCGACGCTGTCGTCCACCGACTGCTTCAGGGAACCGGCGAACGCGGTGAACACCGTGACGACGGCGATGCCGATCATCAGCGCCGACGCCGTCGCCGCCGTGCGCCGGGGGGTGCGCACGGCGTTGCGACGGGCGAGCGCACCAGGAACGCCGCGCCACCGGGCGAGCGGCGTGCCGAGCACGGCGCCGGCGGGACGGGCGGCGATCGGGCCCAGGGCGACGACACCCGCCACGGTGGCGAGCGCGCCGAGCCCGGCGAGCGCGAGCGCGCCGCTCGATGCACTGCTCGTCGCGCCGGCGACGACGGCGACGACGCCGCCGACGGTCAGCAGCCCACCGACGACAATGCGCCGGATCGACGTCGCGGTGCGATCGACGGCGACGTCGCGAAGGGCGGCCAGAGGAGCCACCCGCGAAGCCCGCACGGCGGGCGCCAGCGAGGCGAACATCGTGATCAAGAGCCCGACGAGCGGGGCGATCACGATGGTCGTCGTCTGCACGGTCAGACCGCCCGCCGGCAGGGCGAAGCCGAACGCGTTGAACAGCGCCTTGATGCCCTGGGCGAGGCCGATCCCGGCGGCGAGCCCGGCGAGCGAAGCTCCCACGCCGACGAGGAGGGCTTCGCCGACCATCGTCGCCAGCACCTGCCGGCGCTCGGCGCCGACCGCCCGTAGCAGCGCCGACGAGCGCTGGCGCTGGGCGGCGATGATGGCGAAGGTGTTGTTGATGCTGAACGTCGCCACGAGGAGCGCGACGGCAGCGAAGACCAACAGGAACGTGCGCAGGAAGCCGAGGAAGTCGGCGTCGATCTGGTCGTTCGCCTCCTGCACCAGCTCGGAGCCGCTGATCACCTCGACGCCGTCCGGCACGTCGGCCGCGACGCGATCGATCAGCTCATCCTCGCTCGTGCCGTCGTCGGCCCGCACCAGCAGCGCGGTGACCTCACCGGGACGCCCGGTGATGTGCTCCTCGGCGCCGGCCAGCGAGAACGCGGTGAACGTGGTCGGGCCGAGGCCGTCCTCGCCACCGAACGTGGCGATCCCGACGATCGTGACCTCGATCGGCTCGGGCGTGGCGACGGTCGTCGTGTCGCCGACGTGGAGGTCGCCGTCCTCGGCCGCCCCGCGGTTGATCACGACCTCGTCGGCGCCTTCGGGGGCGCGACCCTCGACGAGCTCGTACGCGTTCAGCTCGGGATCCTCGATCCAGTTGCCGGCGAGGGTGGGCGGACCGTTGCCGCCGAGCTTCTCGCCGTCCGCGCCGGTGATCTGCCCGAAGCCCTCGATCTGCGGCGCCACTGCGGCGACGCCGTCGATCCCGGCGAGCCGATCGGCGAGCGAGCCGTCGAGCAGGTCCTGGGCGTACTCGCCATCGGTGTCGAGCGTGTTGGCGCTACGCGCCACGACGTCGGCGTTGCCGAGCGCCGACTGGAACAGGGAGTCGAAGTTCGACCGCAGGGTGTCTCCGAGCACCATCGTGCCGGCGAGAAGGGCGACGCCGAGGCACACCGCGATCGACGTGCTGGTGAGCCGGCGGGCGTTCGCCCGGAGGGACGAGAGGACGAGGCGAAGCATGTCAGGCTCCCATCGACTTGAGCGCGTCGAGGACGCGCGTGGGGGTGGGGGCATCCATCGAGCCGGAGATCCGACCGTCGGACAGGAAGACGACGCCGTCCGCATAGCCCGCAGCGAGCGGGTCGTGGGTCACCATGACCACGGTCTGACCCATCGTGCGGACGGCGGCGCGGAGGAACTCGAGAACCTCGGCGCCGGTGGTGGAGTCGAGGTTGCCGGTGGGCTCGTCGGCGAACACCAGCTCCGGGCGGGTGGCGAGCGCCCGGGCCACGGCGACCCGTTGCTGCTGGCCGCCCGACAGCTCGGACGGGCGGTGGCGCAGTCGGGGACCGAGGCGGACCGAGTCGATGACGTGCCCGACCCACTCGCGGTCGGGCTTGCGGCCGGCGAGCGCGAAGGGCAGCGTGATGTTCTCGTAGGCGGTGAGGGTCGGCATCAGGTTGTAGGCCTGGAACACGAAGCCGATCCGGTCGCGACGCAGCCGCGTCAACGCCCGGTCGTCGAGGGAGCCGAGCTCCGTGTCGCCGATGTACACCTCGCCGGAGGTGAGGCTGTCGAGACCGGCGAGGACGTGCATCAGCGTTGACTTGCCCGACCCGGACGGGCCCATCACCGCCGTGAACCGTCCGGCGGGGATCTCGATGTGGACGTCGTCGAGGGCTGTCACCGCCTGGTCGCCGCGGCCGTAGACCTTGGTCGCGGCGACGGTCCGGGCGGCGATCGCGGTGGTCGTTCGTTGGGGGGATTCGGTCAACGTCATACGACCAGGGTGCGCCTCCCGGCCGGCGGTGTCGTCCGTCAGGCGTCGGCTTCTCGCCGTACGCACGGGGACGTACGTGGCCGCTAACCAGGTGTGACGAGGCCCGATTCGTAGGCGAGGACGACGAGCTGGGCCCGGTCGCGGGCGTTGAGCTTGATCATCGCCCGGCTCACGTGGGTGCGGGCCGTCGCCGGACTGATGTAGAGCTGGGCGGCGATCTCCTCGTTGCTGAGGCCGCCGGCGACGAGGGCGACGACCTCCTTCTCCCGCTCGGTGAGCTCGCTCAGTGCGGTGGTGTCGATCGTGCGGTGCTCGGGTCGGGCGGCGAACTCGGCGATCAGGCGCCGGGTGACCGTCGGTGACATCAGCGCGTCGCCTGCCGCGGCCAGGCGCACGGCGCGGAGCAGCTCTGTCGGTTCGGCGTCCTTGAGCAGGAAGCCGGTCGCGCCCGCCCGGATCGCCTCGAAGACGTACTCGTCGTGGTCGAACGTCGTGAGCACGACGATGCGCACCTCACCAAGCTGCGGGTCGGCGACGATCTGCCGGGTCGCCGCCAAGCCGTCGAGCTCGGGCATCCGGATGTCCATCACGACGACGTCGGGCCGCAGTTGGCGCACGACCTCGATCGCCTCGGCGCCGTCGTCGGCCTCGCCGACCACCTCGAGATCCTCCTCGGCGTCGAGGAGCACGCGCAGTCCGGCCCGCAGCAGCGCCTGGTCGTCCGCGAGGACGACGCGGATCATCCGCCGTGCCCGTTGTACGGCAGGCGGGCGTGGACCCGGAAGCCGCCGCCGGGGTTGGCGCCGGCCGCGACGGTGCCGCCGACGGTCGCCGCCCGCTCGCGCATCCCGCTGATGCCGTAGCCGTTCGTCACCGTGCCGGCGGCGACTCCGAGGCCGTCGTCGACGACGTCGATCTCGACGGCGTCGGCACCGTGGTGGACGGTGACGGTGGCGTGGGCGCGGTCGCCGGCGTGACGCATCACGTTGGTGAGCGACTCCTGGATGATGCGGTAGGCGGCCACATCGACGGCGGCCGGGCGGAGCGCCACCTCCGTGCCGACGATCTCCAGGTCGACTGGTAGCCCGGCATCCCGGGTGACGTCGACGAGCGCGCTCAGCCCGTCCAGACCGGGCGTCGGGGCGAGCGGAGCCGTCTCGGTGTCGTCGGCCCGCAGCACGTCGAGCGTGGCCCGCAGCTCCTGCAGCGTCTGCTTGCTGAGCTGCTTCACGGTGGCGAGGGCGGGCGCCGCCTGCTCGGGATGGCGGTCGAGTACGTGCAGCGCGGCCCCCGACTGCATGTGGATGGTGGCGATGCCGTGGGCGACGACGTCGTGCAGGTCGCGGGCGATGCGCAGGCGCTCCTCGGTCACCCGCCGCCGGGCCTCCTCCTCCCGGCTCTCCTCGAGATCCCGAGCCCGCTGCTCGAGCTGGGCGAGGTACGCCCGACGGTTGTGGTGGGCGGAGCCGAGGAACACGGCCCCGAGCGTCCACCCGGTGAACGCCACCATGTAGCCGAGGTGGGCCGCCCGCTCGTCGGACAGCAGGGCGACGACGCCGAAGACGACCGCCACCGCGACGACGGCCGTGATCGTCCGCCGGCGGTCGCCGAGCGTCGCGATCGTGTAGAGCGGCACCAGTGGCGCGAGGTAGATCGGTCCGCCGGCGAAGTCGGCGAAGGTCCACACGACGAGCCCGGCCACGGTCACGGCGAGCGTCACCTCGGGGGCGACTCGCCGAAGGACGAGCACGCCACCGATCACGATCCCGGTGACAATCGTCCACGCGTCGTAGCGCTCGGCGTTCTCGTCGGCGATCGCGCGCGTCACGACCAGGCAGAACGACGTGAAGACGAGGGCGACCCCAGCGTCCAGCAACCAGGCGCGAGACAGGCGCATCACCCGATGACGCTATGCCGCGCCCACGGATGCGACATCCGCTGGTGGACGTATTCGCCGGCTGCGTCCCCCGCCGTACCGGCTTCAGAAGCGGGACGCGAAGAGGTCGTCGGGGCCGGCGGTCACGGCCGGCGCCAGGCCGGCGACCTGGGGCAGGAGTTGGGTCGCATGGAAGCGGGCGGTGACGAGCTTCTGGGCGAGGAAGTCGTCGGTGAACCCACCGCCGTCACCGTCCCGCAGCGCGGCGGCGGCGATCGCCGACCGGGTGAGCAGCCAGCCACCGATGACGAGACCGCTCATCCGCAGGTAGGGCGTCGCGCCGGCGAGGGCGTTGTTCGGATCGGCGGCGTTGGTGAGGAGCCACTCCGTGGTCTCGTCCATCACGTCGAGCGCGGCCGCCAGTCGCCCGCCGATCTCGGCCAGCTCGCCACCGGCGGCGCGGGCCTCCTCGGCGGTCGCCCGGATGGAGGCGAGGAGCTCCCGGACGGCCTGACCGTCACGCAGCCCGAGCTTGCGGCCGACCAGATCGATCGCCTGGATGCCGTTGGTGCCCTCGTAGATCGGGGCGATGCGGATGTCGCGGTAGTGCTGGGCGACACCGGTCTCCTCGATGAAGCCCATGCCGCCGTGCACCTGCACGGCGAGCGAGGCGAGCTCGACGCCGAGATCGGTCCCGAAGCCTTTGGTGACCGGCGTCAGCAGGTCGGCGAGCTCCTGGCGGGCGGCTCGAACGGACTCGTCGGGATGGACCTTGGCGTAGTCGAGGCACTCGGCGTTGAGATAGGCGAGGCCGCGCAGGGCCTCGATGTGGGCCTTCATCGTGAGCAGCATGCGGCGCACGTCGGGATGTTCGAGAATGGGCGACAGCTCGCCGGCCGGGGCGCCGACGGCGCGCCCTTGGCGTCGCTCGGCGGCGTAGGCGACCGCCTGCTGGTAGGCCCGCTCGCCGATCGCGAGACCCTCGAGGCCGACCGAGAGGCGCGCCGTGTTCATCATGCGGAACATGTAGCGCATGCCCTCGTTGGGCTCGCCGATGAGGTACCCGACGGCATCCTCGTACGCCATCACGCACGTCGGGCTGGCGTTGATGCCCATCTTGTGCTCGATCGAGACGCAGTGCACCTCGTTGCGGGCGCCGAGCGAGCCGTCGTCGTCGACGAGGAACTTGGGCACGATGAAGCACGAGACGCCCTTCGTGCCCGGCGGCGCGTCGGGCACCCGGGCGAGCACGACGTGGATGATGTTGTCGGCGAGGTCGTGCTCGCCGTACGTGATGAAGATCTTCTGCCCGGTCACCCGCCACGAGCCGTCGGGCTGCGGGACCGCCCGGGTCGTGAGCGCGCCGACGTCGGAGCCCGCCTGTGGCTCGGTGAGGTTCATCGTCCCGGTCCACTCGCCGGTGACCATCTTCGGGAGGTAACGCTCGCGCTGCTCCTCCGTCCCGAAGTGCAAGAGCATGTCGACGGATCCCTGGGTGAGCAGCGGGCACAGCGAGAACGCCATGTTGGCGGCGGTGATGACCTCCTGCATCGCCACCCCGACCAGCCACGGGAAGCCACCGCCGCCGTAGTCGACCGGGAACGGCACCGCCGGCCAGCCGGCCTCGACGTAGCGCCGGTAGGCCTTGGCGAAGCCCTCGGGCGTCGTCACGCTGCCGTCGTCGTTGCGCCGGCTGTGCTGCACGTCGCCGATGCGATTGAGGGGGGCGAACTGCTCGGCGAAGAAGCGGCCGGCCTCCTCGAGGATCCCGAACACGGTCTCCGGATCGGCGTGTTCGTAGCCCGGGATCGCGCTCAGCGCGTGGAGGTCGGTGACGTGCTCGAGCACGAACCGCATGTCGACGAGCGGGGCGGTGAACTCGCTCACGGACTTGACGCTATCCCCCCGTGTTTGTGTCACCGGATACGTCGTCGACGACGTATCCGGTGACACAAACACCCACGATCAGCCGTAACCGACTTCCCAGAGCACGAGACCCTGCGGAGGCGCGACCTGACCGGCCGCGTCGCGGTCGCGGGCCACGAGGATGCCCCGCACGTCGCCGGGGGACGCCTTGTGCAGGCCGACGTCGACGAGCGTGCCGACGATCGAGCGCACCATCTGGTGACAGAAGGCGTTGGCCCGGATCTCGAAGCGGAGGAGGGCACCGACGCCACCGCCGTCGTGCTCGCCCGACCAGCCGTCGACCTCGCTCCAGCGGGCCGAGAACACCCGCCGCACCAGCGACGCCTCAGGCTCGCCATCGGCCGACTTGGGACGCCGGCAGAACGACGCGAAGTCGTGCTCGCCGAGCAGCGGATCGCAGGCGGCCTGCATCGCCCACAACGAGAGCGGCTGGGGCACGAACCACGCCCGCCCGGTCAGCAGCGGGTTCGGCGACGGGGCGTTCCACACGTCGTAGCGGTACTCGCGCCAGCGGGCCGAGAACCGGGCGTCGAAGTCGTCGCCGACCCACTCGGCATGGCGCACGGCGATGGTCGGGGCACAGAGCTTGTTGAGCCGCCGGACGAGATCAGCGAGGTCGTCTCGCCCGGGAGATCGCCCGACATCACCTGCCCCCACGCGTGCACGCCGGCGTCGGTGCGCCCCGCCCCGGTGAGCTCGACGGGTTCGCGCACGACGGTGGCGATCGCCTGGGCGAGGTCGCCTGCGACGGTGCGCACACCTGGGTTGTCGGCGAAGCCTCGGAACGGCGCCCCGTCGTAGGCAACGACGAGCCGGACCCGTCGCGTCGTGTTCACCCCACCGGGGTCAGACGAGCTCGATGCGCGCCATCTCGGCGCTGTCGCCCTGGCGGGGGCCGAGCTTGAGGATGCGGGTGTACCCGCCGTTGCGCGTCGTGTAGCGCGGGGCGACCTCGTTGACCAGCTTGTGGGTCATCTCGCGGTCGCCGAGGAAGCCCTGGATCTGGCGGATGCGGTGGACGCGCATCGGGCCCTCGTCCTGGGCCTTCTTGGCCTTCGTGATCAGCTTCTCGGCCACCGGGCGCAGGGCCTTGGCCTTGGCCTCGGTGGTCACGATGGCCTCGGCGGCGAACAGGGACGCAGCGAGGTTGGCCATCATCAGCCGCTGGTGGGCGGCGCTGCCACCGAAGGCACGGGAACGACGGGGCGTGGGCATGATGTCAGCCGCGCAGCGAGAGCCCGCGCTCGTCGAGCTTCATCTTCACCTCGTCCAGGCTCTTCTGGCCGAAGTTGGTGATGTTGAGCAGGTCGTCCTCGGTCTTGGTGAGGAGCTCACCAACGGTGTTGATCTGGGCCCGCTTCAGGCAGTTGCTCGGACGCTCGGACAGGTCGAGCTCCTCGATCGGGAGATCGAGGTCCGGCGAGCTGGCGGTGGCGTCGGTGACCTCGCCGAGCTCGAGGCCCTGGGGCTCCTCGCTGAGCGTGGCGACGAGGTCGGCGAGCGACCGCAGCGTGGCCCCCGCCGAGGCGAGGGCGTCGGCCGGCGTGATCGAGCCATCGGTCTCGATGTCGAGGACGAGCCGGTCGAAGTTCGTCGACTGCTCGACGCGGGTGGGCTCGATCTCGAACGTCACCCGGCGCACCGGCGAGAAGATCGCGTCGATCGGGATCACGCCGATGGTGCGGTTCTCGGTGTCACGGTCGCTGGAGGCGTAGCCGCGGCCCTGCTCGACCGTGAGATCGATGGCGAGGCGGCCCTTGGTGTTGAGCGTGGCGATGACGAGGTCCTTGTTGAGCACCTCGACGTCGGCGGGGCACTCGATGTCCGCGCCAGTGACGGTGCCGGAGCCCTTGACGTCGATGCGGCAGGTGACCGGGTCGGCGGACTCGGACGTGAGGACGACGTCCTTGAGGTTCAAGATGATGTCGGTGACGTCCTCGTGGACACCGCCGATGGTGTCGAACTCGTGGAGGGCGTCATCGAAGCGGACCGTCGTGACTGCCGCACCGGGGATCGATGACAGCAGCGTGCGGCGGAGCGAGTTACCGAGAGTGTGACCGAAGCCGGGCTCGAGTGGCCCGATGGCGAAGCGCTGCCGGTTGGCGGCCTCCTCGCCGATGGCTTCGATGGTGGGGCGCTGCATGACGAGCATGGCGAAGCGGGACCTTTCCTACTTGGAGTAGAGCTCGACGATGAGCTGTTCGCGGACGGGGACGTCGATGTGATCGCGCTGGGGCAGGTCGCGCACGGTGACCTGCTTGCCGCCGTCGCCGGACTCGAGCCAGCCCACCAGTGAGCGGTCGAGGACGTCGATGTTGTGCTGGATCACGATCATGTTGCGGGCCTTTGGCGACAGCGAGACGACGTCGCCCTTGCGGACGCGGTAGCTCGGGATGTCGACCCGCTTGCCGTTGACCTGGATCAGGCCGTGGTTGACGAACTGGCGGGACTGCGGCCGGGTCGACGCCCAGCCGGCCCGGTAGGCGACGTTGTCGAGGCGCTGCTCGAGCAGGCGCAGCAGGTTCTCACCCGTCGGGCCGGCGAGCCGGTTGGCCTCGTCGTACGTGCGCCGGAACTGGCGCTCGAGAACGCCGTAGATGTACTTCGCCTTCTGCTTCTCCTGCAGCTGGGCGAGGTACTCGCTGCCGGAGTTGCGCCGTCGGACGCGACCGTGCGTGCCGGGCGGGAACGGGCGCCGCTCGAGGGCGCGCCGGCCCTTCTCGTTCTCGAAGATGTTGGTGCCGAGCCGGCGGGACAGGCGCACCTTGGGACCGGTGTAGCGAGCCACGTCAGCCCCTCCGCCGCTTCGGCGGGCGGCACCCGTTGTGCGGCACCGGAGTGACGTCCTTGATCGACGTGACCTCGATGCCGGTGTTCTGGATCGAGCGCACCGCCGTGTCCCGGCCCGAGCCCGGGCCCTTGACCTCGACCTCGGCGCGGCGCAGGCCGTGCTCCATCGCCGCCTTGGCCGCCTTCTCGGCGGCGAGCTGGGCGGCGAACGGCGTCGACTTGCGCGAGCCCTTGAACCCGACGCCACCCGACGACGCCCACGCGATCACGTTCCCCTCGGGGTCGGTGATCGAGACGATCGTGTTGTTGAACGAGCTCTTGATGTGCACCACGCCGGTGCTGACGTTCTTGCGATCGCGGCGGCGGGGTCGGCGACCCGCGGGCTTCGGCTTGGCCATCGCTTACTTCCTCACTGCCTTCTTCTTGTTGGCCACGGTGCGCTTGGGGCCCTTGCGGGTGCGGGCATTGGTGTGCGTCCGCTGACCGTTCACCGGCAGCCCCCTGCGGTGCCGGATGCCCTGATAGCAACCGATCTCGATCTTGCGCCGGATGTCCTGCTGGATGTCGCGCCGCAGGTCACCCTCGATGCGCAGGTTGTCGTCGACGTAGGCCCGGATGCGGGAGACCTCTTCGTCGGTGAGCGCCGAGACCTTGGTGTTCGGATCGAGGCCGAGGTCGGCGCACAGCTTCTGCGCCGTCGGCAGGCCGATGCCGAAGATGTAGGTGAGCGAGATCTCCAGCCGCTTCTCGCGGGGGATGTCGATGCCGGCGATACGTGCCATCAGAACCTCCTCGTCAGCCCTGACGCTGCTTGTGGCGCGGGTTCTCGCAGATCACCATGACGCGCCCGTGGCGGCGGATGACCTTGCACTTCTCGCACATCTTCTTGACGCTGGGGCGGACCTTCATGGCGGTTGGCGCTCTCACTTGTAGCGGTAGGTGATGCGACCCCTGGTGAGGTCGTAGGGGGTGAGTTCCACCTGCACCTTGTCCCCGGGCAGGATCCGGATGTAGTTCATCCGCATCTTCCCGGAGATGTGCGCCAGGACCTTGTGGCCGTTGTCCAACTCGACCCGGAACATGGCGTTGGGGAGTGACTCCAGGATCGTGCCCTCGAGCACGATGGCGTCTTCCTTGGGCTTGGGCAGGGGATACTCCTCACCGTTGAAACAGGGCCTCGGCCACCTGACGGCGACAGAAGCACGGACGACCGGGAACCGGCCCGCGAGCAGGCCGGGGATCAATGTTAGCGGCGACCAGGGAGAGAACCACAAGGGCCGGCGCCGGGATCAGGTCCGACCGAGGATCTGGGCGGGTGGTTCGATTCGGGGGGTTCACGGGGGGCGAAGCCCCCCGTGTGAGAGCGCGCGCCGATAGACGCGAGATGGCCCTCTCGTTGCGCCAGGTCGGCTGGCAATCGCTCCAGAAGGGGATGCGGGTAGCGGGTGCCGAGGCGACCCGGTGAGTCACCAGCCTCGAACTTGGCGCGAATCGTCTCAGCAGGCTTTCTGGGCGCGATTCTTCGCGACCGCCGAGAACATCTGCGCCCAGAAACCGCCATGAGAACGATTCGCCGCCCAGATCGCGGTCTGGGACGAGTCCCGCCCAGATGGGGGTCAGTGCAGGCGGAGCTCGTCGATCACCTCGGTCGTGCGCGAGAACACCTGGTCGGGGTGACCCACCCCGTCGATGACCTGCAGGCGACCCTGGCTGGCGTAGTACTCGATCAGCGGCGCGGTCTGGCTCTCGTAGAGGTCGAGACGGCGGTTGACGGCCTCCGGCGTGTCGTCGTCGCGCTGCTGCACGTCGCCGCCGCACACCTCGCAGATCCAGGGCTGGCGCTCGAGCCCGGTGGCCGTGTAGTTCGTGCCGCAGTCCCGGCACACACGCCTCGCCGACAGCCGGGCCAGGACGATCTCGCGGGGCACGTCGAGGTCGATGACCAGGTGGATCGGCCGCTCGACGGTGATCTTGTCCAGCGCCTCGGCCTGATACACGGTGCGCGGGAACCCGTCGAGGATGTATCCCCTCGTCTGGGCGTCCGACCGCTTGAGCCGCTCGTCGACGAGGGCGATCATGATGTCGTCGCCGACCAGGCCGCCGGAGTCCATGACCTCCTTCGCCATCAGCCCGACCTCGGTGCGCTCGCGGACCGCGGCCCGCAGCATGTCGCCGGTGGAGATGTGCGGCACCACGTAGTGCCGCGACAACCGGACGCACTGCGTACCCTTTCCGGCGCCCTGGCGGCCGAGGATGATGAGCCGGGCTCCCGGGATCACAGAGCCGTGGTTCCTACTTCAGGAATCCCTCGTAGTTGCGCAGCATCAGCTGGCTGTCGATCTGGCGCATCAGCTCCAAGGCGACACCGACGGCGATGAGGATGCTCGTCCCGGCGAAGCCGAACGTGTTGACGTCCGCACCCCACAGCAGGAGGTACGGCAGGATGGCGATGACGGCGATGAACACCGCGCCGGGGAGCGTGATGCGGTTGACGATCCTGGCGAGGTAGCGCTCGGTCTGCGGACCGGGTCGCACACCCGGGATGAACCCGCCCTGCCGGCGGATCTGGTCCGCCTGGCGCACCGGGTCGAAGGCGATCGAGTTGTAGAAGTAGGCGAAGGCGATGATCATCGTTGCGAACAGCGTGATGTACACCAGGTTCTGACTGTTCACGATGTATTCGTCGACGAACTCGGCGACGTCGCCACGCCATCCCTCACCGCTGCCGAGCACGTTCACGAAGATGACCGGCAGGAGCAGGATCGAGCTGGCGAAGATGATCGGGATCACGCCGGACTGGTTGACCTTGAGCGGGATGTAGGTGTTCTGCCCGCCGTACATCCGTCGACCGACGACACGTTTGGCGAACTGCACCGGTATTCGCCGTTGCCCCAGCTCGACGAACACCACGGAGACGATGATCGCCAGGGTGACCGCGACGATGAGGCCGAACCAGAACCACTTGTTGACCTCGATGATCGAGTAGTAGCCGTACGGCAGGCCCGACACGACCGAGGCGAAGATGATCATCGACATCCCGTTGCCGATGCCGCGCTGGCTGATCAGCTCCCCGATCCACATCAGCAGGGCGGTGCCGGCCACGAGCGTCGGGATCACCAGGTAGCCGTTCGGCCAGATGCCCTCCGGCAGCAGCGGCACGTTGGGCGCCTGGCTGGCGGCGCTGAAGAACGCCGAGCCCCGCCCGGTGCCGAAGATGAACACGAGGCCGGTGGCCTGCAGGGTGGCCAGGGCGATCGTGACGTAGCGGGTGTACTGCGTGATCTTGCGCTGACCGACCGCCCCCTGCTGCTGGAGCTCCTCCAGCTTGGGGATCACGACACCGAGGATCTGCATGATGATGCTCGCCGTGATGTACGGCATGATCCCGAGGGCGAAGATCGAGAAGCTCTCGAACGCGCCGCCGGAGAACAGGCTCAGGAACCCGAGCGCTCCCCCCGACGTCCGTGCCTGGTCCCGGAGCTGCTCGATCGCGAGTCCGTCGATGCCAGGGACCCGGATCGCCGCCCCGAACCGGTACACCACGACCATCGCCAACGTGAACAGGAGCTTGTTCCGCAGGTCGGGGATCTTGAAGACGTTCTTCAGGTTGGAGAGCACGCAGCGTGGTCCTTCTGATCGGATCGGCCGCGGGCGACGGATCGCCCGCTGACATCACCTGTTGGCGAACTGGTTGCCCTTTGCCGGCGGTCGGCCGGCCTTGTTCTCGCCCCTGAACGGCAGGGGCACGATCGTCACCGTACCGCCTGCGGCCGTGATCGCAGTCTCGGCCGCCTTGGAGACCGCATGGGCGTGGACGTCGAGCTTCGCCGACAGCTCGCCGCGGGCGAGCACCTTCACGAACGCGCCCTTGCGCAGCAGACCGTGGGCGATCAGCACATCCGGCGTGACCAGCCCGTTCTCCAGCTGATCGGCGCCGGCGAGCGCCTCGAGCGTGTCCACGTTGATCGCGTGGTACTCGACGCGGAACGGGTTGTTGAAGCCCTTCAGCTTGGGCACCCGCTGCTTCATCGGCATCTGCCCGCCCTCGAAGCCGCGGGGCACTGTGCCTCGGGCGCGCTGGCCCTTGGTGCCGCGACCGGCGGTCTTGCCGCCCCGGCCGCCGATGCCCCGCGCGACGCGCTTGGGCTTCTTGCGCGCGCCGGGGGAGGGGGAGAGCTCGTGAACGCGCATCAGTTGTCGGCTTTCTCTTCCACCCGCACGAGGTGCGGGACGCGTGCGATCATGCCGCGCACGTCAGGGCGGTCGGGCAGGGTGTTGGACTTGCCGATCCGCCCGAGCCCGAGGGCGCGCAGCGTGCCCCGGGTCTTCGGCTTGGCGCCGATCCCGGACTTGACCTGGGTGACCGTGATGTTGCCTGTCACTGGTGCACCCTTTCGACGATGCGAGCGAGCGAGCGCCAGCGAGCGAGCGGCCAGCAACGGCCTGCGTGGCCGGGGAACGCAATGACGGTCATTCGTTGTCTCCCTCGTCGGCGACGCGGTGGCCGCGCTGGCGCTGGATGTAGGCGTTGAGCATGCCCTTGGGCACGAACTCTTCGGCAGCGAGCCCCCGCCGCTTGGCCACCTCGTCGGGGCGCTGCAGCGACTTCAGCCCGGCGATCGTGGCCCGGGCGACGTTGATGTGATTGGCCGACCCGAGCGACTTGCACAGCACGTCGTGGATGCCGGCCTCCTCGAGGATGATCCGGGCCGCGCCGCCCGCGATCACGCCGGTACCGGCGGCGGCGGGCTTCATCAGCACCCGTCCGGCGCCGGTGACGCCGATGACGGGGTGGGTGATGGTGCTCCCGGCCAGCGGGACGTCGAACAGATTGCGCTTGGCCTCCTCGGTGCCCTTCTGGATGGCGAGGGGGACTTCCTTGGCCTTGCCGTAGCCGAGCCCGACGCGGCCGTTGCCGTCGCCGATCACGACCAGCGCGGTGAACGAGAAGCGCCGGCCGCCGCGGACGACCTTGGCGACCCGGTTGATGGCGACGACCCGCGACTCGCGCAGGCCGCCTTCGGACGTGCTCTCTGGGGAGGTGTACATATTGGCCATCAGTGAGTCTCCGATCGAGTCTGCGAGCGACTGAGCGCCTCGTGCTCCGGCGCGAGCGACCGAGCGCCAGCGAGGAAGCGGCAGTCAGCGGCCTGCGTGGCCGGGGAACGCCATGACGGCCTGCGTGGCCGGGGAACGCAGTGAACAGCCATTTAGAACTCCAGACCTGCTTCGCGGGCGGCGGCGGCCAGCGCCGCGATCCGCCCGTGGTACATGAACCCGCCTCGGTCGAAGACGACCTTGTCGACGCCGGCCGCTCTGGCCCGCTCGGCGATGAGCTGACCGATGCGCGACGCTGCGTCGACCGACCCGCCGGATCCGGCGGACCGCTGGTCGGTCTCGGTGGTCGACGCAGCCGCGAGCGTGCGCCCGGAGTCGTCGTCGATCAGCTGGGCGGTGATGTGCTTGTTGGAACGGAACACGGCCAGGCGCGGCCGCTCGGCCGTGCCGTGGAGCTTCTTGCGCACCCGCCGGTGGCGGCGAATGCGGGACTCGCGTCGGGCATGCGCGAAGATCTGCTCGGTCATCGATGGGGTTCCACATGACTTCTTCCCGGCCTTGCCGGCCTTGCGGAGCACACGCTCGCCCTGGTAGCGGACGCCCTTGCCCTTGTACGGCTCCGGCTTGCGGATGCTGCGGATGTCGGCGGCCACCTGGCCGACGACCTCCTTGTCGATGCCGCTCACGACGATCTGGGTCGCCGCCGGCACCTCGAACGTGATGCCCTCGGGCGCGGTCACGTGGACCGGGTGGCTGAAGCCGAGGGCGAGGCGGATCGCGTTGGGGCCCTGCGACTCGGCGCGGTAGCCGACCCCGACGATCTCGAGGTTCTTGCGGAAGCCGTCGGTGACGCCGACGACCATGTTGTTGAGGAGGCTGCGGGTGAGCCCGTGCAGCGCCCGGCTCTCGCGCTCGTCGTTGGGCCGCTCGACGAGCATCGTCGAGTCGATCTTCTGCACGCGGATCGTGGCGGGCACGGTGCGGGTGAGCTCGCCCTTCGGGCCCTTCACCGTGACGACGCGGCCTTCGATGGTGACGTCGACATCTGAGGGGATGTTGATGGGGGCTTGACCGATGCGGGACATGGCGGTTCTCCTGCTCTCCCGATCACCACACGTAACAGAGGACTTCGCCGCCGACCTTGCGCCGGCGCGCCTCACGGTCGGTCATGAGACCCTGCGACGTGGACAGCACGGCGACGCCGAGCCCGCCGAGCACGCGGGGCACGCTGTCGGCCTTGCGGTAGACCCGCAGACCGGGCGTCGAGATGCGGCGCAGACCGGAGATCGTGCGGTCACGCTCGGACGAGTACTTCATCTTGATCGTCAGAACCTCGCCGACGCCCTTCGGCGACGGCGCGACCTCGTAGCCGACGATGTAGCCCTCGTTCTGGAGCACCTGGGCCAGGGCGACCTTCTGCTTCGACGACGGCATCCGCACTTCCTCGTGCATCGCCGTGTTGGCGTTGCGGACCCGGGTGAGCATGTCGGCGATGGGATCAGTCAGCATGTCGTCTCCTCACCAACTCGACTTCGTCAGGCCGGGGACCTCGCCGGCGTGCGCCAGCTCGCGGAGGCACACGCGGCAGAGACCGAACTTGCGGAAGACCGAGCGCGACCGGCCACAGCGGCGGCAACGGGTGTACGCGCGCACCTTGAACTTCGGTTTGGCAGCGGCCTTGTTGATCAGTGCTTTCTTGGCCATTGGTGTAGCGGCGCCTCTCGATTACCTCTTCTTGCCGGGCTTGCCACCACCGCGACGGCGGCGGCGCACCGGCTCGGCCGCGGTGTCGGCGGCCTGACGGAACGGAAAGCCGAAGGCCTCGAGCAACGCCCGGCCCCCGGTGTCGTCGGTCGCGGTGGTGACGATGGTGATGTCCATCCCCCGCGACGTGTCGATCTTGTCGTAGTCGATCTCCGGGAAGACCGTCTGGTCGTTGAGCCCGAACGTGTAGTTGCCCCGGCCGTCCCACGCCGTCGCCGACAGACCGCGGAAGTCGCGGATGCGGGGGATGGCGATGGCGATCAGGCGGTCGAGGAACTCCCACATACGGTCACCTCGCAACGTGACCTTGGCCCCGATCGACTGACCCTCGCGGAGCTTGAAGCCGGCGATCGAGTGCTTGGCCTTGGTCACGATCGGCTTCTGGCCGGCGATGCGGGTGAGGTCGGCGACCGCGCCTTCGAGCAGCGACGGCTGCTGGGTCGCCCGGCCGACGCCCATGTTGATGACGATCTTCTCCAACGTCGGCACCTGCATCACGTTGCCGAGCCCGAGCTCGGCCTGCAGCCGGGGCTTGACCTCGTCCCGGTACCGGGTCTTCAGGCGAGGAACCGTGCGCTCGGCGGTCGCGACATCACTCATGAGATCACCTCGGTCTTGCCGCCCTTCACCTTGGCGACCCGCACCTTCTTGCCGTCCCGCACCTCGTAGCCGATGCGGACCGGCTTGCCCTTGTGCACCAGCATCACGTTGCTGGCGTGGATCGGCATGTCGCGGTCGATGATCCCGGCCTGCTGGTTGGCGCGGCGGGGCTTCTGGTGCTTGGACGCCATGTTGACGCCGGACACGATGACCTTGTTGGCGGCAGGGAGCACGGTCATCACCTCACCCTGCTTGCCCTTGTCCTTGCCGGTGATCACGACGACCGTGTCACCCTTCTTGAGCTTCATCACAGGACCTCGGGGGCTAGGGAAACGATGCGCATGAAGCGCCGATCGCGCAGCTCACGGCCGACGGGGCCGAAGATGCGGGTGCCGCGCGGCGTGTTGTCGTCGCGGATCAGCACGGCCGCGTTCTCGTCGAAGCGGATGTAGCTGCCGTCGGGACGGCGCTTCTCCTTCTTCGTGCGGACGACGACGCACTTGACGACCTCACCCTTCTTCACCCCGGCGCCGGGGATGGCGTCCTTCACGGTGGCGACGAACACGTCGCCGATCGACGCGTAGCGACGGCGGGTGCCGCCGAGCACCTTGATGACGAGGACCTCCTTGGCGCCGGAGTTGTCGGCGACCCGGAGACGGGACTCCTGCTGGATCATCGGAGGCTCACTTCGCCCGCTCGAGGACTTCCACGACTCGCCACCGCTTCGTCTTCGACAGCGGGCGGGTCTCCATCACGCGGACCTTGTCGCCGACGTTCACGTCGTTCGCCTCGTCGTGGGCGTACAGCTTCTTGGTCTGGAGGACGAACTTGTTGTACTTCGGGTGGCGCACGCGCTCGACGACCGCGACGACGGCGGTCTTGTCCATGCCGTTGGACACGACCACGCCCTCACGGATCTTGCGCTTGACTCGCCCGCGACGCTCGCTCGCTGCCTCTTGAACTTCGCTCACTTCGTGGCCTCTTCGATCTCCCGCTGGCGGATGAACGTGTTGATGCGCGCGATCTGCCGGCGGACGCGGCGGATCTCGGCGGTGTTGTCGAGCTGCCCGGTGGCGTTGCGGAAACGCAGGTTGAGCGCCTCCTGCTTGGTCTCGCGCAGCTCGTCGACGAGCGCGGCGCAGGTCCATCTCGTCGAGGTCCGACGATTGTTGCCGCGCCATCAGAACGCCTCCGCTCGAGAGATCACGCGGGCCTTGATCGGCAGCTTCTGGATCGCCTTGTTGAGCGCGATCCGGGCCTGCTCCTCGCTCGGAAAGGAGAGCTCGAAGAGCACCCGACCGGGCTTGACGACGGCGACCCACAGCTCGGGGTTGCCCTTGCCGGACCCCATGCGAGTCTCGGCGGGCTTCTTGGTGACCGGCTTGTCCGGGAACACGTTGATCCAGACCTTGCCGCCGCGCTTGATCGCGCGGGTCATGGCGATACGGGCGGCCTCGATCTGGCGGGCGGTGAGCCAGCCCGGCTCGAGCGCCTGGATCCCGTACTCGCCGAAGGCCAGGTCGACACCGCCTGTGGCGAGACCTCTGGTCCGGCCGCGGTGGTGCTTGCGGTGGGCGACTTTGCGGGGCATCAGCATCGTTCAGTCATCTCCCCGGAAGTGAGGGGTCTCGTGGCCCTCGTGGGTCCTGCGGGCGATCTGCTCCTCTTCGTCGAGCAGCTTCTCGAGCTCCGGATCGGCCTCCTTCAGCAGCGGCTGCGCCTCGGGCTCGACCTCGGCCGCCGGCCTGCGGGCGGCCGACGACACGACTCGACGCGGCTCGGAGGCCTGGCCCGATGTCTCGCCCACGGCCATCGCTGCCTCACGGGCGATCTTGTCGTCCGACGTCGACTTGTACGGGAGGATGTCGCCCTTGTAGAGCCACACCTTCACGCCCACGCGGCCACTCGTGGTGCGAGCCTCGCGGAAGCCGTAGTCGATGTCGGCGCGCAGGGTGTGCAGCGGCACACGGCCCTCGCGGTACCACTCGGTGCGGCTCATCTCGGCGCCGCCGAGGCGACCGGAGCACTGCACGCGGATGCCGAGAGCGCCGGCGCGCTGGGCGTTCTGCACCGCCCGCTTCATCGCCCGGCGGAACGCGATGCGATTGGCCAGCTGGTCGGCGACGCCCTGGGCGATGAGCGCGGCGTCGAGCTCAGGGCTCTTGATCTCGACGATGTTGAGCTGCACCTTGGGGTTGCCGGTGATCTTGGTGATCATCGCCCGCAGCTCGTCGGCCTGGGCGCCGCGACGGCCGATCACGATCCCCGGACGAGCCGTGTGGACATCGACGCGCACCTTGTCCCGCGTGCGCTCGATCTCGATGCGGCTGATCGCCGCCGACTCCATCCGCCGCATGATCGCCTCGCGGATCTTCCAGTCCTCGGTGAGGTACTCCTTGTACTGGCGCTCGCTGAACCAGCGGCTCTTCCAGTCGGTGGTGACACCCAGCCGGAACCCGTACGGATTGATCTTCTGACCCATCAGTCGTCCTCCACATCGGCCGCCGGGGCGTCGTAGCCCGCGGCTTCGGCGTGCTCGGCCGTGTCGAAGAAGACGTCGGCGATGGTCACGTCGTAATAGCGACCGTCAGGGACGTGGTACTTCATCGAGTTGGCATTGCCCTTGATCTCGTAGCCCTCGGGGATCGAACCGTCCTCCGGTGCCTCGACGGCTCCCTCGGGCAGCTCGACGGGAGCCTCCTCCTCGTCCGCTTCGGCGATCTCCTCAGCGGCGACCTCCTCGTCCGCTTCGGCGATCTCCGCAACGGCGGGCTCAGCATCCGCCGTTCTCTCTTCCGCCTCGACGGTTTCGGCGATCGCGGCCTCGTCGGTCGCCGGAGCGTCGTAGCCCGCGGCTTCGGCGTGGTCGACGGTGTCGAAGAACACGTCCGCGATGGTCGCCTCGTAGTACCGGCCGCCCGGCACGTGGTACTTCATCGAGTTGGCGTTGCCCTTGATCTCGTAGCCCTCGGGCACCGAGCCGTCCTCCGGCGCGGGCACCGCACCGTCGGGCAGCTCAGCCTCCGCCGCCTCCTCCTCGGGTGCCTCCGTCTCGGCCGTCTCCACGGCCGTCTCGGCGGCCTCGCGCAGTCCGGCCGCCCGGCGGCGGCTGCGCTCGACGCGCTCCTGACGCGCCCGCGCCGACGTCGTGGCCCGGCGGCGACCCGCGGCGGCGGTTGCCTGCTGGCGGGACTGCAGGATCTCGAGCCGCTCGTCGCTCATCTGCGCCACGATCACGGTGACGTGGCACGTCCGCTTGCGGATGCGCGTTGCCCGGCCGCGGGCGCGGGGCCGGAACCTCCGCAGCGTGGGCCCCTCGTCGGCGTAGCAGGCGACCACGAACAACTCGTCGGCGTCCTGCTCGTCGTTGTGCACGGCGTTGGCGACGGCGCTGGCGAGCACCTTGCGGATCTCCCGGGCGACATCACGGCTGGTGAAGCGCAGGACCTCGTCGGCGTGGGCGACGTCGAGGCCGCGGATGAGATCGAGCACCTCGCGGGCCTTGCTGGCCGAGCCGCGCAGGTACTTCGCGGTCGCCCGCGTGGTCGGGCGGCCGTCGACGAGGAGCACGCCGTCGTTGAGCTTCGGGCCCGTCATCAGCGCCTCCCCTTCGCGCCTTTCTCCTGCCCGGCGTGGAACCGGAAGGTCCGCGTCGGGCTGAACTCACCGAGCTTGTGACCGACCATCGACTCGGTGACGTACACGGGCACGTGCTTGCGCCCGTCGTGCACGGCGATGGTGTGCCCGACCATGTCGGGGATGATCGTCGAGCGACGCGACCAGGTCTTGATGACCCGGCGCTCACCCGCCGTGTTCTGCTCGTCGATCTTCTTCAACAGGTGGTCGTCGACGAACGGGCCCTTCTTCAGGCTGCGCGACATGGATTACCTCCGACCCTTGCCGGTGCGCCGCCGGCGGACGATGAGCGATTGGGATGGCTTGTTCTTGTCCCGGGTGCGACCCTCGGGCTTGCCCCACGGCGAGACCGCCGGACGTCCGCCGGACGACCGGCCCTCACCACCACCGAGCGGGTGGTCGACGGGGTTCATCGCCACGCCTCGGGTCTGCGGGCGCACGCCCTTCCAGCGGTTGCGACCGGCCTTGCCGACCTTGATCAGCTCGTGTTCGGCGTTGCCGACCTCACCGACGGTGGCCCGGCAGTCGATGAGGACCCGGCGCATCTCGGTCGACGGCATGCGCAGCGTCGCCCAGTCGCCGTCCTTGGCGACGAGTTGCACGGCGATACCGGCCGAGCGGCCGATCTTGCCGCCCTGGCCGGGCCGCAGCTCGACGTTGTGCAGCGTGGTACCGACCGGGATGTAGCGCATCGGCAGGGCGTTCCCCGGCTTGATGTCGGCGCCGTGGCCGCTCATCACGTGGTCGCCGACGCGGAGCCCGCGGGGGGCGAGGATGTACGCCTTCTCGCCGTCGGCGTAGTGGAGCAGGGCGATGCGGCACGTGCGGTTGGGGTCGTACTCGATCGCCGCGACCTTCGCCGTCACGCCGTCCTTGGTGCGCTTGAAGTCGACCTTCCGGTACTGCTGCTTGTGGCCGCCACCGCGGTGGCGCGACGTCTTGCGGCCGTGGGCGTTGCGGCCGCCCGACTTCGGCTTGGGCGCGAGCAGTGACTTCTCCGGCCGGTCCTTGGTGACCTCGCCGAAGTCGGCGACGGTCTGGAACCGACGACCGGGGCTGGTTGGTTTGCGAGCACGGATCCCCATGGCGATTACGACCTCAGTTCTCGAACAGCGGGATGTCGCCCGCGGCCAGGGTGACGATGGCCCGCTTGGTGTCCGGCTTGGAGCCCAGGCGGTTGGTGCCCCGAGTGCGGCGCCGCTTGCCCTTGCGGTTCAAGGTGTTGACCTTGCTCACCTCGACGCCCCAGATCGCCTCGACCGCGTCGCGGATCTCCGGCTTGCTCGCCGACGGGTGGACCTTGAACGTGTACACGCCGAGCTCCATCAGGGCGTAGCTCTTCTCCGAGACGACGGGAGCGAGGATGATGTCGCGCGGGTCTTTCATGACTGTTCATCCTCCGTGCTCGCTTCGCTCGCCTCCGAGCTCGGCTTCGCCTCGCCGTCCTCACGAGTCGCCTCCTGCTCAGCTCGCTCGCCTCCGGCGGCGCCTCGCCGTCCTCCGGTGACAGCTCTTCGATCCTCCGAGCTCGCTTCGCTCGCCTCCGAGCTCGGCCCGCCTCCGGCGGGCGCCTCGCCGTGCTCGAGGTCGGCGGTGTCGTCGCCAGCCTGGGTGTCGGACGACACGGTCACCTCGCCGCTCGACGGCAGATTCGAGGTGGTGAAGACGATCCAGTCGTTGCACAGCACGTCGTAGGCGTTGAGCTCGCCCGGCGCGATGAGCTGGACGTCGGCAAGGTTGCGGAAGCTCAGGGCCGTCGCCGCATCCGCCCGGTCCACGACGAGCAGGACGCGCCCCTCGAGCCCGAGTGCCGCCAGCGCCTCCTTGGCGTCCTTCGTGCGCGGCGCCTCGAAGCTCCAATCGTCGACGACCACGACCTTGCCGTCGCGGGCCCGATCCGACAGCGCCGAACGCAGCGCCAGCTTGATCATCTTCTTCGGGGTGCTCTGGGCGTATGAGCGAGGCTTGGGGCCGAGGGCGATGCCGCCGCCGGTGAACTGCGGGGCGCGGAGCGATCCCTGGCGGGCCCGGCCGGTGCCCTTCTGGCGGTACGGCTTGGCGCCGCCGCCCCGGACCTCGGCCCGCGTCTTCGTGCTGTGCGTGCCGGCCCGACGCCTGGCGAGCTGGGCGGTGACCACCTGGTGCATCACCGGCACGTTGGGCTCGATCCCGAACAGCGAGTCGTCGAGCTCGACGGTGCCGGCATCCTTGCCCGAGCGGTCCTTCAGCGTGATCTCAGCCATGGTCGCTCAGCCCTCCTTCACCGCGGGTGACTTGACGGCGTGACGGACGACGACAACGCCCCCGTTCGGACCGGGCACCGAGCCCTTGACGAGCAGCAGGTTGCGCTCCGGGTCGGACTCGACCACCTCGAGGTTGAGCGTGGTCACCTGCTGATGGCCGAGCTGGCCGGCCATCCGCATCCCTTTGAACACCCGGGCCGGGAAGGCGCACGAGCCGATCGCCCCTGGCGCCCGGTGGTGCTTGTGGTTGCCGTGGCTGGCGCCCTGGCCCTTGAAGTTGTGCCGCTTCATCGTGCCGGAGAAGCCCTTGCCCCGGCTGACGGCCGTGACGTCGACCTTCGAGCCGGCGACGACGGCATCGACGGCGATCTCCTGGCCGACCTCGTAGCCGTCGACAGAGTCGACACGCAGCTCGACGAGGCGCTTGCCGGCAGCGACGTCGGACTTGGCGAAGTGCCCGGCCTCCGGCTTGGTGAGCTTGCGCGCGTCGCGGAAGCCATAGGTCACCTGGAGCGCGCTGTAGCCGTCGCGCTCAGGCGTCTTCACCTGGACGATGCGCATCGGCTCGACGCGCAGCACCGTGACCGGGACGACCTTGTCGTCGACCCACTTCTGGCTCATGCCGACCTTTTCGCCGACGATCGCTGTGGTTGCCATGGCGGCTGCGTTCCTTGTGTTGATCTGGCGCTCGCGGCCGAGCGCCGAGGTGCGGCGTGGCGATCCCCGCCCGGGCTCTCCCACGCAGATGCTCCGCCAGACGGACCAGCGGAGCATCGTGATCGGTTGTCGCCGTGCGGTCCCTGACGGCAGCCGCCAGGCGCACACGGACATCGGTTGCGAAGCGTTCCGTACCGTGCCGGTCCCCCGGCACAAGGAGGAGATCCTAACGGGTGGCGAGTGGTGCCAGCAACCAGCAGTTTTCGAGGAGTTCTGTTCTTCGCAACCGGCCCGATCGGGCCCGTCCCGAACGACAGAACGGGGAGGGGGAGGGGGGAGGGGGAGGGGTCAGGCGTCTGGCGTCAGTCGTCGGGGCGTTCGGCGAGCACGACCTCGAAGATCTGCTCCTCGCCGTCGCGGACGACGACGACCTCCACCTCGTCGCCCGGCTCCCGGTCGCGGACGGCGGCGACGACGCCGGCCGCGCCGTCGGTGGTGGAATCGTCGACGGAGAGGATCACGTCGCCCTGCTCGAGCCCGACGTCGGACGCCGGCGACCCGGCGGCGACCTCGGTGATCAGCGCTCCCTGACCACCGTCGGAGCGGTCGTCGAGGCTCACTCCGAGGAAGCCCTCCGACCTCGGTGCGCCGCCGGCCCGGTCCCGCAGCGCCGCCAGCACGTCTTCCACCTCTTCGATCGCGATCGCGAACCCGACGTTGGTCGCCGCCGTCGTCGCGTCGCTGCGGGCCACGGCGGTGTTGATGCCGATGACCAGACCGTCGGTGTCCACGAGCGGTCCCCCGGAGTTGCCCGAGGAGATCGCGGCGTCGGTCTGGATCAGGCGGTCGAGGGCGCCGTCGGAGGTCCGCAGCGTCCGGTCGAGGGCGGAGACGATCCCCTGCGTGACCGACGGTTCGCCGTCGAGGTCGAGGGCGAACCCGATCGCGACGACTTCGTCGCCCAGATCGACGTCACCGTCGGGGGCGAACTCGGCCGGGACCAGATCGTCGGCGTCCACGTGGAGCAGGGCGAGGTCGTTGCCGACGTCGGTCGCGACCACCTCGGCCTCGATGGGCTCGGTCTCGCCGGCCAGGCGCACCCGGATCTCGGTGGCGTCGGCGACGACGTGGGCGTTGGTCAGGATCTCGCCGTCCTCGTCGACCACCACCCCGCTCCCGACCGCTTCGCCGACCCCGCCGCCGCCGTCGATGTCGGCGCTGATCGTGACGACGGACGGGCCGACCGCCTCGGCCACCCGGCTGACGTCGAGAGCCGCGCTCGAGTCGTCGTCCCCGTCGTCGCTGAGTGCGACACCCAGCCAGGCCCCGAGGAGTCCGAGCAGTAGCGCGGCGCCCGCGGCCGCGGCAAGGATGACCCGCCACCGGTCGCGCCCGGGTTGCTTCCGCGCGGGGATCGCCGGCGGCACTCCCGGCGCGGGAGGCGGTAGGTCCCGCATCCCGTATGTCTACCGGGCTACTCAGCGGCGCGCAGGACCAGACCCGTGTCGCCGTTGGTGAGCGTGAGCAGGTCCGCCTCGATCGAGTAGGTGGCCGTGCCGTCGAGTACGGCGAGGACGTGAGCCTCGACCTGCATCGAGGCCTCGTCGCACGCCATCCGCGTGATCGCGACCGGTCCGAACACGATGTCCTGATCGGTTGCCTCGTACTCGCCCGACCCGGTGTTGCACCCGGCGTCGACCGACACCCGACCGGCGTCGAACGTCAGACCCGGAGCGCGAACGTCGACCGGAACCGACGAGACGGCGTCGCCCGTCACGAGGCTCTCGACCGTCCACGACGTGCCGACGAGCGGGCGGTCGGGGTCGGCGACCTCGCGGTCGAGCAGGGTGATCGTCACGTCGGCGCCCGTGAGCGTCAACGTGTCGCCGTCGAGCGCGACGGTGGGCCGCGAGCTCAGGAACGAGGCCAGCCACGAGTCCTGGTCCATCAGCGCCGGCGGGTCACAGGCCATCTCGGTCATGATCATGTTGGGCGGGACGACGAGCACGTCGCCGTCGACCGACCACGTGCCGCCGAGCTGGTTGCACCCACCCGAGGCGCCGAGGTTGTCGCCGTCGAAGGTCAGGCGGATCTCGGAGCCGGTGACGAGCTGGCGGCCGACGACGTCGGTGGCGAGAAACACCCGCCCGTCGAGGGCGGCGGCGATGTCGGGAGCCGTTGGTGCCACGGTGGTCGGGACGGGGGTGTCAGCGGCGGGCTCGGAGTCGCCACATGCGGCGCAGGCGAGCACGGCGGCGGCCAGGACGATCAGGGACTTCACGGCGGCTTGGACGTCCGCCGCCGCCCCCGTGTTCCCGGTCAGGAGGCCTGGATCTTGATCTCGATGTCGACGCCGGCGGGCAGCTCGATGCGCTGGAGGCTGTCGATCGTCTTGGCGTTGGGGTTGACGATGTCGATCAGACGCTTGTGCACCCGCATCTCGAAGTGCTCACGCGAGTCCTTGTCGATGTGCGGTCCGCGGATGACGGTGTAACGGTGTTTGGCGGTCGGCAACGGGATCGGCCCCCGCACCGTGGCGTCGGTGCGGGTGACGGTCTCGACGATCTTCTTCGTCGACTGGTCGATGATCTCGTGGTCGAACGCTTTGAGACGGATGCGAATGCTCTGAGCCATGACGATCGATCAGGGTTACTTCAAAATCTTGGTGACTCGGCCGGCGCCGACGGTGCGGCCGCCTTCGCGGATGGCGAAGCGGAGGCCTTCGTCCATGGCGATGGGTTTGCCCAGTTCGACGGTCATCACGATGTTGTCGCCGGGCATCACCATCTCGGTGCCCTCAGGCAGTTCGATGGTGCCGGTGACGTCGGTGGTGCGGAAGAAGAACTGCGGCCGGTAGTTGTTGAAGAACGGCTTGTGCCGACCCCCCTCACTCTGCTTCAACACGTACACCTGGCCTTCGAACCGGGTGTGCGGCGTGATCGAGCCGGGCTTGCACAACACCTGGCCCCGCTCCACCTCCTCCTTCTTCGTCCCCCGCAGCAGGGCGCCGATGTTGTCCCCGGCCTGACCCTGATCCAAGATCTTGCGGAACATCTCCACCCCGGTGCACGTCGTCTTCTGCGTGTCCCGCAACCCGACGATCTCGATCTCATCCCCGGTGTGGACCACCCCCTGCTCCACCTTCCCGGTCACCACCGTCCCCCGCCCGGTGATCGTGAACACGTCCTCGATCGGCATCAAAAACGGCTTGTCCAAATCACGCACCGGCTCCGGCACGTACGAATCCACCGCATCCATCAACTCGAGCACCTTGGCCTGCCAACCCTCATCCCCCTCCAACGCCTTCAACGCGCTCACCCGCACGATCGGGGCGTCATCACCCGGGAACTCGTACTCGGTCAGCAAGCTCCCGCACCTCCAACTCGACCAAGTCGAGGAGCTCCTCGTCATCCACCGCATCCGCCTTGTTCAACGCCACCACGATGTACGGCACCCCCACCTGCCGGGCCAACAACACATGCTCCCGGGTCTGCGGCATCGGCCCATCCGTCGCCGCCACCACCAGGATCGCCCCATCCACCTGCGCCGCCCCCGTGATCATGTTCTTGATGTAATCCGCATGACCCGGCATGTCCACATGCGCGTAATGCCGCTTCTCCGTCTCATACTCGATATGCGCGATCGAAATCGTGATCCCCCGCGCCTTCTCCTCCGGCGCCTTATCAATCTGATCAAACGACGTGTACTCCGCCAACCCACGCTCCGCCAACGTCTTCGAAATCGCCGCCGTCAACGTCGTCTTCCCATGATCAATATGACCCATCGTCCCAACATTCACATGCGGCTTCGTCCGCTCAAACTTCGCCTTGCTCATGGCAGATTGGACTCCCTTGTCCTCAGTTGAAAGCTCTCGTTAGCAGATCTGTGGGTTGTCAAAGAGCACGCGCCCCGGCGATCACTCGCCGCGCACTCGCTTGATGATCTCCGATGCGATGTTCTCCGGCACCTGCTGGTAGCTGTCGAACTGCATCGTGTACGTCGCCCGCCCCTGGGTGCGGGAACGGAGGTCGGTACTGTATCCGAACATCTCCGACAACGGAACTGACGACGTCACGACCTGAGTGTTGCCGCGCGCCTCCATGCCGCCGATGCGACCACGGCGGCTCGACAGGTCGCCGATTACGTCGCCCATGTACTCCTCGGGCGTGACCACTTCGACCGACATGATCGGCTCGAGCAGCACCGGCTTGGCCCGCTCGGCCGCCTTGCGGAAGCCGGCCTGGCCGGCGATCTTGAACGCCATCTCCGACGAGTCGACGTCGTGGTACTGGCCGTCGACGAGACGGACCTTGATGTCGACGGTCGGGTAGCCGGCAAGCACGCCCGAGTCGAGCGCGGCCTGGATGCCCTGGTTCGTCGGCTGGATGTACTCGCGCGGGATCCGTCCACCGGTGATCTCGTCGACGAACTCGTAGCCGCCGCCCGGGTTGGGCTCGACGCTGAGCTTGACGACAGCGAACTGGCCCGAGCCACCGGTCTGCTTGACGTGGCGGTACTCGACAGACTGCACCGGCTGCGTGATCGTCTCTCGGTACGCGACCTGCGGCTTGCCGACGGTGGCCTCGACGCTGAACTCCCGCTGCATGCGGTCGACGAGGATCTCGAGGTGGAGCTCGCCCATCCCTGAGATCACGGTCTGGCCGGTGTCCTCGTCCGTGCGGACGCGGAACGTCGGGTCCTCGTCGGACAGCGACTTGAGGGCCTTGCCCAGCTTGTCCTGGTCGCTCTTGGTCTTGGGCTCGATCGCCACGTGGATGACCGGCTCGGGGAACTCCATCCGCTCGAGGATGACCGGATCGTGCCGGTCGCACAGGGTGTCGCCGGTGGTGGTGTCCTTGAAGCCGAGGCCGGCGACGATGTCGCCCGCCATCGCCACGTCGACGTCCTCGCGCTGATTGGCGTGCATCAGCAGGATGCGGCCGAGTCGCTCGCGCTTCTCCTTGACCGAGTTGTAGATCTCGTCGCCCTTGTTGATCGTGCCCGAGTAGACGCGGAAGTACGTCAGCTTGCCGAAGGGATCGCTCACGATCTTGAACGCGAGCGCGGCGAACGGCGCCTTCTCGTCGGCCTCCCGCACGACGACCTCGTCGCCACGCAGGTTGGTGCCCTCGGTCGGCGGGACGTCGAGCGGGCTCGGGAGGAAGTCGACGACGGCGTCGAGCATCGGCTGGACGCCCTTGTTCTTGAACGCCGAGCCGGTGAGCACGGGCACGAAGTGGCCGGCGAGCGTGCCCAGGCGGATCACCTTCTTGAGATCGGCCTCGGTGAGCGGCTCGTCGTGGAGGTAGCGCTCGAGCACGTCGTCGTCCTCGCCGCACACCGTGTCGAGCAGCTTGTGGCGCCACTCGTCGGCGTGCGCCTGCAGGTCGGCGGGGATGTCCTCCTCGTGGTACTTGGCGCCCTTGTCGTCGCCCTCCCACACGATCGCCTTCATCTTGATCAGGTCGATCACGCCGCGGAACTTCGCCTCGGTGCCGAGCGGCAGTTGGATCACGGCCGGCGTCGCCTCGAGCCGGCTCTCGATCATCTCGACCGTGCGGAAGAAGTTGGCCCCGGTGCGGTCCATCTTGTTGACGAAGCACATCCGCGGGACCCGGTACTTGTTGGCCTGGCGCCACACGGTCTCGGTCTGCGGTTCGACGCCTGCTACGGAGTCGAAGACCGCGACCGCGCCGTCGAGCACGCGCAGCGAACGCTCGACCTCGATCGTGAAGTCGACGTGCCCGGGCGTGTCGATGATGTTGATCCGGTGGTCGTTCCAGAGGGCGGTGGTCGCGGCCGAGGTGATGGTGATGCCGCGCTCTTGCTCCTGCGCCATGTGGTCCATGACCGCGGCGCCCTCGTGGACCTCGCCGATCTTGTACGTCCTGCCGGTGTAGTAGAGGATGCGCTCGGTCGTCGTGGTCTTGCCGGCATCGATGTGGGCCATGATGCCGATGTTGCGGTAGCGCTCGAGGGGGAACTCACGCTGAGCCATCTTTAGATCACTTTCACCTGTTCACGTACACACGAAGAACCCGGGCACACGACGGCACCCGGGTCGAAGGCCGCCATCGCTGAGCGGCGTCGAAGCAATGTTCGAGTCTAGCGGGCGCGATGCCCGTTCGGCGCGGAGCGAGCTCACGGCGTCGGTGTCGGCTGCGCGCGCTCGGCAGCGGCTCGGGCGCCGTCCAACCTGGCCGTCGTGAGCCGAGGCGTGGCGATCGCGGCCACGACGAGCTGAGCGACACCCGGGACGATCCACGAGGCGCGCAGGGCGGCTTCTCGTGAGAGTGGGCCGTCGAGGGCGGCGACGAGGACGCCACCGATGAGGCTCCCGATCGAGATCGCCCCCCACCCGAAGAACCGGTAGACGCTGTTGACCCGCCCGAGTAGCCGGTCCGGGATGATCGTCTGGCGCAGGCTCACGGTGATCACGTTCCAGAGCACGGCCGTGAACATGATCACGAACATGAGCACCCACGCGATTGCCCAGGACGAGACCAGGCCGATCGCGATCGAGCACACCGCGCCGCCCCACAAGGTCAGGCCGAGCGACGGGCCGGAGCCGATCCGCCGTGTCACCGCCGACGCGACCCAGCCGCCGAGAACGCCGCCGAACGCCCCGGCAGTCGTGAGGATGGCGAACTCGGTCGTCGACGTGCCGAGCACTTCCTGCCCCCAGAGCACCATGAGCGCGTAGCTGACCTGACCGAGCAGGTTGAGCATCCCGAGCGTGAGCGCCAACGTGCGCAGCAGGTGGTGGTCCCACAGCCACCGGAACCCCTCGGCGGCCTCAACCCGCCACGGGCGCCGCTCGGAGAGGTCCGGCCTCGACCGCGGCGTCGCCACGATGGCGAACACGAGCGCGGCGGACACGGCGAACGATCCGGCGTCGACCACGAACGGTGCGGCGAAGCTGATCGCGAGCAGGAGGCTGGCAAGCGGGGGGCCGGCGAACTGGTTCGCCACGAGCTCGGCCGAATACAGGCGGCCGTTCGCCCGCTCGAGCTCCGTCGACTCGACGATCGCCGGCAGGAACGTCTGGGCACTGTTGTCGTACAGCACCTCGCCGATGCCGAGCAGCAGGGTGGCGACGAGGAGGATCACGTACAACAGCCACTCGGTCGAGACGACCTGGTCCACCTCGTCCGGCGCCGGCAGCACGTCGAGCCGGGCGTAGACGGCGAGGGCGATGATCCCGGTCAGGATCGCTCGCAGCACGTTGGCGCCGACCATCAGCCGCCGGCGGTCGCTCCGGTCGGTGATCACGCCGGCGGGCAGCGTGAACAGGAGCCATGGCAGCCGCTGGGCGACGGCGACGAGCGCGATCAGGACCGGGTTGCGGGTGATCGCCGACGCCAACCACGGATAGGCGATGAGCGAGACCCCGTCTCCGAGATTGGAGACGGTGGTGGCCGCGAACAGCTTCCGGTAGCTCGTCCCCAGGGCCACGGCGGGCGAAACTACCGACGCCCTCCCGCCGTTCTTGCATCTGATTTGCGCGTCAGGGCGCGCAGTTCAGGTGCAAGAACAGGATCTAGCGGCCGTGGGTGATGTAGTCGAAGAGGGCCTGGTTCTCGGTCTCGAGCTGGCCGAGGCGGGCCTTGACGACGTCACCGATCGAGACGATGCCGGTGAGCACTCCGTCGTCGTCGACCACCGGGAGGTGGCGGATGCGCCGGTCGGTCATCGAGACCATCAGCGCTTCGACGGAGTCCCCGGCCGCGCACGTGACGACGTCGGTGGACATCGCCGATGCCACCGTGCGCCCGAGCGCGCTCGAGCCGTGGGCGGCCAGCGCCCGCACCACGTCCCGCTCCGAGAGGATGCCGTCGATGTGCTGGCCGTCATTGGAGACCACGAGGGCGCCGATCCCCCGGTCGCGCAGCTGGGCGGTGGCGTCGGCGAGCGAAGCCTGCTGGTTCACGGTGGCGACGTCGGATCCCTTGTTCTGCAGAATCGATTGGACGTTCATGGCGTTCCCCGGCCACGCAGGCCGTTGCTGGCCGCTCGCTCGCTGGCGCTCGCTCGCTCGCATCTGTACTGGGAGCTCCCATGGACGTTCATGGCGTTCCCCGGCCGTCACTGCGTTCCCCGGCCACGCAGGCCGTCACTGGCCGCTCGCTCGCTGGCGCTCGGTCGCTCGCACCAGTGGAGCTGGCGCTCGCTCGCTCGCATCTGTACTGGGAGCTCCAATGGACGTTCATGGTGAGTTGCTCAGTCCTTCGAGACGGTGTTCGGTGTCCCGCGACGCTGCGGCGTTCCCCCAGGCGCGATCGTAGTATCCGGCAGAACATGGATCGTCCGGCGCTCTCCTTCGACGGCATCGGAATGACCTTCCCCGACGGCACCCGAGCCATCGAGGAGGTGTCGTTCTCGCTCAGCCCCCGCGAGTTCGTGACGATCGTCGGCCCGTCGGGGTGCGGCAAGTCGACCCTGCTCCGGATCGCCGCCGGCCTGCTCGAGCCGACCGCCGGGCGGGTCGAGATCGACCGTGATCACCTCGGCTACGTCTTCCAGGATCCGACGCTGCTGCCGTGGCGGACGGTCCGGCAGAACGTCGAGCTCCTGGCCGAGCTTCGCGGCCTCGGCAAGCAGGAGCGAGGGCGCCTCGCCCAGGACGCCATCGAGCTGGTCGGCTTGGTCGGCTTCGAGGGCCACTACCCGAAGTCACTGTCCGGCGGGATGCGGATGCGCTGCTCGCTGGCCCGCACGCTGACGCTGCGCCCGCCGGTGTTCCTGTTCGACGAGCCGTTCGGCGCCGTCGACGAGATCACCCGCGAGCACCTCAACGAGCAGACCCTGGCCCTGTTCCAAGCCGAAGGCTTCGCCGGGCTGTTCATCACCCACTCGATCGCCGAGGCCGTCTTCATGAGCACCCGCGTCATCGTGATGTCACCGCGGCCCGGTCGGATCATCGCCGAGTTCGCCGTGCCGTTCGAATACCCGCGCTCTCCGGAGTTGCGCTTCGATCCCGACTTCGCCCTCCTGAGCGGCGACATCTCCAAGGCCCTGCGGGGAGGGAGCGGATGACGCTGCCGCTCCCCGGCGAGGAGGCGCCGGCGCCCACCGGTCCGACAGGACAGACGGCGCGGCGGCGGCGCTCGAACTGGTGGGTCGTCGTCGTCCCGCCGATCGTCCTCGGCGTCGTTCTCATCGGCTTGTGGTACTTCATCTCCTATGTCGTGCTCGCTCCCCGGCGGCGGTTCCTCCTCCGGCCGCCGCACGAGGTCGTCAAGACCGGCTTCCTCGACCAGGACAACCTCGCCGAGATGCTCGATGGCCTGTACTGGAGCACGCGCGTCGCCCTGATCGGCCTCACGATCTCCATCGTCCTCGGCGTTGCCATCGCCATCTTGATGAGCCAGACGATCATCATCGAGCGGGCCACGTTCCCGTTCCTGGTGATGCTGCAGGCGATCCCGATCCTCGCCATCGTCCCGCTGATCGCCTTCTGGTTCGGCACCGGCGAGGGCTCCAGGGTGATCGTGTGCGTGATCATCTGCCTGTTCCCGATCATCGTGAACACATTGTTCGGCCTGCAGTCCGCCGACCGGGCGATGCACGACCTGTTCACCCTGCAGCACGCCACCCGGACGACCCGCCTCCGCAAGTTGATGCTCCCGTCGGCGCTGCCGGCGATGTTCGCCGGCGTGCGCATCTCGGCCGGTCTCGCCGTCATCGGCGCGATCGTCGGCGACTTCTTCTTCGGCCGGGGCAAGCCGGGACTGGGCCAGCTGCTCAAGCGCTTCGCCAATCGCCTCGAGGGCGAACAGCTGCTGGCGACGGTGATCGTGTCCTCCGCCCTCGGTGTCGCCGTGTTCCTCTTCTTCGGTTGGGTCCAGAACCGGGCGATCGGACGGTGGTACGAACCCGGCGGAGCACAGTGAGCGCCGATGGTGCACACTTGGCGTGGAGAGGATGAACGCTCGCTGGAGGTCCGATGAACAAGCCCGTGCTCACCCGGTCGTTGGCGGTGATCGCCGTCGTCGGACTCGCCCTCGCGGCGTGTGGTGACGACGATGACGATGACGGATCGGCCGCGACCACTGAAGGCACGGGAGCGCCCGTTACCTCCGCCGCCGGCCCGGCGACCACCGGCGGTCCCGACACCACCGCAGGCGGTGCCGAGACCACGGCCGGAGGCCCGGAGACCACCGCGGGCGGTGCGGAGACCACGGCCGGAGGCCCGGAGACCACTGGTGGTGGCGGGGCGGTCGACCTCGCGTCCGTTTGCCCGGACCCGATCGTGGTGCAGACCGACTGGTTCCCCGAATCCGAGCACGGCGCCCTCTACAACCTCGTCGGCGAAGGGTACGAGGTCGATGTCGACCAGCAGGTCGTGTCAGGACCGCTCGTCGCCGGCGGCCAGGACACCGGCGTGAACATCGAAATCCGCACCGGCGGGCCGGCGATCGGCGACCAGACCGTCGCCGCCGTCGCCTACGCCGACGAGAGCATCACCCTCGTCTACGCCAACACCGAGGCGCAGGTACTCCAGGACGACGACACGCCGCTGGTCTCCGTCATCGCCCCGCTGGAGATCAACCCGCAGATCATCTACTGGGACCCGGGGACGTACCCGGACGTCGAGACGCTGGCCGACCTCGGCGAGGAGAACGTGACGATCAACGTGTTCGGCGGCGGCGTGTTCTCCGAGGTCTTCGTCGGCAATGGGACCTGGAACGCGGGCCAGATCGATCCCTCGTACGACGGCAGCCCCGCCCGCTTCGTCGCCGAGGACGGCGCGATCGCCCAACAGGGGTTCGCCTCGGCCGAGCCGTTCACCTACGAGAACGTCTTCGAGGAGTGGGGCAAGCCGGTCGCCTACCAGTTGCTCCACGACGCCGGCTTCCAGGTGTACTCGCAGACCCTCTCCGTCCGCGAGGCCGACCTGGAGGAGCTCCGACCCTGCCTCGAGCAGCTCGTCCCGATCATCCAGCAGTCGGCCATCGACTTCGTCAACGATCCGGCTCAGGCCAACGCGATCATCATCGACGCCGTCGCTCAGTACGACAGCTTCTGGGTCTACGACGAGGCGCTCGCCAACTACTCCGTGGAGACGCAGCGCGAGCTCGGCCTCGTGGGCAACGGCCCCGACGACACACTCGGCAACATGGACGAGGCCCGGATCCAGACGCGTCATCGACCAGATGCGCGACGACGCCGGGCTCGACGTCCCAGCCGACCTGGTCGCGGCCGACCTCTTCACCAACGAGTTCATCGACCCCGACATCGGACTTGTGAGAGGTTATGAGCGACGACGACGCAGAGGCCGACCTGCACCTCACCATTACCGCGGCAATCCACGCCCGGTGGGCCCACCGCGTCGACGGGTTGATCCACAGCCACCCGTGGAGCCTCGAGGCGACCGTCGAGGGACCGACCGACGCCGACAAGGTGATGCCGGCCGACGACCTCGAGCAGATCCTCCACGACCTCGTCGAGCCGTGGCGGGGCCACTACCTCACCAACGAGGACGTCGGGAACTGGAAGGGCTACGAACCACTCGTGTGGGACCGCGAGCCGACGGTCGAGGAGATCGCCCGCCACATCTGGGAGCAGCTCGACGCCGAGGTTCCGGGGCTCGTCTCGATCGGGCTCGTCGAGTCGACCGAGTTCGACCGCTGCCGCACGGTGCGGCTGACCCGGACCGGGTGATCCGCCCGTGCCCGGAGTCCCGCTGATCGCCATCGACGGGCTCCGGGACGACCCGGACGGCGCCGCCGCCCGGGCGTGCATCGAGCAGATCGACGCCGCCTGCACGGCGACCGGATTCTTCGTCGCGATCGCACACGGCGTGGAGCGCGAGCTCGAGGACGTGTTCGTCGCGGCCCGCCGATTCTTCGCCCTCCCGAGGGCGGACAAGGAGCGCTCGGCGATGATCGGCCTCAACGGCTACGCCGGCCCGGAGTCGAGGCGCGGCGGCGGGCACCGAGATGCTCGACATCGGGCTGACCGGATTCGACCGGTGGCCGGCGCTGCCCGGCTTCCGGGAGTCCGTCGAGCGGTACCAGGCGGCGGCCCTGGTCGTGGCCGCCGACATCCTGCGCGGGCTGGCCGTCGCCCTCGGCGTCGTGCCCACGTTCTTCGCGGCGCGGATGCGCCGGCCGCAGTGCTTCCTGCGCATGCTGCGCTACCCCCCGGACCCGGCGTCTTCCGCCGGCGCGCACACGGACTACGGCGCGATCACGCTCCTCGCGACCGACGGGGTGCCCGGCCTGGAGGTTCGGCCCGTGGACCAGGACTGGATCCCGGTCACGGCGCCTCCCGGCGCGCTCGTCGTCAACCTCGGCGACATGCTCGCCCGTTGGACCAACCGTCGATACGTGTCGACGCCCCACCGCGTCGTGATCGACGGCGACCGGGAGCGCTACTCGATCCCGTTCTTCGTCAACCCCGACCCCGACACGAGGGTGTCCTGCATCCCGACGTGCGTGACCGCCGAGTCGCCCTGCGCGTACGAGCCGATCACGGCGGGTGAGTTCCTGCAGGGCCGGATCGACGGGACGATCCCGGTGGGTGCCTAGGGGCGACGCCTACCAGCGGTAGTGGGCGAAGGCGCGGTTGGACTCGGCCATCTTCTGCATGTCGTCGCGGCGCTTCATCGCCGCGCCGAGCCCGTTGGCGGCGTCCATCAGCTCGGCGGCGAGGCACTCCGACATCGTCTTCTCCCGGCGGGCCCGGGCGAAGTCGACCACCCAGCGGATGGCCAGCGTGGTCGACCGGCGGGGCCGCACCTCGACCGGCACCTGGTAGGTGGCGCCACCGACCCGGCGGCTGCGCACCTCGAGCGGCGGCTTGACGTTGTCGATGGCCCGCTTGACGACGGCGAGGGAGTCCTCGCCGGACTTCGTGCCGATGATGTCCATCGCGTCGTAGACGATGCGCTCGGCGAGGCTGCGCTTGCCGTTGAGCATCACCTTGTTGACGATCTGGGTGACGAGCACCGACCGGTGCTTCGGGTCGGCGACGAGCTCGCGACGGGCGGCGGGACCTTTGCGGGGCATTCGACTCAGCTCACTTCTCGGCCTTGGCGCCGTACCGGCTGCGGGCCTGCTTGCGGTTCTTCACGCCGGCGGCGTCGAGGGCGCCGCGGATGATCTTGTAGCGGACGCCCGGGAGGTCACGGACCCGGCCGCCGCGGACGAGCACGATCGAGTGCTCCTGCAGGTTGTGCCCCTCGCCGGGGATGTAGGCGGTGACCTCCACCCCACTGGAGAGGCGCACGCGGGCGACCTTGCGCAGCGCCGAGTTCGGCTTCTTGGGGGTGTTCGTGTAGACCCGGGTGCAGACGCCGCGCCGCTGGGGCGAGCCCTTGAGGGCCGGCGTCTTGCTCTTGGTGATCTTCGAGCTGCGGCCCTGGCGGACCAACTGCTGGATGGTGGGCACGCAGTACCTCTCCGGATCGGACGACGGGCGGCGCGGGCAGGCACCGTCGACCCGGCCCGAGCACAGGACCCTGCAATGTTATGGCCCGCTCTACCAGGGGACAACCCGGTCGATCACCCGCCCGCCCCTACCCATCTGGGCGCGACACTGTCGGGATGCGAGTCGCCGCCCTGCTTCGTGGTGTCAACCTGGGCAAGCGCCAGGTCAAGATGGCGGACCTGCGAGCCGCCGTCGAGGAGTTCGGGCACACCGACGTCGCGACCTACCTGCAGAGCGGCAACGTGGTCTTCACGCCGAACGGACCCTCCACCAAGGACCTGGGTGCGGCCCTGAGCGCCGCCCTCGGGATGAAGATCGCCGTCGTCCTGCGCACCGGGAAGGAGCTGGCCAAGGTCGTCGCGGCCAACCCCTATCCGGTCGACGACCCGACGAAGGTGGTCGTGACGTTCCTCGCCGACCGGCGCCCGAAGAAGGTGCTCGACGGCCTCGACGTGGCGGCGTTCGCGCCCGACGAGCTCACGTTCACGGGCAAGGAGCTCTACCTGAAGCTGCCCAACGGTCAGGCCCGCTCGAAGCTGATGGAGGCGCTGGGCAAGCTAGACCTCGGCACGACCGCGACCACCCGCAACTGGCGCACCGTGCTCGCCCTCGCCGACATGACCGCCTGACCCGCCTCCGAGTGTCTTGTGCCATCGGAGTGCCTCGTGAGGGAGGGTCCCTCGGCGGACACTCGGACGGCGGAAGACACTCGGATGAGGTGAGCCTCAGAAGACCGTCCAGTCGGTGTGAACGACCGGCTGACCTTCGTCGCCCAGGATGGTGAGGCGCACCGGGCCGGGCAGGACCTCGTCGAACCCGAACCGGCCGAGTGAGTCGCTCCGAGTGGTGAGGACGCGGTCGCTGCTGTGCAGCTCGACCGTCATCTCCGCCCCGGGAACGAGCTGTCCGATGAGGCGCCGCACGGCGTCGTCGATCACCATCACCTCGATCTCGACGCCTGGCGCCTGGAACGTGACCTGGCGGGCGGTGTCTTCGCTGCGCACGCCGGTGAGCTCGGTCGCCGAATCGAACACCAACTCCGCCAGCTCGGCGTCGATGGTCCGCCACGTCCACGCAGCCAGGGCGCCGGTGATCACGTGTTCAGGGACCGGCTCGACCGCGCGCAGGGCCCGGCCCACCAGCTCGAGCAGTTCGTCGTCACGGCCGTTCATCACTGTCCTTCCTTCGGGTCGAAGCCGGGAGGCAGCAGCCGCTTCAACCGCTCGAGGCAGCGGGCCCGCGTGGGCCCGATGCTCCCGATCGGGCGGCCGAGCATCTCGGCAATCGTGTGGTAGTCGAGGGGCGGCACCGTGCAGACCAACCGCAACAGCTGCTGGTCCTCGTCGGACAGCTGGGCGAAGGCGCGCAGGACGGCCCGCATGGTGACGTCGTCGGTGATCCGCTCCTCGACCGACGGCGACGTGAGCTCGGTGGACTCCGCGATCGTGGCCTGCGGCATCAGGCGGGTGTTGCCCCGAATGACGCGCAGCGCCTCGTTCCGCGTGGTCGTCGCCAGCCACGAGGCCAGCCGGTCCGGCTCGCGGATGCGGCCGCAGTGCTCGGCGAGCCGCAGCCACACCGTCTGCACCACGTCGTCGGTCGAGGCCGACGACAGTCGGTACGACCGAGCCACGGACCACACCAAGCCGGCGTAGCGATCGACGAGCTCTTTCCACGCCCGCTCGTCGCCCGCGATGACGCGACTCAGCAGTTCCTGGGCCTCCATTGGCGCAGACTGTACGCGGACCGCATCATCCAGCACGATGCTCACGAGAACGGGAGCGCGATGAGGGCACCCCTGATACCCCGAAATTGATCGCGCGATCAGACGTCCTGGTCAGGCGCCGATTGCGAGGAACGACGCCGCCGTGGCGTCGACGGTGCCCGCGTCGCCCTGCACCGTGCCCGCGAGCGCCGCCGCCGGTGACGCGCCCTGCACCATCGCCGTGTGCAGGTGGGCCATCACCGACGCCACCCGCTCGTCGCTCACCGGGGTCAGCGGGGCGATCACCGTCGAGACGCCGAACGTCATCAGCGCACTCGCCAGTCCGAGCAGCGTCCCGCCGCGGAGGACCGCGGACGTCGCCACGCTGCACGCTGAGAGCACGATCGTGCGGGGCATGCTTCGACAACGCTCCAGGTCATAGACGGTGAGCGGGCCGTCCGCCAGCGTCAGCGTCGAGAACAGCGGGTTGTCGGCCCGGTAGGCGCCGTGACAGGCGAGGTGCGCCAACCGGCTACGCCCGAGCCCGCCGAGCACGGCGTCGGAGGTCGCGGCATCGCCGACGAGCACCGTCGGCCGCGGGTAGAGCGTGGCCAGTATCTCGATCTCGAGGGGCGCCGCCGGCAGCTCCGGTCCGGCCGTGAGCAGCACATCCCGCCGGCCGGTCCTGCCGTTGGTCGCGGCGTCGGCGACCGCCCATCCGACGAGCGACGGCGACACGGACACCGCCCGCCCCGCGAGCCCGGGCAACGCGGCCCACGCGAGTCCGTGCAGCGCGCCCGTGGGGACGACCACGACCGGCCGCTCCGATCGCCGGATCGCCGCTGGCACGAGCTGCTCGGCGAGGCGGTGGCCGAGCTCGTCGAGCGTTGCTCGAGCTGCCGCCTTCGAGGCCGCCGATCCCTGCGCCCGGTTGAGCCGGTGGAGGGCGAAGGTGCAGGCGTCGACGTCCGCGGCGAGCCCGTCCACCGGGCCGAGCTCGTGCAGCCGCGCCCGCCCGGCCGAGACGGTCACTGCGTAGAGCTGGCCGTCGACGGCCGCGTACTCGAGGAGCACATGGTCTCCAAGTGCGGCGACCGCCTCGTGGATCGTCGTCGTAGCTCCGCTCCCATTCGAGCGGGCCTGGCGCGTTCGCTCACGGATCCGACGCTCGACGACTGCGCGAGCTCGCTCGAGCCGGTGCCGCTCTATGCCCGGCTCGGTGGTCCGCAGCTCAGAAGCCACACGCCGCAGCTCCGCCAGGTCGTCTCGAACGGCGGCGCCGCGGGGATCACGACCGAGCACCGAGACGAGCGCCACTCTCATGGCCTCCGTTCGCTCCAGCAGCTCGCGAGGTCGCCGGTCGGCGATGGCCATGCGGCCCCCCAACTCGGCCAGCGCTTCGCCGTTGGCGGCAGCTCGCGCTCGAAGTTCGATCGCCCCCATCGAAGAAGCGTTCTCCACGAACGTCCGGAGCCCACGCCGGACATGACGACGGGCGAGACTGCGCGCCCCTCTCCGCTCGGCACACAACGCTGCGATGTGCTGGGCTGCGGCTCTGTTCGAGCGCCGATGCCTTCACAACTCTCGGACGAAGCTCGGCGAGGAGCCGCTCGGCCTCAACGAGGTCACCCACGACGTGCGCACCTGCCGCGACGACGGCCGTGCGGAGGCCTTCGTCGAGATACCCGATCGAGTCGAGCACCAGCGCCGCGTCGGCGACTTCCTTCGCGATGGTCGGCTCCGGGGCTCCAATGGCGGCGATCCGCAGCGCGAGCGCCTCGGCCAGAAGCGCCCATACGGGTCGCCCGGACATCTCGAATTCGTTCTTGCTCCGATCGGCAACCGCTCGACCTTCGGCCGTGTCGCCCTTCGCGAGTCGGATCTGGGCGAGCAGGTACAGGAGATCAGCGGCTGCCGGCGAGGGCCCCGTCTCATCGGTGCCGCGCAACGTGTCAGTCGCCATCGCGTCCGCCTCGTCGAGCAGGTTCGCCTGAAGGAAAGCACGCGCGTGGTCGATGCGGAGATTGTCCAGCCACGAGGCCTCGATGTCGGCCCGGCGATACAGAGCGGCCGCCCGCTCGGAACGCACCGAACGCTGCCGGCAGGTCGCCGCGGAGCACTTCGATGTGGCCGAGGTTGGTGCTCGCGCTGGCACCGATGAGCGTCTGCCCGAGCTCCGATGCCAAGTCGGGTCGCGACTTCGAGGTGTGTCCGAGCATCCGCAAAGCGAGCAATGTGACTCAGCAGCGCGCCGTAGTTGACGTGGAGGCGGGCTTCGGCGAGAGAGTCCTTCGACTCCCGCAACGCGGACTAGCGCTTCGTCGTAGCTGTCGAGCGCGTGCTCGAGGTCTCCGTGCCAGTAGAGGATGATGCCGCGCTGCGTGAGCAGGCGTCCGCGGTCAGCGCCGGTCGCCCACGGCTCGGCTTCGTCCAGCAGGCCCAGAGCGGTTCGAATCTGGCCGTCAAAGGCGTGCGCGAGTGCGAGCGATACCGTGATCCGAGCCGCGAGCGCCTCGTCTCCGGCTTCGTCGGCAAGTTCGCGTGCTGCAGTGAACTCTGCGATGGCCTCCGCAAGGTCGCCGAGCTCACGGTGCGCCATCCCGGCGGCCCAATGCGCCTTCGCCCGGTCGGCGACGAGAGGGGTGGTTCGTGAGACCTCGAGCGCCAGCTCGAGTGCTCCCCGAGGATTCTGATGCACCATCTCGAGCGCGTCCTCGGCTGCCCGGCTTCCCACGCTCGCCACGTCGCCGAGCGTAGATGTCCGCATCCCTCCCGGCCGTCGGCGATCATGGTCATGTGAGCGAAGCAGACCGTACGGGCCTTTCCGACTTCCCAGGGGACCTCGGCGCGGCGAGAGAGCCGTTGAACCGTCGTCGCATCGTTGTCGTCGTCGACGACCGAGGTCAGCCAGTCCTGATTCGGCCGGATTCACTGGTCGTCGACGTTCCCACCGCCAGACAATTACGCGAGCCGCGCGACACGGTGGGCAAACGAGGTGATGTCATCCTTCCCCGCGACGGCGAGGTGACGCGAGGCCGGCTGCTGGAGGTCAAACTCCGGCTTACCCAGTCATCCCGACGGGCTCGGGCCAAGACGAAGGAATGGCGAGGCGCCGAGATCCTCGGGGTGATCGACGAACTGCGCCGTGCTGGCCTGCGCGTGAAGCCGAACCACGTGTACCTCGGCGCGAACCAGATCCTCGGCAGCCCCGTGGTGATCGGCAACCCGGTCGTGATCGGCAACCCGGTGGTGATCGGCAACCCCGTAGTCATCGGCAACCCGGCTGCCAGCTCCGCACAGGAAGCGAGCACGTCAGCGATACCCGCCAGCCGACCTCTCAATTTGGCCGAACCGCTCCGACTCGATGGTCGTGACGCGCCGAGAGTGCTCGTCGTCGATACAGGACTTCGAACAGACGGAGCTGCTGGCGCACAGGTCGAGCATGCGGATCTCACTGACGCAGTCATGCTTCACGAGCCGTGGAGAGACGAGACGGACGACCGGTCATGGGACGACGAGGACGAGACCGACGGTAATGGTGACCAGACCCTCGATCTTCAGTCGGGTCACGGCACGTTCATCTCCGGCGTCCTGCACCGGCTCTGCCCGTCCGCACAGATCCACATCGACGGCGTGCTGTCCAGCTTCGGAGACGGCGACGACGAATCGATTGCTGACGGCTTGGCCCGGGCAATCGCCCGTCTCGACGCGGGTGACCGCTTCGACGTGATCGTGCTGAGCCTCGGCGCGTACACGCTCGACGACGAACCACCGCCGCTCGCCACAGCCATCGCCGATCTGGTCGATCCGGCTAGGACGGTCGTGGTCGCTGCCGCCGGGAACTCCGGTTCGTGCCGCAACTATTGGCCGGCGGCACTCCCCGGTGTCGTGGCAGTCGGCGCCCTCGACGGCGCCGGTCGGGCGTGGTTCTCCAACTTCGGGGGATGGGTCGACGCGTGCGCGCCGGGGGTCGATGTGCGGAGCACGTTCTACGGCACCGACGACGAGCCGCTCAAGGAGCCCGTCGGCAGCGCGGACGACGAGGCGTTCAACGAGTTCAAGGGGTGGGCGACGTGGAGCGGGACGAGCTTCGCCGCCCCCAAGGTCGCCGCCGTGATCGCACGAGGACGATGCCCGCAATCGGCGGCACCGGCGCCGAGGCGTGGAAGCGGCTGTCGCACTACCAGCACTTCCGCTACCCGGATCTCGGTGTGGTCTTCAACGTGATCTGACCTGATACCACCTCCAGGTAGTATCCGCGGTATGGCGCGTGAGAAGGCGACCATTACGCTCGACCGGGCGAAAGCGACCGAGGTGCAGCGCCTCACCGGAGCGCGTTCGACCTCGGAGGCGATCGATCTCGCCCTCACCCGCCTGATCGCGATCGAGCGACTCCGGCGGGACGTGGAGGCGTACACCGGCCGCCCGCTCACCGATGGGGAGACCGCAGTCGGCGACCTCCCGGTTGCGTTCGATCTCGACGATGCCGATGTCGACTACGACGCCCTCTATGGCTGATCGGGACCCACCACCCGCGCCGCGACGCGGTGAGGTGTGGTTCGCCGACGTGCCGGGCGACAGGCGCCGCCCGGTCCTCGTGCTCACTCGTGATCCCATGGGGCGCCTGCTGCGCTCGGTGATCTGCGCCCCGATCACGACGACGATCCGCGGGCTGGCGACGGAGGTCCCGCTCGGGACAGATGCCGGGCTGCGCTCGGAGTCGGTCGCCAACTTCGACAACACGTTCCTCCTCGCCCGCGCGCGACTTCTCCGCCGGCTCGGTCGGGCGAACGGTGCGACGATGGCGGCCGCCTGCTCCGCCCTTTCCACGGCGACCGGCTGCACGATCTAATCCGTCCTGTCGTTTGGGATCAGCCCGAACGCGCAGCTGCCGAACGGCAGAACGCCCCGAACCGTCCGGCACCTGCAACGATGTGGGTGTGATCGTCGACGCGGCGTGGTACGTCGAGGGGCGGCGGACCCTGGAGACGGACTCGATCGAGAAGCTCGCGGCCGAGCGCGGCGGGGCCGGGTTCGGCTGGCTCGGGCTGCGGATGCCGACCGACGCCGAGCTCGACGAGACGCGCGACGCGTTCGAGCTGCCCGACCTCGCCATCGACGACGCCCGCAACAAGCACGACCGCCCGAAGGTCGAGCGCCACGGGGAGTGCCTGCTGACCGTGGTGCCCACGGCCCGCTACGTCGACGAGCGTGAAGAGGTCGAGTTCGGCGAGCTCTTCTTCTACGCCGGGCGGGACTACATGCTCACGGTTCGGTACGGACAGGCCGCCCCACTCACCGGAGTGCGGCAGGAGTTGGAGGCGCAGCCCGAGCGCCTCGCCCACGGCCCCGGTGCCGTGCTCCAGGCCGCCCTGCTCCACGTCGTCAACTCCTACCTCCCGGTGATCGAGGGCCTCGAGCACGACGTCCGGGAGGTCGAGCGCGACGTCTTCAGCGACACCCGGGATCAGCCGACGAAGCGGATCTATCTGCTCATCCGCGAGGTGCTCGACTTCCTCGTCGCCCTCGAGCCGCTCTCGACGTCGGTGAAGAAGCTCACGTCGGCCGAGTGCATGCACTGGGTGCACCCGGACATCGTCCCGCTCTTCCGAGACGTCGACGACGTCCTCAGCGAGGTCGTCGAGCGCGGCCGCACGGTCCACCAGCTGCTCCAGAACGCCCTGACCGCAAGCCGTACCGAGGCGTCGTTGCGACAGAACGAGGACATGCGCCGGATCACGGCGTGGGTCGCGATCGGCGTCATCCCCACCGTCGTCGCCGGACTCTTCGGCATGAACCTGGGCGGCATCCCGGGCGCGGACCACGCCCTCGGGTTCACGATCGTGAGCGCGCTCACGCTCGGGTTGTGCGTGTTCCTCTACCGCCGGTTCAAAGAGACCCACTGGCTCTGAGACGACGCCGCCAGGCGCTCGCGCGAGGCGCTCGCTCTTCGGGGGTTCACGGGGGCGGAGCCCCCGTGGGTCAGGCCTCCGCTGAGGTCGGCGCGGACTCGCCCTCGTAGCTGCCGGCGATGCCGGCCAGCCAGGCGGCGGGATCCTCCTCGGCGTCGCTCGAGTAGAACGTCATCGGCTGGTAGTCCGGTGCTTCGATGCCGAACTCGCGGTAGCGCATCATGCCGGTGCCGGCGGGGATGAGCTTGCCGATGATGATGTTCTCCTTGAGGCCGATCAGGCTGTCGCCGCGGCCGTCGATGGCGGCCTCGGTGAGCACCCGGGTGGTCTCCTGGAACGACGCCGCCGACAGCCACGACTCGGTGGCGAGCGACGCCTTGGTGATGCCCATGAGCTCCGGGCGCCCCTCAGCGGGCCGCTCGGCGGCCTCGACCATGCGCCGGTTGGTGTCGCGGAACACTTTGGCGTCGACCCGCTCCCCCGGCAGGAAGTCGGTGGCTCCCGGCTCCTGCACGCCGATGCGCCGGGTCATCTGGCGCACGATCAACTCGATGTGCTTGTCGTGGATCGACACGCCCTGGTCGCGGTACACCCGCTGGACCTCCTCGACCAGGTACATCTGGGTCTCGCGGATCCCCTTGATGATGATCAGCTCCTTCGGGTCGAAGGGGCCGTCGGTGATCGGGTCGCCGGCCTTGATCTCCTGGCCGTCGTTGACGATGAGGCGGGCACCGAGCGGCAGCACGATGGCGTGCTCGTCCCCGTCGTCGTCGATGACGCTTACTGGGACGCCCTTGCCCTCGTCCTCGCCGATACGCAGCACACCCGTCGCCAACGCCAGCTTGGCCGCGCCACGCGGGGTACGGGCCTCGAACAGCTCGACCACACGGGGCAGACCGCCGGCGATGTCCTTGCCGGCAACACCGCCGGTGTGGAACGTCCGCATCGTCAGCTGCGTGCCGGGCTCACCGATCGACTGGGCGGCGATGACGCCGACGGCCTCGCCGAGCTCGATCGGCTTGCCGGTGGCGAGCGAGCGGCCGTAGCACATCGCGCAGACGCCGAGTTCGGCGTCGCACGTGAGCACCGACCGCACGCGTACCCGGTGGATCTCCGGATCGTCGCGGAGCTGAGCCATCTCCACGTCGCCGATGATCGTGTTGCGCTCGAGCTTGGTGCCGTCGGACAACTCGACGTCGTTGAGCAGGGCCCGCCCGAACAGCTTGGTCTCGAGATAGGTCCGCCGGTTCGGCTGGTCGGCCTCGACCTCCTCCACCCAGACTCCGAGCGTCGTCTCGCAATCCTCCTCGCGAACGATCAATTCCTGGGCGACGTCGACAAGGCGGCGGGTCAGGTACCCGGAGTCGGCGGTGCGCAGCGCGGTGTCGACGAGTCCCTTCCGGGCCCCGGGGGTGGCGATGAAGTACTCGAGCGTCTCGAGGCCCTCGCGGAAGTTCTTCTTGATCGGCCGCGGGATCATGTCGCCGCGGGGGTTGGCGACGAGGCCGCGCATCCCGGCGATCTGGCGCATCTGGGTCATGTTCCCGCGGGCGCCCGACCCGACCATCATGTCGATCGGGTTGAAGCGCTGCGACTTGAACTCAGCCACCATCGCCTCTTGCACCTTCGTCGTGGCCTCCGTCCAGATGCGCACCTCCTGCTGGCGGCGCTCACCGTCGGTGATGATCCCGCGGCGGAACTGTGACTCGACCTTCTCGGCCTGGTCCTCGTAGTCGTCGAGGAGCTTGCGCTTCTTGGCCGGCGTCTTGACGTCGTCGATCGACACGGTGAGGCCGGACTGCGACGCGTACCGGTAGCAGACGTTCTTGATCGCGTCGAGCGACGAGGCGATCAGTGCCTTCGGGTAGTTGTCCGACAGCCGCTCGACGATCTCGCCCATCTCGCGCTTCTTGACGACCTCGGTGATGTGACCGAAGCGGGCCATGTAGTCGTCCGGCATGCACTCTTCGAAGAGCAGGCGCCCGACCGTCGTGGTGTTGTACTTCCGCTCCCTGCCCTCGGCGTCCGGGTTCTCGCAGAACGACGGTGTGCGCAACGTGATCGTCGCGTGGAGGGCGACGTCACCCTCCTCGTACGCCCGCAGCGCCTCCCACAGGTGCCGGAACACCCGCCCCTCACCGGCGGCGCCGTCGACCGCCTCCGTGAGGTAGAACGCGCCGATCACCAGGTCCTGGGTCGGCGTCACGATCGGGCGGCCCGACGCCGGCGACAGGATGTTGTTCGCCGACAGCATCAGCACCCGGGCCTCGGCCTGGGCCTCGGCCGACAGCGGCACGTGGATCGCCATCTGGTCGCCGTCGAAGTCGGCGTTGAACGCCGTGCACACGAGCGGGTGGATCTGCAGCGCCTTGCCCTCCACGAGCACCGGCTCGAACGCCTGGATGCCCAGGCGGTGCAGCGTCGGCGCCCGGTTCAGCAGCACCGGATGCTCCTTGATCACGTCCTCCAGGACGTCCCACACCTGGGCGCGGCGGCGCTCGACCATGCGCTTGGCGGTCTTGATGTTCTGGGCCAGCTCGAGGTCGACCAGCCGCTTCATCACGAACGGCTTGAACAGCTCGAGCGCCATCAGCTTGGGCAGACCGCACTGGTGCAGCTTGAGCGTGGGCCCGGCCACGATGACCGAGCGACCCGAGTAGTCGACGCGCTTGCCGAGCAGGTTCTGACGGAACCGGCCCTGCTTGCCCTTGAGCATGTCCGACAGCGACTTCAGCGGCCGGTTGCCCGGGCCGGTGACCGGTCGGCCGCGGCGGCCGTTGTCGAACAGGGCGTCGACGGCCTCCTGCAGCATGCGCTTCTCGTTGTTGACGATGATCTCCGGGGCGCCGAGGTTGAGCAGGCGCTCGAGCCGGTTGTTGCGGTTGATCACGCGGCGGTACAGGTCGTTGAGGTCGCTCGTGGCGAACCGACCACCGTCGAGCTGGACCATCGGCCGCAGCTCGGGCGGGATCACCGGGACGACGTCGAGGATCATCGCCTTGGGGTCGTTGATCCGCCGGCCGTGCTCGTCGCGGCGGTTGAACGAGGCGACGATCTTGAGCCGCTTGATCGCCTTCTGCTTGCGCTGCGCGCTGAGCGGCTTGCGACCCGAGTCGCCCGGGTCGATCGCCTCGCGCAGCTTGATCTCCTCCTCGTCGAAGTCGATCCGGTCGATCAGCTGCTTGATCGCGTCCGCGCCGGTGCCACCCTCGAAGTAGTCGCCGTACTTGTCGCGCAGCTCGCGCCACAGCATCTCGTCGTCGATGATCTTGCGCGGGTGCAGGTCACGGAACTCGTCCCACGTGCGCGCGACGAGATCGAGCTCGATGTCGTAGCGCTCGCGCAGCGCCTCGACGTCCCGGTCGGCCTCCCGGCGCAGCTTCTTGGTGTCACCACCCTCGGCCTCGACCGCCTCGGCCTCGGCCTCGAGCTCCTTGAACCGGCGGTCGATCGCCAGCTCGAGCTCCTTCTGGATCGCGTCCCGCTCCTCGAGGTACTCGGCCTCCAACGTGGACAGGTCCTCGTGGCGCTTGTCCTCGTCGACCCACGTCACCAGGTTGGCGGCGAAGTAGATCACCTTCTCCAACTGCTTGGCCTTGAGCTCCTCCTTGGGCTCGATGCCGGCCAGCAGGTAGGCGAGCCACGAGCGGGTGCCGCGCAGGTACCAGATGTGCACCACCGGCGCCGACAGCTGGATGTGACCCATCCGCTCCCGACGCACCTTGGAGCGCGTGACCTCCACCCCGCAGCGCTCGCAGATGATCCCCTTGAAGCGCACCCGCTTGTACTTGCCGCAGTAGCACTCCCAGTCGCGCGTCGGCCCGAAGATCTTCTCGCAGAACAGCCCGTCCTTCTCCGGACGAAGCGTTCGGTAGTTGATCGTCTCCGGCTTCTTCACCTCACCGTGCGACCAGGTGCGGATCTGATCGGCCGTGGCCAGCCCGATCTTCAGCTGGTCGAACATGTTCACATCGAGCATTTGCGTTCCGTTCTTCGCGTGTCGTGTGTCGTCGTTGGATGTGATCAGTAGGCCCGTACAGGGCGGCGGCGCGCTCGTCGTCTTCGTCGTCCGAGCCCCGCTCGGGACGGGAGATGTCGATGCCGAGCTCCTCGGCGGCGCGGAAGACGTCCTCGTCGAGCTCGCGCATCTCGATCTCGGAACCGTCGTCGGCGAGCACTTCGACGTTGATGCAGAGCGCCTGCATCTCCTTCATGAGGACCTTGAAGCTCTCCGGCACGCCGGGCTCGGGGATGTTGTCGCCCTTGACGATCGCCTCGTACACCTTCACCCGGCCGAGCACGTCGTCGGACTTGATCGTGAGCAGCTCCTGGAGGCAGTAAGCGGCGCCGTACGCCTCGAGCGCCCACACCTCCATCTCGCCGAAGCGCTGGCCGCCGAACTGCGCCTTCCCGCCCAGCGGTTGCTGGGTGATCATCGAGTACGGGCCGGTCGAGCGGGCGTGGATCTTGTCATCGACCAGGTGGGCGAGCTTGAGGATGTACATGTACCCGACCGTGATCGGGTTGTCGTAGGGATCGCCGGTACGGCCGTTGTAGAGGGTGGTCTTGCCGTCGCCGCCGATCAGGCGGTTGCCGTCGGCCGTCTCTGGGTTGAGGTGGCCGAGGATCTGCTGGATCGTCGGGTGATCGCCAGCCTCCTCGGACTCGTCCCAGTGGGCACCGTCGAACACCGGCGTGGCGACGAACGTCGCCGGCAGCGTGCTCGGGCGGGTCTTCGACTCGGTGCCGCGGATCGGGGCGTCCCCGATGGAATTCCCGCTGTCGGGATCGGTCCAGCCCCACCGGGCGCAGTAGCCGAGGTGGGCCTCGAGGACCTGCCCGACGTTCATCCGGCTCGGTACGCCGAGCGGGTTGAGGATGATGTCGACCGGCGTGCCGTCGGCCAGGAACGGCATGTCCTCGACCGGCAGGATCTTGGAGATCACGCCCTTGTTGCCGTGGCGGCCGGCGAGCTTGTCGCCGACGGAGATCTTGCGCTTCTGGGCGACGTACACCCGCACCAGCTGGTTGACGCCGGGCGGGAGCTCGTCACCGTCGTCGCGGTTGAACACCTTGACGTCGATGACCTTCCCGGACTCGCCGTGGGGCACCTTCATCGAGGTGTCGCGCACCTCGCGGGCCTTCTCCCCGAAGATCGCCCGCAGCAGGCGCTCCTCGGGCGTGAGCTCGGTCTCGCCCTTCGGGGTGACCTTGCCGACGAGCACGTCGCCGGCGTCGACCTCGGCGCCGACGCGGATGATCCCGCGGTCGTCGAGGTCGGCGAGGATGTCGTCGGAGAGGTTCGGGATGTCCCGCGTGATCTCCTCGGGGCCGAGCTTGGTGTCGCGGGCGTCGACCTCGTGCTCGTGGATGTGGATCGACGTCAACACGTCGTCGCGCACGAGACGCTCGGACAGGATGATCGCGTCCTCGAAGTTGTAGCCCTCCCACGGCATCAGGGCGACGAGCAGGTTCTTGCCGAGCGCCAGCTCACCGTGGTCGGTCGACGGCCCGTCGGCGAGGATCGTGCCCTTGTGCACGCGCTGGCCCTCGACGACCTGCGGGCGCTGGTTGATGCACGTGTCCTGGTTGGACCGGCGGAACTTGGCCAGCCGGTAGACCCTGCGTCCGATGTTCTTGTACTGGACGGTGATCGAGTCGCCGGTGACCTCGGTGACCTCGCCGTCCTCCAACGACTGCAGCAGGTCGCCCGCGTCGCGGGCGGCCCGGTCCTCGATGCCCGTGCCGATGTACGGGGCCTCGGAGCGGAGCAACGGGACGGCCTGCTTCTGCATGTTGGCGCCCATGAGGGCACGGTTGGCGTCGTCGTGCTCGAGGAACGGGATCAGCGCCGTGCCGACCGAGACGATCTGCTTCGGGCTGACGTCCATGTAGTCGACCTCCGACGGCGGCACGTAGCCGATGTCGGTGGTGGCGCCGAAGAAGCTCTCCGCCTCCAGCATCTTGCGCAGGTCGTCGAGGCTCGCCGCCTGCGGCGAGCGGCGGACGAGCACGCGCTCGTCGGCGAAGCTGCCGTCGGCCTTCAGCGGCGTGTTCGCCTGAGCGACGACGTAGTTCTCCTCCTCGTCGGCCGCCATGTAGACGATCTCGCCCGTCACCTTGCCGTTGACGACCTTGCGGTACGGGCTCTCGATGAACCCGAACTCGTTGACCCGGGCGAACGTCGAGAGGCCGCCGATGAGGCCGATGTTCGGACCCTCGGGGGTCTCGATCGGGCACATCCGGCCGTAGTGACTGAAGTGCACGTCGCGGACCTCGAAGCCGGCGCGCTCACGGGAGAGGCCACCGGGCCCGAGCGCCGACAGGCGGCGACGGTGGGTGAGCCCGGAGAGCGGGTTCACCTGGTCCATGAACTGCGACAGCTGGGAGGTCCCGAAGAACTCCTTGATCGCCGCCACGACCGGGCGGATGTTGATCAGCGTCTGCGGGGTGATGGCCTCGACGTCCTGGGTGGTCATCCGCTCGCGGACGACCCGCTCCATGCGGGACAGGCCGATGCGCACCTGGTTCTGGATCAGCTCGCCGACCGACCGGATGCGCCGGTTGGCGAAGTGGTCCTGATCGTCGAGCCGGTAGCCGGGCTCCTGCTTGACGAGGTGGAGCATGTAGGTGACGGCGGCGAGGACCTCGCACCGGGACAGCACGTTCTGCTCCGGCTCGGGGAGGTCGAGTTGGTCCTTGGACAGCCCGAACAGCTCACTCAGCCGGCTCACCTCGTCACCGAGCTTGCGGTTGAGCTTGTACCGGCCGACCCGGCTCAGGTCGTACCGCCGGCTCTCGAAGAAGGCGTTGCGGAAGTAGGCGCGCGCCGACTCCACCGTGGGCGGCTCGCCCGGGCGGGCCCGCTTGTAGATCTCGACGAGCGCCTCGTCCTGGGTCGGAGCGACGTCGCGCTCCTTGTCCCACTGACCCTGAAGGAAGTCGAAGTGGGCGACGAAGCGCTCCAGGAAGCCAGGGGCGGCCTCCTCGTCGTAGCCGAGGGCGCGCAGCAGGGTGAAGATGCCGAGGCGGCGCTTGCGGGCGACCCGGGTGCCGGCGGTGACGTCCTTGCCCGGCTTCTGCTCGACGTCGAACTCCATCCACTCCCCGCGGTACGGGTGGATCGTGCCCTTGACCAGCTGGTGCTTGGTCAGGTTGCGGAGGCGGAAGCGCTCTCCCGGCTCGAAGATCACGCCGGGGCTCCGGACGAGCTGACTGACCACGACGCGCTCGGTGCCGTTCACGATGAACGTGCCCTTCTCCGTCATGATCGGGAAGTCGCCCATGAACACTGTCTGCTCTTTGATCTCACCGGTGTTGCGGTTCATGAACCGGGCCCGCACGAACACGGGCGCGGAGTAGGTCATGTCCTTCTCTTTGCACTCCTCGACGGTGAACTTGGGCGGCGGGCGCAAGTCCTCGTCGTCGGGGTCGAACTCGAGTTCGAGCTGAAGGGCCTCGGAGAAGTCCTTGATCGGGCTGATGTCACGGAACGTGTTGGCCAGACCTTCGTTCAAGAACCAGTCGAAGCTCTCGCGCTGGATCGCGATCAGATCGGGCAGCTCCAAGGGTTCGACCAGGTTGGCGAAGGAGTAGCGCTCGCGAGACGTCGAACGAGTGGTCACAGATCACTCCTGGGGGTCGCAGGTGAGAGGGCGCGCTGAAGCAGACCCGGCACGGGGAGACGGGAAAGCAGACGCACGGCAACGAAGCATGATAGCTGCCGGGGCGCACGAATTCAACCAGCTCCTGGGCAGGCACGCCCAGGCCGGGAGTTCAGATGGCAGAGAGGGTAGAGAACGCCCGGCACGGTGTCAAGACTCCGCGGGACGATGAGAACCTTCTCATCCGCCTCTCATCCATGCCGTGGGTGGGCCGGTGAGGATACCCCCGATCGTGCGCCGGCTGTCGCTGTTCGTCCTGTCCCTCGTCGCCGCCACGGCCGGCGCCGGGTTTGCGCTGGCCGTCGACGGCCTCGTTCCCGACGCGCCCGCGCCCGTCCGTCCGATCGAACTGCCGCCGAGTCCCGCGACCACGACCACCAGCACCACCACGTCCACGAGCACCACGACGACGAGCACGACCACGTCGAGGCCGCCCCGGCCACACGGTCCGCCGAGGCCGCCGAGGCCGCCGACGACGACCACCCCGCCGCGGCCGCCCCGGCCGACGATCACGACGCTGCCGCCGCCACCGGAGCAGCCGCCTCCGCCGCCTCCGGCTGATGACGAGTCCGATGACGACTCCGATGACGACGACGAATCAAACGATGACGATTCCGACGACGACGCCGCGGACGATGATGGGGGCGAGGAAGATGACTGAGTCGAGCGCCGCACACGTCGCCGCCACCGAACGGCGCAGTCCGACGCCGGCCGTCGTGGCCACGGCGCGCCGCGCGCTGGCCAGCATTCGCGTCCGCATCGTCGTCGGCTACCTGGTCCTGCTGACCGTCGGGCTGGCCATCGCCATTCTCGTCACCCGCCAGGTCCAGCACGCCCGAGCCGACCGGGAGATCGAGCGGGAGCAGGCCCAGGAGGTCGAGGAACTGCGAAACCTCGCCCGCGGGCGTGATCCGGAGACGGGCGAGTTGTTCGGCGACGACGTCGCCGCAATCTTGGACACATTCCTGGACCGCAACGTGCCATCCGACGACGAAGCCTTCTACACCATCGTCGGCGGCCGGCCGTTCCGCACCAGCACCGCTGCGCCCGACCTGTTCGCCGACCCACAGTTCGTCCCGGCCTGGAGCGTGGACGCACCGAGAGCGGGCAGCCACGAGTCGGCGGTCGACGACGTCGGCGAGGTCCGCTCGCTCGCGGTTCCGCTCTTCTCCGACGGCCAGGTCGGAGGGGTCTTCGTCGTGGCCAGCTTCCCGGCCGACGACCACAGCGAGGTCGAGCAGGTCATACGGGTGATCACGTTGGCCGGACTCGTCGTCCTGGTGGTGTCGGCGGCCGTCGCGTGGTCACTGGCCGGGCGGGTCCTGCGGCCGGTGCGCCAGCTGACCGCCACGGCCAAGGAGATCACCGAGTCCGACCTGTCCGCCCGCATCCCTGTCGAAGGTCACGATGAGCTGGCCGAGCTCGGCTCCACGTTCAACGAGATGGTCGATCGCCTGGAACAGGGCTTCACGTCGCAACGGCAGTTCCTCGACGACGTCGCCCACGAGCTGCGGACGCCGATCACGATCGCCCGCGGCCACCTCGAGGTGCTCGGCGACGATCCCGCGGAACGGGCCGAGACGGTCGCCATTGTCACCGACGAGCTCGACCGGATGAGCCGCTACGTGGCCGACCTGCTCGTGCTCGCCAAGGCCGAGCAGCCGGACTTCTTCGTCAGCGAGCCGATCGACCTCGGCGAGTTGGGCCTCGACCTGCACCTGCGGGCGCGAGGGCTCGGGCCACGGTCGTGGGTACTCGACGACGTCCCGCCGGTCGGGCAGGTCACCGTGGCCGCCGACCGGGAGCGGCTCATGCAGGCCGTCCTCAACCTCACCACCAACGCGCTCGAACACACCGATCCGGGCACGGAGATCGGGATCGGCGTCGCCGTCGACGGTGGAACTGCTCGGCTGTGGGTCCGTGACAACGGCCCCGGAGTCGACCCGGCGATCGCCGACCACCTGTTCGACCGCTACGCCCGCTCGGCGCGGAGCCGCACCGGCCGTCCCGACGGTGCCGGGATCGGGCTCTCGATCGTCGATGCCATCGCCCGCGCCCACGGCGGCTCGGTCGCGGTGGACAGCCGGCCCGGCCACGGCGCGACGTTCACCATCTCGATCCCCCTCGGCCCGGCGCCAGCAGCGCCATGGGCACCGCCCACACCCGCGCCACCCCCCGAAGCCAGGAGCCTGCCCTGATGACGCGCATTCTCATCGCCGAAGACGAAGACCGAATCGTGTCGTTCCTCGAGAAGGGTCTGCGCGCCGGCGGCTACACCACGGTGGCCGTCGCGCACCGGCCCCGACGCCCTCGCCCTCGCACGCGACGAGAGCTTCGACCTGCTCCTCCTCGACCTCGGCCTCCCAGGGATGAACGGGCACGAAGTGCTGCGGGCCATGCGGGCGCGGGGAGAGGCGATGCCGGTGATCATCCTCACGGCGCGAGATGGCGTCGACGACACTGTCGCCGGGCTGCAGGGGGGCGCCGACGACTACGTCACGAAGCCGTTCCGGTTCGAGGAGCTGCTCGCCCGGATCCGGCTGCGGCTCCGTGACGGGGCCGCGCCGGAGTCGACGGTGTTGCTCGCCGGCGGGGTTAGCCTCGACCTGCGCTCGCGCCGGGCGTCGGTCGCCGGGTCCGACGGACGCCGGCAGGTCGTGGAGCTCACGGCCCGGGAGTTCGCCCTCGCCGAGGTGTTCCTGCGCCACCCCGGCCAGGTCCTGTCACGCGAGCAGCTGCTTTCGCACGTCTGGGGCTACGACTTCGACCCCGGCTCCAACGTCGTCGACGTGTACGTGCGCTACCTGCGCCGCAAGCTCGGTGAGTCCGTGATCGAGACCGTGCGAGGGATGGGGTACCGCCTGGCGGCGTGACCCGCCATCTGGGCGCGGAACGTCTCACGAACCGATCTGGGCGCGGAGCGTGCCAGTTTCGAGACCGACCGCGCCCAGAGAACGTGAGAAGTGTCTCATCTCGGACTCACGTCGCTCCCATCAGTCGCCGTCACATTCGGGAGCGTGCTCGTCGACGACCCGGTGCTTCCCGCCGCGACCCATCTGACCGGCGCGCCGGCGCGGCGCGTCCTCGGCGCCGCCGTCGGCGCCGCCGGCGGGGAGCTGGCCCGGGCCCGGGCGTGCCACGTGCAGTACCGGGCCGGCCGTGACGTCGTCGTCCGGTTCGATGCGAGCGTGAGGTGGAACGGCGGCGCTGCGGTGACCGAGACCCTGATGGCGTCGACCGCGGTTCACGGACCGCTGGCCGGGACGCTGCCGGTCGAGGCAGTGACGCCCGAAGGCGTGAAGCTCGCGGTGGGCGTGTGGCGCTGGCCCTTCGACCCGCTCGTCACCGGGCTCGCCGACGCGGTCACCCCGTCCTCGGCGACACGTTTCCTGGACGGCATTGCGTCGGGCCGGGTACGCCTCGAAGTGCTGACGTTCCGCCCGACCCTGCGGGCCGTCGTGCGCGCCGTCGACGAGGCGGGCTCGGTGTTCTATCTCAAGGCGGTCCGACCGGTTCAGGTAGACGCGCTCGTGGCCCGGCACGAGCGCCTTCTCGCCGCCGGAGTGCCGGTGCCGGGAATTCTCCGTTCCGATGCCGAACTGGGCCTGATCGCGATGGAAGCCCTCGCCGGGCCGACGATCCGCGACCGCATCGCACGTGGGCACGCCCACCTTCCTGACGCCGGCGAGTACGAGCGCGTCTACGAGGCGCTGTCCGCCGCCGAGTTGCCGACCGCCCGTCGCGTTGAAGGGCGAGCGGCCACTGCGCTCGGTCATGCCGAGATGCTGGCCGCCGTCCTTCCGGGCGAGCGCTCGCGACTCGACCGTCTCGTCGCAGTGCTCGCGCCCGCGGCCGAGCAGTCCGGAGCCCGTACCGGGCCGGTCGTGCACGGCGACCTGTACGAGTCGCAACTCGTCACGGGCCGCGGCCGCGGGCGAACCGCGACGATCGTCGGCGTCCTCGACCTCGACGACGCCGGGCCGGGCGACCCGATGGATGACCGGGCGACCGTCCTCGCCCATCTCATCAGCCGGACCATCGACAGCCGCGGCGAGACGCGCCGTCGCCTCGCCGCGTATGTCCGGGGGCTTCGGAGTTCGTTCGCCGAACGCGTGGACGCCCACGAGCGAGAGGACCTCGATCTCGTGACGGCGGGCGCGCTCATCGGCCTCGCTACCAACCCGTTCCGGACCCAACACCAGCGCTGGCCTCAGGCCGTCCGTCACCGCCTCTCGATCGCCTCCCGGCTGACCGAACGGGCGGGTGAGAAGAACCTCAGGTTCAGTTCATGAGGCTGCCACGGCCGGGCGCGAGAACGTGAGCAACAACCGTCCCACGAAGGAGAAGAGATCATGAAGGCTCTCAATTGGAAGGCTGCGGTCGCCGGCGGCGCGCTCGTCGGCTTCGGCGTCGGCGGCTTCGTCGGCAGCCAGGACAACCCATTGTTGTCGCTGCCGGACGAGGTCCGACTCCGCGAGTCGAGCGCGCGCGTCCAAGCGCTCTCGGCTCCGGTCGCGATCGCCGCCCCGCGAGCTCAGTCGGCGGCTAAACCGGCGAAGGCCGCGGCAGCCAGCGCGGCGGCGTCAAAGGCCCGCGCCGGCGGCGAGAGCCCGAGCCGGCCGGCGAGGCAGCGGGCCGCCGCCGACACCCCCGCCCGTGCCGGCACCGGCGCGCCAACGCGCCAACACCGCCGACAGCCCCGCCCCGGCGCCGACGACACCGCGCGCCGACACGGCTGACAGCCCGGCCCCTGCGCCGGCTCCAGCCCCCGCGCCGAGCCCCGACAGCCCCGCCTCACCCCCACCCGTCTCGCCCAACTCCCCCGACAGCGGCGGCAGCAGCAGCTGACCGGGCGACCTGATCACACCAGAGGAGAACATCATGAAACCCACCGTCATCGGCCTCGCGGCCATCGTCATCGGAAGCCTCGTCGTTCCCGGCACCGCCGGCGCCGAGGAGCGCACGTGCCGCGGCACGATCGGCGCCAGGACACTCGACAACGTCCGCGTTCCGTCCGGGGCGCTGTGCACGCTCACCGGGACCCACGTCAAAGGCACGATCAAGGTCGAGAACGGGGGTCGCCTCCGAGCGACCGCGGTCCGTGTCGTCGGCAACATCCAGGGTGAGGGCCACCGGCGGGTGGTCGTCCTGAGGTCTCGTGTGGGCGGCAGCATCCAGCTCGACCAGGGCCGGTCCGCCCTCGTCCGGGGCAACCGGGTCACGGCGGACGTGCAGTCGTTCAGCAACCGGGGCGAGCAGCTGATCGTGCGCAACCGGATCAACGGCAACCTGCAGTGCAAGCAGAACGCCCCGGCGCCCCGGGGGTGGGGCAACGTCGTCGGCGGCAACAAGGAGGATCAGTGCCGCCGGATGTGAACCCGTGCAGTTGACGTCTGCGTGATGTCTACGAGCGCCCCCGCTGGTCAAGACTTGAGGTCGTGACCGGCGGGGGCGCTCTGCTGAACCCAACCAGTGACGATGCGCCATCGTGTCCGAGGCGGTGGTGAGCGCCGTGCTGGAGCCTGACCGGACCATCGTCGAGCGCACGCCGCCGACGGAGATCGAGCATGTGTTCCGCGCCCATTACGAGCGTCTCGTGCGTTCGCTGACGCTGGCGTCCGGCGACGCCGAGCAGGCCGCCGACGCCGTGCAGGAGGCGTTCGTGCGGGCGCACGTGCGGTGGCGGCGGCTCCGCCACTACGAGGATCCGGTCGGTTGGGTCCGGCGGGTCGCGGTCAATCTGCTCCGTGACCAGCACCGCCGCGCCAAGCGCAAGGACCAAGCCCTCGCCAGGCTCGCGGCCACCCCCGCCCCCGCCGTAGGTGTGCCGGAGCCCGACCAGCTCGGCGAGCTGCTCGATCAGCTTCCGCGACAACAGCGCACCGCCGTCGCGCTGTATTACGTCGAGGGTCTCACCGTCGCCGAGGTCGCGGCGGCGATGGGGCTGGCCGAGGGATCGGTCAAGTCTCACCTGCACGATGCGCGGCAGCGGCTGCGCCGCGTCATCGTGGAGGAGGGGTGATGGACGAGTTCGACGATCCCGAACTGAGCTCCGCGCTGCGCCGACACGCCGATCGAGACGGCTCCCCGCTGGACGTCGGGCAGGCGTTCGAGTCGGTCCATCGCCGGGCGCGGCGCCGCCGCGTCCGCAACGTCGCCGTAGGGACCGCCGGCGCCGTCGCCGCGGTCGCGGTGGTCGCCGTCGGCATCGGTGCGTTGACGCCGGAGCGCGACCGCGTCCGCACGCCAGCGACCGTGTCGGTGGACACCGGCGTGGTCCCGCCGCCGACGCCGAGCCCGTCGCCGACGACCTCGGTCCCGTCGATGACGACGTCACCGCCATCGACGATGGCACCGCGGACGACGACGGCGACAACCACCCGAGGCCCGACGACCACGAGCCGTCCCGCCACCAGCCGCCCCACCACGACGAGGCCGGTGACGACGACCGCGCCACCGGGCGAGCCGGGCTCGCCGGGCGCGACCCAGCCCTACTCGAGCGACGGCGGGTCGATCACGGTTCGACTCGTGGACGGACACGTGACGCTCGTCGGCGCGCCCGAACCGGCGGCCGGCTACACCGCCCAGATCGACGACGACGGTCCGTACGAGGTGCGGGTGCGCTTCGTGTCGGCCGACGGCGAGGCCGAGATCCGGGTCGAGGTCGTCGACGGCCGGCTGAGCGCGACGATCCGCAACCCCGACAGCTCCGGTTCGGGCTCGGACGGTTCGAGCTCCGGCCCCGGTTCGGGGGACAACTCCGGGCCGGGGTCGGGTGACGACAGTGACAACTCCGGATCCGGCTCGAGTGGGAGCTCGGGATCGGGATCCGGGTCGGGATCAGGGTCGTCGGGATCGGGCTCGGACTCGTCGGGATCGGGATCAGGGTCTTCGGGATCGGGATCGAGCGGAAGCTCGGGCTGACCCAACCGCGGCGCAGGCCGCGTCGTGTCGAAGGTGATGCGCCCATTCGACCGGCTCTCCCGACGACACGTGGTCCCGGTGGCGGCATTCCTCGGCAGCGCCGTGATCGCCGGCGCCGGTCTCACCCTCGCCACCGGCGACGTCGGCGTTCGCCAGACGCTCCCCCCATTGCGGTCGGCGGCGATCACCGAGCCGGCCCGCCGCAGTACGACCTCGTCGAGTGACCCCGCGACCAGCACCAGCGCCTCCACGCCGGTCAGCGCGTCGACAACAGTCAGCGCGTCGACGCCGACGTCCTCGTCGAGTGTCCCCGTCACGGCGACTCTGCCCACCGTGCCCGAGTCGAGCACGTCGGTGACCGTCACGGTGCCGGGATCGAGCACGTCGGTGACCGTCACGACGATCGACGACGACGACCGTGACGACAACAGCGGACCCGGCAACGCCGAGGACCGCGACGACCGTGACGACAACAGCGGACCCGGCAACGCCGAGGACCGCGACGACGACGGCGACAGCTCAGGCCGCGGCAGCGGAGGCGACGACGACTCGGACGGCGACAACTCCGGGTCGGGCGGTGGCGACGAGGACTCGGACGGCGACAACTCCGGTCCGGGCGGCGGGGACGACTGATCACGAACGCTCGCCGGGCGCCCGGAAGCCCGGACGCGCAACGGCCCCCGGGGAAGTGACCCACCCCGGGGGCCGTGTTCGAGTGGTGCTTACTTCAACTCGACCGAGGCGCCGGCGTCCTCGAGCTTGGCCTTGGCCGCGTCGGCGGCCTCCTTGTTGGCCTTCTCGAGCACGGGCTGGGGCGCGCCGTCGACGAGGTCCTTGGCCTCCTTGAGGCCCAGGCTGGTCAGCTCGCGCACGGCCTTGATCACCTGGATCTTCTGGGCACCGGCGGCGGTGAGGACGACGTCGAACTCGTCCTTCTCCTCGACGGCCGGCTCGGCCGCACCACCCCCGGCGGGGGCGCCGGCGGCGGCGACCGCGATGGGCGCGGCCGCGGTGACCTCGAACTTCTCCTCGAACGCGTCGAGCAGTTCCTTCAGCTCGAGCACGGTCATGTTCCCGATCGAGTCGAGAATCTCTTCCTTCGTAGCCATTTCAGTTTCCTTTCAATGCGTTCCCCGGCCACGCAGGCCGTTGTCGGCCGCTCGCTCGCTAGCGCTCGCTCGCATTGGTCGGGGGAGGTCTTTGTGGGTGCGGCTCAGGCCGCTTGCTTGTCGATGAGGGCCGAGAGGCCGTAGGCGAAGTTGCGGGGCAGCGCCGCCAGCAGACCAGCGGTCCGGGCCAGCGGGGCCTGCAGCGCGCCGGCGAACCGGGCGAGCAGCTCCTCCCGCGACGGCAGGTCGGCCAGCGCGGTGACGTCGGCGGCGGTCAGGATGTTCTCGCCCAGCGCGCCGCCCTTGAGCACCAGGAGCGGGTTGGTCCGGGCGACGTCGCGGAGTGCCTTGGCCGCGGCGACGGAGTCGTCACCGGCGAACGTCAGGGCAGTGGGTCCGGCGAGCAGCTCCTTCAGCCCGTCGAGGCCGGCCTTCGTGGCGGCGAAGCGGGCCAGGCTGTTCTTGTACACCTTGTGTTCGGCCCCGGCCTGGCGCAGTGCACCCCGCAGGGTGGCCATGGCCCCGACCGTGAGGCCGCGGTACTCGGTGACGAACACCGCCTTGGCGGCAGTCAGCTTGGTCGCGATCTCATCGACGATGGCGACCTTCTCGGAACGAGGATTGTCCATTCGATGCACACCTCCTTTCACTTCGGTTCGTGGTCGACTCGCTACGAGAGCGAGCACCACGAGCCGGGCTCATGGGGCGTGCACCTCGGCTGGCCGGACGGCGAACGTCCGATTACCCACCCTGGCGGGTGGACCAGCGGTCTACGGCGAGCAAACCGATGGACTTGTCGACCCGCGATGCTACCGACCTCGCCGCGCTTTCAATTCTTCGGAGTCCTGGGATCGCTGAGCGATCCCAGATGTCGTCAGAACCTCAATCGGGGAGGGCGTGGCCGAGTTCGAGGGCGGCGGCGCGGCGGACGTGGTTGCGCATCTGCGCCCGGGTCATCGTGCTCTGGTGGAGCACGACCTGGAGGCCGAGACCGTCGAGCACGGCGGCGAGCCGCCATGCGCTCTCGATCGGATCGGCGGAGGTGAACGACCCGCTGGCCACGCCGTCGGCGATCACCTCGGCGAGGACCTCCACCCACGCCGCGTCGAGGTCCTCGGAGATCCGCCGGATGTTGGCGTCGCGGAGCGCCTCCCCCCACACGTCGATCCAGAGCACCCACGACTGGTCGCGCCGCAGCGACGGGAGGTACTCCTCGATGAGCCGGGCGAGACGGGCCTCGGGTGTGCCGATCGCGTTCATCGCCGTGCGCAAGGCGGCGACCTCGGCGGCGGCGGTCTCCCGCAGCATCGCCTCGATCAGTTCGTCGCGGGTGTCGAAGTGGTAGTGGATCAGCCCGGTGCTGACGTTGAGCTCGTTCGCCACGTCGGCGACGCGCACGTCGTGCAGGCCGCGCTCCAGCGTGACCCGGTGGGTCGCCTCGAGGATCTGCTGGCGCCGTTCATCGACACTGATGCGGGTCCGCGTCGAGCCGGGCATCGCGGCTGGAGCGTACCGACGGTGGTTCAGCGGCCGGCGCCCGCGAGGGCGCCGAGCAGCAGCTGGTGGATGTGCGCCACACCGGACTCGTACTCCGTCGAGAGCACACCGTCGGCACTGAGCCCGGCGTCGTACGTCCCCTGCAGCGCCGAGCAGATGGCGAGGTCCTGCTCGACCACTTCACGCGTGGCGGCCAGATCGCTCTCCCGGCGCTCAGCGGGCACTGACGGGTGCCACAGGTACTCGCGCTCGACGACGGTGGTGGAGGGGCTGGTCGGGGTCAGCCGGAACGTCGCCGCGAACCCGGCGAAGCAGGACACCGCGGTGTTGGGGAACATGGCGAGGTACGAACCGTTGTTGAACGACTCCGGGGCGACGACGTCGGCGACGGCCGACCAGCCGGGCGTGCCAGGACGATGGTCGTGGAGCGCCCACTCGGAGCGGTCACGCGGCTCGAGCGGCCGGTCCCACGCGTAGACCGCGTTGCCCGCGCACTCGATCCGGTACTCGTAGCCGGCTACCGGCAGCTGCGAGTGGATGAACGGGGTGTGGTAGTTCTCGCAGTAGTTCTCGAGCAGGACCTTCCAGTTGAAGTGGCACTCGTAGCGCGTGCGCTCACCGATCTCCAGCTCGTCGAGCCGGTACGGCTCGAGGCCGGCGCCGAGCGGCCCGGGATCGAACGGCGCCGGGGCACCGGCGCAACGCACCATGATCGAGCGGGCGAACGTGGCGACCTGGATCTCGCGAAGCCCGAAGTCGGCGGCGTCGAAGCCGTCCGGCCGGCCCACGCCCCCGGCCCGCGCCAGGGTCCCGTCGAGCCGGTACAGCCAGGCGTGGTAGGGGCACGACAGCACGCGGGCGTGACCGCAGCCGTCGGCCAGCGGCGCGCCGCGGTGCCGGCACACGTTGAGGAACGCCCGCAGCACACCGGCCTCGTCGCGAACCACCAGCACCGGCAGCCGCCCCGCCGTGGTGGCGAGGTACGAACCGGGAGCGGCGACGTCGTCGGCGCTGCCCACGCCGACCCAGTGGTGGCCGAACACCACATCCAGCTCCCGCTCGTGGTGCCCCGGATCGCTGTACCAGCTCCCGGGAAGGGTCCGCGCCCGCTCCAAGGGCGCGCCGAGCAGACCGGTGGGGAGATCAACGGACACATCGCTCATCGTCGTCTTCCTTACTGACTCACGAGTCAGTTCACTGTATCCTCTGACGCCGTGAGTGTGGGCGAGCGTCTACGGCGAGCGAGCCCGGACGTCGATCTGGGGCAGAATGACGAGCGCATGGGGACCGAGGTGGTCGGCCGCCACGGAGGCCGCATCGAGCTGGTCGGGTTGCGCAAGCAGTTCGGCGACGTCGCCGCGGTCGACGGGGTCGACCTCACGATCGAGCCGGGCGAGTTCTTCTCGCTGCTCGGGCCGTCCGGCTGCGGCAAGACGACGACGCTGCGGATGATCGCCGGGTTCGAGCGACCGACGGGCGGGAAGATCCTCCTCGACGGGCGGGACCTCGTCGAGACTCCACCGCACCGCCGGCCGGTCAACACGGTGTTCCAGTCCTACGCCCTGTTCCCGCACATGTGCGTCGAGGACAACGTCGCCTACGGCCTGCGCTGGCGCCGCGGTATCGACAAGTCCGACCGGGCCCGCCGCGTCCGCGAGGCCATCGAGCTCGTCCGCCTCGGCGGCCTCGAACGCCGGCGGCCGGCCGAGCTGTCCGGCGGGCAGCAGCAGCGCGTCGCCCTCGCCCGGGCCCTCGTGCTGGCGCCGTCGGTGCTTCTCCTCGACGAGCCGCTCGGCGCCCTCGACGCCAAGCTGCGCAAGTTCCTCCAGGCCGATCTGGCCGCGCTCCAGCGCGAGGTCGGGATCACGTTCGTGTACGTGACCCACGACCAGGAGGAGGCCCTGACGATGTCCGACCGGCTGGCCGTGATGGACGACGGCAATGTCGCCCAGGTGGGCACGCCCACCGACGTGTACGAACAGCCGGCGACCGCCTACGTCGCCGACTTCCTGGGCGTCGCCAACCTGATCCTGGCCAGCGGCGACGCCGGCCGCGGCGGTCGCCGCCAGGTGCACCTCGGCGAGTTCACCCTCGACGCCATCGGCGACGGCCCCGCGGGTCCGGTCAAGCTGGTGATCCGGCCCGAGCGGGTCCGTGTGGCTCCCGGCGAGGCGGCCGGACCCAACTGCCTCCCTGGCATGGTCGAGCGCGTCGTCTACGTCGGCGCGACGACACAGGTCCACGTGCGCCTCCCCGGCGGCGAGGCGCTCCAGGCGCTGACGGCCAACCACGACGGCCGGCCGGACTGGCCCGCCGGCACGCCCGTCGGCGTGACCCTGCCGGCCGACGCCCTGCGCGCCCTCGCGATCTGATCAGAGCCGGCGGGCGAACAGGATCCCGTCCGAGTCATCGGAGTCGGGTCCGATCTCGGTGAACCCGAGATGGGTGTAGAAGCCGATCGCCCGGTGGTTGGCGGCATCGACGCCGAGGTGCACACCGGACGCGCCCCGGTCACGCAGGGCGTCGAGGAGGACGTCCATCAGGCGGCGCCCGAGACCGCGGCCCTGGGCCCGTGGGTGCAGGTCGATGTGCAGGTGAGCGGGATACGCGTCTCGCACCGCCGCGGGAGTCGACGGCGGATGGTGGATCCACTGGTGCAGCTCCTCGTCCCGGGTACGCGGCCCGGAGCGCGGCGGCTCGGGATAGCGGGCCCGCAGTTCGGGCCACCATCGCTGCTCGCACGCAGCCTCGAACGCGGCGGTGTCCGCCGCGCCCAGCACGTAGCCGGCGACGCCGGCGTCGTCGACGCCGACGAAGGCGAGATCGGGCTCGAGCGCGAGGTACGGGCCGGCGTACACCACGCCCAACAGATCCGGATCCTCGTACTGCCCGGTGGCGTCGGCGCCGGCGTCGCCGGTGAGCCGGCAGATCTCGTACACGGCGGGCTGGTCGTCCGCATGCGCGGTCCGGATCGTGAGCGCGATCCACGTCAGATGTCGAGCCGGGCGAAGTCCTCGACCGCGGACCCGCGCTGGCCCCGGCGGAACACCTTCAGCGCGACGACCGCGAGCACGATCGCGATGGTCGTGCCGACGAGCATCGCGGTCGCCAGCGCGTTGAGCGCGGGCGTCGGCGAGCCCCGGACGTTGGAGTAGATCTTGATCGGGACCGTCTCGCTCGACGCGTCGGCCGACAGGAACGCCGAGATCACGAAGTCGTCGATCGAGGTCGCGAACACGATCATCAGGCTGGCGAAGATCGCCGGCCAGAGCAGCGGTAGCACGATGGTGCGCAGCGACTGCATCGGCGTCGCGCCGAGGTCCTGGGCCGCCTCCTCGAGGTCACGACCGATCGTGAGCAGGCGACCCCGCACCACGACCACGACGTAGGACACCGAGAACGTGACGTGCCCGAGGAGCATCGCCGGCCGCCCGAGCGGGATCGCCGTGTAGAGGTTGTCGAAGACGAGGAACAGCATCGCCCCCATCACGATCTCGGGCGTCGAAAGCGGCACGAGCATGAGCAGGTTCGAGCCCCGGGCCACCGGCCCCCGCCACCGCGAGAGGCCGATGGCCAGCGCCACGCCGACGGGTGTCGCGATGAGCATGGTGAGTCCGGCGAGGGTGAGGCTGTTGACCATCGCCTCGCGGAGTGACGCGTCGTGCCACAGCGATCGATCGGGATCGCCCCACCACCAGCGGAACGAGAAGCCCTGCCACGTGCTGCGCGAGCGCCCGGAGTTGAACGAGAACTGGATCGCGATCAGCACCGGGACGATCGACCAGACGATGTACAGCCACGTCACGGCGGCGAGGAACACCGGGCGGCGCCACGGATCACCCCACCAGGCAGCGAGCCGCCTCATGGACGCAACTCCCTCGCCGACCGGTCGATCGAGCGGAGGTAGTAGAGCATCGCGACCATCAGCGCGGCCGAGAGGATGAGCACGAGCGCGGCGCCGGAGCTCTTCTGCGAACCCTCGAAGAGGTAGAACTCGATCTGGTTCCCGATCATGTTCGTCCGCGGCGACCCGGACAGCAGGTCCGTCGTGTAGAAGTCGCCGGTCATCGGCAGCGCCGTGATCACGGCGGCGGCGAGCATCCCCTGCCGCGACAACGGCAGGGTCACGCGGAGGAACGTCGTCGCCGGGCCCATCCCGAGGTCCCGCGAGGCCTCGAGCTGCCGGGGGTCGATGCGGTCGAGGGCGGCGAAGAGCGGGAGTACGAGGAAGGGCACGTAGCCGTAGGCGAGCCCCAGGACGACCGTGATCGCGCGCCCGTCGAGCCAGTTGACGCGGCCCATGCCGAGCGCCGCCGTGACGTCGTTGACGTAGCCGTCGGTCTGCAGCAGGTTGACCCAGGCCAACATGCGCATCAGGTAGTTGATCCAGAACGGCGCGAGGAGCAGGGCGAGGATCAAGCCCCGACGCCGGCCGGCGAAGCGAGCGACGTAGTAGGCGACCGGATAGCCGATGAGGAAGCAGATCGTGAGGGCCGCGATGACGTAGATGAACGTGCGGATGAACACGCGTCCGAGCTCGGCGGCGAAGACCCGCTCGACGATCTCGTTGAATGATGCGAACTCCCAGTCGAGGGGGTTCCACACGGGAACGGCGTTGCCGAAGATCGGGTCGAGCTGGCCGAAGGCGACGGCCATCACGCCGTAGAACGGCACGACGAACAGGAGCACCAGCCACAGCACGCCGGGCGCGGCCAGCGCCGGCCACAACCGCGAGCGTCCCCCCTCCGTTCTTGCATCTGATTTGCGCGTCAGGGCGCGCAGATCGGATGCAAGTTCGGCGGGGAGCGGCTCAGCCACCGGCGGTGAAGGTCGACCAGGCGTCGTCCCAGAGCTTCTCGCCCGCGAGTGTGAGCTGGAGGAGTTGGTGGCCGGTTTCGAAATCCTCGGGCTTGATGACCGCGGCCGAGAGGTGGGCAGGGACGTAGCCGTCGGCGACGACGTTCTCGGGGTTGATCGAGTTCTGCGGCGGCTGGTAGCCGAGCCAGCCGTAGTTCTCGAGCGCGTGCGCCTGGTCGAGCAGGAAGTTGAGGAAGTGGTGGGCGAGGACCGGCTTCTCGGCGTCACGCATGACCGCGATCGTGTCGCTGCCGATCACCCCTCCGCCGTCGGGCGGGTACCAGTAGCCGATGTTGTCGATCGACTCGCCCTCGGGCAGGTAGTACTGGGCGTTCACGACGTCACCCGACCAGCACTGGTGAACCCAGGCCCGCTTCTCGGGCAGGACGGTGTAGGCCTCCGCGCCGACCTTGACGTTCACTGCATCGGTGAGCTCCATCACCTGCTCCAGCGCGGCGCCGATGAGCTCTTCGTCCTCGGTGTTGACGTCGCTGTCCGGATTCATCCGCAACAGCGCCATACCGAACACCTCGCGGTCGTCCTCGAGGAGGTACACCTGGCCGCGGTTCGCCGGGTCCCAGAAGATGTCGTAGGGGTTGGCGTAGGCGTCGGGCGCCTTGGCGACACCGTCGATGCGATAGCCGATCCCGGTCTGGAACAGCACGTAGGGAACCGAATAGACCGAGCCCTGGTCGTAGAACGGGTTCTGCAGCGACTCCCACACGTTGGTCAGGTTCGGCAGGTACGACTTGTTGAGCGGTTGCATGAGCTGGCCGGCCGCGAGCTTGGCGATCACGTCCGTCGTCGGGAAGAACACGTCGAACTCGGCCTGCCCTGACGAGAGCTTGGCGATCGCCTCGTCCATGCTCGTGAACGTCGTGACCTCGACCTCGACGCCGTACTCCCGCTGGAACTTCCTGAGCACACTGGGGGCGATGTACTCCTCGTAGTTGTACACCTTGAGCGTGCCGCTCTCCGGAGCCAGACCATCGGCGATCGGTTCGATGTCGTCGAACGTCGGCAGCGTTGCCGGCTGGTCGGGTCGCGACAACATGACCCCGCCCTCGGTCTGCTCGGCCTGGGACGCCGCCGACGTGGCGGTCGAGCCGCCCGGTCCGGAGGTTCCAGGCGCCGCGGATCCGGGCGCCGACGACCCGGAAGAGGGCGCGGTCTCGCCGTCGTCGTCTCCGCCACAGGCGGCGAGCAGCGGCGGACCGAACCCGGCCGCCGCGGCCCCGAACGCCGACAGCCGGATGAACTGACGCCGGTCGTAGCTCCGGCGCTCCCGCGGATGAAAGGCCATGGTCGTCCTCCCCTTCGACGATGTGGCTTACTGACTCGTCGGTCAGTTAGACTACACCAATGGCGACAGGTGCAACCTACGACGCGATCGTGGTCGGCGGGGGTCACAACGGCCTCGTCGCGGCCGCCTACCTCGCACGAGCCGGGCTGCGCACCGTCGTGCTCGAGGCCCGTGAGGTCACCGGCGGCGCCGCGGTGACCGAGACCCCGTGGGGCGACGACTTCAAGGTGACCGCGCTCTCCTACGTGATGAGCCTGATGCCGCCGACGATCATCGCCGACCTCGATCTTGTGCGCCACGGCTACGACGTGATCCCGATGGGGCCGAGCTTCGTCGCCTTCCCGGACGGTCGCTACCTGCTCGTCCACGACGAGGCCAGCCGGGACGTCGACGAGATCGCCAAGTTCTCGCGGCGCGACGCCGAGCGACTCGGCGACTACGAGGCGTGGCTGCGGGGCGTCGCCGACGTCCTCGCGCCGCTGCTCATGCGCACGCCGCCGAGGATCGGGTCCCGCCGGCCCGGTGACCTCCTCGACCAGATCCGTACGGCGTGGGGACTGCGCGGCCTCGACGTCCGGGGCGCGGCGGAGGCCACCCGGCTGTTCACGATGTCGATCTCCGACGTGCTCGACGAGTGGTTCGAGTCGCCGGAGGTGAAGGGGGTCCTGGCGATCAACGGCATCATCGGGACGTGGGCCGGGCCGGCCGAGCCGGGCACGGCCTACGTGATGATGCACCACACGATCGGCGACGTCGGCGACGGTCAGCTCGGTTCGTGGGGCTATCCCGTGGGTGGGATGGGGGCGGTGACGGCGGCGATCCGCCGGGCCGCGGAATCGTTCGGCGCCGAGGTGCGGACGTCCTCGCCGGTCGCCCGCATCGACGTGCGCGACGGCCGGGTGCTCGGAGTGACCACCGGGACGGGCGACGTGCTCCGAGCGCCGGTCGTCGTCGCCGCCACCCACCCGCAGATCACGTTCCTGCGCCAGATCGACCGGGCCGAGCTGCCCACCGACTTCGTGCGCGACGTCGAGCGCTGGCGGTCCCGGTCCGGTGTCGTCAAGGTCAACGTCGCCCTGTCCGAGCTCCCCGACTTCCTCGCCTGGCCGGGCACCGAGCCCCACGAGCGGTTCACGGGGTCCGTCGAGCTGTGTCACTCGATCGAGTACCTCCAGCAGGCGTTCCAGGACGCGCGCGACGGACGGGCGTCGGTTCGACCGTTCTCCGACGGCGTGATCCCGTCCACGCTCGACCGCTCGCTGTGCCCGGACGGCACCCACGTGATGTCCCTGTTCACGCAGTGGGTGCCCGAGTCGTGGGCGCATGAGCCCCATCCGGCCGAGCTCGAGGACTACGCCGACCGGGTCATCGACGGCTACACCGAGTTGGCACCGAACTTCAAGCAGGCGGTGATCCACCGCCAGGTGATCGGTCCGTGGGAGATGGAGCACGAGTACGGGCTCGTCGGTGGCAACATCTTCCATGGTGAGTTGTCACCCGACCAGCTGTTCCACATGCGCCCGGCGCCGGGATACGCCGACTTCACGACGCCCGTCGACGGGCTGTACCAGTGCTCGTCGGCCACCCACGGGGGCGGCGGCGTGACCGGCATCCCGGCCCTGCTGTGCTCGCGGCGCATCCTCTCCGACGAGCGGCGCCGCCGTCGCGCCCGCCGGCTCAGGTGGTCCCGGTCGTGACCATCGAGTCGGTCCGGGCCCAGCCGGAAGCGGCGCCAGTCGATGCTGCCGCGCTGGCCACGGTGTTCGAGACCGCCACCGGCAGCATGCTTCCGGCCGCGGCGTACGTCTCCGACGAGCTCCTGGCCTGGGAGCGACGCCACCTGTTCGCCGCCGCGTGGGTGTGCGTCGGACGCGCCGACGAGCTCGCCACCGTCGGGGCCCGCCGGGCCCTCGTCGTCGGCGACGACTCGGTGGTGCTGATCCGCGGCGACGACGGCCGGCTGCGGGGCTTCTTCAATGTCTGCCAGCACCGCGGCCATGAGCTCGTCCCGTGCGGGACGACGAGCGAACACCGGTCGGTCCACTGTCCCTACCACGGGTGGCGGTACGGGTTGGACGGTGAGCTGTTGTCGACGCCGCGGTTCGAGGCGCCGCCGGGGTTCACGCGCACCGAGCACGCCCTCGTGCCGGTTGCCGTGGAGGAGTGGCACGGCTGGACGATGGTCAACGTCTCGGGGACCGCGCCGCCGGTCGGCGAGTACTTCGCCGGGCTCGAGGAGTACGTCGCTCCCTACGAGCCGGAGCGCCTCGTCGTCGGGGCCACCCACAACTACGAGATCGCGGCCAACTGGAAGATCGTCGTCGAGAACTACCAGGAGTGCTTCCACTGCCCGAACATCCATCCCGAGCTGTGTCGGGTGAGCCCCGCGACGAGCGGCGACAACTACACCGGCCACGACGGGATGTGGGTGGGCGGCTGGCAGGAGCTGATGCCCCACGCGGTGACGATGTCGCTCGACGGTCGGTCGGGTGCGCAGCCGCTGCGTGGCCTCGACGCCGCCGCCCGCCGGCGCATCGAGTACCTGGGGCTGGTCCCGAACGTGCTCGTCAGCCTGCACCCCGACTACGTGATGACCCACCGCCTCGATCCGATCGCACCGGGTCGGACGGCGATCGAGTGCCAATGGATGTTCGCGCCGGAGTCCATCGCCGCCGAGGGGTTCGATCCCTCGTTCGCCGTCGATTTCTGGGACCTCACCAACCGCCAGGACTGGGCGGCGTGCGAGGGCGTGCAGCGGGGGGCGTCGTCGCGCGGCTACCACCAGGGTCCGTTCGGGGCGGACGAGGACGCCGTTGCGCAGTTCGTGCGGCTCGTCGCCCAGGCCTACCGCGCCGGTGGCTGGCTCCGCTGATCCGCTGACGCCCCTCCGCATCCATCGCATCCGAGTGTCTCGTGCCGACCGAGTGTCTCGTGAGGGGCTTTCCCGCATCAGACACTCCGTTGGACGGAAACACTCGGATGGGCGCCGCCGAATGGTGTAGCTTGCTGACTGACGAGTCAGTAAGGGGTGATATCCGATGGCCCTCGCCACCACCGCCCACCCGGGCGGCGCTGACGCGCTCGACGGGCTGATCCGTGCCGAGGAAGCCGCCTTCCTCGCCCGGACCCGCCGCTCGGCGCAATTCCACGCGCTGGCGTCCACCCACCTCCCCGGCGGCGTCGCGTCGTCGTGGCAGGACGCGCCGCCCGGCCCGGTGTTCGTCCAGCGGGGGGAGGGGTCCCGCGTCTGGGACGTCGACGGGACCGAGTACATCGACCTCCACGGCGGCTTCGGCACGATGGTCGCCGGCCACGCCCACCCGGCCATCGTCGCCGCGGTCCGCCAGCGCGTCGCCGACGGCACCCACTTCGCCCAGCCGGTTCCGGACATCATCCCGGTCGCCGCTGAGCTGTCCCGCCGCTTCGGGCTCCCGCTGTGGCGCTTCGCCAACTCCGGCACCGAGGCCACGCTCGCCGCCATCCACCTCATGCGCACCGTGACCGGGCGGCCGCGCCTGATCAAGGTGGAGGGCAGCTACCACGGCCACCACGACGCCGTGCAGGTATCCGTGTATCCGGACGAAGCCGAGGCCGGTCCCGCCGCGCGGCCGCGCCCGGTGCCCGAGCACGGCGGGTTGGCCCCGAACGTGGCCGGCCTCACCCACGTCGTGCCGTTCGGTCGCCTCGACGCCGTGCGCCGGGTGCTGCTCGACCATCCCGGCGAGATCGCCGGCATGATCATCGAGCCGGTCATGATGAACATCGGCGTCGTGCCCCCACCGCCGGGGTACCTCGCCGGGCTGGCCGACCTGCTCCACACGCACGGATGCGTGCTCACGTTCGACGAGGTGAAGACCGGTCTCACCATCGCGCCAGGGGGAGCCACCGAGCGCTTCGGCGTCGTGCCAGACATCGTCTGCCTCGCCAAAGCGCTCGGTGGCGGCGTGCCCTGCGGGGCCATCGGCGGCACCGCCGAGGTGATGGCCGCGATCTCGGACGAGCGCTACGAGCAGGTCGGCACGTTCAACGGGAACCCGCTCACCATGGCCGCCGCCAAGGCCGTCCTGCTCGAGGTGCTCACGTCCGCCGCGTACCGTCACTTCGACGAGCTGCGGGACGAGCTCACGGAACGGGCCCACCACGTGCTCGGGCGCTATCGCATCCCCGGGTACGTGAGCGCCTACGGCGCCAAGGGGGCAGTGGTCTTCTCGCCCGTGCGGATCCGCGACTACCGCGACTTCTGCCGGTACGACCCTCGCTATGGGCACGCCCACTGGCTGTACCAGCACAACGGGGGCGTGTTCCTACCGCCGTGGGGGAAGATGGAGCAGTGGACGCTGTCCGTCCAGCACACCGCTGACGACGTCGAGCAGGTCATCGTCAACCTGGAACGGTTCGCGAGAGACCTGGCCGGATGAGCGAGCGAGTCCTCGAGCGAGCGAATCAGCGTTACGGCGCCGAAGGCTCACTGGTGCAGCAGGCACCAGCCATGGACGACTTCCTCCACCTCGGCATGGTGCACCAGTGAGCGAGCGAGTCCTCGAGCGAGCGAATCAGCGTTACGGCGCCGAAGGCTCACTGGTGCAGCAGGCACCAGCCATGGACGACTTCCTCCACCTCGGCATGGTGCACCAGTGAGCGAGCGTCCGTCGATCCACGACACGTTCGGCCGGGTGGGCCTGCCCGCCCCGATGAGCGAGCTGACGAGCCGGGTGTGGGACGCCGTCATCGTCGGCGGCGGTCACAACGGACTGGCGTGCGCGGCGTACCTCGCCAAGGCCGGGCGGTCCGTGCTCGTGCTCGAGCGCCGGGAACGGCTCGGCGGGGCGTGCACGCTGGAGCAGCCGTTCACCGATTCCGGGTACGTCGTGAGCCCGTGCGCGTACGTCGTCGGCCTGCTCGACGAGCGGGTGATCGACGAGCTCGAGCTGCGCCGGCACGGCTACCGGGTCTACGTCGCCGAGCCGCTGATCTGGTGTCCGTTCGACGACGGCACCTGGTACGCCCAGTTCCTCGATCCCGACCGCACCGTCGCGGGGATGCGCGAGAACGGGTTCTCCGAGGCCGACATCAAGGGCCAGTTCGAGTACGAGGACTTCTTCGACCGCATGCGCCGCGCCCTCCGCGTGGACGGCCGGGACACGTGGGTCGGCGAGGCACCGGGCGAGGAAGAGCTCAGTGAGCTGCTCGGCCACGACCCCGAGCTCATCGCGGCCCTGTTCGAGGACTCGGTCGCCGACGTCATCGATCGCTACGTTGCCGATCCGCGTCTCCAGCAGGCGCTCTACGGGCAGGGGGTGATCGGGGCGTGGGCCGGCCCGCGCAGTCCCGGCACGGCGTCGATCAAGCTGATGCACTTCCAAGGCACGCTCGAGGGCGTGCCGATGGCGTGGGGATACGTCGAAGGCGGCATGGGCCGGATCTCGTTCGCCATCGCCGAGGCCGCCCGGGAGGCAGGCGCCCAGCTCGCGGCCGGCGTCCCCGTGGCGGCGATCCGCCCCGGCGAGGGCGTCGTGCTCGAGGGTGGTGACGTGATCCGGGCCCGCGCCGTCATCTCGAACGCCGATCCGGTCACGACGGCCGGGCTCCTCGGTGACGACATCGTCCCCGCGTTCGCCGAACGGCTCGCGACGTGGCGGACCACGAGCCCGGTGCTGAAGGTCAACTGCGGCCTGTCCCGCCTGCCCCGATGGACCGCACTGCCCGACGAGAGCTGGCCGAACCACGCACCCGTCTCGATCGCCGTCCCGCTGGACGACGCCCAGCAGGCGTTCGAGGACTGCACTCGTGGCATCGCTGCCCCGGGCTTCGCCGAGCTGTACTTCCAGACGGCCTACGACCCGACGGTCGCCCCGGTCGGGAAGCACACGATGTCGGCGTTCGTGCAGTACGCCCCCTATGACCTCGCCGACGGCACCTGGGACGAGCGGCGGGACGAGATCGGCCAGCGCGTCCTTGGTCTGATCGGCCGTTACTGCGATGTCGACGACGTGGTCGAGCACATCGAGGTCCTCGGACCGCCCGACATCGAGGCGCGGGTCGGCCTGACCGGCGGTCACATCTTCCAGGGCGAGTGCACGCCGGACCAGATGTGGTGGCGACGGCTGCAGCCGCGCTCGCCCGGCGCGGGCGTGTATCTGTGCGGAGCCGCCACCCATCCCGCCGGAAGCGTCATCGGGCTCAACGGGCGCAACGCGGCGATGGCCGTCCTGGCCGATCTCTAGCGCTGCGCCCACCAACGACTACGGTCGGCGCATCGTACGCAGCGACCGGCGGATCTGCCCTCGGGCGCCCCTCCTCTGTGCCGTCCTGGCGGTGATCGGGGGTTGCACGTACTCGACCGGCGACCCCGTATCCGATTCGACCGTGACGCTGGCCCCGCTGGATCCGGAGGCCCCGGCGACGGCGCCGGCGGACACGGCGCCTGGTCCGACCACGACGAGTCCGCGGCCGCCGCCGTCCCGGCCGACCCGGCCGACCCGGCCGACCCGGCAGGTCGTCCTCCGCCGGGGTGGACCGGCCGTGCGGGTCATCGAGCGGGGCCGCCCCGCCGCCCTCGCCGTGGCGACGAGCCGGGCGCTGGTCGCGTCGAGCCCCGCCGTGGTCGTCGCCTCGGAACGACCGAACGCGTTGGCGCGCGCGGAGGACGCCGCCGCCCGGCTCGGCATCCCGCTCCTGGTCGCGGGCGAGCGCGACGCCACGGCCGTCGGGCGGGAGGTCTCCCGCCTCGGTGCCCGCACCGTGCTGCGCGTCGGCCGTCTCCCGCCGGCGGTGACGAGGGCGTTCGGACGCCGCGTCGCGGTCGTCGACGCACCCCGGCACGTCCCGAAGATCCAGCCCGCGACGCCAGGAACGGCCGGCGCCGCGCTGGTCGCCCGCGGCGACGACTCGGCGGACCCGGCCACCGTCACCGCCGCGATCGCCGGGCTCACCACCGTGGCGGTCAGAGGCGGCGACCCGCGCGCCGCCGTCGAGACTCGCCGCCGGCTGAAACGGCTGGCGCCGCGGCGGGTCGTCGCGATCGGGGCCCCTGGAACGTTCCCCGCCGCCGCCGTGCTCGGTGGGCTGGTCCGCACCGCGGCCAGCGGGCGTGAGCTCCCGGGCGGCGGTCAGCTGCTCTTTCCGGGCCGGCGGGTGGTGGCGATCTACGGCCACCCCGGCGACGACAACCTCGGCGTACTGGGTGAGCAACCGGTCGGTCCGGCCGTCCGGCGGGCGAGGCGGGTGGCCGCCCCGTACGCCCGGCTCGACGATCAGCCAGTGGTGCCGGCGTTCGAGCTGATCGCCACGGTGGCCTCGTCCGAAGCCGGTGCCGACCGCGACTACTCGCTCGAGAGCACCATCGAGCACCTGCGCCCGTGGGTCGACGCGGCGGCCGCCGCCGGCCTCCTCGTCGTGCTCGACCTGCAGCCCGGCCGGACCGACTTCCTGACCCAGGCCCGCCGCTACGCCGCGTTGCTGCGCCAGCCCCACGTCGGGCTGGCCCTGGATACCGAGTGGCGCTTGGCGCGCGGCCAGCGCCACCTCCGGGACATCGGCAGCGTCACCGCGTCCGAAGTCAACCGGGTCGGGTCGTGGCTGGCCGCCCTGGCCCGGCGGCACGCCCTCCCCCAGAAGCTCTTGATCGTCCACCAGTTCCGCCTCGACATGGTTCGGAACCGCTCCCGGATCCGCACCCATCCGGAGCTGGCCCTCGTGTTCCAGATGGACGGACAGGGCCCTCAGCACCTCAAGCTGTCGACCTGGCGGGCCGTCGTTCGTGGCGGCCCGCGTGGGGCGCGGTTCGGTTGGAAGAACTTCTACGACGAGGATCCCCGGCTGCGCTCGCCCGCGGCCACGGCGGCGCTGCGACCGTCGCCGGTGTTCGTCTCCTATCAGTGAGTCGGCGGCAGACCGAATCGGGCGAACAACTCGGGGCTGGCGAACGTGTCGATCTCACGAACCTCGTCGTCGACGACGTGGAGCACGACGATGGCGAGCGCGCGATACACGTCGTCGTCCGGGCGGCGCACGTACACGGCGACGGCGGGCTGGCGGTTGGCGGAGATCGCGACACACCGGAACGCACCCGGCGTGTTCATCCGGGCGAGGATGGCCGGCGCGACCTCGTGGCGACCGTTCCAGCACCGCCCGTCGGGAAAGAGCGTCATCTGGACGTCGGCCCGCAGCAGCGCGACGATCGCCGCCGGATCGGTCCGCTCCTGGGCCGCCATGAATTGCCGCAGCAACGCCAGCTCACTGGCGGTCGGCGCCGCGTCAGGCAGCCGCAGGGCGTCGGTCGTCCGGTACCGCCGGCGGAGCCGGGCCCGGGCCCGCTGGAGGGCGCTGTTCACCGCCGGCACCGTGTCGTCGAGGAGCTGGGCGGTGTCGCTCGCCGAGAAGTCGAGCACGTCACGGAGGATCAGCACGGCCCGCTGTTTGGCCGGGAGCATCTGGATCGCGGCGAGATACGCGAGCTCGATCGTCTCGCGGGCGATGGCGCGCGCGTCGGGTTGCTCGTCCTCGCCCGCGGCGACGTCGAGCACGGCGTCGGGACAAGGTTGGAGCCACGGCGACGGGTGCACCGTCGCGTCTCCGTTCTCACTGCGCCGCCGGGACCGCTTGCGGATCGCCTCGATGCAGACGTTGGTGGCGATCCGGTACAACCAGGTCCGCACCGTCGCCCGCCCCTCGTACGTCGCCCGCTTCCGCCAGGCCCGCAGGAGCGTCTCCTGCACGAGGTCCTCGGCCTCGTCCAGAGATCCGATCATCCGGTAGCAGTGGACGTGGAGCTCCCGGAAGTGGCGCCGGGAGATCCGGTCGAACACATCGGCGTCTCCGCGGCGGAACGCGTCGACGGTCACGCGGTCGTCGACATCGAGGAGATCGCTCACGCTCGCGCGCCCAGGGTCGGGCCCTGCCCGACGCGGTCGAACGTGACGCGGGTGCCATCGGCGGAGCTGGTGGCAGTGGTGGACATCGGGGGGTCCTTTCGACGGGTGACGGCGGGATGAGCCGCGACGGGGGCCACGAACTCATCGCTCACCGGGCCGTGATCCCACGATGGACCGTGCGTCCAGCGCCAATTCCGCGTCCTCCCGCCGGTCCATCTCGTGCCAACATGGGCTCCGCCGAGCGTCATGGAGCTGTTCCTCGATCCCGAGCGCCGCGGTGGTCTGGCGGCGCAGTTGTACGCCCAACTGCGGGAGGCGATCGCGTCGGGGCGCCTGGCGGCCGGTGACCGGCTGCCGCCGAGCCGGGCCCTCGCCGCCGACCTCGGCGTGTCCCGGTTCACCGTGGCCGAGGTCTATTCGCGACTGGCCGCCGAGGGGTACGTCACCGGACGGGCCGGCGCCGGCACCGTCGTGACGAGCATGCTCGCCGGTGAGCCCGTCGATGGGACGGTGGCGGCGCTGCAGCCGAGCGCACGAGTTGCCGGCATCAGGCGGTTCGACCGTGACCCGCGGCAGCGCACGTACTTCGATCTCCGCCCGGGCACCGTCGATCTGTCGCTCTTTCCCGACCGAAGCGTGGCGACGCGCGATGAACCGCTCGCTGCGGGTCGGCGGTGAGCACTACGGGGAGCCCGCCGGCACCGACGAGCTACGCCACTCGCTCGCCCATTGGATCGCCCGCTCACGCGGCGTCGCCGCCACCGCCGACCGCGTCGTCGTGACCGCCGGCGCCCAGCACGCGATCGACCTGCTCGCCCGCGTCGTGACCGATCCGGGCGACACGGTGGCGGTGGAGGAACCGGGGTATTCGCCGGTCGTCACCCTGCTGCGCACCCTCGGCGCTGACGTCGTCGGTGTCCCCGTCGACGACGAGGGCCTGGTCGTGGACGCCCTGCCGGCAGCCGCCCGCCTGGTGTACGTCACGCCGTCCCACCAGTACCCGCTGGGCTGCGTCATGTCGCCCGCCCGGAGGGTGGCCCTGCTCCGGTGGGCCAACGCCCACGGCGCGGCGATCATCGAGGACGACTACGACAGCCAGTTCCGCCACGACAGCCGCCCGCTCGAGCCCCTTCAACGGCTCGACCGGGAGGGCCGCGTCATCTACGTCGCGACGTTCTCCAAGGTCCTCGCGCCGTCAGTGCGGATCGGCTTCGCCGTCGTGCCGCCCAGCATCGTCGAACCTATGGCGGGGCTGCGGCAGTGCATCGACTGGTGTCCGCCGACCGTCACCGAACGGGCGCTCACCAGCTTCATCGACGACGGACACCTCGACCGCCACGTCCGGCGCGCGTCGCGCGTCTACCGAGAGCGACGACGATTGCTCGTCACTGCGCTGGACGCCGGGATGTCCGTCCCGCGGCGCGTGATCCCGGGGGTCACCGGCCTGCACATGCCGTTGCTGCTCGACCACTGCGTGCACGAGCCGTCGCTGGCTCGGGTCGCGGCGCGGCACGACGTCATGGTCGGTTCGCTCCAGCGCACCTACCACTTCGGATCGCCGATCGGCGGCGTCGTGCTGGGCTTCGGCGGGCTGCGCACCGAACGGGTGAAGGGGGCCGTCGCCGCCCTCGACGCGACGCTGCGCGACCTGGGTTGAGCCCGACTTGGACCGGTGCGACGGGCCTGACTTGGCCCTGGCCGCCGGTACGACGTCCGGCGCACGATGTCGTTCGACGGTTGCGGACGTGACGGCCTCCGTCCGCAGCCACGATCGCAAAGGAGCACCCGATGTCCACCCGTCGCCGCACCGCGCTCATCGGCTTCCTCGTCGCCGCCGCCCTGCTCCCCTCCTCGATCGCCCTCGGCGGCCACTCCGTCGCCGACCGCGGGGCGGGATGCGCGCGGAAGTTCGACGCGGCGCAGCGGCAGGACATGGAGTCGTTCCGTGACTTCGACGCCGAACGATTCCGTGCCGTCCACGATCCCGATGCGATCAGCATCTTCCCCAGCGGATTCACCGCCGTCGGGATCGACGACATCATGGCGGCACTCTCTGGCCACTTCACCAACCGCAACGCGGTGTGGTCCTGGACCGAGCTGAGCCGGCGGGTCGAGGGCTGCCGCACGGCGGTCATCCGCTACGACGCGACGTACGACATCCCGTCGATCGGCTTCCACCAACGGGCGATCACCGTCGTCACGTACATCTACGAGCACGGGCGCTGGCTCGGCATTCTCGACCAGGGAACGTTGCTCGAGCTCGATCCCGGCAGCTGACGGCCGGTCGCCGGCCAGCGCCCGTCAGTCGGCGACGTCGGCGAGCAGACCAGTGATCGACTCGCCGTCGGCGCGCCCCACCAGTGACCGGACGTCACCGTCGGGAGCGACGACCATCACCGCGGGCTGCGTGGCCACGCCGAAGTGGTCGAAGACGTCGCCCGGCGAGTCGTCGATGGTCGGGAAGCTGATGCCGTAGCGGCTGATGAACCGCTCGAAGTCTCCGCGGTCGCCCGCCCACGCGACCCCGACGAACGTCGCTCTCCCTGACCACTCCCTGGCGGCCGCCTCGACCGAGGTGGCTTCAGCGTTGCACGTCGCTCAAAACGGCGACCAGAACCAGAACACCGCCGTCTCGCCGGCGAGCGTGGACGCGTCGAGCTCGCCGCCGCCGACGAGCGGCGCCGTGAACGCGAGGACGTCCGGGACGGCCGCCGTCGCGTTGGTGTCCGCCGAAGGCGACGCTGTCGGCTCGGGCGCTCGTCTGCTCTCCATCTCCGCCGCCGCAGCCGGCGACGAGTACGGCCGCCGCGGCGAACACGGCGAGGAGGAGGCGGCTCGGCCGCACCGTCCTCAGACGGTCTCCGGACGGAGCCGGTTGATGTCGATGTGCACACCTGGGCCCATCGTCGAGGACACCGTGATCTTGCGCAGGTAGCGGCCCTTCGCCGATGCCGGCTTGGCCCGCTGCAGCTCGTCGACCACGGCCCGGAAGTTCGTCTCCAGGTCCGACGGTTCGAAGCTCGCCTTGCCCAGCGGCACGTGGATGTTGCCGTAGCGGTCGGTGCGGTACTCCACCTTGCCGCCCTTGAACTCGGTGACCGCCCGACCCACGTCGTTGGTGACGGTGCCGGTCTTCGGGTTGGGCATCAGGCCGCGGGGCCCGAGGGCCCGGCCGAGCCGGCCGACGAGCGGCATCATGTCGGGGGTCGCGATGGCGACGTCGAAGTCGAACTTGCCCGCCTCGACCTGGGCCGCGAGGTCGTCGGTACCGACGAGTCGGCGCCCGCTTCGCGGGCTTCGGCAGCCGCTTCGCCGGCCGCGAACACGGCCACGCGGACGTCCTTGCCGGTACCTGCCGGGAGGGCGACCGTGCCGCGCACCATCTGGTCGGCCTTGCGCGGATCGACGCCGAGGCGGACGGCGACGTCGACGCTCTCGTCGAAGCACGGCGCCGGCCATGTCCTTCACGATGCCGAGTGCCTCGGTCGGGCTGTAGAACCGATCGCGGTCGAACGTCTTCAGGGCGTCGGTGTGCTTCTTACCTGCCATCATTCCCTCCTCAGACGACCTCGATGCCCATCGAACGGGCCGTGCCCCGCACCTGCTGCATCGCCGCCTCGAGGTCGTAGGCGTTGAGGTCGGGCATCTTGATCTGAGCGATCTCGGCGACGTCCGCCTCGGTGACCCGCCCGACCGTCTGCTTGCCCGGCTCCTGAGACGCCTTCTCCAGGCCGGCCTTCTGGCGCAGCAGCACGGGAGTCGGCGGGGTCTTGAGGACGAACGTGAACGTGCGGTCCTCGAAGATCGTGATCTCCACCGGCACGATCGTGCCGACCTGGGACTCGGTGGCCGCGTTGTAGGACTTCACGAAGTCCATGATCGCGACGCCGTGCGGGCCGAGCGCGGTACCGACCGGCGGCGCCGGGCTCGCCTTGCCGGCGGGGATCTGGATCTTGACGATCGCGGCGACTCTCTTCTTTGCCATTCAGGGCATCTCTTTCGTGACGGAGGGCGACGACCGCCCGCCGAGGGGGGTCGTTACAGCTTGGCCACCTGGCTGAAGTCCATCTCCACGAGCGTCTCCCGCCCGAAGATGTTGACCAGCACCTTGAGCTTCATGTGGTCGGCGTTGATTTCGGCGATCTCGCCGGAGAAGTCGGCGAACGGGCCCTCGCGCACACGGACGCTCTCGCCCACCTCGTACTCCAGGCGCGGCTTGGCACGGGCGGCCTGCTCGGAACCCTCACCCTTGGCCGACAGGAACGTCCGCACTTCCTTGCGCGACAGCGGTGTCGGCTTCTGGCCCTGCCGGCTCTGCCCGACGAATCCGGTGACGCCCGGGGTGTTGCGGATGCAGTACCAGGACTCGTCGTCCATGTAGCAGCGCACGAGGAGGTACCCGGGGAAGACCTTGCGCTGGACGATCTGCTTGCGGCCGCCCTTGAACTCGACGACCTCCTCCATCGGGATGACAACCTCGAAGATCTTGTCCTCCATGTTCATGCTCTGGATCCGAGCATGGAGGTTGGCGGTGACCTTCTTCTCGTAGCCGGACTGCGTGTGCACGACGAACCACTCGCCGGGCCGCGTCCACGGATCGTCCTCTTCGGCTTCTTCGGCGACCTCGGGCTCCCTCGGCGACCTCGACCTCGTCGGCGACCTCGACCTCGCCGGCCACCTCGGCTCGTCGGCCACTCGGCCACGGTTTCGACCTCCGCAGTGTCGGCGTCGACCGGGCGCTCCTCCAGCACCGGCTCCTCCGGCACCAGCTCAGCATCCACCGGGCGCTCCTCCAGCACCGGCTCCTCCGGCACCAGCTCAGCATCCACCGGGCGCTCCTCCAGCACCGGCTCCTCCGGCACCAGCTCAGCATCCACCGGGCGCTCCTCCAGCACCGGCTCCTCCGGCACCAGCTCAGCATCCACCGGGCGCTCCTCCAGCACCGGCTCCTCCGGCACCAGCTCAGCATCCACCGGGCGCTCCTCGAGCACCGGCTCCTCCAGGTCCACGTTCACGCGATTCTCGTTGCTCATCCGTACAACCATCCCGACAGCTGGCCGAACAGGTAGTCGAAGCCGCCGACCAGCGCGGCGTAGATGACCACCGTGATCACCACGACGATCGAGTAGCGGATCACCTCGTCGCGCTTGGGCCAGGCGACCTTGCGCATCTCGTCGCGGACTTCGCGCAGGTACTGCGCCGGGCCGACCCGCTCCTTCGTCCGCGGCGCCTGCCGCTGGACGCGCGTCGGAGCGCCCTTCTCGTCGAGGGCGCCCGTGCGGCGCAGGTGCCGCTTCTGTTCGCGGTTGAGATCGTCCAGTGACATTGGTGCTCGGTGTCTTCGTGTGGGCAGGGCAGGAGGGACTCGAACCCCCGACCGTCGGTTTTGGAGACCGATGCTCTACCAGCTGAGCTACTGCCCTTGGTGGAGTGATCAGGCTACCGTCATCTTCGGGCTCGCTCGGCCTCGCTGTTCACGTCCGGGCTCGCTTCGCTCGCCTATCGTGCTCGCCTTCGGCTCGCCCGACCTCCAGTTGGCAGGGCTGGTCTCGGCTAGCGCGTTTCCTTGTGCACGGTGTGCCGGCGGTCGTGGCTGCAGTACTTCTTCATCTCGAGGCGCTCACGGTCGTTGATCTTCGACTTCATCGTGATGTAGTTGCGCCGCTTGCACTCGGTGCACTCGAGGGTGATCTTCACCCGCTTCTCGCTCTTTGGCATCTGGTACCTCTCGTCGGGCTTCGACGCCTTCGGGGGTTCACGGGGGGCGGAGCCCCCCGTGGGAGTTATTTCAGGATTTTGGTGACTCGGCCGGAGGCGACGGTGCGGCCGCCTTCGCGGATGGCGAAGCGGAGGCCTTCGTCCATGGCGATGGGTTTGCCCAGTTCGACGGTCATCACGATGTTGTCGCCGGGCATCACCATCTCGGTGCCCTCAGGCAGTTCGATGGTGCCGGTGACGTCGGTGGTGCGGAAGAAGAACTGCGGCCGGTAGTTGTTGAAGAACGGCTTGTGCCGACCCCCCTCACCCTGGGTGAGGACGTACACCTGGCCTTCGAACCGGGTGTGCGGCGTGATCGAGCCGGGCTTGCACAACACCTGACCCCGCTCCACCTCCTCCTTCTTCGTCCCCCTGAGCAGGGCACCGATGTTGTCCCCGGCCTGACCCTGATCCAAGATCTTGCGGAACATCTCCACCCCGGTGCACGTCGTCTTCTGCGTGTCCCGCAACCCGACGATCTCGATCTCATCACCGGTGTGGACCACCCCCTGCTCCACCTTCCCGGTCACCACCGTCCCCCGCCCGGTGATCGTGAACACGTCCTCGATCGGCATCAAAAACGGCTTGTCCAAATCACGCACCGGCTCCGGCACGTACGAATCCACCGCATCCATCAACTCGAGCACCTTGGCCTGCCAACCCTCATCCCCCTCCAACGCCTTCAACGCGCTCACCCGCACGATCGGGGCGTCATCACCCGGGAACCCGTACCCGGTCAAGCAGCTCCCGCACCTCCAACTCCACCAGATCCAACAACTCCTCGTCGTCCACCGCATCGGCCTTGTTCAACGCCACCACGATGTACGGCACCCCCACCTGCCGAGCCAACAACACATGCTCCCGGGTCTGCGGCATCGGCCCATCCGTCGCCGCCACCACCAGGATCGCCCCATCCACCTGCGCCGCCCCCGTGATCATGTTCTTGATGTAATCCGCATGACCCGGCATGTCCACATGCGCGTAATGCCGCTTCTCCGTCTCATACTCGATATGCGCGATCGAAATCGTGATCCCCCGCGCCTTCTCCTCCGGCGCCTTATCAATCTGATCAAACGACGTGTACTCCGCCAACCCACGCTCCGCCAACGTCTTCGAAATCGCCGCCGTCAACGTCGTCTTCCCATGATCAATATGACCCATCGTCCCAACATTCACATGCGGCTTCGTCCGCTCAAACTTCGCCTTGCTCATGGTGTGGTTGCCTCTTCTCCGAAGTGAGGTGTCTGGTTGTGGCTGGTAGCGGCGATCGGGATCGAACCGATGACCTTCCGATTATGAGCCGGATGCTCTGACCAACTGAGCTACGCCGCCAGGCAGTCGCCCTACGCCCCGGGTGTCCCCGGACCGCATGGTCGAGCCCTCTGTGGGAATCGAACCCACGACACCAGCCTTACCATGGCTGTGCTCTGCCGACTGAGCTAAGAGGGCCTTTCTCGGCGCGCGGACCGACCACGAGCCAGCGCACGAGCATAGCGCCCCACCAGCCACTTCGGTCCGGCCGGGCTGGTGTCGGGGTGTCCGGGATACCCTCGCCCGCCGTGAGCGGGGAGCGGCCGACCGTACGTCTCGCCGAGGTCGGCGACGCGGCGGCGATCCGGGCGATCTACAACACCGAGGTCTCCAGTGCGACGAGCACGTTCGACCTCGTCCCCCGCTCGCTCGACGACCAGGAGCGGTGGCTGGCGGAGAGATCGGGCGCGTTCGCGGCGCTCGTAGCCGTCGATGCGGCCGGCACGGTCCTCGGGTTCGCGTCGCTGTCCCCGTACAAGGAACGGGCCGCGTACCGCACGACGGTCGAGGACTCGGTGTACGTCGACCAGTCGCGTCAGGGCGAAGGGGTCGGGAGCGTGCTCCTCACCAGGCTCATCGAGATCGCCAGGACGTCCGGCTTCCACGCCGTGATCGCCCGCATCGAGGCGTCCGGCGTGGCGTCCCGGGCGCTGCACGCCCGCTGCGGGTTCGAGCTCGTCGGCATCGAGCGGGAGGTCGGACGCAAGTTCAACCGCTGGCTCGACGTCGCCGTCATGCAGCTCCTCCTCTAACCATCCGAGTGTCTGAGGCCATCCGAGTGCGGGATGAGGGAAGGCCCCGCACAAGACACTCGATCGGCGTAAGACACTCGGATGGCGCGCCGATACCGTGGCCCGATGCCCGTGAACTCCTACGACGCCATCGTGATCGGGGGTGGCCACAACGGTCTCGTCGCTGCGGCCTATCTCGCCCGGGCCGGGAAGCGCACCGTGGTGCTCGAACGGCGCCCGATCGTCGGCGGGGCCGCCGTCACCGAGCAGCCGTGGGGTCCTGACTACAAGGTCACGATGCTGTCGTACGTCGTCAGCCTGCTCCCGCCGACGATCCTGCGCGACCTCCAGCTCGAGCGCCACGGCTACAAGGTGTACCCGCAGGGTCCGTACTTCGTGCCCTACCCCGACGGGCGCTCGCTGCAACTGCCGTCCGACCCGGCCCGCCGGCATACCGAGATCGCCAAGTTCTCACGCGCCGACGCGGACGCAATGGTGCGCTGGGACGAGTGGCTGCACGGCCTCGCCGACGTGCTCGGTCCGCTCCTGACGGCGATCCCGCCCAAGCTCGGCAGCACCAAGCCGGCGGACCTCTCCGCCCAGGCCCGGCTGGCGTGGCAGCTCAAGGGTCTCGGCGTGCGCGGCGTCGCCGACGTCACCCGACTCTTCTCGATGAGTGTCGCCGACCTCCTCGACGACTTCTTCGAGTCGCCGGAGGTGCTCGGCGTCCTGTCCGTCTCGGGCGTGATCGGCACCTGGGCGGGTCCCCGTTCACCCGGCACCGCCTTCGTCATGGCCCACCACAAGATCGGTGACGTCGGCGACGGCGAGCTCGGATCGTGGGGGTTCCCCGAGGGCGGGATGGGTGGCCTCACGACCGCGATGGCGTCGGCCGCCCGCGCGTTCGGCGCCGAGATCCGCACGGATGCCGCCGTGGCCCGGATCACCTCCCGCGACGGGAGGGTCGAGGGCGTGGCGCTGGAGAGCGGCGAGGAGCTCGCCGCGCCCATCGTCGTCACCACCGCCCATCCGAAGATCTCGTTCCTCCGGCTCGTCGACCGCGAGCAGCTCCCCTCCGACTTCGTCGCCGACATCGAGCGCTGGAACACCCGCTCGGGCACCGTCAAGGTGAACGTCGCAGTCGACCGGCTCCCCGAGTTCACGGCCAAGCCGGGATTCGACCCCGAGGTCCACGGCGGCACGATCGTGCTCGCCCGCTCGCTCGACGAGGTCGAGACCGCGTTCCAGGACGCGGTGAGCGGCGCCGGGGCGCGCCGGCCGTTCGCCGACATCTGCATCCCCTCGGTGTTCGACCCGACCCTCGCCCCCGAGGGCCACCACATCGTCTCGATGTTCAGCCAGTGGGTCCCGCAGGACTGGGCCGCCGCGCCGATGGAGCGTGAGCTCGACGCCTACGCCGACCGGCTCGTCGAGACGGTCGACGAGGTCGCCCCCGGCTTCAAGAGCTCGATCCTCCATCGCAAGGTCATCGGCCCGTACGAGATGGAGCACGAGTACGGGCTCATCGGCGGCAACATCTTCCACGGCGAGCTGTCCCCCAACCAGCTCTTCCACCTCCGCCCGGCGGCCGGCTACGCCGACTTCCGCACCCCGATCCGCGGGCTCTATCAGGCGGGGTCGGCAACCCACGGCGGCGGCGGCGTCACCGGAATCCCGGCCCTTCAGGCTGTCCACCAGATCGAGCGCGACGAGAAGAGGGATCGCTGGCGCCGTCGCTCCCGATAATGGCGCGACGAGTCCTCGCCGCGTTTGCGCTGTCGCTCGTGATCGCCGCGTGCGGCGGTGACGACGGCTCGGACGGCGGCATCGCCACCATCGAGGATTCGCTCGCCATGCTCCCGGAGGGGGAAGCCGAGGAGACGGTCATCTGGGGCGATGTCACGCGGGCCGCCGAGCTGGCGGGCGTCGAAGCGCCGGGCGGAACCGACGACGTCGATGCCGTGATCGCCTACCTGAGCGCGCTCACCGGACGGCCGGCCGAGGAGAGCGCGGCCAACCCGGTGATGGTCGTGACGCCGACCGTCGCCCACGTCGAGCGGGCCGCGCAGATCGAGGAGTTCGTCGACGACGTCGGCTGGAGCATCCTCGACGTCGAGCGCTTCGTCGAACGGGCCACACCGCCCGACACCGTCACCGTGCTCGAAGGTGACTTCTCCGAGGCGTCGCTCGACGACGCCCTCGGCCCGCCGGAGGACGGCGCGTGGGTCGCAGGAGATCCGGACGAGGCACCCAATCCGCAGGACATCACGGCGGCCCGCCCGATCGGCGAGGCGCAGTGGCTGGCGCTCGACGACGGCATCCTGACCGTGACGACGGGTGTCGACGCCACCGCTGAGGCGGCGGCCGTTCGCGACGGTGACGAGCCGTCACTGGCCGACGACGAGGCGCTCGCCGGCCTCGCCTCCGCGCTCGACGGCGCCGAGGCCTACGCGGCGATGCTCGCCCGCCCCGGCTTCGTCGGACCGGCGCCGAACATCACGGAGGAGCAGATGGCCGAGCTGTGCGCCGAGGGGCTTCCCGAGCCGACCACGGCGGTCGGGGCCGGCGCCGCCGCGGCCGACGACGGCTCGGGCCGCGTCCTTGTCGCCCTGGCGCACGACTCGTCCGACGCCGCCACCAGCAACGCCGCGGCCATCGAGCGGATCATCGCCGAGGGGCGGGACCTGGTGACGCTCGAACCGTGGAGCGAGCGACTCGCAGTCGACGAGGTGGACGTCGACGACAACGTCGTTCTCGCCACTCTGCGACCCGTTGACGACGGTCGGATCGATCTGTGGTACCGCCTGATCGTCGAGCGGTCGGGCCTGATCAGCTCGTGCTGAGTGGCCGCTCTCGATAGAGCGCCACGACCGCGAGGAGCGCGGTCGCGATCTCGATCGCGACCGACAGGGCGGCGTCGGGCGAGGGGTTCCAGCCGCGCTCGGTGAAGTCGAGGATTCCCTGGTCAGTGCGGCTCATTGCGAAGGCGAAGAGGGAGGCGTTGGCGACGACGAGCGGAGCGAGGAGGGCGAGCCGGTTCGACCAGACCAGGACGACGACCGCCGCGACGCCGGATGCGACGGCGTTGAGGACGAAGCTCGGGCCGATGTCGTCGATGTGGCGGTAGGAGTCGAAGTAGAGGCGGAGATGGATCGCGCCGATCAGCACGCTCCCGATGGCGATCGCCAGGCGCAGCACGCTCGGTCGGGTCATTCCGTCACCGTCACTGACCCGGTCATGCTGGTGTGGATCGTGCAGATGTAGTCGTACGTGCCCGGCTCGGAGAACGTGGCCGTGTACGTGTCCCCTTGCGCGAGGTTCGGAGACGCGATCACGGCACCGGTCGAGTCACGGACGGTATGGGTGGTGCCGTCCTCGTTCGTCCACGTCACGCTCGCCCCGACCGCGACCGAGAGATCGGGCGGGTCGAAGGCGAAGTCTCGAATCGCGACCGGCTCGGCGTTCTCCGCCGGCGCGCCCGGTTGCGGTGTCGTCTCGCCGCCGCGTCGTCGTCACTCGTCACCGCCGCGGCGACGGCGAACGCTCCGCACCCGACGGTGACGACCGCGGCGATCACCGTCACCCACTTCCACCCCGCGGAGTCCGTCGGCATCGAAGGGGAGACTATTGAGTCGACCGCACCCGGCAGCGTGACCCTCGATCAGCGCACGGCCATGACGCGACAGGGGCTGCCCGAACCCTCCTCCCACGGGATCGGACCGACGAACACCTCGGCGCCCCGGGGTGGGAGGCGGTCGAGGCCGGCGAGGTTCTCGACGCCGTAGCGGTCGGCGCCGAGGAAGCCGAAGTGGACGTCGAACGTGGTCGAGTTGCCGGGGTCGAGGCTGACCGTGTCCACACCGATGCCGACCGGGTCGCGGCGACTCAGGAGCCAGTCGGTCGCCTCGATGCTGAAGCCGGGGAAGTTGAACTCCGGGAACGCCGGCCCGCCGAGATAGTCCAACGGATCGTCCGCCTTGTCGGCCCAGCCGGAGTTCATGCACACCAGCGCCCCGGAAGGGATCCGGCCGTGGCGCCGTTCGAACCGGGCGAGGTCATCGGGATCGACCATCGCGTTCGGGTCCTGCCGTGCCTTGGCCTTGATGTCGATCACCACGATCGGGGCGATGAGCTCAGCGGCGGTGAGCTCGTCGACCAGACGCATGCCCTCGTTGAAGTGACCGGGAGTGTCGATGTGGGTCCCGGTGTGCTCGGAGATCTCCCACCGCTTGGAGTAGAAGCCCGCCGACTCGAAGTCGTTGACGACCACATCGGTCGGCTGTTGGCCGTCGAACGTCGGGAAGTCCTTGCGCAGCCGGTGGGTGAGGTCGACGACTCTGCGGCGGCGGCCGCGACCGGCAGCCGCCGGCACGGAGGGCGCCAGCGCCGCCAGCGCTCCTCCGGCGATGGCGGCTCCGCCCCCGATCAGTCGACGCCGGCTCAGCCCGTGGTCGTGCGCATGGTCGCCACCGGCGTGGTGGTGGTCGTGCGCGTGCGACTCGTGGAGGGCATTGGCGGTCTCGGCCAGGCACATGGCGACCCCCTCTCCTCCGCCCGCGCGGCTGAGCGTAGTTCGGCGTTGTGTGCTCGCCGACACACACCATGTGTGTCGGCGAGCACAGAGCCGACGGCGCCAAGGGAGCACAGTCACATCCGTGGACAGCGAGTCGATCGCTGAGAACACGAGGAGGGACACCATGGCAACAACGATCGGACGGGGCGGCGACGAGCTGTGGTCCCGCGACCGGTACTTCGACCTGGCGCGAGATCTGGAGCACGACGGCTTCCAGGGGCATGAGCTCTCGATCCGCCAGGTCGCCAGGTCGGCCCGCGCCGCCGGCGTGTCGTCGGTGCTCGTCGACATCCTGTCCGATCCGTCGGAGCCCGAGGTCGCCCGCCTCCGCGCCTTCGGCCGGGTCGCCGCCGCCCTCGCCGCGGCCGCGCCCGCCGCGACCGCCGATCAAATCCACGCCGCCGCCTGATCCGATCGGGCGCCCTTCCGCTTCTTGCATCTACCCGTGGTGCTGGAGCACCGCAGATAGATGCAAGTTCGGGGTGGGCCGGGCTGGATTCGAACCAACGAAGGCGTACGCCGGCAGATTTACAGTCTGCTCCCTTTGGCCACTTGGGTACCGACCCATGTCCCGCGGGCGGGACGGCCCACGATCGTACCGTCGCTAGCCTCGACGGACATGGCCAGCTTCGACGTCGTTTCCGAGGTCGATCGGCAGGAGGTCCGCAACGCCGTCGACCAGGCCCAGCGCGAGATCGCGACCCGCTTCGACTTCAAGAACACGAACTCCTCGATCGAGCAGAACGAGCTCGCGCTGACGCTGCGCAGCGTCACCGAGGACCGCCTCGCCGCGATCCGTCAGGTGCTCGAGGAGAAGCTCGTGCGGCGCAGCGTCTCGCTCAAGGGCCTCGAGTACGGCGACGTCGAGGAGGCTGCGCACAGCACCGTGCGCCAGACCGCGACGATCAAGGTCGGCATCTCGTCCGACAAGGCCCGTGAGATCAACAAGCTGATCAAGGACAAGGCGCCCAAGGGGGTCTCGAGCCAGACCCAGGGCGACACCGTGCGCGTCAATAGCAAGAAGCGCGACGATCTGCAAGCCGTGATCGCCGCCCTCAAGGCCGCCGATCTCGGCATCCCGGTGCAGTTCGAGAACTTCCGCTCGTAGCCCGCGGCGCCGCGTTCGGCGTCCGGCCGTTCGGCCCCCGCACATCTTTGCTACGTTGCAGCCGGCTGGCCGGAGGGGGTCGCCACGAACAGGGGGATGATGGTTTGGCGCTGCTCGACGTGCGAGAGCTCTCCGTCCGCTTCGGCGGCGTCGTGGCCCTCGACGACCTCTCGTTCTCGATCGACGAGGGAGAGATCTGCGGACTGATCGGGCCCAACGGAGCCGGCAAGACGACGCTGTTCAACGTCGTCTCCCGGATCTACGAGCCGGCCAGCGGACAGGTCGACTTCGACGGCAAGGACCTCCTCGCCGTCCAGGCTCACGGGATCGCCGGCCTCGGAGTGGCCAGGACGTTCCAGAACCTCGCCCTGTTCCCGCGCCTGAGCGTGCTCGAGAACGTGATGGTCGGGTCGCACAGCCAATGCAAGGTCGGCTTCGCGTCCGCCCCGTTCCGAATCGGAGTGCGCCGCGAGGAGCGTCGGCTGACGCAGGACGCGGTCGACATCCTCGCCGACCTCGGCCTCGCCCAGCACGCGCTGCGCCCGGCGGCCGGATTGCCGTACGGCACGCTCAAACGGATCGAGCTCGCCCGCGCGATGGCTGCCCATCCCCGGCTGCTCCTGCTCGACGAGCCGGCGTCCGGTCTCGCCCACGCCGAGGTCGACCAGCTCGGCGAGACGATCCGCGGACTGCGCGACCGCCACGGGCTGACCGTCCTCCTCGTCGAACACCACATGCAGCTGGTGATGGGCATCTCGGACAAGGTCGTCGTCCTCGACTTCGGGCGCAAGATCGCCGAGGGCACGCCGGCCGAAGTGCAGAACGACCCGAAGGTGATCGAGGCCTATCTGGGGAGCACGGCCGCGTGAGCGTGAACGGTGGAACCGCGATGTTGGAGGTGTCCGGTCTCGACGCCGCCTACGGCCCGGTCCAGGTGCTCCGCGGTCTCGAGCTCCGCGTCGACGAGGGCGAGGTCGTCGTAATGCTCGGCGCCAACGGAGCCGGGAAGACCACCACGATCCGCGCCATCTGCCAGATGGTCGACACCAAGGGCAGCGCCAAGATGGGCGGGGTCGAGCTCGTCGGCAAGCGACCAGAACAGATGGCCGGGTTCGGCATCGCCCACGTGCCCCAAGGCCGAGGGACCTTCCCGGAGCTGACCGTCGAGGAGAACCTCGAAGTCGGTGCGTACGTCCGCAAGGACCGTGGGGCGATCCGCAACGACATCGAGCGCTGGTACGGGCTGTTCCCGCGACTGGCCGAGCGTCGGACCCAGACGGCCGGGAGCCTGAGCGGCGGCGAGCAGCAGATGCTGGCCGTGGCGCGGGCGCTGATGAGCCGGCCGCGACTGCTCCTGCTCGACGAACCGTCGCTCGGACTGGCGCCGATCATCATCCGCGACCTGTTCGCCAAGTTCGACGAGCTCAACGAGCAGGAAGGGGTGACCATGTTCGTCGTCGAGCAGAACGCCAACCTCGCGCTCGACATCGCCGACCGGGCCTACGTGCTGGAGGCCGGCCGCATCGTCCTGTCCGGCAGCGCCGTCGACCTGCGGGCCGACGACGCCGTGCGCCGCGCTTACCTCGGCTTCTAGAGGAGAAATCGTGCTCGCCTTCCCCGGTATCGAGGACAACTTCTTCACGCTGACGTTGTTCCTGCAGAACCTCTCCAATGCGCTCGCCAACGGCGCCGTCTACTCGCTGATGGCGCTGACCGTGGTGATGATCTACAAGACCACCGGCCACCTCAACTTCGCCCAGGGCGAGATGGCGATGTTCACGACGTTCGTCGTCTTCGTGTTCGCCATCGAGCAGGGGCTCAACGTCTGGCTGGCGATCGGGATCGTCGTGCTGGCGGCGATGATCGTCGGTGCTGCATTCGAACGGTTCCTCATCCAGCCGCTCGAGAGCCGCAGCGTGCTCGCCCCGGTGATCCTCACCCTCGGGCTGTTCTTCATCCTCAACGGCGGGGCCGCCACCATCTGGGGCACCCAGCCGAAGACGCCGATCCCGGCCCCGTTCCCGGGCGCGCTCGACGACAAGATCGACGTGATCACCGACCGAGTCCCGAACTTCTTCATCACCTACAAGGCCCTCGGGGTGTGGATCACCGTCGCGGTCTTGGTGATCGGGCTCAACCTGCTCCTGAAGCGGACGAAGCTCGGCCTCGCCTACCGAGCGGTGGCCGCCAACGCTGAATCGGCGCTGATCGTCGGCATCCCGGTGAAACGGATGCTGATGCTCGGGTGGGCGCTCGCCGCGGGAATCGGCGCGATCGCCGGGGCGATCATCGCGCAGTACCGCAACGTGCTCGACTTCAACTTCATGGGGGCGGTGCTGTTGTTCGGCTTCGCCGCCGCCTGTCTGGGTGGGTTCGACTCGATCATGGGTGCCGTCGTCGGCGGGCTGCTGGTCGGCATCGTCGAGACGTTCGCCCCGGCGCTGTTCACGTTCGTCGGCAACGAGCTCGCCCTCGTCATGGTGCTGCTCGTGATCCTCATCGTTCTCTACGTCCGGCCCCAGGGGCTCTTCGGGACGAAGCAGGTGGAACGAGTATGAAGAACCTCCCGGTCGTCGTCCAACGCCACTCGCCGACGCACCGCGCCCTACAGGCGGTCGGAGTACTCGCGCTGGTCGGGTTCTTCCTCTACGTCGTCGGGGTGGCACCCAACTTCGAGCGCGCTGCGGTGGGCCATCGCGGTCACGATCGTCATCGCCATCCAGGGCCTCAACATCGTCACCGGATTCACGGGACAGATCTCCGTCGGGCACTCGGCGTTCTTCGGCATCGGCGCCTACACCACGATGATCCTCGTCGCCGACCACGGCTGGCCGTTCCTCGCCACGCTCCCCGTCGCCGGCGCGATGGGCTTCACCGTGGGGTTCGTCCTCGGCGTGCCGGCACTCCGCATCCGAGGGCTCTACCTCGCGCTGGTCACGCTCGGCTTGGCCCTCGCCTTCCCAGCGATCGTCAAGTCCGAGAGCTTCTTCGGTGTCAACTTCGCCAATCTCACCGGTGGGAGCAACGGAAAGACCGATCACCGGCGGCGACGTGACCTCGGTGGATGGCTTCCGCTGGAGCCCACCATCCTGGGCGCCGAACGGCTGGTCGGCGAACGACTGGGTGTTCACGACGGTGTTCATCATCGCCGTCATCCTCTTCGCGCTCACGTCGAACCTGGTCCGCAGCCGGGTCGGTCGGGGGATGGTGGCGATGCGGGACAACGAGACCGGCGCCGCCGTGTCCGGTGTCTATCCGGCGCAGTACAAGGTGCTCGCGTTCGCGACCAGCGCCCTTGTCACCTCCGTCGGCGGTGGCTGCTTCGCCCTTGCTGCGACGACGATCGGGCCCGACACGTTCGGGCTGCAGCGGTCGATCGAGTTCATCGCCGGCCTCGTCATCGGCGGCGTGGCGACGATCATGGGCCCGGCCGATCGGTGGAGTGCTCGTCGACTGGCTGCCGCACCTCTCGCTCGAGGGCGAGTTCGTGTTCAGCGACTCGACGAGGTTCTCGCTGCCGTTCCTCCCCACGTTGGAGGGTCCGGAGGCGACGATCCTCTACGGCATCCTGCTCGTGCTGATCATCTTCTTCATGCCGGGTGGGATCGTGTACGGCCTGCGGGTGCTGCGGTCGAAGTTCCTGCTGATCGTGCCCCTGCTCCCGACGCCCACCACGGCGCGCACACCCGAGGACGAGGAGAGCGTCCGGGCCGCGGCGCTGGCAGAGGCGCAAGAGGTGACGTCGACGCCGAGTTCAATTTTGGAATAGAAGTCTGTCCTATCATCCACACCGGTCCATCAACCAGAGGGGGAAATCAATGATCAGTAGATCCCATCGGGTCCCGACCGCGCTCGCCGTGGTCGCGTGCCTGTCGCTCGTCGCCGCGGCGTGCGGTGACGATGACGACGACGACACGACCGACACGACCGCCGCCGGCGCACCCGGTACGACCGCCGCGCCCGGCACGACCGCCGCGCCCGGCACGACCGCCGCGCCTGGTACGACCGCCGCGCCCGGTACCACCGCCGCGACGGACACCACTGGCGCGACCGAGACCACCGGGGCCGCCGGCGCGGCGTTCCAGGTCCCGACCGACGCCTGCCCGCCCGATGCGACGGAACCGCTCCCGAGGGCGCGCCGATCAAGATCGCCTTCATCGGACCGCAGACCGGCCCGCTCGCCGCGTTCGGCGTGATCGGCCAGGGGATGAAGATCTACTTCGACAAGATCAACGAAGAAGACGGTGGCGTCGAGGGTCACCCGATCGAACTGGTCGTCAAGGACGACGCCTACGACCCGGCGAGGTCGGCACCGGCGGTCCAGGAGGCCATCGAGGGCGACCAGATCTTCGCCTCCGTGTTCCAGGTGGGTACGCCGAACGTGGCCGGCACTCGTGCAGTCTGTACGCGCAGGCCTGCGTACCGCAAGCATTGGTCGGCACCGGATTCCCGAACTGGGGCGACCCCGCAGAACTTCCCGTGGACGCTCGGCGGGATCCCGTCGTACGTGGTCGAGTCCAACATCTGGGTCCAGTTCATCCCGGAGAAGTTCCCCGACGCCACGAGGGTCGCCCTGCTGACCTTCAACAATGACTTCGGCAAGACGTACCAGACGGCGATCAACGAGCTCGCTCCCGGCCGCCGGATTGGAGATCGTCGCCGACGTCCTCCACGAGCCGACGTCAGACCTGTCCAACGAAGATGACCCAGCTCTTGGCATCGAACCCGGACGTCATCATCGGCGGCACGACGTCGACGTTCTGCACGACGCCTGATGACACCTCGCCCGCCAGGGCGGCTTCGACCGGCCCGATCATCAACTCCTACACCTGCCAGGAGATCGCCTCGTTCATGGAGCCGGCCGGAGAGGCGGCGGCGAACGTCTTCACGCTCGTCACCCAGAAGGACTCGGCCGACCCGGCCTACGCCGAGGATCCCGGGCATGCAGCAGTACCTCGACGACGTCGAGCGAGTACGGCACCTGACGTCGATCCGAGCGTCGGCAACGTCGGGGCCGGCTACAACGCGGCGTTCTCGACCGTCGACTCGCTCAACCGCGCGCGCGGCGATGGAAGGGGGCCTCACCCGGGCGAACCTGATGAACGCATTCTGGTCGATCGACCTCGACGCCGCCGCTGGTGATCGGCGGCGTGGCCAAGGTCGACGGATCACCGACGCCTACGTCGCCGAGTACGGCGTGATGGCCGAGTTCGACCCGGCCGGCGCCGAGCTACAAGGTCGACGAGGGCATCGAGATCGACGTCGAGGGCGAGGGCGGCCTCTTCGCCGGCTGACGCCGAGCGCATCCAAATCCCGTTCTGTCCGTCGGAACCGACTCACAACGGTCGGTTCCGACGGACAGTTCGCGTCGAACTTGACGTTGAAGCCAGGTTCATGTTGGGATGGGCGGCGTGAAACGTGCCCTCGCCGCCCTGCTCACCCTGGTGGCCGCCGTCGTGGCCACCCCACCCGCTCCGGCCGGAGCCCAGGAAGCGGACCCGACGCTGCCGATCGTGTTCGTGCACGGGTTCTCCGGGTCGGCCCAGCAGTACGAGACCCAGGCGTTGCGCTGGGCCAGCAACGACTACCCGAACGTGGTCACCGGCATCGACCGGATCTCGGCCACCCCGGCGATCATCTATCCGATCCTCGACGCGTTCTTCGACAACGTCATGGCCCAGACCGGGGACGACCAGATCTATGCCGTCGGGCACTCCCAGGGCACGTCGGTCATGTTCGGGTACCTCAACAGCTCGCCCGAGCGGGCGGCCCGAGTGGCGAAGTACATCGGCATCGACGGGCTGTCCGCACCCGAGTGTCCAGGCGAGGTCGAGGTCGAGTGCATGGGCCTCTGGGCGCGCGGCAGCACGGCCCGGGTCTTGGGAACCACCAACGTCTACTTGAGCGACCAGGGGCACACGCAGTCGGTCGGGTCGGAAGAGTCGTTCGCCGCCCAATACGAGTTCTTCACCGGCCACGAGCCGCGCACGAGGCTCGTGCTTCCCGAGCCGCCGGGCCAGGTCGAGATCGCGGGTCGGGCGTTGAACTTCCCGGCGAACACCGGAATCGCCGGGAGCACGCTCGACGTGTTCCCCGTCAAGCCCAACAGCGGTGCCCGGCTCAGCGACAATCCCGTCCACTCGGTCGAGATCGGTGCCGACGGCAACTTCGGGCCTCTGCCCGTCAACGGGAGGCAACGGTACGAGCTCCAGCTCACCCGCCAGAGCGAGGACGGGCCGCGGTACCAGCACTTCTATTTCGAGCCGTTCCTGCGCAGCAACTACCTCATCCGGCTCAACCTCTCCCCGCTGAACTCCCCGCTCTCGACGGCGATCCAGCGCGGGCCACACACCGTCGTCAGCCTGGTGCGGCAGAAGGAGTGGTGGGGCAACAACACAGCCGATCCGGCGAACGTCGACTCGCTGCGGATCACCACGACCACCCGGCGGCGGGTCGAGGAGGCGGGCAACATCCTCAACTCCGCGACGGCTCCGTTCACCGCGAGCACGATCGCCGTCATCACGTTCGACATCGGGGTCGACCAGGTGACCGACACCAGCGAGCTGTTCCCGCTCGGACCGTTCCTGTCCGGGGTCGACGCCTACATGCCGGCGACCGTGGATCCACCGAACGGGACGATCACCTTCCACCACCAGCAGCGGCGGGAAGGCACGCAGGAGATCAACACGCCCAACTGGTCATCCGACGCCGGCCACGGGATGACCGTGACGTTCCGGGACTGGGTCCAGGACATCGACACGTGGGGTGAGTGCAAGCGCGACCGGCCCAGCCTCTGCCGCAGCTAACCGCAGCTCGTCGCACGGAGGAGACCGGATTCTCCTCCGCCGCGCCGACGACCGGGAATACGCTCACGCGAGCATGACCGCGGCGAGGGACGATGGGCTCCGCGGGGGCCAGGCGACGGGCGGGCGGCGATTGACGCCGCGCGGCCTGCGCACACGGGCGCGGCTCGTCACCGCCGCCCGCGAGGTGTTCGAGGAGATCCCGTTCCGCCAGGCCCGCCTGACGGACATCACCGCCACCGCGGGCGTCGCCGCCGGCACCTTCTACACCTACTTCGACTCCAAGGAGGAGATCTTCCGCGAGGTTGCGGAGGAGGTACTTCAAGAGTTGTCCAACGCGGCCCGGCGGGACCCGGACAACACCGAGGGCGACGCGATCCGCGACATCGCCCACGCCAGCCGGCAGTACTTCCTGGCCTGCCTGCGCAACGCCGGTGTGGTGCGATCGATGGAACAACTCGCCGTGAGCGACGAAGGGATCAACCGGGCCCGGCGCGGCACGGTGAAGGTCGGCGTCAAGCGCGTCGAGCGCTGGATCCGGCGGCTGCAGGAACGTGGCATCTGTGACCACGAGCTCGATCCGCGGACGACGGCGATCGCGCTGCACACGATGAACGTCAGAGTCGCCTACGACCACCTGCTGCTGTCCGGCGATCGACGTGACGTCGAGCCGCTCGTCGCCGCCGTCACGAGGGTGTGGGCGCGAACGGTCGGGCTCGAGCAGCCGTCGCGGCCGGATCCGGTGGTCGCCGGCGCCTCGACCAGATGACCGAGCGCTACTCCTCGGCCGGCGCTTCCTGCGCCCGCCGCTGGATCTCCTCGACGACGGACGCGTCGGCGAGGGTGGTGGTGTCTCCGAGGTTGCGCCCGTCGGCCACGTCGCGCAACAGCCGGCGCATGATCTTGCCGCTGCGGGTCTTCGGCAGGTCGGGCGTCAGGTAGATCGTCTTCGGCTTGGCGAGCGCCCCGATCTCGGCGGCCACGTGGTTGCGCAGCTCCTCGACGCCGACGTCGGCCCCAGAGCGGACGATCACGTAGGCGATGATCGCCTGACCGGTGGTGGCGTCGTTGGCGCCGACGACCGCGGCCTCGGCCACGGCCGGGTGCGACACGAGCGCCGACTCGACCTCGGTGGTCGAGATGCGGTGGCCGGACACGTTCATCACGTCGTCGACCCGGCCGAGCAGCCAGAGATACCCGTCGTCGTCGAGCTTGGCGCCGTCGCCGGCGAAGTAGCGGCCCGGGAAGCGCGCCCAGTACGTGTCGCGGTAGCGGTCCGGATCGCCCCAGATGCCGCGGAGCATGCTCGGCCACGGTTGGACGAGCGTGAGGTACCCGCCGCCCTTGGTCACGACGTTGCCGCGCTCGTCGACGAGCTCGGGGAAGATGCCGGGCAGCGGGAACGTCGCCGATCCCGGCTTCGTGGTCGTCGCCCCGGGCAGCGGGCTGATCATGATCCCGCCCGTCTCCGTCTGCCACCACGTGTCGACGACGGGGCAGCGCTCGCCGCCGATGTACGTGTGGTACCACATCCACGCTTCGGGGTTGATCGGCTCGCCGACGCTGCCGATGATCCGCAGCGAGGACAGGTCGTGCTTGGCCGGCTCGTCCACGCCCCACTTCATGAACGTCCGGATGGCGGTCGGCGCGGTGTAGAGGATGGTGACCCCGTACTTCTCAACGATCGCCCAGAACCGGTCGTTGCCCGGATAGTTGGGAACGCCCTCGTACATCACGATCGAAGCGCCGTTGGCGAGCGGGCCGTACACGATGTAGCTGTGGCCGGTGACCCAGCCGACGTCGGCGGTGCACCAGTACACGTCGGTGTCGGGGTGCAGGTCGAACACGTACTTGTGGGTGAACGCGACCTGGGTCAGGTAGCCGCCGGTCGTGTGCATGATGCCCTTCGGCTTGCCCGTGGTTCCCGACGTGTAGAGCAGGTACAGCAGGTGCTCGGAGTCGACCGGCTCGGCCGGGCACTCGGCGTCCGCCGTCGCCATCAGGTCGTGGTACCAGTGGTCCCGGCCGTCGACCATCTCGACGTCGTTGCCGCCGCGTCGCACGACCACCACGTGCTCGATGGTCGACGTGGCGGCCAGCGCCTCGTCGGCCGCGGGCTTGAGCGGGAACACGTCGCCGCGACGGTGGCCGCCGTCGGCGGTGATGAGGACCTTCGCCTCGGCGTCGTTGATCCGGTCGGAGAGCGCCTGCGCCGAGAACCCGCCGAACACGACACTGTGTGGGGCCCCGATGCGCGCGCACGCGAGCATCGCCACGACGACCTCCGGGATCATCGGCAGGTAGATGTTGATGCGGTCGCCTGATCGAACGCCGAGCCCCTTGAGCACGTTGGCGAAGCGCTGGACCTCGTCGAGCAGCTCGGCGTAGGTGAGCGTGCGGGTGTCGCCGGGCTCACCCTCGAACTGGATCGCGACCTTGTCGCCCCGGCCCGCCGCGACGTGGCGGTCGAGGCAGTTGTGGGCGACGTTGAGCTGGCCGCCGACGAACCACTTGGCGTACGGGAGGTCCCACTCGAGGATGGTGTGCCACTCCGTCGACCAGTCGAGCAGCTCGGCCGCCTGTCGCGCCCAGAACCCCTCGAAGTCGGTCGCCGCCTCGTCGTAGAGCGAGGTGTCGGTGACGAGCGCCTCGGCCTTGACGTCGGCCGGCGGCGGGAACGTGCGGTTCTCCGCGAGCAGCGCGGCAATCGTGTCGTGGGCCTCGTGTTCCTCGTGAGCCTCGGACATGCAGGCGTCCCCCTTCTCGGTTGCCCGCGCGCACCTTACGCGGCGACGGCGAGGCAGGCATCGACGAGCCGCGCCACGAACTCGTCGGGGCCGGTCGTGCACGCCGAGTGCCCACCGGCGACGCGATGCACGATCGCACCGGGGATGGCCGCGGCCAGCCCGAGCTGACGCTCGGTCGCGACGACGTCGTCGTGCTCGGTGACGACGACAGCGGTGGGGATCGGAATGTCGCCGATCCAGGGCCGCGAGTCGAAGCGCCCGATCTCCCGGGCGGCCTCGACGACCCGGGGCCAGTCGTGTCGGGCGACCTCGCCGAACCCCCACCACGGGCGGCGCCGGAGGAGGTGCCAGCGGCACCAGGCGGACCAGGCCGCGCTGGAGATCGAGGCCAACGGGAGGACGCCGGCGGCGGCGGAGGTGCCGGCCGCAGCGCCGAACACCACCCGCCAGCGCAGGTTGCCGGAGAAGTGGGTGCTCGTCGCGCAGAGCACGAGCCCGGAGATCAGCTCGGGGTGACGCCGCCAGAGCAGCTGGGCGATCGGCCCGCCCATGGAGTACCCCACCGCGACGTAGCGACCGATGCCGAGCACGGCGGCGAGCGTGGCCACGTCGTCGGCGCAATGCTCGAGGCGGAACGGGGCTGCGATCCGCAGCCCGCGGCCATGGCCGCGGTGGTCGAGGGCGAGCACCCGGAAGTGCCGGGCCAGGGGCTCGAAGCAGGCGAACCAGTTGAGGTCGGCGGTCGCCGACCAGCCGTGGAGGAGCATCACGACCGGTGCGCCCGGTGGACCAGGGAGCTCGCGCACGAACGTGCGGCCGCGCCCGGGCAGCCAGACGTACCGACCCTCCGGCAGCATCGGGCGCTGCCCCCCGCTCGGCTGACTGGTCCCGCTCATCGAGTCCGCTCCTGGAGTGAGGAGCACGCTCAGCCACCGCCGATACAGGGTTCGACGGACGGATGCTCAGGGGATCAGGTCTTGTGGCTCTCTCGGGCTCGGGTCGAAGTCGAACTCGAGCTCCTCGCGGGGGTCCGAACCGGGACAGACCCAGACCTCGACGTCCTGGGCGACGTCGGCGATCGGGAGAACGACCGCCGCGCCCGCGGGGAGGGGGTTCGAGAAGACGTAGTCCTCGTAGAAGCTGGCCGTCGTCGGCGCAACGAAGATCGCGCACACCGGATCCTCGCCGTTGTTGACGAACCGCTGGTCGATGCGGGCGGCGTCGACGACGAAGGTGCCGACCGCCGAGTCGGTGCCGTCCGCGTCGGTGGCGACGAACTGGTACGAGCCGGCCTCGAGCGGCTCGCCGCCGTTGTCGATGCAGTCCCCGAAGCCAGGAGCGCTGCGCAGTACGAGCCCGGTCTCGTCGACCTCGTCGCCGTCGTGCTCCCAGCGACCGGAGACCTCGATCGGCCCCGCCAGCTCCACCGTCGCGCACAACGTGGCGACGGTGCCGGGCAGCGCCACGTCGTGGCGGCCACCGCTCGCGAGCAGCTGGTCGACCGTGCTCTGCACCAGTTGCGGCGTCCCGAGGTAGCGACGGGATGCGGCGATGTCGGGCACGATCGAGCCGATCGAGACCGCCGCGGGCGGTGCGACTGTTGTCGGTGGAATGGTTGTCGCGACGGTCGTCGTCGGACGGCCACGCCCGGTGGTGGTGGGCGCCACCGTCGTCGTCGGAGCGGCGGTCGTGGGCGGGACCGCAGTCGTGGATGTCGCGGCGGTCGTCGACGGCTGAGCCGTCGTCGGGACGGGCGAAACGGGTGGCTGCGTCGTCTCGGTCACCGACGTCGACGGATCGCTCGACGTGGCCGGCGCCTCCGCCGTCGGCAACGTGATCCCGAGATCGTCGTCGTCCGGGGGCGGTGACGTGAAGTCACCGTCACCGCCGACGGTGAAGCCGATCGCGGCGATCACTGCGACCGCGGCGATGATCCCGCCCGCCAGGAGCACGCGGCGGGTGCGGTCGGCGCTCCCCGTGGGCGGCGGCGGACCGGAATCGGACCCGTCCGGGTCCTCCTGCTCCGACATCGGTTGCGGCTCCGACGCACCGCCGTCCTGCTCCAACGAGACCTCCCGGGATCCGAAACTACTCGCGACCCAGGTCCCGCGACCGGCACCGGCATCTGGGCGCGGACGGTCTCACGGACGGTCGGTCAGGCGGCGACCCATTCGGCGACCGTGAACTCACCGAGGCCGCTCGGATCGAGCAACGCCTCGGCCTCCGACACCCGACTGCGCATCGCCAGCGCGGGAAGGTCCGGGGCCGCGGCCGCGCGCTCCCATGCCTGGCGACCCTCGTCGACGAGCTCGTCGACGCCCCAGCGGCGCAGGAACTGAGCCTGGGTACGGGTGGCGTCGGGCTCGGGGAACTGGTCCAGGGCGAGGTCGGCCGTGATGTCCTGCTCCCCTGGGTCGGCGAGATAGTGCCCGCCCCGTCCGTGCGCCCGGTAGGTACGCAGCCAGTCCCGCCACGGTCGACCGGCGAGCTCGGCGGTGCTGCTGCGCGCGTAGTCGATCACGACCACCCGACCGCTCCGAAGGAGAGATCGGGCACGCGAGAGCCACGCCGATGCGTCGCCTTGGAGCGGGGCGCGTGCACCGTGGGCGGGCCGAGCGGGCAGCACGGCCGGCACCGGGGTCAGGGGCGGCGACAGCACCTCGACGAAACCGCCGTCGCCGCTCTCGGCGACCAGCGCCTCCCGCCACACACCGTCGAACGCGGCGAGGCGGAACGGGAGGTTGTCGAGCAGCTCGTTGGCGAGGATCACGCCGTCGATCGGCCCGGACGGCAGATCCGGGCAGCGACTCGACGCCGGCGGGGTGCTGCTCGCGCTGGGCCGGCGACAGCTCCACCGCGACGTAGCGCATCGACTCCGCACAGGCGGGCCGAGCGGCGAGCACGGCGCGGGCGAGCGTCCCTGGGCCGGCCCCGGCGTCGACGACGGTGAACGGGTCCGGGGCACCGAGGCGAACGAACTCGGCGTCGAGGAAGCGGGCGAGGACGGCGCCGAAGAGCGGGCCGACCTCGGGCGAGGTGAGAAAGTCGCCGCGCCGGCCGGCCCGGCCCGCCGTCAGATAGAACCCGTGCTCGCCGTAGAGGGCCAGCTCCATGAAGTCCCGGAAGGCGATCGCGCCGCCGGCGGCCCGGATCGCGCTTCGGATCTGGGCGCGCAGAGTCTCAGATTCGAGACTGTCCGCGCCCAGATCGTCCCGTGAGACGCTCCGCGCCCAGATGTCCGGGTTCACTGACCGAGGGCGCCGGTGAGATCGCCGAGGTCGGCGAAGCGCATCACCAGTCCCGGGAGCACACCGAGGACGACGGTGCCGGCGGCGGTGATCGCCAGCGCGGCAGAGATCGGCGCGGGAGTGACGATCCGTGTGGTATCGCCGTCGGGCACCGGCTTCATCCACATCTCTCGCATCACCTTGATGTAGTAGGCGGCGCCGATGGCCGTGTTCACCGCCGCGATCACGGCCAGCGTGTAAGCCGCGCCATTGCCCGCATCGAGCACCGACTTGAACACGTTGAACTTGGCGATCCACCCGCCGAGCGGCGGGACCCCGGCGAGCGAGGCGAGAAACACCGTCATCAGCACGGCGAGCCCCGGCGCATACGTGATCAACCCGCCATACGAGCTGATCTCCCCGCTGCGGGTCTTGCGCGCCACGGCGATGACGACGGCGAACACGCCGAGGTTGGTGAAGCCATAGATGACGAGGTAGACGACCACGGCCTGGATCGCCGACGCGGCCGCCTCGCCGTCGCCGACGAAGGCCAGCGGCATCAGCATGAACCCGCCCTGGCTCACGCTGGAGTAGGCGAGGAGGCGAACGATGTTGGTCTGGCGCAGGGCCAGCACGTTGCCGACTGTCATGGTGAGTGCGGCGAGCGTCCACACCAGCGGGCCGTAGACCCCGTCCGCGCTGGGGAAGGCGATGAAGATGACGGCCATCAGCGCGACGAAGCCGGCCGCCTTCGCCGACACCGACAAGAACGCCGTCACTGGCGTCGGAGCACCCTGGTACGTATCCGGCGCCCAGGTGTGAAACGGCACGGCCGACACCTTGAAGCCGAACCCGGCTATGACGAAGGCCACCGCCACCACGTCGAGCCCGATCAGGTCGCGGTTGGCCAGGTCGGCGCCGATGTCGACGAGCTTGGTCGACCCGGTCGCCCCGTAGAGCAGGCTCATCCCGTACAGGAGCACGGCGCTGGCGAACACGCCCATGAGGTAGTACTTGACGCCAGCTTCGTTGCTCTTGCTGTCGCGCTTGCGCCAGGCGGCGAGCATGTAGGCGGGGATCGACAGCAGCTCGAGGGCGATGAACACGCTGATGAGGTCGCGGCTCGACGCCATCATCACCATTCCCAGCACGCTGGCGAGGAGCAGCACGTAGAACTCGCCCTGGTAGTAGCCGCCCTCCTCGAGTGTGGTCTGACTCATCAGTACGACCACGTACGCGGCGAGCAGGAAGAGTGCCTTGAGGATCAGCGAGAACTCGTCGACGACGTAGCGCCCGTCGAACATCGACCGCACGTCGTCGCCGGTCACGGCGAGCGTGACGAGTGGGATGCACGCCACCAGCAGGACGAGCCCGGTGAGGGTCGCCGTCGCCCACTTGCGCGACTCGTCGACGAGCAGGTCGGTGGCGAGCACGACGTTGATGCCGACGACGAGCACCAGCTCGGGCGCGAGCGCGTGCCAGTCGATGACGGGCGAGACCCACCCATCGGCCTGGCCAAAGAGCGACGCCACAATCACGGGCTCAAATACTCCCCGAGCCGGGAGACGAGCGAGCTGACTGCCGGGTCGAAGACGCGGAACAGCAGCTGCGGGTAGACGCCGAGCGTGACGATGAGGATGAGCATCGGCGTCCAGGCGATCCACTCGGCGACGGTGACGTCGTGGATGTCGGCGTGGCCGTCGTGCTCCTCCTCGTTCACCGCCGCGCCGACCGCATGTGTCGCCGGCGTGACGAACTCCGCCCTCGGATCACCGAACGCCGTGCGCTGGTACATCCAGAGCAGATACGCCGCGGCAAACACCGTGCCGAGGGCGGCGAGCACCATCAGTGTGCGGAACAGCGGTTCGGACAGGCCGAAGCCCGGGCTGTACGCGGACAGGATCACCGGGAACTCGCCCCAGAACCCGGCCAGGCCGGGCAGGCCGAGACTGGCCATCGCGCACAGGCCGAGGATCCAGCCGAGTCGCGGCATCTGGACGAGCATCCCCGACAGCCGGCTGATCTCGAGCGTGTGGTAGCGGTGCTTGATCGAGCCGGCGAGGAAGAAGAGCATCCCGGTGATCAGACCGTGGGCGACCATGCCGAACATCGCCGCGTTCATCCCGAAGTCGGTGAGCGTGGCGATGCCCAGCATCGTGAACCCCATGTGGGCAACGGAGGAGAACGCCACGAGGCGCTTCAGGTCGGTCTGGGCGAGACAGCAGAGGGCGCCGTAGATGATCCCGATCACGGCGAGGATCCCGAGCACCGGCGCCCACGCCTTGGCGGCCTCGGGGAGGAACGGGATGGCGATCCGGATGAACCCGTACGTGCCCAGCTTCAGCAGGATCGCGGCCAGGATCACCGATCCCTCGGTGGGCGCCTCGGTGTGGGCGTCGGGCAACCACGTGTGGAACGGGAACATCGGCACCTTCACGGCGAAGCCGACGAACAACCCGGCGAAGATCCAGATCTGGGTGGTGCGGGCGAGCTCGGGCCCTTGCTGGAGGAACCAGGAGAAGGCGAAGCTGCCGTCGGGGTCGCTGTTGCCGTCGGTGAGCACGAACATGGCCAGGAAGGCGACGAGCATCAGCGCCGAGCCGAACATCGTGTAGAGGAAGAACTTCAGCGACGCGTACTGGCGGTTCGCTCCACCCCAGACGCCGATGATGAAGTACATCGGCAGCAGCACGACCTCGAAGAAGACGAAGAACAGGATCATGTCCTGGGCCACGAACGTGCCGGCCATGCCGGTCTGGAGGACCAGCATCAGGATCAGGAAGGCCTTGGTGTTCCCGGCCTCTGGGATGTGATCGGACGTGTAGATCATCACCACGAGGGTGATGAACATCGACAGCACGTACAGCGGCAGGCTGATCCCGTCGACCCCGACGATGTAGTTCGCCCTGATGGCCTCGATCCACTCGGTGTCGGCGAAGAACTGGAGCTTCTCGGCCTGGTCGTAGTCGAACTGGGTGAGCGTGTAGATGCCGACGCCAAGCGTGGCGAGCGACGTCACCACGCCGATCTGCTTGTGCAGCCGGATCTCGTCGCCGGGGATGAACAGCATCACCAGCACGCCGACGAGCGGGAGGAACACCCCGACGCTCAGCAGCCAGTTCTGATCAGTGAGTACTTCCATCCGTCACTCTCTCTACACGTTCACGATGACGAGCACGACGGCGCCGATGGCCGCCGCCCCGAAGAGCAGGGCGCCGTACTGGTTGACGCGGCCCGACTGCACGGGGCGTAGCGACTCCCCGGTCTCGGTGGCGACGAAGCCCGAGGCGTTGACGGCGCCGTCGACGACCCGCTGGTCGATGTTGCGGTAGAACCAGCCGCCGACGCGGCGCCCGGCCCGGCCGACGCCATTCACGATGCCGTCGATGACGTATTGGTTGATCCAGTAGGCGGCTTTGGCGATGGGATGAGCGATGGAGTGGACGATGACGTTGTCGTACAACGCGTCGAGGTAGTACTTGTTCGAGACGAAGAGGTACGCGTAGCGGGCGGGGGCGAAGCGTCCGGTGAGCCCGACGAGCCGGCGGTCACGCCGCGTGTAGAGCAGCACGCAGACGGCCCAGCTCGACACCAGACCGAGTCCCACGATGGTGAGCGACAGGATCGCCTTCGACCACTTGAACTCGGCGTGGTCGGGGGCCGGGAAGTAGCACACCGTGCCGGCCTCCGGCACCTCATAGCCACATCCCGGGCGTGGGCCTCTCGCCCTCCCGTCCGTCGTCCCGCGGGCCGGACGAAGCCTTCGGCGCCGCTGGCCTCCTCAGCCGGAGCCTCCTCCACCGCCTCTGATCGCGGCTCGACGTACTTGCTGGTCTCCAGCGCTCGCCGACGGCACCCGTGGCGAGCGCATCCCGAGGCGTGGGCCTCTTCACCCTCCCCGTGGCCGTCGTCCTCCGCGCCGGGCCGGACGAAGCCTTCGGCGCCGCTGGCCTCCTCAGCCGGAGCCTCCTCCACCGCCTCTGATCGCGGCTCGACGTACTTGCTGAAGTTCTCCCAGCGCTCGCCGAACGGCACCGTGTTGGCGAGCCCGGCCACCGCGGCGAGGACGGCGAGGATGCAGATCGGGATCAGGATCAGTTTCGGCGACTCATGCGGTCCGTGAGGGGCGTGGTGGTCGTCATGGCCGTGGGCCTCGACCTCGGCGAGCGCCGGCTCGCTGTCGACGTCGTGGGCGTCACCGGTGTGGACGGCGTGGATGACGTGCTCCTCGCCGGCCGCAGCCCCGCGAGGCTCACCGAAGAACGTCAGGTACGTCGCCCGGGCGGTGTAGGCCGCGGTGAGGAACGCCCCGATGAGGGCGATCCACATGAAGACCGTGTACCCGGTGTGGCCGACGTTGTCGATGATCTCGTCCTTGGAGAAGAACCCCGCCAGCGGGAACACGCCGCACAGCGCGACCCCGGAGACGATCCACGCCGCCGCCGTGATCGGCATCTTCTTGGCCAGCCCGCCCATGTCGCGTTTCATGTCGAAGCTGTGGTGCGAGCCGGAGTGGCTCACCGAGCCGGCGCAGAGGAAGAGGCAGCATTTGAAGAAGGCGTGGGTGAAGATGTGGAAGACCGCCGGGAGCCAGGCGCCGGCACCGAGCCCGAGCATCATGTAGCCGAGCTGGCCGACCGTCGAGTAGGCGAGCACCTTCTTGATGTCGTCCTGCACGAACGCGAGGAGCGCCGAGATGACGATCGTGACGGCGGCGATGACGACGATCACGTTGGTGCTCGCGTCCGGGATCGAGAAGCCCTCCCAGAACACCGGATAGAGCCGGGCGACGAGGAACACGCCGGCGACGACCATCGTCGAGGAGTGCAACAGCGATGAGACGGGGGTCGGGCCGGCCATCGCGTCCGGCAACCAGGTGTGGAGCGGGAACTGCGCGCTCTTGCCGATGCAGGCGATGAACAGCGCGACCGCGATCCAGAGCAGGAGGGTGTGGCTGCCGTCGCCGGACAACGCCCACCCGTCGATCCCCTGGATCGTGAACCCGCTGACGCCGAGGTTCTCCTGCGCCCAGCTGTTGGCCGAGAAGAACAAGATCGCCGTGCCGACGAGCAGACCGACGTCGCCGACGCGCACGGTCCAGAACGCCTTGAGCGCGGAGCGGGCGTTGGCCTCGTCCTCCCACCAGTGCCCGATCAGGAGGAACGAGCACAGGCCCATGATCTCCCAGCCGAGGATGAGCTGGACCATGTTCTCGGCCAGCACCATGACGAGCATCCCGCCCGAGAACAGGGTGATCGCGGCGAAGTAGTGGGTGAACCGGCGGTCCCCTCGCAGGTACTCGACGGAGTAGATCTGCACGAGCAGGGAGATGAACGCAACGAGCAGCAGCATCATCGTCGCCAGCCCGTCGACGTACTGGCCGATGCCGAACTCGACACCGCCGCTCTCCCACCACGTCCACGAGCGGATGACGGGCTCGACGAAGGCCTCCTCGCCGGCGTCGTTGGTGCGCTGGATCCACTGGTAGCCGGCGCCCGCGGCCAGCACCGTTGCGGCGGCCATCGACGCGATGCCGATCTCGGCCCCCTTCATCGGCAGCCGCTTGCCGAACAGGATGATCACGGCGAAGGCCACGCCCGGGATCAGCGGAATGAGCCAGGCGTGCTCGAGGAACCAGGTGTCGTTCACCGGCGCCATCCCTCACCACAACCGCTTTGGTCACCGAATCGCGCGGACGGGCGCGCGATTCGGTGACCAAAGCGAGACGAAGGCCGCGGCACTGGGCTCAGCCCTTCATCTCACTGAGCTCGTCGAGGGCGATCGACCGGCGGTTGCGGTAGACGAGGAGGACCATCGCCAGGCCGACCCCGACCTCGGCGGCAGCGACGGCGATCACGTACAGGGCGAACACCTGGCCGTCGACGTTGCCGTGCATGAGGGCGAAGGCGACGAGGTTGAGGTTGACCGCGTTGAGGATCAGCTCCACCGACATCAGGACCATGACCGCGTTGCGCCGGGCGATCACGCCGTACACGCCGATGCAGAAGAGCACCGCGCCGAGCAGGAGGAAGTTGACCGCGAACATCAGCCGCGCCCCCGCGATCTGGGCGCGATCCTTTCCAAACGGCGATCTGGGCGCGATTTTCTCGACTGTTGCCACAGATCGCACCCAGATGGGTGCGCTCGCGAGCGCGGCGGCCATCGTCAGTCCTTCCGGGCCAGGACGATCGCGCCGATGGCCGCGGCGAGGAGGATGAAGGAGATCCCGAGGAACGGGATGAGGTACGGCGACAGCACGTTGTCGGCGATCGAGGCCGTGGGCGTCGGGCCGTCGGGCTCGGGGAGCTTGGTGTCCTCGTAGGCGTCGACGATGACCCACGAGAGGAGGCCGAGGAGCACCACCGCGACCGGGATCCCGATCGCCCAGCCACGATTGTTGAGGCCGAACTCGCGGCCGATCTGAGCCCGGGTCAGCATGATCCCGAACAGGAACAGCACCATGACCGCGCCGATGTACACGAGGACCTGGCTCACGGCGACGAACTCGGCGGCGGCGAGGATGTACTGGGCGGCGATCCCGGCGAGCACGACGACGAGCCACAACGCGGCGTGCACCACGTTCTTCGTCGTCACGACGAACAGCGCGGCGACCACCATCGGCACGGCGATGATGAAGAAGCCGACGTTCTGGGCGACGTTCACGCTGTCGGCGGCCTGGGCCAGCATCTACTTCCCCTTCGCCGCGCCGGCCTCGAGCTCCGGTGCTTCCGGCACCGTCTCCATCACATCGTGGGGGCTGCGCCCCCACACCCCATCGGCGGGCTGCGCAGGCGGCGTATAGCTGGCGCTCGCGCGCCCGCCGGAGACGGTCCTCACCACACTCATTTCGCCTTCGCCGCCCCTGCTTCCAACTCCGGTGCTTCCGGCACCGTCTCCATCCACTCGCCGAGCTTCGTCTTGTCGTGCAGCAGATCGGTGATGTGCGCCTCGGAGTACTCGTACTCGGGGCTCCAGAACAGGGCGTCGAACGGGCACACCTCGACGCAGATGCCGCAGTACATGCACAGCGCGTAGTCGATGTCGAAGCGGTCGAGCAGGCTCACCGAGCGGGGCTTGCCGCCCGCCCGCCGCGGCGGGGCCAGCGTCTTGTGCCCCTCGATGTAGATGCACCAGTCGGGGCACGACCGGGCACACAGCATGCAGACGGTGCAGTTGCCCTCGTGCAGTGCGATCACGCCGCGTGCCCGGATCGGCGGCGTCTCCTTCTCGTGCGGGTACTGCACGGTCTCGGCGCCCTTGGTCACGGTGCGTCCCAACGTCTTGAGGGTCACGCCGAGGCCCTTGAACAGGCCGGGGATCTTCGGCTTCGCGATCGGCACTACACGGCCACCTTGATGATTGCGGTCACGACGATGTTGGCCAGCGCCAGCGGGATCAGGAACTTCCACGCGAAGCGCTGGAGCTGATCCTCGCGGAAGCGCGGGAAGCTGAACCGCACCCACATGATCAGGAAGCTCAAGGCCATCATCTTGGTGAACAGGATGAGCGGGCCGGCGAGGTTCATCCAGTCGGCGACGTCGTCGAGCCCGTCCCACCCGAACCAGGCGAACGGCACGCCCCAGCCACCGAGGAACAGGATCGAGGCGATCAGCGAGAACACCCCGACCGTGGCGAACTCGGCGATGAAGAAGATGAGGAAGCGGAAGCCGGAGTACTCGGTCATGTAGCCCGACACCAGCTCGGACTCGGCGATCGGCATGTCGAACGGCGGCTGAGTGAGCTCGGCCTGGACGGCGACCATGAACACCAGGAAGCCGATGAACTGGGTGAGCACGTACGGGTTGCCGAGCCCGTCCCACCCGAAGATCTCACCTTCGTTCTGGGCGACGACGATCCCCTGCAGGTTCATCGTGCCGGCCTGGATCACGACACCGATCGCGGCGAGCACGAGCGGGAGCTCGTAGGCGATCAACTGGCCGGCGGCCCGCAGCCCGCCGAGCAGCGAGTACTTGTTGGCGCTCGACCACCCGGCGACGAGGATGCCGAGCACGCTGATCGACGACACGGCCAAGGCGTAGAACACGCCCGCCTGGAAGTTGGTGATCCAGGCATCGGGACCGAACGGCACCGCGGCGACGAGCAGGAACGTCGACCCCAGCACGATCAGCGGAGCGAGCTTGAAGATGCTGTGGTCCGCCCGCTCCGGTGCGGTGTCCTCCTTCTGCAGCCACTTGCCCACCTCGGCGACGAGCTGCAGGGAGCCGTAGGGCCCCGCCTCCATCGGACCGAGGCGGCTCTGCATGAACGACATCATCTTGAACAGGAAGACGTAGACGATCGTGCCGGCCGGGATCAGCACGGCCACGATCCCGCCGAGCACGCGCAGCAGCGACTGCCCCCAATAGGGAACCTCTACGGCGAGCGTCACACCCGTCCTCCGACGCAAGCGACGAGGCGCCAGCCGAGGAGCGGCCACGCACTGCGCAGGCAGTGTGTGGCGTGGCCGGGGAACGCAGTCACCGGTCGATGTCCCCGAGGATGAAGTACAGCGAGGCGAGGATCGTGATGACGTCGGGCACGTACACGCCGCGCAGCACCCACGGCACGACGGAGATGTTGTTGAAGCTCGCCGAGCGGATCTTCACGCGGAACGGTCCGAGGTCGCCCTTGGACACGACGTAGTAGCCCATCTCCCCCAGCGGGTTCTCCGTCGAGACCCACGCCTCGCCGGCCGGCACCTTGATGATGCGCGGCACCTTGGCCATGATCGGCCCCGACGGGAGGCCGTCGAGAAGCTGGTCGACGATCTTGGTCGCCTCCCGCGTCTCCTGGAGCCGCACCCAGCAGCGGGCAAAGCTGTCGCCGTCGGGATGGGTCCAGACCCGCCAGTCGACCTTGTCCCACGCCATCGGCAGCACCTGGTCCCGGCGCAGGTCCCAGTCGACCCCGCTGGCCCGGATGTTCGGTCCCGACAGGCCGTACTGCAGGGCGACCTCACGGGGGATGATTCCGACGCCCCTCGTGCGGGCCTTGAAGATCTCGTTGCCGATGAGCAGGTCCTCGATCTCGTCGCAGAACCCACGCATCTTGCGCATCACCAGCCGGGTCTCGTCGAGAAAGCCCTTGGGCAGGTCCTCCTTGAGCCCGCCGATGCGGTCGAAGTTCGGGTGGAACCGCCCGCCCGTGACTGACTCGATGAGGTTGAGCACGTGCTCGCGGTCGCGGAAGGCGAAGAACACCGGAGTGACCGCGCCGAGCTGGACCCCGAGATCACCGAGGAACAGCGACACGTTGGCGATCCGCGACAGCTCGAACAGGATCGTGCGGATCCACTGCGCCCGCGCCGGCGCCTCGATCTCCATCAGCTGCTCGGCAGCGAGGATGAACGGCACCTCGTTGGCGAAGCTGCCGAGCCAGTCGATGCGGTTGACGAGCGTGGTGACCTGCGGGTACGTGCGGACCTCGGTCAGCTTCTCGTAGCCGCGGTGCATGTAGCCGCACGACGGCTCCGCCCACACCACCTGCTCCCCGTCGAGGCGGACGATGATGCGCAGGGTGCCGTGCGTCGCCGGGTGCTGCGGCCCGATGTTGAGGGTCATGCCCTCGGTCTCGAGTTCGACGTTGAGCCGGGCGTCGGCCGCCCGGGCGGCGATGTAGGAGAGCTGCTGCCGTTCGGTGAGGAGATCGGTCATGGGAGCACCTCGTGCCCATGCGAGCGAGTGAGCGCCAGCGAGCGAGCGGCCAGCAACGGCCTGCGTGGCCGGGGAACGCCGAGGACAGTCATGGGGCTCCCTCTTCCTCCGATGGGGGATGGGCCGAGTCCGGCGCCTCCTCGACGCTCATGTCGTGGGCCGCTTCGTCGGCGACGTCCTCGGCGGGCGGCTCGCCGACCCCGCCGTCGGTCTGCTCGGGGGTCGGGCTCTCCGGCGCGACCTCGCCGACCACCGCGTCGGCAGGCAGTGCCGCCGTAACGCCGTCGGCCTCTTCGGCCTCTAGGGCCGGCATCGGCTCGACGTCGACGATGCCCGGCCACGGCTTGACCATCCGGGAGAGCAACGGGAAGTCCTTGCGCAACGGGTAGCCCTCGAACTCGCCGGGAAGGTAGATGTGGCGAAGGTCCGGGTGACCGGTAAACCCGATCCCGAACATCTCGTTCGTCTCGCGCTCGTGCCAGTTCGCCCCGGCGTAGACCGTGAACCACGACTCGACGGTCATCGAGTCGTCCGGGACGTCGGCCTTGATCGTGACGCCCACGTGGCGGCGAGTGTCGGTGACCCGGGCGAACACCTGGAAGCGCGTGTCCCCACCGGCGACGCCCTGGACGATCTCGGTGGACCGCTCGGGCGGCGGTTCCGTGGGGTCGTCCTCGCCCCGGCCGTACGGCGACGGCATCCAGTCGAGCGCCGACAGGAAGCAGAAGTACTCGAAGCCCATGTCGAGTAGCGCCTCGCCGGTCGGACGCCACGCCTCGGTCGCCACTCGCACCCACAGGTCATCGTTGGGCCGCAGGTGGGTGTCGAGCAGGGCCTCGCCGAGACGCCGCCGCAGCTCGTCGACGATGCCCTCACGCAGCCCGTCGCCGGGCAGTGCCTGCGGTTCGGCCTCGGTGGTGCCATCACTCAATCGGCCCACCCCCCACCACGACGGGCTCGCGGCGCGGGACGATCTCGGGGCCCTCGCCGCGCCACTTGGCCGCCATGTCCTCGTCCTTGATCCGCTGCTGGAGCAGCACGATGCCCTCGAGCAGGGCCTCGGGGCGCGGCGGGCATCCGGGCACGTAGACGTCGACGGGGATGATCTGGTCGACGCCCTTGGTCACCGAGTAGCTGTCCCAGTACGGGCCACCGCAGTTGGCGCAGCTGCCCATCGAGATCACGTACTTCGGCTCGGGCATCTGGTTGTACAGGCGGAGCACGGCGGGAGCCATCTTGTCCGTGACCGTTCCCGAGATCACGACCAGATCGGCCTGCCGCGGGCTCGCGGGCAGGGGGATCACGCCGAGGCGCATCACGTCGTAGCGCGGCGAACCGAACGCCGCTCCCATCTCGATCGCACAGCAGGCCAGACCCCACTGGTACACCCACAGCGAGTACGAGCGCCCGAGGTTCATCAGCTTTGTGAGCGCACCAGGCATGCGGCCACGGTCGACTAGACCCACCGCAACAGCCCCCGTTTCCAGGCGTAGAGCAGTCCGTCCAGGAGGAGGACGATGAACACCACCATCACCACCAACCCGAACGTGCCATAGCGCTCGATGTTGGCCGCCCACGGGAAGATGAACACGGCTTCGACGTCGAAGATCACGAACAGGAGGGCGAACACGTAGTACCGGATCTGGCTCTGCGACCAGCCGGCACCAAGGGGATCGACCCCGCTCTCGTACGCGATCAGCTTGGCCGGGTTCGGCTTCACCGGCCGCAGCACCGAGGCGACGCCCAGGAGCAGACCACCGAGGAGCAGCGCACCGATCCCGAACCACACCACGGTCAGGTAGTCGCGCAGGTACGACGACATCGACGTGGACGCTACCAAGGTTCGAGAAGGCCCTCCCAACCTGCTAGGACGCGCCGAATTCGTCCAGGAACCAGTCGACCAGGGCGGTCGCGTTGGGCGCGCTCTGGGTCACGTTGACCCGCGACTGCTCCAGCAGCTGGTCCGGATCGAGCCCCTCGCGGCGCAGCTGCTCGGCGCCTCCCATGCCCAGCCAGCGGGCGACCATCGTCTCGGTCGCCTCGGGATGGAACTGGGTGGCGAGCAACCGGCCGCCCCGGACGAGCTGCGGACCGACCGCGTTGGCGGCCAGGGCGGTGAACCCCGCTGGCACGGTGAACACGTCGTAGTGCCACATCAACCAGGGGCCCGACGGCACGCAGCCCGGCCGGAGTCGCCCGGGCCGACCTCGAGGTCGTACCAGCCGATCTCGGGCGTCGGTGTACGGCTGACGGTGCCACCGAGCGCGTGCGACGCGACCTGCGCGCCGAAACAGATGCCGAGCAGCGGCACGCCCCGATCCCACGCCTCACGGACCAGCGCCGCCTCGGCCTCGACCAACACGGCGGTCTCGGGGCGGTAGACGTTCCACTCCGACCCCAACGTGAGAAGCAGCTCGATGCCGTCGAGATCGGGCCACTGGTCCGGGTGCTCCCGGTGACACTCCGTGAAGGCGTAGCCGTGCTCGCGCAAACGGTGCCCGACGAACCCGGGGTCGAAGTCGTAACCGTTGCCGAGCGCAAGGGCGCGCACGGCCGGCCACGGTAACGTCGCCGGCGCATGTCGGTCGAGCACGGGTCCGTGTCGCTCGCGGACGTCCACGCGGCCCGCGCGGTGATCTCCGAGGTCGCCAAGCGCACGCCGATCCTCAGCTCGGCGACGCTCACGGAGCGGTTCGGACGAGCCGTCGTGTTGAAGGCCGAGAACCTCCAACGCACCGGCGCGTTCAAGATCCGCGGGGCGATGAACAAGGTGGCCGAGGTGGCGTCCGGCGCGTCGGCCGCCAACGGCGTGACGACCGCCAGCGCCGGGAACCACGCCCAGGCGCTCGCCCTGGCCGCCCGCCACCACGGCGTGCGTTGCGTCATCTTCGTCCCGGCCGGCGCGCCGATCACCAAGATCGAGGCCTGTCGCGCGTACGGCGCCGAGGTGTTCGAGGTCGGGACCTCGTTCGAGGATGCGATGGCGGCCGCTCGGGAGCGGGCGCGCGACCGGGGTATGACGTTGTGCCACCCGTTCGACGACGCGGCGGTCGTCGCCGGACAGGGCACGCTCGGGCTCGAGCTCGTCGAGGACGTCCCCGATCTGGCGCGTGTCGTCGTCCCGCTCGGTGGCGGAGGCCTCGCCGCCGGGGTCGCGATCGCGGTGAAGAGCCTCGTGCCGGACATCCGCATCGTCGGCGTGCAGGCGTCCGTGTGCGCGCCGTACACCGGCGACTCGCCGCCGTACGGGGCCGTGCTGACCCTCGCCGACGGCATCGCCGTGAAGCATCCGGGTGAGCTGACCGGCCCACTCGTCGATCAGTGGGTCGATGAGATCGTGACCGTCGACGAGGACGACATCGCCGACGCGATGGTGATGCTGATGGACCGGGCGAAGCTCTACGTCGAGGGCGCCGGCGCGGTCGGAGTCGCCGCCCTCCGATCGAAGGCGGTCGAACCGGCCGAGTCCGGCACGACGTGCGTCGTTCTGTCCGGAGGCAACGTCGACCTTGGCGTGATCCCCGGATTGATCCGCCGTCACGAGACCGCTGCCGGCCGGCGCCTGGTCATCTTCGCCCGCATCGACGACCGGCCCGGCAGTCTCGTCCGCCTGCTCAACGTGTTCGCGACCGCGGGCGCCAACCTCGTCGAGGTCCAGCACGAGCGGGAAGGGGTCAACCTCCACGTGCGCCAGACCGGGGTCCACGCGACGTTCGAGGTACGCGGCCCCGATCACGCCCGAAAGGTCGTCGAGGCCGCCCAGGCCGCCGGCTATCCGGACCTCCACGTCGCCACCGACCTTTGATCCGCGGAAACCCGCTGCGACCGGGCGGGCCGGCGCGGCCAGACTGCTCGCCATGACCACGATGGTGATGGTGCGCCGTGTCCGCGGCACGGTCCGTTGCCGCGCCGAGATGGGGCTGGCACGGGCTTGATCCCCGCGCCGCCCGGCACGTCGTCGGCCGGGCCGGAATCCAGAACGGAGACCTCGTCGTCGACCTCGGCGCGGGCACGGGCGCGCTGACCGCCGCGCTCGTCGAGGTCGGGGCGCGGGTCGTCGCGATCGAGCTGCATCCGGGACGCGTCAGCACGCTACGCGAAGAGTTCGCCGGGGCGCCCGTCACCGTGGTCCATACCGACCTGGCGCAGGCGCGCCTGCCGAGGCGACCGTTCCGGGTGGTCGCGAATCCGCCGTGGGCTCTCGCCGAGACCGTCCGCGCCTCCCTGCTTCCGTTCGCCAGGGCTGATCCGAGCCGACCTCGTGCTGCCGCGCTGGCTCGTCCGCCGCTGGGCGGCGCGCTACCCACAGGTCGGCATCGGGAGCTCGCTCCGGGCCGAGTCGTTCTGTCCGCCGGCGCCGACGGGCGCGGCCGTGGCCGTCGTGCGCGGCCGGCAGCGCGTCAGCGGGCCGGCGATGAGTTCGCGCCCGTCTGCCCGTCAGTACGAATCGGGCCTGTGGAGGGCCCGGATCGAAGGGAGACCTGTGTGGCTGCATTGACGTCCGCTGCCGAGCTGGCGGCGAAGAACCCCATCCGACACCCCAACGAGTCCGACGAGTACCGGCGTGCTCGACAGGAGCTCCTCGTCGAGGAGATCGAGCTGCGCCGACACGCCGAGCAGGTTGCGGCGCTCCGACGCGACCTGCCACCCGGTGGCGAGGTCCCGACGGACTACCACTTCGTGGCCGAGGACGGAAGAGACGTGTCCCTACGGGAACTGTTCGGCGAGCACGACACGCTGATCATTTACAGCTACATGTTCGGCGCCCAGCGTGAGGCGCCGTGCCCGATGTGCACGTCGCTGATGGGCGGCCTGGACCACAAGATCGCCGACCTCCGTCAGCGTGTCGCCATCGCCTTCACCGCCCGCTCACCGATCGAGCGGCTCATCGAGGCCAAGAAGGCGCGTGGATGGACCGACATCCCCGTGTACAGCGACCAGCGTGGCGACTACACGAGGGAGTACGTGTCGGCGGAGGACGCCGACATGCCGGCCTACAACGTGTTCACCCGTCGAGACGGCGTGATCCGCCATTTCTGGAGTGACGAGATCACCGGTGACATGGCCGACCCCGGCCAGGATCCGCGCGGCGCGGTCGAGATGGACCCGTTGTGGCTCCTCCTCGATACCGTCCCCGAAGGTCGTGGCACGGACTGGTATCCGCAACTCAGGTACTGACGGGCACCCGGCGGTCCCAGACGCAGCGGTCCGGCACTACCGACGGCAACGATCGGATGGGCTGCTGATGCGGGTTCGGCGCACTTCCAGCCGCGCGGTCAGCGGCCGCCGGCGACGCGCACGGTGGTACCAGTGACGAACGAGGCGGCATCACTGAGCACCCAGGCGATGGCCTCGGCGATCTCGTCCGGTTCGGCGACACGTCCCAGTGGGATCGTCCCAGCGACGCGGTCGGGACGACCGGGGTCACCGGCGTCGGCGTGGATGCGCGTCCGCACGGTGCCCGGCGCCACGCCGACCACACGCACGCCGTTCCCGGCGACCTCCTCCGCCAGGCCGAGGGTCAGGGTGTCAACACCGGCCTTCGCCGCGGCGTAGTGCACGTACTCGCCCGCGGCGCCACGTGTGGCCGCCGCCGAGCTGACGTTCACGAGCACCCCACCGTCGCCACCGTAAGAACGGCCAAGCGCTCGAACGGCGGCCCGGCCGACGAGCACGGCGCCGGTCAGGTTGACGTCGATGACCCGGATGATCACATCGATCGGCGTCTCCGCGAGTGGTCCGACATGGAGCGTCACGCCGGCGTTGTTCACGACCGCCGTCAATCGACCAGCAGCGGTCGCGGCGGCGAAGAGCGACTCAACGCCACCGGCATTGCTGACGTCGGCGCGCACCGTCAGGCACGAGCCGCCCGACAACTGAATGACACGACGGGCCTCGCTCGCCGCCTCCTCGTCACTGGAGTAGCCGAGCACAAGCTCGTGGCCTTCATTCGCGAGACGTCGGGCCGTGGCGAGTCCGATGCCGCGTGTACCGCCAGTGATCAGGGTCCTTCGCCGTGCTGTCGTCACCGACGAAGTCTGACCCCGTCCGGCGCAGTCGCAGTGCACTGCCGGCGCTAGATGACGGCGGCACGTCGCGATCGCGCGCGCTGGGCTCGGTTGTTGGCTGCTCGAAGACGTACGTCGCCCAGTTCGCGGAACACCCGTTGTATCCGCACGTACACGTGCACGTAATCCCGCGCAGTGCCGACCTCGCCGAGCCGCATATCGGCCCCCACATATTCATTGCCGTGGGGCTACCGGAGCACGAGCGGGTCACGGGGCGACGATGAACAGGATCGCTGCCGAGATCGCGAACAAGCTCGCAGGATGACGCGATGCCGGCGGTTGCGGACGCGGCGACGTGGGTCATTCGGGCGCGGTACTCGGAGATCCGCTCCGGCTCCGGATCGGGCACTCGGCGCTCATGAGATGCGACGATGACGAACGCAATCACTCCTCCGGCCCTGTCCACGGAACGGGAGAAGCCTCACCCTCACCCCCCAACAAGCCTTCAACTCCCGTTGTGCCAGAGCGCGATGTGTGCGAGACGTCCAAGCGGCTCGGTGCGTTGCTGTGTCCTAGGACGTCTCGAGTAGACGCCCATACGACCCGCTTGCAAACGGCCACGCGAGTACGAACGACGGTTGCGCGACCTGACTTGGAATCCTTGGCCACAGCGCGGGCACGCGACCAATGCGTCGTTGGCTGTGTACTGGAACTCACTCCGGCACTTCGTGCAGCGGCCCGTCATTCCGTTGGTTCCCCGGGTGACATTCGTCGGGTTCGGATGGCCAGCTAGGAGCGATTCGACCACCAGCCGATGGGCATCGTTCAGCTGCTGCATCGCAGCAGTCGCCGCATTCATGCGATGAGTGCCAGCGCTTTGATGCACGTCGGGATGCAGAAGGGCAGCGCGGACCCGGAAGGCCGTGTTGGCTTCGCTCAACGAGGGCGCAGTGCTCAGTCCGAGCACGGCGCATGCGGCGTGGAACTCGGAAGTCTCCGCCATCGTCGAACGATCGCCTTGCACCTGATCCTCCTCGATCGTGCGTGCGCTCCTGCCGACAGCCTCGCGACGGAACCAGCCGCGCGCTTCGTCAATCTGGATGAAATGCGGCCGTCGCGGCGGTAGGCCATCCGTCCGTGAGCAGGCAACCGCCTTCCCCTTCGCGAGCGCCGAACTGTCGATCCGCGCTCGGCGGTCACCCCTCTGATCGGGCAATCTGCGTGCTTCGCTATCGGCAATGAGAACCGGGGCGACACGATGGTTCTCCGCCGCCGAGAGGTGTCGAGCGCTTCATGACCGTGCCTCGCACGCGAGCGATGTTCGGAACTCCGCGAAGATGTGGCCAGTGGGATGGGAGGCACTCGGGCAGTGGGGTGAAGACGTCGCTCGCATCGAACCGCTCGCTGGCGGAGTCGCCAACGACGTGTGGAGCGTGCGCGTCAACGGGCACCTCGCGGTCGGTCGTCTCGGTGCCAGGAGCGACGCTGATCTCGCGTGGGAGACCGAGCTCCTCCAACACCTCGACCGTGAAGGTCTGACCGTGCCGGTGCCGATCCCGACGACGGACGGCCGGCTGTTCGCCGACGGTCTGGTGGTGATGACCTACGTGGAGGGCGGACCGCCCGAGACGGAGGCCGACTGGCGTCGCGTGGCCGACACGCTCCGCCAGCTGCATCGGTTGACGCAGGGCTGGCCGCAGCGCCCAGGCTGGCGATCGTCGACCGACCTCCTGCACGCCGAGACCGGGACGAAGATCGACCTCGGCGCGATGCCGCCTGAGGGCGTTGCTCGATGCCGAGCAGCGTGGGCGCGGCTCATCGGACGTCAGACATGCGTCGTCCACGGCGACCCCAACAACCCTGGCAACGTCCGCATGACCGCGAATCGGGTCGCGCTGATCGACTGGGACGAGTCGCACGTCGACGTCCCCGACCTCGACCTGGTGCTGCCCCACAACGCCGCCGGTCTCGACGACGGCGCGCACGACATCGCCGCGCAAGCGTCGGCCGCATGGGAAGCCGCCGTCTGCTGGGACGACGAGTACGCAGTCAAGCGGCTTGCCGAAGTTCGAGCGGTCTGAGCAGCGGCAGCGAATCGAGAGACCGCAGCTCCGAGAGTTCGGTGCCTCCCGTCGGGGTGGCGGTGGCCGCTCCCGAGCGAGTCCGTCGATCTGGCGCGGCCGCGCGTAGTGGGTCAGCAGTTGCCGTGTTCAGTCGAGGAAGAGGCGGAGGAGGGCGTCGGCAAGCCAGTCCTGGTAGCGCTCGACAGGCCAGCCGGCGTCGTGGACGAGTCGGAGGTAGGCGTCCGCGGCGAGCATGCACAGGGTGTCGGTGATGGTGCTCTCGTCATAGCGCACCCGAGTCGTCTTCCGAGTCAGCTCGCCCGCGTCCTGCTCGCCATCGCCCTGTGGCGCCGACGTGCCGTGCCGAGATCGCGGCCGCAGCGGCGGTCGGACGTTCCCGAGCATCTGGCTGGACCTCTCCCCGGCAGGCGCCACGCTCGCCGTCGCCGGCTTCGGCATCTGCGAGCTGACGCTGCGACGAGGTGTCCTCGAATCGGTCTCAGCAGGCTTTCTGGGCGCGATTCTTCGCGACCGCTGAGAACATCTGCGCCCAGAAACCGCAATGAGAACGATCGCGCCCAGATCGCAGCAGGCGTCCGCTTCCAGAGCTCGTTGCCCACGTGAAGGCTCAATCGGCAACGCTCGCGCCTAGTGGCGGACGCTCTCACGAGATTGGTTGATCGTGCAACCACTTTCGTGACCAAGGCGAAGCGGCGGCCGCTCTCCGGGCCCGCCGAAGGCTCACCGCAGGGGCTAGTCGGGGAACTCGGCCCGGGGGATGCGTTGGCTCGATCCCGGATGCACGTGCACAACCTCGTGCGCGGGACCGGTGCCGATGAGGATCGGGACCGGCGGTCCGTCGAGCACGTGCACGATGCACCCGTCGACGTCGAGCTCGACCTTCAGCTTCGCCCCGTGCCGCCGCATGCTGAACGACAGGCTCTCCCACACCGAGGGCATGGTGGGCGAGAACTGCAACGGCGTACCCGTGGTCGAACAGGCCGGCGAACCCGAACACCACCGTCCCCCACACGCCACCGCACGAGGCGATGTGCACGCCGTCGCTGGTGTTGCCGTGGGTGTCGCAGAGGTCGACGAAGGCGGCGGCCTTGAAGTACTCGACGGCGAGCTCCTCGTAGCCGATCTCGGCGGCCGCCATCGCCTGGACGCACGCCGAGAGTGACGAGTCGCCCGCCGTGATCGGGTCGTAGTAGTCGAAGTTGCGCCGCTTCTGGTCGAGCGGGAACTGATCACTGCGCAGCACCATCGCCAGCACCACGTCGGCCTGCTTGAGCACCTGGTGGCGGTAGATCACGAGCGGGTGGTAGTGGAGCAGCAGCGGGTAGTTCTGTTCCGGTGTGTTGGCGAAGTCCCACGGCTCTCGCTCGAGGAAGTTGTCATCCTGGGGATGGATGCCGAGCGCCTCGTCGTATGGCAGGTACATCGCCTCCGACGCCTTGATCCAGCGCTTCGTCTCGTCCGGCTCGAGTCCGACCTTGCGGCACAGGCTGGCGTAGGCGTCGGCGTCCCACTCCTCGAGCAGCTCCACGACACGCGACGCATAGCGCATGTTGAACCGCGCCATCACGTTCGTGTACAGGTTGTCATTGACGACCGTCGTGTACTCGTCGGGGCCGGTGACGCCGTGGATCCGGAACATCGGCTCGTGGTGGTTGCTGGCGTAGAACCCGAGGTCCTCCCACAGGCGCGCCGTCTCGACGAGCAGCTCGGAGCCTTCGCCGGCGACGAACGCGACGTCTCCGCTGGCATCGAGGTACCGCTTGAGCGCGAACGCCACCGCGGCGTTGATGTGGTACTGGGCCGTGCCCGCGGCGTAGTAGGCGGACGCCTCCTCCCCGTTGATCGTGCGCCAGGGGTAGAGCGCGCCGCGCTGGTTCACCTCGGCGGCGCGACGCCGGGCCGCCGGAAGCATGTGCCAACGGAAACGGAGCAGCTTGCGCGCTGTGTCGGGGCTGGTGTAGGCGAGGAACGGGACGATGTAGATCTCGGTGTCCCAGAAGTAGTGGCCCTCGTAGCCGCCGCCGGTGAGCCCCTTTGCGCCGATGCCATGCTCCTGCGTCTGGGCGCTCGCCTGGGCGAGCTCGAACAGGTTCCACCGGATCGCCTGTTGCGTGGCGTCGTCACCACGCAGCTCGATGTCCGTGGCCTTCCAGAACTCGGTGAGCCACTCGCGCTGCTCGGTCAGCAGCGTCTCCGGTCCGTCGTCGACCGCCCGGTCGAGCGAACGCACGCAGCGATCGGCGAGCTCCTCCGGCGGCACGCCGCGTGAGGTGTGATAGGTCACCAGCTTGATCAGGCGGATTGTCTGACCCGGCTCGGCGCGCGCGGTGAAGACGGTCTTGGCCAGATCGGGGCCGACGGTCGTCTCGATCTTCACGGGGGTCGACGACTCGACCACGTGGCGATAGGCGCACGCCAGGGTCATCCCGCTGTTGGCGCAGCGGTAGCCGAGCACGACCCCGCCGTGGATCTCCCGGTGCAGTCGGGGGATCAGGACCCGGTGGTCGAACCGACGCATCTGCCGCGGGTCGCGGCCATGGCCGAGCGCCGCCGCGGCGACGTGGTACTCGTCCTCGCCGTCCTGGCGGTTGAGCAACTGCGACGACACCACGACCGGTGCCGACCCGTCGAGCACCGTGACCTCGAACGTGAGCATGGCGAGGTGGCGGTGGGCGAGGCTGACCAGCCGCTGCGACCGGACGCGCACCCGCTTGCCGGCCGGGGTGCGCCAGATGAGATCGCGCGTCAACGTCCCCTCGCGGAAGTCGAGCACCCGCTCGTACGCCTCGAGGTCGGCCACCGACAGGAGCAACGGCTCGTCGTCGATGTAGAGCTTCATCAGCTTGGCGTCGGGGACGTTGACGATCGTCTGTCCGGTCTTGGCGAAGCCGAACGCCTCCTCGGCGTGGTGGATGTGCCACGTCTCGTGGAACGAGTTCAGGTAGGTCCCGTGGCTGTGCGCGTCGCGGCCCTCCTCCGGGTTCGCCCGCATGCCGATGTAGCCGTTGGCCACGGCGAAGATCGTCTCGGTCACGCCGATGTCGCTGAGGTCGTACTCCCGCTCGACGAGCCGCCACGGATCGATCGGATAGCGGTGCAGCGGCAGGTGCTCGGGCGTGTGGTGCCTCACTCCTCGGACTCCTTTCCCTCCGTGTCGGGCACCAGTTCGGCGAGATCGTCCACCACGAGGTCGGCGCCGTTGGTCACGAGCGCGTCCCGACCGGCGCCGCGGTCGACGCCGACCACCAGCCCGAAGTTGCCGGCCCGCCCGGCGGCGACGCCCGACACGGCGTCCTCGACGACGACGGCCTCGCCGGGCGCGACGCCGAGACGCTCGGCGGCGGCGAGGAACAGGTCCGGCGCCGGCTTTCCGGGGATGCCTCGTTCGGCCGCGAGGATCCCGTCGGCGATCACGGGGAACCGGTCGGCGAGGCGGGCGGCGGCGAGCACTTCCCGCGCGTTGCGTGACGACGACACGACCGCGGCCGGGATCCCGAGGGCGGCGAGGTGGTCGAGGAGCCGGAGCGAGCCGGGATACGGGGCGATGCCGTTGCTGCGGAGGAGCTCTTGGAAGACCGCGTTCTTGCGATTCCCCAGCGCCGAGATGGAGCCGGATCCGGGCGGCTCGTCGCGGTTGCCTTCCGGGAGGTGGATGTCCCGCGACAGGAGGAACGAGCGGACGCCGTCGAAGCGAGGCTTGCCGTCGACGTAGGCCAGGTAGTCGGCCTCGGTGTAGGGCTCGTGGTCGGGTCCGACGTGCTCGTCGAGGAAATGCTCGAACATCTGAGTCCACGCCTGCTGATGCAGCTCCGCGGTCGGCGTGAGCACTCCGTCGAGATCGAAGAGCACGGCGTCGTAGTCCGGCCACGAGATCGCGCCGTTGGCGGTGTTGGGGGCAGCCATGCCGCATCAAATGTACGCCCCGACGTCGACGGATGACGGCCGCTCGAGCGTCAGTAGGGTGAACTCGTGGACCCGCTCTGGGGCACCCAGACCGAGCTCGCGATCGCCAACTTCCCGATCGCCCGCCGCCCGCTCGACGTCCGGGTCGCTCGGGCGCTGTGCACGATCAAGCGCCACGCGGCGACGGTGAACGCGACGCTCGGCGTCGCGGGGGTCGACGAGCGGGTCGCCACCGCCATCGGCGAGGCGGCCCGCCGGGGTGAGGCCGGCGACCTCGACGCCGAATTCCCGGTCGATGTCTTCCAGACCGGGTCGGGGACGTCCACCAACATGAACGTGAACGAGGTCCTCGCGACGGTCGCCACCGATGTCCTCGGCGACGGCACGGTCGTCCATCCCAACGACCACGTCAACGCGTCACAGTCGTCCAACGACACCGTGCCGGCGGCGATCCGACTCGCCGTCGCTCGCCAGCTCACCGATGATCTCCACCCTGCGGTCGACGCCCTCGTCGAGGCGCTGCGGTCGCTCGCCGCCCGCACCGACGACGTCGTCAAGGCCGGCCGGACCCATCTCATGGACGCCACGCCCGTGACGGTCGGGCAGGAAGCCGATGCGTGGGCCGGGTTGCTCGACGCGGCGCTCGTGCGGTCCCGCGCCGACGTCGAAGTGCTCGGGGAGCTCCCCCTCGGCGGGACCGCGGTCGGGACCGGCATCAACGCCCCACCCGGGTTCGCCCGCGCCGTGATCGCATCGATCGCCGCCGAGACCGGTCTCCCGTTGCGCGAGTCGCGCAACCCGATGGTCCAGCAGGGCGGGCAGGGCGCGCTCGCCGAGGCCTCGGCCGGGCTGCGCGGGCTGGCGGTGGCGCTGACCAAGATCGCCAACGACATCCGGCTGCTGGCCAGCGGCCCGTCCACCGGGCTGGCCGAACTGCGCCTGCCCGAGCTCCAGGCCGGGTCGTCGATCATGCCGGGCAAGGTCAACCCGGTGCTGTGCGAGTCGGTCAACCAGGTCGCGGCCCGGGTCTTCGGCAACGACTCCGTCGTCGCCTACGCCGCCTCGCAAGGGATCCTCGAGCTGAACACGTACCTGCCGGTGATGGCCGACGCCCTGCTCGAATCGGGCACCCTGCTCGCCAACGTGAGCCGGGTGTTCACCGCCAAGTGCGTCGCCGGCATCGAGGCGGACGTCGAGCGCTGCCGCGCCCACGCCGAACGCACGGCGGCCCTGGCGACCGCGCTCAACCCGATCATCGGCTACGAACGAGCAGCCGAGATCGTCCACCGGGCGCAGGCCGAGGAACGCTCCATCATCGACGTCGTGATCGACGAAGGCGTTCTCGACGCCGACGAAGCTCGGCGGGTGCTCGACCCGGCGCTCCTGGCGAAGCCGCCGCGGGAGTGAACGAGAGCGTTACCGAACGCCCGCGAGCAGCGCGTCGAGCAGCCCACTCGCGCCGAAGCGGAACGTGTCCGGCGACACCCACCCGGGTCCCATGATCCGGTTGGCGAGGTCGATGTAGACGCGCGCGTCGGCGAGCGTCTTGACCCCGCCGGACGCCTTGAAGCCAACCGGAAGGCCCGACACCTCGATCGCCTCGAGAATGGTCTCGGCCGCCTCCGGCGTGGCCGAGACCTCGATCTTGCCGGTGGAGGTCTTGACGAAGTCGGCTCCGTGGTTGATCGCGAAGTGGGTCGCCCGGTCGATCGCGGCCCGGTCGGGGAGGGCGCCGGTCTCGATGATGACCTTGAGCAGCCCGTCGCCATGGCTGAGATCCGATGCCTCGTTGACGATGTCGCGGACACGGTCGAGCAGCTCGGCGGCGGACTCCTCGTCACCGTGCAGCCAGGCGTGGTACGGCAGCACCACGTCGATCTCGTCGGCGCCGTCGGCCAGCGCCCGCTTGGTCATGTCGATCACGTCGTCGACCGGTTCCTCACCGGACGGGAAGTTGACGACCGTGGCCACCTTGATGTCGTAGCCGTCCAGTCGCTCGACGCATTGGGCCACGTACGCCGGCCAGACGCACACGGCGGCCACACCGGCGTCGATCGCCCGGTCGCACAGGTCGTCGACCGCGTCGGCGTCGGTGTCGTCGCCGAGGTCGGTCAGGTCGAGCAGGCTGATCGCCAGTCGGGCCAGATCCGGATCCGCGAGCCACTCCATCGACTCGCGACGCTACTCCTCCTTTGCCAGTAGTGTCGACGGCGATCCGGTGACCAGACAGGTCGTCGACGGGCGCCCTATCCAGTCGCAGCGACCGGAGTGTCCGCGAGGCGGCCAGCCACTGCGCAGGCAGTATGCGGTGTGGCCGCGAACGCAGTGACGGCCTCCCTTCAGAGCAGGTTCTCGCCGACGGTGTGGATGAGCAGACCGGCGAGGCCGCCGACGACCGTGCCGTTGATGCGGATGAACTGGAGGTCCCGCCCCACCTGCAGCTCGATCCGGCGGGACGTGTCGGCGCTGTCCCAGCGCTCGACCGTCGTGGCGATCAGTTCGGCGGCTTCGCCGCGGTAGTTGTCGACGAGGTAGCCGGCGATCCGCTCGACCCAGCCGTCGAGCTTCGCCTGCAGCTCCTTGTCGAGCACGATCCGCTCGCCGGCCCGGGCCAGGCCGACCGTGAACCGGCGGCGCAGCTCGCTGTCCGGATCGCCGGCCGCGTCGAGCATCGCCTGCTTGAGCTCGCCCCACAACGACTGCAACCAGGCCTGCACGTCGCGGTGGGCGAGCAGGTCCCGCTTCACCTCCTCGCCCTTGGCGAGCATGACCGGGTCCGTCCGCAGGCGCTCGGCGAACTGCCGGATGCGGCCGTCGATCGCGACGCGGACCTCGTGGTTCGGCTCCCTTCCGACGTCGGCGAGGAAGCTCTGGACGCCGACGAAGATCTTCCGGAAGATGCGGTCATCGACCGGCTCGGGGATCCACCAGGGAGACTCCCGGTCGAGGCGCTCCCGCAACGTGGTCCGGTTGTCCTCGAGGAACGCCGACAGGCCGGTGAGCACGGCGTCGAGCAGCCGCTGGTGGTGCCCGCCTTCGACGGCGACGTCGATCGCCTTGCCGACGAGCGGGGCGACCTGGGTCTGCTCGAGCCGGCGCTGCACGAGCCCGCCGATCGCGTCCTGCACGTCCCGGTCGTCGAGCACCTCGATCGTGCCCCGCATCGCGTCGGCGATGGCCTCGGCGGCCCGCTCGGCGTTCTCCGGCTCGCGCAACCACAGGCCCAGGCGCCGGCCGATGTGGGCGCCGTGGAGGCGCTCAGTGAGCACCTCCTTGGTGAGGAAGTGGTCCTGGACGAACACGCCGAGGCTGCGCCCGATCTGGTCCTTGCGCTTCGGGATGATCGCCGTGTGCGGGATCGGGATCCCGAGGGGATACCGGAACAGGGCGGTGACGGCGAACCAGTCGGCGAGTGCGCCGACCATGGCCGCCTCGGCGAACGCCTCGACGTAGCCCACCCACGCCGGGCCGTCCTCGTTCGCCCGGGCGACGGCGAACACCCCCGCCGCCAGGACGAGCAGGCCGGTGGCGAAGGCCTTCATCCGCCGCAGCTCCCGCTGGCGGACGACGTCGGTCACGGCAACGGTCGACGACATGGCGGCGACGCTAACGGTCAGGTCTGCGCCCGGAGCAGGGTCAGCGGGCGAACTGGGTCGTCACTTCGGAGGCGTCGATCAGCCAGTCCGGGAAGAAGCCCACGGCCAGGGTGAACGCCACCGATGCGGCGATGGCGAGGCCGGTGGAGAACGGCAGCCCGACCGGCTCACGCTCGTCATCGTCGGCCGGTGCGTCGATCCACGTGCTCACCATGATCCGCAGGTACACGAAGGCGGCGACCACCGACGTCACCATCGCCACGACGGCGAGCACGTAGCTGCGCTCCTCCACCGCGGCCTGGATCACACCGAACTTGGCGATGAAGCCGCTCGTGAACGGCACGCCGGCCTGGGCCACGAGGAGCACGGTCAGGGCGAGGGCGAGGACCGGCCGGCGCTGGCCGAGCCCGCGGTACGAGTCGAGGTCGGTGGCCACGTCGCCGGTGCGGGCGACGAGCGCGACCACGGCGAACGTGCCGATCACCATCACGGCGTAGGCGAACAGGTACACCATCACGCTCGGCACGCCGGGCCCGCTGTCCACCTCACCGGCGCCGTGGGCCGCGGCCTCCAACCCGACGAGCATGAAGCCGGCGTGGTTGATCGACGAGTAGGCGAGCATCCGCTTGACGTCGGTCTGCACCACGGCGAGGAACGACCCGACGATCATCGACGCGAGCGCGAGCACCCAGATGACCGGCCGCCAGTCGTCGCGGTAGAACGGCAGCGCCACGACGAGCACGCGCAGGAGCGCGGCGAAGGCGGCGACCTTGCCGATCGACGCCATGAACGACGTGACCGGCGTCGGTGCGCCCTGGTACACGTCCGGCGTCCACACGTGGAACGGCGCGATGGCCACCTTGAACCCGAGCCCGACGAGCAGCAGCGCGATGCCGGCGAGGATCAGCGCGTCGTTGCGCTCGATCGGGACCGAGCCGGCGAACGCCCCGACGATGCGAGTGATGTTGGTCGAGCCGGTCGCTCCGTACACGAGGGCGATTCCATACAACAGGAACGCCGACGAGAAGCTGCCGAGGACGAAGTACTTGATGCCGCTCTCCGAGCTCTCGGCACGGCGGCGGTGGCTCGCGGCCAGAACGTAGAGCGCGAGCGACAGCGTCTCCAGCCCGACGAACAGCACGATGAGATCGTTGGCCGCGCCCATCACGATCCCGCCCGTGGCGGCGACGAGGTACAGCGCATAGACCTCGGGGCCGTCGTAGCCCTCCCGGCGGAGGTAGTCGTCGGTGACGAGGGCGACGAGCACGAGCGCGGCGCAGATCACGATCGTCACGAACATCGCGAACGTGTCGAACGCCAGCGCGTCAGCGACGAGTGTGCTCGGCTCACTGTCGGTGATGTCGTCCCACAGCACCATCGCCAGCACGCCGGCGGCGATCGCAGCCGCCACCGTGACGCCGGCGTACAGCCCGCGGGGCCAGCGCGGGGTGAGGGCGCCGGCGACGAGCAGGAACAGCGCCGCGCCCACGAGGACGAGCAGCGGCGAGAGCGAGAACCAGGCGACGTCGGGGCCGTTGAACGGCACGATGTCCTCCTGGGCGAACATCACCCGCCGTCCTCCTCGACCAACTCCGGCTCGGTCACGGTCTTGCCGGTGCGGGCCTCGATGTGCTCGATGAGGGCATCGACGCTCGGCTCGACGCGTTCCACGAGCGGCTTCGGGTAGACGCCGAGGAACACGATCAGGGCGATGATCACGCCGAGGACCATGCCCTCCCGCGGCTTGATCTCGGCGAACCCGCGGTTCTCGTCGTCGGGTTCGCCGTGGAACACCCGTTGGTACGCCCACAGCAGATAGAGCGCGGCGAGGATGACCCCGGTGGCGGCGACGACGGTCCACCAGCGGGCGGAGAGGAACGAGCCGATCAGGATCAGGTACTCGCCGATGAAGCCGTTCAGCCCCGGCACCCCGATCGAGGACAGCATCACCACCATGAACCCGGCCGCGAAGATCGGCGCCACGGTCTGCAGCCCGTTGAGCTGGGAGATCTCACGGGTGTGCCGGCGCTCGTAGATCCAACCGACGAGCAGGAACAGCGCCCCCGTGGACAGGCCGTGGTTGACCATCTGGACGACGCCACCAGTCAGCGCCTGGCTCGTGATCGCGAACGTGCCGAGGATGATGAACCCGAGGTGCGCGATCGACGAGTAGGCGACGAGCCGCTTGAGATCCTTCTGCATCGTGGCGACGACCGCTCCGTAGATGATCCCCACGACACCGAGGGTGAGGAAGAGCGGCCGGCTCCACCACGCCGCCTCCGGGAAGAGGTACAGACCGAAGCGGACGAGCCCGTAGGTCCCCAGCTTCAGCAGGACGCCGGCGAGGATCACCGAACCGGCCGTCGGCGCCTGGGTGTGGGCGTCCGGCAGCCACGTGTGCAGCGGGAAGATCGGCACCTTCACGGCGAACGCGATGGCGAAAGCGAAGAACAGCCACCGTCCGGTCGCGAGCGGGAAGTCGGCCCGCTCGGCGAGCGTGACGAGGTCGAACGTGATCTCGCCGACGCCGTTGTCCCGGGCGAGGAACACGGTCGCGACGATGCCGACGAGCATGAACGCCGACCCGGCCATCGTGAACAGGAAGAACTTCGTCGCCGCGTACACCCGCTGCTCGTAGCCCCACCCGCCGATGAGGAAGTACATCGGAACCAGCACGATCTCGAAGAACAGGAAGAACACGAACAGGTCGAGGCTCAGGAAGCTGCCGAGGACCCCCGCCTCCAGCAGGAGCAGCCACGCCAGGTACCGCTTGTGATCGTGGTGCGGATCGGCACCGAGGATCGACAGCGGGAAGAGGATGCCGGTGAGCACGACGAGCGGCAGCGAGATCCCGTCCACGCCGACGTGCCACGAGATGCCCCACGGCTCGATCCACGCGTGCCGGCTGACGAACTGGAACCCGGCCTCGCCGCTCTCGAACGAACTCAGCAACCAGATCGTGAGTGCGCCGGTGATCACGCTGGCCAGGAGGGCGACGAGCTTGACCACCTCCGGACGGCGGTTGGACGCGATCAGCGTGGCGAACGCGCCCACGACGGGAACGATGATGATCGTCGTGAGGATCGGGAACCCGGGATCCACTACAGAATCCCCCGGGCGAGCACGAACCACGCCAGCAGCAGCACGACACCGACGCCGATGATCCCGGCGTAGGCGCGGACGAACCCGTTCTGTCCCTTGCGCAAGACGCCGGCGGTGTTCCGGACGGAGCGACCGGTGCCGTCGACCGCGCCGTCGACGACGTTGGCGTCGAACCACGCCGTGGCCTCGAACGCCTCCCGTCCCGGTCCGCCCATGAACTCGGTCACGGCCTGGTCGTAGTACCAGGCGTTGGCGAACACCGCCGGCTCGACGGCCTTCACCCGCCGCTTCTGGTACACGAGCCAGGCGGCGACGATGCCGACGAGGGCGACCACGATGGCGATGGCGAGCAGCACGTACAGGTGCTCGTCGGCCCAGGTCCCCTCGATGTCCACCTCGCCGAACTCGATGTCCGGCGCGAGCCAGTGCTCGAGCCGATGGGCGGCGTCGTTGAACGGGAGCTCGATCCCGCCGCCGACGAGCGACAGCAGCGCCAGCACCACCAGCGGGAACAGCATGATCCACGGGCTCTCGTGCGGCTTGAAGTCGCCGTGGGCGCCGTGCTCGGCCGAGCGGTCCTTCCACCGTGCCTCGCCGTAGAACACCATGATCACCTGGCGGGTCATGTAGTACGCCGTGAGGAGCGCGGTGACGAGACCGACGGTGTAGAGCGCCGGACTGTCGGCGAGCGCGAACAGGAGGATCTCGTCCTTCGACCAGAACCCGGCGAACGGCGGCACGCCGGCGATCGCCAGCCAGCCGACGATGAACGTCGCCGCGGTCACCGGGAGGAACTTGCGCAGGTGGCCCATTCGGCGCATGTCCTGCTCGTCGTGCATGCCGTGGATCACCGAGCCTGCCCCGAGGAACAGCAGCGCCTTGAAGAAGGCGTGGGTGACCATGTGGAAGACGGCGGCGACGTAGGCCTCCGCCCCGACGGCGAGGAACATGTAGCCGAGCTGGCTGATCGTGGAGTAGGCGAGCACGCGTTTGATGTCGTTCTGGGCGATCGCGATGGTGGCTGCGAACAGCGCTGTGATCGCGCCGATCCACGCGATCAGCGGCAACAACCAGTCGGCGCTGACCGTCAGCAGCGGGTTGATCCGGACCATCAGGTACACGCCAGCGGTGACCATCGTGGCCGCGTGGATCAGGGCCGATACCGGCGTCGGACCCTCCATCGCGTCGGGGAGCCAGAAGTAGAGCGGCAGCTGCGGCGCTCTTCCCGACCGCGCCAAGGAACAGAAGCGCGGCGATGCCCGTCGCGGTCGACTGGGCGAGCGCGCCCTCCTCGGCCGCGCCGTTGACGACTTCGTAGCTGAGCGAAGCGACGGCCTCGAAGGCGAGGAACATCGCCAGCATGAAGCCGAAGTCGCCGACGCGGTTGGTGACGAACGCCTTCTTCCCGGCGATCGCCGCCGACTGCCGCGTGTGCCAGAACGCGATCAGGAAGTACGAGCACGTCCCGACGCCTTCCCACCCGAGGAACGTGACGAGGAGGTTCTCGCCCAGCACGAGGATGAGCATCGAGAAGGCGAACAAGTTCATGTAGAGGAAGAACTTGGAGAACTTGGGGTCGCCGTGCATGTAGCCGATGGCGTAGAGGTGGATGAGCGCCCCGACGCCCGTGACGAACAGGCACATCGTGATGCTCAGGGGATCGGCGAGGAAGGCCATGTCGACCTGCAGCGACCCGACCGGCACCCACGAGAAGAGCGTCTCGACCTGTATCCGGTCGTCCTCCGGCCGGCTGAGCAGATCGAAGAACACGCCCACGGTGACCACGAACGAGGCGAAGACCATCAGCGTGGCGAGCCAGCCCGCGCGGATCGCCGAGGCGGCGCCCGAACACGAGCAGGATCAGGAACCCGGCGAGCGGTAGCGCTGGGACGAGCCAGATCACGTCAGTCACTGGAGCACCCTCGCGACGAGCGAGCGAGCGAGCGCCAGCGAGCGAGCGGCGAGCAACTGCGCAGGCAGTATGCGGTGTGGCCGGGGAACGCAATGACAGTCATCGGCCGTCAGTCCTCGGCGTTCGGCCTTCCGAGCTCGCAGCTCGCTTCGCGTCGCGGCTGGCCGAACCTCGTGTCGTCGGTTCGCGCACCGTTAGCCCTTCAGCTCCACGAGGTCGTCGGCGGTCGCGCCGGGACGCCGCCGCATGATCGCCACGATGATCCCGAGCCCGACGACGACCTCGGCGGCGGCGATGACCAGCACGAAGAACACCGCGGTCTGCCCGCCGATGTCGCCCAGGTGGCGGGACAGCGCGACGAAGCTCAGGTTGACGGCGTTGAGCATGAGCTCGACACACATGAAGATCACGAGCGGGTTGCGCCGCACGAGCACGCCCACGGCGCCGATGCCGAACAGCACGGCGCCGAGGATGAGGTACCACGTCGTCGTGGGGACGACGTCGGCGACGAGGGCTGCGGTCACGCCACCACTTCCTCCCGCTCCTCGGCCGCATCGCGGCGGCGCAGCCGGCGGGTGAGCACGACGGTGCCGGCCACGGCAACGATCAGCAGCACCGACGTCAACTCGAAGGCGAACACGTTGTCGCCGAAGAGGTTCCCAGCGAGCTGGCGGATGTTGGCGTCGTGGTCGGCGACCACCTCGGCGCCTTCGCCGGTGCCGGCGACGTCGACGCCGGTCCCCACCGTCAGCGGAGCGGTGTCCCGCGTCGCGACGATGGCGGCGACCAACAGGCCCACGATCCCGAGCCCCATCACGGCCGCGAGCGGACGCTGGATCGGCAGCGGCTCGATCCGCAGGTCCTCGGTCTGGTCGACTCCGAGGAGCATGATCACGAACAGGAACAGCACGACGATCGCGCCGGCGTACACGATGACCTGGACGGCCGCGAGGAAGTGGGCCTCCTGGGCGACGAAGTGCACGGCGACGCCGAACAGCGTGAGGACCAGGCTGAGCGCGCAGTGGACAGGGTGCCGGCGCACGACGACGCCGAGTGCGCCGACGATCACCATCAAGGTGGCGATCACGAAAACGACGAGCTGCATCAGTGCTCCGTGCCTTCACTCCCCGTTCTTGCATCTCCTTGCGTTGCCGGAGCAACGGAATCAGATGCAGGAACCGGTCTGCCGTCGGCGACGTCCTGTGTCGGCTCGGGGGGTCGCACGCCATAGCCCAACTCGGCGCTCCAGCCGACGCGGCCGATGAAGTCGGCGTCGCCGCTCGGCGCGGTCGCCCGCACCCAGGCGCTGGTGTCGACGTCCTCACCCGTCCGCCAGTCCTCCCACGGCAGCCGGCGCGGGCGGCCGTCGTCGCCGACGAGGAGCTCGGTCTTGGTGTAGATCGCGTCCTGGCGGTTGGTGAACGAGAACTCGAACAACTTCGACTCGGTGATCGCCTCCGTCGGGCAGGCCTCGACGCACAGGTCGCAATGGATGCAGCGGAGGTAGTTGATCTCGTAGACGTAGCCGTAGCGCTCACCCGGCGACGTCGGGTTCTCCGGATCGTTGTCGGCGCCCCGCACGTAGATGCAGTGCGCGGGGCAGACCCCGGCGCACAGCTCGCAGCCGATGCACTTCTCCATCCCGTCCTCGTACCGTGCGAGCACGTGCCGCCCGTGCGTGCGCGGCGGCTTGTACGCCTTCACGTCGTCGGCGGCGTCCGGCGGGGCCAGCGCCTCGGCACGCTCGGCCGCCGGTTCGGCCGCCTTGCGCTTGCCGTGGCGCCGGGTGACCAACCGGCGGGCGGCACGCCCGCCCGAGTACGGCGCGGTCAGCCGCTTGCCGCCGAACAGACGGTGCTGGCGCAAGGTCACGGTGAAGCCCTCGAACAACCCCATCAGAACAGCGCTCCTTCACGTTCCCGGTTGCGCTGGCTGACGCGGATGGCCCACAGCATCAGCCCGTACGACACGGCGAGGACCACCAGCGACACGGCGATCACCGCCCAGGTCTCCCAGCCGTTGTCCCGCCCGACGCGGATCGCGGCGAGGAGCAGGAACCAGCCGAGCGCGATCGGGATGAGCACCTTCCAGCCGAGGTCCATCAACTGGTCGTACCGCAGCCGGGGCAGCGTGGCGCGCAACCACACGTACACGTACAGGAAGAGCAGCACCTTGAGCAGGAACCAGATGGTGCCCTCGAGGCCGTTGGGGATGAACGGGATGTCGAGTGTTGTGTCGCCGAAAGCGATCGGCTGGGGACCGCCGAGGAAGAGGGTCACGATGACCGCGCTCATCGTGATCGTGCCCATGAACTCGGCGAGGAAGAAGAGCCCGAAGCGGATGCTGGAGTACTCGGTGTTGAACCCACCCACGAGCTCCTGTTCGGCCTCGACGAGATCGAACGGTGGTCGGTTGAGCTCGGCGGTCACCGCGGTCATGAAGATGATGAACGGCACGACCGCGGTGGCGACGATGTTCCAGTTGGACAGGGTGTCCTGCTCGGTGACGATGCCGGCGGTCGACAACGTGCCCGCGGTCAGCAGCACCGCGGCCAGGCTGAGGCCGAGCGCGGCCTCATAGCTGATCATCTGCGCGGTCGCCCGCACGCCCCCGAGCAGCGGATACTTCGAGCCACTCGACCAGCCGGCGAGCATGTTCCCGTAGACGGCGATGGACGACACGGCCAGGACGAGCAGGATGCCGATCGGCGGGTCGGCGAGCTGCACCCTCGTCTGCTCGCCGAACCACGTCACGATGCCGTCGTTGCCGTCGGTGAAGTCGCCGCCGAGCGGGATCACCGACCAGACGAGGAACGCCGGTACGAAGGCGAGGTACGGCGCGAGGCGGAACATCGACCGGTCGGCGCGGTCGGGCAGGAGGTCCTCCTTGAAGAACAACTTGACGCCGTCGGCGAGGGTCTGCAGGGTGCCGAACGGACCGGCCTTGTTGGGGCCGACGCGGTTCTGCATCCCGGCGATGATCTTGCGCTCGAACCACACCATGAACAGGGTGCTGACGAGGCCGATGACGAAGATCACGACGACCTTGAGCAGCACGATGATCAGCGGTGTCCAGAACACGTCGCCGATGAAGAGCGGATCGAGCGCGATCACATCCGCTCCACTCTGACGTCGTTGACGGGAGCGCGAGCGTCGACGATGTCGGCGATCGAGACGCCCGGGACGTTGAACGGGACGAACAGGGCTCCGCGCGGCACGGCCGGGTCGGCGGCCAGCGGGAGCACGACGCTCCCGCGTGCCCCACTCACCTGGACGTCGGTGCCCTCGGAGACCCCGAGGCCGGCGAGGTCGAGCGGGTTGACGTGCGCCGCGCTCGGCGACGCGAGCGGCGCCAACGACGGGGACATCGCGGTGCCGACGGCCCGGTCGTAGAGTTTGCGCCCGACGACCAGGCGGTAGTCGTAGCTGTTGCGGTCGGGCGCCGCGGTCGCGACCGCTGGCGCGGCCACGGCGCCAGCGGGCTCCGGGACCGCGAGCACGCCGTCACGCGACTCGTGCACGGCCCGTCGGCTGGCGGCGGAGTACGCCGGCACGTGCTCGGCGATGGCGTCGGTGATCGCGTTGAGCGACGCCAGCTCGCTGGCGACCTCGTCGTGGCCGAGTCGCTCGGCGAGCTGGGCGGCGATCATCCAGTCCGGCCGCGCCGTCCCGGTCGGGGTGACCTTCTGCGTCACCGTCGTGACGCGACCCTCGAGGTTCGTCGTCGTCCCCGACTTCTCGCCGAACGCAGCCGCCGCCAGCACGACGTCGGCCCGGCGCGAGGAGTCGGTGAGGAACGTGTCGACGGCGATCACGCGGCGCGCGCCGGCGAGCGCCCGGCGGGCGAGATCGGCATCGGGGCAGTCGGCGATCGGATCCACCCCGAGCAGGACGAGCAGCTCGGTCCGGCCGGATGCGGCCGCCTCGAGGATGCCCAGACCGTCGGCGCCGCCGTTCCGGGGCGCGAGGCCGAGCTGCAGCGCGCCGACGACGTTGCCGCGGCGGGGCGCCGGCAAGACCGTGGCGTCGGGACACGCCTCGAGCACAGCGCGCACGGCGGCCATCGAGGACTCCGCCGATTGCGCCAGATTCGCCCGCCCGGCGACGACGACCACCGGTCCGGTGGCGAGCTGCTCCTTCACGATCGGGTCGGCCAGGGCCGCCGCGAGCCGGGCGCTCGACCCGGCCTCGACGCGCATGCTCCGCCACGCGTACGGGCTGATCCCGGTGGCCACAGGTCCGATGTCGAGGATCCGGGTCCGGCGCTTCTCGGCCGCATCCCGCAGGCGCAGGTACAGGACGGGCAGCTCCTCCTTCAGATCGGGCCCGAGGAGGATCAACGTCTTCGCCGCGGCCGCGTCGTCGATCGTGGCTCGCGGCAGGGTGAGCAGCTCGACCGGGAGACCGTCACCGACCTGCGCGTCCCGATCGTCGATGCCGATCGCATCGGCCAGCCGAGCCCACGCGAACGCGTCCTCGTTCGTCCCCCGCGCCGCCACCGAGGACCGCGATCCCCGCCGGCCCACCGGCCTTCACGGCGTCAGCGACGACCTGCGCGGCGACGTCGAGGGCGGCGTTCCACGTCGTCTCGGTGAGCCCGCCCTCGCCGCGCACGAGCGGAGCGCCCACGCGGCGCTCGGAGTTGACGGCCTCGAAGTTGAACCGACCGCGGTCGCACAACCAGCCCCAGTTCACCGGGTCGGAGTCGACGCCGGAGTAGCGCACGAGCTGGTCGCGGCTCGACTGGACGACGATGCGGCAGCCGACCGCGCACGTCGTGCACGTGCTCTCGACCTGCTCGAGGTCCCACGGCCGGGCCTTGAACCGGTACGGCTTGGCGGTGAGCGCGCCGACCGGACAGATCTGCACGGTGTTGCCGGAGAAGTACGACGCGAACGGCTCATCCGGGAACGTGAGGACCTGGGTCTCGTTGCCGCGGTGGGTGAACGAGATCAGCGGGTCGCCGGCGACCTCGTTGGCGAAGCGGGTGCAGCGGTCGCAGAGGATGCAGCGCTCACGGTCGAGCAGCACGAGATCGCTGATCGGGATCGGCTTCTCGAAGTGCCGCTTCTCCTCCAGGTACCGGCTCTCGCCCGGCCCGTGGCTCAGCGCCTGGTCCTGCAGCGGGCACTCGCCCCCCTTGTCGCACACGGGGCAGTCGAGCGGATGGTTGGCGAGGAGCAGTTCGAGCACGCCCTCCTGGGCCCGCTTGATGTCGTCGGTGGCCGTGCGCACGACCTGCCCCTCGGCGACCGTGGTCATGCAGCTCACGACCATCATCGGTCCGCGGGGACCCTCCACCTCGACGAGGCACTGCCGGCACATCCCCACCGGCGTCATCCGCGGGTGGTAGCAGAAGCGGGGCACGTACACGCCGGCGTCCTCGCACGCGTCGATCACGAGCTGGCCCGGTTGGGCCTCCCACGACCGGTCGTCGATGGTGACCGTGAGCGTCGTCTTGGGCGGCGGTTCGGGTTCCGGCTCGGCCGTTGACGCCATGCCCGATGTCGACTGCCCGATGTCGTCGGTGGCGGCGCGGGCGGGCGGCGTGAGTTCGTCGGCGTGGTCGTCGGCGGCCGCGCCCTCGGCGTCCGCCGTCTGCTCGTTCTTCGTCGCGTCGGAGTCAGACATGGACCACCGTGCCGGGGATCGGGTGCCGGTGGACACCGTCGATCGGACGACCGTGCTCGACGTAGTGCACGAACTCGTCGCGGAAGCGCGTGACCGCCGACGCGATCGGGCTGACCGCGGACGGACCGAGGGGACAGATCGTGGTCTGGCGCGGAGGCCAGCCGATGCCGGGACTGATCGACTCGCAGACGTCCATCAGCGTGTCCAGGTCGTCCACCCGGCCGTGGCCCTCGAGCATGCGCTTGAGGATCCGCTCGAGCCACGTCGTGCCCTCACGGCACGGAGTGCACTTGCCGCAGCTCTCGCGGGCGAAGAAGCGCACGATGCGCCAGCAGGCGGCGACGACGTCGGTGGTCTGGTCCATCACGACGATCGCGCCGGAGCCGAGCATCGAGCCGGCCTTGTCGACCGTCGGCTTGTCGAGCGGGAGCTCGAGGTGCTCGGCGAAGAACCACGGCGCCGACGCCCCGCCGGGGATGAACGTCTTCACGGTGCCGCCGTCGCGGATCCCACCGCAGTACTCGGGCGCCTCGATCAGCATGCGGAACGTCGTGACGCCCTGGGGTACCTCGAACACACCGGGACGGGCGACGTGGCCGCTGACGGCGAACATGCGCATGCCCGTCGACGTCGGCGCGCCGATGTCGTGGAACGCCTGGCCGGACTGGGCGATGATCCACGGGACGTTGGCGAGCGTCTCGACGTTGTTGACGATGGTCGGCTGCATGTACAGGCCCTTGGACGCCGGGAAGTACGGCGGCTTCAACCGCGGCATCCCCCGCTCACCTTCGAGGCTCTCGATCAGCGCGGTCTCCTCGCCGACGATGTACGCGCCCGCGCCCCACGTGAGCGTGATGTCGAGGGAGAAGTCGGTGCCCAGGATGTTCCGACCGACGAGGCGGTTGGCGTAGGCCTCGTTGAGCGCCTCGGCGATGCGCTCCTGGGCGAGCGCCATCTCGCCGCGCACGTACAGGAACGCCTGGGCGGCGTTGACCGCGTAGCAGGAGATGAGGACGCCCTCGATCAGCTGGTGGGGATCGAGCTCCATCAGCAGACGGTCCTTGTACGTCCCCGGCTCGCTCTCGTCGCCGTTGACCACGAGGTAGCGGGGGAACACGTCGGGCGGCAGGAAGCCCCACTTCGTGCCGGTCGGGAAGCCGGCGCCCCCGCGGCCCTGCATCTCCGAGGTCTTGATCTCGTCGTGCACCTGTTCGGGCGTCATCTCGGTGAGCGCCCGGCGCAACGCCCGGTAGCCGCCGCTGCCCACGTAGCCGTCATACGTGTAGCCGTCGGGTACGTCGAATCGGGACGTGATGATCGCCGGCCCGGTGGGAACCATCCCGGGCACGTGGAACGACGGGGTCTCTCCGTCGCTCATCCCCACCCCTCCCGAACTTGCATCCGAAATGCGCGCCAGGGCGCGCCAACCAGGTGCAAGTTCATGCGTCGGCGGACGCTCATCGGGCGTCGACCTTGGCTTGCGCTTCCGTACCCGCGCCCGACCACCGATCGGTGGTCCGCTGGCGCACCCGGGCGAGGGTTCCGAACGGCGGGATCTCGTCGTCGAGCCGGCCGTCGGAGAGCTCCTCGATGAGGGTGTCGAAGTCGTCGTCGGTGACCCGGTAGCGGTAGCGGTAGTTCACCTGCAGCGCCGGTGCCTCGGTGCACGCGGCGATGCACTCGACGTCCTCGAGCGTGAACACCCCGTCGTCGGTCGTCGAGCCGGCGCGGATCCCGAGGTGCTCCTCGGCGTGCTCGAGCAGCTCCCACGCTCCGAGCAGCTGGCACGAGATGTTGGTGCAGATGTTGACGCAGTAGCGCCCGACCGGCTCGAACTTGAACATCTCGTAGAACGTGGCCGTGCCGTAGACCTCCGCCGGCTCGAGGCCGAGCAGCTCGGCGACGTGCCGCATCGACTCCTCGCTGATCCACCCGTGCTCCTCCTGGGCGAGGTGGAGCAGCGGGATCAGGGCCGACTTCGGGCGGGGGTAGCGACCGATGATCTCCTTGGCCACCGAGACGTTGGCGTCCGAGAATCGACTCATCGGCCGCGTCCTCCGGTGCGAGCGAGCGAGCGCCAGCGAGCGAGCGGCCAGCAACTGCGCAGGCGGTATGCGGTGGCCGGGGAACGCAATGACGTTCATCGATCCACGTCTCCGAGCACGGGATCGACGGACGAGATCACGGCGACCGCGTCGGCGACGAGACGACCGCGCATCATGTGCGGCAGAGTCTGGATGTTGACGAAGGACGGGGCGCGGATGTGCAACCGATACGGCCGTGCCGACCCGTCGCTGACCATGTAGCAGCCGAGCTCGCCGCGGGGGCTCTCGACGGCCACGTAGACCTCGCCCTCGGGCACCTTGAAGCCCTCGGTGAACAGCTTGAAGTGGTGGATCAACGCCTCCATCGACTCGTCGATCCGCGCACGCGGCGGCGGCGTGACCTTCTTGTCCTGGATGCGGTAGTCGCCGGCCGGCATGCGGTCGAGGATCTGGCGGACGATGCGCATCGACTCGCGGACCTCGTTGAGCCGGATCGCGTAACGATCGAACGCGTCGCCGAACGACCCGACGATGACGTCGAACTCGACGTCCGCGTAGCGCAGGTAGGGCTGGTTCCGGCGCAGATCCCACTCGACACCAGTGCCGCGCAGCAGCGGACCAGTAGCGCCGAGGGCGACCGCCTCGGTCGGCGTGATCACGCCGACACCCTGCAGCCGCTCGCGCCAGATCGGCTGTCCGGTCAGCAAGGTGTCGTACTCGTCGAGGCGGGGCGGGATCATGTCGAGCAGTCGCAGCACGTCGTCGCGCCAGCCGGGCGGCAGGTCGGCAGCGACGCCACCGGGGCGGATGAAGTTGTGGTTCAGGCGCAACCCGGTCGTCTTCTGGAAGAACCGCAACACCTCCTCGCGCTCGCGGAAGCCGTAGATCATCATCGACACCGCGCCGAGGTCCATGCCGTTGGTCGCGAGGTACACGAGGTGGCTCGACATCCGGTTGAGCTCGGACAACAGCATCCGGATCCACACCGCCCGCTCGGGGATGTCCTCCGCGATGCCGAGGAGCTGCTCGGTCGCCATCGAGAAGACCAGCTCGTTGAAGAACGGGCTGAGGTAGTCCATGCGGGTGACGTTGGTCGCGCCCTGGATGTACGTGAGGTGCTCGCCCTGCTTCTCCATCCCGGTGTGGAGGTAGCCGATGATCGGCTTGCACCGGAGCACGGTCTCGCCCTGCAGCTCCAGCATGAGGCGCAGCACGCCATGGGTGCTGGGGTGCTGCGGCCCCATGTTGATGATCATCGTCTGATCTTCTTCGGGGTCGACCGGCAGCTCCCCGAGCCGGGCCGCCTCGGCTTCGCTCATCCGCAGCACCGCGCCGACCTCGCGCAGCAGCTCCTTCGCCGACACCTCGCTGCGCGGCTTGAGCTCCTGGCCGGACTCCGACGTCTGGCGGACCAGCTCCGCCGGAACCTTCATGACGGCGAGCCCTTGAACTGGACGGGGATCTCGCCGACGTCGTAGTCCTTGCGGAGCGGGTAGCCCTCCCAGTCCTCCGGCATCAGGATGCGGGTGAGGTCGGGATGGTCGGTGAACGTGATCCCGAACATGTCGTAGACCTCGCGCTCGAGCGCCTCGGCGCCCGGGTGGATGTCGAACAGGCTCGGGATCGTGGGGTCGGAGTCGGGCACCTGAACGCGCAGGCGCAGGCGCCGGGCCGTGGCGAGGTCGATGAAGCCGGCGACGACCTCGAAGCGCTCCGGGGTCACACCCTCGGGCAGCGCCCGGCCGGCGTGGGCGAGGTAGTCGACGGCGGTGACGTCGACGCACATCGTGTAGCCGTCGTCGGCCAGGACCTTGACGACGTCGAGGTAGGCGTCCCGGCTCGGGTACAGCACGGTCTGGTCGTTGACGTCGGTGCGCGGGAGCTCGTCGAGGCTCTCGGGCACGACGGTGGCGGTCACCGGCCGCTCCCGAGGAGCACGGTGACCGGTTCCCCGGAAGCCGGGATCTCCTTGACGTGGATGTCGGCGCCGGCGCCGGTCTCCCGCCGGCGGCGGAGCAGCTCACCGTCCTCGATCTGCTGGTGGAGGGTCTCGATGGCGTGGAGCAACGTCTCCGGGGTCGGCGGGCAGCCGGGCGCGTACACGTCGACCGGCACGATCTGGTCGACGCCCTGCACGATGGCGTAGTTGTTGAACATCCCCCCGGTGGACGCGCAGACGCCCATCGAGATGACCCACTTGGGCTCCATCATCTGGTCGTAGATCTGGCGCAGCACCGGCGCCATCTTCTGGCTCACGCGGCCGGCGACGATCATGATGTCCGCCTGGCGGGGCGAGGCGCGGAACACCTCCATCCCGAACCGGGCGAGGTCGTAGTGCGCTCCGCCCGCGGCCATCATCTCGATCGCGCAGCAGGCGAGGCCGAAGTTGGCCGCCCACGAGCTGCGGGCGCGGGCCCACTGCACGAGGCTCTCGAGTCGTCCGGTGATGATGTTGTGCGACAGCCCGCTGAGGCCGTCGTCGAGCACGTCGCTCACAAGGCCCATGACCGGTCCTCCTCCTCGGCGACCACGTCCCTAGGCGGCCTCTTCCGGCGCGCCGCGGCCGTCGGAGCCGACGCGCCGGATCGTCGACGCCGCGGTGCGGTCGGCGCTCATGGCCTCGTCTGGCACGATGCGGTGCACGCGCTGCAGTGGACCCCAGTCGAGCCCGCCGCGCGCCACCTCGTACACGAACGTGAGGAAGAAGAGCACGGAGAAGATGACGATCGCGACGAACCCGTAGACACCGAGCGACGTCCTCGCGATCGCGTAGGGGTAGACGAAGATGATCTCGATGTCGAACATGATGAACAGCATCGCGACGACGTAGAAGCTGACGGGGAACCGCTCGGGCGGGTCGCGGCTCGGCAGGATCCCGCACTCGTACGGTGCCTCCTTCGCCGTCGACGGACGGCGCGGGGCGAGCAGCCGGGACACGCCGAAGCTGAGCATCCCGAACACGACACCGAGCAGGGCGAGCACGACGATCGGCAGGTACTGGCTCACGTGCGTAGCCCTCCTTGATCGACGCGGGTCACGACGAGCTCGCTGGAACGACGGCGGCGCTGCGGTTGGCGGCGAGGACGCGGTCGCGGCGGTGGAGCAGCCAGCACCCGGCGAAGAAGACGAGCCCGGACCCGAGCGTGAGCACGAACGCCGGCTGTCGCCGCGCGCCGAGGTCCCGGATCATGTAGACGTACTGCCGCTGGCGGGTCTCGTCGATCTCCGGCGCGGCGGGCGCCCGTCCGGCCTCCGTGCGGGTGGGGACGAGCGGGGCCACCTCGACCACCACGTAGTGGGGTCTGTGGAAGAAGGCGAGCAGGTCGAAGTCGCCGATCATCGGATAGCGCTCGCCGCCGGTGTCGAACACGCGCACCGCCTGGAACTCGCCCGCCGCGAACGCCCCGGTCTCCTCGAGGAACTCGCCTGCCGCCGCTGCGGCCTGCCCGAACGCCGGGGCGTCCTCGCTCAGCAGGACCCAGCCGTCCTCGGCGAACCGGTCGGCGACGAGCTCGGCCTCCTCGGTGAAGGTCGAGTCCTCGGGCACCTCGACCCGGTGCTCGAACACGCGGGCCTGGTACAGCGCGTCGGTGTCCTGGAGCACCGTGCGCCCGGGCACCTCGGCCCACGACGGATCCGGACCGCGGAGGCCGATCCCGTAGATCATCCAGATGATCCCCATCAGGACCATCCACCCGGCCAACCCGGTCAGGGCGACGAGGAAGCCGAGCCGGGCCCCGAGGTTGGTCGCGAGGACCATGTAGATGCTGCCGCAGAACAGGCCCACCGCGATGATGGTGATCAGGATGCCGCGGAGCTCGGGCTCCCAGTTGATGGCCAGGACGTCGGCGAGCACGGACACCTAGAGACCCCGCACGTACTCGACGATGGCCTGGATCTGCTCGTCGGTGAGCATGTTGCCGAAGGCCGGCATGCGGCCGGTTCCCTGCGCCTGCGGGGCGTACCCGACGCCGTTCTCCGAGCCGGTCTTGATGAACTCGATCTGGTCGTCCTCGTTGGGGAAGCGGGCGTTCTCCGAACCACCGGTGAGGTTCCACCCGAACGCGCCCTGACCGGGCACACCGGGTTCGCCGTAGCTCCACCCCTCCGTGTGGCAGCGGGCGCAGCCGAACGCCCCGCTCGCCAGGTCGAGGTTGAACAGGGCTTCGCCGTAGCTCGAGTACGTGCCGTCCTCGACCGACTGCCGGGCGAGCGTCTCGATCGCCTCCTGGTCCTCCGCGGGCAGGTGGCCGCTCTCGCACAGCGGGTCGTCTGCCTCCTCCGCCGAGCAGTCCTCGCGCGGGATCTGGATCGACTTCAGGTACTCGATGAGCGTCTGGACCTGCTGCGCGTTCATCGGCCCGCCGCCGTCGAGCCCCCATGCGGACATCGGTGAGCCCGGCCGCCCGTACGTGATGATGTAGCGCACCTCGTCCTCGTCGAACCGGTAGAAGACGGTGTTCAGGGCCGGCGCGAGCCACGTGACGGACCTGACCTCACCGGTGGCCGGGTCGGTGACCGTGTACGGCGCCGACCCACCGTTGGCGTTCATCCCGCCGTGGCAGCCGGCGCAGTTGAAGCCGCCGTTGGCCGTCGTCTCGAAGAGGTCGGCGCCCCACCCTTCGAGTTGGCTCTGGATGCCTTCGCGCGCCCCGGCCTGACGGTCCGGTTCGAGCACCCAGTAGACCGGCAGGCCGATCGTGATCACGATGAGCAGCAGCAGACCGTAGAGCTGGACCCGCTCGAGCCGGCGGCCTTCGAGGGCTTCGTCGTCGAAGTACGGCCGGCGGTTCGGCGCCAGCTCGATCTCACTGCCGACCTCCCGCTTGCTGGCGGAGGTGTTGAGGATGGCGTAGAGGAGCCAACCGACGACGACGATCGCCAGGAGGATCCAGGCGACGACGGTGGTCGTGAGCCCCAGCAACGGCATCAGTGCTCACCCGCACTGGTGATGCAGTGGGGACCCTCGGCCTCCTGACCGGTGGTGTTGGTGCCGATCGGCGGTCCGGTGACGACCGTGCCGGTGTCGACGGTGACGTCGCCGTTTCCGGCGACGGTGAACGCGAAGCGGTCCATGCCGCGGGGCGCCGGGCCGCCCTTCTTCTCTCCGACCCGGTTGTACTGCGACCCGTGGCACGGACATTCAAACCACCCGCTCGACGGGCACGAGGGAACCCGGCACCCGAGGTGCGGGCACTTCTGGTACAGCGCGACGAGCCCCTGCTCCATGCCGGCGACGATGGACGGGTCGTAGACCGCCCGCGCGTTGGGCAGCGCGTCGCCGGGGTACTCGGTCATCCAGGTGCGGGCGTTGGACGCGTAGAAGAAGCCGTCGCCGGTGCGCAGCGTCTCGAGGATGTCGTCGAACTTGCCGACGGTGACCTGCTGGCCGAACCCACCCGTTGCCGTCGGCCAGAGGAACGCCACGAAGCCGGCGGCCGAGAAGGCGCCGATGCTGGCGCTCATCAGCGTGACGTTGGCCCGGTTGAAGAACTGCCGCCGGCTCACGCCGACCGCCTCGGGGTCGGGTGGGACCCACGGGACGGGCGCCCGCTCGGGAGCCGGCTCGATCTCCTGGCCGCGGCGGGCGAGGGCGCCCTGCGCCTCGACCTCACTCCGGCTGGGCGGGGTGGGCGCTTCTGCCGGCGGCTGGGTGTCACGAGCGGTGCGGTCGCGTCGGCGCGTCTCCGCCGACAGCGCGCCGGCGCCGCGGACGTCCGAACGCCGCGCCATCGTCACGAAGACGAGCACGGCGAGGACCAGCCCCACACCGATGGCGATGGCGATGACGGCACCCGCGCTCATCGAAGCACCTCGGATCGATGCGAGCGAGTGAGCGCCAGCGAGCGAGCGGCCAACAACGGCCTGCGTGGCCGGGGAACGCAGTTCATGGCAATCCTCCTCGACCTAGAGGTCGAAGAACACGCCGTCCTTCCACGGCAGCGTGAAGTTGAAGCCGGGACCCCGGAAGAACGAGCCGATGATCACGAGCACCGCCCAGAACATCAGGTGCACGGTCATCAGAGCGGTCGCGAACTTGCGGTCCTCCGGCTTGTTGGACGGGTTCTTGTCGATGTACGGGGCGAAGATCAGCACGATGATGCCGACGCCCGGGATCGTCACGCCGGCGATCATCGGGTGGAACATCGTCAGCAGCTCCTGCAGGCCGAGGAAGTACCACGGCGCCTTGGACGGGTTCGGCGTCTGGTTGACGTTGGCCAGTTGGAGCAGCGGGGCGTTGACGAAGATCGAGAAGACGAACGTGAACGCCGTGCAGAGCAGGGCGGCGACGAACTCGCCGGCGAGGAGGTGCGGCCAGGTGTGCACCTTGTCGACCGGTGATGCCTTGACCTCTTGGATCGAGCCGCTCTTGACGACGGTGAGGAGGCGTTGGGTGTGCCCACCCGGACCGGCCCCGACCGGGATGCCCGCGGCAGCCGGAGGGGCCTGGACGACCTCGGTGACACGGTCGGCGACCGCGACCGCGCCGCCACCGCCGGACTCACCCTCGGCGGCCCCGCCTTCGGTCTTGGCCTTGGCGGCCCGGCTGCGCTCGAGCAGGTGGGCCGGGATGCGGGGATCCGCAGCGGGCTGTTCGGCGGCCGACCCGGCTCCAGCGGCCTCCGTGGTCGCCTCCGGCTCGCCCGAACCTGCGGCGGGTTCCGCGGCGGCCTTCTCTCGTGCCGCCTGCGCTCGCTTGAGGAGGTGTTCGGGGATCTCAGTCACGAGTGTGTCCCCTCAAGGTTGAGTGCCAGGTTCCCGACCGCTTCTGCCCCCGTCCGCAGTGAGCATGGATCGTCAGGTCGAGCGTCGCGGCGCCAGCCGCAGCGAGACACGCCGAACGAGCGAGTCTTCGAGCGAGTGAGGCCATTCATAACGGTCCCGAGAGGCCGCCGTCCTTGCGGACGCGCCAGAAGTGGATCGCCATGAAGATGACGATGATGAACGGGAACATCAGCACGTGGAGGACGTACCACCGCAGCAGCGTCTCCGGTCCGATCTCGGCCCCGCCGAGGAGGACGAACCGCACCTCGTTCCCGAACACGGGTGTGTAGCCGATCATGTTCGTACCGACGGTGACGGCCCAGAGGGCGAGCTGGTCCCACGGCAGCAGGTAGCCGGTGAACGAGAGCAGCAGGGTGAGCGTGAGCAGGATCACGCCGATCACCCAGTTGAACTCGCGGGGAGGCTTGTAGGCGCCGTGGTAGAAGACCCGGGCCATGTGCAGGAACACGGTGAGCACCATCAGGTGCGCGCCCCACCGGTGCATGTTGCGCACGAGGAGCCCGAACGTCACCGACGTCTGCAGGTTGGAGATGTCGTTCCAGGCCGCCGTCGCCTCGGGGCGATAGAAGAACATCAGGAAGATGCCGGTGACCGTGAGCAGGATGAACAGGAAGAAGCTGAGCCCGCCGAGGCAGAGCGTGTAGCTCACCTTCACCGCGTGGCGCTTCACCTTCACCGGGTGAAGGTGGTAGAGCACCGAGTTCATGACCACGTAGCTGCGGTTGCGCGGGCTGTCGGTGTAACCCTTGCGGAAGATCGAGCCGGGCCGGAAGATGCTGCTCCAGGCCTGGCTGCCCTGGACCGAGTCGACCGTCTTGTTGATGCGGTCCTTGATCGTCGGCCGTGGCCGTTCGTCGACGACGCGTGCGCCATCAGAACCTCATCCCGTAGGCGTAGCCGTGGCTGTTCGTGCGGATGTGGGCGTCACCCATGGCACTCGGGGCGCCGGCCTTGCCGAGGATGATGACCCCGGTCGGGCAGCGGTCGACGCACAGGGCGCAGCGGGTGCAGATGTCGTCGTCGATCGTGAACACCACCTGATCGGAAGGATCCTCGCCCGGGAGCTCGGTGCCGATCGCCTCGACGATGGCGTCGGGCGTGACCATGTGGATGCACTTCCACGGGCAGATGTCGACACAGCCCTCGCACATGATGCACTCGGTCTGGTCGATGTGGATGAACTGCTTGGGCTTGACGGCGCGGGTGAGGTAATCGGCGTCGACCTCGACGAGGGTGTACTCGTCGGTGTACGGCATCATCGGGGGGTTCGCATCCGTACGTGCCATCGTCAAGTCTTCTTCACGAGCGGACGGCCGTAGGTGCTCGTCGCGATCTCGGCGGTCGGGGTGACGCGGCCGCGGGCCTGCCACCAGTACCAGATGTAGATGATGAGGCCGAAGTAGACGGCGTGGAGGAGGACGACGACGATGTCCCGCAGCGCCTGGTACTGCAGGGTGATCGGGTTCCACCCTCCGAGCGACTCCGGCTTGAGGATGCCGCCGGGCCCGTAGACGACCTTGTCCTTGCTCCACCCCAGCTCGCGGTCGGCGTGGTCGATCCAGGCGTTGGGCACGATGCCGAAGGCGAGGAACATCACGCCGAAGGCGTACGTCCCGGCGAGCAGCCCCTCCCCCCACGAGACCGGCTTGCCGACGGGGCGGCGCTTGCCGTACGGGATGACGACGAACGTGAGGGCGAGCGACGCGAAGAACGACGTCAGGAACGGCACGCTCACACCGGGCCACTCCAGGATGTCGATGGCGATCATCTCGCTCGGGATGCTCCTACGTGCTCTCGCTCGGGGGTCGGTTCAACTGCGCTGCGGGAGCCACATGCGGGCGGCTCGTGAACGTTTGCACGAACCGTAGTCGCACCACACGTCGGGCTCGAAGAGGCCGAGCCGCCAGGCGAGGCCTCGCAAATCTCTTTTGGTGCAGTCTGGCACGCAGGCGGCACACCACCCACAGGTTGTGCATAAGTGCGTGAGACGCCGACCTCTTCGTCAGCCCTCCCCGGTTTGTGTCACCGATCTCGCCGCATGCGGCGGCGTCGGTGACACAAACGATGGCTTGCCGGCGTCGCGGCGCTTCCGCCTATCGTTGCGGGCGCGTGACCGAGGTCCCCGAACATCTGCTCAAGCGCTCGCGTGAGCGGCGCGCCGCGCTCGGGCTCGGCGGCGGTGACGAGGGCGGCGAGAAGCCGGCCGCCGAGGCCGCGCCGGCGACCCCGGCGACGACGGCGGAGACCGCCCCCGCGGCGGCCGCGCCGAGCGGCCCGCCGGGGCGTCAGCCACCAGCCGCTCCGCCGGCGGCTCCGCCCCCGAAGCCCGACCCGCCGTACGTCGCGGCGGCAAAGGCCCGGGCGAGGATCCCGATCTGGGCGCTCGCGGCGCTGAGCATCATGCCGATCTGGGCGTTCATGTACGTCCGTGCGTTGACTCGGCCGCCGGAGGTTGCCTCCGGGCCGTTGGGGATCGGCGCCGCGGAGTACTCGAACTGCGCCAGCTGCCACGGCGCCACCGGAGGAGGCGGCTCCGGCCGGCCGCTGTCCGACGGGGAGGTGCTCAAGACGTTCCCGCACATCGAGGACCAGCTGCGGTTCGTCTACTTCGGCACCGAGCAGTACAACATCGCCGGCGTCGACATCTATGGCAACCCTGAGCGTGAGGGTGGCCCCCACGAGACCGGCTCGTTCGGTCCGATGCCGGGGTGGGGCACCGAGGCGGGCGGCGACCTGACCGACGAGGAGATCCTCGCCGTCGTCTGCCACGAGCGCTACACGATCGGGGGCGCCGACGAGACGAGCGCCGAGTACTCAGCCGAGTTCGAGGACTGGTGCGCCGAGGAGGCGCCCGCCTTCATCAACCTCGAGGAGGGCGGGACTCTCGCCGACCTCGACGAGGCCGGGACTGACCAACGCCGAGGGCGACCCGATCGAGATCATCGACATCGGCGACGCTCCGCTCGCCGGTTCGGCCCCCTGATGACGGCGACCACGGTCGAGACGGCCGAGGTCACCGGCGACCGACTCTCCACCGAAGTGCTCATCGTCGGCGGCGGGCCGGCGGGCGCGGCGGCCGGCTACTGGCTGGCCCGCCACGGCCATGACGCCACGGTCGTGGAGAAGCGGACCTTCCCGCGTGACAAGACCTGTGGCGACGGCCTGACCCCGCGGGCCGTCAAAGAGCTCACCGACATGGGTCTCGGCGAGGAGCTCACCCGCTTCCACCGGTACCAGGGGCTGCGGGCGACCGGTCTGGGGCGCGTCCTCGAGCTGGAGTGGCCCGAGCACCCCGACTATCCCCGCCACGGCTACGTCGTCCGCCGGCGCGACCTCGACCAACTCGTCGCGGTCAACGCCGAGCGGACCGGCGCCCGACTGCTCCAGGGCCACGAGGCGGTGCGCCCGATCGTCGACAGGGGGTTCGTGAAGGGGGCGATGGTGACCGGCCCCGACGGCCGTCCCATCGAGGTCCGGTCCGAGTACACGGTCGTCGCCGACGGGGCGACGAGCCGGTTCGGGCGCGAGCTCGGCACGTTCCGCAAGCGCGAGTGGCCGTACGGCACGGCGATCCGCACCTACTGGGAGTCGCCGCGCCACGACGAGCCGTGGATCGAATCCGCCCTCGACGTCCAGGACCGCAACGGCAACCCGATGCCCGGCTACGGCTGGATCTTCCCGGTCGGCGACGGCACGGTCAACGTCGGTGTCGGGCTGCTCTCGACGTTCCGGGACTTCAAGAGCGTCAACACGACGCACCTGCTCGACGCCTACGCCCACCAGATCGCCGAGCGCTGGGAGATCGACGCAGCCAACCCGGAGGGCCGGCCGACCAGTGGCCGGGTGCCGATGGGGGGTTCCGTCGGGCCCAGCTCGGGGCCGACGTACCTCGTCGTCGGCGACGCGGCCGGGAGCGTCAACCCGTTCAACGGCGAGGGCATCGACTACGCCTACGAGACCGCACGCAAGGCGGCCGACGCGATCCACCAGGCCCTCGTCGAGGGCGACTCGACCGCGCTGCAGCGCTACCCGAAGATGCTCGAGGAGGAGTACGGCCAGTACTTCAAGGTCGCCCGCCTGTTCGCCCGAGTGATCGGACGCCCGGCGCTGATGCGTGAGCTCACTCGCGCCGGCATGCACAGCCGCACGTTGATGGAGTGGGTGCTGCGGATCATGGCCAACCTCCTGCGGCCCGACGAGATCGGACCGGCCGAGGCCGCCTACAAGGCCGCCGCCGCGCTCGTCCGGCTCGCCCCGAGCGCCTGACGCAATCGCCCCGCCCGTTCTTGCATCTACTTCGGGCGCTAGAGCGCGCCGTTCAGATGCAAGTTCGAGAGGAGGTACGACGGGGCGGCCCGCATCGCATCACTCGCCGCGCTCGGCGGGAGGTCCTCGCACGCGGCCTCGGCCGCGTCGACGTACTGGCGGGCCGACGCGATCGCGCTGGCCACTCCTTCGTGGGCCCGCACGATGGCGAGCGCCTTGTCCCGCTCGGCGGCGTCGAGCGGCTTGCCGAGCAGGGCGGCGAGCTCCTCGCCTGCGGTGCGATCGAGGGCGAGCGTGCGCAGCACCGGCAACGTGTAGACGCCTTCCACCATGTCGTGGCCGGCGGGCTTGCCGAGCTGCTCGGTCGTGTCGGTGATGTCGAGGACGTCGTCCACGATCTGGAACACCATGCCGAACGCGTTGCCCCACGCCGTCAGCGCATCGATCAGGTCGCGCCCGTGCCCGGCGACGATGCCGCCGATGCGGGCCGCGGTGCCGAACAGCGAGGCGGTCTTGCCCTGGATCGAGACGAGGTAGCTCTCCTCGGTCCGGCCGATGTCGTAGGTGTGGCGGAGCTGTTCGATCTCGCCCTCGCACAGCCACCCGATGGTCCGGGCGAGGAGGCCGGCCACCTCGGTCCCGAGCGAGGCGGCGATCTCCGACGCCCGCGAGAGCAGGAAGTCGCCGGCCAGGATCGCCTGCAGGTTGCCCCACTTGGCGTTGACCGTCTCGACCCCCCGCCGGGTGTCGGACTCGTCGATCACGTCGTCGTGGTACAGCGAGCCGAGATGGACGAGCTCGCAGGCGACGCCGCCGCGGACCACGTCGTGACTGGCCGGCGCGCCGGTGACCTGGGCGGCCGCCATCGTGACGACGGGCCGCAACCGCTTCCCGCCCGCGACCACGAGGTGCGACGCGATCTCCGTCAGGTACGGATCGGAGTTCCGCACCGCCTCGTGGATCGTGGCGTCGACCCGTTCGCGGTCGACATCCATCGTCGCCAGCGTGAGCAGCGGAGACCGCAGACGGGCGTCGGACACGCCGGGGAGGCTAGCCCGGCACGAGTTTGCTCACCCGCTGACGTCGGCCGCGATCTCCAGCGCCTCGGTCAACGTGAGGTCCTCCCCTTCCACCCGCACGATCTCGTCGCCCTCTTGCCACACGAGCGTGTTGCCGGCAAGGCGCTGCTCGCGGCGCTCTCCGTCGCGCCGGTACGAGAAGAAGAGATGCTCTTCGCCCGAGATCCAGACCCCCGGGCGGCCGTGGACCGAGACAGGCCGCACGGTGGTGCCATCCGCCACGAGCTTGCGGTAGGCATCCGTCGTGAGGTCGCCGCGGATGACCACCGGCCCGATCGGCGCCGGCGCCGCTTCGATATCCGGCAGGTCGACCACGCGCTCGATCCGGTAGCCGTCAAAGCCGAGCCAGCGGGCGACGGCCCGGCGACTGCCGGGCACGGCCAGCGTCACGGCGGCGACGAGCAACAGCACCGCGGCCGCGGCGAGCAGGGCCCGCCGCCACCGCCAGGGCGTGGCGGACGCGCGGGGCTCGTCCAGCGCGCCGAGCACGTCGTCGGCGAGCGCTGCTGCCCGCGGGAACTCCAACCCCTCGCCGGCGGCAACCAGCCGAGCCTCCAACGTGAGCTCAGCCATCGCCGGCCTCCCCGAGCAGTTCCCGCGCCCGCTCGAGCGCACGGGCCGCCCGTGACTTCACGGTGCCGATCGGGATCCCGAGCGTCTCCGCGGTGTCGCGCTCGGACAGCCCGGCGACGAACCGGCAGGCGAGGATCTCCCGGTCCCGGTGGTCGAGCAAGACCAGCAGCCGCAACATCCGTGCCGTCTCGTCCTGCGCCGCGACGCGATCGCCGACGACGTCACCGCCGGCCGCGCCCGTCGAGACCCGGTCGAGCAGGTCATAGCGCTCCTCCCGGCCGATGCGGCGGACCTTGGCCCGGATCGCGTTCTTGGCGTCGTTGGCGACGATCCGCAGCAGCCACGACCGCACCGGGGCGTCGCCCCGGTACCGGTCGAGCGACCGGTACCCCTTGACCAGTGCCTCCTGGACGATGTCCCGTGCCTCCTCGGTCGAGCCGCACACGCCGGCGGCGAGCCGCAGCGCAGCACCCTGATGGCGTCGCACCAGCTCCCCGTAGGCGGGTCGGTCCCCGGCGCGGGCGCGTTTGACCAGCTCGTCGTCGGACGCCTCGTCGAGCGACGCGTCGGGCGGGGCGTGCGATGCCATCTCGGTGTGGCCAGCCTGTCGCAACTTCCGACACCGCGAGAACCATCACGGTTCCCGAGACGAACAGTGGGTATCTGGCCTTGTGACGAACCATCACCACCACGACGGGACCATCCACGGCAGCGAGGATCGGGGCACCGGTACACTTGCTCTCCAGGTCGTCCCAACTTGAAAGGGCGCACATGTTCGAGAGATTCACCGACAGGGCCCGGCGGGTCGTGGTCCTCGCCCAAGAAGAGGCGCGGCTGCTCAATCACAGCTACATCGGCACCGAGCACATCCTGCTCGGACTGATCCACGAGGGCGAGGGCGTCGCCGCCAAGGCCCTCGAGAGCCTCGGGATCTCGCTCGAGGCCGTGCGCAGTCAGGTCGAGGAGATCATCGGGCAGGGCGGGTCGTCGCCGTCGGGGCACATCCCGTTCACCCCGCGGGCGAAGAAGGTCCTCGAGCTCTCCCTCCGAGAGGCGCTCCAGCTCGGCCACAACTACATCGGTACCGAGCACATCCTGCTCGGCCTGATCCGTGAAGGCGAAGGCGTCGCCGCCCAGGTGCTCGTCAAGCTCGGCGCCGACCTGTCCCGCGTGCGCCAGCAGGTGATCCAGCTGCTCTCCGGCTACCAAGGCCCCTCCGGCCGGGCCGAGGGCGCCCCCACCGCCGGGGCCAGCGTGGGCCCATCAAAGGAGGATCCGGCCTCCGACAAGGGCAACAGCCAGATCCTCGACCAGTTCGGACGCAACTACACCCAGCTCGCCCGTGAGCGCAAGCTCGACCCGCTGATCGGGCGCACCCGCGAGCTCGAGCGGGTCATGCAGATCCTCTCCCGCCGGACGAAGAACAACCCCGTGCTCATCGGCGAGCCCGGCGTCGGCAAGACCGCCATCGTCGAGGGCCTCGCCCAGATGATCGTCGCCAACGACGTCCCGGACACGCTGCGCAACAAGCAGCTCTACACGCTCGACCTCGGCGCGCTCGTCGCCGGCAGCCGCTACCGCGGCGACTTCGAGGAGCGCCTGAAGAAGGTGCTCAAGGAGATCAAGTCCCGGGGCGACATCCTGCTGTTCATCGACGAGATCCACACCCTCGTCGGCGCCGGCGCGGCGGAAGGCGCGATCGACGCGGCCTCGATCCTCAAGCCGATGCTCGCCCGCGGTGAGCTGCAGACGATCGGCGCGACCACCACCGACGAGTACCGCAAGTACGTCGAGAAGGACGCCGCCCTCGAGCGCCGCTTCCAGCCGGTCAAGGTCGACGAGCCGACGCTCGCCCACACGATCGAGATCCTGAAGGGCCTCCGCGACCAGTACGAGGGCCACCACCGGGTGACGATCACGGACCAGGCGCTCGTCGCGGCGGCGAACATGGCCGACCGCTACATCTCCGACCGCTTCCTGCCCGACAAGGCGATCGACCTCATCGACGAGGCCGGGAGCCGCCTGCGCCTGAAGCGGATGTCGACCCCGCCCGACCTGCGCGAGATCGACCAGAAGCTGATCGAGGTCCAAGAGGCCAAGAAGTCCGCCGTCGAGGAGCAGCGCTTCGAGGAGGCCGGACGCCTGCGCGACCAGGAGAAGGCCCTGCTCGAGGAGAAGGCCGCCAAGGAGGCCGAGGTTCGCGCCGATGGCGTCGACCTGTTCGACGAGGTCGACGAGGAGGCGATCGCCGAGGTGCTCAGCCTGTGGACCGGCATCCCGGTCTACAAGCTCACCGAGGAGGAGACCGAGAAGCTCATCCACATGGAGGACGAGCTGCACAAGCGGATCATCGGCCAGGAGAGCGCCGTCGCCGCCGTGTCACAGTCGATCCGCCGCACGCGGGCCGGGCTCAAGGACCCCAAGCGGCCGAGCGGGTCGTTCATCTTCCTCGGCCCCACCGGCGTCGGCAAGACCGAGCTCGCCAAGACCCTCGCCGAGTTCCTGTTCGGCGACGACTCGGCGCTGATCGTGCTCGACATGAGCGAGTACATGGAGAAGCACACGGTCAGCCGCCTCGTCGGCTCGCCGCCGGGGTACGTCGGCTACGAGGAGGGCGGCCAGCTCACCGAGGCCGTGCGGCGCAAGCCGTTCTCGGTGGTCCTGTTCGACGAGATCGAGAAGGCCCACCCGGACGTGTTCAACACGCTGCTGCAGATCCTCGAGGAGGGCCGGCTCACCGACAGCCAGGGCCGAACCGTCGACTTCCGCAACACGGTCCTGATCATGACGTCGAACCTGGGCACGCAGGATCTGCGCAAGGCCAACGTGGGCTTCACCACCGCCGACTCGGCGATGAGCTACGAGCGGATGAAGGACAAGGTCATGGAGGCGCTCAAGACGCACTTCCGGCCCGAGTTCCTCAACCGCATCGACGAGGTCATCGTCTTCCACGAGCTCGACCGGGCCGAGGTCGTGCAGATGGTCGACTTCATGACCAAGCGTCTCGTCTCCCAGCTCGAGGGCCAGGGCCTGGGCATCGAGCTCACCCAGACCGCCAAGGAGCTGCTCGCCGCCAGGGGCTACGACCCGCAGCTCGGCGCCCGGCCGCTGCGGCGGGCGATCCAGCGCCTCGTCGAGGACCCGCTGTCGGAGATGATCCTCTACAAGCAGTTCCACGCCGGCGAGATCATCGTGGTCGACACCGAGGACGACCCCGACAAGCCGGACGAGCAGCGGATCAAGTTCTCGTCGGTCGAGGGCTTCGTCCCACCGTCGTCGGTCGAGCTGGCCACGACGGCCACCGCTGAGTCCGAAGCGGCGGGCGATCCGGCCCCACCGGTCGACTAGCCCCCATCTGGGCGGAAATCGGTCGCACGGCGAGGTGTGAGACCGTCGCTTATCGGGCATGCCACCGGCCGACATCGGGGAGGTCACCGTGACGAAACTCGTTCGCCCGCTGCTCGTCGGCGTGCTCGTGGTCACCGCGCTCGCCGCGCCGAGTCCGGTGAGCCGGCCCGAGCCGGCGTCCGCCTACACGACGATCTTCTACAACGGCGCGGGCGACGCGCCGCACATCGGTCTGATCGGTGACTCGACGCTCGCCGCGACGCGCTGGTACGGGATCCTCGGTGGCCTGACCCGGTACAACTTCGTGCTCGACGCCGAATCGTGCCGGCGCACCACGCACACGTCGTGCCGCGGGCGGGAGGGCTACGCGCCCGAGAACACGCTGACGGTGATGCGCCGTCTCGAGGGCCGGTGGGGTCGGGTGCTCGTGCTGATGACGGGTTACGACGATCCCGGCTTCGACTTCGGAGACGCCATCGACGCGGTCATGCGGGAGGCCATCAGCCAGGGCATCCCGCGCGTGATGTGGTTGACGTTCCGCACCGCCGATGTGACGTACGTCGGGCCGACGTACAACTCGGACCTCCACACGTTCCGCGACAACAACAAGCTGCTCCTGCAGAAGGCGTTGCGGTACGGCGGACGTCTGCAGATCGCCAACTGGGCGGGACACAGCGCCCGCCATCCGGAATGGGTGGCATCGGACGGCGTCCACCTCACGCCCGCCGGCACGGTCGCCGTGACCGAGTTCATCGCCGACAAGGTGGCCGACGTGCTCGCCGGCCGGACGATCACGCCGCCCCGGCCGAACATCCCGAGGTGCCGCACCGGAGTCGTGCTCCGCCAGCGGGACCGGCTCACCGACGTCAACTGCCTCGAGCGTCACCTCGCTTCCCTGGGGTTCCCCGTCGCCGTCGACCATCGCTACGGACCGACGACGGTGGCCGCGGTCAAGTTCCTCGACTACGCCCGCAGCTGGCCTCGGGACGGCGTGGCCAACCGTCGCGTGCTGAAGGCGATCGGCGTCTTCCGACCCCGCACCCCGACACCGTGGTGTCACGCCAGCCGAACCCTGCGTGCGGGCATGGAGGGACGAGGCGTGCATTGCCTGGTCCAAGCCCTGCACGCGGCGGGGCTATCTGCTGAAGCCGAGCACCCGACAGGTTCATCCACCGGTGGGCGCCGCCGTGGCCCACTTCCGCCGGAGCGTCGGCCTTCCCCGGTCGCGCGTCGCCGGCTGGGAGACGCTGTCCCACCTGGGGATTTATCGCCCGTTTTGCCGGATCTCGACGCCGCTCGGCCCAGGCGACGGCGGAGCAGCGGTCGAGTGTCTGCGCCGCTTCCTCTTCGGTCGCGGCCGGCCGATCCCCCTCGTGGGTGGGTACGGCAGCCAGGTCACGCACGCGGTGCGGGTCGTCGAGGCGCGTCGCGGCCTCCCGGTCGACGGAGTCGCCGACGTCGCGTTCCTCCGCGCCCTCGGGGCGTGGCGCGCTCGTCGCTGAACCCGGCCCAACTCGTAGGGTCGCCGTCCGTGCGCTTCTCGATCTGGCCGACTCTCACCCAGCCGTGGTCCGACGTCCTTGCCGTGACGCTCCATGCCGAGGCGACCGGCTGGGACGGCGTCTACGTCGCCGACCACTTCATGGGCGCCGGCGACACCGCCGGCGGGGCGCGGACCCCGTCCCACGAGGGCACGGCCGCCCTCGCCGCACTCGGCCAGGCCACCGAGCGGCTGCGGATCGGCTCGCTCGTGTTCAGCATCACGTACCGCCACCCCTCGGTCCTGGCGAACTGGGCGGCCAGCCTGGACCACGTGAGCAACGGACGGCTGCAGCTCGGGATCGGGGCCGGCTGGCAGGAGAACGAGCACGCCCAGTACGGGATCGATCTCGGCCCGCCTCATGTCCGTCTCGAGCGTCTCGTCGAGGCCTGTCAGGTGATCCTCGGATTGCTGCGGGAAGACGTCACGAACTTCCGCGGCGAGTACTTCGTCCTGACCGAGGCGATCGCCGAACCCAAGCCGGTGCAGCAGCCAATCCCTCTCCTGATCGGCGGGAAGGGCGACCGGATGATGGGGGTCGTCGCCCGCTACGCCGACGCGTGGAACGCGTGGGGTCGTGCGGACGTGATCGCCGAGCGGGCGGCCGTCCTCGACGCCAGGTGCACAGCCCTCGGGCGTGACCCCGCCTCGATCCAGCGGTCGTGTCAAGCACTGTGGTTCATGACCGACGACGAGGCCCGAGCCGACGAGCTGATCGCCGCCTCGCCGACGCCCGCGATTGGCGGCTCGGCCGCCCGGCTGGCCGAGGCGGTTTCCGCGTGGCGAGACGCCGGCGTCGACGAGGTGATCGTCCCCGACTTCACCCTCGGGCGCGGGGCGAAACGGCTCGAGCGCATGGACTTGATCATCTCCGAGGTCGCCGCCCCCTTCCGCTGACAGTCGGGCATCCTTGTCCGCCGTGCCCCGTCGCATCCTCGCTGTCGTCGTTTGCGCGCTGGTGCTCATCGGCTGCCGCGTCGACGTCACGGTTGACCTCGAGATCGGGGCTGACGGCACGGGCGAGCTCGTCGTCACCGCGACCGCCGACGCCGAGGTGGTCGAGCAGGCGCCCGGGCTGGCCGAAGACCTCCGTCTCGACGACGCCACCGCAGCCGGCTGGACCGTCGACGGGCCGGCTCCCACGGAGGACGGCGGCCTCGCCGTGACCCTCCGCCACCCAGTGGCGTCGGTGGCCGAGGCGACGAACCTCCTCGCCAGTCTCGGTCCCCCATTCAGCGACGTGCGGCTCGAGCGCACGACCGTCGAGGACGAGACCACCGTGGCCCTCGCGGGACAGCTGACCCTGGCGAGCGGCTTCGACTCGTTCGCCGACTCGGAGCTCCTCGCCACCGCCGGCGGCTCGCCGTACGCCGACGAGCTCAGTGGCCGTACGCCCGCGGATTCGATGTCCGTCGTGTTCCGCGCCGACCTCCCCGGTGACGTGGAGGAGACCACAGGCGAGCGCCGCGACGGGGCACTCGAGTGGGAGGCGCCGCTCGACGGGACGTCCGTCGACCTCGCCACCCGCGCGGTGCAGCGCCCGGCGAGCGGTGGTTCGTGGGCCCGTCCGGTCTCGGTCGCCGCCCTCGTCCTGCTGCTGGCCTGGATCGCCGCCGTGGTGGCGTTCGCCGTCTCCGTGGTTCGCGTCCGCCGCCGGCGGCAGGCGCGCCGCACGACGTAACGGCCGACCCTCGGTCCGCTCTGCGTACTATCGTTCGTTCTACGAACGCGTCCCCCGGCAGCAACGGCGGCACGGACTTCGTGCAGTCACTGGAGCGCGGACTGGCCGTGATCCGCGCCTTCGACGGCGAGCACCCTCGGCTGACCCTGAGCGACGTCAGCCGCCGCACCGGTCTCACCCGGGCTGCGGCGCGGCGATTCCTGCTCACCCTCGTCGCCCTGGGCTACGTGCACAACGACGGCCGCGAGTTCTCGCTCCGTCCGCGGGTCCTCGACCTCGGCTTCGCCTACCTCTCCTCGATGGGGCTCCCCGAGGTCGGCCTGCCGCACATGGAGACCCTCGTCACGGAGGTCCAGGAGTCGTCGTCGATGTCCGTGCTCGACGGCTCCGACGTGGTCTACGTCGCCCGCGTGCCGACCCGCCGGCGGATCATGACCGTGTCGATCGCCGTCGGCACCCGGTTCCCCGCTCACGCCACCTCGATGGGTCGGGTGCTGTTGGCGAGCCTTTCCGAAGACCAGCTGGCCGAGTACCTGGCGACGAGCGAGTTGCAGCAACTGACCGCGTCGACCGTCCACGACGAGACCCAACTGCGCCGGGTGCTCGACACCACGCGGCGGCGGGGCTACGCCGTCGTCGACCAGGAACTGGAAGAGGGGCTGCGCTCGGTGGCCGCGCCCGTTCGGGCCGACGGCGACCGGGTCGCCGCCGCGGTGAACGTGTCCGTGCACGCCAGCCGGGCGACCGTCGCCGAGATCGAGCAGCGCCTGCTCCCGCCGTTGCTCGACGCGGTGGCCAAGATCAGCGCCGACCTCGGATCACTGGGCACCGCCGCCCTCGCCCGCCGCTGACCCCAACCCCACCCTTTCTGTCGTTCGGGATGTGCGGATTCGGGCGGTTTCCGACTGACAGAACGGGGTGGTCAGACCCGTTCGACGAGCGTGGCGATCCCCTGGCCGACGCCGATGCACATCGTCGCCGCGCCGCGGGTCCCTGACGGCCGCGCCGCGAGCTGGTGGACGAGCGTGGTGAGGATGCCGCGCGCCGGAGCAGCCGAGCGGGTGGCCGAGGGCGATCGCCCCGCCGAGCGGGTTCACCCGCGCCGGGTCCAGGCCGAGCTCGGCGACGACCGCCAGCGCCTGGGCGGCGAACGCCTCGTTGAGCTCGACCACTTCGAGCTCGTCCAGCTTCCAGCCGGCCCGCTCGAGCGCCAGCCGCAGGGCCGGCGCCGGTCCGATCCCCATCCGCCGCGGCTCGACTCCGGCCGCCGCCCAGGTGACGACGCGGGCGAGCGGCGTCAGCCCGTAGCGGCTCACGGCGTCGTCGCCGGCGAGCAGCACGCCCGCCGCGCCGTCGTTGAGCGGGCTGGAGTTCCCGGCCGTGACCGTGCCGTCGGCGGCGAACACCGGCCGCAGCTTGGCGAGGCGCTCCATGCTGGTGTCGGCCCGCGGCCCCTCGTCGACGGCGACCGTGGCCTCGCCCAACGGGACCGGCACGAGCTCGCCGTCGAACCGACCGGCCTCACCGGCGGCGACCGCCTTGCGGTGGCTGTCGAGGGCGAACGCGTCCTGCGCCTCGCGGCTGATCTCGTACTCGGCGGCGAGCACCTCGGCCGTCATGCCCAGGCTGATCGTGTGCTCGGCCGGCATCGCCGGGTTCACCAACCGCCAGCCGAGGGCGGTGTCGACGAGCTCCTGCGTACGCGGCAGCCGGTCGGTGGCCCGCGGCAGAACGAACGGGGCGCGACTCATCGCCTCGACCCCGCCGGCGACCGCGACATCGCCGTGGCCGAGGGCGAGGTCGGCGGCGACCCGGTTCACGGCATCGAGCCCCGAACCACACAGGCGGTTGACGGTGGCGCCGGGCACGGAGATCGGCAGCTCGGCCAGGAGCACGGCCATCCGGGCGACGTTGCGGTTGTCCTCCCCGGCCTGGTTGGCCGCGCCCATCACGACGTCGGCGATGGCGTCCGGCGGAACGTTCGGGTTGCGGGCGAGCAGGGACCGCAGGACGTGGGCGGCGAGGTCATCCGGTCGCACGTCGCTGAGCGCGCCGCGGTGGCGGCCGATCGGGGTCCGGCAGGCGTCGACGACGTACACGTTGCGCACGGTCTCGCTCACCCGACCAGCCTACGCTCGTGTTCACTTGACGAACAAGCGTGCGCTCTGCGATCATGCGCCGGGTGGGCCGCCCCACTGTCGTATGACCACGCTCACGTCATTGTCCGAGGCGGTCGCCGAGCTCGTGCACGACGGCGACACCATCGCGCTGGAGGGCTTCACCCACCTCATCCCGGTCGCCGCCGGCCACGAGATCATCCGCCAGGGTCGCCGTGACCTCACGGTCGTGCGGATGACCCCCGACATCGTCTACGACCAGCTCATCGGGGCCGGGTGCGTACGCAAGATGATCTTCTCGTGGGGCGGCAACCCGGGCGTGGGGTCGTTGTACCGCTTCCGCGACGCGGTCGAGCGGGGCTGGCCGCGGTCGCTCGAGATCGAGGAGCACAGCCACGCCGGCATGGCCAACCGCTACGCCGCGGCCGCCGCCGGCCTGCCGTTCGCCGTGCTCCGCGGCTACCGCGGCACCGATCTCGTCGACCACACGGCGACCCTGGCCTCGATCACGTGCCCGTTCACCGGCGAGGAGCTCACCGCGGTCTCGGCGCTCGACCTCGACGTGGCGATCGTCCACGCCCAGCAGGCCGACCGCACCGGCAACGTGATGATGTGGGGGATCACCGGGGTGCAGAAGGAAGCCGTGCTCGCCGCCGAACGGGCGCTCGTCACCGTCGAGGAGATCGTCGACGAGCTGACCCCCCGCCCCGGCGCGGTCGTCCTCCCGAGCTGGGTCGTGTCCCACGTCGCCGCCGTCCCCGGCGGCACGCACCCGTCGTACGCCCACGGCTACTCCGTCCGCGACAACGACTACTACCGGGCCTGGGACTCGATCTCGGCGGACCGCGACCGGTTCCTGGAGTGGCTCGACACCCACGTGCTCAACGCCGTGCCGACATGACAGCGAGCGATTTCACCCCCGACGATGCGATGACCATCGCCGCGGCCCGGTACCTGAACGACGGGGCCGTGTGCTTCGTCGGGATCGGGCTACCGAGCACGGCCGCCAACCTGGCCCGGCGGACGCACGCGCCCAACCTGGTGCTCGTGTACGAGTCGGGCACGCTCGGCTCCAAACCCCAACGGCTCCCCCTGTCGATCGGCGACGGCGAGCTCGCCGACACCGCCGACAGCGTGATCACGGTGCCCGAGGTCTTCAACTACTGGCTGCAGCCGGGGCGGATCGACGTCGGGTTCCTCAGCGGCGCCCAGCTCGACCGCTTCGCCAACATCAACTCCACCGTCATCGGCGAGTACGAGTCGCCGAAGGTGCGGCTGCCCGGCGCCGGCGGGGCGCCGGAGATCGCCGCCTCCTGCCGCGAGGTGATGGTGATGCTGCGCCAGACCCGGCGGGCGTTCGTCGAGCGGGTCGACTTCGTGTCGTCGATGGGCTTCGGACGCGGCCCCGGCGACCGTGAGCGCCTGGGGCTGCGCGGCGCCGGCCCGCAGACGGTGGTCACCGACATCGGGGTCCTGCGGCCGGATCCGGAGACGTGCGAGCTCCGGCTCGTCGCGCTGCAGCCCGGCGCGACGGTCGACCAGGCCCGCGACGCCACGGGCTGGGATCTCGCCGTCGCCGACGAGATCGAGCAGCTGCCGCCGCCCACGAGCGAAGAGCTGGCGGTGCTCCGCGAGCTGCAGGCGACGATCACCCTCGGAGCGAGCTCGTCGTGAGCACCCGCGACTCTCCCGACACGCACTTCTGGGCGCGAATTTTTCCAACCCCTGAGAACAATCGCGCCCAGATCGAGGAGGGTGCGGCCGGAGGGCGTGGCTCAGATGGGGTGACGCCGTGACCGACCTCGTCGACGGGCCCGACGAGACGCAGGTCGGCATCGTCGGCGCCGGCCCGGCCGGGCTCGTCCTGTCCCACCTGCTCAAGGCGCGGGGGATCGACAGCGTCGTGCTCGAGCTGCGCGACCGCGAGTACGTCGAGCACCGGGTACGCGCCGGCGTGCTCGAAGCCCCGACCGTTGACCTGCTCCGCGAGCTCGGACTGGCGGAGCGGCTCGACCGGGAGAGCCTGCCGCACCGTGGCATCCAGCTCGCCTTCGAGGGCCGGCGCCACCACATCGACTTCGTCGAACTCGTCGGCCGGTCGATCACGGTCTACGGACAGCAGGAGGTCGTCAAGGACCTGATCGCCGCCCGGCTCGCCGCCGGCGATCCGATCGTGTTCGAGGCCCTCGACGTCGAACCGGTCGACGTCGACACCGACAAGCCGCTGATCCGCTACCACCACCACGGCGAACCGCGGGAGCTGCGCTGTCAGGTCGTAGCCGGCTGCGACGGGTTCCATGGCGTGTCCCGCCCGCTCGTGCCGGACCTGGCCGTGTTCGACCGCCAGTATCCGTTCGCCTGGCTCGGCATCCTCGCCGAGGCCGCGCCGACGCAGGACGAGTTGATCTACGCCAGCCACGAGCGCGGCTTCGCCCTCTACAGCATGCGCTCGCCGACGATCACCCGCCTGTACCTCCAGGTCCCCGCCGACGAGACGCTCGACGGCTGGTCCGACGACCGGATCTGGTCCGAGCTCGCGACCCGCCTGCCGACAGAGGACGGCTTCGTCCTCAACACCGGCCCGATCCTCGACAAGGGGATCACCGAGATGCGCGGGTTCGTCGCCGCACCGATGCGGCACGGCAGCCTCGTGCTCGCCGGCGACGCCGCCCACATCGTGCCGCCGACCGGGGCCAAGGGGATGAACCTCGCCATCGCCGACGTGTTCGTGCTGGCCGGCATCCTCGACGACGTCCTCAACCACGGCCGAGCGGAGCGGCTCGGGGACTACACGGCGGCGTGCCTGAAGCGGGTGTGGCGGGCGCAGCACTTCTCGTGGTGGATGACGTCGATGCTGCACCGCTTCGGCGACGATCCGTTCCAACGGCAGCTGCAGCTGTCGGAGTTGGCGCTCGTGACCGGATCGGTCACCGCCGCGACCAACCTCGCCGAGAACTACACCGGGCTGCCGTTCGGCGACCTGTTCGGAGGTACGTCATGACGATCACGTCGGATGACTGGGACTCCTTCGCCCCACCACCGCCGGGCACGCACCCGCCGTTGGACACCGCGGAGTACCGCTCGACGGCGCTCCGTCACCCGGTGTTGCCGCCGGTCGTGCTCGACCCGGCCAAGGCCGATCTGACCGAGCTCTCCGGGCCGGTCTTCGGCGAGAGCAAGGTGACGCCGGCCGATGCCGATCTCACGATCGGCCCGACGGGTGAGGCCGTCGGCCAGCGGATCGTCGTCACCGGCCGCCTGCTCGATGCCGGCGGCCGGCCGATCCCCTCGTCGCTGATCGAGATCTGGCAGGCGAACCCGTCCGGCCGCTACCGCCACCCGTCGGACCAGTGGCCAGGCACGCTCGACCCGAACTTCACCGGCGGCGGCCGCTGCCTCACCGACGCCGACGGCAGCTACCGGTTCGTCACGATCCGCCCTGGCGCCTACCCGTGGCGCAACCACCCCAACGCCTGGCGGCCGGCGCACATCCACTTCTCCGTGTTCGGACGATCGTTCCGGCAGCGGTTGGTGACCCAGATGTACTTTCCGGACGATCCGCTGTTCTTCCAGGACCCGATCTGGAACTCGATCCCGGACGAGGCGTCACGCCAGCGCTTGGTCTCCCGCTACGACCACGACGTCACCGAGCCCGAGTGGGCGCTCGGGTTCCGCTTCGACATCGTCGTGCGGGGACCCGAACGCACACCCTTCGACACCGACCGGGACGATGGCTGAGCTGGCACCGGGACACACCGCGTCGCAGACCGTGGGTCCGTTCCTGCACATCGTCCTCGCCGATCCGGACGCCCGCTTCGCCGTTGCGGCCGGCACCGACGGCGCGATCGTCGTTCGGGGCCGCCTCACGGACGGCAACGGCGACCCGATCCCCGACGGGCTCATCGAGACGTGGCAGATCGACGGTCGGTTCGGCCGCAGCCCCACCGACGCAGACGGGGCGTGGGAGATCCACACCACCAAGCCCCCGGCCGCACCGACCCGAGACGGCACCGAGCAGGCGCCGCACCTCGTGCTGTCGGTGTTCGCCCGCGGGCTGCTCGACCGGGTCGTCACCCGCCTCTACTTCGGCGATGAGGACGCCGCCAACGCCACCGATCCGACACTCGCCGTCGTCGACGCGGCGCGTCGCCATCTGCTCGTCGCCACTCCGGACGGCGACGCCAGCTACCGCTTCGACATCCGCCTCCAGGGCGAGGATGAGTCCGTCTTCTTCGCCATCTGACGGCGGCCCGTTCGACTTCCTGGTCAACCGCGGCCCGGTGGCCGCGGTGACGTCGCCCACCGCCTGGCTGCAGGCCATGCTCGAGGTCGAGGCCGCCCTCGCCCAGGCGTGGGCCGAGGTGCTCGCCGCTCCGCCCGAGGCGTCGCGGGCGATCGCCGAGGCGTGCACCGTCGACCGCATCGACGCCGACGCCGTCTTCGCCGCCGCCGAGTGGAGCGGGAACCCGGTCGTGCCGCTCGTGCCGATGCTCAAGGAGCTCGTCGGTGCGGACGCCGCCGAGCTCGTCCACCGCGGGCGCGACGAGCCAGGACATCTTCGACACCGCGGCGATGCTCGTCGTCCGCCGGTGCTCCGACCTCGTGCGCGACCGCCTCATCGCCGTGCGCGGCGCGGCGACCGGCCTGACCCGCGCCCACGGCACGGTCCCGATGATCGGCCGCACGTTGCTCCAGCACGCCGTGCCGACGACGTTCGGCGCCGTCGTCGACCGGTGGCTGGCCGGGCTCGACGCCGCCCGGGCCGAGATCGGACGGGTGGACGCCGAGCTGCCGATGCAGCTCGGCGGGCCGGTCGGCGACCGGGCCTCGTTCGGCCCGCAGTTCGGCACGGTCGTCGCGCTCGTCGCGGCGCGCCTCACCCTGGTCGCGCCGACCACGTCGTGGCACACCCAGCGAGCGCCCACGGCGGCGATCGCCGGCGCGTGGGGACTGGCGGCGTCCACGATCGGCGCCATCGCGCTCGACATCGTGCTGCTCGCGCAGAGCGACGTCGCCGAGGTCGCCGAGGTCGCCGAAGGCGCGGGCGGCTCCTCGTCGATGGCCCACAAGCACAACCCGGTCGCCGCGATCAGCGCCCGCGCCGCCGTGATGCAGACACCGGGGCTGGTCGCCACGTTGCTCGATGCCGCCGGCAGCCACGAGCTCGAGCGGGCGGCGGGCGCCTGGCACGCCGAGTGGCCGGCGCTCAACGGTCTCCTCCGCGCGACGTCCGCGGCCGTCGACTGGCTCGGCACGAGCCTCGACCGCCTCGTCGTGGACGAGCAGCGGATGGCCGCCAATCTCGCCCGGAGCCAGGAGGAGTCGCGATGACGAAGATCACCGATCTGCACGTCGAAGAGGCCGGCGCGTCCGATGGGCCCACGGTCGTGTGGCTGGGGTCGCTCGGGAGCACGACGGCGATGTGGGAGCCGCAGATCGCCGAGCTCGGCGCCCGGGCCCGCTGCCTGCTCATCGACCACCCGGGGCACGGACAGAGCCCGACGGCGCCGGGGCCGTACACGATCGCCGGTCTCGGCGACGGCGTCATCGCCGCCCTCGACCGGGTCGGGGTCGAGCGGGCGCACGTCGTCGGGCTGTCGATCGGGGGGATGATCGGGATGACGCTCGCGATCGACCACCCCGACCGGGTGGATCGGCTGGGCCTGCTGTGCACGTCCGCCCAGCTCGGGCCGGCGTCGGCGTGGGAGGAGCGAGCCGCCACCGTGCGCGCCGGCGGCACGAGCGCGATCGCGGAGACCGTCGTCGGCCGATGGCTGTCGCCCGACCACCGCGATGCCCATCCCGACGACTTCGGCGCGTTCGTGGCGATGATCTCGTCGGTGGACCGCGATGGCTACGCGTGGTGCTGCGACGCGGTTGCGGCGATGGACCTGCGGGCCGATCTGCCGTCGGTGGGCGCGCCGACGCTCGTCGTCGCAGGTGCGCTCGATCCGGCGACGCCGGTGGAGCACGGGGAGCTGATCGCGTCGCTCATCCCCGAGGCCCGCATCGAGATCCTGGAGGCCGCCCATCTGGCGAGCTGGGAGCGGGCCGCCGAGGTGAACGCCCTGCTGGAGGACCACCTCCTCGGCGGTGGGGGCGGCGGATGAGCGAGCCCAGCGAGGATCCGTATGAGGCGGGCATGCGCGTTCGCCGCGAGGTGCTCGGCGACGAGCACGTCGACCGGGCGGTGGCGGCGACCACCGAGCTCGACGCCGACTTCCAGCGCTACATCACGACGTCGGCATGGGGATCGCTGTGGACCCGCGACGACCGCCTCGACCGCCGCACCCGCTCGTGCGTCACGATCGCCCTGCTCACCGCCCTGCGCGCCGAGCACGAGCTGGCGATGCACATCCGAGCCGGCCTGCGCAACGGGCTCACGCCGGCCGAGATCACCGAGGTGATCCTGCACACGGCCGCCTACGCCGGCATCCCCGCCGCCAACACGGCGATCGCCGTGGCCAAGGACGTGCTCGGGCCCGCGCCGTGACGCGCCCTCCCGCAATCTGGGCGCGATCCTTCTCACGGGCCGATCTGGGTGCAGATCTTCTCGACGGTTGCGAACAATCGCGCCCAGATCGATGAGGTCAGTCGCCGGTGGCGCCGTCGATGGCCTGGCGGAGGAGGTCGGCGTGCCCGGCGTGCCGGGAGTACTCCTCGATCATGTGAACGAGGATCCACCGCAGGCTGTACTCGCCGCGCTCGCGCCGCTCGATGTCGTCGAGCGCGAACCCGATGACGTTGCGGTTGGCAACGTCGATCTCGGTCCAGTACGTCGCCAGCGCGTCGGCCACCGTCGCGCCCTCCGGCGGGTGGAAGTCGCCGTCTTCGTCGCCCTCGGGGTGAGCGGCGCCGTAGTAGATCGGCGGGGCGTCGTCGTCGACGAGTGAGCGGCGGAACCAGCTGCGCTCGACGTCGGCGAGGTGGCGGATCAGCCCGAGCAGCGTGAGGTCGCTCGGCGGGCACGCTGGCTGCCGCGCCTGTTCGTCGGTCAACCCCTCGACCTTGCGGGCGAGCACCGCCCGGTAGAAGTCGAGGAACTCCAGCAGCATCGTGCGCTCGCCGCTCGTGGGCGCCGGGTCGGTCGGCGCGGGCGTCGTCGGTTCCACCACCGACGAATGATGACACCCCTTCTCCATGATGGAGGGATGGTCAGGACGAGGACCGTTCACGCCTGCCGCGAGTGCGGCACGAGTCATCCGAAGTGGACCGGGCAGTGCTCGGGCTGCGGGGCGTGGAACAGTCTCGTCGAGGAGGCGGTCGTCGACGCGCTGGCCACCGGCGCCCGCCCGGCGCCCGCGCCGATGTCGGCGCTCAGCCTGCTCCACGACATCGACGCCCTGCTCGGCCAGCCGCAGCCGACGGGGATCGGCGAGCTCGACCGGGTGCTCGACGGCGGCATCGTCCCCGGGTCCGTCACCCTGCTCGGCGGTGAGCCCGGCATCGGAAAGAGCACGCTCCTGCTGCAGCTGCTGGCGTGGTGGCCGGGCACCACGCTCTACGTCAGCGCCGAGGAGAGCCCGCAGCAGGTGCGGCTGCGGGCCGAGCGCCTGGGCGCGGTCCGCCCCGAGCTCTGGATCGCCGCCGAGAGCTCGCTCGAGGGCGTGCTCGAGGCGATCGACCGCACCGCCCCCGATCTGGTCGTCGTCGACAGCATCCAGACCATCGCGGACGGGCGGGTGGCCTCGGCAGCCGGCTCGGTACCACAGGTGCGGGACTGCGCCCAGCAGCTCGTCGTCGAGGCCAAGCGGCGCGGCATCGCGATCGTGCTCGTCGGCCACGTCACCAAGGACGGGTCGCTCGCCGGCCCGCGGGTGCTCGAGCACGTCGTCGACACCGTGTTGTCGTTCGAGGGCGACCGCCACCATGCCCTGCGCATGCTGCGCGCCGCGAAGCACCGCTTCGGCTCCACCAACGAGCTCGGCCTGTTCGAGATGACCGGCCACGGACTCGTCGGCGTGCCCGATCCCTCCAAGCTGTTCCTGTCCGACCGGCGACGCGGGCTCACCGGGTCGGTCGTCGTCCCGGTCATCGAGGGCCACCGACCGGTGCTCGTCGAGATCCAGGCGCTCACCGTCAGCGTTCCGCCGGGTACCCCGCCCCGCCGCAACGCCCAGGGTCTCGATGGCGGCCGGCTCGCCCTCCTCCTCGCCGTGCTCGAACGCCACGCACTGGTGCGCGTGGGGTGCGACGACGTCTACGTGTCCGTCGTCGGCGGACTGCGGCTCACCGAGCCGGGCACCGACCTCGGCGTGGCCATCGCCGTGGCCGGCGCGGCGAACGACCTGGTCGTGCCCGACGACCTCGTCGTGATCGGGGAGGTCGGGCTCGGCGGCGAGGTGCGCCAGGTCGTCCACGCCGGTCGCCGCCTCGCCGAGGCGGAGCGGCTCGGCTACCGCCGGGCGATCGTGCCGGCGTCGTCGCCCCCGGTCGACGGCATCCAGCTCCTGCGCGTCGCCACCCTCGCCGAAGCCCTGGCCAGGGCCTGCGGACACGGACAGGAGGTGTGACCGCCCCCTCCTAGAATCCCTTCATGGTCAGCCGGCATCGGGGTGCCAACGACGAGCTCCGAGACGCCTTGTCCCGGGTGGCGCCGGGAACGCCCCTGCGGGACGGCATCGACCGGGTCATCCGGTCCCGCGCCGGCGCGCTGCTCGTCCTCGACGACGGCCCCGACGTCCTCACGATCTGCTCCGGCGGCTTCCTCGTCGATGCGCCGTACAGCCCCCAGCGCCTGTCCGAGCTGGCGAAGATGGACGGGGCGATCATCCTGTCGTCCGACGGCAGCCGGATCGCCCGGGCCAACGTCCACCTCGTCCCCGACCCCACGGTCCCGACCGTGGAAACCGGCACCCGGCACCGCACCGCCGAGCGGGTCTCCCGGTCGCTGAACGTGCCCGTCGTGTCGGCCAGCGAGGAGATGGGGATCATCAACGTCTACGCCGGCGGCTCGCGCCACCAGCTGCAGGACATCAGCCGACTGCTCGACCGGGCCAACCAGGCACTACAGACGCTCGAGCGCTACAAGGTCCGGCTCGACGACGCGATCGCCAACCTCACGGCCGCCGAGCTGGAGGACGTCGTCTCACTGCGGGACGTAGTGGCGGTCGTGCAGCGGGGCGAGATGGTCCACCGCATCGCCGACGAGATCGAGATGATGATCATCGAACTCGGCCTCGACGCCCGTCTGCTGCGCCTCCAACTCGACGAGATCTACGGCGACGTCGACGACGAGCTCGACCTGGTGGTGGCCGACTACCTGCCCGCCGGCCGGACGGCGGCGGACACGCTCGCCGAGATGTCGCAGCTCGACGACGACGAGGTGCTCGACCACCGCATCGCCGCCGCCTCGCTGCACCGCGAGGGGGACAGCCGCGACCTCGACCAGGAGGTGGCGCCCAAGGGTCTCCGGCTCCTGCACCGGGTGCACCGCCTGCCGCCCGAGAAGGCGGCCGTCATCGCCGACCACTTCGGCGGCCTGGCCAAGCTGCAACGGGCGACGATCGCCGACTTCATGGCCGTCCACGACGTCGACGAGGTCACGGCGATCGCGATCAAGGACACCCTCGAGCGGGTCACGGAGTCGACGATCCTCGACCAGTACAGCTGACTTCACCGCGTTCTTGCATCCAACTGCGGGGTCAGGGCCCCCGAAGTAGATGCAAGATCACGGGAGGGAGAGGTCGTAGGTCGCGACGGTGCAGCCGACGGCGAAGATCGGGATCGGGGCGTAGTGGTGCACCGTTCCCGGGGCGCCCTTCGTCGCCGCGGCGACGGCGACGAACGTGCGGATCTCGAAGCCACCCTGGCCGGCGTCGGCGTACACGGACACGTCGTCGTAGTCGATCAGCGCGTCCCGGTCGTTGCGGCACCACCGGTCGAGAAACTCCCGGTCCCAGGCCTCGTTGATCTTGCCCGAGTCCGGGGTCGCCGGCCAGTGCGAGATCCCACCGGTGCCGACCACGGCGATGCGCTCGGGCACCGCGTCGACGGCCCTCCGCAGCGCCTCGCCGAACGCCCACGCCCGGTGCAGCGGGGTGAGCGGTGGACCCTGGCAGTTGATGTTCGCCGGGATCAGCGGCAGGTCGTACTGCGGGGTCAGGAAGTGCAGCGGCACCATGATCCCGTGGTCGAGGCGCCACTCCTCGGCGTAGGCGACGTCCGAGGTCTGCATGACCTCCTCGATCAGGCGCTTGGAGAGGTCACGATTGCCGGGAACCCGGGTGCGCTCGATGCGCAGCCACGCCGGGTTCTCGATCGGGCCGTCGTAGAAGTCGGCCATGCCCATCGCGAAGCTGGGCATGTTGTCCAGAAAGAAGTTGGCGAAGTGCTCGGCGGCGAGCACGACCAGGGCGTCGGGTCGTGAGGCCTCGAGGCGCTGCCGCATGTCGTCGTAGGCCGCGTACAGCCCCTCGCGCAGATCGGGGTCGGCGAGCTCGGCCCGGGCGATGATGCCGGGCGCGTGGCTGCACACCCCGGCGAAGACGAGGCTCACGGCCCGTCCCGCAGCCGGGCGCTGTGCGCGTCGACGCCCTCGTAGCCGGTCATCGCGTACACGCCCTCACGCACCGGGCCGTGGGTGGCGATGCCGTCCCGCATCCGCTGCAGGTAGTCGGCCCACGCGATCTCGTGCAGCGCGGCGAAGTGCATGAGGATCTGGCCGTTGACCCCGAGGTGGTAGAGGAACCCGATGTCGGGCGCGACGAGCGCGCTGCGCTCCTCGTCGGTGAGCTCGTAGCCGCCGAGCGCCGCCGTGCGATCGGCGAGGTAGGCCTGCTGGCGCACGGGGTCACGGTTGAGCTCGAACAGGAACTTCTGCACGTAGTACAGGCTCATGGGCAGTCCCATTCCACCATCAGCCGGTCCGGACCGCGAAACGTGATGTTCGGGAAGAACGACATCGCCTGGCCGTCCACGGGGCGGAGCGACGGGATCCGCTCGGTGAGCGCGGCGAGGACGAGCTGGGCCTCGAGCTTCGCCAGGTTCGCGCCCAGGCAGTAGTGGATGCCCTTGCCGAACGAGATGTGGCGGGACGCGTTCGGCCGGTGGATGTCGAACGTGTCCGGGTCGGTGAACACGTCGGGCTGCCGGTTGGCGGAGGCGAAGTTGAGCAGCACGCGCGTGCCGGCCGGGATGTCGAAGCCCCCGAGTGTCGTCGCGCGGGTGGTGATCCGGCGCCACGAGATCTGGCTCGAGTCGAAGCGCAGCACCTCCTCGACCGCGTTCGGGATGAGCGACGGATCGGCGCGCAGCTCGTCCCACACGTCCCGGCGCGGAAGCAGGCACACGAGGCAGTTGCAGATGAGGTTCGTGACGGCCTCGTGACCGGCGAACGACAGCCCGTAGACGATCGACTCGACCTCGTTGTAGGTCAGGTCGTCGGGATCGGCGTCGTGGGCGTCGAGCAGCTCGGACGCGAAGTCGTCGCCGCGGTGCTCACGTTTGTGGGCGGTGAACTCCCGGCAGTACCGCCAGTAGCTGAGCATCTTGCCCGCGATGTCGACCTGCTCGGCGCCCGTCGGGTGCCCCCACGAGAACTTCTTGCGGTCGCCGCACCAGTGCTTGAGCAGGTCGTCGTCGCGCTCGGGGAAGCCGATGAAGCGGAACACCGTCTCGCCCGGAAGCGGATAGGCGAAGGCGGCGACGAACTCGGCCGGCGGCCCGGCTCCGAGCATGGCGTCGATGAGCTCATGGCTGCGGCGCACGATGTACGGCTCGAGCGACTGCAGGCGCCGGCGGGAGAACCCCTCGCGGGTGTAGACGCGGATGCGGCCGTGGTCCGGCTCGGGCCGGTTCGACATCACCGCCACCGGGTTGTAGTCGGGGACGGCGAGCACCTCGGCCGCCTCCTGCGACAGCGGGAACAGCGGGTCCTGCACGTTGGCGGAGGCGAACACGTCGGGGTTCATGAACACCTCGACGACGTCCTCCATCCGGGTCACCACGACGTAGCCGAGCTCCTCGGCGTAGAACACCGGCGTCTCGTCCCGCAGTCCGCGTGCGACCGGGTACGGGTCGGCGAGGTACTCGGCACTCAGCGGGCTCCACGAACGCACCGGGCAGCCCGCCGGCGGAGGTGGCGCCTCGCCCCTCATCTGGTGATACGTGTTGACCGACATGCCCGGACCCCCGCCGCGGACGCTAGCGGTCGGGCCGGCGTCGTCAGCTCATCGCGGCGGTCGACGTCACCTCGAGTGAACGGAGCCAGTCCGTCCATGCCGGCCGGCTGCGCTCGACGTACGCGGCGGCGTCGGGCGAAAAGAAGTACCCCTCCATGCCGACGCGGCTCCTCTCGTCCTTCAGCTCGTACGTCCAGAACATGAGGTATCCGTCCTCACCGCCGGTGAGACGCACGACGATGGCCGCGTCACCGGCCCGTTCGAGGACGCCGGTGAGGCCGTGCTGCTCGACGGGGTCGCCGACCGTCGCGGCGCCCAGCGCGGTGCGGACCGCACGGAGCACGTCCGCCGTCGTGCCGACCAAGTCGGCTGACGTCCGCAGCGTCGTCGCGTGGCGGCCCGGGAAGTGGGCGAGATAGAGCCGCAGGTTGTCGAAGAACGGCAGCCACCCGCGCTCCATCTCGGTGAAGAACTCGCGCTCCCACTCGGCGCCGGTGCCGAACGCGCTGCTGACGACCCGCACGACGCACGAGCCGCCGGACCGGGCTTCGACGATGAACTCGCTCGCCAGCGGCGTGACCGGGGCGTCCTTGTGGTCCCCGAACGCCGCCCAGTCCGGCTCGATGTAGGCGAAGCGGTCCGGCGGGTCCCAACCGGTGACCGTGCCGACCGACTCGCCCTCCTCGCCCATGATGATGCGGATCACCCCGCCGACGCGCTCCTCCACCTCGGTCGCCATGAACCACGAGCCGAGGCCGGCGCCGGTGGCGATCGCGTCCCAGATCTGCTCCCGCGTCCCGGGGACGTCGAACTCGAGCTCGAGGCGGTGGGGAACGTCGGGTGTGGTCATGAGGACTCCTCGGGTGTCGGGTGGGCGGCGACGACGAGCCGGTGGGGACGGCCGTCGTCGTGGTGGTAGCGAGCGACGAGATCGAGCACGGCGGCGGTGAGCGCGTCGGCGAACGCGGCGCGGTCGGCGGCCGAGACGAAGCGGATCTCGGTGTCAATGGCCATCGTCGGAAGCCGAGTACCCGTCGCGACGGCGCGGCGGTCGAGGCGCCCGACCTCGCGGACGAGGCGGCCGGCGAGGGCGATCAGGTAGCGGGCCGACAGCCGATCGGGCGCCCGCGACGGGTCGGCCGCGTACTCGTCGACAGCACCCGGCGACACGACGTAGCTCGCCGCGGTCGCGCGGAGCACCCGCTCGACGATCCCGCCTCGGCGCCGCTCCTCGGCCAGCTCGACCAGGCCGTGGGCCTCGAGCGCGCGCAAGTGGTAGTTCACCTTCTGCCGGGGCGTGGGGCACGGTGTCGCGCTCAGTCCGGGAGCAGCGGCATCTCCGGCGGGCCGTCGTTGCCGAGGAGCACCGCCCGCGAGACCGACCTGGTCCCGAACCGCTCCCGCACCGCGTCGACGACGGCGTCGAGCGCACTACTCGGGCGATCGAACGGCAGGGCGAGCTGGACGGTGTCGTCGTCCCCGAGGTTGCCGACCGAGATCCCGACCAGCGTGAGACCGCGTTCCTCGATCAACGGCCGGGCCGTGACCATCAGAGCCCGCGCCGCGATGAGGATCGCTCGCGTCTCCGACGTCGGCCACCGGAGCGTGTGCGACCGCGTCGCCCGGGAGAAGTCGTCGAACCGCAGCCGCAGCGTCACGGTGCGTCCGATCCGCCCCGCCGTCCGCATGCGCCGGGTCACCCGGTCGACGAGGCCGATGACGACGGCGTCGATCTCGTCGGGCAGCCGGCGCCGGCGGCCGAGCGCCCGCTGCGAGCCGATCGAGCCCCGCCGGCGGCGGGCCTGCACCGGGCGGGGGTCGCGGTTGTGGGCGAGGGCGTGGAGCTGGTGACCGCTCGCTCGCCCGAGCATCGCCACCAGCGCGGGCTGGGGCAGCCGCGCCACGTCGGCGACGGTGGTGATCCCCCGCGCGTGGAGCTTGCCCGAGGTCGCCGGCCCGACCCCCCACAGCCGCTCGACCGGCAGCGGATGGAGGAAGGCCAGCTCGCGGTCGACCGGCACGACGAGCAGCCCGTCGGGCTTGGCCACGCCGCTCGCCACCTTGGCGAGGAACTTGGTGCGGGCCACACCGACGGTGATCGGCAGTCCGACGCGGTCGCGGACCTCTTGGCGCAACCGGACGGCGATCTGCGCGGGCGTGCCCGACACCCTCCGCAGGCCGCCGACGTCGAGGAACGCCTCGTCGATCGACAGGCCCTCGACGAGCGGGGTCGTGTCGTCGAAGACCCGGAACACCGCCTCGCTCGCATCCGAGTACGCGTCCATGCGCGGCGGGACGACGATCGCGTGCGGGCACAGTCGCCGCGCCTCGGCGCCGCCCATCGCGCCGTACACCCCATAGGCGCGCGCCTCGTAGCTGGCGGCGAGCACCACCCCGCCGCCGACGATCACCGGCCGCCCGCGCAACTGCGGGTCGTCCCGCTGCTCGACCGACGCGAAGAAGGCGTCGAGGTCGGCGTGCAGGATCGTGGCGTCGCCGGTCACCGACCGGCATCGTACACCCGTTTGGCGAACGGGTGTTCAGTCGAGCTACGCGGGATCGGGGATGTCGGTGGGGTCCTGGACGAGCTGCGTCGTCGGCGTGGAGCTGAGCTGGCCCGTGGTCCTGAGCTCGGTCACCGCCGGCACCGGGTTCGGATCGGCGAACAACGACTCGTCCATGAAGTCCGTCTCCCGCCCCGTGGCGTCGGCGACCCACCAGGAGGCCTCGAGGGCGATCCCGTTCGGATCGGTGAAGTAGATCGAGCGCATGAAGCCGTGGTCGACGACATCGGTGACCTCGCACCCGGCCTCCTTGAGCCGGGCCCGGAGCGACTCCAGCGTGTGCTCGTCCGGGAGGTTCAGCGAGAGGTGGTCGAACTGGATCGCCCGGCGGTCGGGGATGCCGGCCGGCTTGGCGAAGCGGTCGGGGTGGGCGTCGGCGTACTCGAAGAAGGCGATCGTGTTCTGCGCGCCGATCTCGAAGAAGTAGTGCCGGAACGAGGGCGTGCCGATCGTCGCCACCAGCCGGGCCCCGAGCACGCCGTGGTAGAAGCGCGTGGTCGCATCCATGTCGGACGTGATCAGCGCGAGATGGTTGATGCCCCGCCACCGGGGCTGCTCGACGGTTGCTGACATGACCAGATCGTACGTCGGCCCAGGGCCGATGAACCTCCCCCACCCCCGGCGCGAACGCTCCGATAGGGTGCCCGTCATGCCTCAAGCCGCCACCAGCGATCATTCGGCGCGCGCCGCTGCGGGCCACGAGGCGGGCGCGATCGAACAGGAACTCGAGCAGTATCGGGTCGAGCTCATCGGCTACTGCTACCGCATGCTCGGCTCGTCGTCCGAGGCCGAGGACGCCGCCCAGGAGGCGCTGATCCGGGCCTGGCGCAGCGTCGACCGGTTCGAAGGACGGTCGTCGCTGCGCACGTGGCTGTACCGCATCGCCACCAACGTGTGCCTGGACTTCCTCGGTGGTCGTCAACGGAGGGCCCGACCGATGGACCTCGGGCCGTCCGCCAACGCACCGGCCGGACCGGGCGAGTCGTTGCCCGAGAACCGGTGGCTGCAGCCGATCCCCAACGGGCGCGCCCTGCCCGGCGGGGAGGACCCGGCGGACACGGCGGTCGCCCGGGAGACGATCCGGCTCGCCTTCGTCGCCGCGCTGCAGGAGCTCCCGCCGCGCCAGCGGGCGGTGCTGATCCTGCGCGAGGTCCTGCACTGGCACGCCGACGAGGTCGCCACGCTCCTCGAGACCACCGTCGCGTCCGTCAACAGCGCCCTGCAACGCGCCCGCGCCACGATGGCCGCCCGCGACCTCTCGGCGACAGACCCGGCCGAGATCGACGAGCAGCAGCGGGAACTGGTGGACCGGTACGTCGACGCGTTCGAGCGCTACGACATCGAGTCACTTGTCGCGCTCCTTCATGAGGACGCGACGATGTCGATGCCGCCGTACGCCCTGTGGCTGCGCGGCCCGGAGGAGATCGCCCGGTGGCACCTCGGTCCTGGCTCCCCGTGCCGCGGTTCGCGACTGATCCCCACCGAGGCGAACGGCTCCCCCGCCTTCGCGCAGTACCGCCCGAACGACTCGGGGGGCCACTCGGCGTGGGCGCTCCAGGTGCTCGAGACGTCCGGCGATCGCATCGTCGGCCTCAACGCGTTCCTCGACACCAAGACGCTGTTCCCGATGTTCGGTCTGCCGCTCGAACTGTCGAACTAACCCCACGTGGACGACCGCTTCGGGTCGGTCGACCTCGTCGTGGTCGGGTCGATGAACGTCGACCAGTTCACCTACTGCCTCCGCCTGCCGGCTGACGGCGAGACGCTCGTCGCCGACCGCTACGAGCGGGGGTTCGGCGGCAAGGGGGCGAACCAGGCGGTCATGGCGGCCCGCCTCGGGGCGCGGGTCACGATGATCGGCTGTCTCGGAGACGACGACCTCGGCGACGCCACGATGGCGAACTTCACCCAGGTCGGTGTGGACGCCACGGCCGTGGTCCGGGTGGCCGGGATCTCGAGCGGGGTCGCTCCGATCTGGGTGGACGCCGAGGGCACCAATCGCATCCTCATCGTCCCGGGAGCCAACGGCACCCTGACCGCTGCACAGGTCACGACCGCGGTCGCCGGCCGCCGGGCCGACGCCGTCGTCGCCCAGCTCGAGACGCCGCAGGCGGCGACGGCCGCCGCCTTCGCCTGGGCCCACGACGTCGGGGCGCTGAGCGTCCTCAACCCGGCCCCGGCGGCGCCGGTCGAACCGGCCGTCCTCGAGCACGTCGACTGGCTCGTCGCCAACGAGTCCGAGTTCGCCCTCCTCCACGGATCGGAACCGGACCCGGATGCCGTCGCCTCGGCCGCCCGCGACTGGCAGTGCGGTGTCGTCGTGACGCTCGGCGCGGCGGGCGCCGTTCTGGCGACCGCCGGCGAAACCGCGATCTCCGTGCCCGCCCCCACGGTCACTGCGGTCGACACGACCGGCGCCGGCGACGCGTTCGTCGGCACGTTCGCGGTGGCGCTCGCCGCCGGTCTGAAGCCAGCGGAGTCGGCACGGCTCGGGTGCGCCGCCGGCGCCCTCTCTGTCCAGCGCCCAGGGACCCAACCCTCGTTCCCGACGCCGGCCGAGCTCGCCGCGGTCGCTCGGGGCTGACGGACCGTCAGCGCGGATCGCGGCCGAGGTACGCCAGCAACCGATCCTGCAACGGTGCGTCGTCGCCGATCTCCACGGCCTCGGCACACACCCCCTTCTGCCGGATGTTGTCGCCGAGCTCGTGGACGTCGGTCCAGATCCGTTCGACCTCACCCGGGTCCAGGCGCTCGTCCTGACCGGTGGCGCGCGCCAGGTCCCAGCCGTGGACGACCAGGTCGAAGCCGAGGAACCGGTCGACCGTCGCCGAGATGTTGGTCCGCCCGAGCATCCCGTCGTACTCCGAGCGGGCCAGCTCCGGGTCGTCGAGCACGGTCTGCATGTCGCCGCGCGCGCGACTGGAAGGCGGCGAGTGGATCCTCGTCGACGCCCGGCGCGGGGCTGAGATCCCGCCCGATCCACCCGAGCATCATCCCGTGCACGCCGACGACGTGGCCGACGAGCTCCCGAGCCGTCCACTCGTCACACGGCGACTGGCTCGACCAACGGTCGGGATCCACAGCACGGAGCCGTCGCTCGAAGGCGTCGGCGAGCGTGCGGTAGCGGTCAGCAACGTCGTTCATGCCGCCGATCGTCGCTCGTCGCCCGGGCCGGCGTCTTGTACCGATCGGACGCCACGGACAGCGCCATCGACCACGGTCACGGCGACCGACGTGCGGGGAAGCACGTCGCGCAGCTCCCGTGGCGTCATGTCGGCGAGCGTCCGGCAGTCCTTGGCGAGATGGGCCTGGTCGACGTAACCGGCGGACGCGGCGAGCTCGGCGAGGCCGCCGCCGGGTGATCTCGCCGCGACACGGGCGAACCGCTGCAGCCGGGCGATGCGGGCGAAGAACGCCGGTCCGTAGCCCACCCCGCGGTCGAAGCGGCGCCGGAGCTGCCGGCTCGAGACCCCGGTCTCGACGGCGAGCTGCTCGACGCCGTACGCCGGATCCGACGCAACCAACGCCGCGAGCTCCGCCGTCGACCCGGTCTCGTGCTCAGCGGCGCGTGTCCGCACGAACGCCTCGAGCACGGCAAGCCTGCGGGTCGGACCGGCCGCGCTCTCCAACTGCTCGGCGAGGATGCGATGGGCGCTCGCGTCGAGCAGGTCGGCCAGCGCGACCCGGACGTCGCGGAGCTCGCACGCATCGACGCGCAGGACACCGGCCGCGGCGCCGGGACGGAAGCGCACACCGCTCATCGCCGTTCCTGGCGGGAGGTCGAACGCCCACGAGCGGGTGTCCGGGCCGCAGAGCCACGTCCCGCGCCCGTCGATCCACAGCAGCTCGAGGCACCCGTCGGGGATCAACTCGTGGCGTCCCGCCGACGTCGCCGTCCAGCGGCAGGCGAGCACGTCGCGCAGGTCGGGCGAGGAGGCCGACGGCCGGAACCAGCGCACCCGATCAACCTACGGGGAACGAGGCCGATGAGTTTCGTCGCCCTGCCTCGTCTGCCCGGGGGATGAGACGGGAGTCACAGTGCGAGCGGAGGCCAGGGTGCGCGCCGCCGGCCGGCGTGCTGCGCGTCGACAGTCCGCTCGGCGACGGTGCCGTGGACCAGCTGTGCGCCCGCCTGCAGGCCGTGATGCGGGCGGGCGAGGTCACCCAGGTCACGTGTGACGTCGGCCCCCAGGTGGATGCCGACGCCCGCATCCTGGACGCCCTCGCCCGACTCCAGCTCACCGCCCGCCAGCTGGGCGGAGAGATCAGGCTCGGCCACGCCCCGAGGGCGGTGCTCGACCTGCTCGCGTTCGCCGGCCTCGGGGACGTCGTGCCCCGGACGTGCGGCTGACGCGCCGACCTCACGTTTCACCGCCGCCGAGCGTTTACTGGGTGTGGCCATGGCCGACCAACGACCGTTCGAGGAGATCGTCGCCGAACACGGCGCGGTCGTGCTGCGGGTGTGCCGGGCACTGCTCCGGCCACGCGACGCCGAGGACGCGTGGGCCGAGACGTTCCTCGCTGCCCTGCGCGCGTATCCGACGCTGCGGCCGAACAGCAACGTGCGCGGCTGGCTGGTCACGATCGCCCACCGCAAGGCGCTCGACCAACTGCGCGCCAACAGCCGGGCACCCCTCCCGAGCGACGGGCTCCCGGATCGGCCGGCCCCGGACGGGGTGCCCGTCGACACCGTCCACGACGCCGAACTGTGGTCTGCGGTCGCGGCCCTGCCCGACGGCCAACGCACCGCCGTCGTCTACCACCACGTCGCCGGACTGCCGTACAGCGAGATCGCGGCCTTGACCAACACGTCCGTCGCCGCGGCCCGCCGGAGGGCCGCCGACGGCATCGCCACCCTGCGCAAGCACTACCCAGGAAGGACCTCCCCATGAACGCCACCGAACTGCTCGCTGCGATTTCCGACCCCGACCTCGACGCAACCAGCCGCCTGCACGACCGCCTGGCGCAGCGGGCCGAAGACGAAGGTCTGCTCGACGTCTCCTACCGGACGATCGACAGCCCGATCGGGCCGCTGCTGCTGGCGGCGACGCCGGCCGGTCTCGTGCGGATCGCCTTCGCCGGCGAGGACCACGACACCGTGCTCGCCGCCTTGGCCTCGGCGATCAGTCCGCGGATCCTGCGCGCTCCCCGCCGACTCGACGATGCCGCCCGGCAGCTCGACGAGTACTTCGCCCACGGCCGCCGTCGCTTCGAGCTCTCGCTCGACCTGCAGCTCGCCCACGGCTTCCGCCGCACCGTGCTCGGCCACCTGCGGGACATCCCGTACGGCGCGACCGAGACCTACGCCGGGATCGCCGCGGCGACGGGGAAGCCGGCCGCCGTGCGCGCCGTCGGCACGGCGTGCGCGAGGAATCCGGTCCCCGTGGTCGTTCCGTGCCACCGCGTCGTGCGTAGCGACGGCACGATCGGCCAGTACGCCGGCGGGCCCGACCTGAAGGCGCGGCTGCTCGAGCTGGAGGGTGCGGCGTGACGAGGACCGCCACCCGTCGGGTGTCGCCGGGCGAGCGGGTCGCCGAGCTCGACTGGCCCGCCATCGCCACCGGCCTCGACGAGCTCGGATGCGTCGCGGCCGGGTCGGTGCTGATGGCGGCCGAATGCCGTGACCTGGCCCGCCTCTACGACGAGGACGAGCGCTTCCGATCGACGATCGACATGGCGCGCTACCGCTTCGGCGACGGCGAGTACCGCTACTTCGACCATCCCCTGCCCGAGGTCGTCGCCGAGCTGCGCGAGTCGTTCTGGCCGCACCTGCTTCCGATCGCTCGGGACTGGGCGGCCAGGCTCGGCCGCCCGGCCCCGTGGCCGGACGACTTCGCCGAGTGGCTGGCGCGGTGCCACGCGGCCGGTCAGCGGCGGCCGACGCCGCTCCTCCTCCGCTACGGCGCCGGGGACTGGAACGCGCTCCATCGCGACCTGTACGGCGACCTCGTCTTCCCGCTCCAGGTTGTCGTCGGTCTCGACGAGCCCGGCGTCGACTACACGGGTGGTGAGTTCCTCGTCGTCGAGCAGCGTCCACGCGCCCAGTCCCGAGGCACGGCGACGGTGATCGGCCGGGGCGAGGCCGTCGTGTTCACGACCAGCGACCGTCCGGTGCGCAGCGCGCGTGGCTGGTCCGCCGCGCCGATGCGCCACGGCGCGAGTGTCGTCCGGAGTGGGCACCGGCTGACGCTCGGGTTGATCTTCCACGACGCGGCGTGACCGTCATTGCGTTCCCCGGCCACACCGCATACTGCCCGCGCAGTTGCTGGCCGCTCCCTCGCTGGCGCTCGGTCGCTCGCATCAGAGAGAGGGTGCACCAGTGACCATCATTGCGTTCCCCGGCCACACCGCATGCTGCCCGCGAGTTGCTGGCCGCTCCCTCGCTGGCGCTCGGTCGCTCGCATCAGAGAGAGGGTGCACCAGTGACCGTGCCGTCGCTGTTCCCGCGGGCCGGAGGCGAGGTGGCGCCCGGTGCGATCCACGTACCGGATTGGTTGACGATCGACGAGCAGCGCGAGCTCGTGGCCGCGTGCCGCCGGTGGGCACGGCCGCCGGCTCCGATGCACGCGCCCCGGCTGCCGAGCGGGGCGACGATGTCGGTGCAGATGGTGTGTCTCGGGTGGCACTGGGCGCCCTACCGGTACACGCGGACGGCAGATGATGTCGACGGAGCGCGGGTCACGCCGTTCCCGGCGAGACTCGGCGAGCTCGGCCGGCGCGCGGTCCGTGACGCGTACGGCGACCCAGCGGCGGCCGACGCCTACGACCCCGACGTCGCCCTCGTCAACCTCTACACCGACGGCGCCCGCATGGGCATGCACCAGGACAGGGACGAGCGGAGTGACGAGCCCGTGGTCTCACTCAGCCTCGGCGACTCGTGCACGTTCCGGTTCGGGAACACGGCCACCCGCGGTCGTCCCTACCACGACGTCGAGCTCGCGTCGGGAGACCTGTTCGTGTTCGGCGGACCCTCGCGCTACGTATTCCACGGCGTGCCGAAGGTGCACCCGGGCACCGGACCCCGTGGCATCGGCCTCGACGACGCCCGGCTCAACATCACGCTGCGCGTGACCGGCCTGCCGGACTCGTGAGTCCGGTCGACCTCAGACCGGGACGGCCTCGGCGGTGGCCACGTCCGCGTCCGGCACGTCGGTGGACGAGGCGACGGCGTTTCCGTACAGGTACGTCATCACGAGCGCGAGATAGGGCATCAGCAGCACGTCGCAGAGCGTGACGATCACGGAGAGCGCCCACAGTGGCAGCCCGGTGAAGAGGATCAGCAGGAGCAGCCCGACGACGATCCCGACGCTGGCGAGCAGGAGCGTGACGACGAACGTGACGAGGGCGGTGTGCCACCACCGCCCGCGGACGAGCTCGCCGCTACGGGACAGCGTGCGCAGGCCGTCGCGGTCTTCGAGCATGGTGACCTGGGGCAGGAACTGCCAGCGCACGAACAGCCAGATCGCGATCGGGATGCCGACAACGACGAGGTCGAGCGCCACGATCACGACCGCGGCGGGAAGGAACGCACCGGCGAGGGGCCCCATCCGGCGCGCGACGGCGTGCAGCGCGTCCCCCGCTGATGGTCGGAGCCCGCGGTCGCCGCCGACGATCCACGCCACGGCTGCGGAGATCAGCACGAAGGCGAAGATGCCGAACAGCGCCGCGATCAGCGAGGCGATGACGAGCCGGCTCCCGCTGCCGTCGGGATCCGACACGGTGACGAGATCACCGAGGAACGGCAGATGTTCGATGACCGCGGCGAGGAGGAGGGCGAGGGCGGCGAGCGGGATCGCGATCAACCCGACGGCGGAGAACGGTCCGGGATGGCGCCGATAGGTCACGGCGGCGACCCGGACGATCTCTCCGGCTCGGCGCCGGTCGGCCAGCGGGAGCCGCTCGACGAGGCGCCACGACGTTCGGCGGACGAGGAATACGGCGATCACGGCGATCACCGCGAGCACGAACAGCACCCGCGCCGGCGAGGCGACGAACCGGATGAACTGCACCGAACCCCAGGCGACGACGCCACAGAACGTGTCGACGAGCTGGGTCCCGCGCGTGTCACCGGTGGGAACGACGAAGGAATCGGCGCGGAGACCGTCGTGCCACGTGACCGGCTCGGTCCACTGCGGCTTGGTGTTCGGGCCCGTCGGCCCGTTGTTGGGCGTGGCGTGCCGTTCGCCCCACCGGCCCTCGAAGCCGATCCACGCCAGCGGGTCGTTCGGGTCGTCGACCGCGTCGGGGAGCAGAACCACCTCAGGTTCGATCCGCGTCGACGGCTCCTCGGTGTCGTCGCAGCCGAAGCCTTCGGACGCGCTGCGCCCCATGTAGAGGGCGGCCGAGAAGTAACTCGCGTGTGAGCGTTGCGACGAGTAGACGACGGGGTGGGTGTCCTCTCGCTCGAGCTTGTCGTCGTCCCAGTTGGCGCGCTCGCCGCCCTCGTGCTGGGCGTAGCCGACCGCGAGGGGCTCGGTGGCGAGGGCCTCGGCGACCGTCTCCGCCGGGAACAGAACCTGGATGAACTCCCAGTCGCTCTCGTGCTTGTTGTTCCAGTCGTTGTAGTACCAGTACAGCCAGTACTGGACGGCGAGCCGGTCGGGTTGGTCCGCCTCCCGGGCGATGTGGGCGTAGACCACCGACGGCTGCCCGGCGTTGAACCGGTTGTGGTCCTGCTCGTACAGGCATCCGGGCCGGAGCGCGTCACCGGGGAAGTCGAGGTAGAAACCCTCGCCCAGGTTCGCCAGGTCGCTCGCGCCCGGGGCGCGCATCACGGTGGGGTCGCCGTTGCCGAGCTGGCGGAGGGCGATCTGCGGGTTGTCGAGCAGCAGGTCGACCGACATCGGTGCGAACGGCTCGCCGTCGCTGTCGCAGTCCGCCTCCTGGGTCCGCACCATCAGGATCGGTGCGTACCGGTCGACCAGTTCCTGCTCGTCGTCGGTCTGCGCGGTCGCGACGGCTTCAACCGGCACGGCGGTGAGCAGGATCGCCGCGGCTGCGGTCACCACGGCACGCATCGTGGGCACCGTACCGGGTCGGTCATCGACGGGCGAAGGATCGCGACCACCTCGGTGTGCTCAATCGGGCGGCGTGATCGGTGGCTCCATGACGAGGTGGACCAGGGCGTTCCGCGCCCACTCGACGTACCGACGATTCGACCACCGGCGCTTGCGCGTGAGCGACACGTACAGCTCGGGGGCGTTGCAGACCCAGATGGTGTCGCGCGCCTCGTCGACGCGACGGGTGGGGGGCAGCCCACCGCGGGCGGCGACGGCCTCGGCGACCATCGTGGCGGCGCGGAGGCGCTGCCCCTCGAGATCGGCAAGCAGCTCGGCGAGCTCCGGTTCGGAGTCGGCGGCCCGTACGAGCACGTCGTAGATGGGTGCGGCCCGCCGGGCGAGCTCCCCCATCATCACGGCGTAACGGGCGAGCAGCTCCCGCGGATCATCGGTCTCGTAGACCCACTGCGCCAGCGGCCGGTCCACGATCGCGACGTTCGCGTCGTCGCCGGCGAGCGCGACGTCGATACAGGTCTTGAGCAATGCCGCCTTCGACTGGAAGGCGGCGTAGACGGTCGGCGGTGAGACCTCCGCGGCACGGGCGATGTCGCGGATGGTCGCGGCGGCGAACCCTCGGGCGAGGAACAGGTCGTGGGCGGCCCGCACGATGCGTAGGCGGCCCTCGGCGGCTCTCGCCCGCCGCCCGCTCGAGTCGTACGTGCGCGTCGACGCCATCAAATCCCCTTGCCCTCGATCTCCAATTTTGTTTGACTCTAGCTCTTACCAATATAGCTCAGATCAATCGAACTTTCGGAGCACCCATCATGACGACCTCGACGCTGCACGACCGCCGATCGCCCACGCCCGTCTCCGTGAACGGGACTCGACTCTCCGTCGAGCGACACGGACAGCGGCGCGCCGTTGCTGCTGATCCACGGTGGAGGCGAGGACGCCTCGATGCTCCGCCCCCAGGCGAAGAGCCTGGCCCGAGCCCGCTTCGAGGTGATCACGTACGACCGTCGCGGCACGGGTGGTTCCGGCCGTGACGACTGGCCGGGCGACGGAGCCGGTCAGCACGCCGCCGATGCCGCTGCGCTGCTCGATGCGCTCGACCACACGCCGGCGACGGTGGTGGGTGTGAGCTCCGGCGCGATCGTGGCCCTGGCGCTGGCGGCTCGTCACCCGGAGGTCGTCGAGCGAGTCGTGGCCTGGGAACCGCCGGCGGCCGGCATCATCCCCGACGGACCGGCGATCACCGCCGCCCTCATGGCGCCGGTCGAAGCCCACCTGGCCGCCCACCCGGGCGACTTCGTGGGCGCCCAGGCGATCCTGCTGTCGGCAATCCTCGGCATCCCGGTGAGCACCGACGATCCCGCCTTCGCCGCCGCCCGCGCCAACGCCGAGCCGATGATCCGGGACGAGCCGACCATCACGCTGCACCGACTCAGGGCCGACGACGTGAAGGATCGGAACCTCACGGTGGCCGTCGGATCAGCACCCAACGAGCTGATCGCCGCGGCGACCGCGGTGCTGGCCGCGTGGACCGGTCGTGATCCCGTCCGGCTCGTCGCCGACCACGAGGTCTACCTGACGGACCCGAGCGTGCTGACCGACCTGGTCACCCGTTGCGATCGCGCCGGCGAATCACGAAGCTGATCGTCGTCGGGGCTGTCAAACTGACGCCCCACACGACGTCTGGAGGGAGCCCATGGAGCGTCACGCGAGGGACAGCTACTTCATCGTCGACGAGGGAGTGATCGGTGCCGACCCCACCGAGCTCAACCTGGCCAGCGGAGCGGTCGCGGCCGCCGAGGTCCCGACCTTCCGCTTCTCCCGCATCGGGCCCCGCAGCCCGCTCCTCGCGATCGGGATTCGGCGCAAGGTCGCCAACGCGATGACGGGTGCTGACCGCCGGTCGGGCCCGATCCCCGCCGGGTACACCTACCTCGGACAGTTCATCGACCACGACCTCACGTTCGACGTCACCGAAGTGGCGTTCGGCGAGAACCTGTCCGTCGAGGAACTGCTGCAGGCCCGTTCACCCAGCCTCGATCTCGACAGCCTCTACGGTCGCGGGCCGCGGCGTCCCGGCTCGCGGAAGTTCTACGAGACGGACCGCGTCCGGTTGAAGATGGGGACGACGAGAGCGGTCTTCGGCGGGGCGGGCAAGGCGGGTGTCGATCTCCCGGGCTTCGATCTTCCCCGCGTCACCACCATCGGCGCGCCCGCGCTGATCCCGGACCGGCGCAACGACGAGAACCTGGCCGTCGCCCAGACCCATCTGGCGATGATCCGGTTCCACAACCGGGTGGTCACGCGGCTGGAAGGTCAAGGTGTGCCCAGCAACCAGCTCTTCGCCCAGGCCCGGGCGCTCGTGGTCCGTCACTACCAGTGGATGATCAAGACCGACTTCCTGCCCCGCATCGTCAACCCGGCGATCGTCGACGAGGTCTTCACCAACGGGCGCAAGATCTTCGAGGTCGGTGCGCCCCCGACAAGTGTCCCGACGATGCCGATCGAGTTCTCCGTCGGCGCCTTCCGCCTCGGGCACAGCATGGTGCGCGAGGCGTACAACTGGAACCGGGACTTCGACAACGGCTTCGGCTCGCTCTCGTTGCTGTTCAACTTCTCCGGCACCAGCGGCGAGCTCGGCGCCGGCGTCCGCCTCCCCTCGAACTGGGTCGCCGACTTCCGGCGCCTGTACGACTTCGGCGAAGTCCCTCGGCCGCGCCTCGTCGTCCCCGCGGGGAAGTTCAACCGGGCGATGCGGCTCGACAGCAAGCTCGTCGACACGTTGTCGTTCCTGCCCGACGGCTCGTTCGGCGGTGACCAGAACACCCCGCTGATACAGCGCAACCTCGCCTTCCGCAACCTGACCCGCGCCAACATGCTCCGGCTGGCGACCGGCCAGCAGATGGTGGCCCACCTCCAGGCGAACGGCGTCAACGTGACCCCCCTCACGGCGGCGCAGATCCTCGACGCACCGCGGGGCGCCGACCTGTCCACGCTGACCGCGGCCGAGCGCACGACGTTCGCCAACCGGACCCCGTTGTGGTTCTACATCCTGCGCGAGGCCGAGACCGGCCAGGGTCGCCTGCGGGGCGTCGGTGGCCGGATCGTCGCCGAGACGTTCCACCGGGCGATGGAAGGCAGCGCCGAGTCGATCGTCCGCGACCCGGCGTGGCGGCCCACGTTCGGGCCCAACTCGACGACCTTCCGCATGGTCGACCTGTTGTGGTTCGCCTTCCAGGGTCGGCCGAACCTGCTCAACCCGCTCGGCGACTAGCCCCCGCGTCGCTTTGGTCACCGAATTGGTTGACCGTTCAACCAATTCGGTGACCAAAGAGGGCTCGTCGTCTACACCTCGGGGTTGCCGTTCGCCGACGTCGGTGAGATCGGGGCGAGGACGTCCCAGTGCTCGACGATCTTGCCGTGCCGATCGAGGCGGAAGATGTCGACCACCTTGCTGCCCAGCTCTGTGAACACTGGCTCGGCGCCGGTCAAGAGCCCGTGGGTGATGACGAAGTCGCACTCGGCGAAGACGCGGCGGATGTCGATGTGCACGTCCGGGAAGGCCGTCGTGAAGCTGTTGACGAACTCGATGAAGGCGTCGAACCCGTTGGCGGCCAGCGGGTTGTGCTGGATGTACTCGTCGCCGCCGTAGAGCTCCACCGCCAGCTCCGGCTCCTTGTCGTTGAACGCGGTCGTGTAATAGCCGACGACATTGCGCTTGTTGCGCTCGAGCTTCGCCTTGCTCCGCGGGCAGTGCGTCGACTCACCCTCGCCGTTGAACGGGGCGAACTCCGACCGCCCCTTGTGCCGGCCCGGGTGGTCGGAGTCGCCGCTCACCGCTTGGCCGAGGCCGACACCGAGGCTGGCGGTGGCGATCAAGGCGACAGCGGTCAAGCGCAGTGGGGTCAGCATCCTTGCCATCGATCACTCCTTGGCTCAGCGCCCGCTGGTCACGTGCTTAGCACCGCGCGCGATCACTGCTCGCCGGGCGCGAACCCGACGGGCGCCGCCACGGCCTTCGCGCGCTACAGGCGGGCGGCGAACCAGTCCGCGGTGATGGCCATTGCCGTTTCGGCGAGGGCCTGGTTGGGCGTGAGGACGTTGTAGATGTGATCGGCCCCGTCGAGAATGCGCAGCGTCTCGTCGGGGGTGTCGAGGAGGGCGACGAACGCTTCGGACACCGACGGGTCGACCGTGGTGTCCTCCGATCCGGCCACGGCGAGGATCGAGCCGTTGTAGCCGGCGGCGTCGCTCAACGGGGTCGACGCGATCATCGTGTCGAACCAGGCCAGGCTGAGCTCGACGACGGCGAAGCCGAGATCGAGCACGACGGACCCGTCGCGCTGCGCCTCGTCGTAAAGATCCATGAAGCCCGGCGGGATGCCGTCCTCGAGGGCGCCCGACCAGCTCGCGAAGGCGGGGATGTCAGGACGTTCGGCGAGGAGGCCGAGTCCCACCTTCGAGCCCATGCTGAACCCGAGCACGCCGATCCGACCGTCGACGGTGCGCGGGTTGGCGACCAGCCAGTCGTATGCGGTGACGGCGTCGGCGACCATCCCGGTCCAGGTGTTGGCGGTGTAGGGCTGTTCGCTGTCGCCGGTGCCGGCGAAGTCGATGCGCAGCGAGGCGATACCGCGGGCGGCGAGCCGGCGGGCCTCGCGCAGGTACATGTCGCCGACCTCGTCCTTGTGGCTGGCGAAGCCGTGGAGCATCAGCACCGCCGGGTAGGACCTGGCCGCGCCACCGGCCTTGGGCAGGGCGAGGATGCCGGGGATCCGGTGGTCACCGGCCGGGATCCACACGAACGTGTGCCGGACCTTGGCGTCGGCCGACGGGTTCTCGTTCGGCCATGTCGGAGGATCGGCGGCCGCGACCGTCGGCACGAGGAGCGCCAGCACGAATCCGAGGACGATCGAACGAGAGCTGATCCGTCGCATGAGAATTCCTTCCGACTACTGCGCCCGGCGGTTGCCGGGTCGCCGGGCGAGCACGATCGCGACACCGCCGAGGACGACGAACAGCGCGGCGACGAGGGCGAGTGGGGTCGCGTCACGCCCGGTCCGCGGGATCGTCTCGCCAGGGGGAACCTCCGAGCCGCCCGGACCGGTCGGCGGAACGCCTCCGGCGGACGATCCCGCCGGACCCGTGCCGGTGACGCCCGGCTGGCCGGCGATCGTGCTCTCGGGGGCCGTCTGCCCCGGCCCGAGGGTGGTCGTCGCCCCGCCCGGCGCCGTCGGTCCGGGGCCGGCGGTCGCCACGCCGCCCGGGGCCGTCGTCGAGCCCCCAGGCGGGACGATGGCCTCGGTCGTCGTCGTCGGCCGAGGCCGGCGGGTGGTCGTCGGACCCGTCCCGGGGTTGCTGGTGGTGGGCCGGGGCGGGCGAGTGGTCGTAGGGCCGGCGGTCGTCGTGGTCCCTCCCGGCGGCGAGGTCGTCGTCGTCACCGAGTCCGTGGGCGGCAGGTGCGGTCGAGTCGGTCGGCGTCGTCGGTGACCGGCGGTGGCGTCGGTCGTCCGGCGGCACCGACGTGTCGGGCGGCGCCGTCGTGTTGAAGCCCTCGCCGTCCGTCGGTCGTCGTCGCTTGCTCGCTCGTGGTCGGCCCGCTGGTCGTGGGGCCGCGCTCGTCGTCGGCGCCTCGCGTCGTGCTTGGTCGGCGGCCTCGACGTTGTCGGTCGGCGGCTTCGCTCGTCGTCGGCGCGTCGGTCGTCGATGGCCACGGCGGCTGCAGTCGTCGTCGCCAGGTCAGCCTGGCGCATCCGTCCGCAGGCGCCGGGTACTGAGTGTCGCGCGCATCGTGTCTGCACGCGGGATGACCGTCCAGTGGCGGTGGCTGTCGAGCCTCGATCAACTCGTAATGCTGTTGGGCGGCGTCTGCCGGTCCGGGGGCGTGGCGTGGCAGATTGGACACCTTGCTCCGGCGCCTCGCAGACTCTGCTCGCCGTCGTCGTCACATGCGCTCGCCACCACCAGGATCGATCCCACCGCGAGGATCCGTGCGCCGGGCGCGATGCGCATGGACGGTCACCGTAGTCCCCAGCCTCAGTCCGGCCGATGACGATGCTCGAGGCTTCGTACGCTGGCGGCATGCCCGCGACGCCCGGCGATGAGCTGCCAGCGCGGCGCGGCGATGGCTCGTTCCCCGATGGCTCAAGGCGTGGCTGCTCATCGCCGGGCTCACGGGCATCGACGCTGCTCGTCGCCGCAGCTGACCAACAACTGGACGATCGTGCCCACCGCGGTCTTCCTCGGCGCCATGTCTGGTCCGTTCGCCTTCGCCATCTGGGTGACCGACCGGACGCGGGTCGGCCGATCGGTCGCACCCGATGTGCTGTTCACCACGTGGCTGGTGGGTGGAGGCGTCGCCATCGTCTTCGCCGGGATCTTCGAGTCGGACTTCTTCTACAACCCGTCAGGCTGGGGCTACCTCTGGATCGGCGTCGTCGAGGAGACCGCCAAGGTGATCGCGCCGCTCGCCATCTGCACGCTCGTGCCGAAGTACCGATCCGTGGCGCAGGCGCTCGCCTTCGCCATCGTCACCGCCGGTGGCTTCGCCGTCTTCGAGTCGATGACCTACGCCCTGTCCGCCCTCGACGAGAGCGTCCGCGAGGCGCGCGACGTGCTGTTCGAGCGGAGCCTCATCACCCCGTTCGGTCACCTGCCGTGGACCGGGATCGCGGTCGTCGTCGCGGCGACGGAGTGGCAGGCCGCCGGGCGGATCAGGCTGACGCCGAAGGCGCTGTGGGGTCTCGGCGCCGCGATCGTGCTCCACACGGCGTGGAACATCGCGCTGGTCGAGAAGGGCTGGTGGAACCTCCTCGTGCCAGTCATCGCGGTCGCCACCTTCGGGCTCTTCTGCCGGATCCTCGCCGGACGTGTACTACGACGGGCCCTACGCGTTCCGGCCGAGCACCCGGTCGGACGGCGACGTCCGCGCCAAGCCGACGGCGCCGCGCCCTGACTCAGTTCGAGCGACGTTCAGGAGGAAGCTCGTCCCGGCGCCGCTCGAGGAAGGCCCGCTCGGCGGCGTTGCCGGTGAGGGCGATCGCCCGGTCGTAGGCCTCGGCGGCCTCGGCGGGGCGGTCCAGCCGCCTGAGCAGGTCGGCCCGGGTGACGTGGAACAGGTGGTAGCCGTCGAGGTCGAGGGCGTCGGCCGCGGCCAGCGCGGCGGCCGGGCCGTCGACCTCGGCGAGGGCGACCGTTCGGTTGAGGCGCACGACCGCCGTCGGCAGGTACGTGACGAGCTGGTCGTAGAGGCTCAGGATCTGCCGCCAGTCGGTCTGCTCGGCCGTCGCCGCGTCGCTGTGCACGGCCGCGATCGACGCCTGGATCTGGTACGGCCCGGGTTGGTTGCGCCGCAGGCACGCCCGGACGAGCGTCTGACCCTCGGCGATGAGGTCCTGATCCCACTGCGCGCGGTCCTGGTCGGGAAGGAGGACGAGCGATCCGTCGGGAGCGGTCCGGGCCGGCCGGCGGGACTCGGTCAGGAGCAGCAGGGCGAGCAGTCCGAGGACCTCGGGCTCGTCGGGCATCAGGTCGGCCAGCAACCGGGCGAGGCGGATCGCCTCCGCCGACAGGTCGGTGCGGACCAGCGTCTCGCCGGAGGACGCGGTGTGCCCCTCGTTGAAGATGAGGTAGATGGTGGCCAGCACGGGCCGCAGGCGGTTCGGGCAGCTCGGCGTCCTCGGGCACCCGGTACGGGATGCCGGCGTCGCGGATCTTGCGCTTCGCCCGGACCAGCCGCTGCGCCATGGTCGCCTCGGGCACGAGGAAGGCCCGGGCGATCTCGGTCGTCTCGAGGCCGCCGAGCAGGCGGAGCGTGAGCGCGACCTGGGTGCTCACGGCGAGCGCGGGATGGCAGCACGTGAAGATCAACCGGAGCCGGTCGTCCTTCACCGGGCCGGTCGCCTCGACGGGCTCGGACTGCTCGTGGAGCAGCGCGGCCTGGGCGTGGCGGTCGTCCCGCGTGGACTCGCGACGCAGGCGGTCGATGGCCCGGTTGCGCGCCGTCGTCGTGATCCACGCGCCCGGGTTCGGCGGCAGGCCGGCCGCCGGCCAGCGTCGGGTGGCCTCGACGAACGCCTCCTGGACCGCGTCCTCGGCGACGTCGATGTCACCGAAGACACGGACCAGCGTGGCGATCGCCCGACCGGACTCGGTCCGGAAGACCTGCTCGAGGTCACTCACTCAGGGGCGTCGTCCTGGAACGGGCGCACTTCGACCGGGGCCATGCAGGCCTCGGCCGCCTTGGCGGCCCACGCCAGCGCGGCGTCCAGATCGGCGGCGTTGATGACCCAGAAGCCGCCGAGCTGCTCCTTGGTCTCGGCGAACGGCCCGTCGGTGGTGAGGACCTCACCGTCCTGCGACCGCACCACGGTCGCCGTGCTCGCCGGGTGCAGCCCGCCGGCGAATACCCACGCACCCGCCTCCTGGACCTCGTTGTTGAACGCGTCGACCTGGGCGTAGGCCTTCTGGATCTCTTCGGCGGACGGCTCCGGCTCACCGTCGACCATGTGCACGGAGAGCATGTACTGCTTCATCGTCATCCTCCTGGATCGGGCCCGCAGCGCGCCGGCCTCTACCCCTACTACGAACGGGGTGCGGCCCGATCGACAGGTGCGGCGATCTATCCGTTGAGCCAGGGGTAGCGCTCGGTGTCCTGCGCGGCGTAGTCGGGGTCGAGGTAGATGAAGACCCGCTGGATCTTCCAGTCACGGACCTCGAACACGTCGCACCAGCGGCCGGCCCCCGACTCCGGGTCGCCGGCCCGCCACGGACCGTCCCGGTGCTCGCCGTGGCTCGTGCCCTCGCACACGAAGGTGTCGCTGCCGGAGAAGATCCAGTTGAAGTGCGAGAAGTGGTGGGTGATCGACTTCAGCGTGCCGCCGACGTCGCCGAACAGCTTCCCGATCTGCTCCTTGCCGTTGGCCAGCCCCCACTTCGGGAAGTACACCTGGGCGTCGTCGGCGAACAGTTCGAGGATCGACTCCCCGGTCGACGTCGTGCCGCCGTTGTCGAACGCCTTGAGGTACTCGATCGCGACCGACTTTCGCTGCTCGTCCGTCATCGTCTGCGTCGTCAGGGCCACAGCCCGCTCCTTTCTCCGATGCTCCTCGGTTTGTGTCACCGCATACGTCATCGACGGCGAAAACGGTGACACAAACCGGGAAGGGGCGGGGAAACGGGTCAGGACGAGAGCAGCTCCCGGCGCAGCAGCACCAACTTGGGCGCCGGCTCGCCGTCGCTCCACGGATCGGCGTGGATCACGCGCTCGTACGTCTCCCACTCCAGCCGGACGCCGGACAGGTCGCCCGCCTTGGCGTGGGCGCGCATGCGCAGGGCGATCAGCTCCTCGTGGCCGGGCAGGACCTTGAGGCCCTGACCGGTAGCCCAGAACACGCCGTCGATGTCACCGACCGACAGGCAGTGCCCGGCGAGCTCGGTGGCCGCACCGGTCGCCAGCAGGACGAGGTTGGAGGTGATGCCCTCGGCGTCGGGCCACAGATAACCGGTGCCGGCGAACGGCAGGTCGCGGATCAGCTCGACGGCCGGGCGGAGCGTCTCGATCGCCAGCTCCGGCGGCTGCAGCCGAGCCTGCCGGAGCCGGGCCCCCACGAGATCGGCATCCGTGACGACGGCCGGGTGCAACGGGAGCATTTCGGTGAGCGTGCGGCCGAGCCACTCCTCGCCCTCCGGCGGTGTGACGAGACGAGCCATCGCGCGCCGCGCCTCCGACACCACGTTGGCGAACGTGGCGTCCCGCACGTCGAGCTCCCACAGCGCCGTGCGGGCGCCGGCGCGGGTCGAGTGCTCGCGATGGAGGGCCAGCCAGGCGATCAGCTCGAGCGTCTTGGACCGCTCGAGATGGGCGGGCCGCCCGTCGCGGTCGACGATCTCGACCGGCCCGAGCAGCCGCACGAGCAGCGTCCAATCCGGCTCGACCGGCTCCTCGGAACCGGGCTGCGGCCCGGCGATGTCGTCCTCCACCAACGGCGCCGCGGCCTGCGCCAGCACGTCGTGGATGTCGTCCAGTTCCTGCGCCGTGACGCCCACCGGCACCAGCTCGAGCCCCAACGGTTCGAGAACCCACCGTCGGTCGTCGGCTCGCAGGCACCAGGGCGCGCCGGGCGGGTCGGCGGCGACGACCATCGCCAATCCGCCGTGTCGGCGACCGGCCGTGCGAACCACGTCCTCGGTGACCTCGTCGGCGACGCTCGACGCGGTGAACACGACGGCCGGCTCCCAGGCCTCGCCTCCGGTGTGGCGAGCCCGCAGGACGAACGTCGACTGCCGCGCCGCGCCGGTCGTGCCGAGGAGGGTCGCGGCGAGCTCGAGGGCCTCGTCGACCCGATCGACGTGGTGCGCGTGGCGGTGGTCGAGGAACGCCGACGGGTCGACGCCCACACCGATCACGTTGGCGACCTCGGCGAACAACGAGCTCACGACGGCTGCGGCGAGTCCCGCGACCACGGAGTCGGCCACGTCCGGGGGCGCGGCGACGGCGAGCAGGCCGAGCGCCTCGAAGTCGACGAGCACGTCCCGGCCGTCGGCGTCGACACCGAGTTGGGCGAGAGCGACACACGGCGCGCCGACCGTCCGGGCGGGCTCGGCGAGGAGCTCGATGGGGACGCCGCCGGCAAGCCGCCAACGATCGGCGTCGCCGATCCACGGCGTCGGGAGCACGGCATCGGCGGTCAGCGTCAGCTCGACCTCGCCATCGGCGCCGGCCCGGACGACGGCGACCCGCGCCGCGCCATCGAGCCCTCCGACGAGCGTGGCGGCGGCCGCCCGAACCCCGACGTCGACGCGCAGCAGCCGCTCACTCGTGTCGACCACGTGGAGGCGACGTTCGACGGCGACGAGATCGGGCGGTGGCACCGGCAGCCGCGCCCGTGGCCGCGCCGCCCGCAGCCGCGCCCTACGGCGGGCGGCAAGGAGCGTGAGCACGCCCGCGGTCAGGAGCGTGGCCTCGCCGGCGCCGATCGGCGACGGGGCGCCGGGCGCAGGCTGGCCGGTCTCTGTCGGCGGCGGAGCGGTCGGCAGCGAAGTGCCGGCCGCGGCGGTCGTCGTCGACGGCACCGGCGCGACCGTCTCGGCGGGCGGAAGCGGAGTCGACGCGGGCGGGCTCACCGGTCGGCGAGCCGGAGGTCTGGTCGGATCCGGGGCGGGGCGGCGCTCATCGTGCCTCGGGTGCTCCGGGGGCGCCGGCGCGTCAGGTGTCGCGGGCGGGGGTGGCGTGCCGACGGCCGGAAAGGCGAACCGCTCGCCGGGAAAGATGAGGTCGGGATCCTCGACGACGTTTCGGTTGTCGGCGATGACGACGGCGACGTGGTCGGCGATGCTGACGTCGTCGTGCGGGAGCCCGGCCGCCGCGAGTCGCTGCTCCGAGAGGTTCCACAGACTGTCGCCGGGCTCGATCGTGACCGTCTCGGCGGCGAGATATCGAGGGCGGGCCACGCCGGTCGCCGGCTCGACCGGGAGGCGCAGCCGCCAGCCCGGCGAGATCAGGCTGGGCGTCGCCAACCGCCCGCCGTCTGCTTGGGGCCGGTCGCGGTTGAGGTCGAAGATCTCCCGCCATCGGTCGGGATCTCCGAGGTGAGTCCGCGCCAGCCCGATGAGGGTGTCACCACGGATGACGACGACCGAACCGCCGGTCGCGGTCGACGTTCGCTCGAGCGGCTCAGGGCAGCGGCGCGGGCTCGGCGTCGACTACCAGCGCGGTCTGGACACGACCTCCGGGGAGGTCGACTGCGGTCCCTGCCACCGCCGGGGCGCTCCTCATCGCGAGCGGCAGGATGATCAGCGCGGCGGCAACGAGGCGCTGGGCGAGAAGCCCGATCCCGACACGTGCCGGTGGCGGGGCGACGACCTCGACCCTCGTTGCTGGTTCACGATGGGCCTCGACGCGCATCGCCGCGAGCTGCGCTCGCGCTTCGACAGCGATGGCGAACACGAAGCGGGCCCAGATCACCCACGCCAGTGCGGCGAGCACGCCGGCGAGCACGCCGACCTCGTCGCGCAGCTCGAAGCGCGTCCTTCCCGGCCACGGATTGCCCACGAAGCGCACGAGCACGAACGGCACGCCGAGCACGAACGCGGCCAGGATCAAGATCGCGCCGAGGGCGACGCCGACCCGCCGGACCGCGCTCATGGCGTCGACCCCGTGCGGACGCCATGCTCCGGCGTCGCGGTCGACGTCCTCCGAGACCGCGACGCCGCCCGGGAGGATCAGGAAGTCCACGGCGGCCCGGACCGTGACCGTGACCGACTGGCCGCTGACGGCGACCGATCCGATCGCGTCCTGGCGGCCGAGCTCCTCGGCGGCCCGGTCGGCCGCGAGTGACGGGTCGAGCCGCCGGACGAACAGCTCGCGGTCGCTCAGCTGGACGGCTGCTCGCGCGGCCGCGGTGGCTGCGCCGTTGGCATCGCGGCGGGCCTGCAGCTGACGACCGCCGTCGAGCACGAGGCCGGCCGCGAACAGCAGCGCCGGCAGCATGATGACGACGAGCAGCGAGACGCTGCCCCGCTCACGGTTCGGCCGCGCCATCTTCACGGGCCACCCCTGGTGCGGTCGATCACCTCCGTCGCCGTCGCGCGCAGCGTCCGCCGCGCCTGGGAGCCCGAGACTCGTCACGTCGGCGAGTGATGCGGTGCAGGACACCGTGACCAGAACTCGACCACCCGGCGTCCAGGAGCCGGTCACGGTCACGGAGGGGCCGGCCACGCACGCCATCCCGGCGTGACGGAGGCTGTCGAGCACGACCTCGTTCGCCAGCGCGCGGCCACCGCTGCTCGTCTGCGCGCTCGCTGCGGCCCGAGCACCGACGCGCGCCGCGTGTTCGACGTCGGAGTCGGCCACGGTCGTGCGCCCGAACGCCACTACCAGCCCGAACAGCAACAGCAGCGCGGGGATCAGCATGACCAGCTCGAGCGGGCCGGCGTCGCCGCGCTCGCCGCGGGTGCGACGTGTCACGCCGGATGCGAGCAAGCGAGCGCCAGCGAGCGAGCGGCCAGCAACTGCGCAGGCAGTGTGCGGTGTGGCCGGGGAACGCAATGACGTCATGGCCGCTCCGTCTCCGGGATGAACCGTTCGATCGGTGCCGAGGCCGATGCGCGCACCGAGTAGGAGCCGATGGGGAACACCTGCAGGACGTCGGCCGACACGGTGACGGTCACCGACGCAGCATCGCCCCGCGTCGAGACGCTGACGTTGGACGTGATCGATCCGGCCGCCCCGTCGACCAGTCCACCCGCCACCGACCCCGGATCGCCCGACCCCGAGGCCGCTGCGATCGCGGCGTCCTGGGCGGCGACCTGGGCGGTGTGGCGGGCGTGCACCACCAGCGCGTACTGCAGCACCATCCAGAACGACAGCAGGAGCGCGGGGAGGACGATGACGGTCGCGACGAGACCGCGGTCGCCCCGCCCGCGGCGTGTCAGTTCGGGATCCGGCCGGCGTTCGAGTTGAGCCGGGCGATGACGATCACCGCCACGGCAGCGGCCGCGACCGCCAGCGCGGCGAGGAAGATCACGTTGCCCGTGAGCTCGCCCGCTTCGTCGTCGCGGGCCCGGATGACGGCATCGAGCACTCGGTCCCTGGCGGTCATCCAGGCGGCCAGGATCTGAATCTGGATCGGCAGCATGGTGGAGTTGCTCCTTCGTATTCAGGGTCGGTCGGGTCGGGTCGGTCATTCGAGGAACCTCGCCACGGCGGGGTATCCGATGAGGACGACGGCGGCGATGGCCATGAGCGCGGGCGCGATGCCCATCGTCTCCGATGCCTTCTCGGCGTCGGCCTCCGCCTCCGTCAGTTGGCGCACGCGCAGCGCGGCGGCCTTGGCGATGAGGGTCTCGCGGATGCGGGATCCCGACTCGGCCGCGAGATCGACGGCCGCGGCGAGCTCGCGCAATGCGACGACGTCCATGCGGGCGCCGAGGTCGTCGAGCGCGTGCCACAGCTTGCGCCGCCGTGTCTGGGCGGCGCGCAGCGTGTCGCGGAGCTCGCCGAACTGTGGTCCCGTCCCCACGTCCGCCGCGACCATGAGCGCGTCCTCGACCCCCGAGCCACCGGCGAGCGAGATCCCGACGATGTCGACGTACACGGTGAGCGCTCGCGCCCAGCTGCGGCGGGCGGTGCGCGCCCGCGAGCGCACCTCGAGCTCGGGATAGCACCAGCCGGCGCCGGCGAAGAGCAGCGCTGCGAGCACGACCGAAACGGCCGGCACGGGCACGTCGACGAGCGGGAAGAGCGCGGCGGGCACCAGCGCGAGCACGAAGAACACGAGCGCGTAGCCGAGCTTGTCGACGGCGTGCCGGGCGCTCGAGCGACCGAGTACGGCGAGGTCGGTGGCCAGTCGCTCCGACGTGCCGCCGCCGGCGCGGAGCGCGAGCCGCTCCCACCAGCGCCTCACGCTGCGAGAGGTGCTCGAGCGGAGCAGGAGCGACGCACGCGGTTCGACGAGCTCGCCGGCCAGCGTGCGCAGCGGCCGGGCGGGCGGGACCAGTCCTCGGGCGATCAGCCAGATCCCGGCACCGACACCAGCGGCGAGGAGCGCGGCCCAGATCACCGCGCCGCCTCGGCGGGGCGAGGTCCGACGCGGAGCAACCGCGGTGAACGCACCGGTCGCGACAGCACGACCATCGCCCAGATCGCGACGCCGACGACCGCGGCGACGAGGGCGAGCACGAGTTGCCCGACCGCGGTGCCGAACGGCGCCATGTACCCGCGGTTCGTGAGCACGAGAACCCCGACGAAGAAGGCGACGATGCCGGCGATCAGCTGCGCCGTGCGGTACGTCCGCGCCCGGGCCGCGTTGATGCGCAGCTGCATCGCGACGGACTCTCTCGTCGAGTTGGCGACCGCGGCGAGCATCCCGCCGAGGTCGGCGACCGCGCGCTGGTCGGCGATCTGCAGCGCCGTGACGACGGTGTCGGCGATGCCGTCGTCGAGGTCGTCGGCGAACCGGGTGAGGGCAGGCGCGAGCTCGCCCCGTTGCGTGCGCACGTACAGCGCCTTCACCTCATCGCGGATGGCCGCCGGCGCGACGCGGGCGGACTTGCCGATCGCCTCGTGGAGGCCGGCGTTCGAGACCAGCAGGTCGCGAAGCATCTCGGCCCAGGTCGCGACCGCCTCCGACCGGGCGAGCTGCCGTCGCCGGCGGGCCCGCAGGCCGGCGAACGACGGCCCGAGCCAGCCGACGAGTGCGCAGGCGGCCATCGCGGCCGGCCATCGCGTCCACCACCCCGCGAGGGCGAGCCCGACGACGGCGAGAGCGGCGCGCAGCGCGAGCCGGTCGATCGAGGATCGGCGGACGGGGCGGTCCCGGCGTTCCCGGCGCGGCCGGTCGAGCAGTCCGAACCAACCGGCGACGGCGATGAACACGCCGATCCCGATGCCAGCACCAAGTACGCCGCCAACGACCGGGGAGGCCGTCATCGCGTCCACCACCCGGCCGGGTTGAGCAAGAGGTGGTCCTCGAACCCGTGCTCGCGCAGCCGGGACCGGCGGGCGTCGGACAGATGCGCCTGTGGGACGCCGCGACCGTCGGGGCCGGCGATGAAGATCCGGTTGAGTTGGACCTCGGACCCGTTCCACCCGGCAACCTCGCAGATCTCGGAGACGACTCGCCTGCCCTGCCGATCGCGGGCGAGGTGGACGAAGAAGTCGACGGCGTCGGAGATGAGCAACGCGGCGATCGGGAACTCGACCGCTTCACGACCCTGAGCGACGTACTGGGCGAGCTTCTTCCACGCCGAGAGGGCCGAGTGGTGGTGGACCGTCGACAGGCTCGGGTGCCCGTGCTGCATCGCGAGGAGCATCTCCCGAGCCGCGTCGCCGTCCCGGACCTCGCCGACGATCAGCCAGTCAGGGTTGAAGCGAAGGGCGTGGCGGACGAGCTCGCGCTGGCTGATCTCGCCGACGCCCTCGACGTTCGCTTCCCGGGTCTCCCACTCCAGCACCGACTCGGCGCGCGCCGGGTCGGCGGCGAGGTTGAGCTCACGCGTGTCCTCGATCACGACGACGCGCGTGTCCGTCGGCAGCTCGTTCGTCATCGCCCGGACGAGCGTCGTCTTGCCGGCGCCGGTCTCGCCCGACACGACCACCCGCATGCCGGCCGGCATCGCCGCCGCGAGCAGCGAGTGCATCGCCTGGTCGATGGTGCCGCGCTGCTCCAGGTCAGCGAGCGAGGCCGCCGGCAGCACGTTGCGGCGGATGGCGACGTGCGGCACCGGCGACACGTTCATCACGGCGGCGAGGCGTGAGCCGTCCGGGAGCCGGACGACCAGGAGCGGCTTCCCGTCGTCGAAGCGCCGCTCAGTGCCTCCGGCGCGGCGTGCCAGGTGAGCGACCTCGTCGCGCAGGTCGTCGCCGTCGGTGAACACACGCGGGTGGTAGCGCTCGGTCCGGCCGTCGACGTGCTGCAACCAGATCGCCTCGTGGCCGTTGACCATGATGTCGGTGACACCCGGGATGTCGAGCAGCACCTGGAACTTGCCGGCATGGAAGTACGCCGCGATGGCGCGTCGGATGAGCTCGTTCTCAGCGGCGAGGTCCATCGGTGGCCGGCCCGCCTCGAGCGCCTCGCGGGCCCGACGGGCGACGTACGACGTGGCGACGTCGTGGGCGAAGGCCTCGCGTTCCAGGTCGTCGCGGTCGTCCCAGCGACGCGACGGCCGCCCGCCCGCCTCGGCCGTGACGAGCGCCTCCTGGATCGCCTCGATGACCTCTTCGAGCGTGACGGCTTCGGTCGAGGTCGTCATGCCCGTCGGGCTCCGTCGATCAGGTCCAGGCTCGCTCGAGCGGTAACCGCCAGGTAGGAAGCGAGGGCGGCGACGTGACGCCACCACGTCCGCCATTCGTTGCCGCGCATCGCCGCCAGCTCGCTGGAGCGGGCCTTGACGCGAGGGATCACCGCGGCAACGTCGGCGCCGACGAAGTCGGCGATCTCGTCGGCCGGCCACGACGTCGGCTCGACCACCGCGACGGAGACCGCGCAGCCGGCGGACCGGAGGGCGTCGACGCGGTGCGGCACGAGCTGCAGCGCAGGGAAGGCTCCAGAGGTGACGACGAGGACGTGGTCGGCGGCGATGGCGAACGGCATCGCGGGCGAGCGGACGGAGAGGCGCCCCGCGTCGACGACCCACACGGCGCCGGCGGGATCGGCGGCGAGAACGTCGGCGACGGTCGAGGCCGAGTGGGCGAGGACCGAGTGCGCCTGCTCCGCCGACGGTGGGGCCGGAACGGCGAACCAGTCACCGACCGGCGCCGCGCCGCGGTCGAGCACGTCGGCGGCGGTCAGTCCGGGAGTACGGGACGCCAGCGCGACCGCCATCAAGCCGGGCTCCACGCCGATGCCGAGCTCGGCCCCGAGCCGGCCGCCGTCGGCGTCCGCCTCGAGAAGCACGCGCGTGCGGTCCGCCTCGGGCCACGACGCGGCGAGGCCGATGGCGAGGCTGGTGACCCCGGGTGACCCGGTGACCGAGCCGAGGGTGACGAGGCCCATCAGTCCCCACCGATCAGGACCACGCGCAGCGTGTCGAGCTGCGACGCCTCCGACGCCTCCAGGCCGACGGTTCGAGGCACGCGCATCGAGATCCAGAGCTGGCCGGTTGCCAGCGACTCGACGGCCCAGACCGTGCCGGTGCCGATGACGACGGCTGCGGCGGGATCCGTACCCGGTTCGGCGCTCGGGCTCGCCCGGGCGACGTCGAGCAGCTCGACGGGCGCGCCGACCTGCACGCCGGAGAGCGGCGCCTCCCCCGGGTCGAGCGCGGCGCCGAACACGATCTCGTTCGCCCCGAGCGGGACCTCGGCGGCGAACATGCCCGGGGCGAGCAGGGTCCCGGCGGGAATGCGGCCCACCGGAAGCTGGCCGACGAGCTCGTCGACGGCGGCCGGCGCGAACGAGCCCACGCCGCCGTCGAGGACGAGGCGTTCGATGCGGAGGTCGCCGCGGGAGACCGGCTCGCCCGGCTCGAGGTCACCTGCCGCGACGAGCACCTCCGTGCGCTCGTCGGCGGAGGAGAACAACAGCACACCGCCGAGCGCGCACAGTACGACGACGAGGACCCCGCCGAGCACCCACGCCGGGTTGCGGTGGCGGGTCTCGGCGACTCGTCCCGGATCAAAGCGGGCGGCAGGAACTGGCCGCGGCGGACGGTGCTTGGTCGTGGGCCGGCGGGACTTTGCGGGCGCCGGAGCCTCGATGGTCTCGCTCATCCGTCCACCACCACCGCTTGGACTTCGGCCACGGGCAGATCACGCACGGTGGACGTGGTCGTCAACGAACCGAGGTCACCGGACTCGCCGTTCGAGGCCTGCCAGGTCGCGTGCCAGACGATCGCCGCCGTGACCGGGAACGTCCGCCCGTTCGGCGCCGTCGCGGACGAGTGCTCGTACACGTGGCCGCAGCCCTCGAACGTGCCGGGATCGGCGCCGGCAGGAAACGGCGGCGGGGCGCCGGGGCACTGGAGCGTCGCGCCGTCTCCGGTCGTCACGACGAGCAGCTCAGGCTCGACGGTCACGGTCAACGACAGGCCGGCGAGGGACGCCGTTGCGGTCACGGTGTCCCACTGGCCGGCGGTCTGGTCGACCCAGAAGAACGTCTCGGTCTGGACGTAGGCGAACCCGTCGGGCGCGAGATCGGCCGGCGCGACGCGCGGCACTGGAGTGGGCAGCTGACGTTGTGCCCGATCCCATGCCAGTGGGATCAGGTCGGGCGGGGTGACCTCCGGGTCGAGGCCACCGTTGGCGTTGGGGTTGAGCGTGACCCAGCGCTCGACGATCGGCTGGCCGGGACAGCTGATCGCGTAGAGGACCTGCACGTGGCCACCGTTGATCCGGTACCACGAGCGCTCGACGACGCGGTCCGGGGTGCCGTCCTGGATCTCGTCGTCGGTGAACACCGGATCTTCGGGATCGGGGTCTCGGTTGGCGTTGATCGCCCGCCACACCGCTCGGACCTCGTCGAGATCGCCGCGCGGCGTCGACGTGCAGACCGTCCGGCCGCCGGCGCCACCGCCGGGTGCGGCGGTGCCGCCGGTGCCATCGTCGCCGTCGCCGTCGCCGCCCTCCCAGCGCTGGCACACCGTGATCTCGCGCCGTTGACCTTCGGCCGTCGTGATCGTGCTCGTGACCCACTTCACGCACCTTCCCGCAGACATTCCGACCGCGGCGAGAGGGCTCACTACGGCCCCGACGACGAGTGCGCACGTCAGGACTGCCGCGTACTAAGCGGGCGGACATGTCGTCTCTCCCTGCGTGAAGCCGACTCCCTGTCGGGTGTCTACGTAGCGCAGCCATCCGTGGTCGTGAGTCGTACAGGTTCCTCGATACCGAGTGACGTCGAGCCTTCCCGGTGCCCGCAACCTCGATCTCGTTGCCGGTCGGTGAGTTCTCCGCGGGCGTGACCTGCTTGCGATTTGTCACCTCGCACGCTGTGACGACCGCTCGGCGATACGGCGGCCGACCGACGAGCCGAACGTTCTCGACCGTGACCGACAACAGATCCGGGTCGTTCGGCACGACCGCGTCGCCGAGCGCGACGAGTTCCTCGATTCGTGTCGACCAGCTGGTCGAAGGCAGGTGAGCCTCGGAACTCAGCACTGTGGCGACCCTGGCTTCCAGGTTCCTCAGGCGCGGCTGCTCCAGCATCTTCCATCCTCGATAGAACGCACGCTCGTAGTCCTCGGCGATCTCGGCCTTGAGTGCCTCCTCGTCGATCGGAGCGTCCGTCGTGGTGGGCACGTCCGTCGTCGTGGACCGCTTCCGTCGTCGGCGGCGACGCGCTCGAAGCAGTCGTCGTCCCGACGACGGTGGTCGAAGGCGGCATCGAGCTCGTCGTCGGCGCGGTGGTGGTGGGCGTCGTCTCGCCGCCGGCGTCGTCGTCGGAGCAGCCGACGGCCGCCAGTGCCGCCATCACGAGCAGCACCGCCGGCCTCATCGAATGGCCTCGACGTTCATCCAGCGCGCCACGGCGAGGGCGACCACGGCGCCGGCGACCAGGCCGGGACCGAGGGCGATCGACCGCCGTCGTCCGGCGATCGCCCATCCCGCCGCGCCGGACAGTCCGAGCAACAGAGCGAGCGCGGCGATCTGCGAGTTGACGAGCCCCAGCGCGGCCCCGAGGACCGCCCCTGCCTTCACGTCGCCGAACCCCATCCCCGACGGCGACACCAGGTGCGTGACGAACAGCGGGCCGCCGAACAACGCAGCGCCGATGACCGCTCCTCGTAGGACATCGGTCGGGCCGTTGACCCACGCCGCGCCCACGGCGACGAGTACCGGGATCGCCGCCACGCCGACGAGCACGTTCGGGAGCCGATGCTCGACGGCGTCCACGAGCGCGGCGGCGGTGAGAGCCAGCAGCGCGAGCGCCGTGCCCAGCGCGGCGCCGGACTCAGGGATCCACGTGAGTGCGACCGCACCAACGGCGAGAAGGCCGGCCAGGGTAGAGAGCCGGCCACGTAGTCCCACCGTCGTCCACGAGGCCGCCACGCGACGGACGGCGGAACCGTCAAGGTTCTCTGCCTTGACCTGCGCGGTCAGGATGGAGTTCCCCATCCCGTCCTCCTCGTCCCCCAACGAGCCCGCCCTCGCGGACGGTACCGCTGCGCGGGTGCGGTGCGCCAGAAACGTTTCGTTCAAGTTCGCGCGCAGACGTCCCATGCCCTCCTGGAGGGTGCGAGCCCGGGCGAAAGGGAAACTTGAGCGGCGCCGACCCGTATCCTTGAGGCTCCATGCGCACCGTCGTCAACGCCCCCCCGTCGCTGCCGCAGGCCAACGACCCGTGCTGGTGTGGCAGCGGGCGCAAGTACAAGCGCTGCCACCGCCGAACGGAGGGCCGGGTGCTGCAGGGCACGGTCTCGCCGATGCGGACAGTGCCGCCGCAGATCGAGCGCCCGCCGTACGCCGAGACCGGCCTGCCGATCCCGTGGGACGAGCCGCGGGTGAAGTCCGTCGAGACGGTCGTCCGGATGCGCCGGGCCGGCGCGGTGGCGGCCGAGATCCTGCGCCTGGCGGGCGAGGCGCTGCGGCCCGGGCTGACCACCGACGAGCTCGACGCCTACGTCCACGAGCTCTACATCGAGCGGGGCGCCTACCCGTCGCCGCTCAACTACAACGGCTTCCCGAAGAGCCTCTGCACCTCGGTGAACGAGGTGATCTGCCACGGCATCCCGGACTCCCGGGAGCTGGTCGACGGCGACATCGTCAACCTCGACGTCACCGCCTACATCGGCGGTGTCCACGGCGACACGAACGCCACGTTCTTCGTCGGCGACGTCGACGAGACCAGCCGCAAGCTCGTGCAGGTCACCGAGGAGTGCATGTGGCACGGGATCGAGGCGGTCCAGCCCGGCCGGCCGATCAACGTCATCGGGCGAGCCATCGAGCAGCACGCCCGGGCTCACCACTACGGCGTGATCAGGGCCTTCATCGGTCACGGCATCGGTGAGCAGTTCCACTCCGACATCCAGGTGCCGCACTACTACGACCCCCGGGCGTCGGTGATCATGCGTCCCGGGATGACGTTCACGATCGAGCCGATGATCTCCCTCGGCACGTGGCAGCACCGCATGTGGGACGACGACTGGACTGCGGTGACCGCCGACGGCAAGCGCACGGCCCAGTTCGAGCACACGCTCCTCGTGACGGACAACGGCTGCGAAGTGCTGACGGGCGGACCCGGCTCGGTGTCGCCGGCCGCGCCCTGGAAACGCTGACCTCGCAGTCCCCGCGCCAGCCCGTGATCTGGGCGCAATTGTTCTCGGCTGCTGAGAAGAATCGCGCCCGGATCGCTCCGTGAGAAGGATCGCGCCCAGATGGGGGAGGTCAGGTCGGGGCGGTGGTTTCCCGGTAGAGGCCGATCGCCCCGCCGATAGCGGCGGCGATGGCGACCGCGGCGGCGGCGGCCATGACCCCGCGGTCGAGCCAGAAGGGGGCGTCGGTCGGGATCACGGCCCGGAACGCGCCATCGCGCCGGATCACCACCCACGCCCCGAGCTCGATCGCGCCCAGCAGCACGAAGGCGTAGGACACCAGCCGGTAGCCGAGCACGAGGGCGAGCAACGCCGATCCGGCGGCGACCGCCGGCAGCAGCCACCACACCGCGAGCGGACCGGTCTCCGACGGCAGTGACGCGTACTCCCACCAGCCGACGCCGAGCGCGGCGACCGCCACCACGAGCAGGACCCACGCCAGCCGGCGCCGGAGCACGAGCGCCAGGACGATGAGGCCGGCGGCGATCCCCGCCCCGACGTAGAGCGGCAGCCGCGACGGCTGGGGCAGCCAGTCCGTGGCGACCGCGACCGACACGGCGTCGCCGTCGACCTCCAGTGGCACTTTCGACCGCAGGATCCGGTCGCCCGGCACGGCGTGGGCGGGCGGTTCGGACGACATCCAGTGGGCGCGGTGGTCGTGCCAGGCGTAGCGTCCGCCGCTGCCGACCGGCACCCAGTCCGGCGGGAGCGTCGGGTCGGCGCCGGGCGGGGCGCTCGTCCCGTATCGGCTCTCGTTGAGATAGGTCGTCGGCGAACGCTGGTTCTCGAGCACCACGCCGTCGGCGCGGAAGCGCAGGTAGGGCTCGTCCTGGTAGCCGAGCACGAGGACGCTCGTGCCCGGATCGGCGGTCAGCTGCAGGAAGGCGTCGCCGCCGACCACCTCGACGTCGATCGACTCGGTCGGCGGGTTGATCGCCACCACCGTGGTGCGGTAGTCGGTCGGCACGGCCGCGTCGGCGTGGGCCGACCCGGCCGGGCCGAGCACGGCGAGCGTGCCGACGACCACCGCCGCGATCCGACGCATCGACCAAACGTTAGGAGCGTCCGAGGGTTTCCGAGACGGATGGGGGGCCGCAAACCCTCGGATGGCTCGAAAGCCTCGGATGGGTCAGGAGTTGGTGTTGAGGGCGACGATGTAGTCGACCACCTCGGCGATCTCCTGCTCGGTGAGGCGGTTCTCGGGCATGTCCACCGAGAAGCCGTCGTGCACCTGGGCCCGCGGGTCCTTGATCGCCGTCGCCAGGTAGGTCTCGTCGACGGTGACCGTGGTGCCGTCGGTGAGCTCGATCTCGGTTCCCAGACTGCCCACCCAGGCCGGACCGATCCCGCCCTCACCGTCGGCGCCGTGACAGGCCGTGCACCCGGCGCGGGTCGCGATCACCTTCCCCTCGTGGTCGTCGGCGGTCGCCCCGCTGCCGTCGTCCGCACAGGAAACGCCCACTGCGACGGAGACGGCGAGCACGAGCAGCAGGGAACGGGTCGACACGACGGCGGAGTCTGGCAGCGTCACCCGCCTTCGCCACGTCGCCGCCGGAGGCCGGCTCAGGCCGGCGGGAGGTGGGCGACCCACCACCGCTGCAGGACCGAGGCGTCGGCGGCGCCGATCCCGTAGGCGTCCGAGACCGCCGACCCGCACGCGGCGACGTCGCCGTCACGCAGGGCCTCGACCGCCGGCTCGAGCGATCCGGCGGGCCACGGCAGCTCGGCGAGCCATCGCGGCCCCAACCGCAGCGCCATGGCCGACAGACCGGTGCCGGCGGCGCGCCGCCACGCCCACGCGCTCGCCGCCGGTGACGTGAGCACGGCGGCGAGCGGCCATACATCGGCCGGGCTCGTCCGCACCGTGATCAGCGGGACCCCCGGCAGCCACGCGCCGGTGGGGTCGGCGACGGCCTCGATGATCCTGGTCTGGTTGGCGACGAGCACCTTGGAGACGGCGAACCGGTCGGCCCACTGGCGCATCGTCGGGCTCAACCGGGCGCGGTCGACACGGGGGCGGGCGAGGCGTCGGCGGGCGAACGTCACCGTGCGCTCCCCCCACCGGCAGCGGCCGGGATCGATCAGGCCGCTCGTGATGAGCGGGGGCCCCGATCCGTCGTCGCCGACGGCCGGGATCAACCCGTAGTACTGGTCCCGGAAGTTGGCGCTCAACCGGCCGCGGTCGGCGAGCGTGCCGGCGGTCGCGAGGGACGGCAGCGGTGGGACGCCGAGCGCATCGGTGACGACGCGGCTCCACGGCCGGTGTCCGTTTCCGGCGGGGGCGGCGGGCGCAGCCGAGACGGGCCGGAGCTCGAAGCCCAGCGCGCACACGACCACCTGGGCGTCGAACAGCCGGCGCGGCGACCACCACGACCAGACCAGGTCGGCCCGCCGGTCGACATCGGCGCGGACGCCGGCGGCGTCGCGGGAGGCCAGGATCGACTGGGGTAGGACGAGCCCGATCCGCCCACCGTCCGGCCGGGCCAGGCCGACGGCGAGGGCGAGGAACTCGGCCGCGGCGTCGGCGTACGGTCCGCCGCCGTGGCGGCTCGCCCCGCCCCGCGTCGTGCTCGTCGCGAGCTGGGAGAGGAACGGAGGGTTGCCGAGCACGACGTCGAAGCGTGTGTCGCCCCAGTCCCGGCGCAGCGCGTCGTCGGTCTCGATCCGGGCGTGAGCGGCGGCGGGACCGCGGGCGACGAGATCCCGCGCGGCTCGGACGGCGCCGTCGTCGACATCCACGCCAGTGACGATCGGCTCCCCGCCGGCATCGGCGATCCGCGTCGCGGCGGCGGCGAGGAACCGGCCGTCACCACACGCCGGGTCGAGCACGCTCACCCGCTGCCCGGGTCGTACGGGGGGCATCGCGTTGGCGACGACGAGCTCGACGAGCTCGGGCGGGGTCGCGAATGCCCCACGCTGCTTCCGCGTCGCGTGGACCGCAGGTTGCAGCGGAGCCACGGCCCGAGCCTAGGGTCCGCACCAATGCACGAGGCGGCGAGCCGGTTCATCACGATCGGGCGCGACGACTGGGCCGCGCTGCGTGCGGCCACGCCCATGACGCTGCGTGAAGCCGACCTCGAGAAGCTGCGCGGGATCAACGAGCGCATCGACCTCGACGAGGTCACCGCGATCTACCTGCCGATGTCCCGCCTCCTGAACCTGTACGTCAGCGCGTCCCAGGATCTGGCCCGCGTCTCGTCGACGTTCCTCGGCACGATCGCGCCGCGCGTCCCGTACGTGATCGGCGTCGCCGGCAGCGTCGCCGTCGGCAAGAGCACGTTCGCCCGCATCCTGCAGGCACTGCTGGCCCGCTGGCCCGACCATCCCCGCGTCGACCTCGTCACGACGGACGGCTTCCTCCACCCGAACCGGGTACTGCTCGAGCGGGGGCTGATGCAGCGCAAGGGGTTCCCGGAGAGCTACGACACGCGCCGCCTGCTCGCCTTCCTGCGCGACGTGAAGAGCGGGAGCCCGGACGTGCGGGCCCCGGTGTACAGCCACGTCGTGTACGACATCGTGCCGGACGAGGAGATCGTCGTGCGGCGCCCGGACATCGTGATCCTCGAGGGACTCAACGTGCTCCAGGTCGGCAGCGCGACCGGAGGCGTGGGCAGCGAGTTCGTGAGCGACTACTTCGACTTCTCGATCTATCTCGACGCCGACGAGGCCGACGTCCGGTCGTGGTACGTCGAACGCTTCCTCACCCTGCGCAAGACCGTCTTCCAGGACCCACGGAGCTACTTCCGCCACTTCGCCGACCTGTCCGAGGACGAGGCCGTGGCGACCGCCGAGGGGATCTGGGAGCAGATCAACGGGCTCAACCTGCGCGAGAACATCGCCCCGAGCCGGGAGCGGGCGTCGTTGATCCTGCGCAAGGAGGCCGACCACCGGGTCTCCGAGGTGCGCCTCCACAAGCTCTGACCCCCGCCCCCACCGTTCTGTCCGTCGGAAACCGCCCGATCCGGTCGATTCCGACCGACAGAACGGGGGAGGCGGCCGGGAACGGTCAGGTGAGGCTCGTGCGGGCGATGAACCGCTCGGCGACGCCGCGGTCGCCGAGCACCTCCACCGAGTCGATCGGGGCGCGGCGCCAGAGGACCAACAACAGGTCGTGGGCGTCGCCGCGCAGCGCGGCGTCGCCCTTGATGTGCTCGCGCACGACGGTGCTGACGCCGTCGGCGTCGATCGTCACCGTCCACTCGCCGGGGGCGTCGGCGCAGTGCAGGTGCACGCTCCCGCCGACCGGCTCGGCGTCGTCGGCGACCCAGCGGAGGAAGTGGGTCAGGAACTCGTCGACGCCGTCGGCCGCCAGCTCCGGATCGATGCGGTGGTCACCGCCGGCCGCCCGCTCGGCGTCGACGCGGTGGACCGCGGTCTCCTGCGCCATGCGCCGGATCACGAAGCCGGCGTCGTGCTGCTCGGACCACGTCCAGACCGGCGTCTCCGGATCGGTCGTCGCCAGCGCGTCCTCGAGCAGGCGCGCCGACTCGGCAGCGAAGTCGAAGACCCCCTCGGCCGTCGGTGGTCGCGCGGGCTCGGCATAGGCGTCCGGGGAGATCCGGTCGCGCACGACACTGGCCCAGAACCAGTGGACCTCACCGATGTGCCACGCGAGATCCGCCGGCGTCCAGCCGGGGCAGGCCGCCACCGCCGCGGCCGGGTCGGCCCGGCGGGCCGCGGCGAGCAGCGCGGAGGAGTCGCGGCGCAGGGCGTCGACGTACTGGGCGGGCTCCATGGCGTCGAGTGTTCCAGGTCCGTCCCGCTCAGCGCAGCCGGGTTGGCAGCTCGCGGATCGAGTCCAGCTCGTCGACGTCCTCGTCGTGATCGACGTGCTCGTGCTCCCAGAGCAGCGGGTACGGGATGTGCACGGCGTGCCCGCCGAGCGCGAGCACCGGGAGCACGTCGCTGCGCACCGAGTTGCCGACCATGCAGAACTGCGGCGGCGCGACCTCCAGCCGGGCGAGGATGCGGGCGTAGGTGTCGACGTCCTTCTCGAGCACGACCTCGACCCGCTCGAAGTGGTGGGCGAGCCCGGACGTCGTGACCTTGCGGGTCTGGTGCACCAGATCGCCCTTCGTGATCAGCACGAGGCGATGGTCGCGGCCGACGTCCTCGAGCATCTCGGGCACGTCCGGGAGCAGCCGCACCGGCTCGGTCAGCATCCCCATCCCGGTCTCCACGACCTCGCCGATCACCCGCGCCGGCACCTGGCCGTCGGTGATGGTCACCGCGGTCTGGACCATCGACAGGGTGAACGCCTTGACGCCGTACCCGGCGATCGGGATCTGGGCCAGCTCGTTCGCCCGCAGCGCCGCGCGGATGTCGATGCCCGCCTGGACGTAGGGCTCCACCAGCTCGACGAACCGGGCTTCGACGACGTGAAAGGAGTCCTCGCTGTGCCAGAGCGTGTCGTCGGCGTCGAAGCCGATCACGTCGAACCGGCGGGCGGGGGTGGCCATGGGCGGCAGTCTCGCAGCGTTCATTCGAGGGTTTGCTGCCCCCCGTCCGGTCCGCAAACCCTCCGATGACGTGAAACCCTCGGGTGGATCAGCGGTGGATGGCGTTGAGGTAGTTGTAGACCGTGATGCGGCTGACGCCGAGGGCGTCGGCGACGTCCTCCACGGCCCGCCGGAGGGTGAAGGCGCCGCGCTGGTCGAGCATCCGGACCGCCCGTTGCTTGTCCTCCCGGCTGAGCGTCGGCAGACGCCCGCCGAGCTCGACCTCGACGGCGTCGATCAGCCGGTCGAGCGCGCCGTGCAACGGGGGCATCCGGACCGCCCCGACGACCTCGCCCTCCCACACCAGGGGCACGTCGCTCGCCTCGCGCTCGTCGGCCGCGACGAGCTTCGCCCCGACCGCCTCGACGACCGGTTGCACCGCCGCCAGCAGCGGGTGCCGCGCCGGCGGAAAGTGACCGTTGGTCCCACTCACGCGTACTCCCCCTCGTCCCGCGGTGCGCTCGACACGTGGATCGTGACATGGGTGGCGCCGTTGGCGAACGCCGCCCGCGTCACCGCGGCGACGACGTCGGGCATCGCTTCCGGCGCGACCCGTGCAGTCGAGCCGAACGGGCCGAAGTCGACCTCGGCGCCGGCTGCCGTCGCCGCCTCGACCGCGGCCCGGACGTGCGGCCCGGGCTGACCGTCGACGAACGGCTCGACGATGAACTCGACCACGTGCACGGCGGCGATCGTAGATTCGCCGTCGACGAGGTCCGACCTCACCCTCAGCCCAGACCCATCGCCTGGGCGAGCGCGGTGGCTCGGCTCTGGCACTCGGTGCCGGCCGCGTCGAAGGCCTCTTTGAGGTTGCCCAGCGCCTGGGCGAACGAGCTGTGCCAGTCCTGCTCGAACCGCTGCCGCGCCGGTCCCTCCCAGGTCGTGCTGGCGAGCGCTCCGGTCACCGTCGTCGTCAACGTGTCGATGATCTCCATCTGGGCCTTGAGCTTGGCCCCGAGGGCGTGCAACTGCTCGGTGTCGGCACCCATCCGCGTCATCGCGGCCCCTTTCTCGTCCCGGCGCGCGGGCCGGCTGATCACGATGGGGGTGACGGGTCGGCGGAAAGGGAAACCGGGCCCGTGCCTACGATGACCCGATGACGGCTGAACTCTCGCTCGACCCGCGTTCCCTGCTCGACCAGGCGAAGGAGCACCTGTCACCGGTGGTCGAGCTGCGGCGGAACCTGCACCGCTTCCCCGAAGTGGGCAACGAGCTCCCCGTGACCCAGGAAATCGTGCTCGGCGCCATCGACGGTCTGCCGCTCGACGTCACCGTCCACGAGACGACGAGCGGCATCGCCGCCCTCCTGACCGGAGGCCGACCCGGACCGACGATCCTGTTGCGCGGCGACATGGACGCCCTACCGCTGCACGAGGACACGGGGCTCGACTTCACCTCGAGCAACGACGGCGCGATGCACGCGTGCGGGCACGACACCCACACGGCGATGCTGGTCGGCGCGGCCGAGGTGCTCGCCGCCCGCCGTGACGAGCTGGCCGGTCGCGTGCTCTTCATGTTCCAGCCCGGCGAGGAGGGCCACCACGGCGCCCGCTTCATGCTCGACGAGGGCCTGCTCGACCTCCCGCCGCTCGCCGACGGAACGCCGTCGCCGGTCACCGGCGCCTTCGCCATCCACATCACGTCGACGTTGCCGTCGGGCTGGCTGGGCAGCCGGCGCGGCCCGCTGCTGGCGTCGGCCGACACCCTCCGCGTCACCGTGACCGGCCGGGGCGGTCACGCCAGCGAGCCGTACCGGGCGCTCGACCCGATCCCGGTCGCGTGCGAGATCGTGCAGGCGCTACAGACGATGGTGACCCGGCGCATCGACGTCTTCGATCCGTCCGTCGTCACCGTCGGACGCATCACCGCCGGCACGACGAACAACGTGATCCCCGAGACCGCCGAGATCGAGGGCACGATCCGGGCCGTCAGCGAGCAGACCCGCACCCGCGTGCACGACGGCATCCGCCGCGTCGTCGACGGCCTGGGCGCCGCCCACGGCTGCGACGTCGACGTGGTGATCGACCAGGGGTACCCGGTCACCGTCAACGACGGCGGATTCGCCGACACCGTCCTCGGTCTCGCCGAGCACGTCGTCGGTGCCGACAAGGTCGTGCGCCAGGCGCACCCGATCATGGGCGCCGAGGACTGGAGCTACGTCCTCCAGCGGGTGCCCGGGGCGATGGCGTTCCTCGGCGGCACCCACCCCGACCGCGACCTCGCCAGCGCCGCCCCGAACCACTCGAACCGGGTCGTCTTCGACGAAGACGCGATGGTGAACGGCATCGCCACCTACGCCGCCGTCGCCCTCCACCACCTGGGCAGCGGCTGACCCGTCGGCTACGAGCGGGTCAGCCGGAGGGTGACGAGCTCGTACGGGCGGACGGTCAGGGCGACGATCCCGTCGCTCACCTCGTAGCTCGAGGCCGGCTCCTCGAGCAGGTTGCAGCGCGAGGCGGCGGAGATCCGGCCCTCCGTCCGCACACTCACCGAAGTCCGGTCACCACATGCCTCGTGCAACCGGACGACGAGATCGCCCGAGCCGTCCTCGGCGAGCTTCACCGCGTCGACCTCGACGCCGCCGCCGGTGACACGCACCACGGGGGTCGGGAGCTCGGCCGCCCGCCCGGTGCTCACGGCCCGCACCGGCAGGTCGAGTCGCTCCGCCTCGGCCACCACTTCCGCCCGGCCCGGACCGTGGGGGAACAGGCTGATCGTCACTTCGTGGCGACCCTTGTCCGGATCAGGGTCGGGATAGCGGGCGGCGCGGGCGAGGCTCACCCGCACGGCCCCGTCGAACAGTGAGTGGCCGTACCGCCCGTCGTTGAGCACGGCCACCCCGAAGCTGGGCTCGGCGACGTCGACGTAGCGGTGGGCGCACACCTCGAACTTGGCCGCGTCCCACGACGTCGACCGATGCGTCGGCCGGGCCACGGCACCGAACTGGATGCCGCAGTACGCCTCGGCGGCCCGGACGTCGAGCGGGAAGGCGATCGACAGCAGGTGCTCGACGTGGTGCCAGTCGAGCTCGAGCTGCACGTCGAGCCGCGGTGAGCCGGCGCGCAGCACGTACGTGATGGCAGCGGCCGACGGCCCGAACCGCCGCTGCACCCGCACCATGCCGACGAGCGGGCCTTCGGCCACGACGTCGACCGACTCGGCGCCGGTCACCTCCTGCCGCGCGTCCCGGACCCACGACTCGAGGTCCCACGCGTCGTAGCGCACGGGGTGATCGGGCGCCAGCTCGAGCACGGCGCCGAGCCTCCCGGCCGGGAGCAGCTCGCGGGCATGGGCGACGTCGATGACCGAGCGCAGGTGGCCGTGGAGGTCCCACGCCACGGCGAGGCGTCCGTTCGACATCGAGCGGTCGGTGACGACGACCCGCTCCGTGACGGCGAGCGCCTCGGCGGGCGCGAGCCCGAGTCCCGGCACCCGGGCCCGGAAGGCGGTGCGACCGTCGGGCAGTCGTTGCGTCGGGCCGTCGCCCACCGGCGTGACGTCGGCGACGACCACCTCGTCGCGGTCGTGGGTGGCGACGTTGGCCAGCACCGGCCCGGCCGGGGCGAGCTCGGCGACAGCCGAGGCGATGCGCGCCTCGAGCTCGTCACCGATCCGGGCGTGGGCGGCCTCGGCGTCGGCGTGGACCCAGGCGATCGATGACCCGGGCAGGATGTCGTGGAACTGCAGCGTGAGGACCTCCTGCCACAGCTCGTCGAGCTCGCCCGGGGTGCCCGTCCCGAGCGTCGCCGTCCACAGCTCGAGCTCGCGCAACAGGCGCTCGCAGCGCCGGTTGCCGAGCTTGGTGCGCAGCTGACTGGTCAGCGTGCCGCGGTGGTTCTCGAAGTACAGCTCGCCCCGCCACACGGGCACGGGCGCGCCCGCTGCGATCTCGGCTTCGACGCGGGCGAAGAACCCGTCGACCGTGCCCACCTCGAGGCGCGGCATCCCGTCCAGGTCGGCGAGCCGCCGCGCCCGGGCGAGCATCTCCCTCGTCGGCCCGCCGCCGCCGTCGCCGTAGCCGAACGGCATCAGCGACCACTGGCTCCACGCGTGCTCGGTGAAGTTCGCGACAGAGAGCGCCAGCTCGGCCGGCGTGATCTCGGCGTTGTAAGTGTCGACGGGCGGGAAGTGGGTGAGCACCCGGCTGCCGTCGAGGCCCTCCCACAGGAACGTCGAGTGCGGGAAGCGGTTGGTCCGGTTCCACGACAACTTCTGGGTGACGAACCGGCGCAGCTCGCCCGCCGCGAACACCTGGGGCAAGCTCGCCGGGTAGCCGAACACGTCGGGGATCCAGGCCTCGTGGCAGCGCCGGCCGAAGTGGCTTTCGAAGAACCGCTGGCCGTGCACGATCTGGCGGACGATGCTCTCGCCCGACGGCAGGTTCATGTCGGGCTCGACCCACATCCCGCCGACCGGGATCCACTGGCCCGACGCGACCTTGTCGGCGATGCGGGCGAACAGCTCGGGCTCCCGCTCGGCCATCCACGCGTACTGCTGGGCCTGGGAGCACGCGAACCGGTAGGTGGGATCGGCGTCCATCAGCGCGACGGCGGAGGCGAACGTGCGGGTGCACTTGCGCACCGTCTCCTGCAGGGGCCAGAGCCACGCGGTGTCGATGTGGGCGTGACCGGTGGCGACGATCCGGTGAGCGCTCTCTCGGGCCGGCACGGAGAGCGCCGGCTCGAGCGCGGCCCGGGCGGCGACGGCAGCGTTGTCATTGCCCGCCGGCGGCCGGGCGACCGCGTCGAGGGCGCGCACGATGCTCGTGCGGATGTGGGCGCGTCGCGGGTCGTCGAGGGGCAGCGCGCGCATCACCCCGTCGAGCACGTCGAGGTCGTGGACGAGAGCCTCGGCGTCCTCGTCGACAAGCACGAGCTCGGCGCGGGCGAGCGTGTACAGGAGACGGTCGCCGGACGTCGCGGGCGAGCCGAGCGGCGTCGGCCGGAACTCGGGGAGCAGCGGGTTGGCCGCGGCCTCGACCACGAGCTCGACGGGTCCCGCCTCGTTGCGGACCGGCGCGGCCTGGCGCCGGGGATGGATGCCCTGGACCGGTCGCCCCTTGCCGTCGCGCACGAGCGCCTCGCACTGGAAGCCGGGCCGGTCGAGCCGGAACCCGAGGTCGAGCAGCGCCTCGACGCGCCGGCCCGCCCACGACGCCGGCACCTCACCGGAGAGCCGGAACCACGTCGTCCCCCATGGTGGACCCCAGCGGTCGCCGACGGCGAACGGCGCCAGCTCCTCGAGCGACGGCCCGGCCTCGACGTCGAGCGGCTTTCGCCCGGGATGCACGAGCGGCAGGACCCGCTCGGTGAGCTCACGGGTGATGCGCTCCTCCACGAGCTCCCGGTCGAGGTACATGCTCCGTGAACGGTAGTGGTCCTCCATTTACCCGTTCTGTCGGTCGGCAACCGCCCGATGCGGTCGGTCCCGACCGACAGAACGGTCAGAGGCGCTGGGCGCGCAGCGCGGACCGGCGCATCTTTCCGCTGTCATCGCGCAGGGGAGTGTCCACGAACTCCACGCTGCGGGGCAGCTTGTACCGGACGAGGCGTTCGCCGGCGAAGGCGAGCAGCTCGGCGGTGTCGACGGTGGCGGGATCGGCCTCGACGATCGCGTGCACGATGCTGCCGCGGTCCTCATCGGGCAGCCCGATGACGGCCACCGAGCGCACGGCCGGGTGCTCGAGCAGCGCCGCCTCGATCTCGGCCGGGTAGACGTTGGCGCCGCCGACGAGGATCATGTCCTGCATCCGGTCGGCGAGGTAGAGGTAGCCGTCCTCGTCGAACCAACCCATGTCGCCGAGCGACTCCCAGCCGCCGTCGAGTGTCCGTGGCTCGGCGCCGATGTAGTGGTACGTGGGCTTGTCGCCCGTGTTGCGCAGCCAGATCTCACCCTTCTCGCCGGGCGGCAGCGGGTTCCCGTCAAGGTCGGCGACCATCATCTCGCCGATCACGACCCGACCCACCGAGCCCTTGTGCTCGAGCCACTCCGGCCCGGTGATCACCGTGACCGCCTGGCCCTCCGTACCGGCGTAGAGCTCCCAGATCCGCTCGGCGCCGAGCCAATCGATCCAGGCCTCCTTCAGCCACATCGGGCACGGCTCGGCGAGGTGCCACACCGTCTGCAGCGACGACAGGTCGTAGGCCAGTCGGGTCTCCTCGGGGAGGCGCCAGATCCGCTTCATCATCGTCGGGACGAGATAGACGGTGTCGGCTCGGTTCTCGGCGATGGCCGCCAGCGTCGCCTCGGCGTCGAACCGTTCGAGCAGCACCACGTGGCACCCGGCGAGCAACGCCTGGCAGGACATCAGCGCCGGACCGTTGTGGTACAGCGGGCCGGGCACCACGAGGCAGCCGTCGGCGCCGAGCAGATGGGTGGGCGCGGCGTCGGGATCGATCAGCGACGGGTCGCCGGAGACGATCAGCTTCGGGCGTCCCGTCGAGCCGCCCGATGTGGGCGCCTTCCAGGCCGGCGACACCGCGTCCGGAAGGGGATCGTCGGGAAGATCGGGCGGGGGTTGGTAGCCGATCGGGAGGCAGACGGTGCCGGTGAGGCGGTCGTCCCCCGCGATGACCTCGGGGTCGGCGCCGACGACGACCTTGGACCGGGCGAGGGCGACGATCTCGACCAGCTCGCGTGCGGGGAGCCGGGCCGACACCGGCTGCGGCACGGCACCGAGCTTCCAGCAGGCAACGTAGGGCACGAACCAGTCGACGGAGTTCGGCAGAGCGACGGTGACGAAGTCGCCCGTCGTGATTCCTCGCGCCGCGAGATCACGGGCGAAGCGGTTGGACTGCGACTCCAGTTCGCCCCGCGTGAGCCGTCGCCCGCCGCAGGTGAGCGCCGGTCGATCGGGATCACGGTCGGCGAGGTCGGTCAGGCGGCGGGAGTACGAGATCACGGCCATCGGGCGAAGTCTGGCCGAACCGGCCCCGCCAGGAAGACGCCACCGACCCTGTGAGTAATCTCCAGGGGGCGATGTCCAGCGAGCGGGCACATGGAGCGATCGGCGACCGCATGTGGCGGCGGGCCCTCAGCCACCGCCTCACGTTGGTGACAGCGGGACCTGGTTGGGGTAAGTCGTCCCTGCTCCGGCGGCTGGCCACGACCGGACCGAGCATCGAGGTGACCCGTCCGCCGTCGGGCTGGACGCCGTTCTCGCTGGCGCGCGCCGTCCTCGACGGTGTCCTGGCCCAGGTCTCGGAGCCACCGGAGGAGGAGTTCCCGGCGCACTCCGCACCGGATTCGCCGGACAACCCCGAGCAGGTCACTGCCCTCGCCGCCGGGGTCTGCGCGACGGCGGCCCGCACGATCCGGAGCCGAACACTGCTCCTCCTCGACGACGCCGACGTCGGTCCCGACGACCCGCTCGAGCGTTTCCTCGAGGCGCTCGTCCTCCACCTGCCGCCCCGGCTGCACCTCGTGCTGGCCTGCCGGCGGCCGCCGGCGCTGCGCATTGCCCGGGTCAGGGCGGCGGGAGAGGTTGCGCACATCTCGGCGAACGACCTGGCAATCACGTCGGACGACGTGCGCCAGCTCGACCTCGACGAGGCCGGCCTGGCGACGATCGACGAGATCGTGCGGTCGACGGGCGGCTGGCCGCTGGCCGTGCGGCTGGCGGTCGAGGCGATCAACCGGGGCGGGCCACTCGATCGGGCGGCCGTGCTCGACCGGTTGCTCGCTCCCGACGCCACCCTCTTCGAGTACCTCGCCGACGAGGTCCTCCACGGCCTCTCGGCCGCGGAGCAGGAGGTGCTCGCCCTGGCTGCCCACCTCCCGCACGTGTCGACGACGCTGCTGCGCGACCTCGACCGCACCGACCTCGTCCCCCGCCTGGCACCCCTCGGCGAGCGGGGGATCTTCCTCGAGCCAGAGCCGAACACGCCCGACGGCTACCGGGCGACGCTGCTCGGCGGCGAGTTCCTGCGTCGCAGCCAGCCCGGCCCGAGCCCGGCTGTCCTGCACCGTGCCGTCGACGCGATGATCGCTCGCGGGGATCTCGAGAACGCCCTGTTGCTGTGCACGCGGGTCGGTGACCCGGCGCTCGCTTCCCGCGTTCTGGAGGCCGTCGACCGAGTCGACCGCATGGCGATCCCCGACGCGCTCACCGAGACGCTCCGGATCGCCGAACAGGCGGGCGCCCAGTCCCGGACGGCCGAGTTGCGGGGAGACCTGCACTACCTCCGTGGGGACTGGGATGCCGCGCTCGCCTCGTACGCCGAGGCCAGCGCGTTGGGCGACGCGGCGTCGCCGCGCCTGGCCCGCAAGCGGGGTGTGATCCTCTACCTCCGGGGTCGCCTCGACGAGGCCGAGGAGGTGTACGCGGCGGCCCGGCTCGACGGCACCGACCCCGCCGAGGAAGCCCAGGTGCTGGCCTGGCGGGCGGCGACGAGGTGGGTGCGTAGCGATGTCGGCCGGCTGCGAGGAGCTCATCGAGCCGGCGGAAGGCGGCCACCGCCTCGGGCGACGACGCCGCGCTGGCCACGGTCCACACGACCCGGGCGATGATCGCCGCCTTCCGGCCGACCGCCGGGCGAACGAGTGGTCGTACCGCAAGGCGCTGGTGCACGCCGAGCGGGCCGGCGACGTCGTCCAGATGATCCGCATCCACAGCAACATGGGCAGCCACTTCTCCGAGGAGGGCTCCTACGCGGACGCCATCGCCGAACTCGACACGGCGATCGGCCTGGCGGAGCTGGCCGGATCCGGACATCTTCGCCGTGCATGCGTACGCCAACCGTGGTGACACCTTCATCCGGATGGGCCATCTCGACGATGCGCTGCGCGACCTGCGCCAGGCGCAGCGGATCTGGGAACGGCTGGAATCCGACGACGTCGCCTACGCCCTCGCCTACCTCGGCGACGTTCAGTACCTGCGGGGACAGCAGTCCGAGGCCCGGTCGTTCTTCCAGCGGGCGATTGAGCTCGGCGAACAGACAGGCGATGTGCAGGGGCTGGTCCCGGCGCTGGTCGGCCTGGCCCGGGTTTTGACCGATGACGACCTCGCGGCCGCAGCGACCACCGCCGAGCGGGCGGTGTCCGTCGCGCGACCGCTGTGGCGCTCGCAGGCCCACAGTGCGGCCGGCTGGATCGCCGTGCGCCGGGGCGACCGCCAGGCCGCTCACGATCACGCCGAAATGGCGCTCGAGCAGGCTCACATCCAGCTCGACCGGCCTTCGGTCGCCGAAGCGCTGCTGCTGCTCGCCGCCAGCCAGGAACCCCCGGCGGTGAGCAGAGCCGAGGAAGCCGGTCGGCTCTGGCACGAGCTCGGGAACCCGATCGGCGAGGCCCGGGCGTTGCTGATGGTCGCCGAGACCCGGTCCGGCGGAGCGCGTGCCGAGCTCGTCGCCACCGCCGAGCGCCTCCTGTACGACGCCGGAGCGTGGCGTTACCTCGCGGACGTCCGCCGCCTCGCTGCCGAACCCGCCACGGCCCCCCCGCCGGTCGCGATCACCACCCTCGGCGGCTTTCGGGTGGCCCGAGGTGGGGTGCCGGTGGAGGTGGGGGGCTGGGGTTCGCGCAAGGCGCGGGACCTCCTCAAGCTGCTCGTCGCCCGGCGCGGCGCTCCGGTGGTCCGCGACGAGGTCACCGAGATGTTGTGGCCCGACGAGACCGACCGCTCGTCCCGCCGGCTGTCGGTGCTGTTGAGCACCATCCGCAGCGTGCTCGACCCGGGCAAGGATTGGGCGCCGGACCACTTCGTCGCCGCCGATCACGACGCCTTGTGGCTCGTCCGCGAGAACGTCGACGTCGACGTCGAGCTGTTCCTCACCGAGGCCGACGAGGGCCGGCGCCTGCTCGCCTCCGGCAAGCGCGAGAAGGGGGCCGACGTGCTGGCCCAGGCCGCGGCCCGGTATCTCGGTGACTTCTGCGCCGACGACCCGTACGCCGACTGGGCCGAGGGGCCGCGTGAGCTGGCCCGCCACACGTTCGTCGAGACCGCCCGCCTGCTCGCCCGCCTCGCCGAAGACAGCGGCGAGCACAGCGAGGCGTTGCGCCACCGGCTGCGCATCCTCGACGTCGACCCGTACGACGAGATCGCCCACCTCGACCTGATCCGGTCGCTGCGCCTACAGCGGCGGCACGGTGAAGCCCGTCGGGCGTACCGGACGTATTGCGCCCGCCTGGGCGAGCTCGACGTCGATCCCGCTCCCTTCCCCGGGTGACATTCGCCACACGGGGGCCGTTCTGACCAGGGCCGAAGCCGATCTGAACCTCGTCTGAACCGGCTCCGTCATGATGCTCTCCCGTGGGCGGGTATGCACCAGCGGGCGGATCGACACGATCGGGGGCGGAGCGGGGTCGTGTCGATCCGTACCCGCTCGTTGTACGACCGTTGAGCACGCCGCCGGGAGCGGCGCCGGTCGTCGACTTGCGCGACCAACCCTTCGCCGAGCCGCTCAGCGATCACGGGACGACGGCCTGGGACGGCGTGATCGACTACCTGCGGGCGTTCGTCGCCGGAGGGACAGTCACGTCCGAGACCGAGCTCGTCAGTGAGACGATCAAGCGGTACAACGCCCATCGCGGAGCGGACCACGACCAGCTGCGGCGGGTCCTCGATTGTCTCGATGCCGGGCGCCCGGTCGCGTTCTATGGATGGTGGCCGACAGCGACGCTGGCCACCACCACGGAGATCCTCGGCGTCGATGCGATGGAGGTTCCGCCACCGGACCGCAAGCGGGCGGGTCTGGTGGATGGGCACGCCGTCGTGATCGTCGGCTACGGGCGTCATGCCGCCTTCCCGGGGGGCGGCTACTTGATCGTGCGCAACGGCTGGGGCACCTGCGGGTGGGGCGACGAGGGCGACGGCTACATGCCGTTTACCTACCTCCGCTCCTACGCCACCGAGCTCTGCACGTACCGCCTCGTCGACGGGCCGAGGCGGGGATGGGACGGGGACGGGCCGTCCGACGTCGACCGCCCGGCGGCGGGCTCTGTCCGCCTGCCGGGGGTCACGCCCCGTGATTCGGTGGACAAGGAGATCGACGCCGGCGCCCGCTGCGCGGACCCGCGTGCCTCACTGACCCACCTGTTCTTCTCCGAGGATCCGATGGAGCTGGCGCGGGCCCGGGCGATCTGCTCGGCGTGCACCGTGCGCACCCTCTGCCTGGGGCGAGCCCTCGAGCGGCGCGAGCCCTACGGCGTCTGGGGTGGCGAGCTGCTCATCGACGGGGTCGTCGTGCCGGACAAGCGCGGCCGGGGTCGCCCGCCGAAGGTGCCCCGCCCACGCCTCGTCGTCGACGAGATCACCGGCATCCCGATCGTCGCCTGAGGCAGCAGCAGCTCGCGTTCTTGCATCCGGACTGCGCGCTCTGGCGCGCCGATCAGATGCAAGAACGTGCGGGGGCCTATCGTCCGGGGCGTGCTTGGACCGCTCGACGGCGTGCGCGTACTCGACTTCACCCGGGTGCTCGCGGGCCCACACGCCACCCGCATGCTCACCGACCTCGGCGCCGACGTGATCAAGGTCGAACCGCCGGCCGGTGACCTCACCCGCTTCGGCAACCCCCGGGTCAACGGGCTCGCCACCTACTTCGTGCAGCAGAACGTGGGCAAGCGCAACGTCAGCATCGACCTGAGCAACCCCCGCGGCATCGAGCTTGCCCTGGAGCTCGCCGAGCACTGCGACGTGCTGACCCAGAACTACCGCCCCGGCGTGATGGACCGTCTCGGCCTCGGCCCCGCCACCGTCGCGGCGCGCAACCCGCGCATCGTCTACGCGTCGATCAGCGGGTACGGCGCGACCGGGCCATGGGTACACCGGCGGGCCTATGCCCCCGTCGTCGGCGCCGAGACCGGGCTCACCAAGGACCAGGGCGACGCGCGCGGTGAGGTCTACGCCAACGACCCGCACAGCCACGCCGACGTCTACACGTCGCTCGAGGCGACGGTGGCGATCCTCGCCGCGCTCTATGGACGCGAGCGCACCGGGCGGGGCGACCACGTCGAGATCTCGATGGCCGAGACGATGCTCTACGTGAACGAGCACCTCCACGACCAGCTCTACGACGGTCCCGCCGAAGGCGAGTGGATCCGCAGCTTCTCGCCCGGCGACTACCTCGTGTTCACCGTCGCCAGCGGCGAGCGCGTGGTCGTGAGTGGCCACCCCGCCGAGCGGGGCACGTTCGAGCTGTTCCTCGGCGCCCTCGGGCTCGAGCACCTCCAGGACGATCCCCGCTTCGCCGGCGTCGCCACCCGCAGGGCCCACTTCGACGAGCTGCGCGAGACCTTCCTCGAAGCCGGCGCGTCCATCCCGGACGCGGCGACCTTCGAGGAGCAGTTCGCCAAGCACCGCCTCGCCTCCGGCGTGCTGCGCAGTGCGCGCGAGCTCGCCGAGAGCGAGTGGGCCGAGGCCCGGGGAGCGATCGTCGAGGTCTCCGACCGCGGCTCGGGCACGATCCGGGTCCCCAACGTCCCGTGGCGGTTCGCCGCCGCCGACGTCGGCGTGCACGGCGTGCCCAAGTACCGCGGTGAGGACAACCGCGCCGTGCTCTCCGAGCTTCTCGGGTACGACGACGCCACGATCGACGCGCTGGAGGCCGACGGGATCCTGTCGTCCCGCTTGCCCTCGTCCCGGCGGTGACGCTCTCGTTCCCGGTGGCGCCGATGCGGGCGGTGCTCGGCCGGTTGCCGGTGGACGACGACCGCTGGGCGTACGAAGTCAAGTGGGACGGCTACCGCACGCTCGCGTTCGTCGCTGATGGCGGGGTCCGCCTGCAGAGCTCCAACCTCTACGACGTGACGGCCAAGTATCCCGAGGTGGTGCCGCTCGGCGACGCGGTCGCGGCGCGCCGGGCCGTGCTCGACGGCGAGCTGGTCGTGCTCGACGACGAGGGCCGGCCGCGGTTCGAGCTGCTCCAGCGCCACGCGATGGACAAGCGCCAGGCCGCGTTCTACGTGTTCGACCTCCTGTCGCTCGACGAGCACGACACGATCACCCTGCCGTACGAGGACCGGCGCCGGCTGCTCGCCGAGGTCGTGGAGGCCGGTCCGAACTGGACGGTGCCGGCCCATCGCGTCGGTGACGGCCAGGCGCTCCTCGACGCGACGGGCGAGCGTGGGCTCGAAGGGGTGATGGCCAAGCGGCTCGGCTCGACCTACCGGCCGGGCACGCGCACGAAGGAGTGGCGCAAGGTCAAGCACCGCATCCAGGCCGAGGTCGTCATCGGCGGGTACAGCGCCGGCACCGGGAACCGGACGTCGAGCTTCGGGGCCCTGCTCGTCGGACGCTGGGTCGACGGCTCGCTGGCCTTCGCCGGCGGCGTGGGCACCGGCTTCACCCAGCGCCGGCTCGACGAGCTGACGAAACGTCTGCGCGAGCTGCGCACGAAGGAGTGCCCGTTCGATCCCCCGCCCCCGACGGCGTACCGCCGCGGCGCGACGTGGGTGCGGCCGGAACTCACCGCCTCCGTCGAGATCACCGAGTTCACCAACGAGGGCTACGTCCGGCAGGCGAGCTTCCTCGATCTCGTGGGTCCTTGACCCGTTCTTGCATCTGGTCGGCGCGTCGGGACGACGCTGTTCAGATGCAGGAACCGTGGCGTTAGAGATGCTCCATGCGGCGGATGACGAGGAGCCAGGTGAGCACGGCGGACATGCCGATGAGCACGAGGGAGGCGAGGCCGGTGTCGACCCGCAGCGCCTCTTCGGCGGTCGCGTAGATCCGCTGGGCGAGCGTCGGGGTCATGTCGTTCGGGCGGAGGATCAGGGTGATCGGTAGCTCCTTGAGCACCGACAGCATCACCAGCCCGCCGCCGGCGACGAGGCCGGGCACCATCAACGGCAACTCCACCCGCCCGAGCCGGCGCCACCAGGGCGCACCGAGCAGCCGCGCCGCCTCGCCCAACCGCGTCGGGACCGCGCCAACCGCGCTCTGCGAGGCCCGCAGCGCCTGCCCACCGAAGTGCAGCACGTAGGCGGCGATGAGCACGGGGAACGTCAGGTACAGGGCCGTGCCGCGGAAGGCGAGCCCGACCGCGAACGCGGTCACCAGCCCCGGGAGGGCGAACCCGGCGACGACGAGGCCGCCCGCCACGCCGGCCGTCCGGCTCCGTTGCCGCACGGTGAGCATCGCAAGCGGGAGCACGACGATCACGGCGACGACCGCGGCGACGATCCCGGCTTGGGCGCTCGACAACGCCGGGCCGACGAGGTCGGTGTTGACGCTGCGTGGCGCACCTGCCGAGATGCCCCGCCAGACCCACCACGCGAACACGGTGATCGGGGCCACCAGCGCGGCCAGCGTCACCGCGATCACGGCGGCGAGCGCCGGCACGCGCCACCGTCCGAGCGGCACGAGCAGGGCGCGGCGAGCGCCGATCCCGGCCGCCGGGGGGATCCGCCGCACGACCGTCCGCTCACCGATCGTGATGGCGAGCGCGAGCACGGCGAGCAGCAGGCCCATCGCCGTCGCCACGTCCTGCTGGCGCAGTTGGTTGGCGAACAGCCGGCGGGTGAGCGTGTCGTAGCCAAGGATCTGGACCGAACCGAACTCGCTCACGGTGTAGAGGGCGACGAACAGCGTGCCGGCAGCGATGGCGGTCGCGCACTGCGGGAGCACGAGGCGCCAGAACGCGTACGTCGGCGAGCGACCGAGGATTCGAGCGTTCTCCTCGAGTGACGGCGGAAGGCTCGCCAGTCGCGCGGCGACCGGCAGGTACACGTAGGGGTAGGTCAGCAGGATCAGCACGATGGTGGCCCCGCGCAGCCCGCGCATCTCCGGGAACGAGTCGATCCCGAACCAGTCGTCGAGGAGCCCCCTCCGCTCGAACGTCAGCCGCCACGCCGCGGCGCCGACGAACGACGGGATCACGAGGGGCAGCACGGCCGTGACACGCCACACCTTGCGGCCCGGGAGGTCGGTGCGCACGGTCAGCCAGGCGAGGGCGACTCCGAGCGCGGTCGCCCCCGCCGACACCAGCACCGTCAGCTGCACACTCCGCCACAGCGGACCGACCGTGCGCCACGACGTCAGGGCCCGCCAGACCGCCGCCCAGTCCTCACCGGCCCGGATCAACAGGTACACGAACGGGAGCGCGAAGGCGGCCGCGACGCCGAGGCCGACTACTGCCGTCGCAGATCGCGGCCAGCGCGGCGCTCGACTCCCTGCCATCACGTCACCCTGTCGGCAGCCCGCTCTCCTCGATCAGGCGGGCCGAGTCCTCGATCGCCTCGCCGAGGCGACCCTCGTCGTAGCCGGGGATGCCGACGCTCGTGATGTCGGGCAGTCCCTCCGGCGGGGCGACACCGCCGGCCAGCGGGTACTCGCCGGTCTGGGTGGCGAAGTACTCCTGGGCCGGGGTCGAGAGCAGGTAGTCGACGAACGCCTGGGCCTGCTCCTGGTGGTCCTCCCCGGCATCGAGGATCCCCACGCCCGCCACGAGGACGAACGAGCCGAGGTCGCCCTGCGGGAAGAAGTGGTTGGCGATCGGCAGCGTCGGGTCCTCCCGCAGCGCGAGCACCCCGTAGTAGTGGTTGACCAGACCGGCGTCGACCTCGCCGCGCCCGACGGCGTCCACGATGGCGACGTTGTTGGCCTCGATCCGGGGATCAAGGGCGACGAGCCCCTCGAGGAAGGCCGCCGTCTCCTCTTCCCCGCGCTCGAGGATCATGGCGGCGATGAAGTCCTGGAACGAGGCGTTCGACGGGGCGACCGCGAGGCGACCCTCCCACGCCGGGTCGAGCACGTCATCGATCGTCGCCGGGAGCTCGCCCTCCTCGACGTTCTCGGTGTTGTACACGAGCACCCGGATTCGCCCCGAGGTACCGACCCACATGCCGGCCGGGCTGCGGTACTCCTCGGCGACCTGGTCGAGGGTCGCCGCGGGCAGCTCGGTCAGCCGGTCCTCGCCCTCGAGGAAGCCGAGCGCGCCCGACGTCTGGGAGAAGAACACGTCGGCGTCGGTCGAGTCGCCCTCCTCGGAGATCTGCAGGGCGAGCTCCTCGCTGCCGCCGTAGCGCACGGTGAGGTCGACGTCACTGCGCTCCCCGAAGCAGTCGATGAGCGGGCCGACGAGCTCCTCGCTGCGCCCGCTGTAGATCGTCAGGTCGCCGCCGACGTCGGTCTCGGGGACGTCCTCGCAGTTGAACGCGGTGGCGTCGGTCATCCCTCCGCCGTCGGTATCCGTGTCGGTGTCGCCGTCGGTGTCGCCAGCCGCTGTCGTCATCTCGCCGCTGTCGCCGTCGCTGTCGGCGGAGTCGTCGTCGTCACCACCGCACGCGGCGATGGTCAACGCCGAGACGGCGAGGGCAGCGAGCAGGTGGCGGCGCGTCGGACGGCGGGTCATGCGCCGGATGCTAGGCAGTCGTCTCGACAGGTGTAAAGGCGACCTAACGGGCGGCGGGCCGAGTTTGGGCGTGGGATGCTCGGCAGAGTGATCACGCGCGATGAGGCTCACGACCTCGACACCGCCGACGAGCTCGGCGACTGGCGCGAGCACTTCGTCGTCCCCGACGAGCTCGTCTATCTCGACGGCAACTCGCTCGGCATGGCACCGAAGGCCGCCTTGGACCGGCTCGCCGGGGTGGCGGCCGGCGAGTGGGCCCACGGGCTGATCCGCTCGTGGGAGCACTGGCTCGACCTGCCGGCCCGAGCAGGCGACCGGCTGGCCCCGATCGTCGGTGCTCCGGCGGGGTCGGTCGTCGTGCACGACTCGACGACCGTGAACCTCTATCAGCTCGTCCACGCTGCGTTGGCGATGCGACCGGAGCGCCCGGTTCTCGCCGTCGACCCGACCGATTTCCCGACCGACCGGTACGTCGTCGCCGGGATCGCCCGGAGCACGGGCGCCACGCTCCGACCAGGGTTCGACGCGCTGGACGGCGTCGGTGTCGTCGTGCGCTCGCTCGTCGACTACCGCACCGCCGAACTCGTCGATCTGCGCGCCGAGACCGCCCGCGCCGCCGAGGCCGGAGCCGTGGTCGTCTGGGATCTGTGTCACGCGGCCGGCGCGGTCGAGGTCGATGTCGCCGGCGCCGGCGTCGAGCTCGCCGTCGGGTGCACCTACAAGTTCCTCCACGGCGGGCCCGGGGCGCCGGCCTGGGCGTACGTGGCGCCCGAGCTGCAGCCGGCGCTCGAGCAGCCGATGTGGGGGTGGTTCGCCCAGGCGGAGCAGTTCGTGATGGGCGACCGGTACGACCCCTACCCCGACATCCGCCGCCTCCTGCTCGGCACGCCGGGCATCCTGGGGATGGCGGCCGCCGAGGTCGGTATCGGGCTGGTCGCCGATGCCGGAATGCGGGCGATCGCGGCCAAGGGCCGGGCGCTCACCGGCTTCGCGCTCGCCCTCTGCCGCGAGCTCGGACTCGCGTCACCGACGCCGCACGACCCGTCCCGGCGAGGCGCCCACGTCGCGGTCACCGTGCCCGATGCCGGGGACGTCCACGCCGAGCTCGCCCGGCGCGGCGTGATCACCGACGTCCGGCGGCCCGACGTCATCCGCCTCGGCTGCGCCGCCCTCACGACTCGCTTCGTCGACGTGTTCGACGGTGTGACGGCGCTCGCCGATGTCGTGCGAGGGCGCTAGGCCCTGGCCGCGGCGATCTGGGCGGGATTCGCCGCGACCGTTGGGACGATTCCCGCCCAGTTGGGGGAGGCTGCCGGTCCGACGCAATCGCCGTGGCGACCTCGAGTAGCTCGGCTCGTCGGTCAGGGGATGCCGGCGATCACCTCGCACCGGCGCTGAGTGTCCCGGCCGAGGCCACCGTCGCCGCGGTCGAATTCGTTCCCGCAGTTCAACGCGTCGTTGCCCGCGGCGCCCCAGAGCCGGTCGTTGCCGCCACCTCCTCGGATCGAGTTGGCGCCGGCGTGCCCAGTGAGCACGTCGCCGAAGCGTGATCCGACAGCGTTCTCCAACCCGGACAGTCGATCAGAGCCGTCGCCGACTGCGGTGCCTGCGGTCAGGTCTGCCCTCACGGCCCGGACCGACGAAGAGAAGCTCACCGTGTCGGCCCCGAGCCCTCCGTCGAGGGCATCGTTGCCGCCGCGGCCCCTCAGGGAGTCGTTCCCGGGCCCACCCTGCAATCGGTTGGCGGCCTCGTTGCCGGTGAGCACGTCGGGGAACCGGGACCCCACTACGTTCTCGAACCCGGCTAGCACGTCGATCCCCTCGCCGCTCGCCCCCTGCGTCCGCAGGCTGACCGACACCCCGACGGCAGCTCCGGCGTAGGTCACCGTGTCGACGCCGGTCTCACCGGAGAGGCGGTCGTAGCCGGGACCGCCTGCGAGCACATCGTTGCCGGCTCCGCTGACGATGCGGTCATTTCCCGGATCGCCGGTGATCCGGTCGGCACCGTCGTCGCCGAACAGGAAGTCGTCGCCGGCGCCGCCGGCGATCAGGTCCTCGCCGCCGCCTCCGGCGAGAGAGTTGCTCGCGGCGTTGCCCCTGAGCACATCGTCGAACTCCGACCCGACCACGTCCTCGATGCCCGTCAGCCGGTCGGCACCCTCGCCAGTGACGGTTCCGGTGCTCAGGTCGACCCTGATTCCCCCGGTGGACCGGGCGAAGTTCAGCGTGTCGAGGCCGGCACCCCCGTTGATCACGTCGTTGCCAGTCGAGCCGAAGATGATGTCGTTGTCGTCGTCGCCGATCGGCCCGATCGTCGCCGCCCGCGCCATCGAGCCCGTCGACTCCAGCGAGGCCGCGGATCGTGTTCGCCCCGCTGTCGCCGACGATGGTGTCGCTGAACGGTGACCCGACGACGTCCTCGAACCGGTGAAAGCGTGTCGTTGCCGTCACCCGCCGCCGTGCCCGTCGCGAGGTTCACGGACACGTTCGCCGACGCGACGTAGCTCACGGTGTCGACGCCGGCGGAGCCGTCGAGCCCGTCGTTCCCATCGAGCCCCTGGATGGTGTTCGGTCCCGGATCGCCGACGAGCGTGTCGGCAAACGGCGATCCGACCAGGTTCTCCACTGCGAAGAGCTCGTCAGTGCCGTCGCCGGTAGCCGAGCCCGTCGTCAGGTTCGCCGCGATGGCCGCCGCGGAACTGGCGTAGGACGCGGTGTCGAACCGCCCTCGCCATTGAGCGTGTCGGCGCCGGGGCCGCCGTCGAGCACGTCATCACTGTCCGCCTCCCCACCGAGGAGCCGGTCGTCGCCGCTACCGCCGACGAGGCGGTCGTCACCCGGTCCGCCGCCGTCGAGCCAGTCGTTTCCCTCACCGCCGTGATCGTGTCGCCGGCGTCGCTGCTGGTGCCGTTGGCAAACCCGAAGAGCTCATCGTTGCCGTCACCACCGTCGATCGTGTCGGTGCCGTCCCCGCCGCACACGAGGTCATCACCGGCCAGTCCGTTGATCCGGTCGTCGCCGTCGCCGGCGGCGATGACATCCGCGCCCGCCGTGCCGTTGATCACGTCGGCGCCCGCCGTGCCCACGATCGTGGCGCCGGCTCCGCTGCAGGTCGCGGGTGAGCAGACGGTGTTGTCGCAGTGCGCCAGCTTCAGATCTTCGTTGGACCAGTCGCGGTAGCTGACCACCGGGTTGCCGCGGTTGTCGAGCTCGAGAGACGTATCGAGGCCGACGCGCCCCTCGCTGTCCACCGTGAAGATCGGCTCGTCGGCGCCGGCGCAGTCGACGTCGTTGCAGTGGACGACCTTCAGCGACGTGTTCGTCCCGTCCTGGTAGCTGACCACTGGATTCCCGATCGCATCCAACTCCAGCGACGTGGACCCGGCGGAACCGTCGACGCTGACGATGCTCTCGTCGCCACCCGCGCAGTTCGGTTCGTTGCAGTGCGCCGCCTTCAGCTGAAGCGTCCCGAAGTCGTGGTAGCCGACCACCGGGTTCCCCGCCGCATCCAGTGTCAACGATGTGGTCCGGCCGACCCTCCCGGCGCTGTCCACGGTGACGATGCTTTCATCCCCACCGAAACAGTTCGGGTCGTTGCAGTGGGCGAGCTTCAGGTCCAGCTCTCCGGCGTCGTGGTAGCTGACCACCGGGTTCCCCGCCGCATCCAGCGCCAGTGACGAGTCGGAGCCGACGTCGCCCGCCTCGTCGACGGCGACGATTGTCTCGTCGCCACCGGCGCAGTTGGCGTCGTTGCAGTGGGCCAGCTTCAGGTCGAAGTTCCCGAAGTCGTAGTAGCTGATCACCGGGTTGCCCGCCGCGTCCAGCGCGAGCGAAGTGAACACGCCCACGGTGCCGGCGCGGTCCACGGCGACGATGCTCTCGTCGCCGCCGGCGCAATTCGGGTCGTTGCAATGGGCCACCTTCAGGTGGCCGTTGGTGGCGTCGTAGTAGCTGACGACGGGATTGTCCGCCGCGTCCAGCGCGAGCGATGCGTTGGACCCGACGTCGCCGACACTGTCGACGGTGACGATGCTCTCTTCACCACCGGCGCAATTGGGATCGTTGCAATGGACCAGCTGCAGATCCACGCTCGCCGAGTCGTAGTAGGCGATCACCGGGTGGTCGGTCGTGTCCAACTCCAGCGACGTGGCGGAGAAGACAGCGTCGGTGTCCACGACCACGACGCTGTTCGCCGCTTCGGTCTCCGGCGACCACACCAGAATCCCCGCCATGACGACGAGGACGCTCGAGATCGATCTCCTCATGGCCGTTCCTCCCTAGTTCCCGCGCACCAGACGGTCCCGGCCGGGACCGCCGAGCAGAATGTCGACACCCGGTCCACCGACGAGGAGATCGTCGCCCGGACCGCCCAGGACGCGGTCGTTCGCACGTCCGCCGCAGACGACGTCGCTGCCGCCTCGACCGGTGACCGTGTCCCGGCCGCCGAGGGCGACGATCACATCGGCCCGGGCGGTGCCTCGCAGCACGTCGCCACCCGCGGTGCCGACGACGGTGGCGGTGCGGCCTCGGCAGGTCGGCAGTGCGGTCACGCGGAACGTCACCGTGACGGCCGACGAGGACAGCCGGCCGTCGCTGACGCGGTACCGAAAGCTGTCGACCCCGGCGAAGTCAGCGCGAGGCCGGTAGCCGAACGACCCGTTCCCGCCCAGCGTCAGCGTCCCGCCGTGCGGCCCGCTGACCATCGCGGCCGAGAGCGGGTCACCGTCGTAGTCGGTGTCGTTGCCCAGGACGCCGGGAGCCGGCACGGCCAGTGCGACCCCCTGCCGCGTCGTGAATGCATCGGTCCGGGCGACCGGGGCGGCGTCACTCCGCTGGACGGCGATCCGCACGGTGGCCGCCGGCGACACCAGGCTGCCGTCGCGGGCGGGTAGGTGAAGGTGTCGGTACCGGAGAAGCCCGGATCGGACCGGTAGGTGAACGAGCCGTCAGCCGCCATCGAAACGCTGCCGTGCCCCGGCGCGGTCCTGAGCTGCGCGTGGAGCGGATCCGCCTCACCGTCGGTGTCGTTGGCGAGCAGCCCGGGGGCAGCCACGGTCAGCGCCGTGTGCTCGCTCGTCGCGTACGTGTCGTCGTGCGCTACGGGCGCCGTCTGGGCCGGCTCGATCGAAAGCGTGATCGGAGCACTCACGACCTCGAACAGCCCGTTGGAGAGGCTGACCGTGAAGCGGTACTCGCCGTCCACGGTCGGGGTGCCCGCGAGCTCGCCGGCGTCGCTGAGCGTCAGGCCCGCCGGCAATCCGCCCGCCACGTCCACGAAGCGGCCCTGCGGGATGCTGGGATCAGACGTGAACTGGTGCTGGTATTGGCGGCCGACCTTTCCGGGCGGCGGAGCGGGGCTCGGCGTGGCGGGCGCCGCGCCGAGCTTTCCGAAGAGGTCGTCGCCCCAGCAGGTGAGGATCCCGCCGGTCCGCACCGCACAACTGTGAACGCTGGCCGCGCTGATCGAGACGAACGTGCCCCCCGGCGGGGCGGCCTGCCCGGACACGTTGCTGCCCCAGCACGCCACGGTGCCGGCCGTGCGCACGGCGCACGTGTGCAGGTTGCCGACGCTGATCGCCTTGAACGTGCCGGCGCGGGGCGAGGCCTGGGCGAAGGAGTCGTTGCCCCAGCACGAGGCGGTCCCGTCCGTTCGCACGGCGCAGCTGTGGCCGCCCCCGGCGCTCACGGCGGCGAACGTGCCCGCCGGCGGCGACAACACTCCGTCGCCGTCGAACCCCCAGCACACGAGCGTCCCGTCGGTCCGGATCGCACAGCTGTGCAGGTTGCCGGCGCTCACCGTCGTGAACGTGCCCGCCGGCGGCGATGCCTGGCCTTGGCCGTCGAAGCCCCAGCACGCCAGCGTCCTGTCGGCCCGTACGCCGCAGCTGTGGAACCGACCGGCGCTCACGTCGATGAACGAGCCGGCGGGCGGTGATGCTCGGCCGTTGGTGTCGAGGCCCCAGCAGGCGACCGTCCCGTCCGTCCGCAGCGCACAACTGTGGCCGCCCCCGGCGCTCACCGTGGTGAACGTGCCCTGGGCGGCGTCGCCCGCCCGTCGACGTCGTTGCCCCAACACGCGAGCGTCCCATCGGTGCGCAGCCCGCAGCTGTGCAGCGAACCGGCGCTGACCGCCCGCCCTGCGAACGCGCCGAGCGGGGGCGACGCCTGACCGAAGGTGTCGAGGCCCCAGCAGACCACCGACCCATCCACGTCCAGTGCGCAACCCTGCGACCCACCAGCGTCGACGGCGGTGAACACGCCGGCCGGAGGGGATGACCGCCCGGAGTCGTTGCTCCCCCAACAGGACAGCGTTCCATCAGTGCGCCGCCCGCAACTGTGTTGACCGCCGGCACTCACCGTGGTGAACGTGTCGGTCGGCGGGGTGGCCTGACCGAGGTCGTTCTGCCCCCAACATGCCACGGTTCCGTCGGTGCGCACCGCGGAGCTGTGAAACCCCCCGGAGCTGACCGAGGTGAACGTGCCGGTCGGGGCGGGTGCGTGGCTGCCCCAACAAACCAGTGTCCCGTCGGCGCGTGCAGCCCGCAGCTGTGGAGGAACCCCGCGCTGACCGCGGTGAACCGGCCGTCAGGCGGGTTGGATTGACCGCCAGTGTCGTCACCCCAGCAGGCGAGGGTTCCGTTCGTCCGCACCCCACAGCTGTGGAACACACCGGCGCTCACCGTGGAGAACGTGCCGGTGGGGGGTGAGGCCTGACCCTCGTCGTTCTGACCCCAGCACGCGAGCGAGGCGTCGGGCTCGAGAGCGCAGCTGTGCCCTCCCCCGGCGCTGACCAACGTGAACGTGCCGGCAGGCGGTGACGCCTGTCCCTGGGCGTCGGAGCCCCAACACGACAACGACCCGCCCGCCCGCACCCCGCAGCCGTGCAGGATGCCGGCGCTGACCGAGCCGGCGAGGACACCGGGGCGGGTGTTCACGATCGACGCTCCTTCGACGCCCGACGGCGCCGCCCGGCCGGCCGGCGCTGAGGACAGGAGGGCCAGGGCCGGCGCAGCAAGGGCGGCGACGAGGAAGCGAGCGAGGACGGAACGCATGGAGCCACGGTGCGCTGCACGCGGCGTCGAGACATCGGCCAGGTGGCTGAACTCGCGAAAGTCCCGGGCGCGCGGACGACCCCGCCGGAGGGAGCTCGGCGGGGTCGTCCGGGCGGCGCCCGATCGTTTGGGCCGATCGGGTTATCGGTGGCTACGGGATCTGCGCGACCACTTCACACAGGATCTGGGTGTCCGAGCCGGTGCCACCGTTGCCGCGGTCGTAGTCGGGACCGCCGTTGAGGGCGTCATTGCCGGCTCGACCGTCGAGGGTGTCATTCCCCGATCCGCCGGCAAGCCGGTCGTTGCCGGTGCCGCCGAGAAGCCGGTCGTTGCCGTTACCGCCCGTGACCACGTTCGCAGCGGAGTTGCCCGTGAGCACGTCGGCGAAGTTCGACCCGACGAGGTTCTCGAACCCGGTCAACCGGTCGGCGCCCTCCCCCGTGGCCGTGCCGGCGCTCAGGTTCGCGGTCATCGCCTTGCCGGCAGCGGCGAAGCTCACCGTGTCGGCGCCGGCCCCGCCGTTGAGCGAGTCATTGCCCGCCGCCCCGGAGAGCCGGTCGCTGCCACTGCCGCCGTGCATCGTGTTGGCGGCGGCGTTCCCGGTGAGCACGTCGCCGAAGTTCGACCCGATGAGGTTCTCGAACCCGAACAGCCGGTCGGCACCGTCGCCCGCAGCGGTTCCCGCCGTGAGGCTGGCCGTCACCGCCCTGACCGCGGCGGTAAAGCTCGCGGTGTCGGCGCCGGCTCCGCCGTTGAGCGAGTCGTTGCCGGCCGCCCCGGAGAGCCGGTCGTTGCCACTGCCGCCGTGCATCGTGTTGGCGGCGGCGTTGCCGGTGAGCACGTCGGCGAAGCCCGACCCCACCACGTTCTCCAAGGCCGACAGCCGGTCCGAGCCCTCCCCGACCGTGGTGCCGGTCGTCAAGCTCGCCGTCACCGCCGAGGCGGCGGCGGCGAAGCTCACGGTGTCGGCGCCGGCGCCGCCATCGAGGGCGTCGTCACCGGCCATGCCCCGCAGTGAGTCGTTGCCGTTGCCGCCAGAAATCGTGTTGGCCCCGGCGTCGCCGGTGAGCACGTCATCGAACGGGGACCCGACCACGTTCTCGAACCCGGACAGATCATCGTCACCGTCCCCGCTCGCCGTGCCCGTCGTGAGGCTCGCCGACACCGCACCCGCGGCCGACGCATAGCTCACGGCGTCAACGCCGGGTCCACCATCGAGCGTGTTGTCGTCGGCACTACCGATGACCACATCGTCGAACGCCGACCCGACCACGGCCTCGACCGCGACCACCCCATCGGTCCCGTCGCCGGTGGCGATCTGGGCGGTGAGATCGACCGTCATCCCCGCCGGCGAGGCGGCGAAGCTCACCGAATCGGTGCCGTCGCCGGCATCGATCAGGTCGTCACCCGCCGACCCGGCCACGACGTCGTCGTCGTGGCCGCCCAGCACCGTGTCATTGCCCGCCGAACCGTCAACTGCATCATCGCCGTCGTGACCGGCGAGGATGTCGGCGTCATCGCCGCCGGTGAGCAGGTCATCGCCGGCGTCGCCGTGAAGGACATCCTCACCCGAATCCCCGCTGAGCTGGTCGGCGCCCTCGCCCCCCTCGAGCCGGTCGGCGCCGGGCCCGCCAGCGAAGTCGTTGTTCCCGGCGTCACCGAGCAGCACATCGTCGAACGTCGAGCCGACCACCGCCTCGATGCCGCGCACGAAGTCCGAGCCGTCACCCGTGGCGGTGCCGGCGGCCAGTTCAAGCGTCACCGGCGCCGGAGAAGCCGCGAAGTCGGCGGTGTCGAACCCGGCATCCCCGACGAGGTGATCGACCCCTGCCCCACCGGCGACCACGTCGTCGCCGATGCCTCCGAGCAACACGTCGTCGTCGTCGCCGCCCTCCAGGAAGTCGTTGCCGTCCTCCCCGGCCAGCGTGTCGACGCTGTGGCCGCCGACGAGCCGGTCGTCTCCGGCACCGCCGGACACGTCGTCGGGGTCGAGACCGCCACTGAGCTCGTCGTCACCCGACCCGCCATCGATCTGGTCACCGGCCGGACCACCATCGAGCACGTCAGCGCCGTCGCCGCCATCGAGCCGGTCGAACCCGTCGCCACCCGAGATCGCGTTGGTCCTCTCGTCGCCGGTGAGCACGTCGTCGAAGCTCGACCCGAGAACTCCTTCGACTGCCTGCAACACATCGTCACCGTCACCGGTGGCCCGCCCGTCGGTCAGGTCGACGGTCACCGCCACCGGCGAAAGCTCGAAGTCGGCCGTGTCGAACCCGGCGTCGCCCACGAGCCGATCGTTGCCCGACCCGCCGACCACCACGTCGTCACCGTCATCGCCCTCCACGAGGTCGTTGCCAGCGGACCCGACGAGGACGTCGTCGCCTTCCATGCCCACGACGTTGTCGCGGCCGTCTCCACCGTCGGCCCGGTCGTTCCCCGAGCCGCCGACCAGCGCGTCGTTGTCCAGTCCGCCGGCGAGCTGGTCGTCGTCCGGCCCGCCGCGGAGCCGGTCGTGGGCCGCGCCACCCTCGATGGTGTCCTTGCCGTCATCACCCTCGACCGTGTCGGACCCGGCGTCGCCGAACACCCGGTCGTCGCCGGCCCCGGCGTCGACCTCGTCGTCGCCGACGCCGCCGCAGATCACGTCCGTCGCCGTCGAGCCCGTTGATCGTGTCGTTGCCGTCGCCGGCGAAGATGATGTCGGCGCCCGCCGTGCCGTTGATCGTGTCGTCGCGGCGGTGCCGACGATCGTGGCCCCGAGACCGTCGCAGGACGCGGGAGCGCAGATCGCGTTGTCACAGTGCGCCAGCTTGAGATCCTCGTTGGAGCTGCCTCGGTGAGCTGACCACCGGGTTGCCCGCCGCATCGAGTACCAGCGACGTGTCCCGACCGACGTTCCCGGCGCTGTCCACGGTGACGATGCTCTCGTCGCCACCCGCGCAGTTGGCGTCGTTGCAAGCGGACGACCTTCAGATCGCCGTTCGAGATGTCGTAGTAGCTGATCACCGGGTTCCCGGCCGGTGTCCAGCGCGCAGCGACGTGTCGAACCCGACGACGCCGGTGCGGTGCACCGAGACCACGCTCTCGTCGCCACCCGCACAGTTCGGCGTCGTTGCAATGGCCGACCTTAAGTCGTCGCTCGAGATGTCGAGGTAGCTGATCACCGGGTTCCCGGTTGCATCCAGCTGCAGCGACGTGTCCAGCCCGACGGTGCCGGCGCTGTCCACCGTGACGATGCTCTCGTCGCCACCAGCACAGTCGGCGTCATTGCAGTGGGTGATCTTCAGATCCGCCTTCGCGGCGTCGTGGTAGCTGATCACCGGGTTCCCGGCTGTGTCCAGCTGCAGCGACGTGTCCAGCCCGACGGTGCCCTCGCTGTCCACCGTGACGATGCTCTCGTCGCCGCCAGCGCAGTCGGCGTCATTGCAGTGGACCAGCTTCAAATCGCCGGCGGACTCGCTCTGGTAGCTGATCACGGGATTGCCGGCCGCATCCAACACCAGGGACGTGTGGAAGCCGACGAAGCCGAGGGTGTCCACCGCGACGATGCTCTCGTCGCCACCGGCACAGTCGGCGTCATTGCAGTGGGCCAGCTTCAAGTCACCACCGACAGCCCGGTAGTAGCTCACCACCGGGTTGCCCGCCGCGTCCAACGCCAGCGACGTGTGCAAGCCCGACGAAGGCGGAGCCGTCCACCGTGACGACGCTCTCGTCGCCACCGGCACACCTGGCGTCGTTGCAGTGGGCGAGCTTCAGCACCGTGCTCGTCGTCGTCGTAGTAGCTGATCACCGGATTCCCTGCCGCGTCGAACACCAGCGACGAGAACGAGCCGACATCGCCGGTGGCGTCCACGGTGACGATTCCGGTCTCGGCCCTCACGTCACGGAGACCACACGACCGTCCCCCCGGCACTGATCAGTCCGACCACGATCCACTTCGCACGTGTTCCCATGGCTGCCGACTGTGTGAAGAGGTGGTCGGTCGAGACATCGGCCAGTTGGCTGAAACTGAAGGTTGTCAGGCGGCCCGCCGGCCGAGACTTAGCCGCTGCGTCGGGCCATCGCGGTCGCCAGCTCGACGCGTGACGTGAGTCCGGTCTTGGCGAGGATGTGGGAGACGTGGGTCTGCACGGTCCGCCGCGACAGATACATGCGCTCGGCGATCACCGGGTTGGAGAGGCCCGACGCGACGAGATCGGCGACGCGTCGCTCGGTGTCGGTGAGGCTCTCGAATCCGTGGGTCGGTCGTCGCCGCTGGCCACGCTGGCCGCGTCGGAGCCCGACGGCTCGACCCGCGGCCGACACCCGAGCGACGTCCCGCGCCGCGCCGATCCGCTCGTAGTCGTCGATCGCCGCCGTCAGGTGCCGGCGAGCGTCATCGGCGCGCCCGGCGCGGGCCAGGGCCAGACCGGCGTCTTCATGGGCGGCGGCCCGGGCGAGTGGCCGGGGACTCGCGGCGATCACGTCGGCGGCGGTGACGAACGTCTCGAGGCCACCGTCGAGGTAACCCCGCGCGCGCAGCGCCGCCGCCTCGGCGGTCGCCGTGCGCAGGCGCTCGGCGGCGTTCCTGGTGGCCGTGGCCATCGCGGCCGCCAGCTCGAGGTCGCCCTCAGCCACGGCGAGCCGCGCCGCGTCGGGTCCGAAGAACGGGACAAAGCCCACGATGTCGGCTTCGAGGAGCGATCGCCACCCGTTGGCCAGCACGCCGACCGCTTCCGCCGGGCGACCCCGCGCCTCGAGCAGCTCGGCCTTGGCGCGAAGGAACAACGGCAGCTGCGGTTGCTCGCCCGTCCGGCGCAGGTAGGCCTCCGCGGCGGCCACCCACTCCTCGGCCGCGGCAAGGTCATCGGCTCGGATGGCGGCGCTCGTCAGGGCGCCGTAGCACGGCAGCCGCCAGCCCGTTCCCAAATCCTCGGAGAGCTGCATGTGGGCGCGGTACTCCGCCACGGCGTCGTCCATATCACCCCGGGCGTAGAGTGCCGAGGCGCTCGCCGACTGGCTATTGGCGAGCGCGGTCGCCACACCCGTCTCCTCCGCCGCCGTCCGCGCGCGGTGCGCCGTGGCGAGCGCCTCGTCCAGCCGGTCGAGGTCGAGGAGCATCAGGCTCCGCCACACGTCGGACGGGTTCTGCGCGCTTACCCATCGGGGGACGGCTGGGGCCACCAAGTCGGCCTGGTCGAGTTGCTCCAACCCCTCGCTTGCTCTCGCCCTGAGCCGGCACGCCATCGCGAGGGTCATGTGCGCTGTGTACCGGGCCGTCGCGTCTTCCGCGCCGCCGTCTCCGATCAGGCGACCGGCCGTCGCCTCTGACCCCGCCACGTCGTTCGCGCTGAGCAGCGCATAGCTCAGGGTCGCCGTCGCCCGAGCCCAGGCCGTGGTGCCGGGCGTGGTACCGGCCGCGATTCGTCGACACTCCTCCAGCGCCTCACTCATGCGCGATTGCGCGAGCAGCGCCGCCATCAACGTGCGCCGCAGTGCTCGTTCCGCGTCCGTACCGCCCACCACCCGAAGCAGGTGCTGGCACACCGACTCCGACTCCAGCGCCCGCCCCGCCGAGGCCAGATGGCGAGCCCGTTCCAGGGCTAAGCCGATCTGGTCGGGATCGCCCGACGGGAGGAGGGCAGCCGCCCGCTCCAGCAGATCGGCCGCCGCCGCCGGCGACTGGCCCGCGGTGGCGGTGGCCGCCCGGCGCAGCCCCTCCACCGCTTCCCGGTCGCCGGGGGCCGCCCCGCGCAGGTAGTGCTCGGCGACGTCGAGCGGTGGCGCGCCCGAGTCGGCCAGCGCGCTGGCGATGTCGCGATGGAGCCCCACGCGGACGACGTGCGGGATGTCGTCGTACAGCGTGGCGCGGATCACGTCGTGAGTGAACTGCAGCCGGTTGCCGTCCTCGCGCAGCACTCCGGCCTCGAGCGCGGCGCCGACCGTGGCGTAGAGCTCCACCGGACGCCGAGCCGTGACGTGGCCGAGCTGGGACAGCGTGAACGGGCCACCGAGCACCGCGGCGAGGCGCAGCACCTCGGTCGTGCCGGCGTCGAGTTGGGCCGAGGCGGTGGCGCACGGCGACCGCCAACGACTCCGGGATCCCGGTCGCGGCCGCCTCGACCCGGTCCCCCTCGATGCGCAGGACGCCGTCGGCCCGGAGCCCGGCGACGAGCTGCCGGACGAACAGCGGGCTGCCGCCGGTCCGCCGCAAGAGCGGCCACAGCGATTCGCCCGGCGGTGCGCCCACGTCCGCCGTGACGAGCTCGGCGATCTCGTCGTCGGTCATCGGCCCGAGGGTCAGCTCCCGATCGCCGGCCGCATTGACGCCGGTGACCAGGCGGGTCACGTCGGCCGGGCGAGGCGGTGGACGCACCGACAGCACGATCAGCAGGCGCTGTTGGGACGCCGTCCGACCCATCCGAGCGAGCAGCGCGAGTGACGCCGGATCCACCCACTGGACGTCGTCCACGACGAGGGCGACCGGCGATCGCGGCGCACAGCTCTTCGATCAGGGCGAGGAGCTCCTCCCCGATCCAGAACTCGGCCGCGACGGCCCCGGCGGCCGTTGGGTCGAAGCGGGCGGCGATGCGGGCACGCCGCGAGTCCTCGACGCCCGGACGGACGCCGAGTGCGTCGAGCAGGACGCCGAAGGGCCGGCGCTGCTCCAACTCGTAGGCCGACGCGGTGTGGACTGCGAGCCCGAGGTCGCTGGCGGCGTCGGCGAAGGACTGGAGGACGTGGGTCTTGCCGATCCCGGGCTCGCCGACGATGACCGCCACCGAGCCATGGCCGTCGACGGCCCGGCGACCGGCGGCCGTCAACGTCGCCAGTTCGGCCTGGCGACCGACCACGCGGCGAGCTATACGGGTTTCAGCCAGGTGGCGGATGTCCGAGATCGGCGGCGCCGGAGACGATCTCGCCCATGGTCCGCATGGTCGACGCTGATTTCGACGAGGAGCACATCGTGGAGGCCCTCATCGCCGTGGCCACGGCCTTCGCGACGGGCAACGCCGACGCCGTGCGGACGGCCTATGCCACGGATGCCGACTGCATCGACGCGTCCGGCAAGGAGCTCCACGGGCGCGACACCATCGTCGAGCACCTCCGCCGGCAGTTCGCCGTCCCCAGTCTCGGCCCCGGCTCACTCGTGGCACCCCCGACGTTGTCGTTGCGCTGGCTCGGTGACGACGTCGTGATGGCGACGACGTACCTCGAGCGCCACGGCGAACAGACCAGCGATGGACACCCGCTCCCACCCCGCCGCACCCACTCCCTGAAGGTGCTCACCCGCGGTGACGACGGGTCATGGCTGATCGTGTCGGACATCTACGCCGACGCCCACCCGTCGTGACCCCGACATCTGGGCGCGGAGCGTCTCACACGACGATCTGGGCGCGCACAGTCCCAGATTCGAGCCCCTGCGCGCCCAGATGAGCGCGGCGGGCTAGTCGAGGAACACCCCGTTGCGATGGGTGCCGATCTGCGCCCAGCCCCGCAGCTCGCCCGGCAGGTCGGTGGTCGCCCGGCCGTTCGACGCGAACTCGAAGCCGATCTCCTCGCCGGAGCACGAGATCGTGGACACGGCCGGGGCGATCTCACCGAGGAAGGCCGCCGGATCGGTCGGTGGAACCGAGCTCCCCTCGCCGCGAGGCACGGCCGGGCCACTCGCCCGCCACTCGACCCGGAAGTCGACCAGCGCCGGCGTGTCGCTCGGCCCGAAGAACTGGAACGTGTCGATCACGGGAAAGTTCCGGACTCGCAGCACCGCCCGCCGGTTCGACATCTTGAAGTCGACCGCGGTCTTGTGCACGTCCAGTGTCCAGAACAGACCCGAAGGGAGGATGCCGCCGTTGAAGTCGTGCTCTTGCGCCCCCGAACCGGGGTCGAAGAGGTCGATTCAGACGAAGGCGAACGCCCCGCGATGGGTCACCCCCTCGACGACGAACTCACCCTCGAGGGCACGCATGTCCGTCTCGAGGTTGAACTCCGTGCCGTCGTGACCACGGGCGGTGCCGACGTGGAAGGCCACCGCGCTCGAACCACGGAAGTCCGTGATCGTGCCGGGCTCGACGTCGAGCCCCTGCAGCGTGGCGCCGGTGAACGGGAGTGTGACCGTCGGGTCCCCCGGCGCAAACGTGTGGATGACCCCGGCTGGGCCGAGATCGATGCCTCCCGGTATCGGCGCCGGCGCAGGAGCGACACGCTTCCGGCGCCGGCCATCCGCTTCGGCGACCGACGGCAGACCGGTCTGGACGAGGCCGGCGGACGCCAGTGCCCCAGCCCCGAGGACGAACCGGCGGCGGTCGAGCCGGCATCCAGCTTCGCGAGACGGTGACATCGCAGCTCCCTCCTCTGCGGGCCCGGGCGCGCGGCCCGGACGGGTCGACCGTAGGCCTGAGTCAGCGGCCGGTCAACGGACAGAAACTGGACTCACGACGCGGCCGCGTAGGCGGCCGTCGGAGGCCCGTCGTACCCGATCGTGACGGCGTCCCCACGCTGCAGCGTCGTGAACATCGTGCGCACCCGCACCTGCTTCACCGCCGCTCGTCTCGACGAGGATCACGCTGTCGTGGCCGTAGTACTCGACCAGCGTGACCGTCGCCGTGCCGCCGGCCGTGATCCGCACGTGCTCGGGCCGGACGAGCACGTCCACCGCGCCGTCGACGGAGGCGTCGAGCGGCACCGCGCCGATCACGGTGTCGGCCGCCGCGCCCGCCGCCCGGCCCGGCAGCAGGTTGGCGTCGCCGACGAAGCCGGCCACCCAAGGCGAGGCCGGCCGGCGGTAGAGGTCCGCCGGCGTGCCCACCTGCTCGACGACGCCGTCGTTGACGACGGCCACCACATCGCCGAGCACGAACGCCTCCTCCTGGTCGTGGGTCACGAACAAGGCCGTGATCGCGGTGTCGGCGAGCAGCTGGTGGACGTCGGTGCGGACCTTCACCCGGAGCGTGGTGTCGAGGTTGGAGAACGGCTCGTCGAGCAGGAGCACCTCCGGGCGCGGAGCGAGCGCCCGAGCCAGGGCGACCCGCTGCTGCTGGCCGCCGGACAGCGTGCCGGGATGGCGATGGGCGAACGCGGCGAGGCCGACCATGTCGAGCACCTCAGCGACGCGAGCGGTGCGCCGTTCGGCGCGGCTGAGCCCGAAGCCGACGTTGTCGGCGACGGTCATCTGCGGGAACAGCGCCCAGTCCTGGAACACCATCCCCACCCGGCGCTGCTCCGGCGCGACCCACGTCCCGTTGGCGTCGCTGAGCACTCGTGCGCCGACGGCGACCTGGCCCCGGTCCGGGCGTTCGAGGCCGGCGATCGACCGCAACAACGTGGTCTTGCCGGAACCGCTGGGTCCGAGCAGCGCACACACCTGCCCCGGCTCCACGGTGAGCGAGACCCCTCGCAGCACCTCGGTCGCGCCGAATCGCTTGGCGACGTCGGCAACGGCGAGTGAAGATCCTGCCATAGCGGTTGTCAGGGGAGCCTAACGACCGGAAGGATGGGGTCCCATGAGCGTCGTGAAGATCAATGCCATCGCCGTGCCCGAGGGTGCCGGCGCCGAGCTGGAGGCCCGCTTCGCGGCCCGCGCCCGCAGCGTCGAGCAGATGCCGGGGTTCGAGGAGTTCCAGCTGCTGCGGCCGGTCGAGGGCGAGACGCGCTACTTCGTGTACACCCGCTGGGACAGCGAGGAGTCGTTCCAGGCGTGGGTCCAGAGCCAGGCGTTCCAGCACGGCCACGCCCGCGCCGAGTCGGCCGACGGCAAGCCGGTGGCCACCGGCTCGCAGCTCCTCTCGTTCGAGGTCGTCGAGCTCGTCAGCCGCTGAACCTCGGAGGCCGGCCTGACCGGCCAGGGTTAGGCTCCGCTGCCCGTGGCCCTGATCGTCCAGAAGTACGGCGGCACCTCGGTCGCCGACCCCGATCGGATGCGGGCCGTCGCCGAGAACGTCGCCTTCACGCGGCGCCACGGCAACGACGTCGTGGTCGTCGTGTCGGCCATGGGCAAGTCCACCGACAACCTGATCGCCCTCGCCTCCCAGGTGTCGACCACCCGCCCGGGCCGCGAGATGGACATGCTGCTGACGACCGGCGAGCGGGTGTCGGCGGCGCTCCTGACGATGGCGCTCGCCGACCTCGACGTCGACGCGGTGAGCTTCACGGGGAGCCAGGTCGGGATCATCACCGACACCACCCACGGCAAGGCGAAGATCGTCGAGGTCAAGGGCGATCGGGTGCGGGAAGCCCTCGGTGCCGCCAAGGTGTGCGTCGTCGCCGGGTTCCAGGGCGTGAGCACGGAGCGCGAGATCACGACGATGGGTCGTGGGGCGTCGGACCTCTCGGCCACGGCGCTGGCCAAGGCGCTCGGCGCCGACGCCTGCGAGATCTACACCGACGTCACCGGTGTGTTCTCGGCCGATCCCCGCATCGTTCCGCGCGCCCGCAAGCTCAACCGGGTCAGCTTCGACGAGATGCTCGAGATGGCCGGCGCCGGCTCGAAGGTGCTCGCCCTGCGATCGGTCGAGTTCGCCCGCAACCATGGTGTGTCACTACACGTCCGCTCCGCGTTCACGTGGGAGCCCGGCACGTGGGTCACCGATGAAGACGAGGAGTCCGGGAGGGACCGTTCCGTGGAAGATCCGATCATCTCCGGTGTCGTCACCGACACGAGCGAGTCCAAAGTCACGGTGCTCGGAGTCCCCGACCGCCCGGGCATCTCGGCGTCGCTGTTCGAACCGCTCGCCGACGCCAACGTGAACGTGGACATGATCGTGCAGAACACGTCGACGGAGGGCACGACGGACATCAGCTTCACCATGCCGTCGGCCGACATGGGCGTGGCCGAGGACATCGTCAAGCGGGTGGCGGGTGAGATCGGTGCGGCCGGCGTGACCCACGACGGCGACATCGCCCGGCTGTCGCTCGTCGGCGCCGGGATGAAGACCTCGCCCGGCATCGCAGCCAAGATGTTCCGCACCCTCGCCGACGAGCGGGTGAACATCGAGATGATCTCGACCTCGACGATCCGCATCTCGGTGGTCATCGCCACCGCCGACCTCGAGCGGGCGGCACGCGCGTTGCACACCGCATTCGGCCTCGACTCGGACGCGAACTACGGCGGTCCCCTCCCCGAACGCAAGTAGCGGGTTCTGTCGTTCGGGATCGGCCCGAACCGGCCGGAACCCGCCGACAGAACGGGGGTTCCCCCGTGGCGTACGCTGGGGAAACCTATGGAATGGCTGCTCGACGAACCGAGCGTCGTCCTCGTCTGCGTCACCATCGCCGCCGCCCTCCTGATCGTCGAAGTCGCCCTGCCGACGATCGGCATCGCCGGCACGCTCGCCCTCGTCGCCGGCGGCATCGCCGTGGCCGGCATCATCGAGCAGGACGCGACCTGGTGGCCGCTGCTCGGCCCGGCGTTCGCGGTTGGCGCCTGGGCGGTGATGATCGCCCGCCAGCGCCGCTCACCGCTCGGCGAGGTCATCGCCGCGGCCGCGTTCGCCCTCGGCGGCGCGGGGTTCGCGATCGCCAACGACGACACGATGAGCATGGTCGTGACCGCGATCGCCACGCCCCTGCTCGCCTACGGGTTCCCGCGGCTGCACAACGCGGCGACCCGGCTCGCCCAGCGGCCCGCCCTCACCGGGATGGAGGCGCTTGTCGGCCACACCGGGTCCGTCGACCGGTGGGACCGCACCACCGGCGTCGTCATGATCGACGGATCACGGTGGAATGCGGCCGCCACCCACGCCCTGGATCTCGCGCCCGGCGACTCGGTCACGGTGGTCGGATTCCACGGAACGACCGTGGAGATCTGGCCGCCACCCGGTCTGGCCGGCCGTTCCCGTCCGTGACCGAGGAGGTCTCGCGCCCATGAATGCGCTCATCGCCGTCATCGCCGTCATCGTGATCCTGGGGCTGATCCTGCTCGCCGCCTCGATCAAGATCGTGCAGGAGTACGAGCGAGGGGTGATCTTCCGGCTCGGTCGCTCGCAGGGGGCGAAAGGGCCGGGCGTGTTCTTCATCATCCCGGTGATCGACCGGATGATCAAGACGAACCTGCAGATCATCGCCGTACCCGTCGCCTCGCAGGCGGTGATCACCAAGGACAACGTCACCGCAACTGTTGACGCGGTCGCGTACTTTCAAGTGGTCGACGCGGCCGCGTCGGTGATCCAGGTGCGCGACTGGTACAGCGCGTCCCAGCTCGTCGCTCAGACCACGCTGCGCTCCATCGTCGGGCGGCACGAGCTCGACCAACTGCTGTCCGAGCGCGATCGCATCGACGCCGAGTTGCAGATCGCGCTCGATGCGCAGACCTCGCCGTGGGGGATCAAGGTCCATCGGGTCGAGATCCGCGATGTCGGGCTGCCCGCCCAGATGCAACGGGCGATGGCGCGCCAGGCCGAGGCGGAACGGGAGCGGCGGGCGAAGATCATCGCCGCCGACGGAGAGCTCCAGGCATCCGAGAAGCTCGCCCAGGCGGCCGGCGTGATCGCCTCCGAGCCCGGCGCGATCCAGCTGCGTCAGCTCCAGACGATGGTCGAGATCTCGGCCGAGAACCGCTCGACGGTCATCTTCCCGATCCCGATCCAGCTCCTCGAGGCGGCCTCGGCGTTCGTCGAGTACGCGTCCGGCCAGCCGATGGTGAAGCCGGCCGGGGAGCCGCCGCCGGCCGCCGCTGACTGAGCGGCGTGGCTCAGATCGGCCCGGCGGCGAAGCGGCGCGCCGTGTCGAGCGCGGCGAGCTCGGCCTGGTCGTGCTTGAGGCCCCGCCGGTGGGCGCGCGAGCACAGGGCGAGGTGGAGCGTGCGGACGAAGCGCTTCACGTTGGTGGCGGTCGCGTGGACGGCGGGGTCGAAGGCGCCGTCGGTGTGCTCGCCGAGCCAGGTGCCGAAGCCGTCGATCCACTCGACGAGCTCGGCGTCGCCGATCGTCTCCCGCCCGAGCACGTCGACGACGACGAGCACGAGCCGGTCCTCCTCGTCGTCCTTGAAGACCGGGCCAGGACCGGTGAGCAGCGTGTGCAGGGCGGCGAGCACCCGCCGGTGGTCGTCCCGGTCGGTGACCGGGTTGCGGACGAGGAACTTGAGCAGGTCGGCGGCGTGGGCGGTGGCGTGGATCCACCCCATCTCGGGCACCCAGCCCCGGCGGTCGGTCTCGGCCAGCAGATAGTCGAGCCCGGCGTCGAACAGCTGGCGCACCTCGGCCGGCTCGAGGAACTGCTCCTCGACGTCGCGGTAGGCGATGATGGCGAGGGCGAGGGCGGAGAACGAGCGGCGGAGCACGGCGTGCTCGTCGCCGTCGGCGTCGTTCTCGCCATCGAGGCCGTAGCGGAGATCGGGCAGGAGCCGCTCGGCGCACTGGCGCAGCTCGGCGGGGCCGACCAGGTGGTCGTGGACGACCCACCGCAGGAGCACGCCGTAGCCGACCTCGTCACGCAGGAACGGATCCGGGGAACCGAGCAGATCGAGCAGACCGGGAAGGAGCTCCGCCGCCGTGTGACCGGGCGGCACCTCGGCGTCGCTGGCCACGATCGATTCCCACAACTCCCGGTCCATTGTCAAGCTCATCCGGAGAGTCTGCCATCCGGGTCGCCACCGAAATTCAGCAGCGGGAGGTGCTCTGCCACAATTTCGCCATGCGCCGGCGCTCCCAGCTCATCCCCTGGAAGGTGGCCGGCCGCGTCACCGAGCGCCAGGCCAACGCCGACGACGTCGTGCAGGCGACGGGTTGGGTGTTCAACAACGAGACCGGCCGCACGCTCACGATGGCGGAGTTCGTCGCGACCGGCGACAAGGAAGTGCCGGTGTACCTCGAGCGGTTCGGCCTGTCACGGGATGATGACCTCCGCCGGACGCTCGTCGAGATCGGGTGCGGCATCGGCCGGATGACGTGCGCGTTCACCCGGCGCTTCGGGACCGTGTACGCCTGCGACCTCGACGCCGGGTTCCTGGAGCGGTGCCGAGAGGCGGTCGCCCGGTTCGGCATTGTGCACCGGCTCCGGACGATCGAGGTCAGCGACGGCCGCTCGCTGGCCATCCCCGACGACGCCGCCGATGTCGTGTTCAGCTACCTCACGCTCCAGCACTGCGAGCGGGACGACGCCCTGGCCCTGGTCGACGAGTCGTTGCGGGTCGTCCGTCCGGGCGGGCAGATCGCGTTGAACTTCCGGTCCTGGTCGGGCAGCGATCCGGTGGTGCTGCCCACCGCGGCGGCCGTCCGGGGCCTGTTCCGGCTGCCCGGCGTGGGCTCGTGGCTGTCCCAGCGGCGCACGCCCACCAGGCTCGCGTGGCAGGTCAGCCGCCTCGATCCGCACCAGGTGGTCGGACCGATCGCCGACCGCGTCGCCGACGTGGTGATCTGGCGCAACCCGGCCCGAGACACGCCCGTGTGGGGGGTCGCGGACGCCGCCACCGCGTACTTCGAGGGGATCAACCGCAACCACTGGTGGCTGGTCGCGACCGTCCGCTAGCCGGAACCCGCCCCGCTGCTCGGGCGCAGCAGTCGTAGGCTCGATGACCATGCGCGTTGGTGTCGTCGGGGCAACTGGTCAGGTGGGCGGTGTCATGCGCCGCATGCTCGTCGAGCGGGCGTTCCCCGTCGACGAGATCCGCTACTTCGCGTCGGCCCGATCGGCCGGGACCACCCTTCCGTGGGGCGACGACGAGATCGCGGTCGAAGACGCCGCGACCGCCGACCCGTCGGGGCTCGACATCGCCCTCTTCTCCGCCGGCGCGACCGCGTCACGGGAGGTCGCGCCCCGATTCGCCGCGGCCGGCGTCACCGTCATCGACAACTCCTCGGCCTTCCGCATGGACCCCGACGTGCCCCTCGTCGTGTCCGAGGTGAACCCGGAGGCGATCGCCGACGCCCGCAAGGGCATCATCGCCAACCCCAACTGCACGACGATGGCGTTCATGCCCGTGCTCAAGCCGTTGCACGACGCCGCCGGGCTGGTGCGGTTCATCGCCAGCACCTACCAGGCGGTCTCGGGGGCGGGCGGAGCGGGCGTCGACGAGCTCGACAAGCAGGCCCGCCAGGTGGTCGACCGGGCCGCCGAGCTGACCCACGACGGCGCCGCCGTGCCGTTCCCGGCGTCCAGCAAGTTCGTCCAGCCGATCGCCTTCAACGTGCTCCCCTTCGCCGGCAAGCTCGTCGACGACGGCTCGTTCGAGACCGACGAGGAGCAGAAGCTGCGCAACGAGAGCCGCAAGATCCTCGGCATCCCCGACCTCGCCGTTTCGGGTACCTGCGTGCGCGTGCCCGTGTTCACCGGACACTCCATGTCGGTCAACGCCGAGTTCTCCCGGCCCCTCCCCGTCGCCCGGGCCATCGAGGTGCTCGCCGAGGCGCCGGGCGTCGAGCTCAGCGAGATCCCGACCCCCCTCGAGGCTGCAGGGCGGGATCCGGCGTTCGTCGGACGCCTCCGCCAGGACCCCGGTGTCCCCGACGACCGAGGGCTGGTGCTCTTCGTGAGCAACGACAACCTGCGCAAGGGCGCCGCGCTCAACGCCGTGCAGATCGCCGAGCTGCTCCTGCGCTGACCCCCATCTGGGCGCGATTCTTCTCAGCGGGGCTTCTGGGCGCAGATCTTCTCAGCCCCTGGGAGAAATCGCGCCCAGATCGCGAACGACCAGAGTCGGGGAGGGGAGATTTGAACTCCCGGCCTCCACGTCCCGAACGTGGCGCGCTAACCAAGCTGCGCTACTCCCCGTAGCGGCGGGTCAGCCTATCCAATGCGTTCCCCGGCCACGCAGGCCGTTGCTGGCCGCTCGCTCGCTGGCGCTCACTCGCTCGCATTTCTTTGACGGGTTCAACAGGCATACCCAATGCGTTCCCCGGCCACTCCACATGCCGCCTGCGCAGTTGCTGGCCGCTCGCTCGCTGGCGCTCACTCGCTCGCGTCGGTCGCGACGACTTCGCCCTCGGCGGTCGCGGCAGTAGCGGCCGGAACAGCCTCCGCCGCGACGACCTCGATGCCGTCGAACCCTTCGTGGTACCGGCCGCCGGCCAGCACGGTCCGCACCGCGCGGTCAAGGCGCAGGGGATCGAGCGGTTTGACCAGCCATCCGTCGGTGCCACTGCGCCGGGCGAGGTGCACATCCGCCACCCGGTCGAGCAGCATCACGACCGGCACGTGAGGGACCCTCCCCGACGACTCGTCGAGCCGTAGGGCAAGCGTCACGGCCATCCCGCCCATCGAGCCGATCTGCAGGTCGACGATGGCGACGTCGAACTGCTCGTCCCGCGCCGTCCGCTCGGCGACGATCCGGGACACCTCCCGACCCTCCGAGCACACCGTGAACGACACGTCGGGACCGCCGAGCGCGGCGACGACGTCGTCGACCAGCCAGTCGGCGTCGGCGGCGAGGAGCACGCGCACGGAGCGAATGTATCGCCGCCCGTCAGCGCCCGAAGAGGTGCTCGCGGATCTCGACCAGGCCGTCCAGATCGTGGACGTCGCCCGCGAGCAACGGCACCTCGGCGAACGGTGCCGGCCCGAGCAGATCAGTGAACGGCTCGAGCTCGGCGTGGTCCGCGGCGGCCAGCCGGCGCAGCTCGGCCAGGTTGCGCCAGAGGGCCGCCTCGTCCGCGCGCCCGTCGCCGGCGGCGGACTCCTCCCGCGCCACCGCCTCGGCGGCCGGGCCCGGTCCGAACGACGGGTGGACCCGGTTGGCCACGCCGGCGAACTGCTCGATCCCCCGGCCGCTGAGCTGGCGGGTGAACCACGCCGCCTCGGCCACCGTGTCCCGGTGCGGCGAGGCGACGATGACGTACCTCGTCGCGTCGGAGCGGAGCAGCCCGATCACCACCTCCGCCCGCTCCCGGAACCCGCCCTCCATTCCGGCGAACGCGTGGAAGAAGGCGACGGCGTCGGCGAGCACGTCGGATCCGACCACCTTGCCGATCGCGCGCAGCAAGGGCTGGGTCGCCGCGTTCACCACCCGCATCCCGCCGCGGGCGGGCAGCATCAACAACCGGAACAGCCGATGGTCGAGGAAGCGGGCGAGCACGCCGGGCGCCTCGAGGAAGTCGAGCGCGTTGCGGCTCGGCGGGGTGTCGACGACGACGAGGTCGAACCGCTCGTCGTCGTGCAGCTGGTACAGCGTCTCCGCCGCCATGTACTCCTGGGTCCCGCTGAGCGCCCGCGAGATGTTGCGGTAGAAGTTGTTCGACACGATGCGGGTGGCCTGGTCCTCGTCGGCGGCGTGCCGGTGCACGAGGGCGTCGAACGTCGCCCCCGGGTCGAGCATCATCGCCCACAGCTCACCCGCCTCGGCGAGCTCGATCCGCTGCGGTTCGGCTCCGAGCCCGTCCGGCAGCCCGAGGGCGTCGGCGAGGCGACGGGCCGGGTCGATCGTGACCACCACCACGCGCCGCCCGAGGCGCGCGGCCTCGAGGCCGATCACCGCCGCGGTCGTCGTCTTGCCGACTCCCCCGGACCCGCACGTGACGACGACGTTCGCGCCGTCGAGCGCGGCCGCGAGGCCTGACGTCACCGGCCGCTCCGGATCGCACCGGCGAGGAGCTTGACGTGCTCGGAGTCGAGGCCGGCAACCGGCAGGAGCGGGAGCAGCCACTGCTCGAGGGAGAGCTCGCGTTCCGAGCCGGGCGATCTCCTCGTCCTGCATCTGCTGGCGGGACCGACGGAAGTCGGCGGCGCGGGTCAGCAGATCGGCGTCGGGGCCCGGAGCCAGCCCGACGCCACGGGGATCCGGTGGCCGTTCCTCGTCGAGCCCGTCGACCGCGTTGACGACGATCGCGCCGAGCTTGACGCCGACCCGGTCCTCCAGCGCGAACGCGGTCTCGATCGCCTCGTTCACCGGCGTCGTCTCCGGCAGGGTCACGAGCACGACCTGGGCCCGGGCCGGATCGCCGAGCAGTGCCGCGACATCGTCGGCTTGCGTGCGCACCGGTCCGCTCCGCACGGCCGCCTGCAGTCCGGCCGCCGCGAGGAGGAAGGTGACGGCGTGCCCGGCGGCCGGTCCGTCCACGACGATCACGTCCCACTTGCCGCTGCGCTCGAACTGCTTGATCTTGCCGAGCACGACGATGTCGTCGATGCCGGGGGCCGCGGTCGCCACGACGTCGATCACGCCCGACGAGGACAGGCGCTTGGCGAAGCGGCCGAACCCGTGGGCACGCAGGTACTCCTCGAGCGCCGCCGGCGCGGCGATCGTCTCGGTCGGGAGGTCGCCGGCGAGCTCGCCGAGCACCGGCTTGCCGTCCAGCTCGACGAGCAGGACCCGCTTGCCCGCGTCCGCTGCCGCGCGGGCGAAAACCGCCGTTACCGTGGTCTTGCCGACACCTCCCTTGCCCGCCACGATCGTCACCCGTGAGGCGGTCAGAACCGGCACTGGATCGACGCACTCGGATGACACCTTTGCGCAGGCTACTGATCGCTCTCCTCGGAGCCGCGGGCGCGTTGGCCCTGGCGGCACCCAACGGCCGGGCCCAGGCCGCCGAGGAACAGGTGCCGTCCCCGGGCCCGGTCGACGTGCTCCAGGTCAGCGGTCTGATCGACCCCATCGTGGTCGACGCCATCGACGACGCCATCGACCGGGCCGACGCCGACGGGGCCCAGGCGCTCGTCCTCCAGGTCAACTCCCGTGGTGCCGTCGTCGACCGGGACGAGATGGCGGCGCTGCTCGAACGCATCGCCGAGGCACCCATCCCCATCGCCGTGTGGGTGGGGCCGTCCGGCGCCCGCCTCTACGGCACCCCGGCCCAGCTGCTCGCCGTGGCCGATGTCACCGGCATGGCCGGCGGCTCACGGGTCGGTCATATCGGCGTCCCACTCGCTCCGGGCGGGGTCCCGATCGACTTCGGCGCCGCCGAGCAGGCGCTCCGGCAGGGCTCGATCGGCCTCACCGAGGCCCGCGAGCTCGGCGTGTTCAAGCAGCGCGTCACTGACCTCGGCATCCCCACCATCCGGAACATGGTGGACGCACTGGACGGGTTCGAGGAGGGCGGCCGGATCATCGAGACGACCGAGGAGCAGGTGCTCGACGACGGCAACGTACGCCGCGACACGACGGCGACCGTGCGCTTCGCGAAGCTGTCGCTCGTCGACCAGCTCTTCCACACAGCGGCCAGTCCGGCCGTCGCCTACCTGCTGCTCCTGGTCGGGCTGTCTTTGCTGGTGTTCGAGTTCTTCACCGCCGGGATCGGGATCGCCGGCGTCGTCGGCGCGATCGCCACCGTGCTCGCCTGCACAGGGCTGGCCACGCTGCCGACCCGCGGCTGGGCCGTCGCGCTGATCCTCGGCGCGGTGTTCGCCTTCGCCATCGACGTGCAGGTCGGCATTCCGCGGCTGTGGACCGGTGTGGGAGTGCTGCTGACGGTCATCGGCAGCGCCTGGCTGTTCGAGCCCCTCCCGGGCGCGACGCTCCGGCCGTCGTGGATCACGCTGCTCGCCGGCATCGGCGGGATCGTGCTCGCGTTCGTGGTCGGGATGCCGTCGATGGTGCGCACCCGCTTCGCCACGCCGACGATCGGCCGCGAGTGGATGATCGGCGAGATCGGACACGTGGTGGAATCGGTCGATCCCGACGGCGTCGTGAGTGTGGGCGACGCCCGCTGGAGGGCGCGCACGAACCGGGCGACCCCCGTGAGCGCCGGCGAGCCGGTACGGGTCGTGGCCATCGACGGCGTGACGCTGGAGGTGGAACCGCTCGAAGGCGCCGCCCGCGACCACCGGGAGCGCCGCTCGCGCTGATCACCGGCATGTCGCGGCTCGGTGAACCCTCTGTGAACACCGGGTCCGACCATTGCCCGCCCTCAGCGAGGTTTTCTACCGTGACGCGCGTGATGGGCTCGATTTTCAAGTGGCAGCAGCGAGGCGCGTGCCGGGGGGAAGCCGGCGCCGACTTCTATCCCCCGATGCACCACGAGCGGAAGCACGAGCGGATCGCCCGCGAGCGGAGGGCGAAGGCGGTGTGCGCGACGTGTCCGGTGCGCGTCGACTGTCTCCAACACGCCGTCGCGGCCGACGAGCGCTACGGGATCTGGGGCGGGCTCACGGACGACGAGCGCCGGCGATTGCGCCGCCCGGCCTGCTGATCACGAGCCCAGGCGGGGACCGGCGACACGCACGTCGCCCCGGCGGCGCGTGACCCCGCGGGCGTCGAGCTCGCTGACGAGCGGGAGGGCGTGCTTGCGGGTGACGCCGGCGGCGTCGCGGAACTCGCTGACGGTGAACCCCTCCGGCGTCCGGGCGAGAAGCCGGGCCGCGAGCTCGGCGGCCGCGGCCAGCGCGTCCGTGTGGAAACACTGCCCGTCGCGTTCCACCACCAGGCCGCGCCGCACGAGCTCACGGAGCTCGGCCCGGTCGACGCCCTCAGGATCGGGTGGAGCCATCCCGCCGGCGGCGAGCGCGGCCACGTAGGGGTGATCGGCGAGCGGATCGGCGCTCGCGCCGGTGCGGGCGTACCCGCCGCCGACGACCACGTCGGTGAACGTGGCGACGACGGCGCGCTCGCGCTCGTCCAGCGTGGCGACCTCCAGCCCGAGCGGCCCAGCCCCGGCGAGTCGCCGGCGGAGCGAGTCGGCGGCGGCTCGCCGCGCCTCCTCCGAGGTGACCCACCGGCCGAGGTCCGGGTCCCGCCGCTCGCCGGTCAACCGCTCGAGCTCGTCGGCGTCGACCCAGCCTCGTTCGGCGACGACCCGCTCGACCCGGCGATCGGGGCGGGCCTTGGACGCCGGGAGGGCGGGCGCGACGTCGAGCACCTCGCCCCCGCCGACGGTCTCGTCGCGACCGCTCTCGCGCAGGATGTAGCGGTCACCCGGGACCAGCGGCAGCGGCGTGCGGTGCAGCAGGTGGATCCGGACCGCGCCGGTGGTGCCCGCAGCCACCGCGTCCGCGCCGAGCACGCGCAGGCGCACCGGGTGCTCACCGGAGCCGACGTAGGCGACGTAGGCGCCCCGGCGAGAGACGTCGTGGTCGAGGCCGGTGAGCACGGCGAGCGACGCGTCGAAGCGCTCCGTCGACCACCACCGGTCCGGCTCGACGACCGCGTCGCCGCGGCTGACGGCGTGATGGTCGACGCCGACCAGGTTGAGCGCGACGCGGTTGCCGGGTCCGATGCGCTCGACCGTCTCGCCGAGGGTCTGGATCGTCCGGATCCGCGCAGGGAGTCGAGCCGGCCCGACGAGGACCCGTCCGTCGGTCGCCAGCGACCCACCGGTGAGGGTGCCGGTGACGACCGTGCCGCTCCCCCGGGCGGCGAAGACCCGGTCGACCCAGAGGCGCGGACGGTCCCGGTCGACGGCGGCCGGCGTGCGGCGGGCGAGCGCGCCGAGCTCGTCGATGAGCCGGTCGAGGCCTTCGCCCCGCGGCGCGGAGACCGGGACGATCGGAGCGTCGGCGAGGAACGTGCCGGCGACGCGCTCGGCCACCTCCATCGTCGCCAGGTCGACGAGCTCGCCGTCGCCGAGAACGTCGATCTTGGTGAGGGCGATGACACCGTTGGCGACCCCGAGCAGCTCGAGGATGCGCAAGTGCTCCTCGCTCTGCGGCTTCCACCCTTCGGTCGCGGCGACGACGAACAGGCAGGCGTCGACCCCGCCCACGCCGGCGAGCATGTTGCGGAGGAACCGGACGTGACCGGGCACGTCGACGAAGCTGATCGGCTCGCCGCCGACCACGGTGTGGGCGAAGCCGAGGTCGATCGTGAGGCCTCGCCGCTTTTCCTCGACCAACCGGTCAGGGTCGGTACCGGTCAACGCCTGGACGAGCGAGGACTTGCCGTGATCGACGTGTCCGGCGGTGGCGATCACTCTCACGTCTCGGCTTCGCCCCCCGTCATGGCGTCGATCGCGGCGACGAGGACCAGGTCGTCGCTCGGCTCGACCGCCCGGAAGTCGAGGATCGTGCGCCCCTCCGTGGCCCTGGCGATGATCGGCGGGTCATTGGTGCGGAGGGCGGCGAGATGGTCGCCGGGCAGGGCGACTCCCCACGACGGGATCGTCGCTCCCGGTGTCGACCCGGCGCCGGCCAGGGCCTCGGTGGCCACGGCTTCGCCACCCGTGCCGGCGGCGATCGCCCGCGCCCGGGCGGCGAGCTCTTCGGTGGGCACGGTCGCCAGTCGCCAGAACGGCACCGTCTTCGCCGGCGTCACGGCTGAGGTAGGCGAGCGCGATCTGCTGGAGTGAGAACAGGACGAGGCCGCCCGGGCGCAGGGCGCGGGCGAGGGGGTGGCGTTCACACTGGGCGATGAGGTCGGCGCGCCCGACGATGACCCCGGCCTGCGGGCCGCCGAGCAGCTTGTCGCCGCTGAACGTGACGAGCGCGGCGCCAGCCGCAAGGGTCTGGACGGCGGCCGGTTCATCCGCCAGCCACGACGGTGGTGGACCGCCCAGCCACGGACAGCTGGCGTCGACGAGGCCGCTGCCGAGATCGACGACGACCGGCACGCCGAGCGTGGCGAGCTCGGCCACCGGCGTGTCCTCGACGAACCCGGCGACGCGGTAGTTGCTCGGGTGCACCTTGAGCACGACGGCGACGTCGGCGGCCGGTCGCTCGAGCACGCGCCGGTAGTCGGACAGGCGCGGTCCGGTTCGTCGTGCCGACGTCGACCAGCCGGGCGCCGGACTGGGCGATCACCTCGGGGACACGGAAGCCACCGCCGATCTCGACGCTCTCGCCCCGACTCACGGGGACCTCGCGGCCGGCGGCCAGCGCGGCCAGAACGAGGAGCACGGCGCCGGCGTTGTTGTTCACGACCATCGCCGCTTCGCCGCCGCAGAGCCGGGCGAAGAGCTGACCGACGGCTTGCTGGCGCGAGCCTCGGTCGCCCGACGCCAAGTCGAGCTCGATCGACTGGGCGCGGGCGGGTTGGCTGTGGGCGAGTGGAGCCCGACCGAGGTTGGTGTGCAGGAGCACGCCGGTGGCGTTGATGACCGGGGTGAGCAGCGTGCGCCGGAAGGCGGTGGCGCGGGCCTCGGCGTCCTCGACGGCCCCGTCGGCGATGGCCCCACGAGCGATGTCGACGAGAATCGGGTGTGGCAGCCCGCTCCCGGCGAGCGACCGGGCGAGCGCGTCGACCGACGGCGGGCGCTCCATCGCCGGGGAGGCTACTCACCCGCCCGCGTCCCTCCATGGGGACGGCCGTAGCATCCCGGACTCATGTCCCTGCGCGTGCCCGTGGTCCGGCTCGACCCCGATCTCCCGCTGCCGACCTATGCCCACCCGGGTGACGGCGGGCTCGACCTGCTGGCGCGGGAGGACACCGTGGTGACCGCGGCCGGCGGGCGGGCGCTGGTCCCGACCGGCATCGCCGTCGCCATCCCGGCCGGCCACGCCGGCTTCGTCATCCCCCGCAGCGGGCTCGCCCTGCGCCACGGGATCTCGGTGGTGAACGCGCCCGGGCTGATCGACTCGGGCTACCGCGACGAAGTGCAGGTGATCCTGCTCAACACCGACCCGACCGCCGACTACCAGATCCACCGCGGCGACCGCGTCGCCCAACTCGTCGTGCAGCGGGTGGAGGAGGTCGTCTGGACCGTGGTCGACCGGCTCGAGGGCGAGAACCGCGGCGGCGGTTTCGGCCACTCCGGGCGCTGACCTCGTTCGCTCAGCGCCAGGCGAACACCGGCTGCTCGAAGCCGTCGACGGGATCGTCGCGGCCCTCGAGGCCGAGCCAGCGGAACTGCACGAGCACGGCCCCGGTCGGGGCGTGGATGAGGTCGTGGCCGAGGGGGACCTGGACGACCGGACGGTCGCTCTCGGGGATCGTGACGAACCGCGGCGAATCGTCCCGGCAGAGCTGGTGCAGCCCCACCCGGTACGCGGCGAGGACCTCGCCGGGATCAGGACGCAGGTCGAGCCGTCCGCCGCCCCACAGCACGACGGGCGTGATCACGTAGCCGGAACGCGTCCGGTAGTCGTCGAGGAACCCGAGCATCGAGTCGGCGCCCAGCGTCACGCCGAGCTCCTCGGCGAGCTCGCGCCGGGCGGCGACCTCGGGGGTCTCGCCGTCGTCGATGCGCCCACCGGGCAGCGCCCACTGCGGACGCGTGCCGGTTGAGTCCGGCCGCCCGCCGGCACAGCAGGAAGGCGGCGCCGCCCGAGACGTCGGTCATCCGGCCGTCGAGGCCCTGGGCTCCACCGGGGATGTCGTCCATCGATCCGGTCTCGAACTGGAACGGGTCGACCCGGTCCTCGCCGACCTCGGAGTCGACGACGACGACGGCGACCGCCGCGTGGCGGTGCCCATCGAGGTCGCTCGCTCGACGGCGGTGCGACGAGAGGTTGCGCGTGATGCGGTCGCGGAGGGCGTGGTCGTACGGAATCGGCTCGATCGGTCGATGATGCCACCTGAGTAGCGTCCAGCCACGGTGCTGCGCCGGACGCTCGACGACTCCTACCCGGCCGCCGTCCGGCGGAACGTCACGACGATCACCGTCGCCCGGCTCACCGCCAACGCCGCGTACCGCTTCGCCCCGCCGTTCCTCGCCACCATCGCCCGCGGCCTCGACGTCCAGCTCAGCGACCTCGGGGTGGCGCTCGCCGTGAGTGAGCTGTGCGGGCTGTCGTCGCCGTTGATCGGGCGGGTGGTGGAGCGGGTGCCCCGCCGGTGGTCGATGGTGACCGGTCTGATCGGGATCGCGATCGGCGCCGTGATCGCCGGCGCCAGCTCCGGGGTCGTGATGTTCGGCGCGGGACTGTTCGTCCTGGCGATGACGAAGATCGTGTTCGACGTCGCCCTCGGTTCGTGGATCGCCGACCACGTGCCGTACGCGCGGCGGGGACGAGTGGTCGGGATCACGGAAACGTCGTGGGCGCTCGGTCTCCTGCTCGGCGTGAGCCTGATGGGCCTGATCACGGCGGCGACGTCGTGGCGGTGGGCCTACGCCGCAGCCGCGGTCGCCGTGGTCGTCATGGCCGGGGTGCTCGCCGCGCGCATCGAAGGCGGCGACCCGCCGGGCGCCGGCCGAGCGGCCGCGGTCCGCCCCAGCACCCGCCTCGCGCTGCCCGGCTGGCTGGCCGTGACCGGGTTGTTCTGCCTCATGTCGGCGGCGCAGTCGCTCTTCGTCACGTTCGGGCCGTGGCTCGAGGACGAGTTCGGCGTCGGCACGGCCGGGCTGGCGGCGGTGGCGTTCGGCCTCGGCGCGCTCGAGCTCGCCGCCTCGACGACGTCGGCCGCACGCACCGACCGCTGGGGGAAGGAGCGCAGCGTGGCGGCGGGAGCGGCGGTGATGGTTCCCGTCGCCCTCGCCCTCGCCGTGTTCGACAGCGTCCTCGGACTCGGACTGGTCCTGCTCGGCGTGTTCATCGCCGCCTTCGAGTTCGCCATCGTCTCGTGCATCCCGATCGGCGGCGAGCTCGTGCCTGGGTCGCCGGCGAGAGGACTCGGCACGATGATTGCCTTCGGCACCCTCGGGCGGGCGCTCACCGCGATCCCGGCGACGCGGCTGTTCGACCGGTGGGGCCTGACGCCGGCCGCCCTCCTCGGGGCCGGCTTCGCCGCGCTGGCGGGCCTGGCGATGGCCGCCCGCCTGCGCGCGCTCGAGTACGCCCGCTGAGCGGGCGTCAGCCCCGATACCCGTTCGTGATCGGCAGCCGGCGGTCGCGTCCGAACGCCTTCGTCGTCACCCGCACCCCCGGCGGGCTCTGGCGGCGCTTGTACTCGGCGAGGTCGACCAGCCGGGTGATGCGGCGGACCAGGGCGTCGTCGTGGCCGAGCTCGATGATCTCCGCCGCCGTGCGGTCCTCCTCGACGTAGAGCTCGAGGATCGGGTCGAGCACGTCGTACGGCGGCAGGCTCTGGTCGTCGCGCTGGTCCGGCCGGAGCTCCGCCGACGGCGGCTTGCTGATCACGCCCTCGGGGATCACCTCGTGACCGGCCCGCTCGTTGACGTAGCGGGCCAGCGCGTAGACCTCGGTCTTGAGCACGTCCTTGATCACGGCGAACCCGCCGACCGAGTCGCCGTAGATCGTGAAGTAGCCGACGGCCATCTCCGACTTGTTGCCGGTCGCCAGCACCATCCAGCCGAACTCGTTGGACAGCGCCATCAGCAGCTGCCCGCGGCAGCGGCTCTGGATGTTCTCCTGGGTCAGGCCCGGTTCCCGCCCGGCGAAGCTCGGAGCGAGCAGCTCGAGATAGGCGCTGAAGGCGGGCTCGATCGAGATCGTCCGGAAGTCGAGCCCGAGGTTCTCGGCGAGGATTGCGGCGTCGGACTTGGAGTGCTCGCTCGAGTAGCGCGACGGCATCGAGACACCGTGAACGTGGTCCGGCCCGAGCGCCTCCGCCGCGATCACCGCGACCAACGATGAGTCGATGCCCCCGGAGAGCCCGATCACGACGTCGCGGAAGCCGTTCTTGTGGCAGTAGTCGCGGGTGCCGAGCACGAGCGCCTCGTACAGCTCGGCGACCGGGTCGAGCGGCTCGACGACGGGGTTGGCGACGGCATCGGCGTGAACGACCGGGCTCGAGCTCACGACGAGCTGCGGCAGCGAGATGTGCGACGTGCGGCCCCGCGGATCGAGCAGCCGCTGCCGGTACACGGGCGGCACGGGCACGTCGACGACAAGGAGGTCCTCGACGAACGGGCGGCCCCTCGCAAGCAGGTTGCCCTCGGCGTCGAAGACCAGCGAGCACCCGTCGAAGACGAGCTCGTCCTGGCCGCCGACCTGGTTGACGTACACGAGCGCCGAGTGGGCGTCGGCGGCCCGCGTGGCGAGCATCCGCTCCCGCGCCGGGGCCTTGCCACGGTGATACGGCGACCCGTTGATGTTGACGGCGAGCTCGGCGCCCCCATCGGCCTGCACTGCCAGCGGGCCGTCGGGGCTCCAGACGTCCTCGCAGATGCTGATCCCGACCTTCACCCCGCCGATGACGTACAGCTCCAGTGGATCGGTCTCGTCACCCGCCGTGAAGTAGCGCGCCTCGTCGAACACGGCGTAGTTGGGCAGCAACCGCTTGCGATAGGTGCCGATCACCTCTCCCTGGGCGCAGACGGCGGCCGCGTTGAACAGGTCGCGGTCCTCGTCGACGAACCCGACCACGGCCGCGCAGTGGCGGGTGCGGGCGGCGAGCTTGCCCAGCGCGGCCTCGTTGTCGGCGACGAAGCCGGGCTTGAGGACGAGGTCCTCGGGTGGATAGCCGGTGATCGCCAGCTCGGGGAAGGCGACCAGGTCGCACCCCGACGCTTCGGCCCGCTCATAGGCGGCGAGCAGCTTGGCGAGGTTCCCGTCGAGGTCGCCGACGGTGGGATTGAGCTGGGCCAAGGCGACTCGCACCACGGTCACACTCCAAGGCTACTGCCGACGCCCCCACCCCGATCTGGGCGCGATCCTTCTCATCGACCGATCCGGGCGCGGACTTCTCGAGGGTCGAGAACAATCGCGCCCAGATGCTCAACGTACGGTGGTCGCATGAGCAGCCGGCCGGTGGTCCAGCGCGTCGGGATGCACGGGGACCGGGTGGCGATCGTCGACCCGGCCGGGTCGTGGACGTATGAGGCCGTCGACGCCGATGCCACCGGGCTCGCCGCAGTCCTGGCCGGTGACACTGGCGCCGGTGACCGGATCGCGATCATCTGCACTCCCGGCCACGACTTCGTGACCGCCCTCCTCGCCTGCTGGCACGCCGGCGCGATCGCCGTCCCGCTGCACCCCCAGCACCCGGACGCCGAGCTGGCGTACGTCGTCGACGACAGTGGCGCGCGGGTGATCGTCGCGTCCGAGCAGCACCGAGACGTCGCCGAGCGCGTGGCCACCGGCACGCGTGCGGCGGTGATCGACGTCGCCGCTCGCGGGCCGGCGCGGCGCGGTGAACCGGGGCTCGACGACTCCGCGGTGATGATCTACACGAGCGGCACGACCGGACGCCCGAAGGGCGCCGTGCACACCCACGGCGGCATCGCGGCGATGGTCGACGGGATGCTGACCGCCTGGGAGTGGTCCGCCGACGACCGGGTCGTGCTCGTCCTCCCGCTCAACCACGTCCACGGTCTGGTCAACGTGACGCTGTGCGCGCTCGCCGCCGGGGCGGTCTGTGAGGCGCCCGGTGGATTCGACGCCGCCCACGTGTGGCAGCGCTTCACGTCCGGCGAGGTCACGCTGTTCATGGCCGTTCCGACCGTCTACGCCCGGCTCACCGCGGCGTGGGAGCAGGCCGACGACGAGACCCGCCACGCCTGGTCGGCCGGTGCCGCCGGACTGCGGCTGATGGTGTGTGGGTCGGCGGCCCTGCCCGTGTCGACGCTCGACCGGTGGCGCGAGATCAGCGGTCACGTCCTGCTCGAGCGTTACGGGATGACCGAGCTCGGCATGGTGCTCTCGAACACCCTCACCCACCGGGTGCCGGGTCACGTCGGCGAGCCCATGCCGGGCATGGAGGTGCGAATCGTCGGTGACGACGGCGACGACGTGCCGACGGCGAGCCCGGCGAGCTGCTCGTCCGCGGGCCGCAGGTGTTCGTCGGGTACTGGCAGCGTCCCGACGCGACCGCCGACGCGTTCACCGACGGCTGGTTCCGCACCGGCGACGTCGCGGTCCGCGAGCCGGAGGGCCACCGCCTGCTCGGCCGCTCGTCCGTCGACATCATCAAGACCGGCGGGGAGAAGGTCTCGGCGCTCGAGGTCGAGGAGGTCTTCCGGACCCATCCGGGCATCGACGACTGCGCCGTCGTCGGCGTCGCCGACGAGGAGTGGGGCGAGCGCGTCTGCGCGGCGGTCGTCCCCGCCGCCGGCGCCGAGCTGGAGGGGGACGCCCTCCGAGCGTGGGGCAAGGAGCAGCTGGCCGCCGCCAAGGTGCCGTCGCGCTACCTGTTCGTCGACGAGCTCCCGCGCAACACCCTGGGCAAGGTGCTCAAGCCGGAGGTCACCCGCCTCTTCTCCTGACCCCCCGGGGGCCGAGTGCTCATCCGGGGGGCACACGGGGGGCGGAGCCCCCCGTGGGTGCACTCTTCGGGGGGCACACGGGGGGCGGAGCCCCCCGTGGGAACGGTTCACGGAGCGTTCACAGTCGGGCAACGGGTCGGCAATCGGTTGCCGCCACGATCACCGGCGCCGCAGCGAGAATGGTTGGGTGACCGAGATGCTGGAGCAACAACGTGACTACGTGCTGCGCAGCGTCGAGGAGCGCGGAGTTCGCCTGATCCGCCTGTGGTTCACCGACATCCTGGGCAGCCTGAAGAGCTTCGCGATCAGTCCGGCTGAGCTGGAGAACGCGCTCGAGGACGGGATGACCTTCGACGGGTCCTCGATCGACGGGTTCTCCCGCATCCAGGAGGCCGACGTCCTCGCGATCCCGGATCCGGACACGTTCGAGCTCCTGCCCTGGGGCGATCCCACCACGCCCGAGGCACGGGTCTTCTGCGACATCCACAACCTCGACGGCACCCCGTTCGAGGGCGACCCCCGCCAGGTGCTGCGCCGTCACGTCCGCGCCGCCCACGAGCAAGGCCTGACGTTCTACGTCGCGCCGGACATCGAGTTCTTCTACATCGCCCCGCCCGAGCCGGGTCAGCCTCCGCAGCCGCTCGACGAGGGCGGCTTCTTCGACCTGACCACCAACGACGTCACCGGCTCGCTGCGCAAGCAGACGATCCGCACGCTCGAGGCAATGGGCATCCCGGTCGAGTACAGCTTCCACGAGGACGCTCCCAGCCAGCAGGAGATCGATCTGCGGCACACCGATGCGCTCTCGATGGCCGACAGCGTGATGACGTTCCGCCTCGTCGTGCGCGAGGTCGCGGCGGCCAACGGACTGCACGCCACGTTCATGCCCAAGCCGATGGAGCTGGTGCAGGGATCGGGGATGCACATCCACCTGTCGCTGTTCCGCGGCGACGACAACGCCTTCTACGACCGCGACGACGACTACTTCCTGTCCCCGCTGGCGAAGTCGTTCATGGCCGGGCTGATCCGGCACGCCACCGAGATCACCGCGATCACCAACCAGACCGTCAACAGCTACAAGCGTCTGGTCCCGGGCTTCGAGGCGCCGGTGCACATCTCGTGGGCGCGCAACAACCGCAGCGGCCTGATCCGGGTGCCGATCGCCAAGCGCGACAAGCCGCTGGCGACCCGCATCGAGTACCGCTCACCCGACCCGAGCTGCAACCCGTACCTCGCCTTCAGCCTCATCCTCGCGGCCGGACTCCGAGGCGTGGCCGAGGGGTACGAGCTCCCGCTCGAGGCCGATGCCAACCTGTTCGAGATCGGCGACGACGTGCTGGCCAAGCTCGGCATCGAGCAGCTGCCCCAGTCGCTGGCCGACGCACTGAAGGCGATGGAGACCTCCGAGCTCGTCCACGACGCCCTCGGCGAGCACATCTTCGAGTGGTTCCTGCGCAACAAGCGCACCGAGTGGCGCGCCTACAAGACCCACGTGTCGACGTTCGAGATCGACCGCTACCTTCGGTCGCTGTGATGGAGTGGCGATGACCGACAGTGACGAAGTGCTGGCCGTCTTCGGCGATCCGATCGCGCCCGAGCTCGCCCGCACCCTCGACCTCGCCGGCTACGCCTGGAAGCCGGTCGCGTCGCCGGACGACGCCGCCGAGCTCGAACCGGCCGGGGGCTGGGCCGGCGCGATCCTCGACTGCACCGGCGATCCCTCCGGCGCGTGGTCGTTCGCCCGCACGATCCGCAAGCGCGATCCGGGCACACCGCCCGTGCTCGCGATCGTCTCGGGCGCCCAGCTCGGCGAGCTCGAGCTCCGTGACGACCTGTTCGAGGACTTCTGCCTCGCCCCGTTCCATCCCGCCGAGCTCGAGGCGCGGGTGCGCCACTTGCTGTGGCGGGTCGGCGGCGGGACCCGGCCGGAGATGATCGAGTACCGCGAGCTCGCCCTCAACCTCGAGACCTACCAGGCGTCGATCGCCGGCCGCCCGCTCGACCTCACGTACATGGAGTACGAGCTGCTCAAGTTCCTCGCCCAGAACCCGGGCAAGGTGTTCACCCGCGAGATGCTGCTCAACCGCGTGTGGGGCTACGAGTACTACGGCGGCGCCCGCACGGTCGACGTACACGTGCGCCGGTTGCGCGCCAAGCTCGGCGAGGAGCACGCCGGACTGATCCAGACCGTGCGCTCGGTCGGCTACCGCTTCGGCCAGAGCCGCTGGGGCAGCTGATCCCACGGGGGCTCCGCCCCCGTGAACCCCCGAAGCGCTAACCGAGCCACTGCGCGACGGCGTCGGTCACGACTGACCCGAACTGCTGCGCGCCGTCGTCGGAAGGGTGGATCCCGTCGGCGAGGACACCCTCGCCGGGCGCCACGCTCGCCCAGTCGGCGACGCTGGCGGTGCCGCGGAAGTCCAACGTGTCGCGTAGTGCCTGGTTGAACACGTCGCTACGCGCCGGATCGTCCTCCAGGTAGGTGTCCACCCACACCACCGGCGTCGTCGCCGGGATCGCGCTCAGGAGGGCGCCGATGGCGGCGCGGTACTCCTCGGCGTCGTTGTACTGGAACACGTCGTTGGTCCCGAGCGCGATCACCCACAGGTCGGGCGGATCCTCACCGAGCAGCGTGACGACGTCCAGCCCGGACGGCTGAGACTGACCGCCGACCGCGATCCTCCGGCCGTCGGCCGCGTCGATCGCGCGGACGTCGAGACCGAGGCTGCGGAGGCCGTCGGCGAGCGGGCGTCGCGCCCCCACCGTGATCGAGTCCCCGACCATCGCGACGCTCCGGATCTCGTCGCCGGCCGGGCGTACGGCGTCCGTGACCGTCGACGCGGGGCGCGAGCCGAACGACGGCGCCGTGAGCGAACCGCGATCGGACGAGCACGCCGCGACGGCGCACACCACACCGACCACCGCGAGCGCGGCGCGCAGCACTCGTCGGCGGTTCACGGCGCCCGGCACGGCCGCCAGTCTGGCCGCCGCATCCGCCGGCCGGGGGGCGCGACGCTGTGCGACGCTGGGTCGATGGATCCCCCGCGCGACCGCGCCCGACGAATCGCCGACACCCGCGAGCTGCTCGCCACGCCAGGCGCCGACATCTGGGTGGCCACGGCATCGGCCACCGGCGCCGCCCACCTGGTGCCGCTCTCCTACGGCTGGACCGGCGAGCGCATCGTCCTGGCGACCGACAGCACGATGGTCACGGCGCACAATCTCGCCGAGTCAGGGGCGGCGCGGCTCGGCACCGGCGGCACCCGTGATGTGGTGATGATCGACGCCGAGTTGGAAGCGGTCCATCCGGTCGGTCAGGCACCGGCCGACGTCGCCGATCCGTTCGTCCGCCAGTCGAACTGGGATCCGCGAGACGAGGGCGATCCCTACGTGTTCCTCGTCCTGCGTCCCGTCCGCATCCAGGCGTGGCGGGAGAGCAACGAGATCAGCGGGCGAACCCTCATGAAGGACGGCGCCTGGCTCGAGGCGCCGGAGGCGTGAGCCGGATCAGGCGATCTCGAGCGTGAGCTCGTTCAGCCGGCTCATCGGGACGGCACCGAACGCGGTCAGCGCTTCGTACTCGTCCTCGAAGATGTGCGAGTTCGCCTCATAGGCCCGGTGGGCCTTGATGCGAAGGACTTCGAGCTCGTCCCGGTCGAGGCGCTGGCCGGTGATCGTGTTCACCCACAGTGTCATGGTTGCGGCCACGGCTTTACCTCCTCCGAGTTGGTCGCTCTCTGATTGTCTCTACGTGTTCGACGCACGAGCGGTTCGGGATTGATCGATTCTCGACAAAATCCGAAGCTCACGAACATCCAGAGTCGTCAGCCCCCGCGCTGGATACGCGCGGCTTCGCGCCGGTGCGCGGCCAACCGCTCCTCGGTGTCGCGATGAGTCAGTCGTCCGTCGCGGACGACCACGCGGCCGTGCACGACGGTGTGTCGCGCTGACAGCGGTCCGCACCGCAGCCACGCCTCGATCGGATCCTCGATCGCACCGGCGAACGCCGGACCCTCCAGCGGCCACACGGCCACATCACCGACCGCGCCGGGCACCAGCACGCCGAGCTCGCCACGGCGACCGAGGCACGCGGCACCTCCGAGCGTGGCCATCTCCAGCGCCATCCGCGCGGTGCCGGCCGCCGCGCCGTCGCGCAGCTTGGCGAGCAGCATCGCCTGGCGCGCCTCGAGCCACAGCGACGCCGAGTCCGCGGACGACGACCCATCGACGCCGAGGCCGACGTCGACGCCGGCGCGGCGCAACGGGACGACCGGCGCGATCCCCGACGCGAGGATGAGGTTGCTCGACGGGCAGTGGGCCACGCCGACGCCGGCCCGGCCGAGCCGCACCACCTCGTCGTCGTTGGGCCGCACGCAGTGCGCCAGCCACGCCCGGTCGTCGAGCCAGCCCGTGCGTTCGAGGTACTCCGTCGGCCGGCAGCCGAACGTCGCCAGCGAGAACTCGTCGTCCTCGGCGTTCTCGGCGAAGTGGGTGTGCAACCGCACATCGAGACGTTCGGCGAGCTCGGCCGAACGCAGCATGAGGGACTCGGTGACGCTGAACGGCGAGCACGGGGCGAGGGCGACCTGGACCATCGCGCCGAAGGCGCGGTCGTGATGCCGGTGGACCGCCTCCTCGCTGGCGGCGAGGATCTCGTCATCGTCCTCGACGACGTCGTCGGGCGGCAGCCCACCGTCCTTCTCCGACAGCGACATCGATCCGCGGGTGGGGTGGAAACGCACGCCGAGGTCGCGCGCGGCGTCGATCTCGGCCGCAAGGAGGTCACCTGCGCCGCGAGGGTGGAGGTAGAGGTGGTCGGTCGACGTGGTTGCTCCGGACAGGGCGAGCTCGGCGAGCCCGACCCACGCCGACAGGTAGGCGGACTCGGTGTCGAGCCCGCGCCAGCGCGGGTAGAGCGAGCGCAGCCACTCGAAGAGCGGCTTGTCCGTCATCGCCGGGTGCGCCCTCGTCAAGTTCTGGTACAGGTGGTGGTGGGCGTTGACGAGACCCGGGGTGACCAGGCAGCCGGTGGCGTCGAGGGTCTCGGCCGCCGGGGGTGCCGATCCGGTGCCCACCGCCGTGATGAACCCGTCGGTGACGGCGACCCATCCGTCCGCCAGCTCGCGACGCGCGACGTCCATCGTCGCCAGGCAGGTCGCGCCGGTGACGACGAGATCCGCCGGCTCGCTCCGCTCAGTCATCGCCGAGACTGGCGACGATCGCCGTGAGGTCGTCGACGGTGGTCTGCGGATTCACGATGCACCAGCGGAGCACGGTCTCCTGACCCCACGCGCTCGGCGTCACGAACGCCGCCCCTGCCGCCAGCTGACGGTTGCTCCACTCGTGATAGTGCCGAGCCTCCCACCCGAGCCGGCGGAACACGACGATCGACAGCTCGGGTTCGTGGAGCAGCTCGAGGTGGGGCGCGGCGCGCACGAGCTCCGCGCCCTCGCGCGTGACCCGCAGCGTGGTCTCGACCGCGTCGCGGTAGGCGTCGGTGCCGTGGGTGGCGAGGCTGAACCACAGCGGCAGCCCACGGGCCCGGCGGGACAGGTGGTGGGCGTAGTCGCTCGCGTTCCACGCCTCGGCGGCGGGGCCGGACGCGTCGTGGTCGACGTGCAGCACGTCGAGGTACTCGGCGTGCTGTGTGTGGGCGCGGCGCGCAACCTCCGGGTCGCGGTAGATCAGGGCGCAGGAGTCGAACGGGGCGAACAACCACTTGTGCGGGTCGACGATGAAGCTGTCGGCGTGCTCCACACCGGCGAAGCGGTCGCGGACGCTCGGGGCAGCGAGGGCGGCGCCGCCGTAGGCGCCGTCGACGTGCAACCACGTGTCGAGCCGGCGCGCCGCATCGGCCGCCGCGACCATGTCGTCGATCACGCCGATGTTGGTGGTACCGGCGGTGGCGACGACACCGAAGACACGCTCGCGATCGGTCGGGTCGAGCTCATCCACGGTGGCCCGCAGTGCTGGGGCCGTCAGCCGGCCCGTCTCGTCGGCCGGGACGGCGACCACATCGACGTCCATCACTCGCGCCGCCTGAGCCACGGATGAGTGCGCGCCGCGAGACGCGATGAGCAGTCCGCGAGTCCGGTCGTGGGCGCCGCCGCCCCGGTCGCGCCACCGCCACCGGGCGGCGAGGAGCGCGCTCAGGTTGCCCCCCGTCCCACCGCTGACGAACACGCCACCCGCCGACGCCGGCAGTCCGGCGAGATCGGCGATCCAGCGCAACGCCTCGTTCTCGGCGAAGATCGCCCCCGCCCCCTCCAGCCACGAGCCGCCGTAGATGCTCGAGGCCCCGACGACGAGATCGAACAGGATCGACGCGTCGGTCGGGGCCGCCGGAACGAAGGACAGGAAGCGGGGGTGGTCGACCGAGATGCACGCGGGTGCGAGCACCTCACCGAAGATGCGCAGCGCCTCGATGCCGCCGATCCCCTGCGGGGCCACGGTCGAGCCGACCAGCTCCCGCAGCTCAGCCTCGGTCCGCGGCCCGTCGAGCGGCGGCGGGTCGAGCCGCACCCGGTCGACGGCGTAGCGCACGATGGCATCGGTGAGCGCCTCGGTCGAGGCGTCTTGGCCGTGCATGGTGATCAGTCGTCGAGTTCGAGCAGCTCGCTGCCGTCATTGCGGATCTCGGCGTCGCGCTCGAGCACGTGCCCGATCACCGCCGCCAGCACGCCGCTGGCCATGAGCACGAGCACAGGGATCACCAGCACGAGGACGACCACGATGGCGATGGCACCGGCCATAGACGGGATCAAGCTAGTCCTGCCACCTCGCGGTGGCGGAAGCAGCTCGTGAGGTGGTCGTTGACCAGGCCGCACGACTGCATCAGGGCGTAGCAGATCGTCGGCCCGACGAAGCGGAAGCCGCGCTTCTTGAGCGCCTTGCTCATCGCGTCCGATGCCGGGGTGGTCGCCGGGATCTCCCCCAGCGCGCGCCACGAGTTCTGGACGGGTGCGCCGTCGACGAACCCCCACAGGAACGCGACCGGATCATCGAGCTCGAGCCACGCCTTGGCGTTGCCGACGCTGGCCGCGACCTTGGCCCGGTTGCGCACGATGCCGGGGTCGGCGAGGCAGCGCTCGACGTCGTCCGGGCCAAAGGCGGCGACGGCGACGGGATCGAACCCGGCGAACGCGCGGCGGTAGCCGTCCCGCTTGCGCAGGATCGTCAACCAGGACAGCCCGGCCTGCGCGCCTTCGAGGATGAGGAGCTCGAAGAGTCGCTGCGGGTCCCGGTCGGGGACACCCCACTCGGTGTCGTGATATTCGACGTAGAGCGCGTCGGCACCCGCCCACCCGCACCGCTCACGGTCGTCGCTCACTGCGGCCGGTACGCCCAGGCTTCGATCTCGACGTCCATCCCGCCGGGGAGCGCCGACACCTCGACCGTCGAGCGGGCCGGGCGATGATCACCGAAGCCGTCGGCGTAGGCGTCGTTGAACTCGGCGAACGTGCCCATGTCGGTGAGGAAGCACAGGGTCTTGACCACATCGGAGAGCGAGGCACCCGCCTCGTCCAACCGGGCAGCGAGGTTGGCGATCGTCTGCGCGGTCTGGGCGGCGACCCCGCCCTCGACGATCGCCCCGTCGCGCATCCCGCCCTGCCCGGAGACGATGACGAAGTCCCCGGCGCGCACGACCGGGGAGTAGGGCCCGAGTGGCTTGCTCATCGCCGGGAACCTAGACCGCGTCGTTCAGAGGTGAAGACCCGGTTCGGCACGCCGGCGCCTCCAGGCGCTTCGGCGGCCGCATTCAGCGCGTACCTACTGGCCAGCGGGGCGGGTGCCCGGCGTGGCGCCAGGCCGCCGCGGCGACGGCGGCGAACACGGCATCACTGCCGTTCACGGGCTCGCCGACATCGGGCACGATCTCGACGCTGACGTCTGGCATCTCGGCGGCTCGGAGGATGCCGAAGGAGCGGATCGTGAGGTCCACCGGAACGCCCGCCTCATCGACCGCCAGCCCCTCCGACCGCACCCAGCCGAGCGCCATGTGGGCGGCGCCAGTGCAGTAGCTGCGCAGAACGACCTCGTCGAGCGGATCGCCGCACCGCACGCGGACGTGCACTCGGTCACCGTCGAGCACGGCGGTCGCCATCGCGCCGTTGGGTGCCACGACGGTGTCGGGTGCGCCGGCGAGCGAGGCGACGAGCACGGCCGCTTCCGCCCATCCGGCCGCGCGCAGCGCGGCCGACGTCGGCGGGCCCGGGATGTCCACTTCCTCAACCGTGAGGCTTGCGGTGGCGGCTCCGATCGCATCGGCGATGCCGGGCGTCCGGGCGATGCGCACGACACCGGTGCCGTCCGCCCGTACGCCGGCCGCGAGCGGAGGGCGCTTGGGGCCGAGGCGGACGACGTCCTCGCGGGCGTACAGCGCACGTACGGGCCGACCGTGCTCGTCAGCCAGCCGCCGGGCAACCGCGCCGACCTCACTGGCGAGCTTGCCTCCGAACGCGCCGCCATTGGCGAGGGGGGTCACCGGCTCGTCTCCGGGTTCGCACCACGAGGCGTCGGACTCGAGATACGCCGGCTCGACCCAGGTGGTCTGGAGGGTGCGATCCCACGTCCCGTCGGGCACCGCGATCGGCCACGTCACCGCCGCGGTCGACCGGCGACCCTGGACCTTCCCGGCCCGGCGTCGGGCCTCGGTCAGCGTCTCCCCGACCACCCAGTCGCCGTTCTCGCCGCGCACGGCGACGAGCGCTCCGGCCGGCGCGGTGTCATCAGCAAACCCCCCGCGACCGAGGGAGACGGCAGCCCCCACCTGCTGAGGGCAGCCCCCCTCGAGGGCCGCGCGGGCCTCAGCCCGCGTACTGTCGTTCGGAATCGGCCGAATCGGGTCGATGCCGAATGACAGAACGGCGTGGACGACGCTGTTCCAGCCCGTGCAGCGGCACAGATGGGCCGCGAGGGCGCGGTGGATGGCCGGGGGCGAGCGACGAGCGGCCGGGTCGAGAGCGGCGACGCGCAGAATGATGCCGGGCGTGCAGAACCCGCACTGCGAGGCACCGTGGGCGGAGAAGCACTCCGCCCACTCGTCGGCGGCGGGCAGGCCGTCGAGCGTCGTCACGGTACGGCCGGCGACCCGGGCGACGGGCGTGACGCAGGCGACGCGGGGGTGGCCGTCGATCCAGACCGTGCAGCAGCCGCACTGGCCCTGGGGGCTGCATCCGTCCTTCGCCGTGCGCGCCCCGAGCCGGTCGCGCAGGACCTCCAGGAGCGAAGCGTCGTCTCCCTCGACTTCGACGTCGCGCCCGTCGAGGGAGAAGCGAATCAGCTGAAGCTCTGGCCGCAGCCGCAGGTACGAGAGGCGTTCGGGTTGGTGATCGCGAACCCGGACTGCTCGAGGCCGTCCTTGTAGTCGAGGGTGGCGCCATCGAGCAGCTGGGCCGAGGCCGGGTCGACGACGACCTTCACGGCGCCCTCGGGGCCGAACTCGGCCTGCTCGTCGTCGGAGGCGATGTCCCCGTCGAAGAACATCTCGTAGGAGAACCCGCTGCACCCGCCGGGACGCACCGCGACGCGCAGCGCGAGGTCGTCGGCGCCTTCGGCTTCGAGCAGCTCTTTGACCTTGACGGCGGCTGAATCGGTGACGGTGATCACGGATGCTCCTCCTCGGATGCGTGCAGACACAACGCTACCTGCTGGCCACTGACACCTGACAGGGCGTGCGGTGGGCCAGCGGGCAGAACTCGGCCACCTCGGCGTCGCCCATGTGGGCGACGAAGCCGGCGACGAGGCCACGGTGCAGGCTGCACACGAGGTCGGGATGGTCGCGGGCGAGCTCGGAGAACGGGCAATTGGCGAACGCGACGACGGCCGTCACGACGTCGGGATCGGCGGCGCCCTCGGCGTCCGAGCCCTCGGTGACGACGGGGTCGAAGCCGAGCCGGTCGAGATCGGCGACGAGCGCCTCGAGGGCCGACGGCGCGTCGCCGTAGCGCGCGGCGCGGGCTCGCCCCTCGGCCTCCCCGACGGCCACCGCGTCGGCCGGGCTCGCTCCCAGCCGCTCGGCCATGGCGAGCACCATGCGGGCGAGCACCGGCATCGTCGGCGGCTCGAGGCCGAGCGACGGCGCGTCGGCCGCCAGCGAGTAGCGGTGATGCGGCCGGCCGACCTCCCCCCTGGCGTCGGTCGTGACGTCGAGCAGGCCGACCTCGCGCATGCGCTCGAGGTGCGGCCGCACGGTGTTGGGGTGCAGCCCGAGCGTGTCGGCGATCTCCGCCGTGACCAACGGGCGCGGCGCGCGGGCGAGCTCCAGGTAGATCGCGTACCGCGTGTTGTCGCCGAGGACGCGAAGCACGTCGCGGGACGGCAGTGGGGCTTCCCCGGCCATACGTCAAGATTACACGGCGGGGACCGGTAAAATGCTGAACATGCCCGCCCGGACGACCGCTCCGCCCAGCCGGGACGAGGTGCTGTCCGTCCTGTCCTCGGTCATCGATCCCGAACTGGGGAGCGACATCGTGTCCCTCGGCATGGTCCCCGCGGTGTCGGTCGACGAATCCGGCGCCGTGCAGGTCACGGTCAAGCTCACCATCGGTGGCTGTCCGTTGCGCGCCGACATCAAACGGGAGATCGAGACCCGTGTCGGGGTCCATCCCGGCGTCAGCGACGTGCGCATCGACTGGGGTGAAATGTCCCCCGACGAGCGCAGCGACGTGATGCTCAAGGCGCGATGGAACGCCCGCCAGAACGCCGCCGACACTCAGGTCCCGGCGACCACCCGCATTCTCGCCATCGCCAGCGGCAAGGGCGGCGTGGGCAAGAGCTCGATCACCGTCAACCTGGCTGTCGCCCTCGCCCGTCAGGGCCGCACCGTCGGCGTGCTGGATGCGGACATCTGGGGCTTCTCGGTCCCCCGCCTCCTCGGGATGAGCGAGCGCATGGAGGCCGAACGGGTCGAGGGCAGCGATCGCCCGCTGATCATCCCCAACGAGCTGCCGGTCGGCGCCGGCCGGCTGAAGGTCGTGTCCACCGGCTTCCTCGTCGAGGAGGACACCGCCCTCATGTGGCGGGGACTGATGCTCACCAAGGCGGTCGAGCAGTTCCTCCGCGACGTCCACTGGGGTGAGCTCGACGACCTGCTCATCGACATGCCCCCCGGGACCGGCGACGTGCAGATGGGCCTCGCCCGCCTGCTCCCCCGGGCCGACATGGTGATCGTCACCACCCCCGCCCTGGCCGCCCAGAAGGTCGCTCAGCGCGCCGCCGACATGGCCCGGCGCAGCTTCGTGCGCGTGGTCGGCGTGATCGAGAACATGACCGACTTCCGGTGCGAGCACGGAGAGAGCTACCCGCTGTTCGGATCGGGCGGCGGGCATGCCCTTGCCGATGCGATCGGGGTCCCACTGCTCGGCCAGATCCCGCTGGAGGCGGCGGTTTCCGCGGGTGGCGACCTCGGACGGCCCGTCGCCCTCGCCGACGGTGACGCCGCCGGCCCGGCCGCCCGCAGCGTCGCCGCGATCGCCGACCGGTTGAACGTCGAGGTGCCGGTACCAGCGGCCGACGACGGCCCGGACATGGCCGGCTGCTCGGCGCGCATGCTCGCCGCCGTCGAAGCCGCGCTCGGCGAATCCGTCTAACCCCATCCGAGTGTCTTCGTCCATCGGAGTGTCCGATGAGGAGGCCTCCCTCATCGCGCACTCGGATGGCGCAAGACACTCGGATGGCGGTCAGATGAGGGAGTCGTAGTCCGCGTCGCCGGGCAGGGAGATCCCGACCACCCGCCCCGTCTCGTCGCGGCGCAGGCGGGGCCGCACGCACTCCGGCGTTCCCGCGGCGTCGGCGGCCGCGAGCGCGGCGCCGACATCGCCGGACGCCGCCAGCACGCGCAGGTTGGCGAGCGTCGGCGGCAGCATCAGCAGGTCACCGTCGTCGGCCCGGGCCAGCGCGTCGGCCGGGCGCACCCACCGGCTGTCGACGAGCTCGGCGTCGTCGTGCTGGCCGTCCTGGCCCGGCGGGGCGGCGGCGAGGAAGAACCGAGTGTCGAATCGCCGCCGCTCACCGATCGGCGTCACCCAGTGGGCCACGTAGCGGAGCTCCGACAGATCGAGCACGAGGTCGTGGCGCCGGCACACCTCCGCCAGCGCCAGCTCGCCGGCGTGGACCGCGCGCCGCTCGGCGTCGGGCACGTCGGGCTGGCCACCGTCGCGCCGACGGGCGAGCAGCACGCCGGCCTCCTCGAAGCACTCGCGCACGGCCGCCACCCAGTACGCCAGCCCGCCGCGGTCGATCCCGAGCGCAGCCGACGCCGATGCGTCGTCGAGACCGGTGCAGAAGGGCTCGATCGCGGCCGCGCCGTCGACCTCGTCGACACGCCCACCTGGGAACACGAACATCCCGGCGGCGAACGACGCGTTCACGGTGCGCTGCAGGACGAACACCTCGAGTCCGGGCGGGGACGCGTCGCGGACGAGCATCACGGTGGCGGCCGGGTGGACGGGAACGGACTCCGGTGCGGGCGGAGGGTCAGCGGGGAGCGGGGTCACGCACGGGCGACGGTACTTCGGTGGAGTCGTCCGCACCCCGCCGGAGACCCACGTACACCACGGCCGCGACGACCACGGCGGCCAGGACGAGCGCCACGAGCTGCCAGTTGTCGTTGAGCTGGACGAGGATCCAGTTCTGCAGGCGCTCGACGGCTCCGGTGGCGGCATCGGTGTCCTCGTTGACGTCGACGACCCAGAAGTACCGGAGCAGGTACACCCCGGAGATGAGCACGAACGCGGCGGCGAGCAGGTCGACGTAGCGCCGGCCCGCCCGCATCACGCGCAGCAGGGCGTGGTTGGCGAACGCCAGGCTCACCGTCAAGGCGGTGACGATCAGCGCCATGCCGAGCCCGAACGCGACCACGTTGGCCACGCCCTCGACGAACGAGTCGGGCGTCGCGAAGGCCGTGGCCGCGAACAGGGCGATCGTGCAGCTGAGCGACGCCACCGCGTACGCCAGGCCGTACACGAACATCGAGCGCACGGTGCGGTCCCGCCCCGCGCCGCTCACGTTCGGTGTCGCCAGGGGGAGTCGGTAGCCGAACAGCATCGCTGCCCCGAGGAGGATCAGCCCGACGCCGATCGCCGCGGTGGCGTACTTCGCGTTGCGGTCGAGCCAGGACGTGAAGAAATTGCTGATCACGCCGGCGACGACGAACACGAGCATGAACCCGCTGGAGACGGCCGCGGCGACGGTGAGCGCTCGTTGCACCGACGCCCGGGCCGGACCGGGCCGCCCGGCCTCCACACCGAGGAAGTACATCAGGTACGTCGGGAGCAGGACGAACGCGCAGGGGTTGACGGCGGCGACGAGGCCGCGGAGGAACGACAGCCCGAGGTTCACGTGGTCACCTGGAGCTGCTCGGCGATCTCCTGGCGGAGCTCGTCGGCGTCGAGCGGACCGGTGCGGGCGACGATCCGACCGTCGGCGTCGACGAACAGGGTCACCGGGTAGGCGACGATCCCGAGCTCGTTGGCGAAGGCGAAGTCGTGATCGCGGAGCAGCTCGTAGCGGACACCCCGATCACCAGCGAACCGCTCCATCGTGGAAGGGGTGTCGTAGGGGTTGACCCCGACGAACCGCACCCGGTCTCCGACCTCGCCGTGCACCGTGGCGAACTCGCCGAGCTCGCGTGCGCACGGCGGGCAGGTCGAGTACCACAGGTTGACCACCATCGGCCGACCGTCGCCGTCGGGGAGCCGGACCGTCGAGCCGTCGGCGGCGACCAACTCGACGTCGGGGATCCGGTCAGTAGCCAGCGGTGGATTGGTCGGAGCTCCCGGTTCGACGTACTCGCCCGGCTCGTCGAGGCGGATCACCTCGTCAGCGCCATCGTCGGCCACCAGGCGGCTCCAGCCGAACGCGGCCGCGAGGACGGCTGCGAGCGCGGCGAGGAACACGACCAGCCGCGCTCGCAGCGCGGAGCCAGCCGTCAGAGCCACGTTCTCCGAGGCTAGCGATGGGGTTCGAACGCGCAGCTCCCAGAGGCTCTGGAGCCACGTCGTCCGAGGCTAGCGATCCACCCGAATCACGGAACTGGCCGGGGGGTGAGCCAGTTCCGTGATCGGGCTATCTCTCTCCGATCAAGCGACGCTGCCGACCGGGCCGAGCTCGTCCACGATCAGCTCGGGACGAGGATGCTTGGGGGGCCGTCCGCACGGACGCTTGCTGGCGACGATGCGGCCGCCGAGCAGCAGCTCGCCACCCCAGACGCCCCACGGCTCCTCGCGGGCGAGGGCGTCACGCAGGCACGACGCGGCGAGCGCGCACTTGCTGCAGATCGCCTTGGCCCGGGCGATGTCGATGAGGTCGTCGGAGAAGAACAGCGGGGTGAGCGTCCCATTGCCGTCCGCGCACCGAGGGGCAGGGGCGCGGACGGCGGTGGGACTGCGGAACTCGGTACGGGCGAGGGGGTGGATGGCGAACATGGTCGTGTTCCTCGTCGTGGGTTGTTGGTGGGGTTTTCTCTGGGATTTGACTGTTGGAGGCTGGTCTGTCGATTCGAATCAGGGGCCGAAAACCGAAAATGGCCGCCGGGTGGATCCCGGCGGCCTCTGGGTGGAACTTCGACATCTCTACGTCGAGAGTCTCCCGAGGTGCCGGGGGGAGTGGTTGGCGGTGAGGCCAATGCCGCCGGTGAGAGCCCCGCCATCCCACTCGTACGTAATGGCAAAGGCCGGACCGTGACCGCCGCAGCGCTTGCGCATCGCCGGCGCGGCGACCACGAACGCGGCGGTCGGCATCACTGCCGCACGCTGGCTCATGGAGGGAACGCTGGTCATCGATGAACTCGCTCTGGTCGGTGGTTGGTCGCGCCCGCGTTCGGGGGGAATGTGGGCTAGGTCAGGAAACCACGCCTCAGCGTGTTGCGTCAAGAGGTTTCGGTCCGATGACAGCCCAGCACGGGCATGACAAATGACACAACCCACGGGGGCTCCGCCCCCCGTGAACCCCCGAAGACTGGAAGTCGGAAGTCGCCTCCGGCGACGACGTCTCCGCTTCACTCCGAGCAAGCTCGGAGTGTCAGGCCACGTCGGAAACCTCGCCGGGCACCTCGGCCACGATGAGCGGTGGCCGCGGGTGCACGGGAGGCCGGCCGCGGCGGCGCTTCACGGCCACGACCTGGCCGTCGATCAGGATCTCCCCGCCCCAGACACCCCAGACCTCACCACGCTGGAGGGCGCCGGCGAGGCACGGCGCGCGCAGCACGCACTTGGAGCAGATCGCCTTCGCCCGGGCGATGTCGACGGGATCGTCGGAGAAGAAGATGTGGGTGAACGAGCCGCGCCCATCGGCACAGCGGGCCCAACGTCCGATGTTCATCGTCATTGTGGAGTCGGTACGTCGCTCCCTGAGACGCGGTTCGCGGAGAAACCGCGCCGCTGCTACCCGGCGAGGACGTACTCGAAGCCGCCGGGGGCCTCGGTGCGCTCGAACTCGCCCGCCCGGCGGAGATGCTCGAGATGGGCGAACGTCTCGCTGTCGGCCATCGGACCCTGCGCGCGGGGCGAGAAGAGTCGCGCCGAGAGCTCCTGCACGCGGGCCGGCCGGCCGATCTCGGCCGACGCCCGGCGCAGCGTGTCGAGTCGGTCGAGATGATGTTCCCGGATGGCCTTGGCCCGCCCGGCGAGGTCGTGGAACGGGTGACCGTGGGCGGGCAGCACGATGGAGACGTTCGGCCCGTACGCCGCCACCTTCTCGAGCGAGTCGAAGAAGCGGTCGAGCGGGTCGGCTTCACGGACGAAGCCGCCGATGTGCGGCGTGATCGTCGGCAGGACGTGGTCACCCGACAGCATGACCCGCTCGGCCGGGTCGTACAGACACAAATGGTCGGCGGTGTGGCCGGGTGTGTGGAGCGCCGTCCACTCCCGTCCGGCGAGCCGGATCGTTGTCGCATCCGACACCCGCACGGTCGGCGTGGGCGTGCGGAACAACCGAGGGAAGTGGCGGGAGCCCCGCATGAGCATGCGCCGGCGGAAGGAGAACGGGTACCCGTCACCACCCCATGGCGGCGGATCCCATGGCCGGTGGCGAGGGAACTCGGCGGCCTCTTCGACGTCGACGTCCGGCGGGTCGTCGACGTCCCAGATCAGCCGGAACTGGCGGTGGGTCACGATGTCGGCGCCGCTCTCCCGACGCACCCAGCCGGCCCCGCCGAAGTGGTCGGGATGGCTGTGCGTGACGACGACCGTGTGGACTCGCCGGATCGGGATCCCGGCCGCGCCGAGGCGCCGGCGCAGGGCAGCGTACGAACGCCGCCCGGGCAGACCGGGATCGACGATCGCGGCTCCGCGCTCGTCCTCGAGCACGTAGCAGTTGACGTGCCCGAGCCCGGGCATGTCGATCGGCAGCTGGCAGCGCAACACGCCGGGGGCGACCTCGGTGACGTCCTCGGCCGCCGGCTCCTGTTCCTGCCGTCGCGGCCGCTCCTTCACCCGCACGACGCTACGGGCGACCGCCTGAAACCGGCGAGTTCGAGGTCACTGCACATCCAGGAGGAGCTTGCCGACGTTGGCGTCGGCCTCCATGACCCGGTGGGCCTCGGCGACGTCGGCGAGCGGGAACCGACGGTCGATCACCGGCCGCAGGACCCCGTCAGTGAACAGCGGGAGCACCTCATCGACGAAGCGCCGGCCGAGCGCGATGCGCTCCTCGATCGGGCGCCCGCGCAGGACGGTTCCGATCCAGTGCACCCGCTTGGCGAGCAACTGCCCGAGGTTCACCGTCGTCTCGCCACCCCCGAGTAGACCGACCTGGACGATGCATCCCTTCGGCCGCACCACGGCGAGGTTGCGGTCGGCCTCCTCGCCGCCGACCACGTCGAGCACGACGTCGACCCCGTCGCTCCGGCCGTGCTCGGCGAGTCCCTCGCGGAGATGCATCAGCCAATCCGCCGGAGACCGTTCGAGCACGACGTCGGCGCCGAGCTTGCGGCACGCGGCCGTCTTGCCGGCCGAGCAGGTGACCGCGACACGAGCGCCAATGGCCTTGGCGATCTGGATCGCCGCCGTCCCGACCCCGGAGGCCCCCGCGTGCACGAGCGCCCAGCGGCCACTCGTCAGCCCACCCTGGACGACGAGGGCGTCCCACGCCGTGAGGAACACTTCGGGGACGGCGGCGGCGTCGGTGAGGGCGAGGCCGGCCGGGACGGGGAGGGCGAGCCGGCAATGGGTGACGAGGCGCTCGGCGTAGCACCCGCCGGTCTCGATGCCCATGACCTCGTCGCCCGCTCGCCACGCGGTGACGCGGGCACCGATCCCGGCGACGACCCCCGCGTACTCGAGGCCGGGAATCTCGGGAGTCACCGCTGTCGGGTTCGGGTAGCGCCCCATCCGTTGAAGGACATCGGCGCGGTTGACCCCGGCGTGGCGGATGTCGACGAGGATCTCGTCGGGTCCCGGGACGGGGTCGTCGACGTCGGCGAGCTGGAGGACCTCGGGTCCGCCATACTCGGCGAGCACCACCGCCCGCATGTCACGCCTCCCCGGACGGCGCCGGCGCCGTCCCCTCGGCGGGTTGGGCCGGCACGAAGACGCGGTCGCGGTAGTAGCGCAGCTCCTCGATCGACTCCCGGATGTCGTCGAGGGCCCGGTGCAGCCCGACCTTCTGCGGCCGGGTCTGGGCGATCTTCGGGTACCAGCGCCGCACCAGCTCCTTGACGCCCGAGACGTCGATCGACCGGTAGTGGAGGTGCTCCTCGATCTCGGGCAGGTAGGCGGCGAGGAACCGCCGGTCGGTGCCGATCGAGTTCCCGCACAGCGGCACTGACCGCGGCTCGGGAGCGTGGGTACGGATGAAGGCGAGCGTGGCCGCGCCGGCGTCCTCCAGCGAGAGGTCGGACGTCCGGATCGCCTCCAGGAGCCCCGACCGCGTGTGCATCTCGGTCACGAACGGGTCCATCACCGCGAGCACCTCGTCGTCCTGGTGGACGACGAGATCGGGGCCCTCGGCGATGATGTCGAGTTGGTCATCGGTGACGACGGTGGCGATCTCGACGATGACGTCCTTGGCGGGATCGAGGCCGGTCATCTCCAAGTCCATCCACACCAACACGAGCTCGTCCTCCGATGCTGCGGGACCGTCCAACCGGTTTCGCCAGGAGGTTAGCCATGGCACCATCGGGGGCATGGTCCCGAGTACCCCGGACGGCGACGCCACGTTCACGAGGTGGCTGGCCCAGCCCGGGGTCGTCGAGGTGTGCGAGCTCCGCGGCCGGTTCGGCTTCATGGCCTTCCACGGCGGCGCCCTCGAGGAGCGCACGGACCTCATCGCCACCGCCGCGGCGGAAGCATCGGGTGCGTCCCTCTACGCCGTGCTGCACCCACCGCCCGAACCCAGGCACCTGCCGTCGACGCTCGTGCGCCCGGCGGACTCGCCCGCGCTCGCCCGGTTCATCGAGCACGTCGACGTCGTCGTCACGGTCCACGGCTACGGCCGCTGGGGCATGTTCACGGCCGTGTTGCTCGGTGGGCGCAACCGCCAGCTGGCGGCGAGCATCGCCGACCGGCTGCGGCCGGCGCTCCACGGCTACGAGGTTGTCACGGACCTCGAGGCGATCCCCCGCGAGCTGCGCGGGCTGCACCCCGAGAACCCGGTGAACCTGCCCCGCTTCGACGGCGTGCAGATCGAGCTGCCACCGCGGGTTCGCGGGCTCGGCCCGAAGTGGGCCGACTGGCAGGGGGATGGTTTCGTGCCCCCGGCGCAAGCGCTCGTCGACGTCCTGACCGAGGTGGCGGCGAGCTGGCAGGACGAGACGATCCGCCCGCCCGGAGCCCGATGAACGACCCGGTCCGGAGGCTGTTGGCCGCCGGACTCGCCACGGCGGCGGCGGTCGGCTGCGGGGGCTCCGACGACGCCGACGACACACTCGCTCCCCTGCCGGTGTCCGGACCGACCCCGCCACCGGTCGTCGTGGCGACGTCCGCGCCGAGCGCTTCCAGCCCGGACACGGCGTCGCTCACGAGCGCGACGGAAGGGCCGCTCCTCGTCGGGGACTGGGACGGCGCCGAGTTCGACGTCGGCGTCATCGATCGCGTGGGTGAGCTCGGCGGCTACCGCACGATCGAGTTCGACCGCTACTCGTACGACGACCCCGAGCGCGGCGTGATCGATGCCAGCGCGTTCGACGAGGAGCCGATCGCCTACGGCTGGACCGAATCGCCGTTCATCAACATCCAGCAGCAGCTGCGCACGTTCGTGGTCGCCGAGGACGTCGAGGTGCTCGTGCCAGGCGACGACAGCGCCGGCCGGGGCTGCGCCGGCCCTCCGGCTCAGCCGGCGTGGCTCGCGGTCGAGCCGTCGTACCTCGATCTCCCGGCGGCGACCGAGGACATCGCCAGCCTCACCTACTCCCCCGACGGCGAGGTCGTCCGCATCCGCTTCACCCGCGGCTGCGACGACTCCTCCTGAGTTTGTGTCACCGACATCGCCGCATGCGGCGAGAACGGTGACGCAAACTACGGAGCGAGGCGTTCGACCACCCACCCGTCGCCGGCGCGGCGGTAGCGGATGCGATCGTGGAGACGGTTGACCCGTCCCTGCCAGAACTCGATCTCGTCGACACCGAGTCGCCAGCCGCCCCAGAACGACGGCCGGGGCACGGGGCCGCCGGCGAAGCGCTCCTCGGCCTCGGCGACGAGCCGGTCGAGCGCCGGCCGGTCGGCGATGACCTCGCTCTGCGGCGAGGCCCATGCCCCCAGCTGGCTGTCGCGGGGCCGGGAGACGAAGTAGGCGTCGCTCTCGGCGTCACTCACCCGTTCGACGGGGCCCCGCACGCGGACCTGGCGGTGCAGGTCGAGCCAGGCGAAGACCCCGGCGGCGTGCGGGTTGGCGTCGAAGTGCCGGCTCTTCACGCTCGTGTAGTTGGTGTGGAACACGAACCCGCGGCTGTCCACGCCGCGCACGAGCACGAAACGGGCATCGGGACGGCCGTCCGCGTCGGCAGTCGCGACGACCATCGCGTTCGGCTCGCTCACGCCGGCCGAGCTGGCGTCGCCGTACCACCGCTCCCACTGCACGATCGGGTCCGGGTCGACGTCGCCGACGTCGACCCCGGCCGTCTCGTACTGCACGCGACGCGACCGCAGCTCGTCGCCGGTCGCCACGTCAGTCCGCTCCGATGCGTTCGGCGCCGCGCGTGTACGGCCGGAGGGCCTCGGGGATCGTCACCGACCCGTCGGCCTGGCGGTAGTTCTCGAGGATCGCGGCCAGCACGCGGGGCACGGCGAGCGCCGAGCCGTTCAGCGTGTGGGCGACGTGCGTGCCCTTCTCGCCCGTTCGCCGGAAGCGGATGTTGGCCCGCCGCGCCTGGTAGTCGGTGAACCAGCTCACCGACGACACCTCGAGCCACTGGTCGACACCCGGCGCGAAGACCTCGACGTCGAACTGGCGAGAGTGGCTCTGCCCGAGGTCCCCGGTGCAGATGGCGACGGTGCGGTACGGCAACCCGAGCACGGCCATCATCCCTTCGGCCCGGGCGAGCAGCTCCTCGTGCAGCTCGGGCGACTGCTCCGGCGTGGCGATGGCGAGGATCTCGACCTTGTCGAACTCGTGCGACCTCAGCAACCCCCGGGTGTCCCGGCCGGCGGCCCCGGCCTCCCGCCGGAAGCACGGCGTGTACGCCATCAGCCGGCGCGGCAGTTCCGCCTCGGACAGGACCTCGTCCCCGAACATCGACGTCAGCGGCACCTCCGCCGTCGGGATGCACCACAGCTCGTCACGCTCGACGGCGAAGGCGTCGTCGGCGAACTTGGGCAGTTGGCCGCTCGCGGTCAGTGTGGTCGTCGTGACGAGCGACGGCGGGCGAATCTCCTCGAAGGCGTCGGCATTGCGGTCGAGGGCGAGCTGGCACAGCGCACGGCCGAGCGTGGCGCCGAGGCCGCGGGTCATCGCGAACATCGATCCGCTGATCTTCACGGCCCGCTCGACGTCGAGGATGCCGAGCGCGGCTCCGGTCTCCCAGTGCGGGACGCGCTGGTGCTCGGGGAAGGTCTCGGGGAGGCCGATCGGACCGCGGACGACGGGATTGTCGGCGGCCGACGCCCCATCGGGGACATCCGGCTGGACGAGGTTGGGGATGACGAGCAGCAGCTGCCGAAGGGCACCGGCGACTTGGTCGTGCTCGGCCGCGAGCGCCTTCTCCCGCTCGCCGACGGAACGGCTCTCGGACTGCCGCGCCTCGGCCTCGGCGACCTGGCCGTCGCGACGGAGCCCGGCGACCTCTTTGGAGAGCTCGTTCACGCGGGCGCGCGTCGCGTCCCGCTCCGCGGCGAGGTCGCGGAGCCGGTTGTCGAGCCCGACCGCCTCGTCGAGCTGCTCGAGCACCACGGGGTCACCCCGCCGGGCGAGGGAGGCCCGAACCCGCTCGAGATCAGTTCGCAGCAGCCGTACGTCGATCACTGGCCGGCGACGCTACCGACCGTCGGGCTCGGGGGTCGCAGGGACGCGTGCGAACTCCCGCTCGACGTCGTCGTACGTCAGCGGATCCTCGTCGTGCCCGGTGATCTCGGCCGTCGGCATGAGGTGGCCGCGCCGGTAGTCGTGCTCGTCGCGGTAGGACGACGAGAAGCGGGTGAACCAGAGGGCGATGATGATCGACCACAGGAACACCGACCCGCCGACCTTCATGATCGCGCCGGCGAGCTGCTGATCGGCGCTGATCGAGAGGCCCCATACCCGCACCGGCTGGTCGCCGTAGGAGCTGTACACGGCCCCTTCGGCAAACGTCAGCCACGCCGCCGGGACGGTCGGGATCACCGACTGCAGGAACAGGTAGACCATCTTGCCCGCGGTGGAGAGGTGGAACTCGCGGAACGGGCCGACGACGGGCATCCACATCAGCAGCGAGAACGAGACCACCATCACGTGGAGCAGGTAGTGGACGGCGGCGTTGCCGACCGAGGCGTTCACGACCCCGGGGATGTGGGTGATCATCACCGACAGGTTGAACAGCACGGCGGCGACGACGGGATGGCAGAACCACTTCAGGACGGCGTAGGCGCGCCCGTCCCCGACGATCACCCGCAACAGCCACTCCGGGGTCGCCAACAGGGCGAGCGGCGGCAGGAAGTAGCTCAGCATCATGTGCTGGAGCATGTGGACCGAGTACAGGTAGTTCTCGCCGAGGTCGTGGATCGGCCAGTCGCTCGCCGCCCACAGCAGCGCCATCGCGCCGGCGAAGGCGATCACGTTGGCCCGGGTCACGACCTGCTGACCGACGGCGACGGCGTGCGGCCCGACGACCCGCACCATGTAGACGTAGGCGCCGGTGAGGAACGCGACCAGCAGCCAGACGTCGAGGTGCGCCTGGAACCGGAACGGGTCGACGTCCACGGCCCACAGTGTGCCGACCGCGTTGTGTCAGCCGCAATCGGCCTGATCCCGCCGATGGCGACCGACAGAACGGGGGGCTACTCGAAGAAGTGGAAGGTCGCGAGGGCCACGGCGTAGACGAAGACGGCGAGAAGGAGGCCCGTGTAGAAGAGGAACGCGAAGAGCTTGTGGTCGAACTTGAGGTGCATGAAGTAGCTCACCACGATGATGAACTTGGCCGTCATCATCACGAGCAGGGCGGGGAGGAAGATCCAGCCGACGTCCATGTAGGTGAGCGTCACCTCAGCGGCGGTGATCACCATGAGGATCAGGGCGATCAGGATGTACTGCTTGTCGGTGGCGGCGTGATGCCCCTTGGCGACGAAGAGCTCCTCGCCGCTGTGGTGCTCCTCGCTGACGGGGTGTTCGGTCGTCGTCATCAGGCGGGAATCAGGTAGACGAGGGTGAAGATCACGATCCAGACGATGTCGACGAAGTGCCAGTACAGGCCGATGAGCTCGACGACCTCGGCCTTGTTCCCCGTGATGCGATTGCGTGAAATCATCGCCACCAGGGCCAGCAGCATCACGATGCCGACCGTGACGTGGGTGCCGTGGAACCCCGTGAGGGTGTAGAAGCTCGACGAGAACAGGCTCGTGGTGAAGCCAAGACCCTCGCGGTAGAAGATCGTGAACTCGTAGACCTGGCCACCGACGAACGTGGCGCCGAGCAACGCGGTCGCCGTGAGCCACAGCTTGGTGTTGCGGTCGTCGCCCCGCGTCACCGCCGAGACGGCGAGGACCATGGTCAGCGAGCTCATCAGCAGCACGAAGCTGGAGACCGACGTGAAGGCGATGTCGTAGACCTGGTCGGGACCGATGCTGCCGGAGTGACGACCCCGGTAGAGCATGTACGTGCTGATGAGGCCACCGAACAGCAGGCACTCCGAACCGAGGAACAACCACATCGCGAGCTTGTTGTTGGACAGCCCGGTCGTCGAGTGGAGGACGTCGTCGGCATCGTGATGGACGTCGTCGACGAGGCTCAGCTCGTCGACGATGGCCGCGCCGAGGGCATGGGATTCGGTCACTGGAAGAACCTCGCGCAGTGCGAGCGACCGAGCGCCAGCGAGGGAGCGGCCAGCCACTGCGCAGGCGGTATGCGGCGTGGCCGGGGAACGCAGTGAACGGTCATTGGCTCACCGTCGCCAGTTCCGTACCGGGGCCTTCGCCAGGCGGCTCGTAATCCGACTCGGGGGCGACGGACGGCTCGAGCGCCCAGCTGAACGCACCGAGCAACACGATCGCCCCGCCGACGAACGTGATCAGCAGGTTGTAGATCACGCCGAAGGCCATGATCGGCAGGCCGAACGCCGTGACGAGCGGCCAGTACGAGGGCGACGGCATGTGGATGTGGTGGTCGGCGTGGGCCTCTTGCTCGGCGAGGATCTCCTCGGCGGTGGCCACCGGGCGCAGGTCGTGGGCGTCGCCCTCACCGACGTCCTCGTACTTGCGGTGGAAGAACTCGTCGAGGGCGTGGACCGTCGGGAGCGCGTCGAAGTTGTGCTCCTTGGGCGGGTTCGTCGTCATCCACTCGAGCGTGCGGGCGTCCCATGGGTCGAGCGGCGCCACCGGCTCCTTGCGATGGGTGTGGACGACGTTGATGATGAACATCAGCACGCCCACCGCGATCATGAACGCGCCGATCGTCGCGATGAGGTTCCAGAACCCTATGTTGAAGAAGCCCTCACCGGCGCGCTCCTCGGTCCAGATGTACATCCGTCGGGGCTGGCCCTGCAGCCCGGTGATGTGCATCGGCCCGAACGTCAGGTTCATCCCGATCGTCATCAACCAGAAGTTCCACTTGCCGAGTTTCTCGTTGAGGCACTTCCGGAAGACCTTGGGCCACCAGTAGTAGAGGCCGGAGAAGAACCCGAGCACGGCGCCGCCGAACAGCACGTAGTGGAAGTGGGCGACGATGTAGTAGGTGTCGGTCTGTTGCGTGTCGGAGGGCGCGACGGCGTGGGTGACTCCCGACAGTCCGCCGATGGTGAACTGCACCACCAGACCGATGCTGAACAGCATCGCCGTCGTGAAGCGCAGCTTGCCGCCCCACATGGTCAGCGTCCAGTTGACGATCTTGACGCCCGTCGGGATGGCGATCGCCATCGTGGCGACGGCGAACACGGCGACGCTCATCGGCCCGAGGCCGGAGGCGAACATGTGGTGCGCCCACACCCCCCATCCGAGGAACCCGATCGCGGCGCCGGAGAACACGACGAACGGGTAGCCGAACAGCGGCTTCTTGGAGAAGACCGGGAGCACCTCGCTGACGATCCCGAACGCCGGGAGGATGAGGATGTACACCTCGGGGTGACCGAAGATCCAGAACAGGTGCTGCCACAGCAACGGGTCGGCCCCGGCCTCCACGGAGAAGAACGTGGCGTCGAAGTTGCGCTGGAACATGAGCAGGAACAGCGCCACCGTGATCACCGGGATGGCGAACACGAGCAGGAACTGGACGACGAGGATCATCCACGTGAACACCGGCATCCGCATCAGTGACATGCCCTTGGCCCGCATGTTCAACACGGTCGTGATCAGGTTGATCGCACCCGTCAGCGAGGCGATACCGGTGATCTGCAGGCCGAGCGCCCAGAAGTCGATGCCGTTCGTCGGCGAGTAGGGGACACTCGAGTTCGGCGAGTACATGAACCAGCCGCCGTCGGCCGCCCCACCGAGGATCCACGACAGGTTGATGAAGATGCCGCCGAACAGGAAGGCCCAGATCCCGAGGGCGTTGAGGCGCGGGAACGCAACGTCACGGGCACCGATCTGGAGCGGGAGGAAGTAGTTGCCGAGCGCAGACGCCATCGGCATCGCGAAGAGGAAGATCATCGTCGTCGCGTGCATCGTGAACATCTGGTTGTAGAGATCCGCCGACAGCACCTTTCCGTCGGCGCTCGACAGCTGAGCCCGGATCAGCAGGGCCTCGATGCCTCCGATGATGAAGAACGCGAAGGCGGCGACGCCGTACATGATCCCGATGCGCTTGTGGTCGACCGTGAACAGCCACGACCGCCAACCGGTCGACGAGACGGGACGGCGGAGCACGCCGAGCGACGTGGTCGGCGTGACGACCGGCGGCGCCGGGCCGACTGGTGCCGGGACCGCGGGCGCGGGGCGTTCGATGATGGCCATTACTCGAGGCCCCTCGACATCGGGTTGTCAGCGCCCATCACTTGCGCTCCAGGAGGTAGGCGACGAGCAGGTCGATCTGGTCCTCGGACAGCGCCAGGTACGGCATGCCCCTCGTCTTGTTGTCGGTCTCGGCGAGTTCCTCGGGGTCGGTGTACATCGGTTTCTTCTCGGGGGCGTTCCGCAGCCACTCCCGCAGGTCGACCGCGTTCAGGCACTCCTCGGTGACTCCCTCAAGGTACCTCGCCCCGAACTCCTCGGCCGGAGCGTCCCACACCTCGTCACGGCAGTCCTCGGTGAGCAGCGAGAACATCGCCCCGGCGAACGTGTTGCGGGTCATCAGGTTCGTCAGGTTCGGGGCCGCACCCGACCAGACGTAGAGCTCGGGCTGGGAGATCTGCGGGACGCCTTCCGAGTCGACGAGGCCGTTCACCTGGTGACAACGGGCGCACTGCTGGATGAACACCTGTTCACCCTCGGCAGCGAGCGTCCCGTCCTCAGGCGGTGTGTACTCGGCGAGCTGGTTCTCCTTCCAGGTCGCGAAGTCCGCTTCGGTGAGGGCGACGACCTCCATCCGCATGTTGGCGTGCGACAGCCCGCAGAACTCGGCGCACTGGCCGGCATAGATCCCGGGCTCGTCCGCCTCGAGCCGGACCGTTTGCACCCGCCCCGGCACCATGTCCTTCTTGCCGTTGAGGCGCGGGATCCAGAAGCTGTGGATCACGTCCCGGCTCGTGCCTCGCACGAGCACGTTGGTCTCGACCGGGATGACGAGCTGACCACTGGTGACGATCGGAGTGTCGATCCCGCCGCAGCCCTCCTGCACCGGGTAGTCCATCTCCCACCACCACTGGTTCCCGGTCACGTTGACGTAGCACTCGGTGTCGTCGGTCCGGGCGAGGGCGAACAGGGTGCCCACGGTAGGGATGGCGATGCCGATGAGGATGATCGCCGGCAGGACCGTCATGCCGATCTCGAGGATCGGCTTGCCGTGGGTCTGCTTGGGGATCGGCTGGCCCCGGTCGCGGTAGCGGAACACCGCCCACCCGATCGCGGCCGCGACCAACAGGAACACGACGCCCGCGATCGCGAAGACCGGCCACTGGAGGTCGTGGATCTTCTGCGCGTTGTCACCGGCCGGTTGCCACGTGTCCTGCGGAGCGTCGGACGCACAGCCGGCCGCGGCGACGATTCCCCCGACCACCGCCGCCGCGCCCACAACGGGGCGACGACCGATCCAGCCAGGCACTCGCCTCACCGTACCCGAACGGTTCTGATCGCGATCTGCCCTCACCGGCGACGAAAGTCGCGCGGAAGAGTCGCGAGCAGAACCGGCGGTCATGGGACGATCACTTCGATCTCGGCGCCGTCAACACCGGGAACGACGAACCGGTAGGGGTCCTCCACCGCGGAACTCGGCTGGGAGATCGAGAAGGTCAGGAACTGGCTGCCACCGTCCTCGGTGAGCGCGGTGCAGATCTGGTTCGGGACCGGCGTGTCCGCGATCGTGTCCCCGGTCTCCTCGTCCACCTCGTTGCGCGTGCCGAGGTCGAGCACGAGGCGCCGCTCCTCGTCGGTCTCGTTGTGGAACAACATGTTGGTGGGAGTGTTCCGGACGACGTCGAGGGTGGTGCGCGGCTCGTCCACCCCCTCGCTGCGGGCGACGAGCGTCCCGTCGGACTGGAGGAAGATCTCCGCCGTCACGTTGGCCTTGGCGGCGACGTTCTGCGACGCGTTGTCGTCGGCCTCGGTCTCGTCGGGAGTGGCACAGTCCCCCTCGTCGGCGAGGTCGCCGGTCGTCTCGTGGGCGTGCGTCTCCCGCTCACCCTCGAGCGCGGCCACGATGCCACCCGTCACCAGTCCCACCGCGGCGATCGCGATGACCCCGGCGATGGCGCCGCCGCGCAGCCCGGGCCGGTACGCGAAGAGGAACCCGGTCAGGAGGATGAGCGCGGCGATGACGATGAACACCGCGGGTCCGCCGGACCTGGAGAGGAACAGCATGATCCGGCTGAACGAGTAGATCACGATGCCGAGCGCGACCGCGCCGAGGATGGGGAACTCGAGCGGATGAGCGATCCGGCCCCGGACCTCTTCGTTGAACCGAGTGTCGGCGGATGCCCGCTCGCTCCACGCCTGAACCATCCACTCGACCATTGCGGCCAGGAGCGCGGCGAGACCGAAGATGAAGATCACCGGGAACGTGACGAGGCCGACGATGACGAGCACGCCGCCGACCGCGCCGACCAGCGGCCACATGCTCGGGCCGGGAGCGGGCGACGCGGCGGCCGACTCGACGGCGGCGGCCGGATCCATCGACGACACGTCGGCGTCGCGGGTGTACAGGTTGACGCCGGCGAGCAGGAACAGGGCCAGCGCGGCGCTGATCAGCCCGACCGTGCCGAGCGACCCCTCCTGGGTGATGCCGTAGAGCACCGCGCCCACCGTGGCCAGCACGGCCGCTCCGAACAGGAATCGGGAGCCGGTCGGGATCATCGGGCGCCCGTCATTTCGTCACGTACACCAGGAACCACACCGCGGTGAACGCGGTCGTGAGCACGTACCAGTACAGGGCGTGGGCGGCGACGGTCTCGCGGTCGTTGATCCGGCCGCCGAGGTAGCGGAACGCGGTGATCCCGGTGAACAGCACGCCGACGATCATGAGGGCGGTCATCGTCCCGGTGACGGCGTAGAACATCCCCGGATAGCCACCCGGCTCGATCGGCAGCTCGATCTGGTTCCACACGTACGCCTGGGCGTTGATCACCGCCAGTCCGAGCAGCCCCACCAAGCCGAGGGCGAGGGCGGTGTGCGCCTTGTCCGACCGGCGGGCTGCGTACACGGCCCACTGGGCGAACACGACGAGCGCGAGCAGCCCGATCAGCATCACGTTCGTGGGGACCTCGGGCATCGTGACGTCGTCCGGCACCCAGACGCCTTCCTCGGAGTCGAGCGCCCGCTCCCGCTGGAGCACCCACACCGCCAGCATCCCGCCGATGAGCATCAGCGTGCCGACCCCGGCGAGGGCGGTGCCGACGAGGACCTGCCGGCGCGGCGGGGCGGCCGGGCCGGGCGGCAGGGCGAGCGTCATCGTGTCCCCTCCTCCGGCGCCGCCCGCAGGTCGAGCAGCGGCTCTGGGGACATCACGGTCGGCGTCTCGACGAAGTTGTCGATCGGAGCCGGCGACGACGTCGACCACTCGAGCGTCTGGGCCTCCCACGGATCGTCGTCGGCGGGCGGCCCGCTACGCAGCGACCTCGCGGCCAGGCCGACGAAGCCGAGGACGACGATGGCCATGAGGCCGTGGCCGACGGTGACGAGCACGTTCCAGAGCTCGGACGGCCCGCTGTAGTCGTAGACACCCGAGGCCGCCGGCTGATCGGCGAACCCGGCGATGTAGTACGGGAAGGCGGCGAGCACCGTGGCCAGGAAGCCGAGGACGGCGAGCCCGAGCGCCGGCTTGTCGGGCACCAGCCGCCCGGTGAGCTTCGGACTCCAGTACGCCACCCCGCCGAAGCCGGCGAGCACCGCGCCGTACACGACGTAGACGAGCGCTCCCTCCTCGAACACGGTGCCCTGGAGCCCGAGGTCGTCGAGCGGGACGAGCGCCCCGCCGAGCATCCCGACGAACACCATCGCCAGCCCGAGGAAGGCGAACACGAACGGTGCCGTGACCCGAGGCCGCCGCCGGTCGCCACTCGGCTTGGCCGCGAGCGCGCCGACCGCCATCACGACCAGCACCCCCAGGATCGGGAGCAGGGTGAAGAAGGCGTACGGCAGGAGGTCGGCGAGCTTGTCGCCGAACCCGTCGAGGTCCAACCCGCTGCCGGCCCAGGGCACGTCGTGGTTCGCCTGCTGGGTGACCGCGGACAGCGCGGTCACGCCGATCAGCCCGATCCCGGCGTAGACGGCACCGCGCATCGGCATGCGCGTCCGGAACGTGACCGGCACGAGCTCGGCGGCGATGCCGGCGGCGGGGAGGGCGAGGAGGTACGTCGTCGGCTGGGTCAAGGCGAACCCGATCCACGAGCTGATGCCGTCCGACCCGCCGAACAGCGCCTGGGTGTACCGGTGGTCGACGTACAGGTAGATGAGGACACCGACGAGCACGGGCACCATCAGCAGCAGCCCGACCGCGGCCACGACGGCGGACCAGGCGAAGAACGGCACCCGCTCCATGCGCATCCCGGGCGCCCGGGTGGTGAGCACCGTCGCGGCGACCGGGAGGGCGGCCGCGGCGAGCCCGATCACCGAGAAGGCGAAGCCGGCGAGGAACAGGTCGACCATCTCGGCGTTGCCGCCACCGGGGCCACCGTTGTTGGCGAGGGCGACGATCACGATCGTGGTCCCGCCCACCCACGCCCAGAAGCCGGCCATGGCGAGGCGCGGGAAGGCGAGGGCGCGGGCGCCGAGCTGGAGGGGCACGACGGCCACCGCGAGGCCGAGGAAGATCGGGACGAGCACGCCGTAGAGCAGGCCGATCCGGAAGCCGACGAACATCTGGGGCAGGGCGTCGGCGGCGAAGACGGTGTCCTCGCCGTCGACACGCTCGATCCCGAGCAGCACGCCGATCGTCACGCTGGCGAGGAGGGCGAGCACTGACGCCCCGATGAACAGCCGGCCGATGACCTTGTGGTCGCTCGACGTGAGCACGGACGCCAGCGACGAGACGAGGTTGGCGCGACGTTCACTACCCGCATCGTCGGCGCGGGCGGCGGCGGTGTCCGTCGTCGCGATCGCGTCGGGGCTCGTGTCGATGGTGCTCATGGATGGTGATCAGGGCCGACGCACGCGACGGACACGCGGCGGGACATTATCGGCCGCCCGTGCGGCACGGGGAAACGATCGTCGCCCCCCGTCATGCGAGGACGAGCACGTCGATCATCAGGGCGGCGAACAGGACCGTGACGTAGGTGATGCTGTAGGTGAAGACCGTCATGCTCGTGCTCGGGGTCGGGCTGCGGACCAGGGCGACGGTCGAGCCGAGAAAGCCGAGCCCGAGGGCGATTGCAGCGACCGTGTAGATCCAGCCCAGGTCGGCGACCGGAACGAGCACGAGGGTGGTCACGACGAGCGCCACGGTGTACATGACCATCTGGCGGGCAGCGGTCGCGAGCGGGGCCACCGCGGGCAGCATCGGCACGTCGGCCGCCCGGTAGTCGTCGGCGTAGCGGATCGCGAGCGCCCAGAAGTGGGGCGGCGTCCACAGGAACATGGCGAGAAACAGGACGATCGGAGCCCAGCTCAGCGATCCGGTGACGGCTGCCCACCCGACCAGGACGGGCACCGCCCCCGCGGCGCCTCCGATGACGATGTTGTGCCGGCTCGTCCGCTTGAGCCAGAGCGAGTACACGAGCACGTAGAAGGCGGCGGCGGCGAGGGCGAGGGTGGCGGCGAGGGCGTTGGCGCCGACGAGCAGCACGGCGAACGCCAGGACCTCGAGCACGAGGGCGAAGACCAGCGCGTTGCGGGGAGCGATGACGCCGGTGACCAGCGGTCGCTGGCGGGTGCGCTCCATGAGGGCGTCGATGTCGCGGTCGACGTACATGTTGATCGCGTTGGCGCCGCCCGCCGAGAGCGTCCCGCCGACGAGCGTGACGAGCATGAGGCCCAGCGGCGGCCAGCCCCGCTCGGCGAGGACCATCGTCGGAATGGTCGTGACGAGCAGCAGCTCGATGATGCGCGGCTTGGTGAGGGCGACGTAGGCGCCGAGCACGGTCGCCGGCGTGCGGCGCGTCGCGTGAGCCCGGTGGAGTACGCCGGCCGGTGCCAGTCGAGACGGAACGAGGGGTCGGCTGCCCACAGCCATAGCGGCCCCATGGTATGGCCGCCGTTCGGCGCCCCGGCAATTGCCCCCGCCCGAGGTGTTCTGTCCACCCGAGGTTTTCGTGACCGGGGGCAGGTCCGGAAAACCTCGGTGGGGATCCCCGATTGAATGGTCGGGTGCCTGCGACCGCCACGCCCGAACTGACGGTGGTGGAGCAGCCGACGATCGACGAGACCACGCTCGACGACCGGCCCTGGGTCGTCATCGTGTGGAACGACCCGATCAATCTGATGAGCTATGTCACGTTCGTGCTCCAGAAGTTGTTCGGCTACAGCCTCGAGAAGGCGACGGCGCTGATGCTCGACGTACACCACAAGGGCAAGGCGGTCGTCGCGTCCGGCAGCCGGGAGCAGTCCGAGCTGCACGTCTTCCGGCTCCACGAGCACGGCCTGTGGGCGACGCTCCAGCATGACGACTGAAGGGATCGGTGAGGACGTGCGCCCCGTCACCCGCTCCGGCTCCGGCTACGTGCTGCACCTCGGGCGCGAGGAGCGGGCGCTGGTCTCCCGGCTGCTCGACGAGCTGCGGGCCCTGCTGACCGAGCCCGGCGACCCGGAGCTGGTCCGGCGGTTGTTCCCCGTCGTCCACCCGGACGACGTCGAGCGCGAGGCGGAGTACCAGCGCCTGATGCGTGACGAGCTCGTGACCAGCCGGCTGGCCGGCATCGAGACCGTTTCGGCGGTGCTCGGGCGGTCAGGGCGCAAGGTGACGCTCGACGAGGGCCAGATGATCGCCTTCATGCAGGCCATCAACGGCGTACGGCTCGTGCTCGGCACGCTGCTCGACATCACGGAGGACGACGAGCTCGACGACGACGAGGCGGACACGGACGACTCCCCCGAGTACCACTTGTACGGCTACCTGTCGTGGGTGCTCGACGCCTCCGTACGGGCCCTGTCCGGGCCATGAAGCCCCGGTGGAACGGTGCGGCCCCGCTGCTAGTGTCGCGGTGCTCTCAACTGGATGAGGCTCCTGCCCCCATCGTCTAGTGGCCTAGGACACCACCCTTTCAAGGTGGCGGCACGGGTTCGAATCCCGTTGGGGGTGCGTTATTGGATGCCACTGGTCCCGTGGTGAAGTCTGGAGTTCACGCCGGCCTGTCAAGCCGGAGGTCGCGGGTTCAAGTCCCGTCGGGACCGCCATCCCACCACGCCGGCACGGGCCGGCGGGCGGGGGCACGGTCGAGTAGCTCAGTCGGCAGAGCGTCCGCCTGAAAAGCGGAAGGTCCCCGGATCGACGCCGGGCTCGACCACCGGTAAAAGTCCAGGTCAGCCGGGCTTTTCTGTCCGCTTGCGCGTGGTCGGCTCAACCTCCATCCCGCGAAAATCCCGCCGCGCCCAGCCGCACGGCAGCACGAATCGGCTCGGGCTCGGCGGTGCGAGCAAGAACGTCGAGACGGGCCGCGACGTCCTCGGCGGTGCCGGGCATGAGGTGGCCCATAGCGGTCGAGCGTCATCACCGCCGAGGCGTGGCCGAGCATCGTCTGAAGCGTCTTCACGTCCGCGCCGGCCGCGATCGCGAGTGACGCGGTCGTATGTCGTAGATCGTGTATTCGCAGCGGCGCCACGCCGGCGGCGGCCACCGCGGGGGTCCAGATCCGAGAGCGGAAGTTGTCGGGATCGAGGTGTCCTCCGTCTGGGGCGGTGAACACGAAGCCGTCGTCGCCGCGCCCGGCCCACCGTCGCAGGTGCTCGTCGACGGTGTCCAGGACCGCGCCCGGCAGCGCGACGGAGCGCCGGCTGGCGCGGGTCTTGAGCGGCTGCAGAATCCAATGCCCGGCGGCGTTCCGTCCGAGTTGCTCCACGACCTGGATTCGGCGGTGAAGCAGATCGACACGGTGCCGGCGCAGACCAGCCATCTCGCCGAGGCGGAGACCGCCGTACGCGCCGATCATGACGAAGGCCCGGTATCGCTCGTCGATCGTGTCAGCGAGCGTCGCGATCTCGACCGGAGTGAGGAACCGCATCTCCTGTGGCTCGACCCTCGGCGGCTTGATGCCCTCGAGCGGGTTGCGCACGATGACGTCGTTCTCGACCGCCGAGGCCAGGGTCCTCCGCAGCGCCCGGTACACCTGATGAACCGTTGCCGGTCTCAGCGGTCCGGCTGATAGCCGGGCGAGCCACGCCCGCAGCATCGGCTTGTCGATCTCGTTCAGCTGAACGGGGCCGAGCTCGGGAAGGACGTGATGGCGGAGGTTGTCGAGATAGATGCGCCGGGACGACGGCCGGAGGTGCGCGAGGGTCGCGGACCACTCGCTCACCCACTCGGCGAGTGTGATGCGGCCAGCTCGCGGGTCGACCCATCCGCCGCGGTCACGCTGCGCGAGCAGTTCGCGCTCATAGGTCTCGGCGGCCTTGCGCGTCCGGAGTGTCCGTGACCGCTCGTGCCCGTCAGGACCCCTCAGCCGAACCTCGTAGCGGACCTGCCCCGCCGCAGTGGTTCGTCGAGTGATCGCCACCGCGAGAGCTTACGACGATGCAATTCGGACGGGTCCCGGGTGCAAGGCTGTTGTCGGAGTGTCGCTCCTCCCGGCCCGCACACGTCGCCCCGGCGGTGCACGACTCCGGCCGGGATTCCGTCGAAGCTGTCGGTCGCTTGCACCGCCACGAAGACGAACGCTGGTTCGGGACGTCTGGCGATCGAGCAGTGGCCACCGAGCTCGCGTATGCGGGGCCGCCTGGACGGGGTACGTGACCGTCGAGGATCCCGGGCGGAGGGGTCCACCACAGCGAGGCGCCCTCCGATTATGCGTGTGAACGGTGGGCGCCTCGCTTGCGTGCGCTCAAGGACGGCGTCGTTGTGGACTGGCTCCTACCCCCAGTCACCGGCCTGGCTGGGCAGCGTCGCGCTGCGTATCCTGGATAGAGGACGAGGGGTATGCATGGCCAGCGAGCCCTCGGGTGCCCGCCAGTTCCGGGGGCTCGCGTTGGTGTCTCTTGCGGGTGAGATGTTCCATCCCGATCAAGCGGTGGCCGACACGTTGGGCCTGGTGGTGCTCGCGTTCGTGGCACGGGTGCTCGCTCGCTGACGGCGACAACTGGGCGAGCCCCCGGGAGCGGAGTTCCGGAGGGGGCGCCGACCGGGGCGGTAGCGGGCGGCCCCCACCCGGTCTGAACCCCCGGCGGGCATGTCGTTGATGGGAGCCGAAATCCGAGGTCGACACTAACCCTCGATGGCGCCCTCCCAAGCGCCCCGCTCGACGTAGGAGGTGCCGATAGGGGCGCTTCGTTGTGGGGCGCGAATCATGGAGACGCGGCGGGTACTCCCGGGCGACCGTCTACCCCCACTGGTCGAGGTGTCGAAACCGTCACGCATGAACAGCCGGTGAGCCCAGGCTTCCTCGCCGCCCGGGGTGCGGGCCGACTCTCTTCGATATCAGCCCGCACCCTTCATCCCCCCGCCCTCCGCCCGACGGACGGGGAGGTCTCCTTATCTTCCCGACCATGCAAGCCCGCTCATCGACTCACGCCAAGCCGATGACGACGGGGGCTGAACGTCCGTTGCGCCGCGCTGAGCGCGAGTGCTCGGGGGGATGCAGCAGAGCGTGACCCCCGCAGAGGTGAGTGATCACGGCTCCCTCCGGGATCGGGCGGTAGGCGTCCTCGAACATCACCGGTGCACGCCGAGCTACGTTGACTGGTGTCAGCCGGGCACGCCTCGAGGATCGTTGCCGTAGCTGTCCCGCCGTTCGATCTTGCCGTCACGACCCTTCACGACAAGCTCGGCTCGTTCCCGTTTCGCCTGTGCCCGTGCCGCCTTCTCGGCGACAGCCTGCGTGTCGTGCAATGACGCCGCCCGACGGGTGCCGTTCTTCTGACGGGCCCAGCGGCCGTCCGGGCGAGGCTCGACCACGATGTTCGGTTTGCTTGTTGCCATGTGCGGCGAGATACCCGCTCAGAGTTCGCGGGATACGGGCGCGGGTTCGGCTGACAGTTATCGCGATGACCTCACCGTCGCCGAGTCGCTTGTGGATCTTGTGGATCCGCTGCGTGAGCGTTTCTGAACGAATGCTGAACGAAACCTGAACGCAGAGAGTTCCCATCGGAGTCATCGTGCCTCGCGACCGAGCTCGGCGCCGTCGCAGCTCTCGGGCCGGTCTTTGTATCGGACGACGGCGGTTGGGGTACTGGTGCCGGCGGGAGAGAGGACTCGAATGGAATTTGTGCTGTGGCTGATCGCGGTGATCCTGGTCATCGCAGGAATCGTCGCCCTGGTTCGCGGCGCCGTGCTCTACGGGGTGGTGTTGATCATCGTCGGACTACTCGTCGGCCCGGGAGGTGTCTCGATCTTCACCTAGATGGGGTCCAAGGGGCACTAGTGAGGGGATTTGCGGCTGCGGCGTCACTTGCCGGAGTCCGCGGGCATCAATGATCGTTCAGTGGGCGTCTACTAAGTGGAGGTAAAGATGACTTCGATGTGGGACTATCGGGCCGAAGTGGGGTTCGCCGATCGGGACATTGTCGTCGGCTATGACGTCGAGGCGACCGATGGCAGCATCGGGAAGATCGATGAGTCCAGCTATGACGCTGGCCAGGCGTATCTGGTCGTGGACACCGGCTTCTGGATCTTCGGCAAGAAGCGCCTGATCCCAGCGGGTGTTGTTCAGCGGATCGATGACGAAGCCGAAAAGGTGTTCGTCACGCTCTCCAAGGATCAGATCAAGCAGGCCCCCGATTTCGACGAACGTCACCGCGACCTGCGCGACGAATACGACACCTACTACGGGCCCTACGGCCAGTAACGACGGCAACACCAACCTACCCACCTTTCGAGCGGGTCGGCTTCCAATGGCGAAAGCCGACCCGCTCGCAACAACCCGCAACACACTCCCGGCTAGCCCCTGGATGTGTGCGGACGCGTCCACAACGGGACGCCCGAAATACAAGGAGAACACACCGAACATGAAGAAGATGAGAACTCAGCTCGTCGCAACCACCGTGGCCCTCGGGCTGCTCGGCGGCGCCAGCGTCGCTGCGGCGGACAACCCATCGACCGAGGCGCCCCGGCGCACCGTCGCACTCGCCACCACGACGAGGTCATCGACCCAGCCGACTGTCGGCCAGGCAGGTGTCGCTCAGGGATCGGAATCCACCTCGGCTCTCCGCATCGGTCGAGTCGGTCTGCGGACCGTCAGGGACTGCACTTTCCGCGGCGTGCCGACGAGGTGCGTGATCAAGATTCGTCGTCTCGAGCGACGGAACAACCGCGTCGTCGCGTTCGGCGTCATCAGGCCACTCAACGGTGCGATCGCCATCCCCTTCCACAAGCGGGTCGTCGGCGTGCGCACCGCTGACGGCGTGTTCGACATCCAAGGCCTGCAGGCGGCTCCGAGCTGCGCCATCTTGAGCCTCGTCCTCGGACCGCTGCATCTCGACGTCCTCGGCCTGGTCATTGACCTCAACCGAGTCGTCCTCAACATCGTCGGCCAGACCGGAGCCGGCAACCTGCTCGGCAACCTGCTCTGCGCGTTGACCGGCATCCTCGACGGCGGCGTCCTCCTCACCCGGTTCCTGTCCGTGGTGAACGAGCTGCTCGCCGCGATCAACGCCGTCCTCCAGCTCTAGGCGCCGCAGGTTCGACGGGGTACCGCCCCCGGGTGCCCCGTCGAACACCGTCGACGTGCTATTCGCGGTCGTGTTGGCGTTGGCGGGACGGGACAAGACCCGTAATCGCCGTCCCGGCTCACCGGTAGGCCGCCGCCCGCCGCTCACCGGTTCGAGCCGGGGCGGTCCTCTCCTTGAGGCTTCCGTCGCCCGGTGTCAGGAGTGCGCCTCGTGGCCGAGTTCTCCGGCGCAGCGAACCACCTTCAGTCGCCGCGGCTTGATCCGCTGCACCTGAGCGGGCGTCGATTCATCGGGTCGGCGCCACCGCCGGTCCTGCTGGGGCTTTCGAGGTGATCCCGTACGTGTCACACTGCGCGGTCCGGGCCGGCACGGGTATCCGAGTTTTGCGCTCGCATGTCCCGCCGGCCAGCGTCATCGAACGCCGACACTCGCCTTGTCCATTCCCCGTTCCCTTTCCCTGGACGCATCGGTATCGGCCGGTCCCGGTCGGCGACCGGAACGCCGTCGGGTCGCGGCTGGGCACGTCTCCTCGTCGTTCGAACCCGTGAATTTCTGGCACGCGGGTGCGCCCGACAGTGGCGTCATCGGTGGTCATCTGGGCTGGTGGTGATCGACGACGGGACTCCCACACCTGTTGCTGCTGGCCGTTTGGATGCACCCCCTTGACCGCTCCGCCGCGGCCTCCGGTCGATTGACGCCTGCCTGCCGATGCGAGGGTTGATCCCGTTCGGCGGATTGAGAGATATGGCGGGTGGGCTTGTAATGGCCGCACGGGTGCTATCGACCGGAGGCATTGGGACGCATCTGGGTGAGCCGCCGGCGTTCCGCGTGTGCGGTGGGCCTTCCGAGGTCGCGGTCTTTGAGTCGGTAGCTGTCGCCTTTGAGGGAGACGATCTCGGCGTGGTGGACGAGCCGGTCGATCATGGCGGCGGCGACGACGGGGTCGCCGAACACTTCACCCCAGCGGCCGAAAGGCTTGTTGGAGGTCACGATCATCGATGCTCGTTCGTAGCGGGCGGAGACGAGCTGGAAGAACAGGTTGGCGGCTTCGGCTTCGAAGGGGATGTAGCCGACCTCGTCGATGACGACGAGCGGGTAGCGGCCGAGGCGGCGGAGCTCGTCGTGGAGGCGGCCGGTGTGGTGGGCGGCGGCGAGGCGGTCGACCCATTCGGCGGCGGTGGCGAAGGCGACGCGGTGGCCGGCTTGGCAGGCGCGGATGGACAGGCCGATGGCGAGGTGGGTTTTGCCGGTGCCGGGCGGGCCGAGGAACACGACGTTGTCTCGGGCGGCGATGAAATCCAACGCGCCGAGGTGAGCGACGACGTCGCGGCGCAATGAGCGTTGGTGGTCGAAGTCGAACTCCTCGAGGGTCTTGCGGGCGGGGAAGCGGGCGGCGCGGATGCGGATCTCACCGCCATTGGATTGGCGGGCGGCGACCTCTCGCTCGAGGCAGGCGGCGAGGAACTCTTGGTGGGTCCAGTCCTCCACCCGGGCCCGCTCGACGAGCCGGTCGATGGCAGCGGCGAGCGCCGGCGCCTTCAACGCCCGGCACAGGTACGCCAGGTCGGCAGCAGGCCGCGACTGCGTCTTGGTGGTCATCAGCCGGCCTCACCGATGCGGTCATACACGGTGAGGTCTCGTTCCTCGACGACGGTGTCCAGCGTTGGTGCAGCCGACGCGGCTTCGGCGCGCATGGTGCGCAGCACCCGGACGTGCTCGGGTGCGAGCAGTGTCTGGTGCCGGCCCAAGAAGCGGCGATGGCGGGCTGCTTCCGTGCCCTCGCAGGAGACGACGACCTCATCGAGGCTGACCCGCACGTCGATGCGACGCCCGACGAAGCGCGGGTTGACCGAGTAGTCGTTGGTGTCGACCCGCACGAAGTGATCCCGGGGCAGCCGGGTGGAGAACCGCCATGTCGGGTCGGGCAGGACCGGCGGGAACGTCAGCATCGAGCCACGATCCTCGAAGATCGCCTCGGCCGGTCGCTGCTTGGTCGTGGCGTGGATCCGCATGTTGGCCCGGTGCAGCCAGTGTGTGAACTGGGTGTTGAAGTCGGCGACGTCGTTGAAGCGGCGGCCGGGTAGGAAGCTCGTCTCGTAGTAGTCGTGAGTGCGCTCGACGAGCCCCTTGGCTTCGGGGTCGGCCGGGGCGCACAGCTTGACGGCGACCCCGAACGCACCGCGGAACGCCTGGAACTCGTCGGTCAGTCGTTGACGGCCCTGTCGCCACTGGCCGATGCAGCCCTCCTGGTCCCAGACCCACTGACGCGGCACCGCCCCGAACGCGGCGAGGACGTGCAGCATGCCGCCCAGCACGTCATGGGCGGCACGGGAAGGCACCATCCATCCGGCGTGCAACCGGGAGAACCCCGACACTCCATTGACGACCCAGCCCTTGACCGACTGGCCGAACCCGACGGGGATCTCAACGTCGGGTTGCCACAGATCCCACTGGGCCAACTCGCCAGGCCGATACGTGGTGCGCTGGGCAGGATCGGGTGGCACGAACAACGGGCGCAGCTCACGCACTCGCTCCTTGAGAATCGTCATCCCGTGCCCCCAGCCGATCCGCTCGGCGATCACCGTCGCCGGCATCGACGGGAACTCGGCCAACAACTCACGGATCTCACCGTCCACGGCGTCCACGACGGAACCCGCCGCAGCTCGTTCGTACTTTGGCGCCGTCGCCACACGCAGCGCCGCCCGCACCGTGTTCCGAGCGATCCCCAACCGCTTCGAGATCGCTCTGATGCTCATCCGCTCCGCCCGATGCAGCCGGCGAATCTCCGCCCAGTCCTCCACGTCGATCATCCTCCGAACCCCCTGACGCGCCTCGACGCCAGGGAACGAGATCCAGCACTTCCAGTGGTGGACCCCCCAGAGGTGGGTCAGATTTCGACCGTCGACAGTGGTCATTCCCGCTCGGCGGCGGCTCCCACCCGTTGGCCTAGATCGCGATCCTGCGTGGCGTCCGGAATACCGCGATGCTTCGACTCCGAGTATCCCGACGTGCCGCGTACTTCAGCGCCGGCTCATCGAGGGTCGATCGATTCGACGCGTGCTGGGCCGAGGCCCTCGAGCGTAAACCTGATCTGGTCGACGTCCTCGACGGGTGATCGAAGTGGCTCCGATAGGTCCGAACCCGTGGCAACGAACCCGGCGAGCACGTCCCTGAAGCCGGCCTCGTTGCCTCGCATGTGGGCTACGTGGGTGGCGCCCGAATCGTCCATCGCGGGCGTCACCGGCAGGTAGACGTCGAAAGACTCGTCGTCTTCGCCTGGTTCAGCGACGGTGTTCTCGAGGTGCTCCTCGTCGGTCATGAGCGACTAGTACCCGCAGTAGCCCAGCGCAACCGCCGGGGCACGCCCGGCAGTGCCGAGAACCCGGCACCGCTCCAAAGCCCGCCCCGCGGGAGGAACTCTCGTGATCAGCGCCCTCGCAGGCGGTGCGCCCTCGTACAATCCCGCCCCGCAGCCGTGGCCCCAGGACGCGGCTTCGCGTACGGCCGCGGCGCGGGCGGACCCGAGGTTGCCGGACGGGCGGGCGCCCCCTGTCCCGCTGCCGAGGCCGCCGTCGGGGATGTGGACGGGGGCGCCGCCACTGCGTATGCGCCATACAAAACGACGGGTACGGAGGCCGCAGCGAGCCCACAAGCCGGAACGGGGACTCGCGCCAGCGGTCCTGTCGGTGGTGGGGAGATGTTCGATATCGATCAAGCGGTGGCTTACACGTTGGGACTCATCGTGATCGCATTTGTGGCGTGGGTCCTGACTCGCTGAGGGTCGCCGCTGGCGAGCGCCGACTCGAGTGAGACGACAACGTCCTTAGTAGCAAGGACTTCGACCGCCAGAGGACGAAGACGCGAGGGTTGCGCCGTACGAGACCCGGACGGGACGGGGGTCGATCATCGCGCACTTCCGCATCGCTCTCGGCGCCGTCGCGCATGTCGAGTTCATCAATCCTGACGAGCGGAGTCGAGCGATGCCGCCATAGCTTCCGCCCGGTTCCCAGTGCGCACTGGTCCACACGGGACCGAGACCCTGCACAACCTTGGCTGAGAGACACCGATGAACCCGATCCCCGACGACCCGCAAGGCCCGCCCGACCAGAACCCGTTGCCGCCGCCGGTGCTGGAGATACGCATCGGCCCCTGTCAGCCCTCCGGCGAGTCGACTGACTCTTGGCAGTTGGTCACAGTCCGCGGTGAGATCGATATGTACACCATCGGTCAACTCGTCGACGCGATCACCACGGTTGCCAGCACCGCGGTCGTCGACCTCTGCGGGGTCACGTTCATCGACTCGACAGGCCTCAAGGGACTGTTGCGGGCACAAAAAGCCGCGCGGCAGCGTGGGGACGAATTGATCCTGCGACATCCATCAAAGGCGGTGCGTCGTCTGCTTGAGCTGACGGGCCTGATCGACGGGTTCACCGTCGAAGGGTGAAGCTCCGAGGACCCGCCGGAGCGACGACGATCGGCTCGGGTCTGGGCAATCCAGCTGCGCACCCGAGACCTCACCGGCCAACCCGAACTCGTCCGCCTGGCCACCCGACCACACCCCTGGCTGCTCACCCGGCGCCTCCGTCAAGTACCGCAGGCCGCCGCCGACGACGACGCATACAACGTCGACACCCGCAACATCACCACGACCAACCGCCGGCGGGCACTTGTCTGTCAAACATCGGGAACTGTTGTAGAAGGGCTCGGGTCGTCGGCATTGGTGGGCTCCTAGAACGACAGCGGAAGCGGCTGTTGAGATGAGGCTTTCGGGAGGCGACGGGTGGGCCGCGAGCGGATGTCGATCGGGGCGGCGGGTGCTGAGGGCGTCTCGACGATTGGCTCGTCGGGGATCGGCCACGAGATCGGACCGCCGATCACCTCCTCCACGCCGGGGCGCAACACCCGGACCTGACCATCGATGCGCACCGCCGGCAGTCCCTCGGCGCCGTCGGTGTCGAACCAACGGCGCACCAGCCCGTAGGCCTTGGTGCGACCGATCCGCAACACCCGCGCCGCCTCCAGCACAGTGAGCAGGTCCGGCGCCCTGCCCGTCGTTGGCGTCCAGCTCTGCGTCGTCATCCGACCCTCCCAACGGTTAGCCGGTCATCTCCGTCGCCCGCGACGGCACCCGGCCGGCGATCCGTCTGCAGACTGCAGCGCCAAGCGCAGGTGGCCTCGCGCAGTGCGTCGGCGGCCTCGATCACCAGAGACATGACCCCGGTCGGGGCAATTCGTCACGCTTCATACGTCCCAACGGACAGCGAGTAGCCGGAACGGGACAAGATCCGCCGACGAGACCTGGAGCTCGACGTGGCCACACACCTCATCAACGACCAGCCCGGCGCCCGGATCCGACCAAAGTGCCGCCGGCGCGGGCGGGACTGCCGGCTCGGGGTCGAACGTGCTGACACCGTTCGACACGAGGCGACCGACAGACGGTGGCGGCCGGCCGGGGTCAGGACGCAGGAGCTGACACGGTGCGGCCCCCACGGAGAGGGACCGACAAGGACCGGACACACCGCGGCACCAGATCCGCCTCCACCACCGACTGAGACCGAAGCGTCCCCGTTAGGACTCGGCGAGCCGCCCGTCCACGGTCGCTCGTCTGGCTCGAGCCAGCAGGATCCCGAACTCTGGCCGATCCGCCGATGAATGACGGTCCGGTCGCGTCCTCGAGGTCGTGACCGTGCTTGGAGCGGTGTGGGCGGGCCATGAGTATCTGCCTACGGACGGCCACGAAGGCGAGCCCACCGGTGGCCACGAGCGCTCTGCGCGATCACTCCTGGCGATGGTGGCAGCCGGATCTCACCGGGGCTATCGGTACATCGAGGACGCGGTCGTGCTCGCCGAACGCGCAGTCATCGCGCCCGACTGTCGAGACGTGCGCTCGTCGTGCGGCACGGAGCTGTCGCGGATTGTTAGCCAATCGGTGTCAACCGTGGCTTGGGTCCGGGCCTGTGAATGGGTGACCCGCGAAGGAGGTCCACGATGAAGTCAGCGCTGTTCCGATGTTTACGCCGCGAACCACGCGTCAGGTCGACGCCGGAACAGGGCGCGGCCCCGTCGGCCGCCGCGGTGCCGGTAGCAGGACGAGGCGTGACGAGTGGTCGACGGCCGTGGAGGGCGGTCGCCGGCGTGATGGGCGTGGCACTGTTGTGCTTGGTCGGTACGGGCGCCGCGTCGGCGACGTCCCGGCCTCCGGTCGACGAGTCACGGCTGGTGCCGGCTCTGGCTCCAGGCTGGGGCGAGTGGAGGTGCCACCTGAGGGCCACGGGTCCCGTTTGCTCGGGCGAACGACATCAGCGCATCGGCTGGGCAGCGTCGGATCTGCCCTGCGACGTGCCGATGTACTCGCGCTACACGAGTGATCGCTACCAAACCCGCTACTACGACCACGACTACCGCAACTACCTCCGCAGGTTTCGCAGCACCGACCTTGACGAGATGAGCACGTCGCCTGAGGGCACGGTGACGGCCACGATCCGGACCCGGGTGCGCTACTTCGCGACGTTCGACGTCCCCGGCGATGACGGCACACAGACCTTTACCGCGACCGGCACAATTTGGGAGGTCCGGCACGCGGACGGCGCGCGGCTGCTGAGCGTTGTCGGAACCTCGGTCGAGCCGTACAACGGTCCGGCGACCTTCAGCGGCCGGATCACCACGGCAAGTGGGACCGAGCACTACCAGAACGTCTCGCTGGACGTACCGATCGAGCTCTTCGTTGTCGCCGTCTGTGACGCGACTGCTCACTGAGAGACTTGAGCACGAGACCCGTCTCGCGGACCGGCAACCGCACACGGCACCGGCGGCACGGCACGATGGCGTTCGCTGTCGTGTCGTGCGTGCCGGTGCCGTCGTGTCATCTGCGGGGCAATGACTTCTGCCGGGTCGGTGGTCTGCGGTGTTGCTCTCCGCCATTGCTCGTCGACCGCGCACGCCTGCCCGCACGGACGTCCGATACCGACGGCACTGCGATAAGCCGTACGTGCCGCGACTGTGGGGCCTTCTCGCTGCCGGCGTCTCGGCGACTCGTTCGGGTGCGCCCACGTGACGGGGGTGTCGATCGCCGTTGGCCGCACTGCTTGCCCTCGGCTGCGTCGAAGTGGGTCCGGATGCGGTCGAGGGGCTGAGATGGTGAGTGCGACCGCGTTCGTTGATGACGCATGGGGCGAAGGTGGCAGGGGTGTCGGGTCGGGTTGCATGATCGTCGGCGTGGTCGACGCCGAGGGGCGGCCGGGGTACGAGTTGTTGTTCCGGCGCGAGTTCGCGATGGTTGCCAGGACGGTGTTCCTGATCGTGCACGATCGTGGTCGGGCCGAGGAGATCGCCCAGGACGCCTTCGTCAAGTTGTTGCAGCGCTGGGCGACGGTGTCGTCGTATGAGCGGCCCGATGCGTGGGTGCGTCGGGTGGCGATCCGGATGGCGGTGCGTCAGGCGAGCCGCGAGTTGCGGCGGCCCTCGATCGAGAAGTTGTCGGCGGGCGCTGGTGGTGAGCGGGTTGCCGATCTGGACCTGGCGGTGGCAGTGGCGGCGTTGGCGCCGATGCAACACGCGGCGGTGGTTCTGTACTACTGGGAGGATCGACCGGTGGCGGAGATCGCCGAGTTGTTGGGTGTCTCGGATTCGACGGTGAAGCAGCACCTGCATCGGGGCCGTGCCCGTCTGGCGAGCGTGCTCCATGAGGAGGTGAGCGAGGATGTCGGTTGAGGAGCGCCTGCGCAACGCGGATCGTCGTCGGGCTGTTCGCCCTCCTCCAGCTCAGAACCGCGATCGCGCGCAAGAGCCGGGGGCTCGGTGCCAAGCCGATCTCGCTCGTCGCCGTGCAGACCGCCTGTCTGGCGGCGGTCCTCTTCCTCGCCGTCTGGTACCTGAACCAGGATCGCGGCATTCCGAAGGTGGCGCTTATCCTCGGCGGCTTCCTGGCTTTCTGGTCGTTCATCGCCACGCGGACGCGCTTCGGCCGACACGTCTACGCCGTCGGGGGAAGCGCCGAGGCGGCCCGGCGCGGGATCAACGTCGACCGGGTTCGGATCGCCGTCTTCATGATCAGCGGTTTCATGGCGGGCGTCGGCGGGATCATGCTCGCCTCGCGCCTCCGCTCGGTGGCGACGAACACTGGCGGCGGCAACCTGCTCCTCCTCGTGATCGCGGCGGCTGTCGTCGGCGGGACGAGCCTCTTCGGGGGCATCGGACGCGTGATGGCGGCTCTCTACGGCGCGCTCGTGATCGCGTCGATCCAGAACGGCATGGACCTGATGGGGCTCGCCTCCGGCACGAAGTTCGTGATCACGGGGCTCGTGCTGCTCGCGGCCGTCCTCGTCGATGCGTTCGCCAAGCGGCGCCGCGCCGCCCGCGGCGGGGTCTGATCCAGACGGTCGCCAGGAGGGCTTGGTGAATGCTTCGTTGCCCGGGTGCACGCATACGCGTCGAATTTCTATGCAAGGACGCAGGGAGCGTTCGTACCGTGGAGCCTGGACGCGCCAGCGTGCGACTGAGAACGCAACCTCGGGACGAGCAGCGCGGTCGGGGCGGCACAACGCCCGTTTCGCCAAGCCCTCCTAGATGAGGACGAGCCTCGGGATCTGGGCGCTCGGCCCGATGGTGACGCGGTTCATGCCGGTCGGCTACCAGCCGCAGCACCGGGACGAGACGGCCGCGCAGCGGGTGCGCCGTGCCGTCGAGGGTCTCGGCGACCTGATCGACGACTACGAGTTCCACTACCCGGCCGAGCTCTCGGCCGAGAATCTGGACGAGGTGCGCGAGGCGCTCGACGGGCACGGCATCTACTGCGTGTGCGCAGGGCTCCACCTCGATCCGCGCTTCGGCCGCGGCGGGCTGACCTCGCCGGACACGGCCACCCGCGAAGAGGCGCGAAGGCTTACGCGCGAGGCGGCCGAGCTCGCCGGTGAGATCGGCGCGAACTTCATCGTCTGGCCGGGGATCCAGGGCTACAACTACCCGTTCCAGACGCCCTACGGCGAAAGCTGGGAGTGGCTCGTGAACGGACTGGCGGAGGCGGCCAGCGGTGCGCCGAACACGGCGTCCTCCTCTTCCTGGAGCACAAGAACTTCGAGCCCGCGACGAAGATCTTCATGCGCAACATCGGGATGACCCTGCACGTCGTCCACAAGCTCCAGGAGCCGGGCTCACCAACGTCGAGGTGAACATGGACTGGCAGCACCTGATCATGAACGGCGAGAACCTTGCCGAGTATGCGGCCCTGCTCGCCGCCGAAGGGCTACTCGGCGACCAGCACGCCAACTGGGCTGGGGGACTTCGACGACGACAACATGGTCGGCGCGACGGCCTTCATGGAGACGCTCCGAGGCCGCCGTCGAGCTCCGGCGCGCCGGTACGGCGAGGGCGGCGAGCGGCTCGGCTTCGATCTGTACCCTACACCGAGGACGCCGTCGAGGCCGTGCGCCGGAGCGTCCTCCAGTGGCGGGTTCATCGACTCGGTGGCGAGCACGATCGACGACGCGGCGCTCCGCAAGGCACAGGCGGAGAAGGACGCCGTTCCGCGCCTACGCGCTGGTCTCGCGGCACTTGTGCCAAGGAGTGAAGCTCGACAGGCCCGCGCGCTCGTGGACGCGGTTGTCGACGGCGCTCCTGGGCCCGGTCTCCGTCTATGTCGCCGACGACCCGGCGAGCTCGTCGCGGCCGCGACGATGGACGCGCCGGCCGGATACGCGCCTGAACGCCGAGCGGAAGGCGTACACCGGCCCGGAGCGGTCGACCTCGACCGGCGAGCTCGCGGCGAAGGTCCGTGACGATCCGGCCAAGCTCGCCAAGCTTCATCCCGATCACTCTTCCAGGGGGGCCTCGCGGTCTTCGAGGAGGGACGCCGGATCGGCGCGATCGGCGTCAGCGGTCTGCCGGAGACGAGGACGAGCGGCTCGCCCGTGCAGCCGTCGAAGGCACGGGTCTCGCACTCTCGAATGACGACGCTCGTCGGGCTCGACGTGGGCACCGACGGGCGTCAAGGCGCTCGCGCTCTCGCCGATGGCGAGGTGCTCGCCCGGGCTGAGGAGGGCTACGGCTTCGAGCACCGCACCAGGCCGGGCCGAGCAGGATCCGAGCTCTGGTGGCGGTGCCACGAGGCCGCGCTCGCCAAGCTGGCCGCCGAGGACATTGCCGGGATCGGCCTCTCGGGCCAGATCGCGGGCTTGTACCTGCTCGACGGCGAGAAGCGTGTCCTCCGGCCGGCGATCCTCTGGAATGACCAACGCTCGGCGCCGGAGTGCGAGAGAGGATCGAGGCCGAGCTTGGCCTCGGCGGCTCGTCGAGCTGACCGGGAACCGCGCTCTCGACCGGCTACACGGCGCCGGAGCTCGTCTGGATGCCGCACTCACGAGCCCGAGCTCTACGAGCGCGCGGCGACACTGCTCCTCCCGAAGGACTACGTGCGTCTGCGCCTGACCGGGGAGCACGCAATCGACGCCGGGGACGAACCTTCGGGCACGCTCCTCCTCGACGTGGCGAGGCCGGCGCTGGAGCGACGAGATGCTCGCTGCGCTCGAGATTCCGCCCCAGTGGCTGCCGCCGGTGCTCGATCGCCGCAGGTCTCTGGAACGACCCGGAGGGCTTGCCGGTGGCCGCAGGCGCGGGCGACGAGGAGGCGGGCGCGCTGGGCGTCGGCGTCGACCGGCCGGGCCCGCTTTCCGTCGTGCTCGGAACCTCCGGGGTCGTCTTCGCGGCCCTGCCCGGATTCGCGGCCGACGCGGAGGGACGGCTACAGGCCTTCTGTCACGCGGTGCCCGACGCCTGGCATGCGATGGGGGTCATGCTCTCGGCCGCCGGGTCACTCCACTGGCTCCGCGACACGATCGCGCCCGGCGAGCCGTTCGACGCGCTCGTCGCGGAGGCGGAGCGGTGGCCGCCCGGCGCCGAGGGCCTCACCTTCCTTCCCTACCTGAGCGGCGAGCGCACACCCCACTTCGATCCGCGGGCGCGAGGCGCGTTCGCGGGGCTGACGCTCCGGCACAACCGCGGAGCGCTCGTCCGGGCGGTGCCGAGGGCGTCGCCTACGCGCTGCGCGACTCGCTCGAGCTGCTGAAAGAGCTCGGCGTCGAGCCGAAGGTCGCGGTGTCCCGAGGGGGCGCCCGCAGCAGGCTCTGGCTCCGCATCGTCGCTTCGAGTCCTCGACCTTCCGCTCGAACGGACCGCCGGCCGAGGAGGGAGCCGCCTACGGCGCCGCGCTCGGCGGCGGGTGCGCCGCACGGCGTATTCGCCGACGTCCATGAGGCCGTCGCGGCGACCGTGCGGTCACCGAGACGATCGAGCCGACCCGGCCTGGCACGCACTACGAAGACGGAACAGCAGATTCAGGGCTCTCTTCCCGGCGCTACGACCACTGGAGGA
>CAWGZN010000010.1:0-260445 GCA_963827075.1 uncultured Acidimicrobiia bacterium | reverse complement strand
TTCTTCGACGGTTGCGCACCAGCTTCATCGCTGACCTCATCGAGTCGAGCTTCGGCGAGCAGGACGCGGCGGCGCTCGCCGATGCCCGGTTGACCGCCGCCTTCCCCAGCGGGCACACGGCACCGGATCACCACGTGTGCTGCGTCATGCACGACGACTGCGAAGTCGGCCATGTCTGGTTCGGGCCGGATCCATGGTCGACCGAAGCAGGCTGGTGGCTCTGGGAACTCGAAATCGACGACGCCAACCGTGGACGAGGCATCGGCACACGCGTCATCGCGCTCGTCGAAGCCGAAGTGAGCCGGCTCGGCGGCACCGCCGTCGGACTGAGCGTGTTCGACCACAACCCCGCAGCTCGCCGCCTCTACGACCGTCTGGGCTATCGAGCGGTCTCCACCTCGATGCGAAAGATCCTGTGACTCCCTCTCACTCGGACGCCACTCGAGTTGCCGGGCAAGAACTCGACGCTGTCCGAGGCCAACTGCTCCTCGACCCCGGTCAGAGGGGCTCGGAGGATTGCGCCGCCTCAGGTCGTCGTTGGGACTTGCTCACGACGTCGGACATGCTGGCCTTGTAGGCCTCCACCAGTTCCTGCTGCTCTCGTTCCGGCACGTTGTAGAAGTCGAGGGCGCGGACGATCTCCGCCCCAACTTCGGCGAACTCGTCGGCCGTGAGGTTGAACTCCCCGTGAGCCTCCTTCAGCGGCAATCCGGTGTATTCAAACGGTCCCCCGGCCGCTGCCGCGATCCACAGCGTGCGACCGAACTTGAGACCCGGCAGCCGCGTTTTCGCCTGCGTCCTGTTCCACCTCCGGAGCGCGGGGTTCTTGTTGAGTTTCGGATTCTTGATGATCTTGTCGCTGAAGCGGTCGACGACCGCGGCGATCGCGAAGTAACCGCCCAACCGGTCGTACAGACTCGGCTCCGCAGGAGTCGTCTGCGGCGCTTTACCCGCGTCGGCGCTCGCCGGGAACAGTCCCAGCGCCGCCGCACCCGCGACGGCACCCGCGCCCTTGGCCACTGTGCGTCGATCCATTCGTCTGTCCATCTCGTCCTCACCCTTCCGTGGTGCGTGTGAGTCCCCCGGTACGTCAACGGCGACTGTTGGGTCGTCACGGCCGCACCGTCGGCGTGATCTGGTGGCATGTTCGACGTGTCGACGCGGGCCCGAATTCCCAGGCCTGCCAATAACGACAATACTCGTTGGTGTTATCCCGGCGCAAGACTATGGAGTGAGGACGACGCAGCACCGCCCCGTCGATGGCGACAGAACCGCGTGGCGGGACCGCGACTTCGTGCCGGCCAGCACACCGGCGACGAATGCCAGGTTCATCTCGCAGATGATCTCAGGCTGTGCTTGCGCGACGTGACGGAACGGGCAGTTGCGAAGGACCACATCGTCGCCCGAGGTGGCCGGCTCATAGCCGATGACGCGAAGTGCGGTCAGCAGCCGACTGCCGCCCTTGCGTGCCCGCGCCCGCCTTCCAACCTGACGGCCGTACTCGGCGGCGACGTCGGCGAGCGACTCCAGCGGCGGATCGGAGGATTCGGCTTCCAAGACCTCGGCCAGGATCTCGGCGGCGAGGTCGTACCGGCGCGGCGGGATCGACACCTCGAGCTCCAGACCGGTCGGGCGGTACCGCTTTGCCGGATGACCAACAGACGTCGACCCTTCGTCACGTTCGTAGGTCGCCTCGAGAAAGCCCTCCGAGAGCAGCTTCTCCAAGTGGAAGGCGGCCAGCCTCGCCGAGATTCCGACCTCATCGGCGACCTCGGCGCGCGTGAGTGGGCGGCCCGCGGTCCGCACGGCGACGTAGGCCGCCCACCGTGCGGGATCGTCCAGCACACACAGCCGAACAATCGTCTCGTTGAGGTCGTGGCGCACGCTTCTAGCAATACCACCTCACCGCTGGGTTGCTCAGCGTACGCGCGTGAGTCGGAGTTGTTCTCCGACGTCGACCTCAGCCTGGATACTCCGGTGCTCGAGCCCGGGATGTCCGAAACCGCCGGATCCGCGATCGAGCGCTTGCCCTGTCGCGAGCTGGGTAGAGGAGTGCCATGGCACTCAGCAAGCAGCAACGGGAACGCCTTCCCTCCACGCTGGAGCGCTCGCCGGCCAAGGCCCAGGAGACGTACATCCACACGTTGGAATCAGCGGAAAAGACTCATGGTGACGGCGAAGCGGCGCACCGGATCGCGCTCAGCGCGCTGAAGCACTCCTTCGAGAAGGTGGGCGATCACTGGGAAGCGAAGAAGCGCAAGGGTCCGAGCGATCGCCAGGCCGCTCGCGCCGGCGCGGCGGCCCGGCGCAGCCGCTTGTCCACGGCGGGTGGGGTCGACTCCAACGCCTCCAAAGCGCACCTCCTCGACGTTGCCCGCAAGCTCGAGGTCAGAGGTCGTTCGAAGATGACCAAGAACGAGCTTGTTGACGCCATCGATCGAGCCAATCGCAACGCCTCCGCGCGCGCCCGCCAACGCTGAGCCCAGCGCGTGCCCGCGGACGTGACCGGGTGGCGGGCCCGCACCCGATCGGTAGATCGGACGTGTCACGCGTCCAGTTTCGGCCGCCGGGCCCGATGGCGTCGTGGCTGACGCTCGAGCCGACCGATCGCGAGGAGCGCCTCGACCAATTGGCGGAATATCCGCAGTTGGTCGTGCATGGCCGAGGGGTTCTCGAGGGCGCGGCAGAGGATGAATCCACCCTCGAAAGTGGTGAAGAGGTGGTCGGCGAGCGCGTCGGCGTCGACGTCGATCGGGGGCTGGCGGCGAGCAAGCGCTGGCTCGGAGCAGATCGACGAATTCACGGCGCCACGCTTCCTGGGTCCTGGCGATCTGGCGATTCATGTCGGTGCCGGTGAACTGCCGTTCGGCGAGCACGGTGGCGAAGAGGCAGCCGGTCTGCTCGGCCATCAGCTCGTCGGCACCGTCTTCGTAGAAGCGCAAGAACGCCACCAAGCGCTCGGCGGGGTCCTCGATGCCGGCCGTCGCCGCCAGTCCTGCGTCGAGGTGGGCGAGGTCGGAGGCGACATAGCGCTCCACGAGCTGGGCGGCGAGATCGGCTTTCGAGCTGAAGTGGTGGAAGAAGGCTCCCTTCGAGCTGGACGACTCAGCGATCACTTGGTCGACCGAGGTCGCGTTGTAGCCCTGATCGGTCATCAGCCGCTCAGCAGCCTGCAGGATCCGTTCACGCGTTGGGCCGCCGTCTCGGGGCACATTCCCATTGTTTCAGACCGCTCGGTCTGCTACAACCAGACTGAACGGTCTGAAACAGAGGTGACCATGAGCACTGTCCTGCCCCAAGTGTCCGGGCTGCCGGTCGTCAACGACGGCGGCCTCGAGACCGACCTCATCTACCACCACGGCGTCGACCTGCCGTACTTCGCCGCGTTCCCCCTCGTCGACGACGACCGGGGCCGCGACCGGCTCGTGCAGTACTACGACGAATACGTCGAAATCGCCAGAGCAGCGGGCGTGGCCGTCCAACTCGACACACCGACGTGGCGGGCCAGTCCCGACTGGGGTGAGCGAGTCGGCTACAGCTCGGATGAACTCCGCCGGGTCAACCGGGACGCCGTGGCCCTGATCGCTCGGCTGCGCGACAAGTCCGGCCTCGACGCCTTCCTCGTCAGCGGCTGTATCGGACCTCGCGGCGACGGCTACGTCGCGGGTGAGGTCGTCGATCCCGACGACGCCGCTGCGTACCACGCGCCGCAGATCGAGGCGTTCGCCGAGGCCGGCGCCGATCTGGTCACGGTGCTCACGCTCACCGGAACCGGCGAAGCGGTGGGCATCGTTCGCGCTGCCCGGGCGGCCGGCATTCCGGTTGCGGTGTCGTTCACCGTCGAGACCGACGGTCGGCTTCCCGACGGCACGCCGTTGCCGGCGGCCGTGAGCGCGGTCGACGCCGAGGGCGGACCCGACTACTTCATGGTCAACTGCGCCCATCCGAGCCACATCGCACCCGCACTCGCTGACGACGGCGATTGGCGTCTGCGCATCCGCGGGCTGCGCGCCAACGCCTCGACCCGCAGCCACGCCGAACTCGACGCGGCAACCGAGCTCGACGAGGGCGACCCGCGCGAGTTGGCCGGAGCACAGACGCGCTACGGCCACGCCTCCCGAACCTGACCCTCGTCGGCGGATGCTGCGGCACGGACTCCCGACACGTCGCTGCGATGTGGGGGACGCGCTGACAAGTGCGTCCGGTCGCGCTACGCCTCGGCCGACATGGACGTCGTGCCGGCGGCAGCGAACACCTACGTCGGCGACGGTCGGTGTGGGACGACTCAACAGCGGTGATACCGGTCCGCGTGTCGTTGACGGTCACCGTGTCACGATGCGTTGAACTCGTGGATGATGGCGGTGACCATGGCAGGGTCGGTCTTGTCGCGAAGTGGCCATGACCTTCGAGCACAGGATCGGGAGTCGATCCGGCGGAGGACCACTCCGTGGCTCTGACGACCGGCACGCTGTCGGAGCCGGCGAGCACGACGGTGGGTGCGGTAATCGCGTCGAATTGGCCCGGCTGGTATGTCCAGTTCGTCTCGGCTCGACACTCGCGGGGGATCGTGTGGGCGGCGGCGAGCCGCACGGGCCACAGCGGGCTGGTGCGGAAGGTGTCGATCTCGTCGTCGGTCATCTCGAGGATGTCGACGAGCACGGCTGAGATGGCGGCGTCGGGGTCGCCTCTCGCAGCGCCGCCTCGATGGCTTCGATGGAGCCCGGCGGGTATGGGATGCCGAGACTGGGTTCGTAAGAGGATGAGATGGTCGGCGTTCGCGGTGAGGGCGGCGCCGCCCATCGCGCAGTTGGCGCCGTAAGAGTGGCCCCACAGGGCACCGGCCCGCCGGTGCGGGCGGCGACGGCGTCGACCACAGCGGCGACGTCGGCGAAATCCTGCTCGATCGAGTAGTCCGGTGTGTCGCCGCTGACGCCGAAACCCCGGCGATCCATCGAGAAGGTTGTCAAGTCGCGGCGCAGGACAGCTACGAACGGGTCGAAGGTGGTGTGGTCGGCGATCGAGCCGTGGACCAGGACCAGCGCCGGTCCTTCGCCCTCGACCCACACCGCGATCGAGGTCCGGTCGGTCGACTCGAGGTTGAACCGGGTCGCCCGCATGTCGGACACGCTGTGGATGCTCATGGCACAGTCCTGTCGGTCGGATGTGATGCGAGAGCTCGACGCCAGTCGACCCGTCGGAGGCGAACGTCGACACGGCGCGGGCGTTTGTCTCGCCCAGTGTCAGCCGGTCGTTGCGGCGGTCACAATCGGGTGTTCACCCCATGTGGGGGGAGGGTCCGCGCGCCAGCAGGCCGTGCTCCATCGCGAACAGCGTCGCCCCGGCCCGCGTGGTGACCCCCGCCTTCGCGTAGAGGTGTTCGATGTGGCGTCCCACCGTCTTGGGTGAGATCCCAAGGGCGGTCGCGACTTGCTTGTTGAGCTGGCCGCGGGCGATCAGGCGCAGCACCTCGACCTCCCGTTCGGTGAGTCCCGCCGGGTAGACCACCCGCGCCTGGCGGCTCGTGTGGCCCGCGGCGTGCAGCACGGCATCCACCTCGGCCCGGCCGAATCGGCCCGCATCGACGTCACGGAGCAGCTGACCTGCGGCGTCGGCCCTGCCGAGTGCCGGACGGTGCGGGCGGTCCTCGATCATCGCGTGGTAGGCATCGGCGGCGGCGAGCAGCCGGGCGCCCACGTCAAGGCGGTCGCCCGTCTCGCCGCGGTGGTAGCCCGAACCGTCGACACGTTCGTGGTGACGGGCGGCGACGTCGGCAAACGGAGCGAGCAGCCCGCAGCGGCGCAACACGCGGTCGGTGAGATACGGGTGCAGACGCACGCGTTCCCACTGGTTGACGCTGAGCGGCCCGGGGCGATCCCAGATCCCGTTGGGCACGCCGACTCGTCCGACGTCGTGCACCAAGGCCGCCCGCCCGAGCGCCACGCCATCGGCATCGGGCAAGCCCGCGGCCCCGGCCGCCGCGACCACCAATGACGCCACACCTCTCGAGTGGCCACGCAACCAGGGTGATTTGATGTCGGTGAAATCGGCCACCGCCACCAACGCCTGATCGAGTCGGTCATCGTCGATCGTCGCCACCGGTTCCGGCTCAGCATCGAGAACCATCGCGCACGGGTCTTCGCTCAGTTCCTCCAGCCAACGCTCACCACTCTCGACCACGACGTCGACCACGGCCGGGTCGTAGCCGTGCCCACGTCGATGAGCGAGCACCCCCGCCGCCGTCGGCCAGCCGGCCTCGCGCGCCCACAACTCGGCGTCCCGCGCGACCGAGACGATCCGCACCGCCACCGGCACCTCCGCGCCGCCCAGGCCCGACGGGTGGCCCTTGCCGTCCCAGCGCTCATAGGCGTGCGTCAGCGCCTGGCATACCAACTCGCCGAGCCCGACACGGGCCGCCAGACGCGCACCGACCTCACAGTGCTGCGCCAAGCTGCGCCGATCCAGCCCCGGCTCAGACAAAGCCCGGGCGACTCGTCCGATCCGCCGGTGCACTGGGAGACCCTCGGCCAGATGGCGCACGAAGTAGCGCATCGCCTCGCCTGGCTGAGCCATCAACATCGGCGCCATCACCGCGTTGAACGCCACGTCGTCACCGCCCGCCAGGACAGCAGTCTCCGACGCGTCCGACGTGCACCCCAAGAACCGCAGCAGCGCCACGTAGTACACACACGACCGCGCCGCCACGTCCAGATCAAGCTCCTCCGCCGCCGCCAGCGACAACCAGCAGGTCCGCAACCCGTGCTCCAACGGCTGACCGGTCCCCAAATCCATCGCCAACGACAACGCCACCGTCAACTCCGCCAACCGACCCGACGGACCGTCGTCAGCCACCCCACCACTGTGTCAGCCAGATCGACGACCGATGTCCCCGGCGCTTCAGGCAGCCGCGTCGGAGTGGCCCGGCCACCCGAGCGGACCGCGTCGTCGGGTGAGCGGTGCACGATGAACGCTTCCTCGCCACTGACGGGATGGCCCTCGAGCGGGCCGTCGGCGAACTCGCGACGCTTGGGTGCACGATCCGTTCGCGACGGCGTTCAGCTGAGCTGTTCGGCCAGACCGACGATGATGCCCTCGGGGCCGCGGACGTAGCAGAGCCGATAGACGTCCTCGTACTGCGCCAGCTCGCCGACGAGTTCAGCGCCGTGGGTGCGCAGACGGGCAACGACGTCGTCGATGTCGTCGACGGCGAACATGATGCGACGAATGCCCAGCGTGTTCGCCGGTGCATCCTTCGGCTCGGGGCTGATCGCCTTCGGCGTGTGGAACATCGCCAACTCGATTCGGCCGTGACCGTCCGGGGTCCGCAGCATTGCGACGTCCTGTCGGACGTCGTCGATCCCGACGACATCTGCCCCTGAGACCAAGTCGCCACGCGGCTGGTGCCGCGGGATCGGCTGGTCGGCCCTCGTGACGATCACCGAGCTCGGCGGTACAGAGGGGCGGCCCGATCAGGGCTCTCCGGGACCCGTTCGGGGGTGAGGATGCACATGCCCGCACGGCCGTAGTCGCGGCGCTGACGGAGAAGGCGCCCTCCCGCGTGTCCGTGACACCGGTGCCGTCCCGCCCGTGTGCGCTCACTGCATACACTCGTCCGTGGGCGGCGCCTTTCACTGGTCCTACCACCGGCCACGGGGGAAGGGGTGTCGGCTGATGACGCAAGAGGAACGCAGGCACGGATTGACCCGCCGTGACGTCCTCCGCGGCGGCATGCTCGCCGGCGCGGCGACCGCGCTCGGCGCACCGGCAGTCGCCGAGGGGGCCGCCCGGTCAGGCGGTGACCGCCCGAAGAAGGAGCGCGAGAGCATTCGCCTCGTCAACGGCCGGATCCACACGATGGACGCGCAGAACCGCGTCGTCTCGTCGCTGCTGATCGAGGACGGCAGGTTCACAGCGGTCGGCAAAGGTGGTCACGGCGGCGGTGACACGAAGCGGATCAACCTCAGGGGCCGCACGGTCGTACCCGGCATCATCGACGACCACAACCACATCGTGCTGATGGGCAACCGGCCCGGATACCACACACCGCTCGAGAACGCCTACACCATCGCCGATGTCCAGGACACGTACGCCGAGCGCGCCGAAGGCATCCCCGACGACGCCTGGATCACCACGATCGGCGGATTCCACCGCAACCATCTCGTGCCCCAGAGCGAGACCCCACGCCTCCCGACTCTTGCCGAGCTCGACGACGCCGTCCCCGATCATCCCGTGTACATCTCGGAGGCGTTCAGCGGGCCGTCGGCGACCAACAGCCTGGGCAAGGCGTTCTTCGAGGGCCTGGGGATTCCCGTCGGCGACGACGGCTCGATCGCCGGCGGCTTCGGCGCCTCACCGACCGGACGGGCCACGCTCGCCCTGCGTCAGACCCTGCTCGACTTCGAGCAGCGCAAACGCGGGACGATCGACGCGATCGCGTACGGCTTGGGCCTCGGCGTCACCACCCACATCGACGAGGGCGCGTTCCAGGCGACGGGCACCGCGTCGGACGGCGCCGCCCACGAGGACAACTATTCGATGCACCTGCCCTTCCTCGCGGTCCACAAGGACGGCGACCTCGACGCGCGGGTGCGGATCAACTTCCTCCACATGGAGTCCGACCCGGCCACTCCCGGCCTCGTCGAACGGCTCAAGAACCAGTTCCCCTTCTTCGGCGACGAGATGCTGCGCACCGGCGGGATCGGCGAGTTCATCGCCCAGGGCACCGCACCGACGAGCCCGTTCCTCGACGCCGCCCGTCGGGTAGCCCAAGCCAGGTGGCGGGCGGAGGTCCACTCGCTGGGCACCACCGACTTCCAGCAGGAGATCCAGGCCTTCGAGATCGCCAACGCCGAGTTCGGGATCACCGACCTGCGCTGGGTCGTCGCCCACGTGCCGTTCATCACCGCGGAGTACCTCGACCGGCTCCACGCCATCGGCGGCGGGGTGAGCCTGACCGGGTGGCGCTACCTCGCCGGCTCACCGGCGTCGAACGGCCCGCCGTTCCGGATGATCGTCGACCACGACATCCACGCCGGGATGAGCTCGGACGGCATGCAGATCGCGCCGATGAACCCGTGGATCCACGCCTACTACGCGACCACGGGGCGCAACGCCCGCGGCGTGTTGATCAACGGCGGCCAGCAGATCAATCGCACCGAGCTCCTCCGCCTCTATACCGCGGACAACCAGTGGTTCGTCGGTGAGGAGGACACGATCCCGCTGGGCACGATCGAGGAGGGCAAGCTCGCCGACCTCGTCGTCCTCAACAAGGACTACTTCACGGTGGCGGAGGAGGACCTCAAGCAGATCCGCTCGGTGCTGACGATCGTCGACGGTCGCATCGTCCACGACGACGGGACAGTGAGGGTTCAACATGGCTGATCTGACGCGACGTGACCTGCTCAGGTCGGGCGCCGTCGTCGGCGGCGCCGCCGCCTTCGGTGGGTTCGCACCCACGGTGACTGCGGCATCCGGCAGTCGTGACCGGGGCCAGGGAGGCAAGGGCAAGCGCGGCGAGCGGCTGCTCCTCACCAACGGCAAGGTCCACACGATGGACGACGGCAACCGGGTTGTCCGCGACGTCCTGATCGAGGACGGCCGGTTCGTCGACCTCGGCAACCACATCCGGCGCGGCCCGGACACCGAGGTGATCAACCTGCGCGGGCGCACCGTCGTGCCGGGACTGATCGAGAGTCACACCCACTTCGTCAGCCTCGCCAACCGGCCCGGCTACCACGTCGCCCAACTCGAGCTGGCGACGTCCATCGCCGAGGTCCTCGAGTTGCTCGCCGGCCGCCGGGACCTCGGTGACGTACCGGACGGGGCGTTTCTCACCGCGATGGGCGGCTGGCATCCCAACCTGTGGGCTGAGCAGCGCCTCCCGACCCTTGCCGAGCTCGACGAGGCGGTGCCCGACCGGCCGGTCATCGTGTTCCAGCGCGGCAACGGGCCGTCGCGGGTCAACAGCCTGGGCAAGCAGTTCTTCGAGACCGTGACGTCCCCGCTCGCCGGGCCGGTCGCCGTCGCCGACGACGGGACGATCGCCGTCGGGCTCCCGTCGACGACCGCGCTCTACCACCTGCGGATCCGCCAGACGTTCGAGGACAAGAAGCGCAGTGCCCGTGACTCGATGGCGTTCTCCGCCCAGGTGGGGATCACGGCCCTGCTCGACCAGACCCTCGTCGCGGTGGGAAACGGTGGGCCCCGCGATCCGCAGCCGAACCACGGGCTGCCGACCCTCGACCACTACCGGATGTACGACGGCTGGATCGCCGTGCACCACGACGGCGAGACGCTGGTCCGGCTGCAGATGAACTTCCTCCACAACGAGGGCCCTCGTCCTGAGCTCGGCGGTCTCGAGAACCAGCTCCCCGAGCTGCGCCAGCGGCTCAAGAACCAGTTCCAGTTCTTCGGCGACGACATGCTCAGAACTGGCGCGATCGGCGAGTGGGCGGCCCCCTTCGCCCTCCGGGCCACCAACCCCGCCGGTTACGAGGTCTGGTTCGAAGCCCAGCGGCTGGTCGCCCAGGCGCAGTGGCGCAACGAGAACTCGCAGAGCAACCCCACCAACATCCAGCAGGTCGTCGAGACGTACGAGGCGATGGACGCCGAGTTCGGCATCACCGACTTGCGGTGGGGCCTGCAGCACGGCGATCTGGCGACCGAGGACCAGCTGGCCCGCCTGAAAGCGCTCAACGTCGGGCTGTCCATGTCCGGGCTCAGGTGGCAGGGCAACCCCAACCCGACCGGGGCTCCGGTCGGCCCGCTGTTCCCCCAGATCCTCGCCAGCGGGATCAACGCCGGGATCCACGAGGACGGTGTCCACATCGCCCCGCACAACCCGTGGTTCGCGCTCCACTACGCCACCACCGGGCTCAACTGGTTCGGCCAGCAGATCAACCCCGACCAGCAGATCAGCCGCCAGGAGGCGCTCCGCGCGTACACGCGGGGCAACGCCTGGTACCTCAACCGGGAGGACGAGCTCGGCTCGATCGAGAAGGGCAAGCTGGCCGACCTGCTCGTCCTCGACCGCGACTACTTCCGCGTGAGTGACGACGACATGCGTCGGACCCAGCCCGTGCTCACTCTCGTCGGCGGCGCGATCGTCCATGACACCGGCGAGGTCGGATGAGCAACCTCTCCCGGCGCGACCTGCTGCGCACCGGTGCGGTCGTCGGCGGCAGCGCGGCCCTCGGTGGGTACAGCCTCGCTCCGACCGCGGCCGCGGCGTCCGGCACGGACGGTCGGGGCAAGGGGGGCAAGCGCACCGAGCGGCTGCTCCTCACCAACGGCAAGATCCACACCATGGACGACCGCGACCGGGTCGTCCGCGAGGTGCTGATCGAGGACGGGGTGTTCGTCGACGTCGGCCAGCGGCTCGACCGCGGTCGCGACACTCGGGTCATCAACCTGCGCGGCCGCACGGTCGTGCCCGGACTCATCGAGAGTCACGTCCACAGCGTGAGCATGGCCAACCGGCCGGGCTACCACACCGTGTTGGAGAACGCGACCTCGATCGCCGAGATCCAGGCCACCCTCGCCGACCGCCGGCCGGGCGTCCCCGACGGCCAGTGGATCACGTCGATGGGCGGCTGGCACACCAACCAGTGGGCCGAGCACCGTATGCCGACGCTGACCGAGCTCGACGAGGCGGTGCCCGACCGACCCGTCTTCCTCTACACCAGGTTCACCGGCCCGTGCGCGGTCAACAGCATGGCGAAGGCGTTCTTCGACGCGATCGACGCCGGACCGCTGCCGCACCCCGCCGCTGTCAAGATCAACACCGCGGCCGACGGAGCGATCGCCACCGGCGGGTTCGGCGTGCCGACACCGTCCACGACGGCGCTCTACGTGTTGCGCACGATGCAGACCTTCGAGGACAAGCTGCGCAGCAGCCGGGACATGATGGCCTATTCGGCCGGCGTCGGGCTGACCGCCCACAGCGACAAGGTGCTGTTCCCGACGCCGGGCCCGCTGCACCCGAGCCAGGTCCTGTCCAACCTCGACCACTACCGGATGTACGACCCGTTGCTCCACCTTCACCGCAATGGCGAGACCATCATCCGGATGGAGTTCAACTTCCTCCACAACCAGAGCGACCCCGCGCTGCCCGAGCTGAAGGAACGGCTGAAGAACCAGTTCCAATTCTTCGGCGACGACATGCAGCGCACGGGCGGCATCGGCGAGTGGGCGGCGCCCATCGGCGCCGGAGCGACGTGGCAGGAGGCCCAGCGTCTCGTCGCCGCGGCCGGCTGGCGCAACGAGAACGCCGTCGACAACATCGCCCAGCTCACCCAGGTCGTGGAGGCGTGGGAAGCCGTCAACGCCGAATTCGACATCACTGGCGACCGGTACATCGTGCACCACGTCCCGGTCGTCACGACCGAGCTGCTCGACCGGCTGCAGGCGCTCGGTGCCGGGGTCGTCATGCGGGCGTTCACCTGGGTGGTCGGCACGGCCGCGGCCAACGGAGCGCCGTTCAGGACCATCCTCGACCATGGCGTGAAGGCCGGGATCGAGGGGGACGGCGTGCACATCGCGACGCTCAACCCGTGGTGGCACGTGAAGTACGCGGTCACCGGCGTCAACGCCCTCGGTGAGCTGATCAACGACGGCGAGCAGATCACCCGGCAGGAGGCCCTGCGGGCCTTCACTCGCGAGAACGCCTGGTTCCTCAACGCCGAGGACAAGATCGGCTCGATCGAGAAGGGCAAGCTCGCCGACCTCGTCGTGCTCGACCGCAACTACTTCACCGTGTCCGACGAGGACATCCCCACCCTCCGCTCCGTCCTCACCGTCGTCGGCGGCGAGATCGTCCACGACGCCGGGGAGTTCAGCGGATGACATCCACCGCCCAACGAAACACGAGGTGAGACGCGTGAAGACACGTCTACTCGCGGCATTCGCCGCCACGACCCTGGCCCTCGGCCTCGTCGCCTGCGGCGACGACGATGACGACGGGGGGGCCGCCGACACCACGACCGGCGCCGCGCCGACGTCCGGTCCGGCGACCACGACCGGCGCCGCGCCGACGTCCGGGCCGGCGACCACGACCGGCGCCGCGCCCACGACCGCGGAGGCGGCGGCCACGACGGAGGGGAGCAGCCCCGCCCCGTCCGGAGATCCGATCGTGGTCGGGTCGACGCTGTCGCTCACCGGCGCGTTCGGGGCCACCGGCGTGATCCACCAGATCGCCGGCGAGCTGTTCGTCGACCGGCTCAACGACAGCGGCGGACTGCTCGGCCGTCCGGTCGAGTGGACGGTGCTCGACGACGAGTCCGACCAGGCGCAGGTGTCGAACCTGTACGAGCGGCTGATCAGCCAGGATCAGGTCGACCTGATCATCGGACCGTACGCAACCCCCAACATCCTGTCGGCGGTGGCCGTCGCCGAGCGCCACGGCTACACGATGCCCCAGCACACCGCCGTGCTCGCCCCGCTGCTGTCGTACGAGTGCCAGTTCCCCGGCTGGTCGATCGGCCCGACGCCGAACGAGTACGTCCCGAACATGCTCCTCGACGCCGTGGAGAGCCTGCCCGAGCCACCGGCGAAGATCGTCGTGGCGACGAACCAGAACGGGTCCACCGACTTCATCACCCGCGGCCTGCCCGACGACGACTCCGACCCGGGGATGCTGTCGATCGCGGAGGAGCGCGGCTACGAGGTCGTCGACATCAGCTACCCGCCCGGTACGACCGACTGGGCGCCGATCGCCACCCAGATCAGGGACGAAGAGCCGGATCTGCTCGTCAACAACGGGCTCGGTGTCGACCCGGTCGGACTGATCGAGGCGATGGAGCAGCTCGACTACCAGCCGCCGATGATGTTCAGCCTGTTCCCCGCACCGGGCCCGCCGCTGGGCCTCGGCGACCTCTCCGACGGGCTGTTGTCGGTCTCGATCTTCGAGCCGAACGAAGCGACCATGGATCAGTACCCGCCCGAAGCGGCGGAGATCGTCGCCGAGTTCTCGACCCGGGCCGAGGAAGCGGGGGTCCCGTACACGACGTTCGAGACCCAGGCCGCCGCCTCGTGGAACGCTTGGGAAATACTGACCCAGGGCGTGGAGGCGGCAGGCGACCTCGATCAACAGGCCATCTGCGACGCGCTGCACGAGAACGGTGCCGACACGACGTTCAGTGGGCAGCTCGACTTCGACCCGGAGGTCAACAACTTCTGGCCGAGCAACCAGGGCATCAAGCAGATCCAGGCCGGAGACTGGCTGATGGTGTGGCCGGAGGAGAGCGCCGCCGCGGCACTCCAGCCGCCGGCCGGCTGATCCTCGCCCGCGAGACGCACCATCCGTGACCACGGCACAGGCGGCGCTGTCCGGCGCCCTCAGCGGTGGCCTGTACGCGCTGATGGCGATCGGCGTCTCCCTCACGTGGGGGATGTTGAAGGTGATCAACCTCGCCCACTTCGGGCTGATCCTGTTCGGCGCATACCTCACCTACCAGACGGCAACGTCGTGGGGGCTCGACCCGCTCCTCACGATCTTCGTCACCGCGCCGGTGCTGTTCGTGGCGGGTGCGCTCCTCCAATGGGCATACGACCGGCTCGCCATCAGCGAGCTCAACTCGCTCCTCTTCAGCTTCGGTGTCCTGGTCATCATGATCCAGTCCGCGAGCAACATCTGGACCGAGGACTTCCGCCGGATGAGTGCCGATGTCAACCCGTACGCGACCGAGTCGGTGAGGATCGGCGAGTTCGTCTTCCCAGTGCCGACGCTCATCGCGTTCGCCGCGGCCGTCATCCTCACCGCAGCCGCCCACGCTCACCCTGCGCCGCACGTTCGTCGGCCGGGCGCTGCGCGCCTTCGCCGAGGACCGCACGGTCGCCGCCGCGTTCGGCATCGACCACCGCCGGCTCGGCGTGCTGCTCGCCGGGGTCGCCGGCGCCACCGCGGCGGTGGCCGGCCTGCTCTGGGCGCTCAGCAACGCGATCACGCCGTCGACCCCGTTCGAGTGGTTCGGGATCGTGTTCGCCGTCGTCATCCTCGGCGGCATCGGCAACGTCGCCGGCACGCTGGTCTCCGGTGTCCTGGTCGGAACGTTGTCGAGCGTGGTCTCGGTCGTGTGGTCGCCGGCGGCGGCGCCGCTCGCCGTCTTCTCGGCGATCATCCTCGCCCTCCTGTTCCGACCCCACGGCCTCCTGGCGGCAGGCGGCGCCCGGTGAGGCGCGGGCTCGCCGGGATCGCGCTGGCCGTCGCCCTGCTCGCCGCGCTCCCGTTCGTCCGGGAGAGCCTCGGGCTCACCGGGTTCTACATCGTGATCCTCTACAACATCTTCTTCTGGACGGCGCAGTCGACGAGCTGGAACATCCTGTCCGGTTACGCCGGCTACTTCAGCTTCGGCCAGGGCGCGTTCGTGGGCGTGGGCGCGTACACCGCGGCCGTGCTCTCCGGCCGTCACGGCGTGTCGTACTTCTACACGCTCCCGCTCGCCGGAGCGTTCGCCGTCGTCCTCGCCCTGGTCGTCGGCGGGGTGGCGTTCCGGCTGCGCTCCTTCCGCGGCGAGATCTTCGCCCTGCTCACCCTCGCCGTCCCCTTCATCCTCTCCTCGGTCGCGCGGTTGAGCACGACGATCGACGGTGGCCAGGGCATCATCGTTCCCGCACCGACGTATCCCGATGTGCTCGGCGACTTCCAGGACTTCCTGTACCTGCTCAACCTCGCCATCGCCGCGCTGGCCGTCGGCATCGCCTACGGGATCCAGCACAGCCGGTTCGGTTGGGCGCTCACCGCGATCAGGGATTCCGAGGACGTCGCCGAGGGTCTCGGCGTCCCGACGTTCCGTTACAAGATGCTCGCGATCGGGGCCAGCGGGCTGATCGGCGGGATCTCCGGCGCGGCGTATGCCCAGCAGATCGGGTTCGTCAACGTGCAGGCCGTCTTCGGGCTGACGATCCCGTTGTTCGTGATCGTGATGAGCGTGCTCGGCGGACGCACGCACTGGCTCGGCCCGGTGATCGGCGCCACGTTCATCGTGCTCCTCCAGGACCGCCTGGTGGTCGCCGGGTTCGAGAGTTGGCGACTCATCATCTTCGGGTCGATCCTCGCCTTCGTCGTCGTCGCCGCACCGGAGGGGCTCCAGGCGCGGCTGCGGGCGCGCCCCCTCGCCGTGCTCGGGGCATTCGTGGTCCTGGCCGTCGGGTCGGTGCTCATCGGGATGTCGGACGAGCTGCTCGACGCGGTCAGTGCCGGCATGGTCGGAGCCGCCGTCGTCGCGCTCTGGCCGGCGGCGCGACCGCGTGCGGGTCGGCGACCGGCGCCGGTCGAATCGGGCGAGCCCGTGGAACTGGTCGAACCGATCGAGGCGGCCCTGGATGCGCAGCCCGCCGGTGCGGCCGCGATCGTCGAGTGCTCGAACCTGTCGCGGTACTTCGGTGGGGTGCGGGCGCTCGACGACCTCACCCTGACGATCTACCAGGGCGAGCTCATCGGCCTCGTCGGCCCGAACGGATCGGGGAAGACGACGCTCGTCAACCTCCTGTCCCGAACCTTCCGCCCGACGCAGGGCGGGATCCGGATCGCCGGTGAGGACATCTCCGGGCTGCCGCCGCATCGAGTGGCGCATGCGGGCGTCGCGCCGCACGTATCAGATCCCGCGGCCGTTCCCGTCGATGACCGTGCGGGACAACGTCGCCATGGCCATCATGTTCGGACGCCGGCCTCGTCCGATCGGGGCGGCCCGGCTGGCCGCCCAGGAGCACCTCGAGTTCGTCCACCTCGCCCACCTCGCCGACGCCTTTCCGGGCGAGACGAACCTGCACGAACGACAACTCCTCGAGATGGCCAGGGCGATCGCGTCGAGCCCGAAGGTGCTGCTGCTCGACGAGGCGCTGGCCGGGCTGAACCCGGCCGAGATCGACAGCGCGGTCGAAGTCGTGCGGCGCATCCACGGCTCCGGTATCACCATCGTGATCGTCGAGCACCTCTTGCGCGTGGTCAACCAGCTGGCGACCCGGATGGTGGTGCTTGACCGGGGACGGCAGCTGGCCGACGGCGACCCTCAGACGGTGATGCGCGAGCCCGCCGTCGTCGCCGCCTATCTGGGGAAGCACGCCAGTGCTTGAGGTGCGCGGTCTCGACGCGTTCTACGGAGACGCCCAGGCGCTATGGGGCGTCGACCTCGACGTCGGCGTCGGCGAGACGGTGAGCATCGTCGGGTCCAACGGCGCGGGGAAGACGACCCTGGTCAACTCGGTCGCCGGCATCCACCGTGCCCGGCGAGGGAAGATCGCGGTGGCCGGCGTCGAGCTGACGACGTTGCCTGCTCACGCCGTGTGCGAGCACGGGATTGCGGCCGTTCCGGAGGGCCGGCGTGTTTTCGCCCACATGTCCGTGCACGACAACCTCTGTCTGGGGGCGTACCGGAAAGCCGCCCGCGACGGCTACCGGGACGAGCTCGCCCGCGTCTACACGTTGTTCCCCCGGTTGCAAGAGCGGGCCAGCCAGCTCGCGGGGCGGCTCAGCGGCGGCGAGCAACAGATGCTCGCTGTCGGCAGGGCGTTGATGTCGCGGCCCCGACTGCTCCTCCTGGACGAACCGTCGCTGGGCCTCGCCCCGGTCGTGGTCGACGAGGTCTTCGACGTGATCGAGTCGATCAGCTCACTCGGTGTCAGCGTGCTCCTCGTCGAGCAGGAGGTGGAACGAGCGCTCACGGTGTCGGACCGCGGCTACGTGCTCTCCGAGGGGCGCATCGTCGCGACCGGGACGGGCGCCGAGCTGCGTGCGAGCGCCGAGCTGCGCCAGACCGTCCTCGGTCTGTGAACGACCGGCACGGTTGCGGATCGGACGCAGACACGCGTGGACGGTGCTCTGCGGGCGGCCACCAGGACCTGCCCATGGCGGCCACAAGCGATTGCCCAAAGGGGGCCACAGTGTGGCCCGATCAGCGTGACCCGCGAGGGCGCGAAGCGTGTCGGCGTCGACGAGCTGTACGACACGACGAGCTACCGGCCCCAAGGTCCGCCACGTCTCCGGCAAGCCGATGTTCCTGCACTAGGCGCGCTCGCGGGGACAGGCTCCGCCTCCTCGCTGACAGACGCGCCGGAGCGGCGCCGGCCGGAGCCGGCGCCGCCCTGGGCGCGGGGATTGGTTCCGTCGCCTCGTCAGATGGTGAACGTCAGCGGCTGGGCGTCGGTCGGGGTCCACGTCCCGAAGACGTCGACCTCGATCGAGACCTCGGTCCTGTAGATCTCCGGGTTGCTGAAGGCGGCCATGTTGATCGAGAACGTCTGGACGATGTTCGACGTCGGCTCCTTGCGGCCGCTGACGCTGCCACCGAGGTGGTTGCCGTGGACGTCGTAGTGGCGCATCCGCATCCGAAAGTCCGTGCCCAGGCCGTTCTGCACGTACAGGTTGCCCGTGAGCCGGGGCCTGATCGTGTTGTTGGCCAGGTCCCACGTGAGGGTCCCGCTGCCAGCCGGCGCGCCACCCGTGAAGTTGCCGCTGCCGAAGTCCTCGCCGACGCCGAGCAGGCGGACGCTGTCGGGCGCCTTCGTCGACGACCCGATGTACACGGTCTGCGAACCCTGCACCTCCCACACGTCGGGGCTGGTCTCCTGCTGGAGCTCGACGTCGACCTGGTAGATGAGCGGGCTGTTGAAGCCGGACAGGTTGATCGGGAACTCCTCGACGTCGTCGCTGAGGACTTCCTTCGGCTGGGTGTTCGTCCTCCCCAGCGGCGTGCCGTCGACGTCGCGGTGACGCAAGCTCATCCGCACCGTGGTGCCGATGGAGTTCTTGGCGTACAGCGTGCCGGTCAGCCGCGGCTTGATCGTGCCGTTGGCCAGGTCCCAGGTCAGCGTCCCGCAGTTCTCGGCGTCGTTGTTCTCGTCGAGACCTGCGTTGCCCCCGAAGTCGAAGTTGACGCGGTTGATCCGCACCGCGTCGGGCGGCGGGTCACTGGGCAGGAAAACGGCGCACGGGGTCGAGGCGTGCGCCGGGCTCGTCGCCACGGGGACGGTCGAGCCGAGGACGGCGAGCGCGGCGATCGTGCCGAGCGCACCGAGGATCGGTGATTTCTTGAACATTGGTGGTTGTCTCCGTTGTGCTGGCCCGCCGGCCGTTCCGGCGTGACGCGAACGGGGAGCGGGAGGGGCGACCGGCGATACGGCCACCGCCCGGGTCTCGGGGATCTCGAGCGAGGATGTAGGGAAAACCCGATGGACAGCCGGCGCACTGGATCAGCCGGCCGGCGTCGCCGTCGAGTGCGGCCGGCCGGCCGAACCAGAGGGACGACTGCACGGCACCGTGACCGAACCGCGGGTCGACGACGACCGGTCAGCCACGCGGTGGTCACCGAGCGATCCGGTCCAGCCCGGAGGCCACCCACCGCTGCGGGCGGCGTTCGTCGACGCCGTCGCGACGTCGCCGGCATGAGGGCGCGGCAGCTCGAAGTCGATCCGGAATCCCGGACCGCGCTGATCAGCGGTTCGGGAGCGACGTCCGTTCCGTGCCCTGAACGAACGACCGTACAGCGCGACCCTCCTCTGCGCCCGCTCCTCAGGCGGACTCGACGCTGATCACGGCGCTCGTCACGGAGATGCTCGCCGACCCCGGCGGGTCTTTCACGCGGGGCTCGTTGGTGCTGCGACCCGCCGACATCGAGATCGAGACCGAGATCGTCGTGCTCTCGACGTTCTGACCAGTGAGGTCGATGGTCCTGGTCAGGTTCGGCAGGGTGAAACTGAACGGGACACTGACACCGTTGGCCATCAACTGACCGGTGCCACTCGCCCGCCAGTACAGACTCCGCTCGAGCAAGCGGTTACCGGTCTGCGTGTACGTCACGCGGGTGAGGCGCTTTCCCGGCGGGGCCGTGACGGTGACGGTGAACGTGTCGGTCACGCTCCCTGGGTTGAAGGCCGTGGTCGCGGCGATGCACGCGCGCCTCTGGAACGTGCCTGGGACGGCGCCGCCATCCTCGATCGCGATGCTCACGCGGTCGGCGCTCACCGTGCTCAGCTCGGCGATGTAACAGCGGTACGGCACCGCTGTCGTGCAGATCGGTGAACGTGACGGGATCCGTCGGCACGGTCGTCGTCGTTGTCGTCGTGGTCGTTGGTGCAGTGGTCGTCGTGGTCGTCGGCGGCGCAGTCGTGGTCGTGGTGGTCGGAGGCAGTGTCGTCGTCGTGGTCGTGGTCGTGGTGGTCGTGGTCGTGGTCGTGGTGGTCGTGGGCGGTGCCGTCGTCGTCGTGGTCGTGGGCGGTGCCGTCGTGGTGGTCGTGGGCGGTGCCGTCGTCGTCGTGGTGGTCGTCGGCGGCGGAGTGGTCGGTGTCGTCGGGGTGCACTCGTCGAGCACCACCTGCACCGTCGTCACACCGTCGGTGACCGTCGCCCGGCAGTTGCTCGATCGGAACTCGAGGCTCAGCACGCGGAACCGACCGTCGTCATCAGCGGGGCTGCTTGCCGACGACTCCGCCGACGTGACCCGCACGATTGCGAACGGAACCGCATCCTCGCCCTCGACTCTCAGGCCTTCGTCGTCGTCGAGTTCCGCCCGGTCGACGAACATCTCGGCGACCGCATTCCCAGGCACGACGAACAGCGCCGCCGACACGCCAGCCAGCGCAATCCCGAGCGTGATCAGCCGTGGTCCTGTCGCAACAGGCTTGCTCATCGCTCCTCCTCCCATGGCGCGCACGATGGCGCCCCCCTCACCCGTCCACTACGCACGATCGGCTCCACCGGTTCGCGCAGCGAACGACGCCGGCGAGGTGCCCGGTAAGAACGTCCGGTAATCGCGCCGCCGGCCGCCCAGAGAACGCGATGCGGGCATTCATCGCCGATCTGAACACGTGCATGAGAACCAGCACATCCGTTGCGACGACCACTCAGCCGTAGCGGACTGCCGGTCGTCACGCCGCGGACCGTCCGACTCCGCCGCCGATAATCCCGCACGACCGCGTCCTCGAACGCCGGCAGTCGGCGGGCGCTGTGGTTATCGGATTGTCGTTCTCGGATGCGTCCGTCTCGAGGACTTGCTTCCGAGCCACCGTCATCGACAGCTTGCGACGCTCACGGAAGTAGACGTGCTGTGACCGGCGCGCTCGCCGCAACCCCTTGACAAATCTTCTTGTCAAGCGCGATGCTGCACGACGTGCGGCAGGTTGACGTCATCGAGGATCCGGCAGCGGCGGTGGTCGCGCTCGATCCGGTGCGCGCCCGGCTGCTCGCCGAGCTGCGCGAGGAGCCGGCGTCAGCGGCGACGCTCGCCGCTCGTGTCGGGCTCGCTCGGCAGAAGGTGAACTACCACCTCCGCACCCTCGAGTCGCACGGGCTCGTCGAGCTGGCCGAGATCCGGATGCGCGGCGGGATCTCGGAGCGCATGCTGCGCGCGACATCGGCCACGTACGTCGTCTCCCCCGCCGCGATCGCCGGCAACGGGGCCCGGCCCGAGCAGGTCGCCGATCAGCTGTCGGCCGACTACCTCATCTCGCTCGCCGGCCGCATCGTGCACGAGGTCGGCACGCAGGCGCGGCTGGCGGACGCAGCCGGCCGGCGACTGCCGACGTTCACGCTCGACGCCGAGGTGCGGTTCACGTCCGCCGAAGACCGCGCCGCGTTCGCCGACGAGCTCGCGACCGCCGTGCTCGACCTCGTCGCCCGCTACCACCGCGATGACGGGCGGCCGCATCGCCTCGTCGTCGCGTCGCACCCGGTCCCCGCCGATGAGACCACCCCGCTCGATCCGTCACAACCATCGAACAACACAGAGGAGCTGTCATGACCACGCCCGACACCCCCTACCGCTTCGAGCTCGAGCTCACCGTCTCGGCCACACCCGAGCAGGTCTGGGACGCGATCGCGAGCGCCGACGGCATCAGCGCCTGGATGCTCCCGACCGAACTGGACCCGCGTGAGGGCGGCGCCGTGAAGTTCCACATGGGGCCGGATGGCGCGTCCGAGGGGACGGTCACGGCGTTCGAGCCGACGAGGCGCATCGCGTACGAGGAGGATTGGGCGACGCTCGTGGGTCATGCGGGCGCCGACGTCACGCCACTCGTCACCGAGTTCCTCGTGGAGGCACGCTCGGGCGGGACGTGCGTCGTGCGAGTCGTCAGCAGCGCCTACGGGACCGGCGCCGACTGGGAGAACGAGTTCTGGGGCGAGATGGAGACCGGCTGGGCGCCGATGCTCGACAACCTCCGCATCTACCTCACGCACTTCGCCGGCCAGCGCGCCACCGCGACGACGTCGACCGCCACCTTCACCGTGACGCCGGTCGAAGCGATCGACCGGGTGCGTGCCGCGCTCGGGGTGGGGACCGTCGGCGATCACATCGACGCAGCCGGGGTCGACGGCGTCGTCGAGCGCACGATCGCCCAGCACTTCCTCGTCCGCATCGAACGTCCGGTTCCGGGCCTCGTGTCCTGCTTCTCGTACGGCACCGACGCCGGCGCGGTGGTCAACCTGTCCGCCTACCTCTACGGACCCGACGGAGCGGCCGCCGCCGAACGGCTTCGGCCGGAGTGGCAGTCGTTGCTCGAGGAGCTCGCTCGCGACCAGGCGGTCGTGCCGACATCATGAGCGCCCTGGCGACGCACCCGCAGGTGAGCGACCGCGACACGATCGTTGCCTCGCACGCCGCCGCCACGACCGCCCGCCGCACCGGCGGCCGGCGCATGTGGGCATTCGGCGCCGTCGCTGGTGTGGTCTCATCCTTGGTCGTCATCGCCCTCGTCGCCGTCGCCGAGGGGGCCGGCGTCCCGATGGAGGTCGCCGAGAACAGTACGAAGCAGCCGGAGCACATCCCGCTGCTCGGCTACGGAACGGTGATCCTCGGTTCCACGCTCGTCGGCCTGCTGCTGGCGACTGCGTTCGCCCGCTGGGCCCGACGGCCCCGGCTCGCCTTCATCATCACCGCACTGGTGCTCACGGCCGTGTCGTTCGCCTTCCCTGCGACGACCACGGCAACGACCGCCACCAAGGTGATGCTCGAGATCACCCACGTCATCTCAGCCGCGCTGATCATCGCCGCGATCGCCGCCCACCTTCCGCTTCGAAAGGTGCGAGACGCCGCCGCCTGACCTCGGCTGCCCGAACTCGCGCTCGGCCCCGGCACGAGAGTGCCGGGGCCCTCTCGTGTAGAGCGCCTTCGCGGATCCCACGTGCCCGGCGATTGCCCTTGAGCGACGTGAGTGTCATCGGCGTTCCGTTCACGGGAGCAGTGAGTTCCCCGCACGCCTCGGCGATCGAGGATGACGCACGTCGACGGTTGGCTGGGTGCTGGAGCCCGCCTCGCCCAGGCCGCATCATTCGTGCGAGGCGGCCGGACGCGATCACGCCAGCTGACCTGGTGGGTCACGTCGGGGCTGTCCGCGACGTGACCCACCCGGAGCGGCGGTCAGGAGAGGAGGGCGACGAGCTGGTCGGTTGCTGCGCCCCAGCCCTCGTGGAAGCCCATCTCGACGTGTTGTTCGACACCGGCCTTGTCAGCGTGCATGGCGATGGCGCGGTAGTGGGTGCCGCCGTCGGCCGCGGGGGCGATCTCGACGCGGCCCGTGAACGGCATGCCGTCCCCGACGACCGGGCGGAACCCCTCGACCATCGCACTGGTGAACACGAGCAGGCTCCCGGGCTCGACTTGGAGGTAGCAGCCCACGTTGGGGAACTGCTCGCCCTCGGGTGACTCCATCGTCGTGATGCAGCGGCCGCCGGGACGGACGTCGAGGTCGGCAGACACCGTCTTCCACGGTGCGGGTGTGAACCACTGCACCAGCAGCGCCGGGTCGGTCCAGGCCGCCCACACCCTGTCGGGGGCGACGGGCAGCGTGCGCTCGAGGACGAGGTCGAGCTCGGGGTTGGGGATGTAGGCGGTCATGATCGGTCCTGTTCGGTTCGGTGCTGCGCGAGCAGCAGTTGGTTGAGTTGGTCGAGGCGTCGTTCCCAGTGGTTGCGGAACGTGGCCAGCCAGGCCGAGGCCAGCTCGAGCGAGCCGGGGGCCAGCTGGAAGACGCGGGTCCGTCCGGTCTTGTGGGAGGTGGCGATGCCGGCGCGCTCGAGCACACCGAGGTGTTGCATGAACGATGGCAGCGCCATCTCGAACGGTCGGGCCAGCTCGGTCGCCGACGCCGGTCCGATGCTCAGCCGTTCCACGACCGCCAGGCGTGTCGGATCCGACAGCGCCTGGAACACCGTCGCCAACGACGGCTCGATCGGAGAATGCTGAGGCATATACCTAACTATACGCGTCCCGTGACACTGAGGTCAATACCTCAGTGTCGCGTCGCGGTGAGGGATCAGCGATAGCTGCCAGGCGGGTGACCGAACCCGACGCGGTTTCGACGTACACGTGCTCGAGCGCCCACGCCTCTTCCAGACCGTCTGCCCGAACGCCCCGCAGCCGTCGTCGCCTTCGTCACAAGCGGCTGACCGGCCCCTGGCTCGATCCGCGACGGCATGCGAATGATCCTTCGGGAACCGTTCGATGTCCGCACGGATGATCGAACGGGCAGGTCCGGCCGGCGACGCACGCGTACCGTGTCGCAATGGCCGTTCCCCCGCGCGGGAGGCCGTCGCGGTCCAAGCACGGTGCGCCGGCACGCCGGTCGGTCGCGCCCCGAAGTCGCCGGACCCCGACTCGGTCCGACCACGACAACCCTGACCCAGCCGGCGACGTCCTCTGGCGGGCCGATCCGGATGCGCAAGCCGACGTGCTCCGGCGCGCCGATGCGGGCACTCGCGCCCGAACCACCATCCGATTCCAGCGCGCCGTCGGCAATTCGTACGTCCGGCAGATCGTGCAGCGAGCGCCGGCGCCTGTCACCGACCCGAGCACGGCCGGGCCGGGCCAGGGGACGTGGCTGCAGCCCTTCCCCTCGACCGTGCCGCGCATCACCCTGCCGCCGACCGAGTCGTACAAGTCCATCTACCAGCTGGGCACCGGCCACCCGTACATCGACAGCCTGCCGACCGCCACGACGCAGGACCGTGTGCTGATCCAGGAGGCCAACGAGTTCTTCGAGTCGAATCCGCTGCATCCCGGGGAGCGGGCGAGCGGCGACTACCTCGCGAAGCGGAACAAGCTCACCAACATGTTCGAGCGCAAGGCTTACGAGCTGACGCTGTACACGCTGCAGCAGAGCTTCGAGCAGGCGAGCAGCGAGCGCTTCCGCTACGACGAGGTCAACGTCGCGGACAACGTCGAGGTGCGCAACTTCCGCGAAGCCGCCTACCACCTCGGCCAGGTGCAAGCGGCACTCGTGGACCTGGCCAACAATCCGGTGGCGCGAGCGCACAACAAGGGCAAGCGTGTCGTCGAGATCACGACGCTCGACGGCTATCTGACCGCGCCCAAGCTCCCGCCCCGCACCAACATCGCCGAGTGGGGCTGGGCCGGCGCCGGTGAGGCGGTGATCACCAAGGACGACTCCGTGAAGTCGAACGCTGCGCTCGACCAGCTCCCGGCCGCGATGGCAGCAGTACAAGACGCTCCGCGAGGTGTACGCGGAGCGGTTCCCGGTCCTCCTCAGCCACAACCAGGACTACGACAAGCTGGCCAACGCGCCGCCGGGCGAGATCGCCAAGTGGGCGAATGCCCAGTCGACCGAGGTGATCAAGAACATCGCCAAGGTCCACGGCATGCTCACGCCAGAGAAGATCTGGTCGCTGCCGATCGTGATCGGTCACACTCGGCAACTGCTCGGGATCGAGGAAGGCACCGGCGCCAGCGATGCCGTCGAGGGCAAACGGCTCGACGTGGCCTGGGATAAGGCCATCGAGCGCCTGGCGATGGCGGCGCTCGAGATCGGCCTCACCATCGTGTCGATGGCCTTGTCCGGTGGTGGCACTGCCGTGCTCCGCGTCGCTGGCGCGGTCGCCGGGGCAGCGGCCTCGGGCGTCGCCGTGAAGGAGGAATGGGAGCAGTACTCGTTCCAGAAGGCGATGACCGGAAGGGTGTCGCTGGACTCGGCGAAGCGGCTCGCCGAAGGTGAGCCCGGCTACGGGTGGCTGGCGTTCGACATCGTCAGCATGGTCGTCGACCTTGCCGGTGTGGTGTCGGCATTCAGGCACCTCGCCCGTGCGCTCAAGGGGCTCGACGCGCTCGGCGACGCCGCGAAGGCGGCGCGGACTGTCGGGTCAGTGGACGACGCAGCGGCGATGACGTCGGCGCTGTCGATGAAGCAGGTCGAGGACGTCCTGACGGCGCAGGCAAGGGTCCTCGCTCAGGAAGGCAAGCTCGCGCCCGGTCTGACCGAGGAGTTGTTCGTCGAGCGGATCATGGCGGGATTGCGGCGCCAGGTGGCCAATCAGGGTGCGAACGCCGAACGGCAGGCGGGTGTGGTCGCCCGGGTGCTCGACGGGACCCATCCGCTGACGATGTCGCTCCGCTTCGGCGAGCGGGAGGCGCTGACCAGGTTGCTGATCGAGCATGGCGAGTGGAAGTCGCTGATCATGGCGCTCGAGCGCGGCGGCCAACTGGAGATCGCCAAGCACCTGGTGCGCCTCCGCAAGACGGTGATCGACGAGGTAGCAGCGGAGGTCAAGCGCATCAGCCAGGTGCCGAGCCCGAAGCAGCCGAAGGCGTTCGATCCTGTTCCTGCCGACGTGAAGCCCATGAAGGGCGGCAGTGAGGAACTCGTGAGCGACGTCGACCTGCAGGTGATCGGCGCCGATGCGGGCCAGATGATGATCGAGGCCGAGGCGTACATGGCCCGCCAGTTCGGTGCCGGCTGGAGCGAGATGTTCCGCATGAACTTCTACACGGAAGGCCGGCGGCTCACCCGCTACCAGGAGGTGCTCGGCGAACTACGACCGGGTGCGCGTGTCGGGATGACGAAGCGGATCACGGTCGAGGTCGAGCGCTACACGTTCGCCCGCATGCTGCAGCACGCCGGCGATGACCCCGCCGCCATCGCCCGCGTCGAGTCGTCGGCACAGGCCGTCGGTGTCGACCTCAACGAGCTGCGGACCCTCGCCGCGCTCGACGAGCCGACGCGGGCGGCGCGGCGCAACGCACTGCTGCAGGAGATCGATGCGCTCGAGGCCCAGTACCGGACGGCGACCGGCACACGGAGCACCGAGCTGGCCGAGCAGATCTCCACCAAGCAGATCGAGGCGAACTTCTACACGTACGAGGCGAACATCGGCCCCGGGTCGCTGGCCCGATCCGGTGTCGGCGACCTGGCGAAGTGGGAGGCGTACCAGTCGGCCCTGACGCAACTCGACATGATCGAGCACATACTGGCCACGACCGGCGGCGACGTGGTGCGTGCGTCTCGCGAGTACGAGTTGTTCAAGTACATCGGTCGGTTCGGCGATGCCGCCGCGGCCGGCGGCGACGTCTCACCGAGGATGCGATTGGTACGCAACCAGGCCAAGGCCGTCGCCGACGGACAACGCAACATGATGGAGGAGTCGGCGCACCGCTACCTCGAATCGAGCCGGGTCCACGACACCCTGCCGCAGCACGCCGGCTCACGGCCACCGGTGACCGACGACTACCTCATCCGCAGCTTCGAGGCCTTCGACGCCGAGGCCCGCACGGTGATCAACCGGCTCAAGCCGAAGACCGCGCCCCGGTCAGCACCCGGTGGCGGCGGTGGTCCAGGTCCTGGCGGCGGAGGAATTCCCGCCCGGACCAACAGGACCACCGCAAAGATCCCGGCGGTGCGCACGGGGGTCGACCTCACCAGCCACTCGGACGCGCCGCGTCTCCTCAACCGATCGACGCCCGAGCGCTACTACATGGTCGACGCCGAGAACCCGAAGCTGTATGCGGTGGGACACGTGTACACCGGCACGACGCATCTCAGCCTCACGATCCGTACGGTCGTCGACGGACAACGTTCGAAGGTCATGCGCGGCGCGACGGAGTTCAGAGCGATTCTCGACCATTTCGAAGGGAAGTTCGACGGCATCCTCGGAGCATGGTCGTACGGCGACAACCTCGCAGAGTTCAACAAGCTCACCGCCGCGCGCAAGTCACTCGAGGAGGCTGCGCTCGGGACGTGGACGGGCCAGCAGTCAATCGCGGCGGGTTACGCGAGGGTGACCGTTCGATCGGTCATCGGCACCCCAGGTGCGTACACCAAGGTTGACGTCCTGTTCCACAAGTAGCCGGGCGACGGTCGTAGTCATGCCCTGCGACGCACGCGGGGATCCGCCTCAGCCTGCCCAGGCGCCGAAGACAGCTCGGTGTCAATCTCGCCGCTCGGCGGCGCAGTGGCCACCGCCGCGCCATCACGCCGCTCCTGATCCTGCGTCCGTGCAGTACTTCGGCTCTCCTGGGGTGCCCGATAACCCATGGGGTGCCGCGCCGGATGAATAGCCGATGCTTCCCTCTACAAGTCGACGCCTGCGCGTCGGGAGCGAGGACCGCCATCAGCGGCCGCGCCACGATGGTGGGGATGAGTGCCGTGTCGCGAGTTGATGGGTTCCAGCGTCGGCACCCGGTGATCGGTTTTCCGTTGGCCGTCGCGTACAAGTTCTTCGATGACCAGGGCGTCTACCTTGCGGCCCTGATCACGTACTACGGGTTCCTTTCGTTGTTCCCGCTGCTTCTGCTGTTGGCGTCGGTGCTTGGATTCGTGCTCGACGACGATCCCGATCTCCGGGACAGGGTCCTCGACTCGACGCTTAGCCAGTTCCCCGTCGTCGGTGAGCAGCTCCGTGACCCGCAGGCTCTGCAGGGCAGCGCCGTCGCCCTGATCATCGGCGCGATTGTCACGATCTACGGGGCGCTGGGAGTCGCCCAGGCGGTGCAGAACGCGATGAATGTGGCATGGGCGGTCCCTCGCCACCGTCGGCCGAATCCGGTCAGGGCCCGCGGTCGCAGCCTGCTGCTGGTGGCGACCGCTGGCATCGCAGTGTTGGCGACGACGACGCTGTCGGCGTTTGCAGGCGCCGTGGGCGTCGGTGACGGCGCGGTGGGCAGCCCGATCGCCGTCGCGCTGATGGTCGGCGCTGTGGTCGTCAACGCCTTGATCTTCACGGTCGTTTTCCGGATCGCCACGGCGACTCGCACGACGTTCGGCGCCGTGGTGCCCGGTGCGTTGTTCTTGTCGGTCGTCTGGCAAGTGCTCCAGGTCTTCGGCACCGCGTACGTGGACGGCGTGGTCAGGGACGCCCGCCTCACCTACGGCGTGTTCGCGATCGTCCTCGGCCTGCTCGCGTGGATCTTCTTCGCCGCCGTTGGCTTGGTCGTCGGCGTCGAGCTCAATGTGGTGCGCGTCAGGCGGCTCTACCCCCGAGCCTTGCTCACGCTGTTCACGGACAACGTCGACCTCACCAGTGCCGACCGCCGCAGCTACACCGACGCCGCCGTCGCTCAGCGTTACAAAGGCTACGAACGGGTCATCGTGACCTTCGACCGCCCTACCAGCCCTGACCACAGGCCGGAATACCACGAGAGTGCCGGTGACGGCGATCCGCAGGACGGCTGACGTCCGACGCCCCGCCGGGATCGACTAGAGAGCGCCTCGCGGGGTATCGCGCATCTGGGCGCAGTTCTTCTCAGCTGCTGAGACGGAACGCGCCCAGAAGGTGGAATGAAAGTGATCGCCGCCGGATCCTTCTCCCGGCTTGGCGGCCGCCGCCTCGGCGACTGTCCAGTCAGGTGCCCGTGATCTCGATTGAGGCGTCAGACGGCAGGTCGCCGCGGATCGTCGCGACGGCATCCGCCACGGCGTCGTACGCCCCCTCGACGGCGACGCGCAATGCGACCCTTCCCTCGGCGAGGTTGAGGGGCTGATCCGAGGAGATCAGCTCGACGCCGCTGGCGTCGGCGAGCGCCGTCGCGAACGCGGAGTGTCAGTGCGGACGGACCCTCGAAACTGACGCGGTAGATGGTCACGCCCCTCAGCGTCGCACGTCGACCAAGCGGTAGCCGATAACCGCCGGGACAACGCTCAGGCGTTGTGTCCTAGACCGCCGGTTCCTGTTAGGTCGGGCGAGCGACCACCTCTGACCACGTTCGCGGGTGGGACCTCTCGTCACTCATGGCGGCTGTAGTGGTGCGTTCGACCACCGTCGACGTAGCCGAGGCGCTGGTACCACTCATACGGCCAGTTGTTGACGTCGGTGGTGAGGAATGACAGTTCGCTGCCGGCCTCCCGACCCCTCCTCAGGGCGTCGCGGATCAACGCGTCGCCGTAGCCGCGACCGTGGAAGTCGATGTGTGTTACCAGGTTCTCGAATTGGGCGATGCGCTCGACGCGGTCGACGTGCAGAGTGGCGTGGGCGGCGATCTCGTCACCGTCGTACACGGCGAGCAGGGTCAGTTCTGCACCGCGGGCATACAGCACCGCCCGGTCGGCGAGCTGGCCGAGCTGCTCGTCGCTGGCGTTGGGAAGCAGGATCCGCCAGTCGCGGATGATCGCCGGTCGCAACGTGTCCAGCGACACCGTCCGCACCTCGTGCGCGGCCGGTTCGACCGCCCCACCGGAGTGGATCATCGTCGCGATCGTCTCGTGCTCGTAGCCCGCGGCCACGAACTCCGCACTCAGGGCCCGGCCCAGCGCGTCGTCGTCAACGGACACGTACCGATGCCGCACACCCGCTCCGCCCAGCACCCGTTCGGCCGCCGCGAGGATGGCCTCCCCGGGCACGGGGGCGGTGACGACGATCCGGTTGTGGTACTGCGAGAGCGGGAACTCCGCTTGCAGCACGGCGAATCCCCAGCCAAGGTCCACGACGTCGGTGGCCTGCGCCCGGGCGAAGCGATGCTCGAACGCCGCGATCCGCTCGATACCAGAGACACCCACCGCCGAAGGTTGCCAGAGCCTGCGGCGCGCGCCGGTTGGGCGGCCTCGAGGTCGGCTGGCGCGGCGAACGTCGTTCGGTCGCGCGCAGCACTTGCCCGTCATCGGCGCGTGCATCGTTCGGGCGCTGGTCGGGTAGTCGACGCGACGTCGAGAGGAGCCGTGGTGGCGAAGCTGACACCGGACAAGCGGGCGGCGCTGAAGCCGTCACAGTTCGGTCTGCCCGAGAAGGCGCGCACCAAGAAGGCGCGCAAGCAGACCGGCAACTACCCAATGCCTGATCGGGGGCACGCCATCAGCGCGGTCCGTCTGGCCAAGAAGAACCACAAGGACGGCAACCTCTCGAAGGCCGACTACAAGCGGATCCGCCGCAAGGCGCACAAGATCCTCAGCAAGGACTAGCCCTCATTGGGCCACCGCACCGGGCCGCGAACAACGGGGATGATCCCAGATCGCCGCATCCTCGACCGCCGGCTCGCGCTGTGCTCGAGTTCCGGCCACGGCCACGATTCGCCGACGGGGAATCCGGTGGAGCGACGGGCTTCGCAGCGAGCAACATCATCGTCGTGGTAAAGGTTCTCCCCGCCCGTGTCGAGTGGCTCGACGCGCTGTTGGAGAGCGACGAGGTCTTTGCCGCCCGCTTCGGCATTCCGGTCGTGGCAGGCTGGGTCGGGTTTCCCGAGGCGCTTCCGGCCGCCGTCGATGGGGCACGCCACCAGTCCGAGGACCCGTGGGGAACGCATCTGTTCTTCGACGACGATGGCGCGCTGGTCGGCTTCGGCGGGTTCAAGGGTGAGCCGAACCACGGCGAGGTCGAGCTCGGCTACGCCGTTGCGCCGGCGCGTCAAGGCCGCGGCGTCGCCACGGCCGTGGTCGAGCAGTTGGTCAATCGCGCCCACACGGCGGGTGTGAACGTCGTGAGTGCTCACACACTCGCTGAGGAGAACGCATCGACGGCTGTGCTGCGCAAGTGCGGGTTCGTCCGCGCTGGCCAAGGGCATGAATCTGGCGATGATGTCTGGCGATGGGAATGGCGCTCGCGCCGTCCGAATAGCCCACGGGACAACACCTGACCGGTCGCGACCTCACGCCGCTCGATCGCGGACCAGACACCGGTGTAGCAGGATCGAGGTGTGCCTGTGTCTCTCCACCACGTCGTCATCGATGCGCACGATCTCCATGGGCTGGCCCGTTTCTGGAGCCAGGCGCTCGACTGGCCCATCCTCTCCGAACGCGAGCGGGAAGTCGTCATCGGCCCAGCCGACGACGCGCCCGTCGGTATCTGTTTCATGCCGAGCCCCGACGACAAGGTCGTGAAGAACCGTGTGCATCTCGATCTCAACCCGGGGCCCGGCGCCAGTCCCAGCGAACGTCAAGCAGAGATCGAGCGCCTCGTCGCCCTCGGGGCGCGTCCCATCGACGTCGGTCAACGAGGCGACGAGACCTGGACCGTGCTCGCGGATCCAGAGGGCAACGAGTTCTGCGTCGTTCGCTCCAAGAAGACCCTGACGAGCTGACGCACAGCCGTCCGATGTCCGCGCCCGTCAACCGCGACGACCACTGCCGGCAATCGCCGGTAGCCCGGCACTACCGAGTGGCGAAGGCCGGTCGCGAGCGCGTCTCGCCAGGGCGACTGATGAACGCAGGTCTGGCGTCGCTTCGTCACTCGTACGCTCCGATCCATGAGCACCTTTGTCTTCAGGCTGTTGGCTTCGCGTCCGACGTTCGCTGTCGATATGAGCGACGGTGAGCGCGAGATCATGGGTCGGCACGCTGCCTACTGGCGACCGTACATTGATGCTGGCCAGATGGTGGTGTTCGGGCCAGTACTCGGTGACACAGGCTCGTGGGGACTCGGTGTCATCGAAGCCGAGGACGATGACGAGGACGAACTGCGGACCTTCGCCTCACGCGACCCGGCAGTCACCAGCGGAACCGCGGACCTGGAGATCGGAAAGATGGTCGCCGGATTCGTTCGCCCTCGCTGACTTCGCCTTGGGTCAGGCGCCGTGCGCCCTCGGCCGCTCCGGCGCCGACGCCCCAAGCCAGGCGCACAGAACACACCGAGGCGGTGTCCCGATACGACGTGGAGAATCTGGCGTACTGCGTTCTCGATCGCCGGGGCGGTCGCGATCGTGATGAGCGCAACTCAGAGGTCCTCGAACGGAGCCGCGTACCTGAAGGTACCGGCGAAGCCGGGGTTCCAGGTGTGTAGAGCTCGGGCCTGGAAGTGTTCGTCCCAGCTTGGCTCTGGGGGGATCACGCCGATGCTTCGCGCGGGAACGAAACCAAAGCGGGAGTAGTAGCCGACGTGACCGAGAAGCACTACCACGGCAAACCCCAGGGCGTCGGCCGCTCCAAGCACGGAGTGCATCAGCGCCTGGCCCACACCACGGCGCTGATGACTGGGGAGGACTCCGAGCGGTCCGAGCCCCAACGCCGTGGCTTGCTCGATCGAGCCCACTGTGCACACGACGTGGCCAACCACGGCACCGGTCGGATCCTCGGCGACAAGCGACAACGCCGGCACCCATCCGACGTCGGCACGTAGGCGATGCACCAGCTGCACCTCCGGCGGCTCGGCATCGGACCCAGAGCTGGCGAACGCAGCCCGATGGACCGCATCGATGTCGGCGACGTCGTCGGTCTCGCGGCGGATCAACATCGGCCAAGCGTGCCGCCGATCGACGCCAGCTCCCCCATCCGACAACGACACCCCGCATGGACTCTCAGCACCATCAACTATTGCGGGTCTCGGACGCCGCGTCCGGCCTCATCAGTCATTGTGGGAACTGGTGGGTTGATCGGCAGGGGTCTCGATCACGGTCGAGGCCGGCTGATTGAGCGATCCGGGCGGTAGGGCCGCTTCGAACTCTTCTCGATCGACGATTCGCAGTTGCCTGAGCAACCTCATGAAGCGGCGGGTGCTGACGGGTTCGGCGTGAAACTCCATCGTCGTGTCGCCGGACAACCACAGGGCCGTGATCTTGCGGCCAGGTTCGTAGTCGTAGATCTGAAGTTCGGCACCGAACATGGTCGCGGTCGAGATGAGATCAGCCGACGCCGCTCGGTCCTCGATCCATGAGTCGATGTTCGGGTCACGCCAGTGCAGCGCGACCTCGACGCCGGCAGGCTCCCATTGCAACTCTCGGTGCCCTGGATCGCTTCCCACCTGACTGGAGGGTTCATCGAAGGCGAAGTAGGTGACCTCTTGGTCTCCGAGTAGGAAGTAGCGATCCATCCCCAGCGCCGGGGGTGCGGGCGCGGCCGTTGTTGAGGTTGTTGCCGTCTGGCTAGCTGTTGGCTGGCCGGTTGCTGGCGGGTGCGTTGCCGGCACCTGCGGTGCCGGTGTGTCGGATCCGCCCGACTGCGTTCGCCACATGATCGCGACGACTGCGCCCGCTGCCAGACCCGCCGACACGGCGGCTACGACGACACTCGTGCGGCGTGATCCACCAGGCGGCCGCGACCACGCTTGACGGCGGGGGTGGTTCGGCGCGTCCGTCATCGATGATCCGAGGCGTTCGGCCTCCTCGTCCAGGACGCGACCTCGCCATAGCTGTGCTCGTAGGCGTGCACGAGTACGACGACCGTTCGCTCGTCCGGCGTCAGCCGGGCAAGCGCCCGCTCGAGGCTCACCGCGGAAGTGGGGGTGAGATCGGACGACGGACGTTCAGGCGGAAGATCGCAGACACGCCGCCACCGGCGGTATCGGCGGGCCTGTGACTGAGCGACCCGATACAGATAGCCGGCCGGGTTGTCCATCACGGCCAGCCGGTCGCGGTGCTCCCACGCGTATCTCGACACATCCGCGTGCAGTTCGCCGCCGATCTCGACGCCATGCCTGGCGATCAGCACAGGACGCAGATTGTCCAGGCACACGCCAAGGCGAAGCTGGAACTCGCCAACATCCAGCCCGCGCTCGTGCGCCTCAGACATGCCGATTCAAACCCTCGAATCGTCCGAATCGTCTCAGAAACCTTGGCCCGGACCACATCGCCGCGAGGCAGTCAGAACGGCACGACTACACACTCGGCCGCCGCGCCCGTTACCGCCGGCTCGATGCCGTTCGCAGAGCGAGCGATCCGATCCGCGGTTCGCCCCGCAATCTGTTCTGACATCGCCGGGCGGCGATGGTCGTCGGCGACTATCGCCGTCGTAGTCGTCACCAACCCGCGTGGTCCTCTAGGACGCCGTGACTGCCAGCCCAGCCGAATCTGGCCGCGCGCCGGTTTGAAGCGCTGCTCGAGCTTGGACGCTCACGCCTCGATTCGTGTGCCGGTGAACGTTCCGTCGGCCGACTCCAGTTCTTCGCCGGTGGGTGCGAAGACGGTGAAGGTGAACGTGCCTGAGATGCTGTCGCGGGCGACACGTCCGGTGGCTCTGATCCGAATGGTCGGACCGCTGGACCCGGGACCCTCGTCCCCGGGGAAGCCTGACCAAAACGTCGCCCTGAACCGGTGGCCGCCTTGTCGTTCCCAGCTGCCGGTGAACGGCGGGCCGGCGGGGCTGATGTCGTGGCTGATGAATACACCGCCGTCAGCGAAGCTGATAACCGCCGTCACCGGCGTCGGGTCCAGCTCGTCCTGATGGACGATCATCCAGCTTCCAGCCACACCGTTCTTGCTCTTGGCCAGCGCCGGTGAGCCGAGACCGACACTGGTGACAGCCGCCCCGCCCACGGCCACACCAGCACCGCGCAGCATCCGTCGCCGACCAATCGTGTTCTCCGCCATGGGTACCTCCCGCTCATGTCCCCGGTCGACATCGTGCACCCGATGGCGGGACCTCGCAAGCCCCCGATAGCCGCGCGTGAGCCAAGAGCAGAGCCGTGGGGTGGCCCGTGCGTATCCGAAAGCGTCGCCGAGCGATTTGACCGCCGGTCAGAAGGGCGCCGGGCAGTAACGGTACGGTTCCGGGATCGACGTGAAGGCGCTCGACCGCTCGGTCCTCGATGAGCTGCGGTCGTTCACCGCGCCGTCGCTGTCCAACGGCATCGAGACCTTCGACGTCCGGCCCCGTAACGAGGGATTCGCCGATGGAACCGTGCGCTGCATGTTCCCCGAGCTCGGCGCCAGAATCGGCTACGCCGCGACGGCCACGATGCGGGGTGCCGCCGAAGGGGATCGGCTACCGCCATCGGCACTCTGGGAGCACGTTCTCGAGCTGCCCGAGCCGCGGTTCGTGGTCGTTCAGGACCTCGACGATCCACCCGGCGTGGGCTGCTACTGGGGCGAGGTCAACGGGTCGATCTTCACCGCCCTCGGGTGTGTCGCCGTGGTCACGAACGGCGCCGTGCGCGACCTGACCGAGATGCGGGCGATCGGGCTGCAAGCCTTCGCTGGCTCGGTTGCCGTCTCGCATGCCTACAACCACCTCGTGGGAGTCGGGGAGCCGGTGACCGTCGGCGGGTTGACGGTGCGGCCCGGCGATCTGCTCCACGGCGATCAGCATGGTGTGCTTTCGATCCCGTTCGGGATTGCCGGAGCGCTGGCCGCCGCGACGCGTGACGTTGAAGCCGAGGAACGGGAGTTGATCGACTTCTGCCGTTCGCCGGACTTCTCCACCGAGACTCTGCTGGCGCGTGCTCGGCCGACGGCTTCCGGCTCCGACGAAGGAGAGCTGCGCCACTGAGCAATCCAGCGCCGAGGTCGTGCCTGGCGACTTGTGGTTGGCGGAGGGGCGCGTCACGTTGCCGCCCCTCAACGGCGGTGGCGAGGCCACCGCGACGTCAGACAGTAGGGGGAGCGGGCGGAATGAAGCGGGCAAACGTGGTGGGCGATGATCGGGGCCCGGTCCGTCGCCGGGCTGTCGCGGCGTGCGCTGTCGCGGTCGTGGTGAGTGGCGCGCTCGCAGCCGCGCCTGCTGAGGCGGATCACGCAGGTCCACTGACAGCCGGCGATGACCAGTTCGCAGGCGGACCGGTCCGGCCGACATCGACGGTGGAGGTGGCAACGACCGGATTCGTGGAGGTCGGGGCCGTGATGATCTGGGCGGTGAGGTCGGCGACGATGTCCTCGCCGGCGGACGCGGCGATGACACCCCCGGGCTGCGTGATCTTCGGCGGAGCAGGCGCGGACGTGATCCGTGGCCGTGGCGGCGACGACCTGATCTGTGCCGGCCCAGGCGACGACGTGGTGAGCGCCGGCACTGGTGGTGGTCATCTCGTCGGTCAGTCGGGCGATGACCAGCTCACGGGCGGACCGGTCCAGGATCACATCGACGGTGGAGGTGGCAACGACCGGATTCGTGGAGGTCGGGGCCGTGATGACCTGAACGGTGAGGTGGGCGACGACGTCCTCGAGGGTGGTCGCGGCAATGACACCATCGGGGAGGGAGGACCGGGTAGTGATCGGTTCCACGGCGGGCCCGGCAGGGACCGGCTCATCGGTGGCGCCGGCGATGACGTGTTGGATGGTGGTCCCGGTCGGGACTTCGTGGAGTTCTACTGGGCCGACAGCGGTCCGGTCATCGCCAACTTGACCACCGGTCGCGCGACCGGTGCTGGCTTCGATCAGCTGATCGCGGTTGAGAACCTCTGGGGCGGCATGGGCGCCGACGTCCTCATCGGTGACCGTCGTGCCAACCGCCTCATCGGGGGGCACGAGGAAGGCGACGGTGATGTCATCTACGGGCGTGGGGGTGCCGACGTGGTCGGTGACGAACTGGAGAGCGGCGACGATCGCCTCTTCGGCAACCGCGGGAATGACCGGATCCTCGCCGGACCTGGGCACGACCGGGCCCAGGGTGGGCCGGGCGGGGACCGGATCCTCGGCGGAGATGGTGACGATCGCCTCGCCGGCAATCGAGGCGACGACCGAATGCGCGGCGAGCGTGGCGCCGACGCTGTCCACGGCGGCCGGGGTCGCGACCTCTGCCGGGGCGGCCCTGACCTCGATCGCGCAGCCGCATGTGAGCGGCTCTTCGGCGTTCCCTGAATCAGGCGTTGTCACCGCCCCCATCGCTTCTACGCGAGCCGCGCTCAAGCCACCGCCGACGGGCGACGGGAACGATCACTGTCCTGGGTCCATGTAGGCGACGACGCGATTGGTCAGTGCGGTCGTGGTGCGCATGGAGTCGTAGTTGGTCACGGCCGGTGCCTGCAGCGCCGGCGTGACGATCGCGTCGAGGGCGGGGTCTTGGTTGCTGGCGATGTCAGCGGCGACGCGGGCGACGTCGCGCACAACGATCGGCTCGGTCGTCCACAGCGTCTCGAAGGTGCGCTCGGCGGCGTCGGGTAGCTCTACCCCGGCCAGGCACGCCGAGAATGCCGGGGAGTCGCACAAGACGACCCATTCGCGGGCGATCGGTGTCGTTGGTTCGATACGGATCTCCCAGAGTTGGTCACGACGTCGCCGACGCCGGAGCGTGGCGAGCACGATCGCGGCCCTCGACGTCGTCGCCAGGTTGCGCCAGCGTGCTTCCGAGGCCCGCCAGAATCGCTCGTGCTGGAACGCTCCAATCAGGATCGGCTGGTCGGCTCGGCCGGCGATCTCGTCCTCCATCGCTCGGCTGAGCATGAGCATCCCCCGCCTCGACAGGACGGCCGGTGCGACGTCGGATAGGGCATGACGCAAGGCGCCGAACACTGACGACCGTGGCCCGAGACTCACCGTCTTCGCCCGCTCGAACGCGAGGGCGATCGATGATCCGCCGTGGTGGGCGCGCATGGCCCGCAGAATCGCCTCGACGTCGCGCTCGGTGTAGCGGCGGTGACCGCTCTCGAGTCGTCGCGGAACCGGGAACCCGTACCTCCGCTCCCACGCGCGGATCGTCGACACGCTGACCCCGGTTCGGCGCGCCACGGTGCCGATCGCCAGTTCGGCGTTGCTGTACAGATTCACAGAAATAACTGTACAGAAGGTATAGGTACCGAGTCGAGCGGAAACGAGATCACCGAGTCCGCATGTCCGCGAACAGGAGGAGCGATGAGCACCATCGAAGAATCGATCGAGATTCACGTCCCGATCCGAACGGCCTACGACCAATGGACGCAGTTCGAAGAGTTTCCGTCGTTCATGGAGGGCGTGGAGTCGGTCACCCAGCTCGACGACACCCATCTTCACTGGGTGGCCGAATTCGGCGGCGCACGGCGCGAGTGGGATGCCGTGGTCACCGAACAGCACCCGGACGAACGAGTCGCATGGACGTCCACCACTGGCACATCCAACGCCGGCGTCGTGACGTTCCACAAGCTCGACGACACCAAGACACGAGTGATGCTGCAGCTCGACGTCGACCCGGAGGGCTTTGTCGAGCATGCCGGTGACACGCTCGGGTTCATCCGCCGGCGCGCTTCGAGCGATCTGGGCCGGTTCAAGGACCTCGTCGAGTCGCAGGGCGCCGCCAGTGGAGGCTGGCGCGGCGACGTGTCGAACGATCCGCCGTCCAACGAGGGGAACCAGCAGCGGGGAGGTCGCTCATGACCACCGTCCGTCGCCTCGCTCTCGTGCTCTGCGTGATCGGCGCCCTCAACTGGGGGCTCGTCGCGATCGCCCGGTTCGATCTCGTTGCCGCAATCTTCGGTATGGAGTTCGGTGAGACCAACGCCGCCACCAGGGTCATCTACGGCCTCGTCGGCCTCGCCGGAGTAGTCCTCCTCGTCACCGAGCTGGTATTCGCCCAGCGCAGCGTTCGACACCAGCCGGCCTCCGTCCACCGACGGCGCGAACCGGCCGAAGAAAATGCGTCGTTAGCGCAGTGACCTGAATGCGGACCGCACTTCAGCGGAGAAGAGCTCCGGCTCCTCCCAGGCGGCGAAGTGGCCGCCCCGGTCGACCTCGTTGAAGTAGGCGAGGCCGGGGTAGACCGCCTCAGCCCAGCTGCGCGGAGTAGCCCAGATCTCGCCGGGGAACGTCGTGAAGCCGACCGGAACCGAGACCGCCGGAGGCGCCTGTCCGCTCGCAAGCGCTGCGGCCAGCGCTCGTCCGTCCTCCCAGTACGACCGGGCCGCCGACACTGCGGTGCCGGTCAGCCAGTACAGCGTGATGTTGTCGACGATGTTGTCCCGGGTGAGATTGCCCACGGGCTCGCCGTCGACGAACGCGCGGGAGATCTTGTAGTAGCTGTCCGTGTCGTGGTCGAGCAACCAGCCCGCCAGCCCGACGGGTGAATCCAGCAGGGAGTAGCCGATCGTCTGTGGCCGCGTTGCCATCTCGAGGAAGTAGCCGAAGCCGTCCTGCCTGAACGTCGCGACCGCCTCGGCCGCTGCGCGTTCCTCTTCGGACTCCTTGGGCAGTTGATCGCCGATTGCGAGCACCGCTGTGAGCAGGTTCAGGTGGTAGCCGGCCAAACCCTCGACCGCCTGGCGGCCCATCAGGTCCGTGACGAGGGCACCCACGTCGCCGCCCTGGGCGACGTAGCGGGTGTAGCCGAGGCGGCCCATCAGCTCCGCCCACGCCCGTGCAGTGCGGCCGGCGTCCCAGCCGAGCTCGGCCGGCTCACCGGAGAACCCGTAACCGGGCAGTGACGGCAGCACCAGGTGGAATGCGTCATCGGGGGTGCCGCCGTGAGCGGTCGGGTCGGTCAGGGGCCCGACGGTCTCGAGCAGCTCGACCACAGAACCGGGCCAGCCATGCGTCATGATCAGCGGCAACGCGTTCTCGTGCTGCGACCTGACGTGGATGAAGTGGATCTCGACCCCGTCGATCTTGGTCGTGAACTGCGGGAGCGCGTTCAGCCTCGCCTCGCACTTGCGCCAGTCGTACTCGCTCGACCAGTAGCGGGCGAGCTCCTGCAGGGTCGCCAGCTGCACGCCCTGCGATCGGTCTGGGACGAGCTCCTTGGTGGGCCAGCGCGTCTCCGCGATACGCCGGCGCAAGTCGTCGATCTGCTCGTCTGGAATCTCGATCCGGAACGGCGAAAGTTCAGCCGTGGTGTCGGCGGTGGTGCTCATGACGCCTCCTTAGGGCAACGACCTCAACGCAGCGCGGAGCTCGGTCGTGAAGACGTCCGCTCCTGCGAGGTCGCAAGGTAGTTCAGGATCGCCCGTCGCGAGATCTGAGGCGGATGGTGACGTCACCAAGCCTGCTCTTCTCGTCCGCACGTCGCATCCGTCGAAGGTCCGGGGCTGCTCGACGACCGACTCGAGTGCAGTGTCTCGTGTTCCGGGCCGAGCGGCGGCCGGCGATAGCGAGCGCCGCTAGGGCTCGACGCGGTCACTTCCCGCGCCCTCTCGGTTGCGAGCCGCGCTGGAAGGGGACCGCAGTAGCGGGCGTCGACCGACCGAGTGAGTCGCCACCGCGCGAATCGTCTCAGCAGGCTTTCTGGGCGCGATTCTTCGCGACTGCTGAGAACATCTGCGCCCAGAAACCGCAATGAGAACGATCGCGCCCAGATCGCAGCAGGCTTCCGCTTCCAGAGCTCGTTGCCCACGTGAAGGCTCAATCGGCAACGCGGCGCCGCCTATTGGCGGACGCTCTGACCAAAGCGACTGGCCGACCAGGAAGCGGGTCGCTCAGCGCCGGCACACGAGATGGGTGACCTCGGGTGTCCAGCGACCCGACGTGGACGACCAGGCGATCGGCCCGACGCCCTCGAACAGCCGCTCGTACGCGGCGTCGATCACGACGGGTGCGACGTGCAGTCGGAGCTCGTCGATCGCACCGATGGCGAGGTACTGGTTGATGGTGTTGACCCCGCCGGCGATCGAGACGTTGCGGTCGCCGGCCGCGCTTCGGGCGAGGTCGAGCGCCTCCCGCGGCCCACCGGTCACGAAGTGGAAAGTGGTGCCGCCGGCCATCTCGAGCGGTTCACGCTCGTGGTGGGTGAGCACGAACACCGGGGCGTGGTACGGCGGTTCCGGCCCCCACCAGCCCTCCCAGCCGAGATCCCAGCCCCCTCGTCCCGGGCTGAACATGTTCCGGCCCATGATGTACGCCCCGGCCGCGGTGATCTCGGCGACCTCACCACGATGCGCTTCGCCGTGTTCGAACATCCAGGCGTGGAGTTCCTCTCCGTCTCCGACGCCGTCGCCGAAGGGTTGCTCGATCGACTGGTTGGGTCCGGCGGAGTACCCGTCGAGCGAAAGCGATAGGTCACACGTGACGATGCTCATGGACATATGACAACGCGACCGACGCGATCTCATCGATCCGTAGACCCTGATTCCCGGCTCGTAGTTGTTCCATCAGCACGGCGACGCGCACATCGGCGGCGGGCGGGCATCCTCGCACGTCTCGCTGTCGGGGCGACGTGCGGAGTTGATGGTCCACGTTTGTCGTGGGGTTAGCGGTCGCCATGCGACCGCGACGACTCGCCGGCCCGCGGATCGTTGGGTCGCGCTACGTGTCCCGCGAGGACAGCACGCAGAACTCGTTGCCCTCGGGGTCGGCGAACACATCCCACGTGACGTCCGCCGACTGGCCGACGTCGACCCGAGTCGCGCCCATCGCCAGCAGCCGTTCGATCTCCGCGTCGCGGTCGTCGCTGGTGTGCGGCGCAAGATCGATGTGCAGGCGATTCTTGATCGTCTTGCCTTCGGGGACCGGCACGAACACGAGCCCTGGCGGCACGCGCTCCCACGGTGTGTCGGCGATGACCTGCTCGTCGACGTAGCCGGGAACGAGCACGACCTCGTCGGGTGCCTCGTAGACCGCCTTCCAACCGAGCGCCTCGGCCCACCACTTGGATTGTGCGGCCACGTCGAGGCAATCGACGACGACCGTGTACCAACGCAATGCCATGAACAGTTCGTAGCACCCCGAGCGCGCACGTGTGTCCGCCTGCAGCACACGCGGTGACGGCAAGCCTCCCGCCGGCGGAGCAGACTGCTCGTTGGACCGGACGTAGTTGAGGAGAGACAGATGCGCGTTGTGAGCCGGGGTTTCCAGGGTCGAGCACGGCAGCCCGCGGCCGGACTGGTCCCGCCAGGCCAGTACGTCGTCGACGACTTCCCGGTGCTGAGCGCGGGGCCGACGCCGTTCACGCCACTGGAGGAGTGGGACTTCACGATCGTCGACGAGACCGGGGCAGTGGCCGCGCACTGGACCTGGGACGAGTTCCGCCAGTTGCCGGCGGAGAGCCCGACCGTCGACATCCACTGTGTGACCAAGTGGTCCAAGCTCGGCACGCGGTGGGAGGGGGTCTCGGTCGACACGCTGCTCGAGGGCATCGACACCAGCGCCGAGTTCGTGCTCGCCATCGCCGACGGCGGCTACACCACGAACCTCCCGCTCGCTGATCTGCAGAACGGCAAGGCGTGGGTGGCGTACGGATTCGAGGGCGAGGACCTCGAACCGGAACACGGCGGGCCGGCCCGGCTGCTCGTCCCTCACCTGTACTTCTGGAAGAGCGCCAAGTGGGTTCGAGGACTGCGCTTGAGCGACGACGACGAGCCGGGCTTCTGGGAGAGCGTCGGCTACCACAACTACGGCGACCCGTGGCGCGAGCAGCGTTACTGGGGGGACTGACCGTCGTGAACTGGTTGGTCGCGACCGTGGCGGAGACGATCGCCGAGACGGCCCGCACCACGACGCTGCGTCTCGACGTCCCGGACTGGCCGGGACACCGAGCGGGGCAGCACGTCGATGTCCGCCTCACTGCCGAAGACGGCTATCAGGCGCAGCGGAGCTATTCGATCGCGTCGCCGCCCGGGGCCGACCGCATCGAGTTGACCGTGGTGCGCATCGACGACGGCGAGGTTTCGCCGTACCTGACCACGGTCGCCGAGGTGGGCGACCAGTTCGAGCTGCGCGGTCCAGTCGGTGGGTGGTTCGTTTGGGATGGGGACGACACCACTCCGGTGCTGTTGGTCGGTGGCGGTTCGGGAGTGGTGCCGTTGGTGGCGATGATGCGCCACCACGCGCGCGTCGGCAGCACGGCCGCGATGCAGCTCGTCTACTCGGCTCGCACCCTCGACGACGTGATCTATGGCGACGAGTTGGACGCGCTCGCCGACAGCGGTCACCGGGCCGTCACCCTCACCCTCACCCGGGAGGCGTCGCCGGGATGGGCGGGCCATCGTGGTCGCATCGACGCGATGCTGCTCGACGAGGTCGGTTGGCCTCCGCGGGTTCGACCCCGCTGTTACGTCTGCGGACCGACGCCGTTCGTCGAAGCCGTCAGTCTCGCCCTCGTCGACCTCGGCCACGACGCCGCCCTCGTCAAGACCGAACGCTTCGGACCAACAGGAGAATGAGATGAGCCCAGCCCCGCTCGACGGCAACGCCGCCGCCGGCGACCTCACCGACGTGTTCGCCTTCGACGTCACCATGGCGGTCACCACCTGCGCCGGCTGCCACGACACCCACTCCGTCGCCACGTTGCGCGCCTACCTGCAGACGCCCGGGATCGTGTTGCGCTGCGCCTCGTGCGACGCAGTCCAGCTGCGCTACGTCCGCACCTCGCAACGCGCCTGGCTCGACGTGCGCGGCATCGACATGCTCGAGATCGTCGGGCCCGAGGACGCGTCGACGCGAGCGTAAGTCTCTCCCGTCCGATCGGCGCTCGCGGCGCCCAGAAGCATCGAGAGGGCTGACGGACGCGTTCGTCCGGAGTGTCGCCGCGTGCGGAGGCGGCCTGATGGCTACCGGGGCTGGCTGCCCGGGCGCTCAGCCGGCCCGCAACAAGTCGTCGAGGCTGTCGGCGAACTCCTGCGGATCCGAGCCCCAGCCGCCGTGGGCTCCGGGGAGTTGGGCCACGTCGATCCCCACCCGCTCGGCGAGTGCATGCGCTGCCCGGCACGCGGCCTGCTCGCCGGAAGCCGTCCCGGCGGCACTGACCAGTCGGGTCGAGACCGCTTTCAGCGCAGCGAGGTCGGGCTGGTAGCTGCCGATCGGCCGGAGCTCGTGCGCCACGAACAGGTCGAAGTTGCCCTGCATCCGCTCGGTCATCTCCGGCGGTCCCATCGTCTCGGGATCAGCGTGCTGCATCTCCTCGCTGTACTTCGGGCCGCCCTCTTCGACCACCGCGCCGAAAAGCCCCATCGCGGCGAAGACACCTGCGCTGCGGTACGCCCGGTCGATGTCGTCCATCAGCTGCCGGAAGCGGTCGGCGTCGGGCAACAGCTCCAGGATGGGCGCCTCGTGCACCACCAGCCGGCGGATGAGCTCGGGATGCCGGGTGAGCACCTCGAGCCCGATCGTCCCCCCGCCGCTGCTGCCGTACACGAACGCCGGCTCGTCGCCCACCGCGGCAAGCAGCAACGCCGCGTCCTCGGCGTGTACGGCGACGGAGATGTCCTCGGCGGCACCGTCGAGCGGGCTCCGAGAGTGTCCTCGCGGGTCGTAGCACACCACCGTGTAGCGGTCGCTCAGCCGACGCGCCAGGTCCATGAACATCCCGGCATCGGTGGGACCGCCCGGGATGCACAGCAACACCGGACCGGACCCGCTCACTTCGTAGTACAGCGTGGCGCCCGGCACGCTCAGGGTGCCTGTCGTCGTCTCGGTCATCGCTCCTCCATCAACTATCGGTGATCGCATGCGTCGGTTGTAGGCCGCGCCCGGACCGGCCGATCAGACGCGATCGCGTACGACTGGCGAAGGGTCAGCCGGACACTCGTGCGTACTCGGAGGTCAGCTCCACCCGCGTCTCCACGCCGAGCTTGGCGAACACTCGGCGGAGGCGACCGTCGACCGTGTGCGGTGACTTCCCCAGCCGCGCCGCGACCTGCCGGTTGGTCATCCCGGTGGCGACGAGTCGAGCGACTTCCTTCTCGGCCGGTGTCAAGCTGTCCCAGCCGGACCCGGCCGCGTTCTTCCCGTCGGCGCGGCGCAGCGCGGCCCGCAGCGCTCCGCCAGTGATCGCGCCATCGAGGAACGCGACGACGGTGTCGATGGTGGTTCGCTGGTCGGCAAGGAACAGCGTGTGGATCGCTCCTGGCAGCTCGGCAAAGACCGCATGGGGGATGTGCTCGGCGAGATAACGGCCATCGCTCGCCGGCACCAGACGATCAGCCTCGCGGTGGAGGACGAGGGTGGGGATCTGTAGACCGGCCAGGAGCGGCCGCACGTCGATCGTCGCCGCCCATCGGCACAACGCCTCGACCGACCCGGGTGAACACGTGTGCCGCTCGAGCCGGGCGGCCCAGTCACGGTAGCGGGCGTCGTTCTGCGTCTCCGGTGCACCGGCGCCGAGGATCGCTCCGGTGCCCCAGGCGCCGGCGTAGTGGGCGGCCCACTCGTCGACCTGGGTCGGATCGGCCTCGAAGTCGTACCGTCCCAACCGGGTGAGCTTGGCGAACCCGCCCGCCAGCACGAGCGCCCGGACGCGATCCGGATACGAGGCGGCGAACTGGATCGCGATCGGGCAGCCGAGTGTGACACCGAACAGCACCGCCCGGTCGGTGTCGGTGCTGTCCAGGACCGCCTGGATGTCGGTGACCAGGGCCGCCAGTCCGAGCCGTTCGCCGGTGGGTGAGCGATCCGAGAGGCCCGAACCGCGCCGGTCGAACGTCACGACGCGGGCGACGGCGGCGAAACGGGTCCAGAAGTGCTCGAGCGCCGGCTCCTCCCAGGCCAGCTCGAGCTGGCTGACCATCGGCGAGACCACGACGATCGTGACCGGGCCCTCACCGACGCTCGAGTAGGCGATCGTCACCCCGTCAGTCGTGCGCGTGTACCGCACGTCGGCCCGCAGCACGGGTCGATCCTACGCACGCAGGGATCAGCGGCGGCTGACCCGATACGCCGCCGTGACGGCGACGAAGAGAACGGCCGAGGTCGCGAGGACGATGACGACGACGGCCCACTCCGGGACGGTGCCGACGGGAACGACCAACTGCCGCAGGTAGTTCACGCCCAGGATCACGACCGCGTACCACCACCAGGGCGCCCACCGGCTCGCCGGCGGCACCTCGTCGACGCGCTCATCCTGGGGCGGTGGCTCGTCACGAGGTTGCGCCTGGACGCGGCCAGGGCGAGTGCCGCGCCGGAGCCCGGCATCAACGAGGGTGACCGCTCCGAAGACCGCGCTCGACCATCAGCACGAACACGGTGATCTCCGCGGCGACCGGAATGTCCGGCACCACCACTTGGCGAACGAGGTTGGCCGCGGCGATGGTGATCGCATACGGCCACCACGGCGTGCCCCACGGCAGCCTCCGATTCGCGTACCTGACCAGCATGGCGCGAGCTCGACCGGTCGCGCCCTCTCGTACGATCGTATGGTTCATACGACTGTACGATAACGGTCGAACATGGAACGACAACCCGCCACCGCCGAATCGACCGCGACCGTCATCGCCGACGCCACGATCGCCGTCGTGGCTCAGCGCGGTCTCGACCAGCTCAGCGTGCGGAACGTCGCCCGGCAGGCGGGGGTCGCGCCGGGAACCGTCCAGCACCACTACCGCACGAGGGCCCAGCTGCTCGCGGCGGCGCTCGAGCGAGTCGTCCAGCGCCAGCTGCGTCGGGTGGAGGAGACCGGCGCGCACGATTCGGGCGTCAGCGCCCTGCGGAGCGGACTGCGCGCCCTCCTACCGATCGACGAGCCACGTCGTGAGGAGGCGATCGTCTGGATCGCGTTCACCGCTGCGGCGGCCGTGTCTCCGGGGCTCGGCCCCCGTCACCGCGAGGTGGTCGAGCTCACTCGCCGCCGGATCCGCGAGGTGATCGAGCTCGGGCGAGCGCAGGGCGAGGTGCCGGCGACGGTCGATCCGGCGATGGCTGCGGCGGAGGTTGCGGCGCTCGTCGACGGCCTCCTGCTCCACGCGATCACGTGCAACGACCCAGCCGAGGCGCTCGAGGCTTGGTGCGACGATGCCGTCACCAGGCTGCTCGACGTCCCGACGTCGGACGTCTGATCTGGGCGCGCCGACGTCGACGCCTCACCCCGGCAGGGCGGCGGCAAGCTTGTCCAGCATCACGTTCCACGCCTGCCGGCCCAGCTCAACGGTCCCAGGGGCGTGGGGGCCTTCCCGCAGGACGAGTCTCGTCCCCCCTTCATGGTCGGAGAGCTCCACGCGCAGCTGGTTGGTCCAGGTTCCGGCGCCGGGCACCCCGTCCCAGACCTGGGTGCAGGCAAGCACTTCGTTCTCGACGATCTCCGTGAAGCGGGCATCGAGGGCCGACCTGATGCCCGGGTCGTCCTCGTTCACCATCGCTAGTCGCAGGCGACCACCGACGCGAGGGTCGATCTCGACCGTCTCGCGGGGAACCGGGAACCCGGGCGGGCCGTACCAGCGGGAGATCTGGTCGGCGTCGACGAACGCCTGATACACCGCCTCCCTCGGAGCGTCGAAGAGTCGGGTGAGCTCGAGGTCGAATCCGTCGTCGGGCATGCGGCGCTCCTCCTTGTGAACACCTCCCAACTGACGGATCGCCCGCGCGAAACTCATTCGTCGTCCGTTGGCGACGGCCATCGCGGGCAGGTCGCCCGGTACGGCTCGTCACCGAGATACTCCCCCCATTCGGCCCGAGTCAGGTTGCGTCCGGCGACGGAGCACGCCTTGTCCTGCCACTCGTCCGGATCCATCTCCCATCTGCTGACACCGAAGCGGGAATCGGCAACGAGGTCGCCGTCGGGGGTGAACGCGGGAGGCGCGGTCGGCTCGCCGGCAGGGATCGGCCGACCGATCGGTTGCAGGGTCTCGGCGTCGAACAGCGCGATGCTCGACGTGAACGGCTGACCGGCGGCGATCAGGGTTCCGTCGGGTGACACCGCCACTCCGTAGAGGCTCGTGATGTCACGTGACTGGCCGGCGGTGACATCGCCCGTGGACATGTCGATGCGCAACAGCCGACCCTGGATCGCGGCACCGACAACGCTGTCTGTCCCCGGCATCGCGGCCAGGTTCCCCTGCTGGCCTGCCGAGTCCAAGCTCGATGGTTCGAATGGGCTCGAGCGTGTCGGCGTCGAGGCGGCCGATGTGCTCGAACGCGCCCAGGTCGAGGAAGCGTCCGTCAGAGCTCGGCGTCAGCCAGTCCGTGAAGTCGACCGGCCCGAGATCGCCGTTACGGACCGTCGCGACCACATCGCCTGATTCCAAGTCGATCAAGGACAGCACCGAGAAGCCATCACTCATCATGTAGAGCTGCGTGCCATCGGCGCTGATGACGGCCGCGTCGATCGGCTCGGACTCGTCGCTGGTCCAGATGACGTCGCCTGTCGTCGTGTCGGCGACGCGGACTCGCGGGACGGCTCCGGCGATCAGGTCTGCAAATCGGCCGCCGTCGGCGGACAACGAGCCGTAGTGGCGTACCCCTCGCTCCTCGGCTGGGGTCGGGATCCCGACCGCGGGCGTCGATCCGTCCGTCGAGCGGATCTCGACCGTGTCGGCGGCACCCAGGACCGCCATCCGGGACCGATCGGCCGACACGGCGAGAAGGTCAGCGCCGTCGACGACGGGTTCGTCGATCAGACCCCGGTCATCGGCGCCCCAGATCCGGATCAACCCATCGTCGGCCACCGACACCAGCGTGCGTCCGTCCGGCGTCGCATCGAGGTCCCAGATCCCGCCGCCGCTGGCCTTGAGCGGTGCCCGCACGACCCGCTCGGACGCCAGGTCGTAGAGAACGATCGTCCCGTCCAGCCGGCCGAGCGCGACCACCCGGTCCGACACGAACGCGGGGCGGCCACGCGCCTGACGCGGGCGTTGGCTGCTGTCGCCGACCAGTTCGCCGGTGGTGCCGTTCCAGACGTCCACGGCGCCAGTGCGACGACCATCGACGCCCACGATCACCGCCATGTCCGGTGCAGACAGAAACGTGTCGGGGTAGCCGCCATCAGGAGACTCCAGTTCGACTCGGTCGAGCTCGACGCCGGCTCGGACATCCCAGGAGTGCAGCGCGAGCACACCGGTCTCCGCCGGGATCGTGCCGAAGACGAACGACCCGTCCCACCCGAAGCGGCCGCCCAGGGCGCCCGAAGGCGGGGTGATGGTGTCGATGAGACGGCCGGTTCGAGCGTCGTAGAAGGTGACCGATCCGTCGTCGAAGATGACCCCCGCGGTCGACCCGTCGGGGGAGAGTGACGCCTCGGTGATTCTCGGCCCGCCAGGCTGGACTTCGACGACGGAACGACGGGTCTTGTCCCGGATTCCGTAGATCTCGACGACGTCGAATCCCTGGACGAGCGCGTGCTTTCCGTCGGGGTCGAGGTAGGGGGTCCCCCGATCGCCCGCCACACGGCGGAGCACGGTGCCGGTCTGGGCATCGAAGGCGGCGAACACCGAGGTTCCGGCCGCGGTGATCCCGATTGACCGCGATCGTGTGCCCATCGGCGCTGATGTCCACTCCGAAGGTCCGCGCCATGCCCGTCGGGATGAGCCTCCGCAACGACGAGGTCACGGCAGTGTCGAGGGGGACCGTGGGCGCGGGATCCGCGAGGGCCTGGGTGAGCGCGGTCAACAGCGCGCCCCTGGTGTCGACGGTGTCGGCGTGACGGCGGGCTTCGACGGCGAGCAGCAGCGCCAGGTCCAACCGCTGCTCGATCGCCCGCTCGGACTCCGCAACGAGGCGGGCGACCTGCGCCTCGTCGCGCTCGGTTTCGGCCTCCACCTCCCTGTCCGACGCGAGCGTGGCCGCGTCCTCGGCCTGTCGTCGGGCCGCCGACTCCGCGTCGCGGGCCGTCGCCGCCTCCGCCTCCCGGCCCGACGCCACCGCGGCCGCATCCTCGGCCCGCGCGGTGGCGTCGTCGGCCCGTCGCCGAGCCGCGACCGTCAGGCTCGCGCCGACGAGTGATACCACGAGCAGCAACGACGCCGCGACGAGAGCCCGCCGAAGGCGGTGGCTGGCGCGACGCTCCCGCGCGAGTTGGGCTTCGGCCTCCACCCGCCCGCGGTCGGCGACGGCCGTGCCCGCGTCGACGAACGTCCTGATCGATGCCGTCACGGCTTCCGGATTCCGCTCGCACCACTCGGCGGCGGCCGCGAGCCGGGGCGCCGCGGTACACGTCGTCATCCGCCCGGCCGTGGTCCGCCCACGCCCGGGCGGCGAGACGCAGGTCGCGTCCGAGGACGAGGTCGCTGCGGGCGTCGTTCAACCACGCTTCGAGTCGGGGCCATGCCCGGAACACGATCTCGTGCACGATCTCCACGGTGTCTCCCGCCCGGACGACGATGCGGCCGTCGACCATCGCGTCGACCGTCGGCACGAGATCGTCGGGAATCGCGTCGAGGCGAAGTCGCCTGCGCACCCAGCTGCCGTCGTCGGTGACGTCCGCCAGCAGCAGCAACACCCGTCGTACCGACTCCTCCCCGGCGCCCCCGACGGCCTCGAGGACCCGGGCACCGAGACGCTCGACCGAGGCCGCCACGCCGCCGATCGACAGGTACTGGTCGACCGTCAGCTCGTCGCCGGCACGCCGTTCCCACAGCTCGGCCAACGTGGTTGATATGAGCGGCAGCGCGCCGTCAGCGTCGCCGACATCGGCGAGGACCGCCGCAACGAGCGCCGGTTCGACCCGACAGCCGGCCCGCACCGCCGGCTCCTCGATGATCCGGCGCAGCTCCTCGTCGCTCGGCCGGCCGACGAGCACGGGAGCATCATCGACCAGCTCGGCGAGGTGGCGGGCATCGGCGAGCCGTCCGTACTGGTCGGCCCGCACCACGAGCACGATGTGGGCGTCGAGGGCAGGGTCGAGGGCGAGGTCGAGGAGGCGGCCGACCAGCCGGTCGACGACCGCCGGCGGGCTGACGAACGCTTCCTCGAACTGGTCGATGACGAGCAGCTGCGTACCGGGCTCGTCGAGATCGGCCAGCTCGTCGAGCGGGCGCAGCGGATCGTCACCGGGCACGATCGCGTTCACCCGCCACGGGGTCTCGCCCGGGAGCCGACCACTCTTCACGAGCGGGATCAGCCCAGCCCGCACGAGCGAGGACTTGCCGCTGCCCGATGCGCCGGTGACGACGACCAGCCGACGGTCCAGGACCCGTGTCGCCAGTTCGGCGACGAGGCGCTCTCGGCCGACGAAGACATCCGCGTCAGCAGGCCCGTACGACGACAACCCCCGGTACGGCTGGCGGCCGAGCCACGCCTCGTTGGCCAGCTGATGACGGCGGGCGCGAGCGCGAACCAGTCCGGCGACCTCCTCGACGACCGAGTCGCGGGCCTCATCGGCCGCGGCCAGCGCAGTGGCCGACGTGGCGGCCGCCCGATTCAACCGCTCGCCGGCGACCTGCTCCGCCCACGCCGTCGCCTCGCGGCGGGCGACGCCGGGACATCCCGACGCGACCGACACGATCGCCGCGATCGCAGCCGGATCGGCGATCCCGTCGAGCGCGACCATCCTGGCGACCTCTTCGTCGGGCAGGGACCAACCCGGAGCGTCCGTCCCCCCGACGGGTCGAGCCGGCCGAGCACTTCGATCGCCGGCCCACCGCCGGCGGGATCGGCGACCAGCACCAGCATCGCGGCGAGCGGCTCGATCGCTCGGGCGAGGGCGGTGACAGCATCCATCGTCGCCGCCGTCGCCCACTCGACGTCGTCCACGACCACCACGACCGGATGCCGGCGACTGCGTTCGACGATCGCGTCGACGACGCGAGCGGGCTGGGGAAGCGACGCCTCCGTGCCCAGCACCGCGCCCAGGCCGTCGGCGGCTCTGGTGTACAGCACCTCCCCGTGGTCACCCGATGCGACAACGGCGAGCTGTCCGGCCAGTCGAGTCCGGCCCGACTCGGACGAGCCGAGGAGGATGCACAGCTGACCCCGCCCGCGCCGCGATGCGTCCCACGCCTCGGTCAACCACGCCAACTCGGTCGCCCGCCCGACCAGGCTCTCCGGGCCGAACCGAAGCATCGGTGGAACGTCTGTCCGGCGAGCGACCGTCAGACCGGGATCCTGTTCGAGAATGCGCTGCTCGAGCGATCTGAGCTCTGGTCCCGGATCGAGCCCGAACGATTCGGCGAGGGCGCGCCGGGCCCGCTGAAAGGCGACGAGGGCGTCGTGCTGGCGGCCCGCCGCGTACAGCGCCCGCATCAGCAGGCCCCAGGCTCGCTCACGGCCCGGATGCTCGCTGACGAGCCGCTCCAGATCGCCGGTTGCCGCCGACGTGGCCCCCGACTCCAGCTGCGCCTCGGCGAGATCCTCCACCGCCGTCGAGTGCGCCTCGGTCAGACGAAGGCGCTCATGGACGGCGAACTCGACGTCAGGGAAATCGGAGTACGGGGAGCCTCGCCACAAATCCAACGCAGCGGTGAGCACACTGACCGCGCCCGTCAGGTCACCAGTCGCCGCCCGGCGGTGCCCATCCGAGGCCAGCCGGTCGAAGATGTCGGCATCCACCTCGACGCCGTCCTCGGCGAGGCGGTAGCCCCCTGGGGTCGTCTCGATCAGGTTGCGGCCGACACCGGAGAGCGAGCTGCGCAACCGCGCCACGTGGGACTGGATCGTCTTCGCCGCCGACGGTGGCGGATCATCTCCCCACAGCGCGTCCACGATGGCGTCGACCCCGACGACACGACCGGCCCGGCTCGCCAGGTACGCCAGGAGGCGTCGCCGGTGCGTGCCGGCGACATGAACCGGACTTCCGTCGTGCTCGATCGACAGTGGGCCCAGCACGAGAACGCGAACCCGCTCGCTCGTGCCCGCCGTCCACAGATCGCGGCGTTCGATGTCGGCCTGCTGAACCATCTCCCTCTATGGCACGCCCTCGCGGTTGCAGCCCGCTGGCAGCCCGCCATCGTCGCCACCCTAACCGACGCGAATTCCCTGGTCCGAGCGGGATCCGAAGCGCAACCAGGCACGTGCGGTGCTTTCGTCACGTCAAATCGCCCGGAACGGCGTTCTGAGTCGACGAAGACGAGCGACTGGAGTCCAGCGCCCGGAGGGGTCCGGATCAGCCGCCGGTGCCGGTCGCGACGGAGTCGCCCTCCTGCGTTCCCCGGCCACGCCGCATACCGCCTGCGCAGTTGCTGGCCGCTCGCTCGCTGGCGCTCACTCGCTCGCAGATGTCGTCAGCTTCCGTCATCGAAGAAGAAGGCGCCCTGCATGCCGCGGTCCCGGTGGAAGCGGCAATAGAAGACCACGGTGCCCGACTCCGGCAGCGTGACGTCCACCGCGCCACTCTCGCCGGCGGCGACCTCCTGGTCGACGCCGAGTGAGTCGATCGTGAACGTGTGGGTGTCGTCCCCCTCGTTCTCCAGCTCGAGGTGCACGGACGCTCCTGGGGTCGACCGCAGGAACGTCGGGCCGAAGTAGTAGTCGTCGAGCTCCATCTCCACCTCGTCGCTGGCGTCTGCGGTCCCTTCGTTGTTCACTTGTCCCTGGAGCGAAACCGGCGCGCCGGAACCGGACGGCGCCTCACTCTCCGTCGGAGCTGACGTCCCTCCGCCGTCGCTGTCGTCGTCGTCTCCGCACGAGGCGGCGACCACCAGGATCCCGGCCAGGACGATCAGGCGGCGCCTGCGCATGATGATTACCTCCGTCGACTGGGCCTCGCGGGCCGTGCTGTCGACCGGGGTGTACGAACGAACCGCCTCGAGGGATTGTCGTCGGCCGGTGTGTCGAGTCCGGGTCAGAGGAACCGGGCCTCGTATCCCGGCTCGTTCTCTGGACCGATCAACCGCACCGCAACGACGCGATCCTCGCCCAGCTCGAGCGTGACGGCGAGCACGCCGTGCCCCTCGCGGACGTCCAGCCGTCCGACGTGCCGTGACCGACCGTCGGCGAAGCGGACCTCGACGTCGTACGCGGAATCCTCCTCGCCCGGCTCGTCCAAGCTGACGAACAGCCAGGCCGGGTCGACCTCGTTGAGGACGGCGCGGCAGATCGAGCGCCCGCCGTCCTCCACGGCCACCGCCGTGCGCAGCGTGTCAGACGCCGCCCATCGCGGCCAAACAGCGCGAACGTGCCCACGCCGACCAGTGCGGTGGCCGCGATGGAGCCCGCGAGCAGCAGCTTGCGACGGCGGCCACTCATCGCCCGACCACCCGTCCCCACAGTCGACGACAGGATGCGGCTCTCCAAGTCGGGAGACGGATCATCCTCCTCCGCCAGGAGGAGCAGAGCGTCGACCGCGCCGGTCAGCTCCTCGACCTGCCGCTGGCAGCCGGAGCACGAAGCGAGGTGCCGCGACAACGTCGGCGCGGTCGTTGCCGGACAGTGTTCCGAGGGCGAACTCCGGAGCGAGCGCCTCGATCTCGTCGCAACCGACTCGGCTCGCGCTCATCGGTCGGCTTCCTCCTGCTCGCTCGTCTCGCGCAGGAGCTCCCGCAACGTCAGCAAGCCGGTGCGGATCCTGGTCTTGGCCGTGCCAAGGGGCACCCCTTCGCTCTCGCTGACCTCCTTCGCCGTCAGGCCGCCGAGCGCGGCGAGCACCACAGCACGGCGCTGCGGACTCGGCACGCGCCGGATGGCGAGGATCAGCCGGTCGACGTCGTCGCGGCGCTCGGCGACACCGGCTGGGTCGCCGTCCACGTCGAGGATGCGCTCGACGCGGTCAACGACGACACGCTTGCCGAGGGGATCGGTGCGTCGCGAGCGGCACGCGTCGAGCGCGAGGTTGCGGGTGATCGCCAGCAGCCACGAGGCGACCGATCCACGTCGCGGGTCATAGCTGGACGCATGCCGCCACGCCCGCACGAACGCCTCCTGCGTGAGATCCTCGGCGAGGGCTCGTTCGTCGACGATCGAGCGAGCGAGGCCGAAACACGCGGCGCTGGTAGCGCCGCACGAACCGCGCACCGGCCTCGCAATCTCCCACGGCGAAGGCCGCGAGCAGCGCGTCGTCCGGGACGTCGCCCATGTGCCGGCGATCCTACGGCCGGCGAGGTCGCCGCCCGCCGCGTGTCTTTTTGTGCATCGGAAGCTGGCCACGATGGTGGGATACTTGGGGGCACAGAGCCGCCGGCATCGGGGAGGTGGCCGAAGTGGACGACGAACAAGTGCGGGTGGCCGTCGACGAGATGGAGCGCGCGTTGCGGACGGAGGATCCCGGCTTCGTGCGTCGAGTGCAGGCCGTTCGCCGCGCCGACAACCTGAACTGCTTGACCGTCTTCGTGCTCCTGGCGGTGGGAGCGGTGCTGCTCACCGTGGGCTTCGCCACCGTCGCCCTGGTGCCGTGGTCGATCGGGCTGGCCGCGCTCGTTCTCGCCGTCGCCGTCGACGACCACCACCGTCGAGCCCTGCGGCGCCGTTAGGTCGCCAGCGCGTTGGCGACGACGCGTTCGAGGTAGGCGCGGGTCAATGGCCGGTCGGACAGGAACCGGCGCACGAACAGGGCGCCGATCAGCCCTTCCCGGACGACCTCCACGTCCGTCTGCGGCGGCAGCTCGCCGCGCTCGATGGCATCGCGCAGGATGGCGTCGATGATCGACCGGCCCCGGCCGGACATCTGGAGCAATGCCTTGTGCAGCTTGGCGTCCCACGTGGCCCGGCCGATGAGCGTCGCCAACTGGATCGCCACGTCGTCGTCGGTCAGCCGGGTCCGCAGGTGTTCGAGGATGACCGTCAGGCGCTCGCGCGTCGGTCGCTCGGCCAGCGGGACGGGCATGTCATCCGCCTTGCGGGCGACGGCGTCGTGCAGCAGGTCGGCCTGCTCCGGCCAGTGCCGGTACAACGTCGCTCGCCCGACCCCGGACGCCTCGGCCACGCGGACGTGCGTCACCGCGTCGGGACCCTCCGATCTGAGCAGCGCCGTCGCCGCCTCGAGCACCGCCTGACGGGTCCGCTCGACCCGGGGGTCGACGCGGAGCGACATGAGACAAGAGTAACAGTGAGACATCTTGACTCATAGGTGTTTTGTCGTTGACCATGGTCACGTCCCTCTCCAACCCCCCGCCCCCCGGAGGAGACTGCTGTGCTCGCACGCCTTGGCCGCTGGTGCCATGCCCACCCTGTCCGTGTCCTGCTCGCGTGGATCGCCGCGCTCGTCGTCCTCGGCGGCGTCATGGGCTCCACCGGATCGGACTTCCGGTCCGAGTTCACGCTGCCCGACGTCGAGAGCGCCCGCGGCTTCGACATCATCGACGCCAACTTCGACGGCACCGGCGGCGGGCAGACCGGCTCGATCGTCTTCCGCGCCGAGCAGGGGGTGACCGATCCCGAAGTCGAGCAGGCGATGACGGCCTACTTCGCCGAGGTCGACGCACTTCCTGACGTGAGCGTGGTGAGCCCGTACGACGGCAACGAGGACCGCCAGATCGCACAGACCGGCGAAGAAGCCGGCCTCGTCGCCTACGCCCAGGTCGAGGTCCCGCAAGGCCTGTCGTTCGAGGAGACGACCGAGGTCGGCAAGCAGATGAACGATCTCGTGCCGACGATCGACGGCGTGCAGATCGAGGTCGGTGGCGCCATCTTCGCCGAATTCGAGCCGCCCGAGTCGGAGCTGCTCGGCCTGGCGTTCGCGATCTTCATCCTGATCATCGCGTTCGGCTCCGTCCTCGCCATGGGGCTGCCGATCGCGACGGCCCTCGCCGGCATCGGCATCGGCACGGTGATCGTCGGCATCCTCAGCAACTTCCTGTCGATGCCGGACTTCACGACGACGCTGGCGATCATGATCGGTCTCGGCGTCGGGATCGACTACGCCCTGTTCATCGTCACCCGCTATCGCGAGGGTGTTCACCGCGGGTTGAGCTCGGAGGACTCCACCGCGATCGCGATCAACACCGCCGGGCGAGCGGTGCTGTTCGCCGGGACGACGGTCGTCATCTCGCTGCTCGGGATGTTGCTGATGGGTCTGGCGTTCGTCAACGGGCTGGGCATCGGCGCGGCCACGGTCGTCGCCGTGACCATGGTCGCCTCCGTCACCCTCCTCCCCGCCCTGCTCGGGTTCGCCCGCGATCGCGTCGAGATCACTCGTTGGCGGGGCATCATCGCGGCCGGCTTCGTCGCCCTCGCGCTGGTGGGCGCCGGGCTCGGTGTCAGCCCGCTGCTGGTCGGCCTGCCCCTGGCGATCATCGTGTTGCTCGCCGGCTTCGCCTTCGCTCCGCTGCGCCGCGAGGTGCCGCGGCGCACGCCGCCACCGGTCGAGCGAACGCTCGCCTACCGGTGGAGCCGCCTCATCCAGCGCCGGCCGTGGCCGAGCGCGCTCGCCGGGCTGGCGGTGCTCGTGCTGCTCGCGATTCCTCTCTTCGGCCTGCGCCTCGGCTTCTCCGACGAGGGCAACTACGCCGAGGACACGACGACCCGGCAGGCGTACGACCTGCTCGCCGACGGCTTCGGGCCGGGCTACAACGGACCACTCGTCCTCGCCACGGAACTTCCGGCGGGCACCGACCCGGCGCGGCTCCAGGAAATCACCGACGCGATCGCGGCGACACCCGGCGTCGCCAACGTGACCCCGGCGACGACGAACGATCCGGACAACCCGACTGCGGCGATGTGGCAGGTGATCCCGACGACCGCTCCGCAGGACTCGGAGACCACGGCGCTCGTCAACACCCTGCGTGACGACGTGCTGCCGTCCGCCACCGACGGGAGCGGACTCGACGTCGCCGTGACCGGGAACGTCGCCGTGTCCGTCGACTTCACCGACTACCTCTCGACTCGCCTCCCGTGGTTCTTCGGGATCGTGCTGGGGCTCTCATTCCTGCTCCTGATGGCGGTGTTCCGATCGCTGCTCGTGCCGCTCAAGGCCGTCGTGATGAACCTCATCTCGATCGGGGCGTCGTTCGGTCTCGTCGTCGCCATCTTCCAGTGGGGCTGGATGAAGGACCTCGTCGGCATTGGCGAGGGCGGCCCGATCGAACCGTTCGTCCCGATGATGATGTTCGCCATCGTCTTCGGCCTGTCCATGGACTACGAGGTCTTCCTGCTCAGCCGGATCAAGGAGGAGTACGACCGCACGGGCGACAACGCCAGAGCGGTCGCCGACGGCTTGGCCAAGACGGCCCGGGTGATCACCGCCGCCGCCGCGATCATGGTCGTCGTCTTCGCCGCCTTCCTGCTCGAGGACGACCGCGTGATCAAGCTGTTCGGCGTCGGTCTCGCCAGCGCCGTGTTCCTCGACGCCACGGTCGTGCGCATGCTGCTCGTCCCGGCGACGATGGAACTGCTCGGCGACCGCAACTGGTGGCTGCCGCGCTGGCTCGATCGGATCCTGCCCAGGATCAACGTCGAGGGAACCGGCGAGGACACCATCGAGGCGATCGAGGAGCTCCCGCCTGTCGAGGAGCAACGGGAGCCGGTGAGCATCGGGTGACCGCGGGCGGGCTCCGCTCGAGCGGTTCTGCGACAATCGCTCGGTGGAGCCCGCCGACCCGACGAGCGCCCGGCCGCCGCGGTGGCGCCGGCGGCTGATCAAGGTTTTCGTCGCTGGCGTGCTCGCCGTCCAAGTCGGGCTCGCCCTCAACGGCTACCGCGATCCGCACAAGTTCTTCGCCTTCCAGCCGTTCAACGAGTCGAGCACGTGGAGCGCGGAGATCGTCCGCGTCACGTGGGACGGTGAGCGGCAGCCGGTCGACGAGGGGTGGGCGGGGTACCGCTGGAACACGCTCGTCGACATGCCGGCGCTCACGGGCTACTCCCGGACGCGTCACGCGTCGTACGGAGTGGGGGCGACGGTGGGCTTCCTCGACGACGCCCTCGACTGGGTCGCCACCCACACGCCAGCGGATCACGAGACGCGGTACCTCGAGGCGACCGTCACCTATCACCGCAACACGCGTGGCCCCGAGGTCACGGTCCTGCGCAGCGTGGAGCGGGATCGACCGTGAGCCTGAGCGGCCGGATCGACGAGGCCCTCGAGCAGCGGGGCAGCGTCCGTGCCGTGGCGGTGCTGCGCATCGCGCTCGGGCCGATCGTTCTCCTGAGCCTCCGCCCGTTCCTCGAAGATGCCGCGGCCGGAGAGTCGTACACCGACCACTTCTGGGAGCCCTTCGTCCCGTGGCTGCCGACGCTCCCGGACCGGGTGTGGTTCGCGATGTTGTGGGCCGGAGCGGTCGCCGCCGTGCTGATGACCGTCGGGCTGTGGACCCGCGTCGCGACGGCGACGGCGTTCGCCGTGGTGGCCGTGAACATCCTGCTCAGCCAGACGCACTTCCACCACAACCGGACGTTCCTGGCCATCGTGCTCGGCGGTGTGGCACTGCTCCGCTCGGGCCGGGTCTTGTCGCTCGACGCCGCCGTCCGGCGGTGGCGGGGACGTCCGCCGCTGCCCGACGTCGTGCCCCTGTGGCCGATGTGGCTGCTCCGCGGCCAGGTCGCCCTCGTCTACCTCGCGTCCGGTGTGGGCAAGCTCGTCGACCCCGACTGGTCGGGCGGACTGGTCGTCTGGGACCGCATGGTGCGCAATCAAGACGTCCTCGACCCGACACCGCTCCCGTCGTGGGCGATCGATCTGCTGACGTCGCGTTGGCTGTACTTCGTGGTCGGCCCGGCCATCGTCGCCACGGAGCTGTTCATCGGCGTCGCGCTGTGGTTCGCCCGCACCCGCCTGGCAGCGATCTGGATCGCCATCCTCTTCCACGTCGCGATCGAGGTGAGCGCGCACGTCCAGGTGTTCAGCTACGCCTCCATCGCCGCACTCGCGATCTGGGTCACACCGTCGACCCGCGACCGCGTCCTGCTCCTCGGCGACCCGACCAGGTCGACGGCGCGGCGCACCGTCGTGCGGGCCGCCGACTGGTTCGCTCGCTTCCGGGTCGAGCCAGCTCCGCCGGGCGCGCTCACCACCGTCGTCGACCGTGACGGCGTCGAGTACCACGGCTGGGCCGCGGCCCGTCTCGTGCTCAGCCGCATCCCGATCACGTTCCCGTTCGTCGCGCCGCTGCTGCTCCCGGCAGGTCTGCGCCGACTCCGTCACGCGGGTGGGGCGACGTGAAGGCGAGCCGCCGTCTCGTCGGCGCCGCCGCGCTGTGGGCCGGGTCGTTCGTCGCCCTGCGGGTCACCTTTCTCGCCCCCGAGGCCTGCCCGACCCCGGGTCCGGAGGCGCTCGAGGCATCCGCCGTCGCCGCCGGCGGCTGGGTGCAGCGCGGCGAGGACGACGGCATCTACGTCTACGAGTACGACCGCGCCGCCGACCGGGAGAACCCCGGCTACAACATCGTCCGCCACGCCGGCGTCACGATGTCGCTCTACCACCTGGCGCGAGCCGGCAACGAGGAGACCATGGACACCGCCGACGCCGCGCTGCAGGAGATGCTCGACAACACCGTTCCGGCCGGCGGCGGCATCGCCTACGTCGACAGCGATGCCGTCGCCCGCCTCGGCGCGAGTGCCCTCATGGCCGCCGCCCTGGCCCAGCGGCGCGACGCCACCGGCGACGACCGCTACGACACCGAGCTGCGCGCGCTCGGGCAGTTCATGGTCGGACAGATCACCACCGGCGGGCAGATGCTCTCGACGTTCGACCTCCAGGCCGGGGCGCCCGTCCCGGGAGAGACGTCTCGGTACTCGACCGGCGAGGCGGCGTGGGCGTTCGCCCTCATGCACAACCTGTTCCCGACCGAGGGCTGGGACGCCCCGGCTCGCCGCGTGCTCGACTACTTGGCGACCGCTCGGGACGAGGTGGAGGACCTGCCCTACCGACCGTGGGCCGACCAGTGGGCCGCGTACACGCTGGCCGAGATGGCCGAGGACGGTCTCGAGGAACATCACGTCACGTATGCCCGAGCGTTGTCCGAGCGCTTCGCGATGCTCGTGCGCGTCGAGTCGCAGAAGGACAGCTGGCCGGTGGCGTTCGTCGATCCGCGGGCCCGTGGGGGTGGGCTCGGGGTATGGCTGGAGGGCCTCGGCTCGCTCGCCTTCGTCGCCTCCGTCGATCCCCGGCTGGCCGATCTGGAGGAGCCGCTCTCCGACCGCCTCGTGTGCGGCGGAGGCATCCTGGCCGATCGGCAGGAGACGGCCAGCGACGCCGCGGACTGGCCCACGCCGGAGCTGGTCGAGGGGGCGTGGTTCCGGGACGACGTCACCCGCATGGACGATCAGCAACACGCCCTGTCCGGGTTGCTCGCCGCAGCCGGGCAACTCGGCCCGGTGGGCTCGTGAAGCGCCGATGAGATCCCTGCTCGCGATGCTCGCCGCCGTCAATCCGGCCGCCGTCGCCCTCGCCCTGTGGCCACGGGAGCGAAGCCCGATCGCAGCCGCCGCAGCGGCGATCACCTGGGCCCTCGTGCTCGTCGGCGCCGCGGTCAGCGAGCCGCTCCTCGACGCGCTCGACGTGAGCGCGGCCACGTTCCGCATCGCCGCCGGCGTCGTTGTCGGTCTCGCCGGCGCCCGGTGGCTGGTCTTCGGCGCGTCACCGGTCGACGTCGACACTCCGGTGGGCACTTGGAGGCGGCTGGGCGTGCCGCTCCTGATCCCGGTGCTGGTGACCCCGCAGCTGGCGATGGTGGCGATCTCGACCGGCGCGGACGACGGAACGCTCGGCGCGGCGTGGACCGCCGCCGTTGTGCTCGCGCTGGCGTGGATCGCAGCGGTGGTCATGAAACGACGCCGCCTTCCCTGGCTCGTCACGGTGCGCTTTCTCGGCGCGCTCGGCATCCTCGTCGCCTTCGCCCTCGTCGTCGACGGGGTGAAGTCGGTGTGAGCCGGCCCGGCCAGCGAGAAGTGTGAGCTCAGCGGGCGGCAATCCGCACGCTCAGCTCACAGTTCACGGTGGGGCCGGGCGGGGTCGGTGACCTGACCGGGCCGCGGAGATAGCCTCCGTGCGATGCCAGTGGCGGCGAATGCTCCCGACAACTACGACGTGGTCGCCCGGATGGGCCGCGCGTGGCGGGAGTTGCGCCGCGGTGCGGCGACGGGGATCCTCCGCGACCGCCTGTTCGGGGTCGGCAAGGACGCCGTCGAGCCAGGGCACATGGACGTGCTCGACCTGCTCGTCCACGGCGACGAGTGGCGGATGAGCGAGCTGGCCATCGCCTTGCGCGTCGACCCGTCGACCGTGACCCGCACACTCCAGCGGATGGAGGCGGCCGGGCTGGCCGTGCGCCAGGCCCCGGCCTCTGGCGATCGCCGGGCCGTGATGGTCATGCCGACGTCGATGGGCCGCCGACGTCAGGCGGAGATCAACGCCCGCAGGGTCGAGATCATCACCGAGATCATGACCCCGTTCAGCGCGGACGAGCGGCAGCGGCTGGTCGGCCTGCTCGAGCGGTTCATCGCGTCGGCCGACAGCTACGTCGCCGGCCAGGGTCGAGCGCAAGTCGGCTGAGCCCAACCCCAATGGGGTGGTGGGCGCACGACCGGTAGGGTCGCTCGCCGTGGCCGATCGTGCGACGTTCGCCGAGCAGGCGATGCAGTTCGCTCCGCAGCTGTACCCGGCGGCCTTGCGGATGACGCGCAACCAGGCCGACGCCGAGGACCTGCTCCAGGAGACCTACCTGCGGGCGTACCGCGGCTTCGAGGGGTTCACCGAGGGCACGAACCTGCGGGCCTGGTTGTTCCGCATCCTGACGAACACGTACATCAACATCTACCGGGCCCGCCAGCGCCGCCCGGTCGAGACCGACCTGGCCGACATCGAGGACCTGTATCTCTACCGCCGCCTCGGATCGCTCGACTCCGTGCTCGCCCGGTCGGCCGAGGACCAGCTCATCGACATGTTCACCGACGACGAGGTCAAGCAGGCGTTGGAGGACCTGCCGGAGAACTTCCGCCTGCCGGTCCTGCTCGCCGACGTGGAGGGCTTCTCGTACAAGGAGATCGCCGAGATGCTGGACATTCCGATCGGTACGGTGATGTCGCGCCTCCACCGGGGAAGAAAGGCGATGCAGCGAGCGTTGTTCGATTATGCCCACGCTCGCGGCCTGGCCGGCGCCAGGACGGGATCCGAGCGGGGGGACACCGACGATGGCTGAATGCGACGACACCCTGCGGGAGATGGAGGCCTTCCTCGACGGCGAGCTGACGCCCGACGCGAGCACGTCGTTGCGCGCCCACCTCACCGGCTGCCAGGACTGCCTGCAGGCATTCGACTTCCAGGCCGAGCTCAAGGCCGTGATCGCCGAGAAGTGCCGGCGGGATCTGATGCCGCCCGGCCTCCTGTCCCGCATCGAGCGCTGCCTCCATGCGGATCTCGACGACGACGGCCGCATCGGCTAGCGGCGCCCCGTTCCCACTCCCGTTCTTGCATCTACTTGGCGCGCCATGGCGCGCCGTCCAGATGCAAGAAGCCGCGCATTCCCGTTCTTGCATCTACTTGGCGCGCCATGGCGCGCCAGTTAGGTGCAAGTTCGCCGGGAGAGGCGCCGCCAGTACGCTGCACGCATGCTCGCGGCCAACATCTGGCACTGGTGGATCGCCGTCGTGCTCACCGCGGTGGCCGTGATCACCGTGGTGATGCTGGCCGTCGGGTACCTCAAGCAGGTCTCCGCCACGCGGTACCCGAACCGACGCCAGCGCGAGGGTTGACCATGCCCGGGCGTCGCAACGGCGCTCGCGAGCTGCTCGCCCGGTGCCCATTCCCACCCGCTAGCACCCACGTGACCTGCGGCTTCTCCGGCGGCCCGGACTCCACGGCCCTCGTCGCGCTGGCTGCCGCGGCCGGCTGCGCGGTCACCGCGATCCACGTCGACCACCGGCTCCGGTCGCAGTCGGTGGCCGAGGCCGACCAGGCCCGGGCGCTGGCCGGCGAACTCGGGGTCGAGTTCCGGCTCGTCACGGTCGACATCGCCGCCGGACCGAACCTCGAAGCCAGGGCGCGGGACGCTCGCCGGGCCGCCCTTCCGTCCGGCGCGCTGACCGGTCATACCGCCGACGACCGGGCCGAGACCATCCTCATCAACCTGCTCCGGGGCAGCGGCCTCGACGGGTTGGGCGCGATGCCTCCCGATCCGACCCGGCCGCTCCTCGCCCTCCGCCGGCACGAGACGAGGCAGCTGTGCGCCGATCTCGGGCTCACGCCCGTCGCCGACCCTTCCAACGCCGACCCCCGGTTCGTGCGCAACCGGGTGCGTGGCGAGCTGCTCCCGCTGATGGACGACATCGCCGGTCGGGACGTCGTCCCGCTCCTGCTCCGGCTGGCCGAGACCGCCGCCGCCGACACGGCGTGGCTCGACGCCGGCGCCGCCGAGCTCGACCCGACGGACGCCCGCCGCCTCGCCGCCGCCCCAGTCGCCCTCGCCCGCCGCGCCGTCCGCCGCTGGATCACGAGTCAGACCGGCGACGGCTACCCGCCCGACGTCGCCGCCGTCGAACGGGTCCTGGCCGTCGCCCGTGGCGATCAGCTCGCGTGCGAGATCCCCGGCGGCCAACGAGTGGAACGACATCGACAGCGACTGAGCGTGGTCGCAACCGGGCAAGTAATCTCGACCGTCGGTATGGGTTCGACGGGGACGAGCTGATGGCGACGCGACTGCGGGGGCGCTGGGCGCTCGGCATCACCCCCCGCCACTTCACGTGGATCCTCAAGGACAAGCTCGCGATCTGCGAGCGTCCCGGTGGCTACGGCGACAACCACCGCCGGGTGCGCCGGCAGGAAGAGATCATCTGGATCCGGGAGAACGGGTTCGGGTGCGTGATCTCGATCATCCCGGCGCCGCACAACCTGCACAACTACGACGAGCTGGGCGTGACGGCGCGGCACCGCCCGTTCAACGCCGACGAACTGGAGGCGTGGCTACGGTCGGTGTACCGGGAGGTCCACGAGCTGCTGCGCGCCGGCACCAAGGTGCTCGTGCACGGCGAGGAGGTCGGCGACCGCATCGTCGGGGTGATGGGCGGCTACATCCGGTGGTCTGGACTGATCGAGGACGACACGCAGGCGATCACCGTCACCGAGCGGCTCGCCGGGCGGCAACTGGACCCGTTCGCCCGCAACGTCATCCTCACGGCTACCAAGCTGCGCTGAGCCGTCGGCCGACCGAACCCGTCCGCCGACGCCCTGTTCGGTAGGGTGACCGGAAATGGCCGGGCGGCGCGTGCTGGTGAGCGGGATGGGGGGCGACCTCGGCTCGCGCGTCGCCAGTCTGCTCGAGGCCGAGGACTGGGTCGGCGAGCTGACCGGCCTCGACGCCGATCCGCCCCGGCGCCGGCTCCAGCGGGCCACGTTCCACCTGGTCAAGCCGCACGAACACGATCGCATCGTCGAGACCGTGACGGCGTTCGACCCCCACGTCGTGGTGCACGTCGCGGTGTGGGAGCCGTACAGTCGGGCCAGCCCGGCCCGGGCCCGGCAGTTCACCGACGAGGCGTCCACGTCCATCCTCGGAGCGGCCGCCGAGTGCCGGTCGGTCGAGGCGCTCGTCGTCCGCAGCGGCATCGAGATCTACGGACGGGCCCGCGGCGCCCCGACCCGTCCCGACGAGTCGGCGGTCATCGACCCGACGTGCGAGTACGGCCGCATGCTCGCCGCGCTCGAGCAGACCGCCGACGCCATCGGACGGCGGATCGGCGTCGCGGTCAGCGCCATCCGCATGGGCACGGTGCTCGGCCCGCACGTGCCGAGCCCGCTCGGGCGGGTGCTCAACCTGCCGGCCGTGCCCTTCAGCGTGCTGGCCGATCCACCGTTCGCGGTGGTCGAGGACGTCGAGGTGGCGCGGGCCTTCGTCGCCGCTGCCCGCCGTCGCCTCGCCGAACCGGTGAACGTCGTCGCCAACGGGGCGATCACCGTGCTCCAGGCCGCCCGGCGCGGGGGCCGGATCCCGATCCCCCTGGTCGGACCGGAGTGGGTGATCGCCAGAGCCATCAGCGGGCTGCTCGGGGCACCGATCCCGGACCACGTCGTGGAGACGTTCCACCGCGGGCGGCTCGCTGACAACTCCCGCATGGGCGAGTTGCTCGGCTTCACTCCATCGGCGACGACGATCGACGTCGTCGACAAGCTCTACGCCTGGCCGTCCGTCATCCGTGTGCCGGCTCGGAAGGTCGTGGCCTGAGTGACTGACGAGAGCTATCAGGCCCGGGTCATCAGCCTGCCGGTCGAGCGCACGACCACCTCCGCCCGCCGCGCCGCCGCGTCGGCGACCGCGCCGGTCGCCGGGTTCGGTTCGTGGCACGTCGACGATTGGGGCCGCGACCCCACGCTCGTCCGTCTCACCGTCGGACTCGGTCGGCTGCGGTGGAACCTCGCGATCGGCGGGGCGGCCCGGCTGCCCGCCCGTCGGGGCGCGCTGGTCGTGGTCAACGCCCGCCGCTACGCCCTCACACCGGTCGTCTCCGCGCTCGCGCTCGGCGACGCGCTCGGCCGGGCGGTGCGCTTCGTCGGGCGTCCCGACATGGCCCCGTTCGGACCCCTCCTGCGCCGGCTCGGCGGGCTGCTCGACCGCCCCGACGAGGTCGCCGGCGCCCTCCGGTGCGGCGAGCTCGTCGTCATCGGCGCCGACCCTCAACTGCACCCGCGCCAGGTCGGGCGGGTCGACCATCGCCTCGTAGCGGCCGCTCTGCAGACGCGCACCGCGGTGTTCCCCGCCGCGACCCTCACGTCGCCGCTCAGCCGCCACGGCCGGATCGAGGTCGGATCGGCCGCCCGCTCCGGACGGCGCCGCCGCGGTCCGCTCAGCGAGCTGGAGCTGGCGGACGCCGTCGAGCACCGCATCCAACGCCTGCTCGACGAGCTCGGCGGCCCTCAGACCGGCACCCTCCTCGACTGGCTGCCCATCGGCGGGCCGGGAGGCAGCTGAGCGATGCCCTACGCCATCGCCGCCGACGGCACTCGTCTCCACTACCAAGTCACCGGCCGGCCCGGCACGCCTCCGGCGCTGTTCATCCAGGGCCTCGGCGCCGACAAGCACCTGTGGGACCTGCAGCGGTTCGGGCTGGCCTGGTCGTACCGCATGCTCGCGCTCGACAACCGGGGTGCCGGCCGGAGTGACAAGCCCCACGGGCCGTACTCGCTCGCCCAGATGGCCGACGACGCCGTCGCCGTCCTCGATCACGCCGGCGTCGATACGGCCCACGTGGTCGGGGCGTCGATGGGCGGAGCGATCGGCCAGATCCTCGCCCTGACCCATCCCTCCCGGGTGCGCTCACTCACCCTGGCGTGCACCGCCTGCCGGAACCATCCCTGGCGTCGTGAGCTGCTCGCGAGCTGGGCAACGACGGCCGCCGAGCAGGGCATGGGGACGATGACGCGCGAGGCGGCCCGCTGGGTGATCGGTCCGCGCTCGTTCCGCCGGATCATGCCGGCGATCGGCTGGCTCGGGCCCCTCGCCCTCGGCGGCCCCGTCCACGGGTTCGCCGCCCAGGTCGACGCGATCCTGTCGGCGGACGACGCGCTGGCCACGGAGCTCGCCGCGATCGACGTGCCGACGCTGGTCGTGGTCGGCAACCAGGACATCCTCACGCCGCGCGGCGACAGTGAGGAGCTCGCCGCGATGATCCCCACTGCCGAGCTGGTCGTGATCAGCGGGGCCGCCCACGGGCTGATGGTCGAGCACGCCTCGACGTTCAACCGGGTCCTCAAGGACTTCCTCGACCGCGCCGAGCGGTCCTATCAACAGCGCACGGCCGCCTCCTCCGAGAACGGTGAGTCCAGCGTGCGGATATCCGCCCGCTGAGCTCACACTTCCGGGGGTTCAGCAGGTGACGGCCGTGATCTCGCCGGGCCCGAAGCTGTAGATGGCGTTGTGCTGGCGCCCGACGAGGCGGAGGAACTCGGAGAACGACTCGGCGGGCGAGTCGCAGCGGCTGCGGTCGATCACCGGCGCGTACGGCAGCTGCCAGCCGTTGACGAGCTCGGCGTAGCCACCGTCGAGGGACTCGATCGCCGGCAGTTCGACCTGGAAGTTGGCGATCATCGGCACGAAGGCGAACCAGACGATGCTGTCGCCGAGGGTCTCGGCGAGCACCGCACAGCGAGCCGACTCGGCCAGCTCGTCGCACGTGTTCGTGCCGGGGGTTCCAGGGAAGATCGTCGCCGAGCGGTCGCCGAGCAGCCGTATGTCGAGCCGGCCGCGAGTCAGACCGTTGCGCCGGATGGCGAAGTCGTGCTGGTTGGAGTCGAGCACGATCGAGACGAGGTCGGCGCGCCGGGTTTCCGGGCCACTGCGCTCGACGACCCGGGCGACGGTGTCCCGCCCGACGAACACGGCGTTGATGAGCAGGGCGAGCCCCACCAACGCCGCGAGCGCGGCAACGAATCGCCACGAGAGCACCTGCCGCATCGACGGCCAGGGTACCGGTCGAGACCTGCGGAAACGGGTCAGCCGACCGCGGCGCGGGCCGCCCGATCGGCCGCCTCACCAACGTTGTCGATCACCGCGTCGTCGTGACCGAGCCCGACGAAGACAGCCTCGTAGGCGCCCGGCGCGAGCGCGACGCCCTCGTCCAACAGGGCGTGGAACAGCGCGGCATAGGCCTTCTCATCGGTCCGCCGCGCCCCGTCGAAGTCGACCGGCGCCGGGACGTCCCCACAGACCACGCCGACGAGTGTCCCGACCACGGGGAACCGGGCCGGGAAGCCGGCCGCGGAGCACGCCTTGCCCAGCACGGCCGCAAGGCGCTCCGCCCGGGCGGCCAGCTCGACGTAGTGATCCGGCGTGAGCTCGCCGAGCGCGGCCAGCCCCGCGGCGGTGGCGAGCGGATTGCCGGCGAGCGTCCCGGCGTGGAACACCGGGCCGAGCGGCGAGAGCGTCTCCATCACCTCGCGGCGTCCACCGACGGCACCGATGGGCAGCCCGCCGCCGATCACCTTGCCGAACGTGGTGAGGTCGGGGCGGACGTCGTAGATCGCCTGAGCGCCACCGGGACCGAGCCGGAACCCGGTGATCACCTCGTCGAAGATCAACAGCGCGCCGACCCGGTCGCACTCGGCCCGGAGGCCTTCGAGGAACCCGGGCTGCGGGGCGATCACCCCCATGTTGGCGGCCACCGGCTCGACGATCACCGCCGCCACCTCGTCGGTGAGCTCGGGCACCCGGTTGTACGGCACGACGAGCGTCTCGGCGACCGCGCCCTTCGGGACACCGGCCGTCCCTGGCAGCCCGAGCGTCGCCACTCCACTGCCTCCCGCCGCCAGCAACGCGTCGGTGGCGCCGTGGAAGTTGCCGTGGAACGAGACGATCCGGTCGCGGCCGGTGAACCCGCGGGCAAGACGCACCGCGGTGCTCGTCGCCTCGGTGCCCGAGTTCATCAGCCGCACCCGCTCACAGCTCGGCACGCGGTCGGCGATCGTCTCGGCCAGTTTCATCTCGCGCGGCGTCGGCGCGCCGTACGACGTGCCGTCGGCCGCGGCCGCGGCGAGCGCGGCGGTGACCGCCGGATGGGCGTGGCCGAGGATCACCGCGCCGTAGCTCTGCACCAGGTCGACGTATCGCGTGCCTTCGACGTCGAACACGTACGGGCCTTCGGCCCGGGCGACGAGGTAGGGCCGGCCGCCGACGGCGGCGAACGCCCGGATCGACGAGTTGACGCCACCCGGGATGGCCTCGGTCGACCGGGTGAACAGGACGTCGTTGGAGGGCACGCCCCGGCCGGTGCACACGACGGGGTCGCAGCCGGCCGCCGGGCAGGCGACCGGATCACACGGCGCGATTGAGGTCACTGGAGCACCCTGTACCAATGCGAGCGAGTGAGCGCCAGCGAGCGAGTGGCCATCAGCTGCGCAGGCGGTATGCGGTGTGGCCGGGGAACGCAATGAACGGTCATCGCCTCAGCCGCGCCCCGGACCCTCGGCGAACCAGCGGGCGAGATAGGTGAGGATCATGTCGGCGCCGGCCCGTCGGATCGCGGTGAGGTGCTCGAGGGCGACGGCGTCGCCGTCGATCCAGCCGTTGGCGGCGGCGGCGCGGATCATCGCGTACTCCCCGCTGACGTGGTAGGCGGCGATCGGCACGGTCACGTGGTGCCGCGCGGCCTGGATCACGTCGAGGTAGGCCAGCGCCGGCTTGACCATCACGATGTCGGCGCCCTCGGCGATGTCGGCGTCGATCTCCCGCAGCGCCTCCCGCGCGTTGCGCCAGTCCTGCTGGTAGCCCTTGCGGTCGCCACCACCGGCGATGGTGACGTCCACGGCGTCCCGGAACGGGCCGTACAGCGCGCTCGCGTACTTCGCCGAGTAGGCGAGGATCCCGACGCCGGAGAACCCGTCGTCGTCGAGGGCCTGCCGGATGCGGCCGACCTGGCCGTCCATCATCCCGCTCGGCGCGACGACGTGGGCGCCGGCGCGGGCCTGGGCCACGGCCGCCTTGGCGTAGATCTCGAGCGTGGCGTCGTTGTCGACCTCGCCTCGGTCGTCGAGCACGCCGCAGTGACCGTGGTCGGTGTACTCGTCGATGCACAGATCGGCGATCAACGCAAGGTCGTCGCCGACCTCGGCCCGCAGTTCGCCGAGCGCCACCTGGACGATCCCGTTCGGATCAAATGCCGCGCTGCCCTCGGCGTCCTTCGTCGCCGGCACCCCGAACAAAACGACCGCGGGGATTCCGAGCCCGGCCAGCTCGACGACCTCCTTGCGCAGGCTCTCCCGGCTGTGCTGGACCACGCCGGGGAGTGAGCGGATCGGCTGGGGCTCGCTGATGTCCTCGCGCACGAACAGCGGGGCGATGAGGTCGGTCGTCCGCAGGCTGGTCTCGGCGACCAGGTCGCGCAGCGCCGGCGTGCGGCGCAGACGGCGCGGGCGGGCGATCGGAAACCGCGCGGTCATTTACGGATCATCCTCCCATGCGAGCGAGCGAGCGCCAGCGAGCGAGCGGCCAGCAACTGCGCAGGCGGTATGCGGTGTGGCCGGGGAACGCCGTGACGGCGCGGTCATGAATCCATCGTACGGGCGGCCGCTACTGCATCACGCGGGCGAGGAGCGCGGCCACCGTGGCCGCGTCGGGGGCGGGCGCGACGTGGGTCACGCCGAGGCCTCGGCTCTGGGCGGCGCGCGCGGTCGACGGGCCGACCGCGACCACGAACGCCGGGATCGTCGCGCCGAGCGCCTCGACCCAGCCGGTGGCCGCCGACCCGCTGGCGAACACGACGGCGTCGACGGTCGCCAGCTCGGCGACCTCGGCCGGTTCGGGGCGGCGCGTGATCGTGCGGTACGCCGTCACCGCCTCGACCTGATGGCCGGCGGCGGAGAGCCCGTCGGCGAGCGCCGAACCCGCCCGGTCGGCCTGGGCCACGAGCACGCGGACCGGCGGGCGCGGGAACTCGGCGAGCAGCCCCTCCACCCGTGGGACGGAGGCGACGAGATCGACCGGCCGCCCGGCCGCGGCGGCGAGGGCCCGCGCCGTCGCCGGCCCGACCGCGGCCAGCCGCACGGCGGGATGGCCGGCCACGTACGGCCCGACGCGCTCGGCCCCGTTGACCGACGTCACGGCGAGCCAGTCGAACGCGGCGAGCCGGAGCAGGGCGCGGCGCAGCGCGTTGCCGCCGTCGGCCGGTTCGGTGATCTCGATGAGCGGCACGTGCACGACGTCGGCGCCGAGCTCGGCGAGCCGGTCGCCGAGCGCTCCCGCTTCAGGTCGGGTCAGGGCGATGCGCCGGCCGGCGAGCGGCCGGTCGGCCGTCATCCCGTCGCCGCCCAGCCGACGGCCTCCTTGGCCGCCCGGGCGGCTTCCCGCGCCCGCTCGACATCCCCGTCATCGCCCGTCAACGCGATCTCGTCGCTGGCCACGATCATGTCGACGTGCCGGCCCTGCTGATCGGACGACGCCAGGAAGGTGGACAGCCGTCCGTCGGCGACGTGGGCGCCGACGGGGAGCGTGCACCCGGCACCGAGCTCGGCGAGAAAGGCCCGCTCGACGGTGACCGCGTGGCGCGTCGTGGAATCGTCGACCGCGGACAGCACGTCGATGGTCCGCTCGTCCCCGGCGCGCGCCTCGACGGCGACGCACCCCTGCCCGACGGCGGGCACGAACCGCGCCGGGTCGAGACGCTCCGCCACCCGGTCCGTGAGCCCGAGCACCTCGAGGGCGGCGACGGCCATCACGATCGCGCCGTCCTCCGGGACGCGCTCGAGCCGGGTGGCGATGTTGCCCCGCAACTCGACGAACCGGAGGTCCGGACGCGCCAGAGCGAGCTGGGCGCGCCGGCGGACCGAGCCGGTGGCGACGGTCGCACCGTCGGCGAGCTCGGCCAGCGACCGCCCGACGAGGGCGTCGGCGGGATCCCGCCGGCGGGTGTAGGCGGCCACCACGAGCCCGGGTGCCGCGATTGACGGCAGGTCCTTCGCCGAGTGCACGGCGCCGTCGGCCCGCCCGTCGAGGACCGCCTGCTGCACCTCCTTGACGAACACGCCCTGGCCACCGATCACGTGCAGCGGCACGTCCTGACGACGGTCGCCGGTCGTCTCGACGATCACCAGCTCGGCGTCGCGACCGGTGGCCTCACGGATCTGCTCGGCCACGATCCGAGCCTGCGTCGAGGCTTGCGGACTGCCCCGCGTCGCCAGGCGCACGGGTTGCGGCGACACCGCTACCCGAGGTCGAAGAGGTCGCTCACCGCGGCCGCGTTGCGCTCGCCCTGCGGCGTGCCGGCGCCGTGGCGCAGCCGCACCGACGGCGTGTGCAGAAGCTTCGCGACGATCGCCCGGGTGAGGGAGTCGACGGCGTCACGCTCGGTGTCGTCGAGGTCGGCCAGGCGTCCGGCGAACCGCGCCAGCTCGCCCGTGCGCACCGACTCGGCCTGCTCGTGCAGCTGGGCGACGAGCGGTGCCGCCTGCCGGGCGGTCACCTCGACAGCGAACCGCTCGACCTCCTCGCTGACGATGCTGCGGACCCGGTCGGTCTCGGCGACGCGAAGGGCGAGTCCACGATCGGCCCAGTCGCGGAGGTCGTCGAGGTCGAGCACGGTGACGGCTGCGAGTTCGGCCACTGCCCGTTCGACCGAACGGGGTACGGCGATGTCGACGACCAGCAGCGGCCGGCCGCCGCGGTCTGCCGCGCCGACGTCGGCAGCCGTCACGACGTGACCGCCGGACGCCGTGCACGCCACCACGACGTCGGACGTGGCGAGTGCCTCAGCGAGGCGGTCGAACCCGATCGTGGTACCACCGAACTGCTCGGCGAGCCGGGCCCCCCGTTCGCGGGTCCGGTTGCAGACCACGATCTGCCCGGCCCCGCCACGGTGGAGGGCGGACGCCACCCCGGCGCCCATCTCGCCCGCGCCGACGACGAGCACGGTGCGGCCGGCAAGCGATCCGAGCCGGTCGCTGACCATCTCCACGGCGGCGTGACTGATCGATGCCGTCCCCCGGCCGATCGCGGTCTCCGTCCGGGCCCGCTTGCCGGCCCGCAGGGCGTGGCGGAAGAGCAGGTCGAGTGTCGACCGGATGCCACCTTCCTGGCGCGCCACCTGCCAAGACGCACGGACCTGTCCGAGGATCTCGGCTTCGCCGAGCACGGCCGATTCGAGCCCGGCGGCGACCTCGAACAGATGCCGGGCGGCGGCCTCGTCGTGCTGGCTGTACAGGTACGGGTGGAGCTCGTCGGGAGCGAGGCCACTGAGCTCGCAGAAGAAGTCACGGATGTCGCCGTAGGCGCCGTGGAACCGCTCCGTAACGGCGTACACCTCGGTGCGGTTGCACGTGCTCACCACCGCCGCCTCACGGAGGTTGTCGCGGGCGGCGAGCGCCGCCACCGCCTTGGCCACGTCGGCGGGATCGATCGCCACCTGCTCGAGCACCGCCAGCGGGGCGCTGCGGTGGTTCACACCGATGACGACGATGGACATGCCGCCGTCAGCCTAGGCGCTCGCACCCCGGGTCGAACCCGTTGAAATCACCGACGGCGAGCCGGCTGCCGCGGCGACACGGCGCTGCTCGTAGTAGCTGAGGATCTGCAGCTCCACGGCAAGGTCGACCTTGCGCACCATCACGCCCGGCGGGACCGTCAGCACGAACGGCGCGAAGTTGAGGATGCTCGTGACCCCGGCCTTCACCAGCCGGTCGGCGGCATCCTGGGCCGCCGCACCAGGAGTCGCCACAACGCCGATCGAGACCCGCTCGGCGCGCACGATTGCGGGAAGGTCGTCGACGTGCCGGATGGGCACATTGCCGATCACCGTGCCGACCTTGGCGACGTCGGTGTCGACGAGGCCGGCAACCGGGAACCCGCGCTGCGAGAACCCCCCGTAGCCGGCCAAGGCCTGACCAAGGTTCCCCGCGCCGACGATCACGACCGGCCAGTCGTGGGTGAGGCCGAGCTCGCGACGCACCTGGTAGATGAGGTACTCGACCTCGTACCCCACCCCGCGGGTGCCGTAGGTCCCGAGATAGCTGAGGTCCTTGCGGACCTTCGCCGCGTTGACGCCGGCGAGATCGGCGAGCTCCTCCGACGAGACACTGACCGTGCCGCTCTCGGACAGCTCGATGAGGATCCGCAGGTACACCGGAAGCCGGGCCACCGTGGCCTCGGGGATCCGCCTACCGCGAGGGGTCGTCGCCATCGAGGTTCACCCTAGGCCGCTCGTGCACACTTTCACAAAGCCGCCTCCGGTCGGCAGCGCGGTTGTCAGACGACGAGCTCGCGACGCAGGAGCTTTCCCATCGCGTTTCGCGGCAACTCGTCCACGAACACGATCCGGCTCGGGCACTTGTACCGAGCGAGGTGCTGACGGGCCAGGTCGTGGAGCTCATCGGCGGTCACGTCGGCACCCGGCTCCCGCACGACGAATGCCAGCACCGTCTCGCCCGTCCGCGTGTCCGGCGCACCGGTGACGCCGATGTCGGCGACACCGGGGTGCTCGCCCAGCACCTCCTCGACCTCGGCCGGATACACGTTGAAGCCGGAAACGATGACGAGGTCCTTGGCCCGATCGACCAGATAGAGCCAGCCGTCGTCGTCGCACACGCCGATGTCGCCGGTGCGCAGCCACCCGTCGGGGGTGAGCACGCGCGCGGTCGCGTCGGGGTCGTCGAGGTAGCCGGCGAACACGTTCGGGCCCCGCACCCAGACCTGCCCGACGTCACCGACAAGAGCGTCGGCGCCGTCCTCGTCGACGAGCCGCAGCTCGACCCCGACCAGCACCTTGCCGACCGACCCGAACCGCGGCTGGAGGCCGGCGGACGACGTGACGATCGGGGACGCCTCGGTGAGGCCGTAGCCCTCGGCGATCGTGAGCGCGAACCGTTCGCGCATGCGCTCGGCGACTGCCACCGGCAGCTTGGCTGCGCCGGACAGGGCCAGGCGCACACCGCTGAAGGCGTCCGGCGGGGCCGACTCGAGCTCGGCGAACGCGACCCACATCGCCGGCGCACCCGGGATGACGGTGACGCCCCGCTCGCGTATCGACTCGAGCGCGGCCTCTGGGTCGAACCGCTGGACGAGCAGCACCGTTGCCCCGACCGAGAGGCTGTAGCCGAGCAGAACGTTGAGCCCGAAGATGTGGTGCAGCGGCACGGCCGCGTAGACGACGTCCTCGGGCCCGACCTTCTGGCTCGTGGACCGCGCCTGGTCGAGGTTGGCGAGCAGGTTGCCGTGCGTGAGCATCGCCGCGCGCGGGGCGCCCGCCGTGCCGCTCGTGAACATCAGCACGGCGAGGTGCGACGGCGCCACGTTGGCGACCGGCAGCGGGTCGGCGGTCAGGAGATCGTCGAGCAGGATGCCCTCGTCGGGTACGTCGCCGTCCACCGCGACGACATGGCGGATCGAGCCGAGCCGGGACCGGTCGACCCCGCGCCAGGCCTCGGCGGCGGTGCGATCGACGATGACCGCGACCGCATCGACCGCGTCGAGCTCGCGCTCGAGCTCGGCCGGCGGGCTCATCGGGTTGAGCGGCACGACCACCGCGCCCAGCCCGACACAGGCGAGGTAGGCCTCGACGAAGGCATGGCCGTTGCCGCAGATCAACGCCACCCGGTCACCGTCGGCGACACCGAGACGGGCCAGGCCGCCGCGCAGCCGGGAGCTGCGGTCGGCGAGGTCGGCGTAGGTGATGGACTGGTTGCGGCTGATCAGGGCGACCCGGTCGGGGTCGTGGCCCTCGACGATGCGGGCGACGTTCACCGCCGCGCCGTCCCCCTCTCCGCTCGAGCCCGCATCCGCCCCCGACTCGTTCACTGCGATCTCGTCGCCTCTCTGCGAGCGAGCGAGCGCCAGCGAGCGAGCGGCCAGCGACTGCGCAGGCGGTATGCGGCGTGGCCGGGGAACGCCATGAACAGCGAATGGTACTCAGCCCAATTAGATCCGCATCAGGGCAATGACGCCGGCCACCAGGATCGCGGCGAGCAGCAGGGCGATCGCGAGCGTCGTGGCCGGCCGCATCGGCTCGCACGCTACCGGGTGCCGCGCGGTTGCAGCCCGACGGGTGTGGTGATCCCCGATGGCGTCGGTGCGGACTCGTCGAGCGGAGCGATCACGACCGCGTCGCCGGGAGCGAGACGGAGCTCGGCGGCGGCCGACTGCTGGTCGAGCGCCACCGTGTACATGCCGTGCGAGTCGAGGACGAGGCCGACGACGCCGGTGCCGAGCTCGGCGTAGGCCCGGGCCCGGCGAGCGACGCGTCGCTCGTCGCCGACGCGCAGCGTCCAGACGTCCGGAGCGTCGGCGTCGGTGCCGAGCTCGTCGGGACCGACGTTGAGCTGGCAGTTGCCGAACCGGTCGACCCACAGCACCTCGGCATGGATCCCGTCCGCGTCCTCACGGGGCAGCGGGATCATGCCCGGGATCAGCATCGACGCGTCGAGCGAGGGCCCGAGAGCCGTCAGCTCGACGCCGTTGCAGAGGTGGGCAGCGGCAGGGGCGAACACGTCTCGGCCGGCGAACGTCGATCCGGGCGCCTCGAGTTGGTAATCCGGGTTGGTGAGCTCGACCGCCCGCTCGGCGCCGCCGGCGACCGCGACCGCGGGCGCGAGCAGCCCGTTGTCGGGACCGATCAGCACACCGGCGCCTCCGCTCACCTCGATCGCCAGGGCCCGGCGGGCGGTGCCGACGCCCGGGTCGACCACGGCGAGGACGATGCCCTCGGGCACGTAGGGGATCGCCCGGGCGAGGGCGAGCGAGCCGCCGCGTATGTCGAACGGGCGGACGCCGTGGGTCAGGTCGACGACGGTGGCGTGCGGCGCCAGTTCGCGGATGACGGCCTTCACGACGCCGACGAACTCGTCGTCGAGGCCATAGTCGGTGAGGAACGTCACCGTGTCGTAGCGCCGGCCCATCGCCGTGGACGCTAACGCCCTCCCCCGTCCGCACCCCGTCCGCACCCCGTTCTGTCGGTCGGGACCGACCGGATCCGGTCGGTCCCGACCGACAGAACGGACAGGAATGGCCCGTGACGCGACGAGGGCCGGTGCCAACCCCCCGATGGCACCAGCCCCGTCGGCGCGGCCGGGACTTCCGTCCCAGCGCGTCTCAACGCCGACAGACTCTACGCGCAGAAGTGGCCAGTGAAAAGGGTACGGTCCGAAAAACAGTGACGTAATTCACACAGGGTCTCAGGAGACCTGATGTTCGTCGCCGGGAATCGTCACCCCAGCTCAGCGCTGCGTGCTGCGGCCGCAGCGACCGCCTCGGCGAAGGCCACCCGGACGTCACGCTCCTCCAACACGCGCAATCCGGCCGCCGTCGTGCCCCCCGGGGACGTGACCATCTCCCGCAGCCGGGCGGCGTCACCGCGTTCGGCGAGCAGGGCCGAAGAGCCGACGAACAGTTGGGTCGTGAGCCGCGTCGCCAGGTCGCGGGGCAGCCCGACCCGCTCGCCGGCGTCGATGAGCGACTCGGCGACGAGGAACAGGTAGGCGGGGCCGGATCCCGTGAGGGCGGTGATCGCGTCCAGATGAACCTCCGACAGGCGGTCGACCGTGCCGACGGCGCCGAGGACGTCCTCCGCCCACGCCAGGTCGGCCTCGCCCGTCGACTCGCCGCCCGCGATGACCGACGCACCCTTGCCGACGAGCGCCGGGGTGTTCGGCATCGCCCGGACCACCGCGACCGCAGGACCGGCCGCGTCCTGCAACGCCGCCGTCTTGACACCGGCCGCGATCGAGAGCACCCGTGTCGCTCCCGCCCCGGCCGCGGCGCCGGCGGCGGTGGGGGCGTCGGGCGGCTTCACCGCGACCACGGCGGCTCGGCACTCCGGCACCGTGTCGAGCGCGGCGACGCCGGGGAACTGCGCTTCGAGTTGCCGGCGCCGCTCCGGCACGATCTCCACGACGGCGAGCGTCTCCGGCTGGTAGCGGCCCGACGCCAGCAGCCCACCGAGCAAGGCCGCGCCCATGTTCCCGCCGCCGATGATCACCAGCTCGTAGCCCATCGGGTCACGGTACGCCGAGATCGCCGATGCCCGGGCCGGCGCGGGAGAACCGACATCCCCGAGATGCACCGGCCCGGACACCTGTCATGGGGGTGACGAGAACCGCGAACGGGAAAGTCGCCGGCGCGTCAGGTCGGGAAGCGCGATGCGAACCCGATCCGCAGGAGGGCGCGGAAGTGCTGTTCGACCGTCGCGTACAGCGTTCCGATCACGCGATCGAGCTCGGGTTCGCTCAAGCCGCCGGAGGGCAGCTCGCCCCGAAGGAAGACCGCATCCTCGACGCCGATCGAGAAGTGCGCGCCGACGAGGCGCTCGTTGAGGCGCAGCAGATGCTCGTAGAGCCGCTCGGTGTTCTCCTCGGGCGCCGGCATCACGTACGTCTCGTAGCGCAACGTGCGCTGACCGAGCGTGAGCCACACCGTGGTGAAGTCCTTGTCCTCGCCCCGGAGCCGGACGAACCACCTGCGCACGTCCCCCTCATCGCGGTCGACGGCCTCGATCGGCAGGGACGACGCCAGCGTCGCCAGCCACTCGTCGATGCGACGCTCGAGCACCGCCAGGGCCGCGTCGTCGTGGACGTCGGTCACGGCCACCGACCCTACGCGCCGGGCCCGGTCATGAGCAGGCGACGAGCTGGCGCGCCGGCTGGGCGGCGAGGTCGACGTAGAGCCGACGCAGGCGGGCTGCGGTGAAGCTCCACGTGAAGTGGCGGGCCCGCTCGGCCGCCGCCGCGCCCATCGCCGCCGCGCCCCGAGGGTCGTCGAGCAGCTGGCTGATCGCCCGCGCGTAGCGGGCCGGGTCACGCCCGTCGACGAGCACGCCAGTGACGCCGTCGTGGACGACGTTGAGGAGACCGCCTACCGCGCTGGCGACGACGGGCACGCCGCACGCCGCCGCCTCGAGCGCGACGAGCCCGAAGCTCTCGCTGCGGCTGGGCACGAGCACGACGTCGGCGGCCCGGTAGTAGCTCGACAGGATGTGATGGGGAAGCGGCTCCACGAATCGCACCCGGTCGGACAGATCGAGCTCGGTGACGAGCTCGCGGACCCGTTGCGCTTCGGCCTCGCCATCGCGGCCGCTGGCGCCCCCGACCATCACGAGCACGGCGTCGCGGTGGGTCATGCCGGCAAGGGTGCGGATGGCGAGGTCCGGCGCCTTGAGCGGCTGGATGCGTCCGACGAACAGCACCACCGGTCGGTCGAGCGGGAGGCCGACCGCGTTGCGCGCTCCCGACCGCTCACCCGGCGAGAAGAACGCGTGCTCGACCGCCGGCGGCACGATCTCGATCCGACCGGTCGGGTCGCCGTAGAGCCGGCGGAACTGGCGCTCCTCCTCGGGACAGCTCACGCAGATGGCGTCGCTGCACGCGATGACCTCGGCCTCGGCGCGGTCCCGCCACTCGGGCTCGAGGTCGCCGCCCTCGGCCTTGACCCGGGCGAGCGTGTGGAACGTCGACACCAGCGGCACGTCGAGGTGGTGCTTGAGGCGGTGGCCGACCACGCCACTCAGCCAGTAGTTGCCGTGCACCAGATCGACGTCCGGCCCCCGCTCGACGTGGGCGAGCACGCCCGCGGTGAACTGGTCGAGCTCGGTGGCGAGCGCCTCCTTGGGCAGATCGAACGCACCGGCCGGCACGTGAACCACGCGGTGACCGGGCTCGACGAGGACCTCCGGTGGCAAACCAGGCCGGTGGGCGCGGGTGTAGGTCGTGCACTCCACGCCCGCCTGGGCGAGCGCCGACGCGACCTCGCGCACGTAGACGTTCATCCCCCCACTGTCGCCGGACCCCGGCTGGAGCAGCGGCGACGTGTGGAGCGAGATCAACGCCACCCGTTTCACGGCCGACGAAACGCTACCGATCACGTCAAGATTCCGTTTTGTCGGTCGGCATCGACCCGAATCCGCACGTGCCGACCGACAGAACGGGGAACTTAGGAGAGGTAGCTCTCGTACACGTTGAGCAGCGCCTGCTTCTGCTCCGCCGTGAGCAGGGGATCGCGGCCGATCGCCTCGCGCACGCTCGGGACCTCGGCGTCTTCGTCCGACAGGAAGCCGGCCCGCACGTAGAGGGTCTCGACGCTGATCCGAAGGGCCTTGGCGAGCTGCTGCAAGATCTCGGCCGATGGGCGCCGCAGGCCGCGCTCGATCTGCGACAGGTACGGGTTCGAGACGCCGGCGAGGTCGGCCAGGCGGCGGACCGACATGTCGGCGAGCTCGCGCTGGGACTTGATGAACCCGCCCAGCGCAGCGAGCCGGTCCTCGAGCTCGTGCCGCAGGTCGCCGGCCGAGGAGGAGCTCACGGCTCCGCTCCTCCGTCGTCATCGTCCCCGCCGTCGCCGGGGATGTTCCCCTGTTCCCGGTAACGGCGGACCAGCTCGGCGGTCAGCGCGTCGAGCTGCGTGAACACGTCGTGCCGTTCCGCCGAGACTCGTCGTTCGAAGTTGTCGAGCACGTCGACGAGGGTCTCGAGCTCGCCGGGTGACAGCTCGGGCAGCCGTCCGAAGCCGTGCTCGGCGCACAGTTGGTCGAGCTCGACCGCCCGCGGGTGCTCGCTGAAGTCCTCGACCGGGCGGGGCGGGCGGTCGGAGTCGGACAGCAACCGGTCGGCCAGGACGCCCCGCAGGTCGTCGGCGAGGTCGGTCTGCGAGCCGGGACCTGACCGGCGGGCGAGCTCGGCCCGGGCGAGGTCCACCCGCGCCTGGGCGACGCGCCGGACGTACGACACGACGTCATCGAGCTCCTGCAGCTCACGTCGTCGCGCGCGCAGCTCATCGAGGTCGAGCGCGCTCGGCTCCGCCGGCCCGCTCACATCGCGCCGCCAGACACGGGGGGCAGGACGGCGATCTCGTCGGTCGGGCCGACGGCCGTGCCGTCAGCGGCCGGATCGCCGTTGACCCAGATCCGGCACGTCCCGAGGATGTCGGCGAAGGCGTTGCCATAACGCTGACGGGCCGCGCTCAGGACCTCGCCAACCGTCGCTCCGGGGACGTCGTCCCGTGCCGTGCCTGCGGCTTCTCTGGCCGACGCGAACATACGGACGATCGCCACTGCATCTGAGCGTAACGAGCCGGGACGCAACCTCTCCGGCGACCGACGCGCGCCGGTCATCGGGCAACCTCGCGCCGATAGCCTCGCGCCCTCGTGGGAACGGAGAAGCGCGAACGGCAACGGGCGAACCGCCAGCTCAAGTATGAGGAGCTGGCGAAGGTGGAGCGGAGGCGCACGCTCACCCGCCGCACGGTGATCGGCGTGATCGCCGTCGTCGCCGGAATCGGCCTCGTGGTCGGGATCGCGTGGTTGGGCAGCAGTGGCGACGACGACGACGCGAGTACAGCCACGACCCTCCCGGTCGCCACCGTTCCCACCACGGTGAGCGCGTCGACCGTGTCGGGCAGCAGCCCGGAGTCGACGGCACCTGGGTCGAGCGTGCCGGCAGCCGGCTTCGCCTACGGCACCGGTGAGTGCCCGCCCGAGAACGTCACCGAGCCGGTGCGCACCTTCGCCGCCGCCCCCCAGCTCTGCATCGACTCCGAGGCGGACTACACGGCGACCTTCCGGACCAGCGAGGGCGACATCGTCGTCGACCTCGACACCGCCGCGGTGCCCGGCACCGTGAACAACTTCGTCACGCTCGCCCGCTACGGCTACTACGACGACACCACGATCTTCCGCACCGCCTCGAGCGTCGCCGGCGAGATCATCCAGGGCGGCGGTCAGACCGCCCAGGACTCGCCCGGGTACACCATCCCCGACGAGGGAAGCGGCTACCAGTACGACGCGGGGCAGATCGCCATGGCCCGGACCTCCGCCCCCAACTCGGCCGGCGCTCAGTGGTTCTTCGTCACCGATCCACCGGCGACGCCCGACCCCGCCGGGCCCTATGTGGTCTTCGGCACGATCACCGAAGGCCTCGACGTCGCCCGGGCGATCCGGGCGCTGGGCGGCGAGGACGGTGCGCCCTCCCGCGAGGTGACCGTCCAGTCCGTCGAGATCACGGAGGCGTGATCGCGGCGAGCTCGCCGTGGACCGTCGGCGGCGGCACACCGACCAGCTCCCACGCCCCGTCGTGGCCGACAACCGCCGCTCCGGTCGGCAACTCCACGACCGCGGTATCGGCCAGCGACAGCGTTCGCTGTAGCCGCTCCTCGCTCCACGTATCGGCCTCGGGGATCACCGCGAACCCGCGCACGAGCCCGAGGCCAAGCGTGAACGCACCGCCGCGCTGATCGAGCATCGGGTCACACACCGCCGCCGCGCAGGGCCCGACGGCGACGACGAGCCCTCCCCCGGCCAGCTGCTCGACCAGGGCGGAGTACACGGGCGTGTCCTTCAGGGCGCTGCGCAGGTGCATCGACGAGTCCCCGACGAGATAAACGGCCCGAGCCGCCCGCACGACGTCGGCGGCCGCGTCGTCCTCGGCGTCGTGGCGCTGCATCACCATCAGCGCGTCGACGTCGACGCCGAGGCGCTCGGCCCACGACATCGCCGCCGCGACGAGCTCACCCGGTGACTCGAAGGCGTCCGCGGTGGGGAGGACGACGACCTGCTCGGCCTCCGCCGCGCTGAGCAAGCGGCGGTCGAGGTCGTCGTTGCTCCGGAAGGGGCCTCCCCCGACGAGCGCGATCGTGCCGGTCACGGCCGCCGATGGTACGGCGCGGAGGCGGGTCAGCGGGTCAGCGGGTGAGCTCGTCGGCGAGGGCGGCGATCGTCGCCTCGTCGACGCCGAGCGTGGCGAGGTAGGCCGCGACGGAGCCGTGGGTCGCGCGCACGTGGTCGAGCGTGTGCTGCATCGCCTCTGGGCGGGCGGCGAAGAACATCGAGGGAACCTCGGCCATGCGCCGCGCCGCATCGGGCTGATTGGCCGCGTACCACTTCCGCATCCGCCTCATGCCGGCTGCCGTGAGCTCGTAGTCGGCGACGATCACCTCGTCGTCGACGCCCAGCGAGGCGAGCAGGAGCGCGGCGAGCACTCCGGTGCGGTCCTTGCCGGCGGCACAGTGGAAGATCGCCGGCAGCGCTCCAGGAACGGCGAGGTGGCGCAAGGCGGCACCGAACCTCGGCCCGCCCGCGGCGAGCATGTCCTCGTACGCCCACGACAAGAAGGCGACCTCGGGGTCGTCGTGGGTGGAGAAGTCAGGGATCGCCAGACTCATCCAGGTCGAGTCCATGACCGGCAAGTGGACGAGATCGACCGGCAGCCGTTCGACCGGGAATGCGCCCCGTTCGGCGATCTCCTCCTCCCGGCGCAGGTCGATGACCGTGCGCAGCCGCAACGGCGCCAGCAGTTCGAGGTCGCCAGCCGTGAGCCCGTGCAGCCCGTCGGCACGCAGCAGCCGTCGCCACGCGATCGTCCGCCCATCGGCGAGCCGGTACCCGCCGAGGTCGCGCACGTTGTGGGCACCCTCGAGCACGATCGTCCGGCGGGGGTCGGCGAGGAGCTCGGTCACGTCGACCACCGTACCGACCGGATTGTTTGCCTCTACAAGGATCGAGTGAACGCTCGGTGAACACGTCGCACGCGATTGCGATGTCCGTTCTTACCGAGCGGTAACTACGCTCTGGCCATGGCCGAGGTCATCACGGTGGGCATCGTCGGATCGGGGATCATGGGCCAGGGGCTGGCCGAGGTCGTCGCCCGCTCCGGGTTCGACGTCGTGGTGCGCTCTCGCCGCCGCGACGGCGCCGCGGCCGTGCTCGCCGGGATCACCGCCAGCCTCGATCGGCAGGTCGACAAGGGCAAGCTCGAGCCCGCGGCGCGCGAGGCGACGCTCGCGCGCATCACGTCCACCGATCACCTGGGGCGGCTCGCCGACTGCGACCTCGTTCTCGAGAGCGTCGTCGAGGACCTGGCGACGAAGCGTGAGCTGTTCGCCGAGCTCGACCATCTCGTCAAGCCGGACGGCATCCTCGCCACGAACACCTCGACGCTCCCGGTCGTGGAGTTGGCGGTGGCCACGGCGCGGCCTGATCGGGTGTGCGGGATCCACTTCTTCAACCCGGCACCGGTGATGCGCCTCGTCGAGGTCGTGCGTCCGATCACGGCGAGCGACGACACGATCAAGACGGCCCTCGGCTTCGCCACGGCATGCGGCAAGGACGCCATCGAGGTGGTCGACCGGGCCGGGTTCGTCGTCAACGCGCTGCTCTTCCCGTACCTCAACAACGCCGTCCGGATGCTCGAGCAGGGCACGGCGTCGCGGGAGGACATCGACATCGCGATGCAGGGGGGCTGCAACTTCCCGATGGGACCGCTGGCGCTGCTCGACCTCGTCGGGCTCGACACCGCGGTGGCCATCCTCGACGCCCTGTACGCCGAGTTCCGCGACCCGAACTACGCGACCGTCCCGACCCTGCGGCGGATGGTGGCGGCCGGGCAGCTCGGGCGCAAGACGAAGCGTGGTTTCTACGAGTATTAGAAGGGTGGTGAGGCCGGTCGAGCCGCCGCGGACCCGCTGGCGTTTGCCCGCACCTGAGCTCGCCGACGATGACGGGATCGTGGCCATCGGCGGTGACCTCGAGCCCGGCACCCTGCTCGCCGCCTATCGCCGCGGCCTCTTTCCGATGCCGTACGGCCGGCGCCGCGTCGCCTGGTTCTCTCCCGATCCCCGCTCCATCATCCCGCTCGACGGGCTCCGGATCAGCCGGTCGCTCCGGCGCAGCCGCCGCCGGTTCGAGATCCGCCGCGACACCCGGTTCGCCGAGGTCATGGTGCGCTGCGCCGATCCCCGCCGGCCGGGTGGGTGGATCACGCCGCTGTTCGTGCGGGCGTACGACCGGCTCCACCGGCTCGGGTGGGCCCACTCGTTCGAGTGCTACGACGACGCCGGCGAGCTGGTGGGCGGCCTCTACGGCGTCCGCATCGAGCGCTTCTTCGCCGGCGAGTCGATGTTCCACACCGCGACCGACGCGTCGAAGGTGGCGCTGGTCGCGCTCGTGGAGTGGCTGCGCGACACGGACGGGACGCTGCTCGACGTGCAGTGGCCGACCCCGCACCTGACCTCGCTGGGGGCGGTCGAGGTGCGCCGCCCGGAGTACCTCGAGCTGTTGGGAGATGCGGTCGCGAGTGGCCGCGACGGCACGTCGAGGAGCACACTTCGGTCATGACCGATCGGCCCTGGGTGATGCGGACCTACTCGGGGCATTCGACCGCAGCCGCGTCCAACGAGCTCTACCGCACCAATCTGTCCAAGGGGCAGACCGGCCTGTCGATCGCGTTCGACCTGCCGACCCAGACCGGCTACGACCCGGACGCGCCCCTCGCCCGGGGCGAGGTCGGCAAGGTCGGCGTCCCCGTCGCCCACCTCGGTCACATGCGGACGCTCCTCGACGGCATCCCGCCGGCGCAGATGAACACGTCGATGACGATCAACGCGACGGCCTCGTGGCTGCTCGCGTTGTACGTCGCCAACGCCGCCGAACACGGCGTGGACTCGGCGGCGCTCCGCGGTACGACGCAGAACGACATCGTCAAGGAGTACCTGTCGCGGGGTACCCACATCTTCCCGCCGGAGCCCTCGCGGCGCCTGATCGTCGACATGATTGCGTGGTGCGCCGAGCACGCCCCGGCCTGGAACCCGATGAACGTGTGCTCCTACCACCTCCAAGAGGCCGGGGCGACGCCGGTGCAGGAGCTCGCCTACGCGCTCGCCACGGCCGTCGGAGTGCTCGACGCCGTCCGGGAGTCCGGCCAGGTGCCGCCGGAACGCTTCGGCCGCGTGTTCGCCTCGATCTCGTTCTTCGTCAACTCCGGCATCCGCTTCATCGAGGAGGTGTGCAAGCTCCGCGCCTTCACCGAGCTGTGGGACCGCATCGGGCGTGAGCGCTACGGCGTGGATGATCCGGCGAGCCGCCGATTCCGGTACGGCGTCCAGGTCAACAGCCTCGGGCTCACCGAGGCGCAGCCCGAGAACAACGTCCAACGGATCGTCCTCGAGATGCTCGGGGTGACGCTCTCCAAGCGGGCGCGGGCCCGGAGCATCCAACTGCCAGCGTGGAACGAGGCGCTCGGGCTCCCCCGTCCGTGGGATCAGCAGTGGTCGTTGCGGATGCAACAGGTGTTGGCGTTCGAGACGGACATCCTCGAGTACGAGGACGTGTTCGACGGGTCGCACGTGATCGAGGCCCGCACGGCCGAACTGGTTTCCGCCGCCCGGGACGAGCTCGACGCGGTGCTCGCGATGGGCGGTGCGTTCGAAGCCGTGGACACGCTGAAGTCCCGGCTCGTCGCGTCGATGGCGGAGCGCACCCGACGGATCGAGGCCGGCGAGCAGGTGGTGGTCGGGGTCAACCGGTTCACCGAGACGGCGTCGTCACCGCTCGGCGGGGAGGGCGCGATCCTGCGCGTCGACGAGGGCGTGGAGGCGGAGATGATCGCCGACGTCGAGCGGTGGCGCGAGGGCCGCGACACCCCGGCCGTGCACGCCGCGCTGGACGAACTTCGGCGGGCCGCCGAGAGCGACGTCAACGTGATGCCGGCCACGATCGCGCTCGCCCGCGCCGGAGGCACCACTGGGGAATGGGGAGCGGCCATGCGCGAGGTGTTCGGTGAGTACCGCGCGCCGACCGGCGTCGGCGGCGTTCCGCACCGCAGTGGCGGCCTCACCGCGGTGGCCGCGCGCGTCAAGGCGCTCCCGGGCGGCCCACCCCGGCTGCTCGTCGCCAAGCCGGGTCTCGACGGGCACTCGAACGGCGCCGAGCAGATCGCCGTCGCCGCGCGCGACGCGGGGATGGAGGTCGTCTATTCCGGGATCCGGCTGACCACCGAGCAGATCGCGGCCTCGGCCCGCGACGAGGACCCCGACGTGATCGGGTTGTCGATCCTTTCCGGGTCCCACCTCGAGCTCGTCCCCGAGGTGATCGGCCTCCTGTCGGCGGACGGCGTCGACGTCCCGGTCGTGGTGGGTGGGATCATCCCCGAGGAGGACCGTCCCAAGCTCATGGCCGCAGGCGTTGCCGCGGTCTTCACCCCGAAGGACTTCGAGCTGGCCGGCATCATGGACGCCATCGTCGACCTCACCGAGGCTCATCGGTCGCGCTGAGCCCGTCCTGGGCGACGATGTCGGCGAACGTCTCTCGCGCGCGCAACGTTGTGACGTGGTCTCCGTCCTGCATGACGATCGCCGGCTTCGGGAACGAGAAGCTCGTCGAGAAGGGCACGAAGTAGGCGCCGGAATCCATCACCGCGAGGACGTGTCCGGGCGCCAACCGGGGGAGGCGCCAGTTGTTGTACAGCACGTCGGCCGGCGTGCAGATCGGCCCGACGAGCCGGTACGGGGTGGTGGGCCGAGCCGACGGGGCCGACACGCTGAAGATCTGGTGGTACTCGCTGCGCACCGGCTCGGCGATGTTGATGCCCGCGTCGAGCACGGCGTGGGCGAGCCCGCCGTCGTCCTTGACGTCGACGACCGACGTCAGCAGGAACTGGGTGTCACCCGTCAGCGCCCGACCCGGCTCGAGGATGACCCTGGGCGCGGGGAGCCCGGCGGGCGCGAAGTGGGCTTCGATCGCCGACTCCGCCAACCGCGAGGCGTCGGCGACTGAGACGCAGTCGGTGACGTCCGGGGCGAGCAGGTCGGTGCCGACGGCCCGGTTGAGCCGGAACTGACGCGGCGGGATCGGCGCCACCGTCGGGAGCGCGAGGCTGCCGCCGATGTCGAGGATCTCGGGGTGCCATCCAGTTGCCGCGCGCAGCGAGTCGCACAGGCCGACGATCCCTTGGACATAGGCCGCGAGCGTGCCGTGATCACGGATGGTCACTCCCCGGTGGAAGTGCAGGGCCCGGAGCTCGACGAACGGCTCACCGAGAGCCGTTCGAACCGCCGCCGCCAGTTGGTCCGAACCGGAAGCGATCCCGAACTGGCCTCCCCACATGCCGGGTAGGGCCACCCGGATGCCGAGGCTCACGGTGCGCCGTTCGTCGGCCGCCAGGCGGGCGATCAGTGCGACCTCCGACGCCGAGTTGGCGTTGACGAGGAGCACTCCGTCGGTGATCGCGGTGCGGAGCGACTCCGTCGACTTGGCCGGCCCGTTGTAGATGACGCGCTGCGGGGGTACGCCGAGGCGCGACGCCAGCCACAGCTCGTACGGCGAGATGACTTCGGCGCCGACGCCTCCCGCGTGCAGCCGGCGCAGGACTCCCGGTACCGGGTTCGTCTTGTACGAGTAGAAGATGTCAGCGCCGGCTGGCGGCGAGGCGCGCAGCGGTCCGAGGGCGGCCGACGCGTTGCGGTCGAGCAGATCGGCGCGGGCCACGTGGAGCGGCGTCCCCTCGCGCCCGGCCAGGACGGCGAGGTCGACATCTCCGCTCCAGAGCGTGCCGTTCGCTCCGACCGACAGCCCCCACGTGTCGAGGGGCAGGTCGACGCGGCGCGGCTGACGCCTCACGACCAACGGCCCGAGGCTGGACTTGGCGATCCGCCGCAGCCGCGCTCGCTGCTCCGTTCATTGCGTTCCCCGGCCACACCGCATACTGCCGCGCAGTTGCTGGCCGCTCGCTCGCTGGCGCTCGCTGCCCGATCATCCGCCCGCGATCTTCTCCCACTCGATCGCGTCCGCGCCGACCGGCCCGAGCTCGACATCGCGGAGGAACGGCCGAAGGAGGGCGCGGGGGTGGCGCAAGTGAGCGAGCGCGAACAGGATCCCGGGCAGCGGGTCTTTCGACTCGAAGGCCGCCTCGACGCGTGGAGTGGCAGCCCGCTGGAGGGCGTGGCGCAGGATCGCGCCGCGCCGCGGACCGCTCGCGACGCGCACGGCGAGCCCGACGTACGAGGTGATGGCCTCGTGCCAGTAGCGCGGTGTCGGGTTGTGGGCGGCCGTCGGCTCGATCGGAACACCGGTCACCGAGCGATACCACAGGCGAGGCAGGTCGTGTCCGAGGGCGATGTCGAGCGCCATCTGACCGAAGCCGCGAGGGTTCAGGTCGATCGCCCAGTACTCCCCGGTGGCCTTGTCGACGAGCACCTCCAGTTCGAACAGACCACGGCCGACGATGCGGCGCACCGCGTCGACCGCGGCCGCGCTGAACGGCTGCTCCCCGATCGGCTCGAACATCGTGCCCACGCCGAGGCGGCGAGGTAGCTGGCTCAGCTTCCGGCAGTGATTGAGCGCGAGTACGGCACCGTCCTCGTCGAGGCACCCGGTGACGCTGACGATCTCCACCGATCCGAGCTCGTGGTACCGCTGGACCAGAGGCAGGGCGAGATCCCGATCGTGAGCGAGCACCGCGTCGTGCCCAGCGGAGAGCGGATACCGGACGAAGGCCTCAGCCAGCCTTTGCGGAGCGATCACCACGCCCCGCGCCTCGATCCCACTCCGACGTGGGAACGGGGCTTCAGCACCAGCGGGTAGCCGATGTCGTGGGCCGCGTCGCAGGCCTCGTCGAGCGTGGTCGGTGTGGCCCACGGCGGAGTTGGGAACCCCACGTTCTGCAACGCCGCGCCGAGCCGGTGCTTGAACAGTGCGGTGCGAACCGAGTCCGACGGCGGATGCCCGAAATCGGAGGCGGGGCGACCGAGCGACTCGGCCGCGGCGGCGACGCAGAACGCGATCCGATCCGACGTGGGTGCCACCAGGTCGATGGTGCCCCGGTCGAACTCGGATGCCAGCCAGGCGATGAATTGGTCCGAGCGCGACGGCGAAGGACTCGTGCGCTTGGCCGTCACGTGGCGGGAGAACCGACCCGCCGCCACCCGCCGCGACGAGTACGCAGAGACCGGCACACCTGCTCGTCCGAGCGAGCGGATGAACGCCACCGCGGGCGGCAGCGTGACATCGAACACGGCGACAGGGCGCATCGCGTCCTGAGTCATGTATGCCGAACTCTCTTTGTGAGGCGAGCGAAACCTCAGACCGTAGCCCCTACCCGTTGGTCGTCGATCCAGCGCTCCAGCGCCGGGCCGCTCTCGAAGCTCGTGATCAGCGCATATCGAGGCGCGTCGCCCTCGTGCACGACGACGTGCCAGAGCCGCTGAGTGTCCACGACGAACCGCGCCCCCTTGTGCAGCGGCACGCGGGCCTCCGTGGCGGCGTCCGGGAGGCCGTCAGGACCGGTATCCATCAACAGCATGTAGCTGTCCGGGCAGTCGGTGAGCTCGAGCCACGACCGCACGACCCAGCCCTCCGACTCGGGGTTGAAGCGGTTGTTGTCGTCACGGTGGAGCGACGTCAACGCCTCCTCGCGGGTCTGCGGTTCGAGCTTGATGATGCGGACCCGGCCGAAGTTCGCCCCGACGGAGTCGACGTAGCGCCGCACGGCTGGGACGAGATCGGCGTTCGAGGTCCACAGCGCGTCCTTGTCGGTCTTCCCCTTGTCCCAGAAGCCGCGGCAGTCGAGCTCACCGTCGGCCGACGCGATCGGGGCGAAGTTCGTGTCGCCACCGCTCTTCCAGTCCATGTACTCGAGCGCCTCGTATTCACTCGGGTGGGACCTCGAAGTCGGCGTCCCGCAGGACCACGAACCCGCGCTCGGCGAGTTGGTGCAGCCGCGGGTGGGGGGTGTCGAGCGGGATCTTGACGCTCCAGTGATCGGGGGTCGGCCAGAAGCTCATGGGCCACGAGCCTACGGACCGGTCGTCGCGTTGCGACGGTGACTCAGGGTCCGGTGCCAGAGATCGACGCCGGGTCAGGCAGTTCGAGGAGCTGACCGGCGTAGATCGCGTTCTGGTCTCTGATCGCGTTGAGCTCCATGATCGAGAGGATCGGTACGCCGAACGTGTCGGCGATCTCGGTCAGGGTGTCCCCCTCCTGGACCTCGTAGAAGCGTTGCGGCCGGGTCGTGGACGGCGGGATCGTGGTCGTCGACGTCGTCGTCAGGATCGGGGGCAGGGTGGCGTCCGAGCGTTCGACCTCGTCGTCCGGACACCCGGACAGCCCGACGACCAGCCCGGCGACGGCGACCGAAGCACCCAACCACCGCGACCGCATCGCCGGGCATCGTATGCCCACCGTCCACCGCGGAGGTCGCGTCAGAACCGCCGGGCGACGACGTACTCGGCAAGCGCGGCCAGCTCACGACGCGCCTCGTCGGTGAGCGCGCAACGAGCGAGTTCGGTGACGGCTTGCTCGGCGAGCTCGCTGATGCGACGTTCCAGTTCGTCGAGGGCTCCGGTGGCGACGATCGTCGCCTGGATCGCGTTCACGTCGTCGTCGTCGAGGTCGGGCTCGCCGACCCGGTCGAGCACGGCTCGCTGCTCTGCCGTGGCCTTGGCCGTCGCCCGGGCCACCAGGGGCGTCGGCTTGCCTTCGCGAAGGTCGTCACCGACCGGCTTCCCGGTGAGCGCCGAGTCGCCGAACGCCCCGATCACGTCGTCGCGCATCTGGAAGGCGTCGCCGAGCGGGAGCCCGAAGGCACTCAAGGAGGCGTAGAGCTCTTCGCCACGATCGGGCGCGGCGAGCAGCGCCCCGAGGTGCAGGGGACGTTCGACGGTGTACTTCCCGCTCTTGTAGCGGGCGATGCGCTCGGCCTTCTCCAAGCGGCGATCGCGCTGGACCGCCCCGAGGAGGTCGAGGAACTGACCCACGTTGAGCTCGAGCCGCAGCTCGTTCCACAGCCGCCATACCGCATCGGGCATCCCGACCATCAGCTCGTCCGACAGCACCAGGGCGAGGTCGCCGACGAGGATCGCGACGCCTTCTCCGAACCGTCGCGACTCGCCCGCCCATGTCGCTCGGCCGTGTTCCTGGGCGTACACGGTGTGCGTGGTCGGGGCGCCGCGCCGGCTCGACGCGTCGTCCATCACGTCGTCGTGGAACAGGGCGAATCCGTGCATCAGCTCGAGCGCCGCCCCGGCCTCGATCACCCGCCGGTCGGCGCCGTCGCCACCGGTGCCCACGAACGCCCAGTAGCAGAACGCCGGACGCAACCGCTTGCCGCCCGCGTGGACCATGCGCCGGATCTCGTCGAACGGACCGGCGAGATCGGCGTCGAGCTCGACCCACCGCTCGCGCGCGCTCTCCAGGAGCTCTTCGAGACGGGCATCGACCCGAGCGGCGATCGCGGTCAGGCTGGCGGGTGGGATCGGCGCGCGCCCGACCTCAGCGCTCGTCATCGCCGTCGCCGCCCTCGTCGAGATCGGCGATCACCTCGTCGATGCGCAGCTTCGCCGCGGTGATGCGTTGGCGGCACACCGCGATCAGCTCAGTCGCGCGGGCGACGCGGTCGGCGAGGCGATCGACGTCGACATCGGTGCCCTCGAGCTCCCGCAGGATCTGGTCGAGCTCGTCGAGTGCCTGGGCGTAGCCCAGACCGCTGGCGGCCGGCGACCCGGGAGTATCCGCGCTCATGGGTGCTGCTCCCTTCCGGCAACCTGGCCGGTCTCGACCCGGCTGGTCACCGAGCCGGCCGCGAGCTGGGTGCTGATCACGTCGCCCTCCGCGACGTCATCGGGCGACCGCACGATCGTGCCGTCGGCCGTGCGGGTGATCGTCCAGCCGCGGGCGAGCACGTTGACCGGATCGAGGGCCCGCACCCGGCCCTCGAGGCCGGCGAGATGGCGCTCCTCGGCGACGAGCAGCCGGGGGGGCTGCGTGCCCAGGCGTTCGACCATGCGGTCGAGGTGGCGGGAACCGTCGGTGAGAGGACCGTGCGCGCGGACCCGTAGCCGGTGCACCCGCGCCTGGAGCCGCTCGTCGGCCCGTTCGACCGCCGCCTGGGTGCGGCCGGCGATGCGATGGGCGCGGTCCACGAGCGCGGCGTCAGCGCGGGCGAGGCGGGCGCGGGCGGCGACACCGACGGCCACGAACGCCCGCTCGACGGCCGCGACGTACGTGGCGACCGATTGCACCAGCGCCGCCGCGCACGCCGTCGGGGTCTTCAACGAGGTGTGGGCGACCTCATCGGCGACGCTGCGGTCGATCTCGTGGCCGAGTCCGGTGAGCACGGGCACTGGCGCGGCGACGATCGCCCTCGCGATCGGCTCGGCGTCGAACGTCGCCAGCTCGTTGCGAGCTCCGCCGCCGCGGATCACGACGATCGCGTCGAGCCCGTGCCGGCGGGCGTGGTGGGACAGGGCGGTGATCGCCCGGCTCACCAGCCGCGGCGCGTCGGGTCCCTGCACACGCGTGGCCGCGAGCACGAGATGGAACGCGAAGCCGCTTCGCTGGAGCTCGTCGTGGAAGTCGTGCCAGGCGGCGGTACCCGGGCTCGCCACCACCCCGAGCCGCAGTGGCACCGACCCCAGCCGGTGCCGCCGGTTGGCGTCGAGTGCGCCGTCGGCCGCCAACCGGCGGAGCACCTGGTCGCGCTGCTGGGCGAGATCGCCGAGCGTGAACCGGGGGTCGATGTCGACCATCTTGAGTCCGAGCTGGCCATTCGGTGCGTAGAAGTCGAGGTGTCCGAAGATGCGCACCTTCATCCCGTCGGCGAGGCGGAGTCGGTGCTTGGCGAGGAGCGGGCGCAGGCGGTTCCGCGCCGGGGCGAAGAACTGCACGCGGACGACTGCCTGCCGGCCCGGCGCGTCGTCGGCCAACGAGAAGTAGGCGTGGCCGCCCCGCTCGCTCCACCCCTGGATCTCGCCCCGGACCCACACGCCGTCGCTGAAGCTGCGGCGCAGCGTCTGGTTCACCGCGTCCGCCAGCTCGCTGACGGTGAACGTCGGGTTGGCGGCGTCGTCCAACTCGGGGCCGAAGTCGAAAGCGGGCTGGGTCATGGCAGCATCATCCTCGCCGGATTCTGGCCCGGTCGGCGGCCGGTCCGCCAGGACGCATGGCGGCCGGTGCGCCGACCAGCGCCGTTCAGGCCCCGAACTGGCGCACGTTGTCGAGCAGTCCTGGCGCCGTCTCCTCCGTGTGATCGGTGTCGACGAAGAGCTCGCCGTCGACGGGGAGGTTGCGCGCGATCCGCAGTTCCTCGAGCTGCTGCAGTGGTCGTTCGAGGCCTCGACGGCGGGTGCCGGTGAGGAGGTCGAACTCGCGCTGGACGCTGTCGAAGTGCCGCTTCACCTTGTCGGCGCAGTCGGTGAACTTCTGCCACTGCTGGCCGAAGCGGCCGATGAGCTGGAGGATCTCGTCGCTCGTCTGCTCGATCATGAAGTTGTCGAACGCCTGGCGGATCACCCCGAGGAACGCGAACAACGTGAGCGGCGAGCACAGCACCACGCGTTGCGCCATCGCGTCGTCGAGCAGGCCCGGGTCGTGCTCGTGGATGAAGCCCGTGAGCTGCTCGTTGGGCAGGAACAGGAGCACGTAGTCGACGGTCGGACGGTCGGTCTCCGCCGCGTACTCGCGCTTGGCGAGCTCCTTCACGCGCAGGCGGACGTCGGACAGGAACCGCTTGAGGTGGGCCTGGCGCTCGGCGTCGGTGTGCACCTCGAGGTAGCGCAGGTACGACGCGAGCGGGAACTTGACGTCCATGTAGAGCACGTGCCCCTTGGGGAGGTCGAACGTGAAATCGGGCCGCCCGCTCCCGCCCTCGACGTTGACCTGCTTGCGGTAGTTGACGTGCTCGGTGAACCCGGCCAGGCGCAGCACGTCCTCGGCCATCCGCTCGCCCCACTGGCCGCGGGCCTGCGGGTTGGCGAGCGCGTCGCGCAGCATGCGGGTGGATTCGGCGAGGGTGCTGGCGACCTCGGCGTGCGAGCGCAACGACTCGTCGACCTGACCGAAGCGCTCGGCACTCGTACGGCCGACATCGGTGACCAGGGTGCCCAGGCGCTGGAGCTCGGTGCGCACCTCCGAGCGCACTTCGTCGAGGCGGGTGTCGATGACGTCCTTCTTCGCCCCCAAGTCGGCCTGGAGCGCCGTGGCCGCAGAGCCGAGCTGTTCACGCTGCAGGACGGCCGAGTGCTCGAGCGCGGCGCGCACCGCGAGGTCGCGTTCGGCACCGGCCCGCGCCGACAACTCGGCCAGCGCGGCGTCCACCGCCTCGTGGATCGCCTCGTCGACGGCGACCGGCGGGTCGGCCTCGACGAAGCGCCGGCGGGCCGCGGCGTAGGCGATCGCGGCGGCCAGGGTCGCCACCGCCACCGCCAGGAGCACGTACATCACCTCCATGCGGCAATGATGCACAAGGGGTGTCACATCGCCGCGGACCCTCGCCGCGACGGCAGACTCAGCAGGTGCCGCGGCGCAACCGGGTCGATCCGTTCGGAGACCTCCACGCCGCGGCCGGGCGAGGCCTGCTGACCGGGAACCGGGGCTGCCTGGTCGACGATCACGGGGAGGTCGTCCGCCATCACAGCAGCGTGCTCTGGATCGCCTGCCGAACGGAGTTCAGGGGCTGGCGTCATCCGCTCGCCGCCCCGCGGCGCTGGACGCCGATCTTCTTCCTGGACGACGCCGTCGTCCTCGCGGCTGGCCACCGGCCGTGCGCGTTGTGCCGCCGCGACGACTACCGGTCGTACCGGGATGCCGTGACACGCGCCGCCGACAGCCCGGCGCCGCTGCTCGCGTCCGACCTGAACGAGCGCCTGGCGGCCGAGCGCCTCCATCGCGGCCGTGGTCTCGAACGCGCCGCCGATCGCCGTACGTGGATCGCAGCCGTCGACGACCTGCCCGCGGCCACCGTGATCCTGGACGATGCCCGACGGCCGCGCCTGCTCGTCGCCGACCGGACGCTGATGTTCTCATTCGACGGGTGGGTCGATCCGGCGCCTCGGCCGCGCCACGGCGAGGTGGTAGTGCTCACACCGCCGACCTCGGTCGCGGCCCTGGCCAACGGGTACGTCCCGCTGCTCCACGCGACGGCGGACGGGTGACCATTCATGGCGTTCCCCGGCCACGCCGCATGCTGCCTGCGCAGCGTATGGCTGCTCCCTCGCTGGCGCTCGGTCGCGCGCATGGCGCGAGGGTGCTTACATGACCGTCAGCCGCTCGCCCCGCCCGTGAAGTTCCACGAGGCGAGGTGCAGGGCGGGGGCCGTCCATCGCGCCGAGACCCAGCTGTCGGGCAGGTCGACCGCGGCGGCGCCGAGCCCCAGCACCGCACCGGGCGCCAGCGCCTGCCCGTAGGACTGCGTGAACCGGAAGTTGCGCAGCGGTGCGGTGACCTCGCCGTTCTCGATCAGCCACACGCCGTTGCGGGTGAGTCCGGTGATCGCGAGCGACTTCGGGTCGAGGACCCGCGTGTACCAGAAGTCGGTGACGAGCACGCCCCGAGCGACGCCGGCGACGAGCGCGGCGACCGCCGAGTCGGCGATCGGGCCGTCGACCTCGGTGACGGCGGTGTCGGCACTGGCGGCGGCCGGGCGGAGCTGGAGGTGGAGCGGGAGGGCACCCCACGACGCCATGCCGGTGGCGTTCCCGGTCGAGGTCGCGGCGGCTTCGGCCGCCGTGCGGAGGTCGTGGCACACCGCCTCCGTCGTCCCGGCATCGACCAGGGTGAGTCGCTGGTGCGGCGTGCCCTCGGCGTCGTAGCTGTCGCCCGCGGCCAACGGGTTGTCGACGAGCGTGACGTTCTCGTCGAACTGGGCGGCTCCGACCTCGGCGAAGGATCGGCGCTCGAGCACGGCCTTGCCGCTGAAGCACCACACCGCCAGGTTCTGCAGCACGTCCGCCACCGCCGCTGGCTCGAGCACGACCTCGTAGCGGCCGGGCGGGAGCTCGACCGGATCGGCGCCGGCCCGCACCTTCGCCGCCGCCCGCGCTCCGAGCACCGCGCCGTCGATGTCGGCCAGCCGCGGCGATGCCAGGCGGGCTACGCCGTCGACGCCCGCCTGGCGGGCGATTCCGTCCATGCTCGCCTCGGCGCTCTCGCCCGTGAGCTCCTGGCCGTCCGAGTTGACGAACGCCCCGGTCCACTGGCTCGTGCGGCAGTAGCCGGCCGCCTCCAAGCCGCCGGTGGCGTCGACGAACGCCCGCACGAGCGAGGCCCGGTCGTCGGGCGTGGCGGCGGCCGTACGCGGATCGACCGCCTCGACCGCGCCGGCGGCCGCAGGTGGCGCGAGACCCGGCCAGCCGGGATCGACGGGCGCGACGCGGACCGCATCCGCGGTCCGGGCGACGAGAGCGGCCAGCCCTTCATCGTCGGTCAGGGTCGACGACCCGCTCGCCGTACGGCCGTCGACGTGCATCCGGACGCGGACCGACGTGGTGTCGTCGGCGACGTTCTGGTGGATCACCGAGTTGGCGAACCTGGTCAGGGCCAGCCGGCGGCGATCGGCCCTCACCTCGACCTCTGCCCCAGGGGCGGCGGCCGCCGTCAACTCAAGGGCTCTCCGGGCGACGTCCAACTCGGTCACGACGGCCGCTCCTCGCCGATCTGGGCGCGCACGGTCGCAGAAATGAGAATCCCCGCGCCCAGATGCCGCCGTGAGACGCTCCGCGCCCAGTTCACGCCGTCACCCCCACTCGGACGTTGCGGAACCGCGCCGGGGCGGCCGGATGGCCGGTGTGGCCGATCTGACCGGGTTGGCCCTTCCCGCAGTTCGGCGTGCCCCACGCGACGATCTCCGACGACAGCATGTCCATCGAGCGCCAGAACTGCGGCCCGATCCCGGTGTACGTCGGGTTCCGCAGCATGCGTCCGAGCTCGCCGTTCTTCACCTCGTACCCGACCTCGCACCCGAACTGGAAGTTGAGCCGGCGGTCGTCGATCGACCACGACCGGTTGATGTCCATGAAGATCCCATCGTCGGTCGCGGCCACGATCTCGTCGAACGTGTGCGGGCCGGGTTCGAGGCCCACGTTCGTCATCCGCACCATCGGTAGTCGGGCCCAGCCGTCGGCCCGCACGCTCCCGCCGTAGTCGAGCCCGGCAACGGCCCCCGAGTCCCGTCCGGCGAGCACCCCCACCCAGCGCCCTTCCCGAACGGCATCCCGGGGCGCCGCGGGCGTGCCCTCGTCGTCGAAGCCGAACGACCCGAGCGCTCCCGGGATCGTCGGGTCGATCGTGATGTTCATCAGCTCGGAGCCGAACTGCAGCGCCCCGAGCTGGGCGAGGTCGAGCCACGACGTGCCGGCGAAGGCGGCCTCCCAGCCGAGGATGCGGTCGAGCTCGATGGCGTGGCCGACGGACTCGTGGATCTGCAGGGCGAGCTGCTCGGCGCCGAGGATCAGCGTCGTCTCCCCCGCCGGGCAGGGCGGGGCGGAGAGCAGGGCACGGGCCTCCTCGGCGATCCGCGCCGCGTGGGCGTCGAGATCGAGTTCGTTGACCAGCTCCCACCCGCGTGTGCCGTACTGGCCGCGCGCCGCCGGGTACGTCCGGCGCTGCGTCTCCCCGTCGCCGATGGCCGTCGCCGAGATGCCGGCGCCGCACTCGCGGACGTGCTGGTCGACCCGGTGACCCTCGCTCGAGACGAGCCACTTCGAGGTGTCCCAGATCTGGTAGAGGCCCTCGGCGAGATCGGCGCCGTGGTCGCGGATGGTGCTCGTCGCCCGCTCCATCAGGTCGCCCTTCTCCGACAGCGGCACGCCCAGCGGGTCGATCTCGCACGGGCTCGCCCACGACCCGGTGGCCGGCTCGCCCGCGACGAGCTCGATCGGGCGGCCGGCGACCCGGCTGCTGGCGGAGGCGATCTCGGCGGCTCGCTCGCCGGCGCCGCGGACCGAGGCGTCGGAGAGGTCGGGCACGGCGTAGAACCCCCATCCCGACCCGACGAGCGCGCGCACGCCGATGCCGGAATCCTCGTTCTGGGTGAGGTCCTCGACCTGGCCGTTGCGCGCCGCCATCGCCTCGTAGCGCCGGTGCATCACCCGGGCGTCGGCGTAGCGGGCGCCGGCGTCGAGCGCGGCCTGCACGGCGGCCGTAGCGGCGTCGAACTCGCTCATTGGTGCGCCATGGCCTTGTACATCCAGGTCGGCCGACGGGCAGCGCACCAATGAGCGCTTCGCGCCGTAATGTTGATTCGCTCGCTGCGCTCGCTCATGGCTCGACCCTAAGCCACCCGTCCGTCAACGACCTGGGCGCGATTGTTCTCGGGTGTTGAGAATCTCTGCGCCCAGAACGCCCGTTGAGAAGGATCGCGCCCAGATTGCGGGGGATCAGCGCAGGGCGATCTCGAAACACCGATCGTCGAGGCGCCCCATCGCGTAGCGGACGTAGTCGATGCCGTAGTCGGCGTAGAGGATGCGGCACGACTCGCTCCACGCCAGCGCGGCCGGCGACGAGATCCGGTGGACGACCTGCAGGATGCCGCCCTCGTAGACCCGGTACTCGGCCCACGTCCCGGGGAAGTCCTTCACGCACCCCACCTCGATGGACGGCACGCCGCCGTTCACGGGCCGGACCCGATGGCGGTGGGTGTGCCCGGCCGTGTAGGCGACGATGGCCGGTCGCCGGGCGATCACCGCCGTCAGGCCGTCGCTCGCGTCCGGGTCGATGCCGAAGTACGCCGGGTTGCGCTCACCCTCGGTCCACTGCGGGTGATGTCCCATCGCGATCACGGGCACAGTCGACGCCGCGGCCCGGGCGTCGAGCCAGTCGAGCTGCTCAGCCGTGAGGTGGCCGGTCGGGGCGTGCGGGATGGTCGTGTCGAGGAGGGCGACCGAGACGCCTGGCAGCTCGATCCACTGGTCACCCGCGTACTCGGCCTGGCCGCGGAACGAGTCGTGGTTGCCCCGCACGACGTGCAGGCGGCTGTCGAAGGCCGGGCGATAGCAGGCCTCGAAGGCGGCGAACTCCTCGCTCCGCCCGTCGTCGGTCAGGTCGCCCTTGACGACGACGGCGGCCAGGTCGGCCCCGGTCATCTCGTCCACCGCGGCCCGGTTCATCGTCTCCGGGTACGGGTCGCCATCGGCTCGCAGGATCGGCCCGATCTCGCTGCCGTCGATCCGACCTGCCTCCACCTCACCGAAGTGGACGTCGTTGACCGTGCCGAGCCGGCACAGGAACCGCCCGGACGGCAGCGGCAGTGTCCGGAACGTGATGCCCGCGTGCTCGTACTCGTGGTCGGGTTCCAGCCCGTCGAGCCGCTCGACGGCGGTGCCGTCGTGGAAGACCGCCGCGTCCTCGGACACGGTCGTCAGCTCGAGGGCCATCGGTGCCTAGACCCAGGGCCGAGGCCGGCGCAACGGGATCGGTTGACTCCACCAGCGCCCGCTGAATCGCCACACCGAAGGCCGCCGGGCGTCGCTCGCCGGCTCGACCGCGGGCCGCGGCCACAACGCCTCGAGGGCGACGACGATGGCGGCAGCTTCCATGTCTGATGCGGCCGCCGAAGCGCCTGGCGGCGCCGGCGTGCCGAACCGGGTCTTCACCTCTGAACGACGCGGCCCAGTCACTCCACTCACGTTATGCGTCGCGCAACCCGAACCCGCCTACCGCGCGTGTCCTCGGATGATCCTCGCGGTTTCGTCGTCGGCGGGGTGGAACAGCTCGACGTGCAACTCGTCGAGGGTGATGTCGACCGGCGTGCCGATCGACGTGTTCGTCGAGAACCACGACTGCACCGCGCCCTGGACGCGCAGACGCAGCGGCACCAGCACGGTCGGCGGCGCGGACCTCGTCCGCCACGTCGCGTCGAGCGCGGCGATGTTGGGGAACGCCCGCACCTCCTCGAGCAGCTCGCGCAGCCGGGGATCGCGTGTGATCGCGACCTGCCGGTCGAGCGTGCCGAGGAGGTGATGCGCCCACTCGGCGAGGTTCTCGATGCGCGACGACAACCCCTCCGGGTGGAGGGTGACCCGGTAGGCGTTGATGGGCGGTTCGAGCAAGTGGTCGGCGACGTCGCCGAGGAGCGCCATCGATCCGTCGTTCGCCATCACGACGTTCCACCAACGGTCGACGACGACCGCCGGGTAGGGGTCGTGGGCGGCGATCAGCGTGCTCAACGCCTCCCGCACGCCCACCATCGCCTCGTCGTCGAGCGACGTCTGCTGGTACTGCGGGGCGTAGCCGGCGGCGAGCAGCATCGTGTTGCGCTCACGGAGGGGCACGTCGAGGTTCTCGGCGAGGGCGAGGACGAGCTCGGGGGAGGGCTTGGACTTCCCGGTCTCGACGAAGCTGAGGTGCCGGGTCGAGACGCCGACGTCGAGGGCGAGGTCCATCTGGCTCCGACGGCGGTCCTCCCGCCAGTCTCGCAACATCGCTCCGACCGTCGCCGTCGCCACGCCGTGCAACCTACGCGGCGCCGGGGCGGCGTGCGCCGCCGGCCGACGTTCGACCGGCGGCGCAGGGGCCATCGTCATTCGGCCGCCGGAACGGTCTGCGGGACGAACCCGATGATCCGGTGCAGCTTGCCGTCGCCGTCGTACTTGGCGACGTCGAGGCCGGCGAACACCGGATCGGCGCCCGGCGCACCCAGCTCCCACGTGAAGCGCACGAGGTCGCGGTGGCCGTCGAGCGGGCTCGTCCGGCGCATGACGAGCCCAGGGAACTGGGCCTGCACGCCGGCGATCATGGCGTCGTAGGCATCGAGGCCGTCGGCCTCGAGCAGCGGGTCGCGGTACCAGAGGTCGGCACCGAGCGAGGCCTCGATGAGCTCCCGGCGCTTCGCCGGATCGGTCTCGTTCCACGTGGCGAGATAGGCGTCGACGACCGTCGTGTCGGCAGTGGAGTCGGCCTGGGGGGTTGCGGTGGTGGTGTCGGTCATGGACACCACGATGAAGGACGGTCAGCCCTCTGGCGATGACTCGTCAGGTAATTCGACCGCGGCCGGGTCCTGGCGACGCGGCCACGGGATCAACGCGAGGCCGATGACCACGGCGCCGATGGCGCACCACACGACGACGTTGTCGTCGTCGACGTCCTCGAACCCGAATACCGCGACGAGCACCCCGAGAAGCACCACGACGAGGCCGAGCACGGCGTCGAGCGGACGGAACGGATGACGTCGCATCTCAGCCTCCCTGCACCGTCGTCGGCACGGGCGTCCGCTCGCCGAGGAGCTCCGCCCGTCGCGCCGGCACGTCGATCAGGACCCCATTGGGCGTGATGATCATCTGGTTGGGCAGCAGCAGGTAGTCGCCGAAGTCGGTGATGATGACCCGGACGCCGTCAGCGCGGGGCGCGTCGGCGTACGGCGACCAGACTTCGCCGTTCGGGCCGATCGCGCCGAACCCGTCGGGCAGGAGCACCGTGCCGTCGGACGCCATGCGCAGGCCCTCACCGATCTCCACCGCCTCGTCGAGCAGTACCGGATCGTCGCCGAGCCACGGCGGAGGTTCGGGCAGCTCGAGATCGGGCAGCAGCTCGACGTCGGGGTCGCGGCTGAAGTCGTAGCGATCGATCTCGACGTCGCCAAGGCTGATCTCGGCGTCGACGACCACGTCGGGTTCACCCTCCGGGCCGAGCGTGACCACGCCATCGGGACGTACCTCGTTGCCGACGAAGACCTCGCCGTCGTGCGTGACCGCGCGAATCTCCACGGTCACCTCGTCGTCGACGTCGATCTCGATCTCGCCGATGCCGACGCGCAGGTCGGCCCGTCCGGGCCCGGCGGCCGGGGCGGCGATGACGGCGAGCCGGGCGGTCCCTCCGAGACGCGTCGACCGCACCGTGTCTGTGGTGCCCCGCTCGATCCACACGTCCTCGCCGCCCATCGAGAGCGTGTCCACGCCCGCTCTCGCCGCGTGACCGGCGACGAACCCGGCGCCGGCGAACAGGAGTCCGGGCACGATCAACCACAGGCCCCGACCCCGCCACGCCCCGATGACCATCCCCACACCGCAGACGGCGGCCGCGGCGCCGAGCCACTGCTCGGGATGGAGACGCCCGCCGTTCAGCTGGTCGATCAGCGCGCCGACCGCGGCGACGACCACGGCCACGCCGAGCACCGACCGACCGAGCACCGATGGCTCACGAGGCGGTGTCGACGCGGGTGCGACGATGGTGCCGGCCCGGTCATCAGTCAGAGCGTGATCGACGACCGGGCCGGCAGGGGTGGGGACGCCGCGAGGCGCCCAGAGAGCGACGGCGACGCCGGCGAGCAGGGCCGCGAGCCACCACGGGGAATCGACCCACGGCGAATCGATGTCGTCCAGCACGAAGATCGAGCTGAACAGCACGGCCGCGCCGAAGATGCGGAACACCCCGCGGCCGGGCCGGCTCCCGACGATCAGCAGCAGCCACAGCCCGAAGTAGAGCAGGACACCGAAACCATCGAGCAGGGCGAGCACGACGAACGCGAGCCGCGGCCACAGGGGGTCCACACCGAAGCGGCGGGCGATGTCGAGGGCGACCCCGCCGAGCACGTCCTGACCGGCCGGCCGGCCGGCCGGCGGCGGGAACTCGCCGCCCTGCGGCGCGATGGGCGGATCGCCGGAGTCGGATGCGCCCGGTTCGGAGCTGATGGTCTCCACGACGCTCACCGTAAGAATCCCTGGGTGACGGCACCATCGGGGATCTCCCTGATTCGGCGGGGTCGCGCCCGGACCGGCCAGGGGCGATCCCGGATGCCGGTCGGCCCGCGACGGTGCGACGATGGTGTGGTGGCCGAAACCGTGGCACCCAACGCTCCGTCGCGGCGGCACTTCGCGGGCGCGCTGATCCACGGCGAGCGCGTGCCGCGCAGCTCGGATCGCATCCTCGTGGGCGTCGCCGGGGGCTACGCCGCGCGCTGGCGGGTCGAGCCGACCGTCGTGCGCGCCGCGGTCGGGCTCCTGACGCTCGCCGGCGGGATCGGCGCCGCCTTGTACGGCGTCGGCATCCTGACCACGGCGCCGCCGTCTGCTGGCGCCACGGTCGCGCCGGCCCAGCCCGTGAACCGCCGGCGCGAAGTGGCGATCGGCGCCTCCACCCTCGCGATCCTCGTTCTCGCGCGGGAGGCAGGTCTCTGGCCCGGTGACGGCGTGATGATCCCGGCGACGCTCGTCGCCATCGCCGTGGTCGTCGTCTGGGCGCCGGGGCTCCCGGAGCGGTCGAACGGCACGGCACGGATCGTCCTCCACCCCGCGATCCGGGTCACCGCCGGCGTCGTCCTGGCGGTGACCGGCATCGCGGCGATGGCCGACCGGACGGGCGGCTTGGCCGCGGTCGGGCGGTCGGCGAGCGCGGTCGCGATCGCGGTCACCGGCGTGGCGGTCATCGCGGCGCCGGCGATCGGCCGGCTCGTGGGGCGGCTGGATCAGGAGCGCCGCCTCCGCGTGCGCGAGGAGGAGCGGGCGGCGCTGGCCGCCCACCTGCACGACTCGGTGCTCCAGTCGCTCGTCCTGATCCAGCGGTCCGACGACCCGCGGCAGATGACGAGCCTGGCCCGACGCCAGGAGCGCGAGCTGCGCTCGTGGCTGTACGGGGGCCGCACCGACGCCGAGCCGACGACGCTGCAGGGCGCAGTCGAGGCGATGACCGCGGCCATCGAGGTCGACCACGCCGTCCGCGTGGATGCGGTGATCGTCGGCGACCAAGCGTTGGACGAGGCGGCCACGGCGATGCTGGGCGTGCTGCGCGAGGCCACGACGAACGCGGCGCGCCACGCCCGCGTCGAGCACATCGATGTCTACGTCGAGGTCGACGAGGGCTCGCTCGTCGGGTACGTGCGCGACACCGGCGTGGGGTTCGATCCCGCCGCCGTCGCCGCCGACCGTCGGGGCATCGCCGAGTCGGTCATCGGGCGGGCCGAGCGGGCCGGCGGCAAGGCGACGGTCGTGAGCCAGCCCGGTGTCGGCACCGAGGTCGAGATCCGCATCCCGCGTCGGTCGCCATGAACGGGCGCATCCGGCTTGTCCTCGTCGACGACCACGCGCTCATCCGCGCCGGCGTCAGGTCCGAGCTCACCGGCTCGGGCGGACCGCCGCCGGTCATCGAGGTGGTCGGTGAGGCCGACTCGGTCGAGGATGCCGTCGAGGTCATCCGGACCACCCGCCCGGACGTCGTGCTGCTCGATGTCCACCTTCCCGGGGGTGGCGGTCACGCCGTCATCGAGGGGTTGCGCGCCGACAAGCTCGAGACGCGCTACCTCGCTCTGTCGGTGTCCGACGCGGCTGACGACGTGATCGGGGTCGTGCGGGCCGGGGCTCGCGGGTACGTGACGAAGACGATCGCCGCCGCCGACCTGCGCGAGGCGATCGTGCGGGTGCACGGCGGCGACGCCGTGTTCTCGCCACGCCTCGCGGGGTTCGTCCTCGATGCCTTCGCCAGCGACGAGCCGGTGCCCCTGGATCCGGAGCTCGACCGGCTCACGGTGCGCGAACGCGAGGTCCTACGCCTGATCGCCCGCGGTTACTCGTACAAGGAAGTCGCGTCGCGGCTGTGCCTGTCGGTGAAGACGATCGAGACCCACGTGTCGGCCGTGCTGCGCAAGCTGCAGCTGTCCAACCGCCACCAGCTCACCGCCTGGGCGAACGAACGCCGCCTCATCTGAACCGTTCTGTCGGTCGGGAACAGCATCATCCCGCGCTTTCCGACCGACAGAACGGTTACAACGGCATGTTTCCGTGTTTTCGCCTTGGCAGTTCCTCGCGTTTAGTGCGCAGCATGGCGAGGCCGGCGGCCACCTTCTGGCGGGTCTCGGCGGGGTCGATGACGTCGTCCACGTAACCCCGCTCGGCCGCCGCGTAGGGGTTGGCGTAGCGCTCGGTGTACTCCGACACGAGCTCGGCGCGGCGGGCCGCCGGGTCGGCCGCCTGCTGCAGCTCGCGGCGGTACACGATCTCGACCGCGCCCTGGGGGCCCATCACGGCGAGCTCCGCCGACGGCCAGGCGAAGGCGAGGTCGGCGCCGATCGACTTGGAGTTCATCACGACGTACGCCCCGCCGTAGGCCTTGCGGATGATGATCTGGATGCGCGGCACCGTCGCCTCGCAGTAGGCGTACAGCAGCTTGGCGCCGTGGCGGATGATGCCGCCGTACTCCTGGTCGACGCCCGGCAGGAACCCGGGCACGTCGACGAACGTGATCAGCGGGATGTTGAACGCGTCGCACGTGCGCACGAACCGGGCCGCCTTCTCCGACGACTCGATGTCGAGCACGCCGGCGAGCACCATCGGCTGGTTGCCGACGACGCCGACCGTGCGCCCGTCGACGCGACCGAAGCCGCAGATGATCGAGCGCGCCCAGTGCGGGAAGTACTCGAGGAACTCACCGTCGTCGACGACCGCGGTGATCACCGACCGCATGTCGTACGGGAGGTTGGGACTGTCCGGAAGGAGGTCGCGCAGTTCGGGGCACAGCCGCTCCGGGTCGTCGTCGGTGTCCGCCCGCGGTGCTTCCTCCATGTTGTTCTGGGGGAGGAACGAGAGCAGGTAGCGCACGTCGTCGAGGCACGACTTCTCGTCGGCGGCGACGAACGTCGCCACTCCCGACTTCGAGGCGTGGCTCATCGCCCCACCGAGCTCCTCGAGCGTGACCTCCTCGCCGGTCACCGTCTTCACCACGTCGGGACCGGTGATGAACATGTGCGACGACTCGCGCACCATGAAGATGAAGTCCGTCATCGCCGGTGAGTAAACGGCGCCGCCGGCGCACGGACCGAGGACCACGGAGATCTGCGGCACGACACCCGACGAGAGCACGTTGCGGTAGAAGATCCCGCCGTAGCTGGCGAGGCTGACGACGCCTTCCTGGATGCGGGCGCCGGCGCCGTCGTTGAGTCCGACCATCGGCGCCCCGACCTTGAGGGCGAGGTCCATCAGCTTGTGGATCTTCTCGGCGAACACCTCACCGAGCGCACCGCCGAACACGGTGAAGTCCTGGGCGAACACGAACACCTTGCGCCCGTCGACCGTGCCCCAGCCGGTGATCACACCGTCCGTGTACGGCCGCTCCTCCAGCCCGGAAGCGTGGGCGCGGTGACGGGCGAGGAGGTCGAGCTCGTGGAACGATCCCTCGTCGAGCAGGTAGTCGATGCGCTCGCGGGCGAGCATCTTGCCCTTGCCGTGCTGGCGCTCGACCGCTCGCGGCGAGCCGGCGTTGTGGGCCTGCTCGCGCCGCCGTTGCAGGTCCTCGATCTTGTCGTGCATCGAGTTGGACACCATGGTGAAACTACTCCTGCGACCCGCCCGGGTGGTCGGCTACGGAATACCTCGGCTGGGTAGGATTGCCGTCGGCAAGGAGGGCTGGGCGGACGCGGTCGCGCGGCTGGCGGCTCGCGAGGCCGCTCTCAGCCGCGGTTCTTGCATCTGAACTGCGCGCTGGAACGCGCAAAGTAGATGCAAGAACGGAAGCGGCGCCGGTCGCCGATCGCGACGTGGTCCCGTTCACACCGATCCGCCGGCTGACCGCCCAGCACCTCACCCGCTCGCTCGCCACCGCGGCCCACACCCTGGTCGTGACCGAGGTGGACTACGCGGCGGTGGACCGGGTCCGCCGCTCGGCGGGGCTCACGTACCTGCCGTTCATCGCCCGGGCGGTGATCGACGCGTTGTCGCGGTTCCCGAACCTCAACGCGTCGGTCGTCGACGACGGGCTGCAGATCCACCCGAACGTCAATCTCGGCATCGCTGTCGACCTCGACTTCGAGGGGTTGATCGTGCCGGTCGTCCGCGACGCCGAGCGTCTCCGGCTCCCCGCCCTCGCCGCCCGCTTCACCGAGCTCGCCGACCTCGCCCGACGCCGGCAGCTCACGCCCTCACCGGGCCGATCATCAGATCAGCGCCCAGGTCGCGATCTTGTCCACGGACGGCGTGCGCATGCGGCCCGTCGCCATCGGCGAGCCCGACGGCGGGTGGCAGATCGCCGTGCGTCCCGTCGGCAACCTCTCGATGTCGTTCGACCACCGGGCCGTCGACGGGGCGTACGCGTCGGCGTTCCTCGCCGACATTCGCGCAGTGATCGGCGGCCGCGACTGGGAGGCCGAGCTGTAGATGGTGACGCCGGCCGACATCCTCGCCCGCCCGGTCGACGACGTGCCGGCCGACGAGGCGGTCGCCGACTTCCGGTTGGCGTGCCTGTCCCGGGCGATCGACAGCCGCCAGCAGACCCTGCAGAAGCAGTCGAAGGTGTACTTCGAGATCTCAGGGGCCGGGCACGAGGCGCTCGGACTCGGCCTCGCCCGCTCGCTGCGCCCGGGTCACGACTGGTTCTTCCCCTACTACCGGGACCAGGCACTGATCCTCGGGCTCGGGGTGCCGGCGTACGACATCCTGCTCCAGGCGGTCGGATCGGCGGCCGACCCGGCGTCCGGCGGGCGCCAGATGCCGTCGCACTGGGGCGCCGCCGACCGACACATCGTCACCCAGTCGAGCGCGCTGCACCGACGGCGACGACGAGAGTCACGTACGTCTCGCTCGGCGAGGGCGCGTGCTCCGAGGGCGAGTTCTGGGAGGCGCTGAGCGGTGCGTGCACGCTGCAGGTGCCGCTGCTGTTCGTGGTGGCCGACAACGGGTGGGCGATCTCGGTGCCGCGAACGCGACCAGGCACCAGCGCCGATCGGCCGGCTCGTCTCCGGCTTTCCCGGGTTGGAGGTGTTCAGCGTCGACGGGTGCGACTACTTCGCCGTGCGCAAGGCCGGCTCGGCCGCCGTGGACTGGGTGCGGTCAGGGCGCGGCGTCGGACTCCTCCACGCCAGGGTGACCCGCCCGTTCTCCCACTCGTCGGCGGACACCCAGAGCAAGTACCGGTCGGTAGAGGAGCTCGCCGACGAGGCCCGGCACGACCCGATCGACCTGTTCGCCGCGGCCCTGGTCGAGGCCGGGATGCTGTCGCCGGCCGAGATCGACGGCGTCAAGCAGGAAGCGAAGCAACTCGCCGCCGGTCGCCGCCCTCGACACCCCCGTGCCCTACGAGCCGACGCTCGAGGCGGTCGTGCTCCCCCAGACGGCCGACATCATCGCCGCCGCGGCAGACCTCCTCCGCTGGACCTGACCACCCACCCTGAACCCGGTTCTTGCATCTACCTTGCGCGCCAGAGCGCGCTATCTAGATGCAAGAACGGGTGCGGGGTCAGAAGACGAAGGCCCCGTCGACGAGGTCCTTGAACCGCTCGAGGTCCTCGGCCGGTTCGTCGATGGCGTGGCGCGGGCCACGATCGGCGAGGTGGGCGCGGGTGTAGAGCCGGGCGACGAGGGCCTTGCGGTCCGTGCCGAGCGTCGACCGCTCCCAGCCCGCCTGCTCGAGCAGCAGGGCGGCGGCGTACACGTCGACCATGAACTGGGCGAGCGGGAACAGCCGGGCCTCGCCGGTCGGGCGATCGAGCGTCCGCCACGCCTCGATCGTGTCGACCAGCTCGTCGATGCGCCGGCGGACCACGTCGGCGGTGACGTCGTCGCCGTCGGGCGCCTGTCCGGCGGCGTCGCGGAGCCGATCGAGGAACGGCGTCGCCGCGTCGTCGCGCTCGATCCCTCGGCGCACGTCGAGGCACAGGATGTTGTCCGGCCCCTCCCAGATCGTGTTGACCTGGGCGTCACGCAGCAGCCGGGCGACCGGCCACTGCTCGATGTACCCGTTGCCACCGTGGATCTCGATCGCGTCACTGGCCGCGGTGATGCCGAGTCGAGCCGCGCGCAGCTTGATCAGCGGGGCGCCGATGCGCAGGCGGGGACCGAGGTAGCCGTCGAACGTGAGGGCCTGGGCGGCCTCGACCTCGACGATCAGCTCGGCGAGCTTGCGTTGCATCAGCGGGTGCTTGGCGAGCTCGGCGCCGAACGCCTCTCGGGCGTGGGCGTAGCAGAGCGACTCCACGAGGGCCCGGCGGGCGCAGCCGAGGCCCATCATCGAGATGCCGAGCCGGGCGCCGTTGGTGAGCTCCATCATCCGGGCGAGACCGCGGCCGTCGCCGGCGGCCTCGCCGGAGCCCGTCGCTCCGCCCGGCGCGAGCATGAACGCCTCGGCGTCGATGAACTCGACTTCGGCCGAGGCGACGGCCTTCGTGCCGAGCTTGTCCTTGAGGCGGCGGATGCGGACACCGTTGCGTCCGCCGTCGCGGCGCTCCCACAGGACGAGGAACGGGGCGATGCCGCGGATGCCGTCGACCGCTCCCTCGGGCTTGGCGAGCACGACGAACGCCGAGCCGTTGGCGTTGGACGCGAACCACTTGAACCCGTTGATCCGCCACGCGTCGCCGGCGGGGGTGGCGGTCGTCTCGAGCGCGGCGAGGTCCGACCCGCCGGTGCGCTCGGTCAGCATCTGCGCCGCCTCACCGGACATCTCGCCGGCGGCGAACAGCTCGCGCACCCGCGGCTTCACGTCGTCGGGTGCGAACTCCTCGGCCAGCCGGACGACCATGTCGCCACCGGTGCCGAGCGCGCAGGCCATCCCGATCTCGGCCTGGTCGAGGAGGTAGCTCCACGCCGCGTTCAGCGGCGCCGGGTCCACGCCCGCCTGTCGGGCCTGGTCCCGGAACGTCGCCGACCCGAAGTTGGTGGCGACGAGATCGCGGCGCGACGCCTCGAACGTCGGCGGCATCACGACCCGGCTGATCTCGTGACCCCACCGGTCGTACCGCTCGAGCCGGGGCGGGTTGCGGTCGGTCTCCTCCGCCCGCTCGGCGATCGGGCCACCCATCAGCGCGCCGAGGGCGGTGAGGTGCGGCGTGGCCCACGCCAGGCCGTCGGCACCGAGGTGCCGGCGCATGAGGAACTGCAGGGTCGGATCGCACTCGTACCAGTTGCGCCCGACGGCGCCCTGGTACAGCTCGGTGCGGTAGCGGCGGGCCTTGTCCTCGCTGCCGAAGGGCAGCCGGTCAACGGGCTCGATCGAGTAGCTCTCGGACACAACGCGAGGCTACGACCCCCGTTCTGTCGTTTGGAATCGGCTGGGGGGTGGCCGATTCCAAACGACAGTTGGGGGTGCGACTCACGCCATCTCGAACACCACGCTCACGTCCACCGCCAGTTCCTGGGAGCCGGGCTCGATGGCGACCGAGGCGGCGTCGGCGGCGTACTCCATGCGGGCCTCGGCGTAGTACGGGATCGGTCCACCGGACGGCGTCTCGACGATCTTGATGATCTCGCCGACCTCCGCGCCCGCCGCGGCGGCGTACTGCTCGGCGCGGGCACGGGCGTTCTCGAGCGCGGCCACCCGGGCCGCTTCGAGGACCGCCTCGGGATCCTCGTAGGAGAACGAGATCCCGCCGATCGTGAGCTCGTCACCGACGAGTCGCTGGATCGAGTCGAGCAGCCCGCCGATGCCGTCGATCTGCCGGGACCGCACGCTGACGTTCACCGACGCCGTGTAGCCGTTGATCGTGCGACCGTTCTGGCCGTAGTTCGGGTACAGGCTGAGCTCGGAGGTCTGGATGTCCTCGGCGGCGATGCCGAGCTCCTTGAGCTGGTTGACGAGCTGGTCGGACTTGGTCCCGATCGTGGACATCGCCTGCCGGCCGGTGTCCGCCGTCGTCTGCACGCCGAGCCACAGATCGGCGACGTCCGGCGTGACCTTCACGGTCCCGTGACCGGTGACGGTGATCGAGCGCTCCATGACGTCCTCCGTCTGTTCGTCGGGGGGAACGGTCGCGGTGGCGCGATCGTCCCCTGCGGCGGTAAGTGTGATCGCGGCGACGGCAGCCAAGCTCGCCGAGACTGCCGACACCAACGCGATCTTCAGGCGTGTGTTCATGGTCCTTCAGACGTGACGACACGCCCACTGGTTCCCATCAGGGCAAGATGGCACCGCGATGACCCTCCCGCTGAACCCTCCGATCAAGCCGATGCTCGCCAAGCTCACCCGCTCGCTCCCCGAGGGCGACGGGTGGCTGTTCGAGCCGAAGTGGGACGGTTTCCGCTGCATCGTCTTCCGCGACGGCGACGACATCGAGCTCGCCAGCCGCAAGGAGCGCCCGTTCACCCGCTACTTCCCGGAGCTGCTCGACCCGCTGCGCGCCACTCTGCCCCAGCGCTGCGTCGTCGACGGCGAGATCGTCGTGCCCGATCGCGAGGGACGCGGGCTCGACTTCGACGCCCTGCTCCAGCGCATCCACCCCGCCGAGTCCCGGGTCCGCCGGCTCGCCGCCGAGACCCCGGCGTCGTACATCGCCTTCGACCTGCTCGCCCTCGACGACGACGTGCTGCTCGAGCGCCCGCTTCGGGAGCGCCGGGAGGCGCTGTTCGGGGCGGTGCAGCCGCGCCCACCGGTGCACCTCACCCCCGCCACCACCGACACCGAGGTCGCCGCCGACTGGTTCGCCCGGTTCGAGGGCGCCGGGCTCGACGGCGTCGTCGCCAAGCGGCTCGACGACCCGTACCAACAGGACAAGCGGGCGCTCGTCAAGGTCAAGCACGAGCGGACCGCCGAGTGCGTGGTCGCCGGCTACCGCATCCACAAGGACGGGCAGGGTGTCGGCTCGCTCCTCCTCGGCCTCTACGACGACAACGACCGGCTGCAGCACGTCGGGGTCGCCGCCGGCTTCTCGGTCGCCTTTCGGCGCGACCTGCTCGCCGAGCTGGAGCCGCTCACCCACGACGCGCTCGTCGGGCACCCGTGGCGGGAGTGGGCCGAGTGGAGCGAGAGCCAGGCGCTCGTCGAACGCCGCCCGGGCATGACCAGCCGGTGGAACGCCGGCAAGGACCTCTCGTGGGTGCCGATCCGGGCCGAGCGGGTCGTCGAGGTGACGTTCGGGCAGCTCGAGAACCGCCGTTTCCGCCACGGCGTCTCGTTCGTGCGCTGGCGGCCCGACCGGGAGCCGGCGAGCTGCCGCTACGACCAGCTCGACGTCGCCGACCCGGTCCCGTTCGACGACCTCGTTGGGCAGTGACTCGTTCTGTCGGTCGGCACCGGCCCGAAAGCGCGATCTCCGACAAACGGAACGGCGTGAACTAGGACGTTGTCGCCGTCGCCGACGGAGTGGGTGCAGGGGTTGCAGGAGGATTCGTCGGCGACGACCCGATCACTGAACTCGGCAGGGAGCCGTCGGCCGAGAGCACCTCGAAGCTGCTCCCCGCTTCGGAGAGGGTCCCGTTCGGCGTCGACGCGCTGACCTGCAGGGTCCAGGCACCGGCGACCTCGAACGGCACGCCACCATCAGGACCAGAGTCGGCGATGCCGGCGCCCGTGAGCGGAATCCGTTGGATCACCACCCCGGCGTCGGACCCGACCGGCGGTGAGAACCTGAGCTCCAGGCCGTCGAGCCCGGTGTCCGGCTCCCGGACCTCGACCCGCAACCGGTTCGTCCCGACCCGGCCGGGTTCGAGCAACACGGTCAGGTCGATCCCGGCCTCGGGATCGCGGATGTCCTTCTCGATGGCGAAGTCGATGCCGTCGTCCTCGGGGAGCTTGCCCGGATCGAGAGAGAGCAGCCAGCCGCTGAGCGCGATGACGGCGACGCCGAGAACGGCCTCGGTGCCGAACGCCCGGCGCAGCCGGTACGACATCGGCACGGTCAGCTCGCTCGCCCGGGCGAGGCGGGTCTGCACGATCTGGCCGGCCGAGAGCGTGACGAACACCATCGCCGCGACGAGCAGCGTCTTCAGCAGCAGGACCTTCCCGTGGCCCGCGCTGAACAGGGCGCCCCCGTCGAGGCGATAGAGCTGGACGAGTCCGCTCACGACCGTCACCACGATCACCGGCCCCGAGATCCGAGCGAACCCGCGCACGGCGTGGACGAGATCCTCTTCGCCGGGGCCGGCGAGCACGACCCGGGCGAGCAGCACGACCGAGCCGACCCAGATCGCCATCGCCAGCGCGTGGGCGATGCCGGCGATCACGCCGAGCACGGCCAAATCCCCGCCGGTGCGGGAGAGCCCGAGCGTGACGGCGGCGAGCGCGGGGATGCCGATCGCAGGAAGCTGCGTCGTCGGGTCGATCACCCGCTCCGGGCGCAGTACCACCCAGCCCGAGGCGACGACGAGGACCAGGCGCGCGATTGCGGCTCGGCCGGCCCAGCCGGCGTCGAGCAGGTCGAGCCAGCCCGACGGGTTGAGCCCGGAGCCGAAGGACTCGTCCTTCACCGCTGCCGTCAGCGCAACGACGTAGAGGAGCGTGCCGACGAACGCGAGCAGCCACACCGCCCGCAGGAAGCGCACAGCGATGATGTACTCGGGCCCCTCGGGCCAGGCGGCGACGATGAGGACGAGCGCGCCGAAGAGGATCGCGACGCCGAGGATCGACAGCACGCGGCCCAGCCAGGTGATGCCGTCGGACACCTCCGAGGCGTCGGCCACCTCTTCGTCGTCGGCCTGGCTGGCCGTCGTCCCGCTGGGCGTGGTCGACGTTGGCCCGGGTGCGGCCCCGCCGCCGGGGAGCGTCGGTGTCGGCTCGCTCACCGTGAAGCTGAAGTCGCCCTGGACGCCGGGCTCACCGGACGGCTCGCTGACCTGCCAGCTCACCTCGCACGTCCCGGCCGGGATCGGTGCGACGATCTCGACGGCCAGCGATGTCCCGTCCTCGCCGACGGACGGTGGGACGAAGTCGGTGAAGGGGTTGTTTTCCCCGCCGCTGCCGCAGGCGATCGATACTTGATTGGCTTCGCCGATCGGCTCGGCGAAGCGGAGCACGATCTGTGAGGGCGACGACCGGAGGACGGCACCGTCAGCGGGGTCGGACTCCTCGAGCGTGTTCTGGGCGTGGGCCAAGTCGCTCCATCCGCCGGCGACGAGAACGCCGATCGCCACCGCCGCCGCGGCGATGCAAACCCGCAGCGTGCGGTGGGGAACACCGGTTCGGCTCGGCACCATCGGACCACGGTAGTTGGGCGGGTGGGCGGGCGGCCGCCATCGGGAGGCGCTGACACCCCCTCGCTAGGCTCGACCCGGTGGCAACGACCGCGCTGTATCGCCGCTACCGGCCGCGGCGTTTCGCCGAGCTGAAAGGGCAGGATCACGTCGTGCGGGCGCTGCGCGACGCCGTCGCCGGCGGCCGCGAGGGCCAGGCCTACCTCTTCTCCGGGCCCCGCGGCACGGGCAAGACGAGTTCGGCGCGGATCCTCGCCAAGGTGCTCAACTGCGAGCGGCCGGTCGACGGCGAGCCGTGCTGCGAGTGCGCGTCCTGTCTCGCCGTCGAGCGCGGCACGAGCTACGACGTCCACGAGCTCGATGCGGCGAGCAACAACGGCGTCGACGCGATGCGTGATCTCATCGAGCGGGCGTCGCTCGGGACGCCCGGACGGCACAAGGTGTACATCCTCGATGAGGTCCACATGCTCTCGAAGGCCGCCGAGGCGGCTCTGCTCAAGACGCTCGAGGAGCCGCCGCCGCACGTCGTCTTCGTCCTCGCCACGACCGATCCGCAGCGGGTCAGCGACACCATCCGCAGCCGCACCCAGCACCTCCGCTTCCACCTGCTCCCCGCCGAGACGCTGGCCGAGCACGTGCGCTGGGTCGTCGCCGACGCCGGCCTCGACCTCAGCGACGAGGCGATCGACGCCGCCCTCGCCCAGGGTGGGGGCTCGGCTCGCGACACGCTGTCGGCGCTCGAGCTGATCGCCAGCGCCGGCGCCGAGGCAGGTGAGACGCTCTCGTTCGACGAGTTCGTCGAGGCGTTCATCGACCACGACGCGGGTCGCGCCCTCGGCGCCATGGCCGCGGCCGTCAACGCCGGCCACGAGCCCCGCACGCTCGCCGAGGCGCTGGTCCGCCATCTCCGCAACGAGTTCCTGTCGTTGATGGCGCCGGAGCTGGTCCAGGCCTCCCAGCACCAGGTCGACGAGCTCGCCGCCCAGGCCCGCCGACTCGGCCCGGCGCGCATCGTGCGGGGCATCGAACGGCTCGGCGAGATCCTCGTCGAGCTGCGCCACGCACCCGACCCTCGAGTGCTCGTCGAGGTCGCCTTGGTCCAGCTGAGTTCCGATCCGGGCGCGGCGGGCGACGACATCGGCGCCTTGGCCGCGCGGGTGACCAAGCTCGAGCAGGCGGTCGCGGCCGGACCCCCGCCGGCCGCCGCGCCGAGTCCCGTCGACCCGGCCACCGGCCGGGCTGCACTCGGCGGCCGGGCCCGCCCCCGGGAAGCCCCGTCGGCCCCGACGGAACCCCCACCGCTGGCCGCGCCGCCGGCCGCGGCAGGTGACATCGAGCAGGAGTGGAACGCACTCCGGCCCACACTGAAGGGCAGGGCCCGAGCCTTGTACACGCCGGTCGATCTGGTCAGCTCGAGTGGCGACACCGTCACGCTGGCAGTGCCGAACGCGATGCACCGATCGAAGTGCGAGGAGCACCGCGACGAGGTCGAGGGATCGTGGCGGGCCGCGACTGGTCGCCCGGTCACGATCAGCCTCGTCGTACGCGACGAGCCGGCCGCCGCGCCGACGCCGCCCGACGACACCATCGACGTCAACGACCTCGTCGAGTCTCCCGCCGGCTCGATGCCGAGCGCGATCGAGCGGCTGGCCCAGGCGTTCCCGGGCGCCGAGCTGGTCGAGGGACGCGAGTAGTGGCGAGTCCGTACTCGCTACCGGTCCAGGCGCTCATCGACGAGCTCGGCCGGCTCCCCGGCATCGGCCCGAAGTCGGCCCAACGCATCGCCTTCCATCTGCTCAAGATCCCCGCCGACGACGTCGCCCGCCTGGCGAGCGCGATCAGCGACGCCAAGGCCAAGGTGCGGTTCTGCGAGCGTTGCTTCAACGTCACCGACGAGCAGCTCTGCTCGTTCTGCCGCGACGACCGCCGCGACCCAGCGGCTGGTGTGCGTCGTCGAGGAGTCACGCGACATCGTCGCGGTCGAGCGCACGGGCGAGTTCAACGGCCGCTACCACGTCCTGCTCGGGGCGATGAGCCCCCTGGAAGGAATCGGGCCCGACCAGCTCAAGATCCGCGAGCTGCTGGCGCGGATCGAACCCGAGGGCATCGAAGAAGTCATCCTGTGCACGAACCCCAACACCGAGGGTGAGGTGACGGCGATGTACCTGGCTCGCCAGCTGCGCCCGCTCGGGCTGCGCGTCACCCGGCCGGCCAGCGGCCTGCCCGTCGGGGGCGACCTCGAGTACGCCGACGAGCTGACGCTCGGGCGGGCGCTCGAAGGCCGGCGCGAGGTGCACGAGGCGTCCGCCGAGCACTGACCCTGCCCGGCGGATCGCACCACGTTCACACCAGGGCGATCGCACGCCGAGCCGAAAACTGCCTGGGGCACCACCTCCCGAGTCGGTAGCGGGCGGACGGGCCGACTCGATCGATGATGCCCCAGAACGAAGGAATCGGCTGCGGGAGGGAGTCCGACTTCCGATTCCGTTATGTGTCAGTCACGTTACAACGACGTATTTGTCGCTGTCAAGCGACCGACTTATGCATGTTCTACCCCAGAACGCCTCGGAGTCAAACACTGAACTGCTTCACGATTTGTTTAGTTGGAGGACAAGAGCGTCCCCCTGTCCACCCCCGCCACACAGCGCCGCCGCCGCGGTGCCGCCACCACGACGCCGCAACTCGTGGAGCAGGGTCAGGACGAGCCGGTTGCCGCTCATCCCAATGGGGTGGCCGAGCGCGATCGCCCCGCCGTTGACGTTGACGACATCGGGCGAGAGCCCCAGATCGGCCATCGAGGCCAGGCCGACGGCGGCGAACGCCTCGTTGATCTCGAACAGGTCGATGTCACCGAGCGTCAGCCCGGCCCGGTCGAGGGCGGCCCGGATCGCCGCGCTCGGCTGGTGCAGCAGCGACGCCGAGTCGGGTCCGGCCACCATCCCGTAGGCGACGAACTCCCCGAGGGCGGTCACGCCGCGCTGTGCCGCGGCCCGCTTCGACATCAGGACCAGGGCACTCGCGCCGTCGCTGAGCTGGCTCGCGTTGCCCGCCGTCACCGTTCCGTCGCCGGCGAACGCCGGTCGCAGTCCGCCCAGGCTCTCCACCGTCGTGCCCGGACGCACCCCCTCGTCCTCGTCGACGACGATCGGCTCGCCCTTCCGGGTCGGGATCGAGACGGGGACGATCTCGTCCGCCATCCGCCCGGCCTTGATCGCCGCCGCAGCCCGTTCGTGCGACGCCGCGGCGAACTCGTCCTGGGCGGTCCGGGAGATCTCACCGGCGGCGTAGCGCTCGGTGCCGAGTCCCATCAAGCAGGCGTCGAACGCGCACCACAGGCCGTCGGCGACGATCGCGTCGCGCAGCTCGGTGTTGCCATAGCGGAATCCCCCGCGGGCGCCGTCGGCCAGGTACGGGGCGTTGGTCATCGACTCCATGCCGCCGGCGACGACGATGTCGGCGTCGCCCGAGGCGATCATCTGATCGGCCAGATAGATGGCGTTGAGCCCGGACAGACAGACCTTGTTCACGTTGACCGCGGGCACCCGCATCGGAATACCGGCCTTGAATGCGGCCTGCCGGCTGGGCACCTGGCCCTGCCCGGCCATCAGCACCTGTCCCATCACGACATGGTCGACTTCGTCGGGGGCGACGCCGGCTCTGGAGAGCGCCTCGGCGATCGCGATCCCGCCGAGCTCGGCGGCGGACAACGAGCCGAGGCCGCCGGACAGCTTGCCGATCGGGGTGCGAGCGCCGGCGACGATGAGAGAACCTGACATGCGCCCACGCTACGGCATTTCGGACGCCGAGCTACCGGTCGGTAACATCCACCCGATGGACCGGATCCTCGAGGCGATCTCGGCCGGAGCGAGCGGCGCTGAGCTCGCCGCCATCCCGGTGCCCGATCACTACCGCGCCGCGTTCGTCCGGCGCGAGGACACCGAGATGTTCGCCGGGCTCGAGTCGGCGGACAAGGACCCGGCGAAGAGCCTGCACGTGAGCGACGTCGCCACCCCCGAGCTGGCGCCGGACGAGGCCTACGTCGCGGTGATGGCATCGAGCATCAACTTCAACACGGTGTGGACATCGATCTTCGAGCCGCTGCCGACGTTCGGCTTCCTCGACCGACTCGCCCGGGAGAGCGAGTGGGCGGCGCGCCACGCGCTGCCCTACCACGTCGTCGGTTCCGACGCCGCCGGCGTGGTGCTCCGCGTCGGCTCGGAGGTACGCAACTGGAAGCCGGGCGATCGGGTCACGGTCCACTGCAACCACGTCGACGACCAGGATCCGTCCGCCCACGACGACTCGATGCTCGCCTCCAACCAGCGCATCTGGGGCTTCGAGACCAACTTCGGCGGGCTCGCCGACCTGGCCGTCGTGAAGGCGAACCAGCTGATGCCCAAGCCCACGCACCTGACGTGGGAGGAGGCCGCCGTCAACGCGCTGTGCAACTCGACGAGCTACCGCATGCTCGTCGGCGGCCACGGCGCGCGCATGAAGCAGGGCGACGTCGTCCTCGTGTGGGGCGCGACGGGCGGGATCGGCGGCTATGCCGTGCAGTACGTGCTCAACGGCGGCGGCACGCCCGTCGGGGTGGTGTCCTCACCCGAGCGGGCCGAGGTGCTGCACGCACTTGGCGTCGACGCCGTCATCGACCGCGCCGCGGAGGGGTACCGGTTCTGGGCGGACGAGACCACCCAGGACGAAACGGAGTGGCGGCGGTTCGGCAAGCGCATCCGCGAGCTCGTGGACGACGATCCCGACATCGTGTTCGAACACCCCGGCCGGTCGACCATGGGTGCGTCGATCTTCGTGTGCAAGCGCGGCGGCACCGTGGTCACGTGCGCGGCGACGTCGGGGTACATGGTCGAGTTCGACAACCGTCACTTCTGGATGAAGCTGAAGCGGTTGATCGCCAGCCACTTCGCCAACTACGCCGAGGCGTACGCGGCGAACCGGCTGATCGATCAGGGACGGATCCAGCCGCTGCTGTCTGCCGTTCACCCGCTCACCGACGTCGGCGCGGCGGCCCGGCTCGTCCACCGCAACGAGGCCGAGGGCAAGGTGGGCGTGCTGTGTCTCGCCCCCGCCGAGGGGCTCGGCATCGACGACCCCGAGAAGCGGGCGCGGATCGGCGAGGACAAGATCACCGTCTTCCGCCGTCACGCCTGAACACGGTCTGTGTCACCGACGCCGCCGCATGCGGCGAGAAGGCCTTCTGGGCGCGATCTTCGCGACCGCTGAGAACATCTGCGCCCAGAAACCGTAATGAGAACGATCGCAGCACGTCCGCTTCCAGAGCTCGTTGCCCAGCTGAAGGCTCAATCGGCACGCGCCGCCTATCGGCGGACGCTCTGACACAACGGGCGGACGGTTTCGGCGGGCGTGCGAGGATGACCGGATGCTGCTGACCGAGATCGATCACGTGGCCATTGCCGTCGCCGACCTCGACGCCGCGATCGACTTCTACCAGCGGGCGTTCGGCGCCACCGTGACCCACCGCGAGGTGGTCGAGTCCGACGGTGTCGAGGAGGCGCTGCTCCGGGTCGCCGACAGCTACGTCCAGCTGCTCACGCCCACCCGGCCGGACTCTCCGGTCGCCAAGGCCCTCGAGAAGCGCGGCGAGGGTCTGCACCACGTTGGCTACCGGGTGGCGGACTGCGCCGCGGCGCTCGAGGCGATGAAGGCCGCCGGTGCGATCGCGATCGACGAGGCCCCGCGCCCGGGCAGCCGCGGCACGACCGTGGCCTTCATCCACCCGAAGAGCGCCTACGGCACCCTGATCGAGCTCGTCCAAGAGTGATCGAGCCGCCCCGCTCGTGACTGCTCCGCCGGTGACCCCGGTCGCGGCGCCCCCGGCTGCCGTCCTGTGGGACATGGACGGCACGCTCGTCGACACCGAGCCCTACTGGATGGCGGCCGAGCATGCCCTCGTCGCCGAGTTCGGAGGAAGGTGGACCGACGACGACGCCCGGTCCGTGATCGGCGCCGACCTACTCGACACCGCTGCCGTGCTCCGTGAGCGCGGCGGGGTCCGGCTCGAGCCGGTCCAGGTCGTCGAGCGGCTCCTCGACGACGTGATCGCGCGGGTGCGCGAGCGGGTTCCGTGGCGGCCCGGGGCGCTGCGGCTGCTCGACGAGCTCGTCACGCAGGACGTGCCGCGCGCGCTCGTCACGATGTCGTGGAGCCGGCTCGTCGACGCGGTGACCGAGGCGCTCCCGGCGGGGACGTTCCAGGCGATCATCACCGGCGACAACGTCGAGAGCGGCAAGCCGCATCCCGAGCCCTATCTCCGCGCCGCCGCCGCGCTCGGCGTCGACCCTGTCGACTGCGTGGCGATCGAGGACTCCCCGACGGGCGCCGCGTCGGCGGGCGCGGCGGGCTGCGTTGTCCTGGCCGTGCGCAATCACGTCCCCATCGATCCCGCTCCGGGCCGAGTGGTCGTGCCGTCGCTCGTCGGCATCGACGTCGAGGACCTCGGTCGCCTGGTGACCACCACCCCCGCGCCGCCGTCGCCGCGGCCCGACGACGCCGGGCCATCCGAGGTGACGAAGCGGCGCCGGCGCGGGCTGCTCGTGCTCGGTGCGATCGGTGCGTTGACGCTCGGCGCGGCGGTGATCGCCAACCTCGACGACGACGGCGACGAGGGTGGGATCGGGCCGACGGGGAGCACGCCGGCGCGCCGACCGGAGCCGTTGAACCTCCACGCCTGGGTGCCCTACTGGACGCTCGACGAGGCGCTGGTCGATCTCGATGCCCGCGCCGATGCGCTCCACGAGGTGTCGCCGTTCTGGTACGAGGCGACCGGCGTCGAGGAGATCGTCGTCAGCCCGAACACCCCCGCCGCCGAGGCCGAGCAGTTCGTGGAGACCGCCAGCGCCAACGACATCCCACTCGTCGCGTCGATCCTCGATGCCATGGGCGCGGGCGAGATGGCGGCGATCCTCGCCGATCCGGACCAGCGGGCAGATCACGTCGATGCGATCGTCGACTTCGCCGCCGACGGCGACTTCGACGGCATCGATCTCGACTATGAGCAGTTCGCCTTCGCCGACGGCCGCGACACCTGGGCCGAGACGCGCCCGAACTGGGTCGCCTTCGTGGAGGAGCTCTCCGAGCGGTTGCACGCCGACGGCCGGACGCTGACCGTCAGCGTGCCGCCGGTGTACGACGCCCGCCGGACCGGTGACAGCGGCTACTGGGTGTACGACCACCGGGCGATCGCGACGTTCGTCGACAGCATCCGCGTGATGGCGTACGACTACTCCAATGCGTCGACCGATGCCGGTCCGATCGCGCCGCTCGAGTGGGTCGAGCGGATCATCGCCGGCACCACCGAGGCCGTCCGCGATCCGGCCAAGCTCGTGCTCGGCATCCCGTTATACGGCTACAACTGGCCGACCGAGGCGTCGGGCGACTGCCCCGACGGCGCGCCGGGCGTCACCACCGTGACCAGCCGCACGGTCGACGAGCTGGCGCGCCGGCGTGGGGCGACTCCGGTGCACGACCCGGCGACCGGCGAGGCGTCGTTCACCTACGAGCTGGACGTCGACGGCGCGTGCACGCAGCTGCGGCAGGTGAACTACGTCGACACCGAAGGCATCCGGCAGCGCATCGAGCTCGCCCTCGACGCCGGCTTCGGCGGGGCGTCGCTGTTCGCGCTGGGCTACGACGACGAGGCGGTGTGGGGCGTGGTGGATGACGTCAACGCCACCCTGACGGGTCCCTCGACGACGGTGGCGACGACATCGTGAAGGTGCATCTCATCGACGCCACGTACGAGTTGTTCCGGCAGCACTTCGGCCGCACGGCCCGCGATCCGGGCGCCGGTCCGTACGCGGCATCGATCGGAGTGCTCGCATCGACGCTGGAGCTGCTCGCGGGTGGAGCGACCCATGTCGGCGCGGCGAGTGATCACGTGATCGAGAGCTTCCGCAACGATCTGTGGGCGGGTTACAAGACGAGCGCGGGCATGCCGCCCGAACTCCTCGCCCAGACGCCGATCATCGAGGCCGCGCTCGAGGCGATGGGTGTCACCACGTGGGCGATGGTCGAGTACGAGGCCGACGATGCGCTCGGCGCGGCGGCCGCCGTGGCCGCCGACGACCCGCGCGTCGAGCAGGTGCTCATCGTCACGCCGGACAAGGATCTCGGGCAGTGCGTGCGCGGCCAGCGCGTCGTTCAGTACGACCGGCGCAAGCGCGAGGTGATCGACGAGGACGGCGTGGTGGCCCGGTTCGGCGTGCCGCCGGGGTCGATCCCCGACTACCTCGGACTGGTCGGCGACAGCGCGGACGGGTTTCCCGGGCTGCAGGGCTGGGGTGCGAAGAGTGCGGCCGCGGTGATCGCCCGGTACGGCCACCTGGAACACATCCCCGAGTCGGCGCGGGAGTGGGACGTCCCCGGCCTCCGCGGCGGCGCCACGCTGTCGGCGACGCTGCGGCGCGACTTCGAGCTCGCCCTGCTGTTCCGGCGCATCGCCACGATCGAGCTCGGCGTCGACGTCGGCACGGTCGACGAGTGGCACTGGGACGGACCGACGGCCGAGTTCGACGAGTGGGCGGTCCGGCTCGGCGCACCCGAGCTGGCCGAGCGGGCCGCATCGCTGGCCGCCCGCCGGTCGTCCTGACGGCTCGGGTCAGGGTCCGTTGCGGACGCGGGTGCGGAAGTCGCTGACCCAATCGCCTTCGGGCCACGTGGACTCGATGAGCCAGGTGACGCCGACCGCCGTGTAGTCGGCGGCTGAGATCCCGGGACACCACGGCACCACGACATCCCACTGCGCCGGTCGGTCCACCGCATCGAGATACGCCGCGACCTCGTCAGGGCGCATCGCGCCTTCGGGTAGCGCGATCGGCGCCACGCCGTCCCACCACGCGGCGCGCTCGAGCGGGCGCCGATGCGGTGCCACCGCGGCGACCCAGATCGGCGGTCGGGGGCGTTGGACCGGGGCCGGCAGCATGGCGGCGTCGACGTGGGTGTGCGTGCCGTGGTACGTGACGTCGCCACCGGCGAGCATCGCCGCCAGCGCCGGCAGCGCGTCGTCGAGGATCTTGGCTCGCTTGACGTCATCGGACTCGTCGCCGAACGCGGCGAAGTCGCCGTCCGGTGGTGACCCGAGCCCGACCCCGAGCACGGCTCGCCCGCCGCTGAGGTGGTCGAGCGTGGTGACGTGCTTGGCGACGACGTGCGGGCGGCGGCGCGAGAGCGGGGTCACGAGGGTTCCGAGCCGTACCCGCTCGGTCGTCTGGGCCATCGCGCCGAGGAGCACCCACGGATCGTGGATCGGCAGGCCGGCGCCGACCTGGAACTGGAGGTGATCCCACAGAAAGACGCCGTCCCAGCCCGCGGCCTCGGCCTCGACGGCGAGCCCGACGATCGCGGCGGCGTCGGCGAACGGCGGGATGCTGAGGGCGAACCGCATCCCCCGGACCCTAGGCCCGTCGCCCGTCCCCCTCTCTCGGGGTCTGTGTCACCGCATACGTCGTCGACCGCGGTTTCGGTGACACAAACACACCGCGCCGACCAGTGAGCACGGAGGCGACGGCCAGGCGGTCTGCGGCACACGGGTGGTGCCGCTGAAGGCTGCTACCTCCCGGTCCTGACCTGGTTCACGGTCACCCGTTGCACAGGACCCGACCGTCACCTCGGTGCTCACCGATCGGCGTTCCGCCAGGCTACCGCGCCCCGAACCGGTACCCTCTGCGCCGTCCCGGAGGGATGCGAGAGCGGCCGAATCGGCACGCTTGGAAAGCGTGTGTGGGGCAACCCACCGTGGGTTCGAATCCCACTCCCTCCGCCATGAACGACGAGCTGGCGATGGAGCTCGCCATCGCCGAGGCGCGCCGGGCGCTCGACCACGACGACGTGCCCGTCGGCGCCGTCGTCGTCCGCGGCGAGGACGTGATCGCGGCGCGGCACAACGAGCGTGAGCTGACGGGCGACCCGACCGCCCATGCCGAGCTGCTCGCCGTGCGGGATGCGGCAGCCGTCGTCGGTCACTGGCGACTCGACGACTGCACCGTCGTCGTCACGCTCGAGCCCTGCCCGATGTGCGCGGGCGCGATGGTCAACGCCCGAGTCGGCCGCCTCGTCTACGGCGCCACTGACCCCAAGGCCGGGGCGGTCGGGAAGTCTGATGAACCTGGCCGCCGATCCGCGCCTCAACCATCGCATTCCCGTCACCACGGGGGTGCGGGCGGACGAGGCCGGCCGCCTGCTCGTCGAGTTCTTCGCCGCCCGCCGCCGCTCCCAACTCGGCGCGGGAACGGGCGACGCCGACCGCTAGCGTGCGACCCCGGAAGGATGCCAGAGCGGACGAATGGGACGGCCTCGAAAGCCGTTGAGGTCCTTCGGGCCTCCGTGGGTTCGAATCCCACTCCTTCCGCTTGGCGGAGGTATCCCTCTCGTGCCGACGTTGAGTCGCCGGATGAACCGCGGATCAAGATCGTGCGGACGTCGGACGACGGGCGAGAGTCGGTGGTCGCCGTGCGAGAGGCCGGCGAGCTCGTCGGCGAGCGCCATCGCGCACCCTGAGCCGAGAGTTCGACGACGACCCTCCCGTACCGACAGAGGGGTTCGGATCGCAGACAGATACACAGAGTTCGGCCGGCCAGCGGTTCCTTCGCGTTGCGCCGACGCCGATCTCGCCTGACGCAACCAGCCCCACCGAGCGATTCGCGCCCGAGCAGCCGACCACACATCGACACTCGCAGGCGGAGAGCGTCGTGTGGTTCGGACGGTTCGTCGGCGGCGCAAGTGGTGGTCGCCGCACGTGCTGATGTCTCGCCGCACGACGATCGCCGTGGCATTCCAACCGGGGCGCAGCATTGGAGCGACGTTCCCGCGTCGCCACACGGCATCCCTGAGTACATGGCGTAGAAGCCAAATGACCAGTTCGCACGTGCCCGCGTGACAGTGCACCCGGCGTCAGCGGTCTGGATCATCCCTCACGACGGATCCAATCGGACCGTCGTCGAAAGCAGCGGCGGCACCCCCCGGGTTCGGTCGGCTGCACCGCCTGGGACGAAGGGAATCTCATGTCACGAATCAAAAGAACAGTTGCCGCCATCGCGACGATCGGCGTCGCCTCGACCGTGGTGGGCGCGGCAGCCGCCACCGCCGGGGCGTCCCCGGACCCCGCGGAGCCCATCCTGGACCGCAGCCTGTCCGGTACGGCGGCGGTGCGAGCCCTTGGTGACGACCTCGACGTCGTGGCCGAGCGGTACGACAAGACTCCTGCCGAGCTGGCCAAGCTGTTACGCAGCGACTCCTCGCTGTGGGTCAGCCCCGACGGCATGCTGCACGTCAAGGAGCCGCTTCCGACGCAGCCCGTGGCCGGCACTCCGACGCCGGAGCCGGGTCCCTTCCCCAACAGCGAGACGTTCAACCTGCACAGCCGGCTCGGCGCGGAGCGCACGATCTTCCTCGACTTCGACGGAGGTCCCGTGGCCGGCACGGCGTGGAACGACTTCTACACGGTCCCGACCAGCTCGCAGCCGGCGTTCGACGTCGACGGGAACCCGGCCACGTGGAGCCAGGCCGAGCACGACACCATCCAAAGCGTCTTCCAGCGGGTCGCCGAGGACTTCCGGCCGTTCGACGTGGACGTGACCACCCAGGACCCAGGCGCCGCCGCCCTGGACCGGTCCAGCACCGCCGACACAGAGTTCGGGACGCGGGTCCTGATCACTCCGAGCACCGACGCTGCGACCCGGATCTGCGGCAACGCCTGTGGCGGGGTCGCTTTCGTTGGTGTCTACAACCTTGTCGGTTCCAGCTACTACCACCCCGCGTGGGCTTTCTCCCACCTGTTGCTGAACGTGGACAAGTACATCGCCGAGGCTGCCAGCCACGAGGCCGGCCACAACCTCGGGCTCGGCCACGACGGCACGTTGAGCGGGAGCCCCTACTACGCGGGCCACCACAATTGGGCGCCGATCATGGGCGTCGGCTACAACGAGCCCGTCGTTCAGTGGAGCAGCGGCGAGTACGCCGACGCCAACAACACCGAAGACGACATCGCAGTGATCAAGTCCTTCGGCCTGCCGCTGCGGCCCGACGACCATGGGAGCAGCTTCGGCACCGCTACCAACATGGGACTCGCCAGGCGCGGGGCCGGGATCATCGAGCGGCGCTCTGACGTCGACGTGTTCAGGTTCCGGCGTTCCTGCGGGGCCAGGACGACGATCGGCATCAAGCCGGCCGTTACCAGTCCGAACCTGGACGTCCGGCTGCGTCTCTACAACTCCGGCCATGCTCTACTGGCCACGCGCAACCCGCTCTCCGGTGAGGCCTCGTTCGACGTGGCGACCGGCCTCGACGCCACGGTCACCCGCCTGCTCCCTGCCGGGACCTACTACCTGCAGGTCGACGGCGTCGGCGCACTCACGCCGGCCACCGGGTACTCCGACTACGGCTCGCTCGGCCGGTTCACGGTGCAGATCTCATCCTGCCCGTGACCCATACCGGCTGACCGGTCCCACCTGCAGCCCTCGCACACCCACCCCGGGGTCGGCGTGCGAGGGCTGCTTCGTGTCTCAGCACACGGGGTCTCTTCGCCCTGCCGGACAACGAAGCGGTTGAAAGCCCGCACGGCGGAGAGGTCGACGTAAGAGCGCGCGGAGTGCCTTGTCCAACTCCCGGACGCGATCGATGTCCTCATGGGAGTAGGAGATGAAGAAGTCGTACCGCCTACCGGCCAAGCTCCACGACCTTGCAGGCGACTACGTGTCCGCCCGTCACGGCTTCCAGGTGCCGTCGTACCATCGGTGCCACAAGGCGTCGTTCATGCCTTTGGCGAACACGTCGATCCGGCCCTTGTCCCAGGAGACCGCCTCGGGGTCCGACCCCAGCTCACCGCCGAGGAACTCCCAGTTCGACCAGCTGTTCTCGTAGGACTTGTGGTGCAGTTCGTTGTTGGTGCCGCGGGCGAACACGTCGAGGCGGCCGGGCGCCCATGAGCTGACCGCCGGTCCGGAGGTGAGGACGCCGCCGAGGGAGTCCCAGCCGGACCAATTCTGGTCGTACCACTTGTGCCACAGCGCGTTGTCGCCCCCTTTGGCGAACACGTCGATGCGCCCATGATCCCACGACACCGCGGCCGGATCCGAGGTCAACCCGCCACCGAGCGACTCCCAACCAGACCAATTGTTCTCGTACCACCGATGGTGGAGTGTGTTGTCTGCGCCGCGGGCAAACACGTCCAGCCGCCCCGGTGCCCACGAACACACCGCCGGACCGGAGCTGAGCGCCCCACCGAGGGACTCCCAGTCGGACCAGTTGCCGTCGTACCACTTGTGCCACAGCGCGTTGTCGGTGCCCTTGGCGAACACGTCGATCCGGCCATGGCCCCACGACACCGCGGCTGGATCCGAGCTGAACCCGCCGCCGAGGGAATCCCAGCCGGACCAGTTGTTCTGGTACGACCGGTGCCACAACGCGTTGTTCGCCCCGCGGGCGAACACGTCCAACCGCCCCGGCGCCCACGAACAGGCCGCGGCACCCGACGTCAACACCCCACCCAAGGACTCCCAGTCGGTGGGCGGCGGGACGTAGCCGTAGGCGATGTGGAAGAAACAGAAGATCGGTGTGGAGGTGTCGTGAGATCGACGCACGGTGATCGTGTGGTTGGGGTCGCCGATGTTGAGCGTGATGGTGACGTTGTCTTTGTCCTCGTGGTTGGGGTCGTAGATGTTGAGCGTGAGCTGGTTGTTGACCAGTTCGTAGCCGTAGACGAGTACCTGGTGGTTCTTTCCCAGATCGAAAGCGTTGGCCGACTTGGTCTGGATGAGATTGATGGGAGACAGACATCCAGCGTCGATGTCGGCCTTGATCTTCGGCCACTCCGCGTAGACCATCTCCCATGCGCGACCGTGGGGCGCGAATCCGAGCTTGCTGAACTCCGTCTCGTGGTCGGGGAGCGCCGGGCTCATGAGGTGCATGTACCGGAGTGGCCCACCCGGCAGGTTGAAGCTGTCGAAGAGGCGAGCGACGATGAAGTCGAAGAGGGGCCCGCTCGTCGGTGGCGTTCGATCCGGCGGTGGTGTGACGCCCGTCTGGAAGTAGTCGCGAGTTGCGACGCTCATGCCACCGCACAAGCCATTGGCGGCGTCGCCGATCGGGACCCTCACCGGTCCGACGTTGATGTACGTGGTCGTGCCCCGGGGGAACGAGTTTCGAAAATGGAACGCTGATCGGCTGGGAAGAAATCCGGCAACTTTGGGCATCGCCCCTCCCTCGGTGGGTGTTTGTGTATGTGGTTGGCTGACGGCGGCGTCGGCCCACCGTGATGGCGGCAGCAGCGCCGAGCCCTGGTGCCGGTGCGATCCGTCCGGCGTGTTCGCATGCCTCGGCTGGTTGGCCGTTGCACAGAGAGGCGTGACTTCGGGGGTTACAACTGTTCCACCGGTCCGGGCCGCCGCGGCTCGGTCGTCTCGCTCGCGAACTGCTCGACTCCGAGGCTTGGCAGGCAGCTCTGTCCGAGCGGACGGCGAGGGCTGGGTCCCGAACCACGAATTCGTCAGCGATGGAACGGTTGTGACGCCGATGGTTACGCCGAACAAGAGAGCGCGGCGGTGGACCGAGGAGGTCCAGAGATGACACAACGGCACAATCGCTACCGACACACGGATCGAGGGTCAGTGAGCGCCCCAGCCGGCGACTGTGAGGGGCTCCGTTCACCTCGAACCGAGCGTGGCGCTGCCTTCGGCGCGAGGGCAGGTGACTGTAGGCGCCCGCTGGGCTCGGGATTGGCGCGGCTGAGCCTCCGGCGAGCCGGGCTTCCAGCGTTCGTACTCTGGTTGTCGGCCGCGTGCGGCGGCGGCACGGCGACGACGCAGCCGACGTCAACTCCGCCACCGGCGGTGAGCACCGAACCAGCCTCTGCGGCGACAACCCAACCGCGACCGCCCCCGCCATCGGCGGCGAGCACCGAACCGGCCCCGGCGACGACGACACAACCGACGTCGCCCCCGCCAACGGCCGACAGCACCACACCGAGCCCACCGACAACCACGCTCCCGCCGCTCGCGCCGCTCGCCCCTGAACTCGTGGGGACGTGGCGGGTCAGCAAGTGGCTGGATGCGACCGGCTCACAGCAGTTCTGGCGCGTCTACCAGTTCACCGCCGACGGCCTCTACGAATACACCCTCGCAACGTGCCGCTCGTCGACCGAATGCACGCTCGAGGGCCGAGAGCAGGGCTACGCCCAGACCGCCAACGGCATCCTGGCCCTCCAACCACAGTCCGAGTCCGCAGAGGGTCCGCGAGCGTGGCCGTACGTGGTTGGCCGCGATCCGAACGTCGGGGACATCCAGCTCCACCTGACGCTGCCCGACGGCCAGATCGACATCTTCTACCGGGACTAGCCCAACCTGCCGGAGGCGACGACGGCCGTTTGACCGCTCGGAGCACGAGCCGGACGGCTGCGCCCCGGCCCGCGACGCGGATCGTGACCCGCGGTGGGCGAATGGGCGGACGGACGCGCCCAGGCCGGCGATGGCACACCGACGGCACAGCGACGTCACGCAGACCCTTGTGCACGTCGGCGCGATGACCGTCAGCAGCGGGCATCGACGTCACCTCCCTCAAGTCACGTGCGATCAGAAAGGAACGACAATGACGACACATCGTGCGCCACGGCATCGAGACCAGACGAGCCCATCCGGCTCGATGCGCAGAGCGAAGAGGTGGCGCGACAGGAAGAACAAGCCGGGGCTCCGCATCTGCGCCGTCGCGTTCGTCGCCAGCGCGATCGCCATCGTGGCGGCCCCTTCGGTCGGAGGGATACCGGCGGCCGCAGCAGCCCGACCGGTGGTGACTGGCCTCGAGAAGGTGTCGGCCGTGACCTACAACTCACTCTCGTCCAAGCAGGCCTTCGCCTATTGCGATCCTGGACAGGTCGTGGTCGGTGGCGGCGGATGGGCGTTCGTGCCCGGTTCGGCCGACGACCCGAACGCGGTCACCCTGTGGCAGTTGCAGCCGGCGATCCGGCTCAATGGGACGAGCAGGCAGGGATACGTCGCCGGTGCCGCCGAGGCCGGCGCTGGTGTCGGTGGCGCCTGGTGGGTCGAGGCGTATGCACTCTGCGCGGATCGCGTGTCAGGGCACCACATCAGTGATTCCGAAGATGTGCCCCTGACGTCGACGGAAGTGCAGCGAGCCGACGCGTTCTGCGACGCTGGCGAGAAGGTGCTCGGCACCGGAGCTCGCGTCCTCAACACGTCCCGTGAGGTCGGCCTGCAGGTTGCTCGCGTCGCCGCCTCCGGCGACATCGCGCGGGCCCAGGCCCACGAGGACGCCACTGGTTACCGCTTCACCTGGCAGCGTCAAGGCGTACGCGATCTGCGCCGACCATCCCCAGGGATACGAAGTCAGGACGGGAGCGTCAGCCGAGCGGGGATCGGAGGCGGACAAAGATGCGCACACGAGCTGCTCGACCGTCGACAAGCAGATGATCAGCGCTGGCGCGGCGATCACCGATGTCGCGCCCGGACACGTCTCACTCCAGCAGATCTACCCCAGGAGCAGCCTCCACGCGATGGACGCCTGGGCAGTGGAGAACTCGCCCCTGTTCGACACGTGGGACTTCATCATCGCCCGCGGCGTGTGCGTCGATGAGGGCTAGCGGCCCGGGCGAGCGGTGACCCGCTGCCCCGAGGAGCGCGTCGTCGTGTGCGTCGACGGCGCGCTCCACGACTGTGACACGATCGTGCCGTTCGCCGCAGTCGTCCGTGTGGACCGCGACCCGACAAGGAGGAATTCCATGCCGATACATCCCCAGGCGCAAGAGGTTCTCGACCTGTTGCAGCAGTTCGGGGTGACCCAACTCTCCGATCTGTCCGTCGAGGAGGCCCGCAACCTCATCGTCGCGATGTCCGCCGAGCGGCCGGGTCCCGAGGTGGCCGAGGTCCGTGACGTGAGCGCCCCGGGCCCTGCGGGTGACATCCCGATCCGGTTCTACCGACCGGCCGGGTCATCCTCGTCGGATCGGCTGCCTGTGCTCGTGTACTTCCATGGAGGCGGTTGGGTGATCGGCAACCTCGACAGCCACGACGGCGCGGCCCGGTGGTTGGCCAACCGCGCCGGCGTCGCGGTCGCCAGCGTGGACTACCGGCTCGGCCCCGAGCACGTGTTCCCGGCCGCCGTCGACGACTGCTGGGCCGCCACCAGATGGGTCGCCGACAACGGCGACGAGCTCGGCATCGACCCGGGGCGGATCGTCGTCGGCGGCGACTCCGCCGGCGGCAACCTGGCGGCGGTGGTATCGCTGCTCGCCCGCGACGCGGGCGCACCGTCCATTCGCCTCCAGCTGCTCGTCTACCCCGCCGTCGATGCCCGGATGGGCCACGCCTCGGTCGACGAGAACGGCGAGGGCTTCCTGTTGTCGAAGGCCGACATGAAGTGGTTCTACGGGCACTACGGGCTCGGACAGGCCGTCGATGCCGACGAGTGGCGGCTCTCGCCATTGCTCAACCCCTCGCTTGCGGGGGTTGCGCCGGCGTACGTGATCACGGCCGAGCTCGATCCGCTCCGTGACGAGGGCGAGGCGTATGTGTCGGCGCTCGAGGCAGCCGGTGTACCGACGGAGCACCGACAGTTCGACGGGATGATCCACGGCTTCTTCACCATGGTCGGGGCGATCGACGCCGCCGACGAGGCCCAGGAGGGCGCCGCCAAGGCCATCGTCACCGCCGTCGGCTGACCACCCGCGGTCAGATGAACGCGGGCGGACCCTGGTAGGTGCCCAGCAGCACCGTCGCGAGCTGCTCGCGGGTGGAGGGGTTCGTGACGACGTGGTTCACCAACATCTGCGTGTCCCGTCCGAGGCGTTCGAGCGGGTGCGCCCGGTGGAGGGCGTCGGCACCGGTCAGCAGCTGGGCCGCTCTGACGACGTCGGCGCCCGTGTGAATCGCCGCCGCGGCCGCGAGCCGTAGGCGGGCGCGCTGCTCGGCGCTCGGACGGTCACCGTCCACGGCCCGGTCCCAGAGTTGGTCGAGCAGGGCGCGCAGGCCGGCGGTGGCCAGCTCCACTTGGCCGTGCAGCTCGGCGATCCCACGGATGAACGGCGATTGCTGGATCACGGGCACGGTGTCGAAGCGGTGCATCTTGTGCTCGGCCGACGCCGTCGCCTCGGAGATGGCCCGGCGAGCGGCACCGAGGTTCACCGCGGCCGCGGAGAGCGAGATGAGCCAGAGCGTGTGGGCGGCGACATTCGCCAACGGGCCGGGCCGGGTGATCGTCAGGCTCGGCCACGTGAACGTCCGGCTCGCAGGGACCGTGATCTCCTCGCCGAGGTCGATGTGATGACTGCCGGTGCCGCGCAGGCCCAGCGTGTCCCAGCTGGGCAGGATCGTCGCGTCGGCGGCGGGGACGAGGACCATGCGGGTCTCCGGGGCTCCATCAGCTGGTCGTGGTGCGCACCATGCCGCCGAGGTACGCGGCGCCCTGGGAGCCGGACACGTAACCCCAACGGGCGTTGCGGACGACGTAGCTGTCGCCGCGTCGTTCGGCGGTCGCGTTGCCGGCGCTGCTGGTCGCGATCGTCTGACGGCGCCGGAAGAACTCCGTGGCGAACTCGGGTGCGGCCGACACGGCGATCCACGCGTTCTGCACCGCGCCCTGGGCCATGATCCAGCCCGCGGCGGGGTCGGCGTGGGCGACGGCGAGGGCGGCGTCGAACCAGTCGACGACGTTCCCGCCGGCGCCACCGAGCTCGCGAGGCACGAGGATGTGGAAGAGGCCGTCGGCGACCATGAGGTCGTGGCATCCGACGAGGTCGCCGGTCTGATCGGCCTGGGCGGCGCTGTCGCGGACCGCCTGCAGCAGGGCGGCGTCGGGTGCGTCGCTCGCCTGGGGGAATTCCTGCGGGGATCCCGCGTCATGGACGGGATGCAGCTCGAGAACGGTCATGGACCCAGCGTGCGCCACGAGCGCGGATGGCGCATCCGTGCTGTCCACGGGTTGTCTCCGTGGAAACCACGGGTTTGCGAGACTTGCCATGTGGTGGACCCGGACGCAGTGGGGGCGCTGACGGCCCGGGAAGCGGAGGTGCTCGCGCTCGTCCAGCGGCGGCTCACGAACGTCGAGATCGCCGAGCAGTTGTTCGTGTCCGTGCGCACGGTGGAGACGCACGTCTCGTCGGTGCTGCGCAAGCTCGGCGCGGACGACCGCCGCGCGCTCGCCTCGATCGGCCCGCTCGCGACCGCCGTCGGGGAGACACGCGGCGCGAACATCGGTCCGAAGGGTCGCCTCCCCGCCCGGCGCGGCGACCTGATCGGCCGTGCCGAGCTGGTCGCGGAGGTCTCGACGCAGCTCCGGCAGACGCGGCTCACCACGCTGGTCGGCCCGGGGGGTGTGGGCAAGACGAGCGTGGCGCTGGCCGTTGCCCACGAGGACATGAGCCGCTGGCGCGACGGCGCGGTGTTCGTCGATCTCGTACCGGCCCGCACTGCCGGCGACGTGCTCGGGGTACTCGCGGATGCGCTCGGCGTCGAGGGCGACGCCGCCCGCTCCGACGCCGAACTCGGTGCGTATCTCGCCGACCGTTCGATGCTGATCGTCCTGGACAACTGCGAGCACGTGATCGATGCCGCCGCGGAACTCGTCGACGTCGCTCGGCTCGGCTGCGGCGGGACGTGGAGCATCGTGGCAACGAGCCGCGAACCTCTCGGGCTCCGCGACGAGAACGTCGTCCCGGTCGAGCCGCTCGGCGCGGCCGCCGCCGAGCTGTTCGTCGCACGGGCCCGCCGGCTCGAGCCGCGCGTCGCCTGGGACGCCTCGGACACGCAGATCGTGGACCTGTGCGCGCGACTCGATGGGCTGCCCCTCGCGGTGGAGCTCGCGGCCGGGCAGGTGCGCCGCTGGAGCCTCGCCGACCTGACGCGAATGCTGGGCGAACCCGCCAACCGCCCGCCGTCCCGGCCGGCTCGGGGCGAACCCCGTCACCAGACGATGACCGCCGCGATCGACTGGAGCTACACGCTGCTGGACCAATCCGAGCAGCGGCTGCTCCGCCATCTCGGCGTGTTCCCATCCGGGTTCCAACTCGATGCGCTCGAGGCGCTGCGGACCCTGCTGGACGGCGTGGACCTCACCGGAGTGCTGGCGTCGTTGGTCGACAAGAGCCTCGTGGTGCGGGAGCTCGACACGAGCTCGTACCGGCTGCTCGAATCCATCCGGGCGTTCGCGGTCGAGCGGCTCGACGAGTGCGGTGAGCGAGACGCCGCCTTCGAGCATCACAGGACATGGACGGTCGGAGTGGCGAGGGCGACGAGCAAGCTCGACCGCTGGATGTCCGGCCGTCTCGCCGCCCGACAGCGCAGCGATGCCGAGCACGTGCGCCAGGCGTTCTGGTCGAGCCTCGACGCCGGCCGCCTCGACGACGCCGCCGAGCTCGCCATCACCCGGTCGTTGCTGTGGCGCAACGCGGTGGGTTGCGCCGAGGGCCACCGGTGGGTCGACGCCCTCGGCGGCCATGATCTGGACCCTCCGGTCGGGGCGTGGGTCGCGCTGCTCCGGGCCGACATCGCCCAAGGCGACGGCGACTTCCTGACCATGATCGGCTCCGCTCAGGAGTCCGCCCGGCTGGCGGCGGGCTGCGATGCCGAGGCGCACGCGCTCGCCCACCAGTTCCTGATGCTGCAGCACCTGCTCGACCCCGACCGCGCCGACAGGGCGCTCAGCGACGTGCTCGAGATCTCACCCGACGAGCGACTCTCGAACCTGCTCCGAGCGTTCGCCGTCGTTGCCCACGCCGGCCGGACGGCACCCGCCGACCTCGAGCGGCAGGTCACCGAGCTCGAGCACCGGTGCAGCGCGGACGGCTACGAGCGGTTCATCCTCAACTGGGCGATGTGGCTGAACGGGCTGGCCCTCCAAGACCCCTACTGGGCGGAGCGCGGGATCCGCCAGCAGTACGAGTATCTCCAGGCCACGGGTCTCGCCGAGACCTGGCTCACGTCGTTCTCGCGCGCCGTCACCGCGATGATCGACGGGGAGTCCGGCCGCCCGCAACTGGCGCTTGCGCTTGGCATCGCCGACCGCGAGGGCTACCGGATCGACGGGGACTGCATGCTCGCCCTCGCCTACTCCGAAGCGTGCCGCGGCGAGCCCGAGACCGCGGCCGAGCTGCTCGGCCTGGCTCGCACGTGCCGCTTCAACGCCACGGCCCACCACGTCCTCCACGGCGTCGTCGTCGATCCGATCGTGCGCAACAGCCTCGCTCCGGCCGACTACGCCGACGCGATCGCCCGCGGGCGAACCCACTCGGTCGACGCGACCCTGCAGGAGTACGGGATCCGACCGCGCAGCACCGCCTCCTGAAACGCGCGCCGGGCCACGTCAGGTTCGAGCGCACCAGGCCGGCTGCGGTCTCGAGGAGGACATTTGGCCGGCGCGCGGTCGGTCGAATGAGGTCGACGGCCGCTCCGCCCGGCGCGACGATGCCGGCCACCGAGCGCCAGGCGTCAGCGCCCGTGAGGGAGGGCATCGATGAACGCGTACCTGCAACCGGAGACCACGGTCGAACGGCCGGCCACGTCGGCGCCACCGGACATGTCCCGGTACCTGCGCTCGTACTTGATCATGCGGGCGATGGTCGGCGCGCTCGGCGTCGCGCTCCCGTTCCTGCTCGTCTTCGGCGACGGCTTCGTCTTCGACGGTGACCCATTCGTCCGTGGCTCGCTGAGCTCGTACTACTACTCCAGCGCGCGGGAGGTGTTCGTCGGGACGCTGTGCGCGACCGCCGTGTTCCTCATCACGTACAAGGTCGTGACGAGGAGCCTCGACAACACCCTCAGCATGGTCGCCGGCGTCGCCGTCCTCCTCGTCGCCGTCTTCCCGACCGGACGGCCGAACCAGGACATCGCGCTGACGCCGCTGCAGGACCGGCTGGGCGAGAGTGTCGTCCAGGCCGTCCACTTCAGCGGCGCGTTCGTGTTCATCACCGCCCTCGCCGTGATCTGCTGGTTCTTCGGTGTGCGCGAAGGCGCACGCGAGCCTCGCCCGAACAAGCGGTCGCCACGGTTCTGGCGCAACTTCCACTGGACGTGCGCCGGATTCATCGCCGGGTCGTTGGCGTTCGTCGGCATCGCCGCCGTCGCCGGCGGACCGGAGAAGGCGCTGCTGGTCGGAGAGGCGGTGTCGGTGTGGGCGTTCGGCGTCTCCTGGCTCATGAAGGGCCTCGAGCTCGACTTCCTCCGCGCCCGAGCGCCCGCGCCGTCGGAGACCGCGACGATCGAGCAGGCTTCGGCAGCCTGACGCCGGCTCCGGGCCTGGGGAGAAGCCCTTTCCGGAGCGATCGCCTTCCTCCCTAGAGTCAGGTCGAGCGGGACCTGGATCAAAAGAGAGCGGTGGTGTGGCGAAGCGTCGGCTCACGGTGACTCGTGCGCAGGTCCTCGCCTTCCGTCGACGCTCGAGCGGTCTCGACGACCGGCTCGCGCCGGGTGAGGAGTCACTGAGAGCAGCGGCCTGGGCCGGGCTGCAGGACAGCATGCCGCGGGCGGCGCTCCTGTCGATCCACGCCCGCGTCGAGAACACGAAGCCGGGCAGCTGGGAGGATCCGTCGCTGGTGCAGGTATGGGGGCCACGGTTCAGCGTGTATGTCGTGGCCGAGTGCGACCGTGCGGTCTTCACCGTTGCGCGCTTGCCAGATGATCCTGTCGCACGCGGTGAGATGGTCCTGCTGGCCGACCAGATCGAGGCAGTCCTCGACGGCCGCCGGATGAGTTACCGCGACGTCGGACGGGCGCTCGAGCGACATCCCAATTCGCTGCGCTATGCCGCGCCGACGGGTCGACTGGCGATCCGATGGGATGGCGGGGGCCAGCCGACGATCTGGGGCACGCCTCCACCGGCCCTCGACCCGGTTGAGGCTCGACTCGAACTCGGGCGTCGATACCTCCACGTCTTCGGACCGTCCACCGCGGACGCCTTCGCCGAGTGGGCGGGGATCAAGCCGCCGCGTGCTCTGGCCACGTTCGACGCGCTGGCGGGATCGCTGACGCCGGTCCGCACGCCCGTCGGCGACGGGTGGATCTTGAGCGAAGACGAGCAAGTGCTCCGCACTTCCGTCCGACGTCGCGCCGCGCCGGCGCGGCTGCTCCCCAGCGGCGACACCTACTTCCTCCTCCAGGGAGCCGATCGCGAACTGCTCGTCCCCGACCCCGACCGGCGCCGACAGCTGTGGACCTCGCGGGTCTGGCCGGGTGCCGTGGTGGTCGACGGAGAAGTGGCCGGGACGTGGCGACGGGCCGGAGCGGTCGTCACGATCGAGACCTGGGATCGGCTCTCGCCGGAAGAGCGCGACGCGGTCGAACGCGAGGCGCAGTCGTTTCCGCTACCGGGAGCCGAGGGCCGAATCCGCGTCCGGTGGGAGGCGTGACGCAGGTCGAGGCCGGCGTCGCTGCGATCGCGGAGCGCGGCGGAACGGCCTTCGCCCACCGGTGCGACGTCACGTCCGACGCCGACGTCGCCGCCGTCGTCGATCGGGTCGCCCGCACCAGTGGTCCCGCCGACGTGCTGGTGAGCTGCGCCGGAGCCCACGTGGCCAGGCGGTTCGTGGGCCTCGACGTCAAGCGTTCCGTGACCTCTTCGAGGTCAACGTGCTCGGCGTCGTGCGGACGATGCACGCGGTGCTGCCACCAATCCTCGATCGCGGTTGGGGCCGCATCGTCAGCATCGCGTCCACGGCAGGGAAGTGACGGCCGAGGAGATCGCCGGTCTCGTGGCCTACCTCGTGTCGGACGAGGCCGCCGGGATGACCGGGCAGTCGGTGACCCTCGACGGCGGGATGGTGCTCAGCTGACAGGATCGCCGCCATGACGTTGCCGCACGACCGAACTCGCCACGGCGAGGTGTGACGCCGTGACCCGCCTGCCGCCCCTCACCCCCGAGCGCCTCGACGCCGCCCAACGGGCGCTCTACGACGAGATCGTCACCGGACCGCGGCGCGGGCAGAGTCTGGTCGCCGCCGACGGATCCCTCCGCGGACCGTTCGACCTACTGCTGCGCGCTCCCGCCGTTGGGCGCCCGCTGCAAGCGGTCGGTGCCGCGATCCGATACGGAGCAGGGCTGCCGGATCCCCTGCGCGAGCTCGCCATCCTGGCGACGGCGGCCGCGTGGCAGTGCCGCTTCGAGTGGGAGACCCACGTTCCCATCGCCGTCGCGGCCGGGCTCCCCGCGGACGGGCTGGCGCCGATCTGGGATGGAGGTGCGCCGGAGCTCGACCACCCGCACGCCCCCCTCGTCGTCGCCGTCGTGCGCGAAGCGCTCGTCGACCGCACGCTCAGCGAGGCACGTGTGGCCGAGCTGGTGGCCGAGCTCGGAGACGCCTGGGCCGTCGAGTTGTTGATGGTGGTCGGGTACTACTCCTCGCTGGCCCTGCTGCTCAACGGCTTCGACGTTCGCCCTTGAATTGTCGACCGAATTGGTCGACAATTGGGAGAACGACACCCAGGAGGTCACGGTCATGTCCCTGCAGTCGTCCGCCCGTCTGAACGACGTCAACCTCGAGAGCGTCGGTGGACTCGTTGCCGCGATCCAGAACGACCCGAACGTCGCCGCGACCACCTGGTCCGCAGCGGTCCGATGGACCGGAGGATTTCGCTCCGAGGCTCAGGTCCGCGAGTTCGCTCCGCTCTCGTCCGACGAACCCGCCGGCCTCGGCGGCACGGACAGCGCTCCGAACCCGGTCGAGCAGCTCCTCGCGTCCCTCGGCAACTGTCTCGCGGTCGGCTACGCCGCCAACGCTTCCGTCGCGGGCATCACGCTGCACGACGTACGCATCGAGCTCACCGGCGACGTCGACCTGCATGCCTTCCTCGGGCTCCGCGACGGGCACGCCGGGTTCGACGGAATCCGCATTTCGGTGCACATCGACTCCGACGCCCCCACGGAGGCGCTCGAGGCTCTCCACGCCAAGGTCATCGGTTCGTCACCGGTCGGCCACACCTTGAGCCACGCCGTCGAATTGGAATACGAACTCGTCAATTGACAAATGGCGCCGCAAATCGAGCGGAGTCGGGCGTTCCGTCGGTATTCGGTCGGCCCGACGCGACCTAGGCTGACGTTTGGTGCCGGGCACCTTCGACGACCTCCCCGCTGACGATCAACGCCTGTTGCGGCAGCTCGGGACGTTTCGTCGGCACCAGCGGGGCACGTACCTGATGCTGGAGGGCGACCGCACGGATCACGCGCTGTTCATCTGCAGCGGACGGATCAAGATCGTGCGCACGTCCGACGACGGCCGGGAGTCAGTGATCGCCGTGCGCGAGGCGGGCGAGCTGGTCGGCGAGCTCAACGCGCTGGCCGGCAGCAGTGCCCCTCGTGCGGCCTCCGTCGTCGCGCTCAGTGACGTGACGGTCCGATCGATCCCGGCGACCGAGCTACTGCGTCTCGCCGCGAGCCGACCAGCCGTCAGCTTCGCCCTGATGCGAGCACTGGCCGTGCGGCTCCGCGAGGCCACCGAGCGACAGGCCGAGGCTGCCGGCTATGACTCCCTCCGCCGCGTCGCCCGGGTGCTCGTGTCGTACGCCGAGCGGGACGGCGAGGCGGTCGATGGCGGTGTCCGCCAGGTGACCGGGCTGACCCAGAGCGATCTGGCCGGACTGGTGGCGACGTCACCGACCTCGGTCGCCCGGGCCCTGGCCGCGCTGCGGTCGAGGGGACTCGTGACCACGTCGCGCCGGTCGGTCGCGATCCCCGACCTCGACGCGATGCGTCGCTTCATCGGCTGAGAGCCCGCGCCAATACACGCGCGATGGCCCTTTCGTTGCGCCAGCTCGGCTGGCGATTGCTCCAGAAGGGGACGCAGGTAACGGGCGCCGACGCGGTCTGATGAGCCGCGACCAGAACTGGGCGGGAATCGTCCCGAACGGTGATCTGGGCGGGATCTGTGCCAACACCTGGAACGATTCCCCCCCAGATCGCCAGTTGGAGGCTCGATCGGCAACGCGCGCCGCCTATTGGCGGACGGCTGACGTCGAGTCACTCGACCATCGGCCGGCGTCGCCACGGGCGGATCAGCTCGCGACCCGAACGTCGAAGCCGACGAGGTGGTCATCGCGTCGTAGCCGCTCGATCAGCCGCTTCCGGCTCGGACCGAGGCTTCCGATCGGCCGCCTGATCGCCTCGCTGACGGCCGCATAACCCGGATGCCGATCCCGATCCAGCAGGAGCAGGAGCTGACGGTCACGTGGACGCAGCTCGGCAAACGCCAGCCGCATGCGGCGCACGCCCTCCTCGCGGTGGCAGGACTCCACGACATCGTCCTCCACGACACTCGGAGTCCGGTCCTCGTCGATCTCGGTCGACGGCACGAGCCGCCGGCCGGCATGGCCGAGCTGGTTGGCCACCCGGTACGTGACCACTCGCAGCCAGGCCAGCAGCGCGCGCGGATCGCGGATCTGGTGGGCCTTCTCGATGAGCCGCACCCAGACCTCCTGCGTGATGTCGTCGATGTCGCCCTTCCCCCAGGCGAACCGCCGAGCGTGCATGCGCACGACCGGCTTGCAGACCCGGACGAGCTCTTCGAGCGCGCCGTGCCGCCCGCACTGTACGGAGAGGAGCAGCGCACCGGCGCGCGCCGAGTCGATCAGGTAGTCAGGTGTGCCGTGAGGGAGCATTGCTCGATCGTCCACCGACTCTGATCCGGCGTCGTGTGCGGATGACGAACGGTGAACATGTCACGTGACACGTTCAGGCCGCGCTACCGACGGCACGGACGGGGACGAGCGACCAAATGACACGTTCGCTCGTGCCCGCGTGACGGCGTGCCCGCCGCCCGAAGTCCCGATCATCCTCATTACGGTTTCTGGGCGCAGATGTTCTCAGCGGTCGCGAAGAATCGCGCCCAGAAAGCCTGCTGAAAGCTGGCAGACCCGCCACACGATCGCCGTGATCCCACTGGGGCGCGGAGTCCACACGGTCCGCCCGTACTGGCGGATCAGCGGCGCAGCGGCAAGACGGGAGCCTTCGAGGGCGGGTGCTTCACCGTCGAGGGTCGCACCCGGTAGCTAGGAGCGGCCGGCAACTCACGCCCCGGAGGTAGCCGCTGGCCGCGATGATCGCGGCATGAGCACCCCCGAGCCGGCCACTGATCGCGTCCGACTTCGCCGCATGGCCGACCGAGGGACGTACGACCCGGCCGCTGTGTTCGACGTGCTCGATGCCGGAGTGATCGCCCATGTCGGTGTCGCCAGTGCCGACGGCCCGATCGTCGTACCGATGGCGTACGGCCGCACGGACGAGTGGCTGTACCTGCACGGCTCAGTCGCCAACGCCGCGCTGCGTTCAGCCGTTGGGAACGATGTCTGCGTCACGGTCACGATCGTCGACGGCATCGTCGTGGGCCGGTCCCCGTTCCACAACTCGATGAACTATCGCAGCGTCGTCGTGCGGGGGGTGGCTCGTCGGGTCGACGAGCCCGGCGAGCTCCTCGCCGCCCTGACCGCCGTGAGCGACCACGTGGTGCCGACGTGGGACAGCGGCCGGGCCCCGACGCCGGCCGAGCTCCGGCAGACCATGGTGATCGCCGTCCCGCTCGTCGAGATCTCGGCGAAGCTCCGGGGCGGCGGACCGATCGACGACCCGGCCGACATCGACGGCCCTCACTGGGGTGGGCACGTTCCGATTCGGCGCGTGTGGGAGCAGCCGGTGCCCTCGGAGGACCTCCCCGCAGGGATCGCGGTGCCGGCCGCGGTCGCCGCGCTCGCCGACCGGCCGCTCTGACGTTCCGGCGCGGCCTGGGAGGCGGAAGCTGGAAGCATCCGAGCGTGGACGGTGAAGCAGACCTCGACCGACTGCTTGCGGCGCTGGACCCGGTCCGCCAACCCGGCGAGTACGTCTTCGTCACGGTGTCGTCTCCGCACGATCTGCCCGCCCTCGCGACGGTGAGCGAGCCGGAAGGCGTGTCGGTCGTGCTCCGGCGGGCCGACGCCGATGAACGGGCGCTCCCCTACCGGTTCGTCGCCTCGTGGATCAGGCTCGACGTCCACTCCGCATTGCACGCCGTGGGACTCACGGCGGCCGTCAGCAGCTGCCTGGCAACCGCCGGGATCAGCTGCAACGTCATCGCCGGCCATCACCACGACCACCTGCTGGTGCCATCCGAGCGGGCCACCGAGGCGCTGGCCCTCCTCGAGGGACTACGTGGTTCGGGCCAGGCGGACGTGGGCGACCGATGAGGAGCACACGAGCTCGACGCACTCGTAGCCCTCGGGGCCACCGTCGAGGTTGTCGAAGAGTCGTTCGCCACCACCGAGGATCACCGGCACGATCGGCAGGTGCAGCTCGTCGATCAAGCCGGCGCGGACGTACTGCTGGATCGTGCCGGCCCCGCCACCGATCCTCACGTCGGCTCCCTCGGCCGCATCCAGTGCGCGCTCGAGCGCGGCCTCGATGCCGTCGGTGACGAAGTGGAACGTGGTGCCGCCCTCCATCGGGATCGGAGGGTGCGGGTGGTGGGTGAGCACGAACACCGGATGGTGGTAGGGCGGCTCGTCGCCCCACCATCCCGACCACGTGTCGTCGCCCCACGAGCCGCGGATCGGGCCGAACATGTTGCGCCCCATGATGGTGGCGCCGATCCCCTCGTCGCCCCGCGCCCAGAAGTCGTCGTCGATGCCGGTCTGGCCACCCTCGCGCCCGAACAACCGTCGGGCGGCTCGAGTGTTGAACGCCCACTGGTGCAACCGCTGCCCGCCCACCCCGAGCGGGTGCTCCCGGCTCTGGTCGGGTCCGGCGGCGTAGCCGTCGAGCGAGATGGAGAAGTTGTGCACGCGGACCTTGGCCATCGCAGCCTCCCTTGACTCTGGTTCGGACTTCGGCGCCACCGACGAGCGGTGCGCTCACCCGATACGTCGGAGCCGCCCCGTCGCCCTCGACACCGATCGCGAGAAATCTCGCAGAGCGGTTTCTCGGGTGATCCGGGCGCGTCGAGTCCCAGATTCGAGACGCTCCGCGCCCAGATGATCGGCGGGCTGCAGCCAGGTTGCAGCCCGAGGGGTGGACCGTGGCCACGTCTCCACGACTAGCCCGAAAGCAGGTGACCCAATGAAGAGGCTCCTCACTGCGAGCGCCGTCGGCACGTTCGTGCTCATCGCGAGCGGTACCGCGTGGGCGGTGATACCGGACACCGACGGCACGATCCACGGCTGCGTGAACCAGGCCACGGGTGTGCTCCGTGTGATCGACACGGACCGTCCGGGGAATCTCGGTCGTTGCATCGCATCCGGGCCGGCACTCCTGCGGGAGACGCCGCTCGACTGGAACCAGGTCGGTCCTCCCGGGCCAGAAGGACCGCGAGGTGAACGAGGTCCGGCCGGACCAGCCGGCGGTGGCGCCGTCCTGTACGAACGCCTCGGCGGTGGGGTCAACCTGGACGAGCAGGAGTACCGCTTGAGCATGGACCTGCCGGCGGGCGCGTACCTCGTGACCACCACGTTCCAGATCGACAACGACTCGCCCGAGCAGTCGTTCGCCAACCAACCGCTCGTGACGTGCCGGATCGGTCAGGCCCTCGTCCGCTGGTCCCTTCGACGTGGTGCGCCAGTCGGTGCCGCCCGCTCGCGGTGTCAGCTTGGTGACCGCAGTCTCCACGTTCGACATCGATGAGCCGTGGACGCTCGAGCTGAGCTGCCCTCGCGTGCAGCGAGTCACGTTCATGTCGGAGGTCGCGGTCCGCGCCCAAGCACTCGACCAGATCGTCCCGGCGTAGCTCGCTCGCAGACGGTTGCTGACCGGCAGACCGGCCGCTCGGCTCGGCATCTCGACAGCTACGGTGCCCGAACGGGTCCGATCCCTCCACCACGTTCTCGACACGCACAGGCGAGGTCAGCTCGTCGCCGCTCTCCACCTGACCGAAGCTCAGCCGTAGGGTCCACTCCCGGCGGGACAGACGGGCGGTCGGCGTGATCGTGCGCGACGACCTCGCCGAGGCCCACCGGCTCGCGTGGGAACACCTCGCCGCCCCGGGCAGCTGGTGGTCCGGGGCCGCGCGGATCGAGTTGGCCGAGACGGCGCTGCTCGCGATCGGCGACGCCGATCCGCTGCCACCGTGGGTGGGCATCTCGTCGACGGGACGTCTCGGGGCCCGATCTCGTCGCACCCGCCACGGCCCACGACGTGGCCTACCGGCTGGCTCGTCACGCGGGAACGATGACCGCCGACGTCTACCGGGCCGCGTCCGACCGAGGTGGGCGAGCTCCCCTACGTCGAGGTCTGTGCGATCGTCTCGACCGTCGCGGCGGTCGCCCACTTCTGCCGCAACATCGGGGTGACGGTGCCACCCCTCCCGGCGCCGATCCCGGGCGAGCCGACCGGGCGACGCCCTGAGCGTCTGGCCCGCGCCAACTACAACTGGGTGCCGGTCGCCGAACCCGCCGACCAGGTGGCGGCGGTCGTCCAGGCGTACACGGCAGTCCCGGACGAGCAACGCAACACCTGGCGCATGGCCGACGTCCAGTACATGCCGGAGCCGGAGATGGTCGATCCCGCCTGGAGCCGCCGGCGCGGGGGACTCTCGCGGGCCCAGATGGAACTGGTCGCGGCCCGCCTGACGGTGCTCCGGGACTGCTTCTATTGAGTGACCGCCCACGCCAGCATGCTCAGTTGGAGCAGCACCGAGACTGGTCAGGACCTCGACCTGGCCGCCGTCGCCGACGGCCGGCCCGGCGTCGGGATCGACCATGGTGACGCCCTGCTCCGCTTTGCCGGCGCGTGCGGCAGCAGCGACGACGACGAGCTCGCAACCGCCCGGGCCGCGCTCGTGGCTGAGACCGACGAGGCGTTCATGGTGGACGCGGCCGCGGTCGCCGCCAACTTCGAGATGATGACCCGACTCGCCGACGGCACCGGGGCGGCGATGCCTCCGGAGCGGCTCGCCCGATCGGCGGACGCGATCGAGATCATGCGCATCGGAAACCTCGTCAGCCGGCGCTGACGGCCCGCCATCCGGCATTCGCGACCGCCGGGTTCCTGGGTGGCCACCGCGTTCCTCGTCCTCCAATATCGGGGCGGGAGCGCGCTGATTCGGTCCGTCGACGTGTATTGCGGGCGATTCGCGACCGAGATCGCCCGTATCGGTGTCAACGGGACCGTTCCCGCCCGGTAACTTCTAGTCACCGTCGCCGTCATCGATAAGGGAGAGGACATGGCAAAAGCAACGGTAGAAGTGTTGGTTGACGACCTCGATGGAACCGAGGCCATCGAGACGGTTTGGCTTGGATGGAACGGGGACTGGCGGGAACTCGAGCTCTCCAGGAAGAACCTGGCCGCGTTGTCCAGGGCACTGGACAAGTATTGGACGGTCAGCCGTCCGATCGCGGCCGCCAAGCAAACGCACCGCGGCGATCGACCGAACGCCGCACCTCCACCTCGTTCGATCCGCACGAAGCCCGATCCGAAGCTGGTCCGAGCCTGGGCCTCCGAGAACGGGATCCAAGTTCGCGCCAGGGGACGTATTCCGGCGGACGTCGTCCGCCAATACAACGACGCCCACCGTCGCTCGTAGCGCAACCACCGATCACACTGGCCGGACGGCTGAGCGAGGAGCTCGCTCAGCCGCCGGATGCGCGGCGGATCGGGGAGACGCGCTCTGACCCGGCGGCGAACCAGGTCATGGTCGAGATGCCCCGCATTCGTGCCCGACGCGAGGAATGCGGGATTTCTCTCGCTGAGCTCGGTCGCGCATTCTCGGGCAACACGACCCCGAATTTCCCCAGCCGGCACGGGTGGAACAAATCCACGCGGTCGAGCCGTGGGGAGACGGGATTTCGCGTATTCGTTTCTTCGAATGCCGCGAATTCGCCGAGATAGCTGATTTTCCCTCTGGCGCGCGCCGCTTAGAAAATGCAATGATAATTACGTGGGCATCACGGTTCCTTTCGGTTACGGCGCTCAGCGCGTCGCCATCAGCGATCTCGACAAGTACGAGACGTGGTCCAAATTGCACCCGGCATTCAAAGCGCGCGTCCAGGCGATGTTCGAGGCTGCCAGTGGAAATGTCGGTTGTGGGACCGGCTGGCGGTCGACCGACGTCCAGCGCACGATGTTTCTTCAACGGCACGTCGTGAGCTCGAGCGGAAGCATTCTCTGGGACGGGAAGCGATGGACGCTGAAGCCAGGGATGGCCGCCGCCGCGCCGCCGGGCAGCAGCTTTCATGAAGGGGTCAACAACGGCCAGGCGATGGCGATCGACATCGTCGGTGACATGGCGTGGGCCGATGCCCACTGCGACCAATTCGCCCTTCAGCAATTTTCCCAGGTGAACCACGAGCCTTGGCACTTCCAGTGCGCCGAGCTCCCTCGCTCGGTGTCGTCGTGGATCTCGGCCGGTCGGCCGCAGCCGTCGGCCAGTGCCGGTGGGTCGCCCACGATCAACACGCCGGCACAGCCGGTGAAGACTCCGACGGGCCGCCAGCACCCCACGCTCCACGTGGGTGACCACGGCCCCGCGGTGGCGACGATGCAGGCACTGCTGATCAAGTCCGGCGCGATGTCCAATCGGCCCGCCAACCGCGACGGCGTCTTCGGCCCGGGAACGCTCGGAGTGCTCAAGCAGTTCCAGGGCTCGCATCAGCTGCAGGTCGACGGCATCTGCGGCCCCATGACGTGGACCGCCCTGAGCGGCTGAGGCGTCGCGGCGTCGCTTCACCCCGGACGCTCCGACTGTGGTCCGGGCCCGACGTGATCAAGTCGGGCCGTCGCCGCCATCGCCTCAGGCAGAGCGGCGAGGTCGAGGCGCTTGGTGGACGAGAGCTGGACGAAGACCGCTCGCGGCAGGCTCGGGAGGCCCCGCGACGAGAGCGTGGCGTCGACCCAGGCGATCGACGAGAGCACACCTCGGACGAGGAGGTAGGCGAGCAGTTCGAGGCGGCTGACGAGCGGCTGGGTCGACAGATACGACCACTCGACGCGCGTGCGGAACGTTCGATGCCGCCAGCGACGGTGCTCGCGGAACACGGCGTCAAGGGTCCGCCGATCGTGATGGCGTCGGCGCAGCCCCAGGAAGGTGTCACGGAACGTGGTTGGGGGAGTGAGGTAGATCAGCGCGTCAGCCTCCGCGGTGCAGCGCGGCCGTCCCGTAACGGCGGACCACCGTGTGCGACAGCAGCCCGTCGTCGCTGACCGGACTCCGGCCCGGTAGTCGTCGGAGCGGCGCGTCGACTCCTCCCACGCCGGGGATCAGCCCCGAGAGCTCGGGATCCCGTACGCGATCCGCACGGATCGCGTACGCCGCCCCGCGGAAGAACATCCGCTCGGTGAACAGCCCACGGTGCCGGAACGGCACGCAGAGGAAGCGCTCTCGTGCGCCGAGAGCATCGCCGAGGAGCGGTCGCGCCCGTGCGTAGACCACCTGAAGGGACGGGTCCTCGGCGAGGCGGCCGTACAGCCGAGATGCGCAATCGGGCATCACGAGGATGTCCGCATCGAAGAACATGAAGACGTCAGCGTCACCACCCTCCTCGACCATCCGACCGAGGGCCTCGAGAAGGCCGGGGGCGGACTTGACGACCCGGGCCGGGAAGGGTGGGGCACCGCGGTCGAGCACTCCGCGCGCGACTTCCTCCGAGCGGTCCACACATCCGTTGCAGCACACGATCAACTCGAGCTCGAGTCCGCCGAAGTCGCGTCGCAGCACCTCGAGCGCGGTCAGCACGTTGGTCAGCGTCACAGCCAACGTCGCGGCCTCGTTGCGAACCGGCATGCCGACGACCACTCGACTCCTCGCCGGGGATCCGAGAGCTCGACCCACGCCTACACCACCCCGCTGGCGTCGAGCCGCTCGATGCCGAGGCCGAGCAGGGCGTGCATCTCGAACGGAGAGTGGGCGTGGAGTGGGACGGCGCTCAGGAACAGCAACGCCTCGCGAATGGCGAGACCGTGCGGTGACAGCCCGAACCGATCCATCACGATCTGGTCGAAGCGAGGCGCGAGGCTGCGGAACAGCTCGTGACCGGTGACGATCACGTCGAAGCCCGCCGGTGTCGAGGTGCTCAGGAACCCGCGACGGTCGATCACGTCGCAGAACCCGTGCAGGCTGTAGGTGAGCCGCGCCGCGTCGTACATCGTGTCGCCGTCGAGGATGCGCTTGGTGCCGAACGTCCCGCGCGGGTCGACGAGCACGACCGGCTCGTCCGGCGCGCTGCCGAGCAGGTTCGACAGGTTCGGGTCGCCGTGGACGGGCGCCGTCACCGCGTCGTCCATCAGAAGCTGGAGGATCCGCTTGCGACGGCGCCGGACGACCAGGTAGGGGTTCGTCACGACCGTCCCGTTGACTCGGAAGGCCGATCGATTCAGCGACGTGATGTGAGCTCGTGCCATCTCGAAGCGAGTCAGCACCTTGCCGATGTAGTGACTCGAGAAGTCGGCACGGGTGATCGTCTCACCGGCGGTCGGCGCCGTGGCGTGGATCCCTTGCACCGCGTCCGACCGCCCTCGTGAGGAGGCGGAGGGGGTCGCCGGCCGACGAGAGGACGACGTGGTGAAGTGGCCGCGCGTCGACGTACTCGAGCACGAGCACCGCGCCGCGGGACCATCGGCGCAGCCCGAACGCGGCGGGCACGCCGGGCATCCCCTGGAAGTGGCGGAACCATCGGTATTGGTTCTCCATGTCGTCGGCCGACGTGCTGATCTTCAGCACCCGATCGCCATGACGGACGACGCGTTGACCGTGGCGCCACTTCAACATCTCTCGCGTGACCGCCGCCCGGGACGCGGTCATGGGAGCACCCCGTACCAATGCGAGCGAGTGAGCGCCAGCGAGCGAGCGGCCATCAACTGCGCAGGCAGCTTGTGGTGTGGCCGGGGAACGCAATGAGCGGTCATGGGAGCACCCCGTACCAATGCGAGCGAGTGAGCGCCAGCGAGCGAGCGGCCATCAACTGCGCAGGCAGCTTGTGGTGTGGCCGGGGAACGCAATGAGCGGTCATGGGAGCACCCCGTACCAATGCGAGCGAGTGAGCGCCAGCGAGCGAGCGGCCATCAACTGCGCAGGCAGCTTGTGGTGTGGCCGGGGAACGCAATGAGCGGTCATGGGAGCACCCCGTACCAATGCGAGCGAGTGAGCGCCAGCGAGCGAGCGGCCATCAACTGCGCAGGCAGCTTGTGGTGTGGCCGGGGAACGCAATGAGCGGTCATGCCGTCCGCCCGAGGTCGTCCCAGACCCACGGGGGGACCAGGGGACGAACGTGACGGTCGCCGTCACCGCGGCGCAACGCCGCCCGCAACCGACGGCCCAAGCTGTCGCCTCCGCGCAGATGGGTGTCGCCACCGACGAGGTCGCGCAGCGGTAGGCGGCACGAGTCGAGCACGGTGAACCGGCGACTCGACCAGAACTCGGAGACGTCGTCGTTGCCGGTCACGACGGCGACGTGCGAGATCGGCAGATCGCTGACGTAGCGGTGCACCCGTTCGTCGTCTGAGCACCCGTGGGCACCGCGCACGAACTCGACCGTGGCGAGGTGGTGGACCTCGGCGCTCTCTCGCCACCACTGCAACCGCTGGGCGAACGAGAACGGGTCGTCGGGTGATCGGGGCTGGTTACCGACGACGACGCGGACGGCGGCGAAGCGCTCGACCAGGTTGGCCACGACGTTCACATGGGCGAGATGAAGCGGCTGCGTCCGCATCGGCACCACCGCGGTCCACCGGTCCCATTCGCCCCATGACCCGCTCATCGGACCGCCGCCCGACGATCGCGGCCCCAATCCTCGCTCAGCGCTCCGGGGACGTCGCGCGCCGGCGAGAGCATCGCGGCCCGGAACTGTGGCACCAACGCGTCCCACGAGAAGCGCCGTCGAACCCAGTCCGGTGCCCGCTGCTGGAACCGGGCCAGACGCTGCGGATCGTCCTCGAACCCGCACAGGCAGTCGACCATGGCGTCCGGACCGGATGCCATCATCCCCGTGTACCCGTTCGCCACCGTCGCCGTCAGGCCACCGACCGGGAAGGCGATCGGGATGCACCCGCACGCCTGGGCCTCGAGTGCCGTGAGCCCGAACGGCTCGTACGTGCTGGGAAGGAGGATGTACCGCGCTGACCGGAGCACCAGGTGCAGCTCGTGGTGAGGAACAGCAGGCAGGAGGGCGACTCGCGCCAACCCGTGGTCGGCGACGAACTTGCTCGCTTCGTCGTGCCCGAACCGCTCGTAGGAGCAGCCGTCCCGTCCCCCGACGAGCACGAAGAAGAAGCGCTCGTCGAGTCGCAGCTGTCGAGCCACCTCCAGAAACGCCATGAAGCCCTTGCGATGTTCGAGCCGGCCGACGAACAGGACGATCGCGCACCCGGCCGGCGCCGCGACGCGTTTCCGGAGGTACGGGCCGGCTCCCGGTGAGAACTGCGCCGGCCGATATCCGCCGGGGACGACAACCACGCCGCGCGGGTTCGACTTGTGCAGCTCGAGGAGGTCGCGTCGCTCGGCCTCGCTATTGACGATCACGACGTCGCATTCGGCGATGATCCGCTCCTCCCACGCGACGCGCTCCACGACGTCCTCGTCCACCGCGTGACGGGCGCGGACGCGCCCGAAGGAGTGGAACGAGTGGACCCAGCGGATGGAGCGCAGGGCTTCGTGCTCCTCCCGAAGGCGGGACCACAGACGACCGGAGAGCCAGTAGTGGGTGTACACGGCGCGGGAGCGGGCGAGCTCGAGTACCCACGGAGCGGCGCGCTCCACGAGTCGCTCCATGTGGCGAGCGATCCACGCCTTGGTCATCTCGTCGACCCCGAGCTCGACACCGTGCATCGGCAGGTCCACCCGACTCGGCGGCGCGCCGGGATACCGCGGGGAGAACACGTCGACGCGCTCCCCCGCCGTTGCGAGCGCGTCGGCAACGCCGGACACGAACACGTTGATCCCACCGCCCGGCGCCAAGAACCCGGCCGGTGGATCGCCGTAGACGGTGACCATGCGCAGCGGTCGGTCGTCCCTCACGTCATCGCCTCTCGCGCGACACGAGATCGGGCACGCGGCCCATGACCTTCTGGATCGCCACCGCCAGCTTGTCGATCGTGCCGGCGGAATTGCCGGGCTGGATCCCTTCGGTCAGCCAGATCGAGCGATCGATCACGTCGGTCGCGACCGGATGGTGGGAACCGACGTATTGGACGACGCTGCGGGCACACGTCCATGGGCACCCGCCGCCGTGGCCGACGCGTCGTTGGAACAGCGTCTGTTCGGGAACGACCATGCGCTGCCACTCGCCGACGGGTACGCCCTCGGCCGCGAGCGCCTGTCGAACGGCCTTGCGTACGCTCCGCACGCCCACCGCGAGGCCGAGGTCCTCGGGGGCGACCTGGAACGTGTAGCGCCACGGCACCGACCTCGTTCTCTCGATCGGCGTGCTGACCCGAACCCCGGGCACGTCGCCGAGGAGGGCATCGAGGGCGCGCCGGTTGGCTCTGCGCTCCTCGGACCAGGCATCGAGGCGGGTCAGTCTCGACCCGGCGAGCGCGGCGGTCAGCTCGGTCGAGCGGTACATCCAGCCCAGCCCGTAGGCGTGATAGTCGCGTGTGTCGTCGGCGTGATAGATCTCGCCGAACTTCATCAGCCGCCGAGCCGCGTCCACCGCACCGTCATCGTCGGAGACGAAGATGCCGCCTTCCCCCGCCGGAAGGCTCTTGCTCTTGTTGAGGCTGAACGCCCCCGCGTCGCCCAGGGTTCCGACCTTCCGGCCGGCGAACGACGCCCCGTGGGCCTGGCAGGCGTCTTCGACGATCGCGAGGCCGGCCCGGCGGGCGATCGCGATGATCGGATCCATCGCCGCGGGCTGGCCGTTGAGATGGACGACGACGACGGCGACGGTTCGGGAAGTGATCGCCGCCGCCATGGCGTCGGGATCGATGCCGTGCGTCAGCGGGTCGACGTCGGCGAACACGGGGATCGCGTTCTGGTGGAGCACCGCCATCGCCGATGCGACGAACGTGTAGGCCGGAACGATGACCTCGTCACCGGGACGCACGCCAACGGCCGCGAGCGCCATGTGAAGAGCGGCCGTCCCACTGTTCGTGAGCAGCGTGTGGCGGACACCGAGGTGGCTCGACCACTCGTCCTGGAAGCGGGTCGTCTCCGGCGCGGTCGAGCCGGCGAGGACCCCGGAGTCGAGCACCCGGTTCACGGCGGTGCGGTCGAGATCGCTCACCGCGCACCACGGCGTGATGTCGCCCGGCTCGAGGACCGGCGGACCGCCGTCGAGTGCCAGGCGCTCACGCGTCACGATCACGACGCGGCTCCGAGCGTCGTGACGAGCTGCGTCGCACGCGGCCGCCGCCGATCCCGGCCGAACGGCGTCGGAGTGGGGTCGTCCACGAGGGCGGCCATCGCCGACCACAGGGGCATCGCCGCGGCCGCCGCGGTGTCGGTGTCTGCGGCGCGGCACAGGAGGTCACGGCCTTCGTCCAGTGTGACGGCTCCTCTGGCGTGGAGGTCGACCAGCCGTTCGACCGTCGAGCCAGCTTCCGGCGTCGAGTACACGTCGCGCGAGAGCCCGACGGAGCCGTCGCTCCATTCGCACTTCGTGACGAACGTGCTGGGCTCGACGCCCTCGACGACGACCTCGAACGCCACGAAGCCGGCCGGCGGAGCTCCGCACACGAACGACACCTCGTTGAGCCGTCCCGGCTCCAGCCGTTCGTTCGTCTCGAGTCCCACTGGCGCGACCCGCACTACGACGCGTGGGGGCCACGTGACCGCGCCGAGATCGATGGAGAGGCGGACCTCGAAACCGTGGGGACCGGCGTCGATCGTTCCGCGCAACGGCACTCGCACGCGATCCGACAAGGCGTGCTCGACGAGGCACAAGGCCGTGACCCCGCTGTCGGAGTGGGCGGTCGTCGCCGGGTCGGCGGGAGGAGCACCACCGTACGGCGCGAACTGCTCCAGCCGCTCGTCCGGCGCGAGCAGGGCTTCGGCGAACGAGGCCGGATCGATGCCCGGATCACGTGTCGTCAGCTCGACCATCAGCTCGACGTTGCGCTCGCGGGCGCCTCGGGTGAGGTTGGCCGAGCCCACGAACAGGTGCGAGACCGCACCTCGACGCCCGACGTACGCCTTGAGGTGCACACCCTGCGGCGGGCGTTCGTCGCGCCACTGCGACCGGTCGGTCACCGCCGCCGTCGCGGCCGGCAGCGGCCCGAGACCGAACAGGCGGCATCGGCGACGCAGATCGTCATCGAGCCCGTCGATGGTCGTCCGGCGAGTGAACACGTGCGGGTTGCCGTCCAGTCGTGCTCCGACACTCCGCATCACCGACCCCGACAGGAGTGGGGCCGCGATCACGAGGTCGTCGAAGTTCAGTTCGACGAACGGGTCGGGCCTGCTGAGGCCGAACGTGCGAACGTCCATGGAGTCGAAGCCGGCCGGTGTCGCGAAATCGACACGCGCCAGCTCGTCGACGAACCGCGACGCGTGCGGGAAGCCCTCGATCGCGGCCAGGTGCTCCACGAGCTCGGCAACGGCGACGCCGTTCGGCTCGCGTCGACGCCCCACGACACCGTCGGACAGCAGGAGCACGTACCAGTTCGGCTCGAGCGTGATGTTCCGCGACGAGACGGCGATTCGATAAGTCGGCGTGGAGCCGCCGGTGAAGCGGACGATGATCACTTTGGGGTGGATGTGCGCAAAGGGCTCGTCGGGGCGCATCTCCGTCACACAGCAGCGGAGCTGGTCGAGAACCCGGGACGGATGATGCGGCACGTTGATGCGGCACGCCTGGCAGTACGCGTGAACGAAGTCGCCGACCCGCTCGACCATTCTCACGAGACTGGGAGTTCGCCCGCGAGCACGCTCATGTACGTACCGCGCGATCGGAACGGTCAGGAGCGCGGTGAGGTCGAGCTGGTACGTGGTCATCACGGCCCGGTCGAGGTCGAGCCCGCGAGGGGGGCGCAGAATCGCCGCGAACGGGAGCCGCTGGTTGCGGAACAACCGCATCGAGGACGCGCCGGTGGTCACGTGAACACCCGCGCTCGGTAGAGGAGACGCCGGCTCGACCGGTCGAACGCGCGGCGTCCGTGGAGGGCGCGGTGGTTGTCCACCACGAGGCAATCGCCGCGAGCGAGCGACACTTCCGCCCGGCACGACGACGTCTCGAGCACGGCGTCGAGAACCCTCAGGGCATCGACGGCCACCGCGTCGAGGGGCCCCGTCTTGTCGATCTCGTGGCGGTTGTACCGGACCCGAAAGCCCTGGTCGCCTTCCTCGAGCACGGCGGCGAGCCCGAACGCGAACGGGAACCGGCGCTGGGCGAGAACGTCCAGGACGGCGCTGGGCAGGTGCGGAACGAGCGCGGCGAGCGGCACCACGATCGATGCCCCGCCCCGCGAGTCGCTTCGGGCGCAGTGGAGCATGACGAGGTCGGGCACGACCTGGTCAGACGCGCAGTCCGTGTGACAGGGGAACTCGGCAGTGGTAGCGGAGAGGCGCACCTGGCCGCCACCCGTCCAGTGACGGTCATCGTTGTGCTCGACCCGCTGGACGAAGATCGAGACCTGCCGGCCCCCGACCGTGATCACGCTGTCCACCGCGAGGGTGCCGAGCTGGCGGCACATCGTGAGCAGCGACCGATGGTCGTCGTCGAGCGGCAACCCCTCGATGACGCACGATGCCTCCGGACGCTGCACCGCGCGCCGGACCTCGGCGGCGAGACCGGCCGGATCGGTCGACGCGACGAGTCGGGCCACCGCACCGGCCGCGACATCAGAAGACATAGCTGAACTGCTCCAGGTCTCGGGCGAACCGCTCTTCGACGACCGTGACGCTGCGCCGGCTGAAGTACTCGCGGTAGGTGTCGTGCCGGGACGAATTGAACCTCGGCACGTCGCCACCCACGCCCAACGTCGCCATGACCGTGGCGACGTCGGCGGGGAAGTTCTCGAACCGGCCGACGAAATCGACGAGCGGCATCCCGTGGGCGTCACACAGGTGATCGACCTGGTTGAATCCGATCATCGCCGCCCGGCCGACGAATCGGTCGGACTTCTCGACGAAGTCCTCGAAGCACGAAGTTGTCCCGATGACGTAGCGCCGGTACTCCTCGTCCGGTCGCTGCAGGCACATGTGGTACCAGGACACGAGCCGGTCGAACGGGTTGCGCACGAAACCGAACTTGAAGGAGCCGAACCACAGCTCCCTGGGCAGCCCGGCCCTCAGGTCGGAGGCGAACAGGTGCTTGCCCTTGGCCGGAACGTACGTCGCGCGCAGGTGCGGGAGGATGCGGACAGCAGACGGATCGAGCGTCTGCAGCCAGCGGTCGATGGACGAGCCGGCGGTCTTCGGCACGTGAACGAAGACGCACCCGATCCGGCTGGAGATCAGCATTCCGCGGTCAACGCGGCGAACGTCGGGTACCGGCGGCGGGTCTCGTGCTCACGGTCCGGTGCTCCATCCTCGCTCCCTCCGTTCACCGTGCGATGCTCCGAGGCCATCCCTGGCCCGCCGACGAATCCGGGCGAAATACGCCTCCGGAGCCCCGACGGCCGCCGCCCCGACGAACGACCCGTGTCCATCAGAATTGCGTTCGCCGAAAGGAAAAGTCAACCCTTGGGACACTTTTCGACGTCGCGCTGCAAATGCGGGGAAAATCCCTTATCCGCGCATTGACGGGATCCGAGCAATTCGCTACGTTGACGCGCGGCGACGCATTCCGCTGATCGCCACCCCATTCCACCCGACAGCGCCCAGGGTTTGGGCGCGTCGAATTCAAGGAGGGAGACGTCATGCCGCTCCAGAAGATTGGCAAGATGAGCCTGAAGAATTCCGGGGGCTTCGTCGCCCGAATTCAATACAGCTACCTCGACGATGCCGGTGAGAAGCAGCTCACCAAGCAGAGTGGCGATATCCCGCTCGGGCAGTCGAAGACGCAAGATCCCGCGGACCTCGGGGTTCCCGATGGATCGATGGTCTACATGCACGCGTTCGTCGTGTGGGGGACGGACAACGAGGCCCGCCGCGCATTCCAGTACGAGAAGGGCAACACGTCGGTCGCCAACTACAACATCAGCGGCACGACCCTGAACAACGACATGGGTCTCGTCGACATCAGCGGCTGAGCCCCACGTGCTGGATTTATCGCCAGCATCATCCATCGCATCCGGGAGGGAGTGTCAATGACTCTGCAGTACTTCGAGACCAACGTGCTCGGCCCATACATCATGGACGCCTGGCAGAACTACCTCGGGACCGAGTCGGATCCGGCCAACGGCAAGTGGTTCCGCAATGGCCCGAACAACAGCGCCGGCCTCTTCGGAGGACTCACCGACACGCTGGCCACCGACCTGGTCTTCGATACCGGGAAGTCGACCGTCAACAAGCAGAAGGCGGTCGCCGCCTCGACGACGTTGGACAATCGGGCCGGCTTGCTCAACGACTCGCCGGCGACGCAGACCCTGCAGTGGCAGATCGTCAACACCGCCTCGGCCACGCACTCGTCCACGAACTCGGTGAAGTCGGCGATCTCGGAGAAGGTCTCGATCAAGGGGAAGTTGTTCGGCCAGGAGGCGTCGTCGGAGACGACGATCAGCTTTGAGTACTCGTACTCCTGGTCCGACTCGACGACCACGACGCAAACGGACACGAAGTCGTTCCAACAGCAGATACCCTTGAAGGTTCCGCAGGGGAAGGCGTACAAGCTGGTCGTGCTCGCCGACAATGACACCCTCAAGGTGCCGTACTCGGCGCAGATCCTTTTGAACGGCACCAGTGAGACGAATTTCGCCAATGCCGTCAACGGCAAGCAGAACTGGTCGACCGACGCAGGGACCCTGTGCAGCTGGATCCAGACCTACGGGTCGGCGGGAAATGACGCGCTCGAATTCGGCGCTGACCCGAAGAATCCGAAGCAGGGCATCGCCTCACTTGTCGGGACGATGACCGCGACGCAGTCCGTGAACTTCACGATCTTCGCCCTCGACATCACGTCGACGCTCACCGGCGGCCCGTCTGCAGACCAGGCCGTCGATCAGCTCGTCCGTGGTCAAACACCGAGCGGAGTGGTCGTTTCTCACCCCGTCAACTCCTGAACGGCTGGCGGAATCGGCCTCCCAACGCCGATTCCGCCGGTCGCGTCCGGCGGACATTCCTTCGAGCGCCTCACCGCGCGCTCCGCTCGCTCATGGTCGTGGGGTCGTCGTCGGCGTATCGGTCGCGACGGTGAGCCGGACTGCGCTGACGTCGGTCGCGGAGGGGGCAGGCGGCACCGAGCTCGCCGGCCGGCCCCCGGCGGCGCGGAGGTTGCTGAACTTGCCCAGCAGATCGAACCAGAACGGTGCACCGAGTGTGATCGCAAACCCGGTCAGGAGCCAGCCGGCGAAGGCGACAGTCCATCCGTCGATCCCGTTCGGTCGGTTTCCTCGCTCCCAACCGACGGGGAACTGGAGCGACTCGAGCTCGTCGAGCGCGTCGACGCCCTGGACCTCGCTCTGCTGGACCTCGACCTGGGCGACGAGGCCCTCGCGGACTCCGTCGGCCTTCCACAGGCGATCGGCCGCCGTCAGGGTGTTGGCGTTGACCACGACCGCGGTCGCGAGGCCCAGGCCGAAGAGAATGGCCTGCGTACGGCGCTTGTACCAGCCCGTGACCCGCTCCATTCCGGTGTCGAACCAACGGTCGACGCCGCCACGGAACTCGGTCACGTCGTGATTCACGGAATGCCAGATCGAGGTCAGGGCTTCCCGCAGGTGAGGGTTCGGGAGCTCGTTGATCGCCGCCTCGACTTGCTGTTGGACCTTCTCCAACTCGGCCGAGCCCGTCGGCGGGTCGCTCGTCGTCTCCAAGAGGCCGATCACATCGAACAGGGCGTTCCGGAACGCCCGCGATGGCATGTACGAAGGCTTGGACCCGTCCTTCCCGAAGCCACGAATCAGGGCGTGGTCGTAGAGCTGGCGGGCGATCTCGAGGTCACCGTCCTGTGGGCTGGTGGACCCGGTGATCATGTTGAGTACTCCCTTTTCGAGCGTTTTCGCCCGCAGATTGAGCACCCCGGCGACGGCCTCGTTCACGGCCGACGTGACCACGCTGAGGAGGAAGAAGAGGAACGACAGGCCGATGGCCACTTCGAGGATCGTCCAGTTCACGACGACGCACACCTCCCTCCGGTCGCCGTTGGCGGCTCGGGTCACCGGAATCTCGCAGCAATTCGCGATCAAGAACCGAACGGGACCGTTAGCTCAACGGTACTGCGCCTCGTTGTTGCACACAATTCCTAACGCCGAACAATTCGACCCGAAATAGCTCACGAATTCAGCGCACGATCGTAAATCCGCGTCGATCCGATCAGAAAGGAGCATTGGATGTTCGATCCCCACAACCACCTCGGGGGCATCCTCCCGTACCGCGTGTACAGCCTGCTCGCCGGCCCGACGGGCGACGACGACCCCGGCGGCGCCGCGATCGCCGAACGCTTGCTGTCATCGCTCGGCGACGCCATCGCTCGCGAAATCGGGTTCGCCGCCACGCTCGAGGACGTCGAGGACTACCTCGCGCACCACGAGATCAACCGTGAACAGGTTGTGGTCAAGGTGAAGCCCCCGAACAGCCCGAAGGTCGCCGACCCAGTGTGGGTGAGCAAGCAGGCCCTTCAGGACGGGGTGTCCCATCGCGTCGTCGAGTCCCCGGCGCTCGCCCGGCTCGAACTGGTGCTGATGGTGCGCTTCTACACGATCGTCGCCGGGATGCTCGCGAGCGCGAAGGCGACCGGCGACTGGGCCGGCAAGCGGGTGCGCATCGATGCCGGCAGCGGTGTTCTCGACCTGGTCGTGGACGCGATGAAACAATTCCAGGTTCCCGACTGGCGACCGCTCCTCGAACGTCCGGACGAGGCCGATCTGGCATTGGCCAAGCCGGTGAAGCACCTCCTGCAGAACGTCTTCACGGCAACTCCGCTGACCGACTTCGACACCGCCTACGTCACGAGGGGGTTCCTGTCCTCGCCACGGCTGTTCCCGCCGGGTCGCGTCCCGGTCCCGCCCGGCACCAGCGCACCGACGCTCGCCGCAACGCTCCGGGAGCTTGACCGGCAGGCGATCGACTACGCCGAGGTCTCCATCGGAGGCGATGACGTGCTCACGATGCTCGACGACCCGGCGAGCCGACGGGTGCTCGAGGCCAGTCCGGTACGCATCGGGTGGCTCGTCCAGATCCCCAACCCGCAGATCGTGCAGCCGGACAACGCGGCCGCGTTCGAGGCGAGCCGCAAGGCGGTCGCCGCCGCCCTGGCCCGGCCCGAGGTCGCCGGGTTCACCGTCCTGGCGCCCGAGCTGACCAGCTATGGACAGAGCCCGCCCACGGTCAAGGATCGCCTCGGCCAGCTGTTCGCGATCTGCAACGGGCTCGCGCCCCGGCGGGTCATCGCCCACATCCACGTCGGCGAGGGCGGTCCCGCGTGGAACCTTCCCCGGGACGTGCGCATGGACCTGCTCCTCGGCAAGCGAGCGAAAGTCGCGCCCGCCGTCGACCGCGAGGCGACGGAGCAGGCGAAAGAGGTCGCCCGCAGCAACGTCACGGCGATCCTCGACGGGCTTCCCGACGACATCGCTCCGAGCGTGCGGGTGCGGTTCGGACATGTGACGCATGCAGCCGACGAGCAAGCCGCCCGAATGACCGAGCGGGGCGTGTGGGCCGACGTGAACCTGACGAGCAACATCTCGACGAGCGCGTGGTTCGTGGGCGGCGAGGTCGACGTCAAGCGGGTCGATCCGCGTCTCTACGAGGGCCACGGGGTGTACGCCCTCGCCGCGGCCGGGGTGCCCTTCGTGCTCGGCACCGACGGCTCAGGCGTCGAGCACAGCGCCCTGACCGTCGAGTACGCCGTGCTCGGCGAGCTCGCCAAACTCAAGTCCCCGGTGCCGCCCTGGGTGCGCCAGTCGCTCCAGAACAGCGCCGAGCACACCGCCTGGATGGCGGCGGCTTAGCCCTCGCGGTCCTTCGAGCTCGCCTCGCTCGGGCCAGTCATGTCCGGAGAATGGGCCGGGCCGTGGCCCGTCGGCCCGAACGGCGAGTAGATCGCGGCGAGCTCGGCGAACCAGCCGACCAGGGCGCCGTCGCCGGGGGCGTGGCGAGTGAGACGAAGGTCGAACGAGTTGACCCCGGCCGAAACCGGAAACACCCAGGCGTGCGCGATGTTGCCGTTGCGCTGCCCCGAAGCGACGGTCTCCTCAGCGATCGTGGACGACGCGCCGGTCTCGACGTGGCGGATGATGGCCACCGCGGTGCAGTTGGACGTACAGGCGTCGTTCTTGATCGTCGTGCTCCCGGAGATCATCACGAAGCCGTCCCTCGGCGCGTTGATCGTGAGCGGGGAACCATACGTCTGCTCAGAAGTGGTCAGGGTCAGGGTGTTCTGGACGCTCTGCCGGCCGACCCGCGTGAGGGCGTTGGCGTCCCAGCCATCGACCCGATCGGCGTCGTGCGCCGTGCCGGCCCACCGCACCTTTCCGAGCGTCCACTCGCGCACTTCAGCACCCGTCACCGAGTCCCTCGCCAGCTTCACGCCGGCGATCGTGCGGTGGTGGATCTTCGCACCCCTGATCGTGCCGTTGTCCAGATCCACATTGCGGACCGTCCCGTTCTTGATGTCGGCGCCGGTGAACAGCACGGCCGCCGTCACATTCCCGCCGATGCTCAATGTGAGCGCCGCCAGCCCGACCACCATCGCCGGGGAGGGCAGCTTGAACCATCGCTTCATGACCATGTCTCCATCCTTCGAACTCGACGCCGCAGGATGAGCGGGCCACCTTCCCGGAACCTTCCGCCACGAGATCTCGAGAGAAGGCACGAGGTGGTGAGAGGACCTTCCTCCGACGAGCCCAGGACACTCGTGAACTAGCGTCCCGTGCGGTCGTCGACCGCACGAGGAGGGAGCACGCGGATGGAGTTGGCCGCTCGGCGCGCCACCACCACCCGCGGGCCGGTCCCGTGAGCGAGCGAGTCTTCGAGCGAGCGAACCAGCATTACGGTGCCTTGGCTCATTGGTGCGCCGCCCGTCTGCCACACAGGATCGACCACGTGGCCGTGGTGCACCAATGAGCGAGCGAGTCTTCGAGCGAGCGAACCAGCATTACGGTGCCTTGGCTCATTGGTGCGCCGCCCGTCTGCCACACAGGATCGACCACGTGGCCGTGGTGCACCAATGAGCGAGCGAGTCTTCGAGCGAGCGAACCAGCATTACGGTGCCTTGGCTCATTGGTGCGCCGCCCGTCTGCCACACAGGATCGACCACGTGGCCGTGGTGCACCAATGAGCGAGCGAGTCTTCGAGCGAGCGAACCAGCATTACGGTGCCTTGGCTCATTGGTGCGCCGCCCGTCTGCCACACAAGATCGACCACGTGGCCGTGGTGCACCAATGAGCGAGGCCGCGGCCCACCGGCGGACGCGAGAGCTGCTCCGCGTCGCTCGCCATCCGGATCTGCGCCGGATCGAGACCGGATTCGGCGCGTTGGCGATCGCCGACAACGCAACCTGGATCGCGATCACGGTGTACGCGTTCGCTCGCGGCGGCGTTGCCGAGGCCGGATTGGTGTCCGTCGTCCAGCTCGCTCCGGCGACGGTCGTCGCCCCGTTCGCCGCCTAGTCAGGCGACGTCGCGGTAGGCACGAGGAGCGATGCCGTAGGTCCGCTTGAAGGCGGTGCTGAACGTGAACGGGCTGCTGTAGCCGACCTGGCGGGCCACGGCGCCGACGACGGCGCCGGGCTCGCGCAACAGGTCGGCGGCGAGCGCCATCCGCCAGTTGGCCAGGAACGTCATCGGTGGCTCGCCGACGAGCTCGTGGAACCGACGGGCGAACGCCGCCCGCGACACCCCGACGGCGGCGGCCAGGCTCGCCACTGTCCAGGGCTGAGCGGGATCGTTCTGCGCCAGCCGCAGGGCCCGCCCGATCACCGGGTCACCGTGCGCGCGGTACCAGGCCGGCGGATCGGCGTCCGGGCGGGCGAACCACACCCGCAGCGCGGCGACGAGGAGCAGGTCGAGCAGACGGTCGAGCACGGCCTGCTGGCCGGGCTCCTCCTTCACGACCTCGTCGGCGAGGAGCGGCACGAGCGGGCTGTCCAGCTCGTTCGCTCCGCAGGACCGCCAGCGGCGGCACGGCCTCGACGAGCCGGCGGCTGATCTCGCCGTCGGTCTGGTACGTGCCCGTGAGCAGGATCGTCGACCCGTCCAGACTGGTGCCCCAGGTGCGCACGCCGAGGTCCATCGCCTCGGCCAGGCTCTCGCCGTCGAGCGTGGTGCAGTGCTGGCCCGGGATGGATCACGATCTGCGGCGGGGTGGCCGGGGTGTCGGCGACCGTGTAGTGGTCAGGGCCGCGGATGATGGCGAGGTCGCCGGGCCCGAGGTGCTGGCTCGCGCCGGCGTCCGGCACGACCCAGGCATGGTCGCGCACCATCGCCACGAGCGTGAGCGGCGCTTCATCCTCGATCCGGAGCGACCACGGCGGGTCGAGGATGCGAGCGCAGGACGAATGCGCTACGCGCTCTGGGACCGTCGAGGAAGCCGGACAGGGCGTCCATCGGCCCGATCGTAGACGAATTCAGATGAGAATGAGCGCTCTGGCTATGGACCGTCTACGCCCTGATGCGGCTTGATGGCCTCATGCAACACAACGACCTCACCCTCGTTCTCGGCGGCACGGGCAAGACCGGGCGACGGATCGCGGCGCGGTTGCGCGCGCTCGAGCGGCCCGTGCGCATCGGCTCGCGCCGCGCCGACCCACCGTTCGACTGGGACGATCCGGCCACGTGGCTGCCCGCGCTCCGCGGCGTCACCGCGGTGTACGTGTCCTACTACCCCGACGTGACGTTCCCCGGCGCCGTCGAGGCCATCGGCAAGCTCGCACGGGTCGCGGTGGCGAGCGGTGTCCGCCGCCTCGTCCTCCTCTCCGGCCGCGGGGAGGAGGAAGCGCTGCGGGCCGAGGACGAGGTGCGCTCGGCCGGCGCCGAGTGGACGATCGTGCGGGCGAGCTGGTTCGCCCAGAACTTCAGCGAGCACTTCCTGCTCCAGCCGGTGCTGGACGGGATCATCGCCCTCCCTGCCGGTGACGTGGCCGAGCCGTTCGTCGACGTCGACGACATCGCCGACGTGGCCGTCGCCGCGCTGACCACCGACGGGCATGCCGGCCAGGTGTACGAGGTCACCGGCCCCCGCCTGCTGACCTTCGGGGACGTCGCCGCCGAGCTCACCCGGGCGCTCGGACGCGACGTGCGGTACGTCCCGGTCACCCCCGAGGAGTACGCGACCGCCGCGGCCGCGGCCGGCGTGCCGCCGGAGGAGGTCGGTCCGCTCACCGAGCTGTTCACACGGGTCCTGGACGGGCGCAACGCCCGCGTCGAGGACGGCGTCCAGCAGGCGTTGGGCCGACCGCCGCGGGACTTCGCCGACTACGCCCGGGCAGCTGCCGCGACGGGCGTGTGGGACGCCGGCGTCCGGAGCGGTCGATGATCGACGACTACTCGCGGGCGCTGACGCTGGTCGCCGCGGTGTCCGCCGGCGTCGCCGGCGGTGTGTTCTTCGCCTTCTCGACCTTCGTGATGCGGGCGCTCTCCGAGCTCCCGTCCGCCGAGGCCATCCGGTCGATGCAGTCGATCAACAAGCAGGCGCCGACGCCGTGGTTCATGACCCTGCTCTTCGGCACCGCCGCCCTGTGCGTGGCCCTGATCGTCTCGGCGGCCGTGCGGTGGGGCGAGCCGCCGGCGCCGTACCAACTGGCCGGCGCCCTGAGCTACCTCGCCGGGATCGTGCTCACGATCGCCTACCACGTCCCGCGCAACGAGGCGCTCGCTCGTGTCGACCCGACGGGCACAGGGGCGGACGCGGCCTGGTCGCGCTACCTCGCGGAGTGGGTGCCGTGGAACCACGTGCGGGCACTCACCTCGGTGGCTGCCGCGACGCTGTTCGCCCTCGGCCTGCGGGCGTGACAATTGTCCGGTTGACATATTCCGATATCGGCATATATTTCTCGACGTGGCTCGCACCCCGACGACGACCGACGCGTACAACGCCGTCGCCGACGCGAGCCGCCGTCGCCTGCTCGATGCGTTGGGCACCGAGGAGGCGACGGTCAGCGAGCTCGTCGACCGGCTCGGTTTCCGCCAGCCGCAGGTGTCCAAGCACCTCGCCGTGCTGCGGGCAGTCGGTCTCGTTCTCGTCCGCGTGGACGGCCGGCGCCACTGGTACCGCGTCAACGGGCCGGTGCTCAAGCCCGTCCACGACTGGGTGCGCACGTTCGAGCGCACCTGGAACGCCCGACTCGACCGGCTCGACGATGTGCTCGCCGAGCTGCAGACCCAGGAGAGCCGACCATGAGCACCAACTCCACCGCCCGCAACCGCCACGGCTCCGCCGTGATCACGCTTCCGTCCGACACCGAGGTCCTGGTCACCCGCGCGTTCGACGCGCCGGCCGACCTCGTGTTCACCGCCCTCACCACTCCCGAGCTGGTCAAGCGCTGGTGGGGCTACGAGACGTCGGAGTGGCTCGTCTGTGACATCGACCTGCGGGTCGGTGGCGCGTGGCGCTACGTCATCCGGGAGCAGGACATGGAGGTCGGCTTCCACGGCGAGTACCGCGAGATCGACGGCCCGCACCGCCTCGTGTGGACCGAGATCTACGAGGGAATCCCCGATCCCGGACCGGACGGAGCGGCCGTGAACGTGACCACGCTCGAGGAGGACAACGGCGTGACCACGATGACCACGCTCACCCAGATGCCCTCCCAGGAGTCCCGCGACGCGATGCTCGCCACCGGGATGGAGTCCGGCATGCAGGTCTCCTACGACCGGCTCGAGGACCTCGTCCGCCAGCCGACCTGAGCGCAAGATCCCGTTCTGTCGGTCGGAAACGGCCCGGATGGGCCATCTCCGACCGACAGAACAGGCGCGACCGCGGCGGCGATCAGGAAGAATGGGCGGATGTCCGCCCATCCCGAGCTCAGTGAAGGCAGCGAGGGCACGATGCTCGCCGTGCACGTCCAGCCCGGGGCCGGGCGCACGGAGGTCGTCGGCCGCCACGGCGATGCCCTCAAGGTCCGCGTCGCCGCGCCACCCACCGGCAACCGCGCCAACGACGCCGTCGTCGAGTTGGTCGCGAAGGAGTTCGCGCTCGGCAAGGACGCCGTCGTCGTGACCTCCGGGGCGACCAGCCGGGAGAAGAGGCTGCGGCTCAGCGGCGTCGACCTGCAGGCCGCGACCCGGGTGGTGGATCGCCTGCTCGCCCCGTCCGGGCCGGGCGACAGCCGGCGCTGACCGGCGGTCCGTCCGCCGCCGTCCGGCGATCTGGGCGCGGTCAGCACTCGGTCTCTTCGTCCGGCACCTGGAGGTCGATCAGGTACCCGTGGATGATGTCGTCGATGCAGTCGTTGACCTTGTACCCGGTGTGCTGATCGGCGTCGACGACGACGAAGCGGCCGTCCTCCAACGTGTCGGCCATCGCCCGGGAACTGAACACGGGCGTCGCCGGGTCACCCGTGGTCCCGACCACGACGATCGGGCCGGCCCCAGCGCCGGTGATCTCCATCCGAGGGTCGATCGACTGCGGCCAGAACGTGCACTGGTAGCCGCCCGTCGTGTCCGGTCGGAACCGGGGCGCGACCTCGTGGTACTGCGGAACCAGCGCATCCTCCTCCTCCACGGAGCGGCGCTCGGCGTCGTCCATGCAGGTGATCGTCTGGAACGCCTCCAGCTCGTTCCCCCACGTGCCGTCGGCACGACGCTGGAAGTAGTTGTCGTAGAGCACGAGGAGCCCCTCGCCGTCACCGTCCTGCGCCGCCGCCAGTGCTTCCGACAGCTGGTCCCAATACTCCTCCCCGTACATCGCCTGGGCCACACCCTGCAAGGCCATCCCGCGGGTGAGATCGGGCCGGCCGGCCACGGTCGGGATGGGCTCCTCGTCGAGGTCGAGCATGAGGGCGTCGAACGCGCCCTCGGCATCGCCGTCGTTGTGGAACTCGCAATCCGGGTCGTCGCTGCACTGGGCCAGGTACGAGGTCAGTGTGCCTTCGAACCCCTCGGCCTGCTGGAGGCTGTGTTCGGTCGAGTCGGCCGCCGGGTCGGAGGCGCCGTCGAAGACCGCGGCCCGTACCGTCCCGGGGAACAGCGTCGCCCACGTCGCACCGAGCTCGCTTCCGTAGCTGAACCCGAAGTAGCTGACCTCGTCCTCGCCGAGGGCCCGGCGGAGCGAGTCGATGTCGCGGGCGCTGTTGTTCGTGCCCACGTACTTGAAGAACTCGGCGTTGTTCTCGACGCAGTTGTCGGCGAACTCCTCCGCCAGATCGACGAGCTCCTGACTTTCCGTCGCGTCGTCCGGCGTGATGTCGGTCCCGGCGAAGTAGTGGTCGTAATCATCGACGCAGTCGACGGCCGGCCGGCTCTCGCCGGCGCCCCGCGGATCCCAGGCGACGATGTCGAACCGCTCGAGCAGCGGCTCGTGGTAGATCTGGTCGGCGAAGATCGCGAACTCCGCGCTCGGGAAGCCTGGACCGCCCCGGTTGACGAGCAGCGAACCGATCTTGTTGTCCTGGTCGTCCGCCAGCCGGCGAGCCACGAAGAGCTCGAACTTCGGCCCGTCGGGGTTGTCGTAGTCGACCGGCACCTCGAGCACCGCGGTCTCGACCTGATCGGTGAGCTCGCTCCACTGCAGCTGCCCCGACGGCTCGCTCGTCGGCGGTTCGCCCGGGTCGGTGTCGGGCGATTCCGTCGAGGGCGACTCGGTCGAGGGCGACTCCGTCGAGGGCGGTTCCGTCGAGCCCGGCCCGGTCTCGGGCGGAGCCGGCTCCTGCGACTCGCCGATCGGGTCCGCCCGATCGGTGGCGACCCCACTCCCGGCGCTGCAGGCGGCGAGTGCGACCGCCAGCGTGGCGACGAGCGCCGGCCAGGGCCGAACCGGGCTCCGTCGCGACATGGCCGGCATCGTAGGAGGCAATCCCCGCTCTGTGACCTCCCCCGTCGCCCCTTTTCGCCGGCGCCGTAGCCTCATTCCCATGCGCATGGGACCGCACCACTACGGCCCGCGCGATCCAAGAAGTGTCGCCGGTGCCCGCCTGACGAGGGCCACGACGCGTCGGATCTGGACGTTCGCCCGCCCGTACCGGGCCACCATCGCGCTCTTCCTCGTCGCCATCGTCGCCTCGGCCCTGCTCGCCCTCGTCCCTCCCTTCGTCGTGCGGGCGATCCTCGACGACGCGATCCCTGAGGGCAACGGCACGATGATCACCTGGCTCGCGGCCATCGCAGTCCTCGCCGCACTCGCCGACGCCGCCCTGCAGATCGCCCAGCGCTGGTGCAGCGCCCGCGTCGGCGAGGGATTGATCTTCGACCTCCGACGGGCCCTGTTCTCGAAGGTCCAGCGGATGCCGGTGGCGTTCTTCACCCGGACGCCGACCGGCGCGCTCACGTCGCGTCTCAACAACGACGTGATCGGGGCCCAGACGGCCGTCACGAGCACGCTCGGCAGCGTCGTCAGCAACGTCGTCGTGCTCGTGACCTCGCTCATCGCGATGCTGGCCCTCGAGTGGCGGATCACGCTGCTGGCCCTGGTCGTCCTGCCGGCGTTCGTCATTCCGGCCCGCCGCGTCGGCCGCAAGCTGCAGGACATCTCCCGCGAGCAGATGCAGCACAACGCGACGATGAACACCCAGATGACCGAGCGCTTCAACGTGTCGGGCGCGATCCTGGTCAAGCTCTTCGGCGACCACCGACGCGAGGACGAGGCGTTCGAGCGTGGAGCTCGCGGCGTGCGCGACGCCGGCATCCGATCGGCGATGTACGGCCGGGTGTTCTTCGTCGCCCTCGGTCTCGTCGGGGCGGTGGGGGCCGCCGCGATCTACGGGGTCGGTGGCCACCTCGTCGTGTCCGGCGAGATCACCGCCGGGACCCTCGTGGCCCTCGCCGCCATCGTGACTCGCGTGTACCAGCCGTTGACGGGACTCACCAACGCCCGTGTCGACCTGATGACGTCCATGGTGAGCTTCGAGCGGGTGTTCGAAGTGCTCGACGCTCCAGAGGCGATCCGGGAGCGCCCAGGCGCGGTGGGTCTCGTCGCCCCGACCGGGCGGGTCACGTTCGACTCCGTACGGTTCCGGTACCCACCGGCGGTGGACACGGCGATCCCGTCGCTCGAGCAGCGCACTCCTGACCACGATCCCGACCGGGACGTGCTCGACGGCGTGAGCCTCGACGTCCTGCCGGGCGAGACGATCGCTCTGGTCGGCGCGTCAGGGGCCGGCAAGTCGACGCTGGTATCACTGATCCCGCGCCTCTACGACGTCACCGCCGGTGCCGTGTGCGTCGACGGCCACGACGTCCGCGATCTCACCCTCGAGTCCCTCCGGAGGGCGATCGGCGTCGTCGCCCAGGATCCCCACCTGTTCCACGAGTCGATCGGCGACAACCTCCGCTACGCCAAGCCGGACGCGACGGACGCGGACCTCGTCGCGGCCTGCCGGGCGGCGCGCATCCTGGACACGATCATGGACCTGCCCGACGGCTTCGCGACCGTCGTCGGCGAGCGCGGCTACCGCCTGTCGGGTGGCGAGAAGCAGCGTGTGGCGATCGCCCGCCTGCTGCTCAAGGATCCAGCCGTGATGATCCTCGACGAGGCGACGAGCCACCTCGACAACGACAACGAAGCCCAGGTGCAGGCCGCGCTCGACGTCGCCCTCTACGGACGGACGGCGCTCGTCATCGCCCACCGCCTGTCGACGATCCGGGGCGCCGACCGCATCGCCGTGCTGGCCGGTGGCCGCATCGTCGAGCTCGGCACGCACGACGAGCTGCTTGCCCGCGACGGGCAGTACGCGGCCCAGCTCCGCGCCGGTGAGCTGACCCGCTCCCCCGCGCACGTCGAGGACTCAACGGAACCGGCCGCGTGAGCACGGACCGGCCTCCCCTCGCCGACATCCGGGTGATCGACGTCTCGACGGTCATCGCCGGGCCCAACTGCGCCCGGTACCTCGCCGACTTCGGTGCCGACGTGATCAAGGTCGAACGGCCCGGTGGCGACAGCCTGCGGTCGATGGCGTGGCGCGACGAGCGCGACGGCGAGGGGATCTGGTGGAAGCTCGCCAACCGCAACAAGCGGGCGGTCGTCCTCGACCTCAAGGACCCAGCCGACGTCGACCTGCTCCTCCGGCTCGTCGACGAGGCCCACGTCTTCGTCGAGAACTTCCGGCCCGGCACGCTCGAGCGCCTCGGGCTCGGGCCCGACGTCCTGCACGACCGCAACCCGGCGTTGATCGTCACGCGCGTCACCGGCTTCGGCCAGACCGGTCCGTACGCCCAGCGTCCCGGCTTCGCCACGATCGCCGAGGCGATGTCCGGGTTCGCCGCGATCAACGGCGAGCCCGACGGTCAGCCGCTGCTCCCACCGATCGCGCTCACCGACGAGGTGACCGGCCTCGCGGCCGCCTTCGCCACGATGGTTGCCCTGCACAGCGGCCGCGGGCAGGTCGTCGACGTCAACCTCCTCGAGACGATGTTCCACCTCATGGGACCGCTGCCGACGCTGTACGCGCTGACCGGCGCGCAGCAGCCGCGACTCGGGGCCGGCCTGCCCTACACCGTGCCGCGCGGGACGTACCGCTGTGCGGACGGGCGATGGGTCGCCGTGTCGACGAGCAGCGATTCAGTGGCCGCGCGCGTGCTCGAACTGCTCGGCCTGGCCGACGACCCTCGCTTCGCCAGCTTCGCCGGCCGGACCGAGCACCGCGACGAACTCGAGGCGGCGATGACGGCCTGGTGCGAGGCGCGCACCGGCGAGGAGGTGCTGGCCGCGTTCACGGCGGCCCACGCGGCGGCCGGACCGGTGATGGACATGGCGGACATCGCCAGCGATCCGCACTACCTCGCGCGTGACGCCGTGATCGAGGTCGACGGAACGCCGATGCAGTCCTTGATCGCCCGACTCAGCGCGACCCCGGGTGCGGTGCGGTGGCCGGGGCGGCCGTTGGATGCCGACGGCGCCGATGTGCGCGCCTCGGGCTGGGGCGCTGTCCGCGTCACGCGGCGCGGAGCCGGTCTGACGGTTACGACTCCGCGGGCCGCTCGGCGGCGGACTCGGCGGCGGACTTCGCGGCCTCGGCCACGTCGGCGGCCCGGTCCTTCGCCTCGCTGGCCGCATCGTCGGCGGCACCGCTGACCGTGTCGGCTGCGTCGCTCACCGCCGGCTCGTCGCCGAACCCGAGTCGCTCCTTGACCTTGTCGACGAGGTCGCCGGCCTTGTCCTTGAAGTCACCTGCGGTGTCCTTCACGGACTCCGGGATCTTCTCCCCGATCTTGCCGACGAGGTCGCCGGTCCGGTCCTTCACGTCACCGGCCACATCCTTGGCCCTGTCAATGAAGCTCATCGGGAGCGTTCCTTTCTCGTCGAAACGCGCCGCCCGCGGATCCGGACACTACTGCCGGCCGGAGCGCTTCGCGTCAGGACGAGCCGGTCGCGACGACCGGGCAGCTGACGCCCGTGCCGCCGATTCCGCAGTACCCGCCGGGGTTCTTGGCGAGGTACTGCTGGTGGTACGGCTCGGCGTACCAGAAGTGGCGGAGGGGCTCGATCTCGGTGGTGATGTCGCCGTAGCCGGCGCCGCCGAGGGCGGGGGCGAAGCGCTCCCGGCTGGCCTCCGCGGCCGCCCGCTGGCTCTCGTCGGTGAGATAGATCGCGCTGCGGTACTGCGTGCCGACGTCGTTGCCCTGGCGCATCCCCTGCGTCGGGTCGTGGGCCTCCCAGAACGTGGCGAGGAGCTGGTCGTAGCTCACGACGGCGGGGTCGAAGACGACGAGTACGGCCTCGGCGTGACCGGTCCGGCCCGAGCACACCTCCTCGTACGTCGGGTTGGGCGTGAAGCCGCCGGCGTAGCCGGCCGCGGTGGAGTACACCCCGGGGGTCTGCCAGAAAATCCGCTCGGCTCCCCAGAAGCAGCCGAGCGCGAATACGGCCGTCTGGTAGCCCTCGGGCCACGGCTCGCGCAGCGGATGTCCGTTGACGAAGTGGGCGTCGGGCACCGGCATCGTCTGGTCGGTGCGGCCGGGCAGCGCCTCGTCCTCCGTGACCATCTGCGTCTTGGTGCGAAACAGCATGCCTTCAGGATACGGCAACGGTTCTGACGACAGTTCGGGGCGCTGACTGCACCCGAAGTCTCCTGAGAATCGCGAGGAGGCGGGCTACTTGAGCAGGAGGGAGGCGACGCGGCGGGCGGACACGACGATGCCGACCAGGGCCATCCCGGCGAGCACGGCGACGTGGCCGAGCATCGCCCACTCGAACTCGCCGAGGTTGACCGCGCGCACGAGTGCGACGCCGTGGTACAGCGGGCTCAGCTGCACGACCCAGGCCCAGTCGCCGTAGCTCGACAGCGGGTAGAACGTCGCCGAGAACAGGAAGAGGGGCAGGGTCACGGCCGTGACGTACTCGAAGTCGGCCCACGAGCGCATGTACGTCGTGCACGCCATCCCGACGGCGGCGAAGGCGAAGCCGATCAAAACGCAGATCGGCAGGGCCAGCACGATCCACGGCGAACCGACCATCCCCAAGGCCCACATCGAGAGCAGGAACGCGACCGAGTAGATGAACCCCCGGGCCACGGCCCAGCCGATCTCACCGAGGGCGACGTCGGCCGGCACCATCGGGGTCGACAGCACCGTGTCGTAGAGCCGGTCGTGCTTGAGCTTGTGGAACACGTTCATCGTCGAGTCGTAGACGGCCCCGTTCATCGCCGACGAGGCCATCAGCGCCGGCGCGACGAACTCGGCATACGGGATGCTCTGCCCGCCGACCGAGATGTCCCCGACGAGGTCGCCGAAGCCGATGCGGATCGAGAAGAGGTAGAAGAGCGGCTCGAAGAACCCGCTGACGATGATCAGCCATGTCCGCCGGTTGACCATCACCGCCCGCTCGAGCATTCGTTGCGGCCGCCGGGCGGCGACCAACTCGGGCGGGAGGATGCGCAGGCCGCCGGTGGCCGCCCTGAGTGTTGCGGTGGTCATCGCCGCAACCGCCGCGTGAACATGGCCCGGCAGACGAGGAAGCCGGCCAGCGCGATCGCGCCCAGATAGGCGATGTGCACCGCCGCGGCGGCTGCGCCGAGGGTGCCAAGCACGGCGCCGCGGCACAGCTCGACGCCGTGCCACAGCGGGGTCACGTAGGCGACCGGTTGGAGCCAGCCCGGGAGCTGATCGACCGGGTAGAAGGCGCCGGCGAACAGGAACATCGGCACGATCCCGAAGCGCATGATCGCAGGGAACGACTGATCGGTCTGTTCCCGGCTCGCCGACCACGCGGAGATCGGCAGGGAGAAGGCAAGCCCGGTCAGCACGGCGAACGGGACGGCCGCGACCAGACCCCACGATCGAGTCGACGGGAACAGGACGAGGACGGCAGCGACCCCGACCGCGGAAAGCGCCGTCCGCGTGGCGTGCCAGAGCCCCACGCCGGCGGCGACCTCACTCGGCCGCAGCGGCGTCGCCGCCATCGCCCAGTACGCGTTGCTCCACATGAAGCCGTCCATGACCGGCCACATCGCTATTTGCGCCGCGACGATCATCGCGGTGGTGGCGATGAGGGCGGGGGCGAGGAACGCGAAGTACTCGACGCCACCGAGCAGTTCGGTCGACGACGTCGTCTGGTCGACGAGTGATCCCACCCCGACCCCCATGCCGAGGAGGTACAGGAGCGGTTGCACGAAGTTGCCCAGCAGGTTCGACTTCCAGATCCTCTTGTAGACCGCGAGGTTGCTCTCCCAGACCCGGACCGCGGCCGGTGTGCTCATGACGCGAACCACATGTCAATCGATGAGCGAGCGGCCGGTGAGGTGGAGGAAGACGTCCTCGAGGCTGCTGCGCCGGACGAGCGCGCTCTCCGGGGTGACGCCCCGATCGTGGATGGTGACGAGCGCCTTCTCGCCGTCGTCGGCGTAGATGAGGATGCGGTCGGGCAGGACCTCGATGCGCTCACCGACGTCGTCGACCGCGGGAGCGTGTTCCTCGTTGCTGCCGGCCGGGAAGCGCAGCTCGAGCACCTCCTTCGTCGAGTGCTCGGCGATCAGATCACGCGGGGAACCCTCGGCGACGACGCGCCCCTTGTCCATCACCACGAGCCGGTCGCACAGCTGCTCCGCCTCGTCCATGTAGTGGGTCGTGAGGACGAGCGTGACCCCGTTCTGCTTCAGCCGGTACAGCCGGTCCCACAGGACGTGGCGCGCCTGCGGGTCGAGGCCCGTGGTCGGCTCGTCGAGGAGCAGCAGCTCCGGGTCGTTGATCAGCGAGCGGGCGATCGTGAGCCGCCGCTTCATCCCGCCGGACAGTGGATCGACCCGGCTCTGGGCGCGCTCGCTGAGTTGGATGAACTCGAGCAGCTCGGCGGCCCGGCGCTTGCACTCGGCACGCGGGAGGTCGAAGTAACGGCCATAAATAACGAGGTTCTCCTCCACCGTCAGCTCGTTGTCGAGCTGGTCGGCCTGGGGCACGACGCCCAGGCGAGCTCGGATCCGACGCCCATCGGTGGCGGGGTCGAGGCCGAAGACCTGCAGCGTCCCGGCCGTGACGGGCGACGTGCACCCGATCATCCGCATGGTCGAGGACTTCCCGGCGCCGTTCGGGCCGAGGAAGCCGAATGCCTCGCCGCGGCGGACGTCGACGTCGATGCGGTCGACGGCGGTGAACTCGCCGAACCGCTTGACCAGCCCGCGTGCCGAGATCAGGGGGTCGCCGGACACGACGTTCGACCCTACCGGCGGCCGGCTCCAGCCGTTCTGTCGGTTGGAATCGGCCCGATGCGGCACGTTCCGAACGACAGAACGGGGGTCGGTCAGCGGGTGATCGTGAGGGTCACGTCGAACTGACCGTCGTTGTTGTCCAGCCCGCCGTCGTTGACCCCCAGGAACAGGCGTCCGTCGGTCGGGATCGACAGCGTGTTGGATGCGCCGATCAGGAACGGCGGACCGCTCTCTCCGATCATGCCGATGAGCGCGGCGTGACCGCCTCCCACCTGGACCCCGTTCTCGTCGCGGTTGGCAACCGCGAACTCGGGGTTCGTGCTTCCGTCGGGACCGACCTCGGTCCTCGGGTCGCCGATGGCGGCGGTGACCGTGCCGATCGCGTCGACCTGCACGACGTCACCACGAGCGACGTCGATGCCCGTGTCCGTCCACGGCACCGTGCCCGGGACGGCGACGTCGACGCGTTCCGGCGGCCGCGGCGCCGTCGGCGGAGGCGGGACCTGGGTGGTCGCGGGTGGCGCCGTCGGCGGAGGCGGTTCGGTGGTCGCGGGGGCGGTGACGCCACCGCCCTCGCGACCGTTCTCGGCCGACGCCTGGATCACACCCGCCACGAACGTCCCGACGCCCACGAGCACGGCGACGACGACCGATGCGATCAGGCCTCGCCCGAGCGTCGAGCGCGGGCCGCTCGGATCGGCACCGCCGGCAAACGCCCGCCACAACCGCCGGACCCGCAACCGCTCCATCTCGGCGGACGTGTGATCCTCTTCGACTCGCATGACGCGTGGCTCAGGCCGAGTCCGGACCGCTCGACCCGACTGAACATCGAGTCGACCTCGGAGGTGGTCACGACGCCGTCACGGGCCCAACGGACCGACGAATCGAGCCACTCCATCACCTTCTTGTACTCGGCGTCGGCGCGGCCCCGGGCCTCGCTGGACTGCCACTGCTAGCGACGGTCGGGGAGGAAGCGGAAGTGGTCGCGGACCTCCCTGACCCGCTCCGGCGAGATGTCGGCGAGCAGGATCGTCTCGGTCATGGCGGCGGTGGCGAGCAGCTCGCCGACCGGATCGACGATCCGGCTGTCGCCGCTGTAGCGCAGGCCGCCACCGTCGCCCACCCGGTTCACCCCGACGACGTACGCCTGGTTCTCGATGGCCCGGGCCTGGAGCAGAGCGGTCCAGTGCAGGCGGCGTTGCTCGGGCCAGTTGGCGGGGACGAGGTACACGTCGGTCGCCTCGGCGAGCCGCCAGAACTCGTCGGCGAAGCGCAGGTCGTAGCAGACCAACGGGCTCACTCGCAGTCCGGCGATCTCGACGGTGATCAGCTCGTCGCCGGCGCGGAAGTGCTTCTCCTCCCCGCCGTAGCTGAACGGGTGGATCTTGCGGTAGCGGTGCACCGTGCCGTCCGGGCCGGCGAGCACGAAGCTGTTGTACGGGCGCTGGTCGTCGGCCGGCGCGTCGGGCGGGATCTCCGGGCACGTCGCGCCGACCCACACCCCGTGCTCGGCCGCCTGGGCGACGAGGAATTGCGACGACGGCCCGCCTTCCGGTTCACCCAGGTCGCGCACGTCGACGGCGAACCCGGTGGAGAAGGTCTCCGTCGCCAGGACGAGGTCGGCGCCGGCACCAGCCGCGGCGGCGATCATCGGGGCGAGGTGGGCGAAGTTGGCTTCGCGGTCGTTCCACACGATGTCGTGTTGCACCGCGGCCATGCGAACGGTCGTCACGATGACCTCCTTTCGCTGCTGAGCCCGGCGAGTCGCTCGGCGGCGCGATCGAGCACGTCGATGCGCTTGCAGCAGGCGAAGCGGACGAGGTGCCGGCCGTGCTCGGGGCGGGCGTAGAAGACCTGGTTGGGGACGGCGACGACGCCGCAGCGCTCCGGCAGCGAGCGGCAGAACGCCATCCCGTCGCCGTCAGCCTGGACCGGCCGGATGTCGACGGTGGTGAAGTACGTCGCCTGTGGGCGGAAGACCGTGAAGCCGGCCGTGTCGAGCGCGGCGACCAGGTGATCGCGCTTGGTCGTCAGGTCGGCGGCGAGCGCGGTGTAGTAGTCGTCGCCGAGGTCGAGGCCGGCGGCGATCGCGGGTTGGAACGGCGCCCCGTTGACGTAGGTGAGGAACTGCTTGGCGGTGCGCGCTGCCGTCACCAGCGCGGCCGGACCGCACATCCACCCGATCTTCCAACCGGTCGTGTTGAACGTCTTGCCGCCCGAAGAGATGGTGAGCGTGCGGTCGGCCATGCCCGGCAGGGTGGCGATCGGGACGTGAGTGGCACCCGGGAACACGAGGTGCTCGTAGACCTCGTCGGTGACGACCACGACGTCGAACTCGGTGGCGAGAGCGGCGATCGCCTCCAGCTCGGCACGGTCGAACACCTTGCCCGTCGGGTTGTGCGGGGTGTTGAGCAGGATCAGCCGAGTGCGGGCGCTCATCGCCCGGCGCAGCTCGTCGGGGTCGAAGGCGTAGCTGCCGTCGGCCTGCGGGCGCAGCAGCACGGGGACCGCCCGCGCGCCGGACAGCGCGATGCACGCCTGGTAGCTGTCGTACATCGGCTCGAACACCACGACCTCGTCGCCGTCGTCGAGCATCCCGAGCAGCGCGCCCGCCAGCGCCTCGGTCGCCCCCGCCGTGACCAACACCTCGGCGTCGGGGTCGTGGGTGAGGCCGTAGAACCGCTGCTGATGACGGGCGACCGCCTCTCGCAGCACCGGTAACCCGGGACCCGGCGGGTACTGGTTGACGCCGGACCGGATCGCGTCCACGGCCGCCTCGAGGACCTCGGGTGGACCGTCGGTGTCCGGGAAGCCCTGGCCCAGATTGATCGCGCCGGTCGCGACCGCCAACGCCGACATCTCGGCGAAGATCGTGGTGCCGAAGCCCGTCAGCTTGGTGGTCAACGGACTGCGCATCGTCTCGCTCGGCACGCCTCGATGGTAGGTCCTCAGTCCCAGCGGACCGGGAGGCGATCGGGCTTGCGGAAAACGAGCCCGGTGGGCGGCACCGCCCCGTCGGCGAGGCGCACGGCCGGAAGTCGCGTGAGCACCGCGGCGACGGCCTCGCGCGCCTCGAGACGGGCGAGGTCCATCCCGATGCACACGTGCGGGCCGGCGGCGAACGCCAGCTGACGGCGGACGTTGGGGCGGTTGAGGTCGAAACGGTCCGGGTCCGGGAACTCGGCCGGATCCCGGTTGGCGCCGCTGAGCGACACGATCACGAGCGCGCCGCCCTCGATCACGGTGTCCGCGACCTGGCTGGTCCGGGAGGCGTAGCGATCCACGCGAGCCGCCGCCGGCTCCAGTCGCAGTGACTCCTCCACAGCCGCCGCGGCGAGTTCGGGGCGCTCCCGCACCGCTCGGTGCGCGAGCGGATCGGTCAACAGGTACCAGAGCGCGTTCAGGATCATGCCCTCGGTCGTCTCGATCCCGCCGAACATGATCACCGCCATGTTCGAGATCGCCTCCTCGTCTGACACCGCACCTCTCGCGACCGGACCGACGCCAGCCCGGAGGTGGGCTCCGAGCGCGGCCATCGCCTCCGCTCCCGCCGCGGTGGGTTCGGCGCCGCCTGCGATGCCGGCCACCGACGCGACGATGTCGCGATACCAACCGACCAGCCGGGCGACCCCCTCCTCGTCGTTGCCGTCGAGGCCGAGGCTTTGGGCGACCACCGAAGCCGCCAGCGGCGCGGCGAGCTCGCGACGTAGCTCGGCCGATCGGTCGCTGTCCCGATCGTCGATCGCGGCCAGCAGGCCGTCGACCTGGTCGCGTACGAACGGTCCGAAGCGGGCGGTGACCTCCCGCGGGCGGAACGACGGTGCGAACGGCGCCCGATGGCGGTCGTGCTCGGCGTGGTCGAGCGACAGCATGCTCGGTCCGACCACCTGGGCCGTGGAGAAGCGCGGGTCGGCGACAGTAAACGTGTCCGGGTCGCGCAGGACGTCGAGCGCGGCCGCCCGACTGGTGACGAGGTAACCGTCGAGGTCGGGAACCCACGCCACCGGGGCGGCGGCTCGGAGCCGGGCGAGGTGCGGATGCGGGTTCCCGGTGAGATCGGCGAGCGTGATCGAACCGGGCACCCCACCCACCGTATTGACGGTCAACTGGGCGCGGACAGTCGCAGATTCGAGACCGTCCGCGTCCAGAAGCCCTGGTGAGACCGTGCGCGCCCAGATGGGCTGTCATCAATGCGTAACATCTGCGTTCCGATGCGCTGCTCTCGCGGCGGTCGGGCGGCCGTCTTCACCGTGACCCTGACCACTCTGCTCGTGCTCGGCGAGGCGACCACCCTCCTCGTGCTCGGAGAGGCGGCCGCGGGTGCGGCCAGTCCCGATTCCGCGCCCGCCGTGCCCGCCGCACCCGAAGCACCCGACGATCCCGACGATCCCGACGGTGATTCCGGCCAGGACCTCGCGGTCCCGACCCCCGACGCGCAGGCCCAACTGGCGCGGGCCGGAGCGACGCGACCGGAGGTCGAAGCCGTCACCGCGCTCACGACGAGGCGGGTCGACGACTTCCGCTACGACGCCCAGATCACCGAGGGGTACGCGGCGCAACGTGTGCTTCGGCCGGCTGCGTACCGGCACGGCCCGCGCGTTCGTCGAGCTGCAAGGGCGCTTCGGCGGCTGGGCCGGCACGCTCTACGCCTGCCGCGAGCGGTGGAACGCGGCCGAGGAACCGGACTGCAACGGCACGCTCGTCAACCCGGCGGTCGACCCGATGTTCCGCAGCACGTGCTGGAGCAACCACGCCCAGGGCCGGGCGCTCGATCTGATGGTGGGGACGTCAGGCGGCGGGTACAACGTGGCCCGCGGGAACGCCGTGGTGAACTGGCTCCTGGCTCCCGACGCCAGGGGCAATTACAGCGCGAACGCCCGGCGGCTCGGTGTCCAGCAGATCCTGTGGCGGGACCACTGCTGGAACACCGACGACGACCGCGGCGTGACGAGAGTCCGGGGCATGCGCCAGTGCGGGATTGGTCACTTCGACCACATCCACGTCGACCTCACGCGACGCGGAGCCCGCGGCCGCACCTCGTACTGGGGTGGGACGCCACAGATCGAGCCGAAGGCCAACGGCCTGATGTGGTGGGACCAGGACACGGGTCAGCGGCTGGGTCAGTCATGGTTCAACTACCGGCCGAGGCCACGGCGAGCGAAGCTCTGGGGCGAGCGGTGGGACGTCGCAGTCGCCGGGGACTTCGACTCCGACCGGGTGAGCGACGAGCTGCTCCGGTGGGACCGGGACCGCGGGCAATGGGGTGTCACGTCGTGGACGGGCGGCGCGTGGCGGGCGAGGCACCGGGGATGGTGGAGCACTCGCTGGGACCAGGTCATCCCGGGTGACCTGGACGGCGATCGGCGAATCGACGACCTCCTTCAGTGGGACGTCCAGACCGGCATGTGGCAGGTGCTGTCGTGGTCGTCGGCCGGCCCGCAGCTGCGCAGCTCCGGCGGTTGGCCGGTCGGGTTCGACCTCGTCCGGGTCGGAGACTTCGACGAGGACAACCGGCTCGACGAGATGTTCCTCCGCAACCGCGATACCGGGTCGTTCCGGATCCTGTCCTGGGACCGCTTCGTCCCGTCGGTGAGGTGGCAGAGCAGTTGGAGGCGCGCGTTCGACCGCTTCGTCGTCGGCGACTGGGACAGCGACGGCGAGCTCAACGACATGCTGTTGCTGCAGTCCACGACGGGAGCGTGGCGGATGACGTCGTGGGACGACTTCCGCCCGACGATGCGCCGGGCGGGCCGCTGGCTCGCGCGGTTCAAGCAGATCGTCCCCGCCGATCTCGACGGCGAGGGTCGTGTCGACGACATGCTGCTGCGATCACCGAGGTCCGGCCGGCGCATCGTGATCGAGTGGCACTACTACCGATGGCGGCGCCAGGGGCCCGCCCGCATCGCGCGCGGCTGGGACCAGATCGTCTCCGGTCAGTGGGGCTGAGCAGCTGACAGGGCGTCACGCACGACGTTCTCGGCACGCGTCATCGGATCGTCGCCCGCGGTGATCGCGGCGATGAGCGCGAGCGCCGGTGAACCGTCGTCCTGCTCGGCTTGCATGCGCCGGGCGAACCCGCCGCTGCGGATGTCGGCGAGCACCTCACGGAACTGGTCGCGCATGGCGGCACTGTCGAGCTCGAGGGTTCGGAGGTAGCCGCCGTACTGGGCGGTGGCCCCATGTTCGCCGACGGCTCGGTAGAAGCCGAAGTCGGCGAAGCGACGGAACGTCTCGGCCATCTCGCCCGACTGGTAGAGCTCGAGCACCATCGCCTCGGGCGGGAGTCCGGCCTCGACACCGACCTCGAAGGCGAGCTGGACGGCGAGGCCGAGGTACGGGCCAACGGTCTGCTCCACGAGCAGGTCGATCGCCGCCTCGTCGGCCGCCGACATGACGAACGCGCCGCGTTCGAGCGCGCCGGCGGCGAGGGCGAGGGCGAGCAGGCGGTCCCGGGCGCTCCCCGACGAGTCCCGCTCGACGTTGACGTAGGCCACGTACCCGGAGCCGTCCGCGGTCGCGCTCCGGACCGCTGAACCCACCATCCGGGGAGCGAGCAGGAGGACGTCGACGTCGTCCGGTGGGTGCACCAGGTCGAACGCGAGGCAGTAGCCCGACGCGAAGCACACGGCCGCGCCACTCCGCAGCGAAGGCGCGATCTCCGTCGCGAAGAGGGCGGGGATCGCCTCGTCGGAGACCAAGACGTACACCACGTCGGCCTGGGCCACTGCCACCGTGACGTCGGTCACCACGAACCCGTCGGCGGCCGCCCGGGCCCGATACTCATCGTCGCGGTTCCCGACGACGACACTCAGGCCGGCGGCCCGCAGGTTGGCGGCCATCGACGACCCCAGGTTGCCGTAACCGACGACTGCGATCGTCGCCCCGGCGAGGGTCGCGGGGTCCGCATCGGCGCGGCTGTACACGTCGAGTGACATTCGAACGCTCCGTTCATCGCCGTCGTTGGGCAGGATTGTGGCATGGCCATGGATGCCACCGCCTACCCCGCCGGTGGTCTTCGTCCACTGCTGCGGGAGACCGGCTTCCGCCGGCTGGCCGTCGGCCAGACCGTTTCCGGCCTCGGCGACTGGATGGCAACGGTGGCGTTGATGGTCCTCGTCCTGGAGTTGAGTGGGTCGTCCGCCGCCGTCGGCGGCGTGCTCGTGCTCCGGCTCCTGCCCGCGCTGTTCGCTGGACCGCTCGTCGCCCGGGTCGTACGTCACTGGGACCGTCGCTCGACGATGCTCGCGATGGATGCCGCGCGTGCGGGGATCGTGCTCGCCATCCCACTCGTCGACGCGCTGTGGTGGGTGTACCTGTGCTCGTTCTTCCTCGAGCTGGCCGGCCTGGTGTTCCTTCCCGCCCGCGACGCCGCGGTCCCTGATCTCGCCCGCCGCGACTCGCTCCCGTTGGCCAACGGTGTGCTGCTGGCGTCGTCGTTCGGCACGATCCCCTTCGGCGCCCTGGCGTTCGGAATCGTGTCGTGGGCCGCCGGCGGCGGTGTCCCCGCCGTCGTGTTCGTCATCGACGCCGCCACGTTCCTGATCTCGTACGCGCTCATCGCACGTGTCCGTCTCGTCGATCGCGACGACGGCGACGAGCCCGAGTCCGACGCGCGTTTCCGGGACGCGCTCCGGCTGCCCATCGTCCGGTCCGTCGGACCGGCCGCCCTCGTGACCGCCCTGGGGTTGGGCGCGCTGTTCTCGCTCGGCGTGGTCTTCGTCAACGACGTGCTCGGCGCGTCGACGCTCGAGTTCGCCGTGCTGATCGCCCTGTTCGGGGTCGGCGCCGGATTCGGGGTCGCCGCGCTCAACGCGGCCGGCCGGCCGGACGTGGGGACGGTGCGGTTCTGCATCGCGGCCCAGGGCGTCGTGGTGGCGGCCATGAGTCAGGTTCCGACCATCTGGGCGGCGTTCCTCGGCGCGGTGCTGTTCGGGGCCGCGACCGCCGCCGGCCTGGCCGCCGCGATGAGCATCCTGCAGGAGCACCTGGGCGAGCGGGATCGGGTCCTGGCGTTCACCGCGTTCCACGTCCTCATCCGGGCCGGACTCGCCCTCGCCGCGCTCGGCGCCGGGCTGGCCGGTGACTTCCTGGGCCGGCTCGACTGGCCCGTGCTCGGCTCACTTCCACCGGCCCGCGCCGTCCTCTTCGCGTCCGGTCTCCTCGTCGCCGCGGCGTCGGTGTTCGTGCGCCTCGAGACGGCTAGCGGCGAGGAACGAGCGACGTGAGTCGGATCGAGTAGCGCTCCGTGTAGTGCACATCCCCGATCGGGCTGTCGTTGCGCACGTCGGTGAACAGTTCCTGCTCGACGACGAGTCCGGTGGCCGGGACGACCCGGATCGTTCGCTCGGTCGTCCCTTCCGAGGCTCCCGAGATCTCGTCGTTCACCTCGAACTCGAGGACGGTGACGGTGGTGCCCCCGACGTCGACCTCGCTCGTGCCGAGGATCCTGCCTCGCCGCACGACGTCGACATCGCCCGAGCTGCAGCGCGCCGTCCACGTGACACCCGGAGTCGTCGTCGCCGGATAGAGCAGAGCGCCGCGTTCGCAGACGAACTCGCGCTCGTCCGTGATGCCGAAGAACTCGTGGTGGTTGGCGTCCACCCGCAGCTCGAGTCCGCGCGCCGACGGGCACAGCGTCGTCGCGTCCCATCGCTCTTGCAGCGGCCGCCAGTTCACGAGCGCGCCGCAGCCCTCGTGGGTCACCGTGATCGTGGACACGTCGGGATACCGGTGGCTCCGTCCACCGAGTGCGTCGATCGACTCGCGACCGGTCGTCCGATACGCGTAGACGCCCGGGTCCAGCAGCTCCGACCCGGGCGGCGGCAGCGTCGTCGTGGTCGATGCCGGACTGGTCTCGGCCGGCACCGTCGACGCTGCCGTGGTCGCGACCGGCACCGTGGTCTCCGTCCGATCGGCCGGTGGAGTCGACTGCGTCTGGCTGCGGAAGTCGCCCACCGCCTCGTCCACGTCGACGGGGGTCGTCGACTCACGGAGGAGCAGGAACGCGGCAAGCGCGCCCGCCGCGACAACGACCACAACGATCGCGGCGACGACCCACCACACGCGGCGCGAGCGCGTGCGCCCGCCAGTCGGTGCGTCCTCGGGCTCAGCGGTCATGGGTAACCGATTCTGTAGCCTCCGGCCGTGGATGTCGGGGATCGCGGGCGGCGCAGCACGTCGCTGCTCGCCGTCTCGTACCTGGTGGGGGCCGTGCCGTGGTCCCAGGTCTTCGCGCGGAGCCGTGGTGTCGACCTGCGGGCGGTCGAGAACGGCACCGTGTCGGGGACCGGGCTGTACCGGGTCGCCGGGTTCGCCCCGCTCGCCGTCGCCGGCAGCCTGGACGTCGCCAAGGGCGCCGTCGGACCGTTGCTCGCCGGAAGCGGACGGGTCGGTGACGCGGCGGCCAGCGCAGCGGCTGCCGTGGCCGGGCACAACTGGTCGGTCTTCCTGCGCGGGGCCGGTGGCCGCGGGATCTCCCCGGCACTCGGGGCCCTCACGGCGCGGGCTCCCGTCGGTGCCGGGGTCGTCCTCGGCGGCCTCGTGGCCGGCCGGCTCACCCGGCAGACCGGCCTCGGGTGCTTCGTCTCGTACCTCGCGCTCGTGCCGGTGACGCGACGGGTCCACGGCCGCGGGGCAGCCACGCTCGCGGCCGCGGTCCTCGTCCCATTGCTGGTCAAACGGATCGCGGGCAACCGGACGCCCGCCACGTGGGATGTGCGGACGATCGTTCACCGCCTCGTCCTCGACCGCGACCCGGCGCGGCCCAGTGGGCGGGCGGGGATGCGGAGGCTCGCCGCGTGACGGTTGCCATCGTCACCGACAGCGCCGCTTCGATCCCTCCGGACCTGGCGACGTCGCGCGGCCTGACCGTCGTCCCCCTCCATCTCATGGTGGGCGCGGATGCGGGCAAGGACGGCGACGTCTCGCTCGCCGAGATCGCCGAACGGTGGGCCGACGGGATCACGACGGCGGCGCCGAGCCCGGGCGAGTTCCTCGCCGCCGTGGACCGCAGTGGGGCCGACGAGGTCGTGATCGTGACGGTCGCGTCGCGCGTCAGCGGCACCTGGAACGCGGCCCGGGTGGCCGCTGACAGCACTGACGTCCCGGTGACGGTGATCGACAGCGAGACGGCGGCCGGCGCGCAAGCGCTCGTGGTCCTTGCCGCCGCCGAAGCCGCAGCGACGGGGGCCAACCGCGACCAGGTGGAGGAGGCGGCGCGTCGAGCGATCGGCGAGGTGCGCCTCGTCGCCGTCGTGGACGGCTTGGACTACCTCGTGCGCAGCGGGCGCGTGCCTGGGATCGCGGGCTGGGCGGGCCGGATGCTGGGCCTGCAGCCGCTGTTCGAGTTCCGGCACGGCGCAGCCCGGCGGCTCCGTCCGGCTACCAGCCGCGAGGCCGCGCTGAACCGACTCATGAGCCACTGGAAGCGGAGCCGGGCTCCGGTCGCGCCAAACGCGCGGTTGCACGTCGTCGGGCTCCACGCCGCCGCCGAGGCCGACGCGGCCGGGCTGCTCAAGCGCGTCCGAGAGGAGCTCACTCCGGTGGTCCCGGCGACCGAGCTCGTGCTCGAGTTCAGCTCGGTCATGGTCGCCCACACCGGACCCGGCCTCGTCGGGTTGGCGTGGTGGTGGCAGCAGAGCGAGTCGGGCGAACCCTGAGCTCCGAGCCAGTCGTGGTCAGTGGCTGAGCACGGCCCCGCCGGCGCCGAGCTCGCCGCGGGCGCTGATCGTCCAGCGCACGGCGTCGACGATCGCCGGAACCGCCGCCCGACCGAACCCGTGACCCATGCCGGCGACGATGTCGAGGCGGCGGGGTCCGCCGAGGCGGTCGTACAGGCGCGTGGCCTCGCGGGTCGGGAGAAATCGGTCACCCGAGCCGTGCACCACTGCGACGGGGCACACGATGCGAGTGGCGACCTCCTCGGGCGCGGCGACCGCGCTCCACCGAGGCGCCAGGCGGACGCCCTTGCGCCGGCGCACCACGTCGCGTCCGACACCCGTGCGGGTCATCACCGCGGCGAGCAACGATCGGGCGCTGTGGATCCGCCACCGCGCCGGCGCACTCACCGCGACAACGCCGGTGAGTTCGGGGTCCGTTGCGCCGTAGCGCAGCACTGCGATCGCACCCATTGAGGACCCGACCGCGACGACACGGGGACTGAAGCTCCTGGCGTACGCAACCGCCGCGCCGACGTCGAGGACCTCGTCGGTGCCGAGGGTGCACAGCCCCTCGGAGTCGCCGTGCCCGCGTCCGTCGTAGGCGACCACCTCGAACCCCTCCGCGGCGAGACTCGACGCCACCGCGGTGACACTCGGGTGGTCCTTGGTGATCGTCAGGCCGTGGGCGACAACGACGGCCGCATGCCGCTCGCGGTCGCTCCGCCAGGTCGTGGCGGCGAGCCTGAGCCCGTCCTCGCTGTGGAGGACGACGCCGTCGCATCGCACGGCGCAACCGTACGCCGCCCGCGGTTGCAGCGCGGCGGGGCCGCGAGGCTTAGCACCCGCGGGAGGTGACGTCGTGAGACGCAGCCACCGGCGGGCTAGGCGGCGAGTTCGAGCTCCGGAAAGCGCGTGCGCAGGGTCTCGAGCGCGGCCCGCAGCAGGCGCGAGATGTGCACCTGGCTCAACCCCAGGCGGTCACCGATCTCCTGCTGCGTCAGTTGGCGGTAGAAGCGGAGGTAGATGACCGCGCGCTGGCGGGCCGGCAGGGACGCGAGCATGCGCGCGACCTCGGGCCGCACCTCGGCACCGAGCAGCTCGGCATCCTCGGTGCCCACCTCCACGGGCTCCTCGCGCTCCTGGCGACCGGTGTGGCCGGACAGTGAACTGGTGCGGTATCCGGCGGACGCCGCGAGCACCTCGACGACCTCGTCCTCACTGATGTTGAGCTCGAGGGCGAGGTCGGTCACGGTCGGGATCCGGCCGAGCTGCTGAGTGAGCCGATCGACGATGGCCGACGCCCGCACCGAGAGATCCTTCATGCGTCGCGGCACCTTCATCGCCCAGGTGTGGTCGCGATAGTGGCGGCGGAGCTCGCCGCGTACGGTCTTCGATGCATAGGCGCGAAACGGCACGCCGAAACCGGGATCGAACCGCTCGACGGCCTTCACCAATCCCAGCATCGCGACTTGCACGAGATCGTCCAGCGGCTCGCCTCGACGCGATAGCCGGCGGGCGCAGACCTCAGCCAGCCAGCGATGCTCCTCGACGAGCCTGTTGCGAAGCGTTCGGTTGGGCTCCGCTCGCAGCGCCCGGAACGACGCCATGACATCATCGTCATCGCGTCGATCGGGCACCGACGGAGCATGTGCGGTCGCCGCCTTTACATCGTGGGCCACGACACTCCTCGGAATTGCGCCCGCATCCGGGTCTGTCGAAAGCCTTCCCCGTACGGCGAGGGCGAAACGACGCCCAGGGAGCTGGCCGCTTTCTGATTCTTTGAATCGTCGATAGTGGTGCCGTCAGCTCACGAACCGACAGCGGCCTCTCGTCGGGCGGTCATGTCCGACGTCACCGACTCCGTTGGGCGAGATCCAGTCTGGGGCCGCGAGGCACCACCCCGGGAGCCGGCGATCTCGTTCCAGAACTCCGCCGCCCGGCCGCTGCCAACGGCCCAACCAATGCCAAATCCGATCAGGGCACCGAGTTTGAACCTGAGCATCGTCTACACCTCCGTGTTCTCCGCCGTAAGTGGTACCCGCACCGGTGGTCGCCCCAAACCGTTTGTCCCGCGTCTGAGGGTCGCGAGGTCGGGGGTACCCGAGAGGATGTGAGTCAGCCGTGGACCCTTTCGACCTTGCTCTCAGCCAGTCGGGGTCCGCACACTCCCCCGTGGACGTGTCAGCTGATCCACGCCCACGCCGCCGGCGGCGCGTTCGTCTTCGACTTCGTGGCGATGGAGGCGTGCCCGGTCGACGCGCCCGCCTGCCCCCGCTTCGCCCCGTTCACGATGCACATCATCCGCGGTGACCCCGCCGACCGAACCGGCGACCATCTCCTTGCCGGTTGGGCCGCGCGGGCTGACGTCGTGACGATCGTCGCCGGGCTGACGGACGGGACGCGGTGGCTGTGCCTGTCCACGAGTGAAGGGAAGCATCTCGTCCTGGAGCTCCCCTCATCAGCGCCGTCTGGCGAGGACGAGAGCTCCGAACTCTGAAGGGGTGGCAACCATGCGATCGAGACTGAAGTTCGCCAAAGGAGCCGTCATCGGCGCGACGGCCGTGTACTACCTCGACCCCGATCGGGGCCGGGCTCGGCGGGTGCGAGCCCGCGACCAGTTGATGGCGAGGGGCCGGCGGGTGGCTCGCTCCGCGGGCCGGCGCGCTCGTTCCGACCTGCATCGGGCGAAGGGGCGCGTGGTGCGGTCGCTCGGTGGCGGTCGCTTCCATCCCGTCGATGACCACGCCCTCGCCGACCATCTACGCGGCGTGCTCGGACGGCTGGATGCTCCCACCGATCACCTCACCACCGAGGTCGTCGGCGGGGTGGTCCGTGTGCGTGGGCAGGTCGAGCGGGCGGCGGACGCCGAGGTGGTGACGAGCGCCCTGGCCGTCGAGCCGGGCGTGCGCCGTGTGGAGGACCTGACCCATCTGCCCGACGAGACGGCGCCGAACAAGGTCGCCGGCATCGCCGCTTCACGCCGCGCGAGAGGCCGTCGCGCCAGCTAACACGAGGGCGGGCGGCGACTACGGTCGGTGCGGTGAGCACCCAGACGGAAAAGGCCGAGCGGTTCCTCGCCGACCACCGCCCCGGTGAGCCGCTACTGCTGGCGAACGCGTGGGACGCCGGCTCGGCCAAGCTGCTGGCGTCAGTCGGGTTCGAGGCGCTGGCGACCACCAGCAGCGGCTTCGCCGCGACGCTCGGCCGGCTCGACGGCTCCGTGACCCGTGACGAGGCACTGGCTCACTCCGCGGCCATCGTCGCCGCGACCGACGTGCCGGTCTCCGCCGATCTCGAGGATGGCTTCGCCGCCGCACCGGCCGACGTCGCCGAAACGGTGAGGCTCGCCGTCGACACCGGGCTCGCGGGATGCTCGATCGAGGACTTCACGCGGAACCGTGACGCGCCGATCTACGACCATGCGCAAGCCGTGGACCGGGTCGCCGCCGCGGTCGACGCCGCCCACTCCGGACCGGTCCATCTCGTTCTGACCGCGCGCGCGGAGAACTACCTGCACGGCCGCCAGGACCTGGCCGACACGATCGCACGACTGCAGGCCTTCCAGGAGGCGGGCGCCGACGTGCTCTACGCGCCCGGACTGGTCGGGCACGACGACATCCGTGCCGTCGTGAGCGCCGTCGACCGGCCAGTGAACGTGCTCGCGCTGCCCGGCGGACCGCCGGTCTCCGAGCTCGCCGCGGCCGGCGTGGCTCGGATCTCGGTCGGCGGCGCGTTCGCCTACGTCGCCCTGGGAGCGGTGGTCGACGCGGCCGCCGAGCTGCGCGAGCAGGGGACCTACGGGTTCTGGGACCGCGTCCGCGTCGGCGGCGCCGCCGTTCGGACGGCCTTCGACGCGCCGACGACGTCGTGAGCGAGGTCACGCTTCGCGAGCTCACCGACGCCAACCGCGAGCAGGTGCTCGCACTCCGCATCGCACCGCACCAGGAAGCGTTCATCGGCTCGGTCGCCGATTCCCTCGAGGAGGCTGCCGAGTATCCGCAGGCGAGCCCGTGGTACCGCGCCGTCTACGCCGGGGACGAGCCGGTCGGATTCGTGATGCTGAGCTGGGACTGCGTGCCGCAGCCGCCGGACATCATCGGTCCCTGGTTCCTGTGGAAGCTGCTGATCGATGAACGCCAGCAGGGTCGCGGCTACGGGCGGGAGGTCGTGCAGCTGGTTGCCGATCTGGTGCGGGCGGAGGGCGGTGAGGAGCTGCTCACGAGTCACGTGGCCGGAGGCGAAGGGCATCCCGGGCCGTTCTACGCCCGGGTCGGCTTCGAGCCCACCGGAGCGCTGGATCCCAACGGCGAGATCATCCTCCGCCTCGACCTCCGATCGGGCTGATTCCCCAACTTCTCGGGTTTGTGTCACCGATGTCGCCGCATGCGGCGGGATCGGTGACACAGATCCGTGGGCGGCGCCCCGAACCGGTGTGACAGGCGGTCGTTAGGGTGGATGGCCCGAGGCGAGGAGGCCCGCATGACCACGCTGACGAACCGTCCCAACACCGCCCTCCTGGTGATCGACGCGCAAAAGGGCGTTCTCGGTGGTGCCCACGAGCGCGACGCCGTGATCGGCAGCATCAACACGCTCATCGGCAAAGCCAGGGCCGAGGACGTCCCCGTGATCTGGGTCCAGCACTCCTCCGACGACGAGCTGCCTCGAGGCAGCGACCAGTGGCAGTTCGTCGACGAGCTCGAGCCCGAGGAGTCCGAGCCGTTGGTCCACAAGCGGTACTTCGACTCGTTCGAGGACACCGACCTCGAGTCGCAGCTCGCCGCGCTCGGCGTCGGCCGGGTCGTCGTCACGGGCGCCCAGACCGACGCGTGCATCCGGTCGACGCTGCACGGCGCGTTCGTCCGCGGCTACGACGCCGTCCTCGTCGGCGATGCGCATACCACGGAGGACCTGTCGGCCTGGGGCGCACCGCCACCCGACAAGGTGATCTCGCACACCAACCTGTACTGGTCGTGGCAGGCGGCGCCGGGGCGCACCGCCGGGGTCGTCGACACGGCCGACGTGACGTTCGACACTGCCGACGAGAGCACCGCCTCGTAACAGCACGGGCGCCGTGCCAACGTGCTCGGCCCGGGCGCGGAGCTGAGGTAACTTCTTCTCGGCGTGTCCCACGCCGAACCTCGGCTCCGGCGCTCACGCCGCCGGCATCAGCGAGGCAAAGGGGGCCCAGCCCTCGGGACATCGGTAGCAACCCTTCGGGTCGCGCCCGAGGGAGCGTGAGTCTCTCGGCCGCGGCGTCACGAAGGAGAGTGCGATGACCAAGGCGAGGACATTCAAGCGCCGCGTTCGCGAGCGCATGACCAAGACCGGCGAGAGCTATTCCGCCGCCCGCAGTCAGGTCGCCCACAAGCGCGATCGGGTGCACGAGGCGACGGGAAGGCTGGCGTCGACCGCCGACCGCCCGTCGGCCGCGAAGGTCGAGGAGGCGACCGGGAAGTCCTGGGAGGCGTGGTTCTCGATCCTGGATCGAGAAGGTGCCCGGGAACGGAAGCACCGCGAGACGGCGGCCTTCTTGATGGAGCGGCACAACGTCCCGGGCTGGTGGGCCCAGTCGATCACCGTGTGGTACGAGCGCGCCCGCGGGATGCGGCTCAAGCACCAGCAGGCCGACGGGTTCACGATCTACGCCTCGAGGACGATCGGCGTCCCCGCCGACGTCGCATTCGACGCCTTCGTGAAGGCACGCTCGCGCCGGCGGTGGCTGACCGACGGGACGATGTCGTTGCGCACGTCGCAACCGGCCCGCACGGCGCGCTTCGACTGGGGGGACCGCTCGACGCGGGTGCTGGTGACGTTCGACGAGAAGGGCCCGGCGAAGACGTCCGTGGCGGTGGCCCACGAACGACTCCCGGATCCGGACGAGGCGGAACTGGCGAAGTCAGCGTGGCGGGCGCGGCTGAACGCGCTCAAGACGCTCCTCGAAGCGAAGTGACGCGATGTCGACGCGAGACATGTCCAATGTCGCGCCGCGCGTCCTGTTGCGCGGGCTCGCCTACGTGGAGTCGCCCCGCTGGCACGACGGGCGACTGTGGTTCGCCCACTGGGGCGCCGGTGAGATCGTGGCCGTCGATCCGGACGGCGTCAGCGAAGTCGTCGGCGAGGGCCCTCCCGGCCTCGGCTGGTCGATCGGGTGGCTGCCCGACGGGCAGCTGTTGCTGACCGGCGAACGGCTGATACGACAGCAACCCGACGGGTCGACGGTCGAGCACGCCGATCTCCGCGGGTTGTCGGGCGACTGGAACGAGATCGTCGTGGACGGGCGCGGAAACGTCTACGTCAACGGCGGCTGCGACTTCGAGCCCGCCGAAGGGGATCCGCCGGGAATCGTCGCCGTGGTCACGCCGGACGGCGCGGCCCGCCGAGTCGCCGACTCCCTCGCTTTTCCGAACGGCATGGTCGTGACACCGGACAACTCGACGCTGATCGTCGCCGAGTCGTTCGCTCGCCGGCTCACGGCCTTCGACATCGCCGCCGACGGCGGACTCTCGAACCGCCGCGTGTGGGCCGAGCTCGACGGCTATCCGGATGGCATCTGCCTCGACGCCGACGGCGCCGTCTGGTGCGCAGCCATGACGCGATGCCTACGTGTCGCCGAGGGCGGGGAGGTGTTGGAGGCGATCGAGCTGGACCGGAGCCCGTTCGCGTGCATGCTCGGCGGTCCGGACGGGCGGACGCTGTTCATCCTGGCCGCCGAGTGGCGCGGCGTCGAGAACGTGGACGACGCGCTGGCGGCTCGAACCGGTCAGGTGCTCACCGTCCGCGCACCGGCGCCTCGTGCCGGATGGCCGTAGGGCTCCTGCCTACGCGGCCTGGGTCGCGCCCGCGCCGGTCGCGCTGTCCTCGGCGTGATACTCGGCGAGGAGCCGCTCGGCCTCGTCCCGACGCGGATAGCAGAAGAAGACCAGCACTGCCCCCAGCACGATCGCGACGATGCCGGCGAAGTAGGCCCAGTCGGCGCCGTCGAGGAACGACGACGTGGCGGCCGCGATGATCTCGTTGGCGTACTGCGGGTACTGCTCCGCGGTGTCGGCGGCGCTGGCGAACGACTTCTGCAACTCCGCTTGCACGTTGTCGGTGATCTCGGCCTGGTTGGGGGCGGCCGCGATCGCCGCCGCGATCGCGGAGGCGTACCCCGCGGTGAGCAGGGCGCCGAGGATCGACTGCATGATCGCTCCGCCGAGGTCGCGCTGAAGATCCGCCGTGCCGGAGGCCATGCCGGCCCGGGTGACCGGCACTGAGCCGGTGAGCGAGTGGGACGCCGGCGTGCCGGCGAACCCGACCCCGGCGCCCACCAGGGCGTAGCCGAGCGCGACCTGCCAGTAGGTCGTGCCCTCCTCCCACAGCACGAGCATGACGACGAACCCCGCCAGGCAGCAGGCGTAGCCGACGAGCAGCGTGACCTGGGCGCCGCGCGCCTCGACGAGCTTGGCCGAGCGCGGGGCGATCAGCACCATGAAGACCGCGGCCGGCAGGATCGCCGCTCCGGCCTCGAACGTCGAGTACCCGAGCACGTTCTGGAGGAACTGCTGCCCGATGAACATCGCGCCCATCAACGTGCCGAACACGATGATCCCTGCGCAGGCGGCCACCCAGAAGATCCGGCGTCCCGCCACCTTGAGGTCGTACAGAGGGACGCGGGCGCGCCGCTGACGGATGAGGAACGCGATCCCGGCAGCGACAGCGATGACCGCCATCGCGGCCACGGTGGCGCCCTTGCCGGGGACCGGAGCGAAGTTGATCGCGAGCACGAGCCCGGCGATGAGCACGACCGAGAGCACGCCGCCCAGGTTGTCGACGGGGTCGGTGGTCTCGTTGACGTGACTGGGCACGAACGCCACCGCCATGAGCAGGGCGACCACCGCGAGCGGGAGGGTGACGAGAAAGACCGAGCCCCACCAGAAGTGGACGAGCAGGCCACCGGCGATCAGCGGGCCGAGGGAGGCGATCGCCCCACCGATCCCGGACCACAGGGCGATCGACTTGGTGCGCGCCCGTCCCGACCACAGGGCGGTGATCAACGCCAACGTCGTCGGGAAGGCCATGCCCGCCGACAGCCCACCGACGAGGCGGGCCCCGATGAGCACCTCGATCGACGGCGCCCACGCCGCGACCAGGCAGGCCGGGACGGACAAGACGATGCCCAGGACGAGCATCAGCTTGCGGCCGTACCGGTCACCGAGGGCGCCCAGGTAGAGGACCGAGGCCGCCAACCCCAGCGAGTAGCTCACCGCCACCAGGTTGAGCGCCGTCTGCGACGAGTCGAAGGACTGCCCGATGTCGGGGAGGGCCACGTTGGCGACGGCGAGGTTCAGGTTGGCCACCGCCGCGACCAGGACCAGCGAGATCAGGACCAGTCCGGCCCGCGCCGGACTCGTCGAGGTCTCGCCGGCCGCGGATGCAGATGCGCGAGCCGTCATCGGTCCTAACAAGCCCGAGCCGACGGCTGCCGGTCATCCCCCACGGTGGATGAAACGGCCCACCCGCCTTGGTCACCGAATTGGTTACCGGGCCAACCAATTCGGTGACCAAAGCGTGCGAGCCGGAGCGCTGATCACACGGCGCGACGCCGATGCCGCGCCGGCGCTCAGGCCACCGGTCGCAGTTCGACTGTCGTGGGCGCCTCCTCGGCCGCCGCGGTGGTCCACCGGCAGGTCAACTGGTCGCCGTCGTAGTGCCACCCCAGCGTCAGGGGGGACTGGGGCTCGCAGCGGCCGGTCATGACTGCCCACGTTGCGCTGGTCTCGAGCATCGCAGTCCCTCCTGGGTGAGTCGCACGGCCAGATCGACCGCGACGGAGCAAGTGTGCGCTCACCGTGCCGCTCGTTCTGTGCGCGCCGACACACTCGGTGTGTAACGCGGAACACACAACAGTCGTGTCAGGCCCCGTCGCCGGCGCTCCGAGGCGCAGGCACCGGTCCGGCACGAGCCTCGGGGATCAGCATCACCGCGGCGATGAGGAAGCACACGGCGCCGAGGAACGTGCCGCCGTTGTCCAGGCGCAGGCTCGTCACCTGGCCCGTCTCCGGGTTGGCGTAGGCGCCGATGGCCGAGATGCCGAAGAAGACCGATCCGAGCAGGTTCAACACGACGACCCACCAGGACAGCTCACGGAACTTGAGGCGCCCGACGCTGTGGCACACCTCCGCCCAGGCGAGGTAGCTGGCAACGAGGAAGCAGAGCGAGCCGATGACATCGGGTCGCCACACCAGCCGGTTGTCCTGACTGACCGACCAGTTCTCGTTCAGCGCGAGCAGCGTCATCACGTTGAAGTAGACGGTGCCGACGAGCTGGATCGCCGTGGCCCACCAGTCGATCGACCGTGGCCGCCATCCGGCCAGCCGGAAGCGGCGGCGGTGCACCGGCTCTGCCTCGATGCTCGCCGGGCTGTTGGCCGCCTCCAGGAAGCTCAGGTAGGCCGCGGCCGTGAAGAGGATCGAGCCGATGAAGAACGTCAGTCCGTCGACCCGCGCGGACACGGCGTCGAGATAGACGGGCAGCGCGCCGACCGCGAAGCAGAGCGATCCGACGGCGAACAGGCCCGAGATCCACCACGTCCGACGGGGAACGCTGACGGGTGCGACTGCCGGTGCCGGGACACTCGACGGTGCCGTCAGCACGCGCAGGCCAAGGTCCTTGCGGTGGCGGCGTGACGTCCACTCGACCTCGATGCCGTCGGGTCGTCGATACGTCGCCCGGGTGACGAACGGACCGGGGCCCTCCGTGGTGACGAGCTCCCAATCCGCCGGTGCCGCGGGCAGCCTGGGTTGCCGGTCCACTCCGACAGTCGTCGCGGACATCGGACCAGTTTCGCAGCGGCGCCGAGCCCGGCGCCGCTGCAGGTCAGCGATCCCGAGGGGTCGCCGGGACGACGACGCTCCACGGTCCCTGTCCGACGGCGTTCTTCGCCGCCACACGGAACCAGTACCGAGTGCCGTTCGTGAGGCGCGTCACGAGGTGGGACCGGCTCGTCGACACGCCATCTCCGAGCGTCGTGGTCCCCGCGAGGGCGGTACCCCGCCCGTTGCAGTCGCTGGTTCCCGTGCCGTCACCGAAGTCCCAGGAGCCCCCTTGCTTCACGCGATCCGTGAACTCACCGTGGGTCCGGCGGATCCCCGTGTCGATGATGTAGACGTCGACGCCGCTGCCGTCGTACTCGGGCGCGAACGTGGAGTTGAGTCCCTTGCGCTGGTCGATCCGGTCCAGACCCCACGGCGGATTCTTCTGCTCCGTGACGTCGTCCCATTCGGGGAGCATCACGCTGCTCCGCGGCGCCGACTCGGGGGCGCTCGCCGACGCGCTCGATGCGCTCACGCCGGTGAACGTGATCGCCGCGACCAGGATCGTGCTGAACACGTGAACTCGGCGGCGCCTGCGGGCCGCCCGTCGGTCAGAGAAGAGAAACGTCACCGGGGCCTCCGTCAGCTGGGATCGGGATGACATCGGCGAGTGTGAACCGAGCGCGGCCGCGTCGCTGTCGCCGCCGACACGCCCGGTGTGTGTCCACGGTCACACAGGACCGCACGAGGCGGCCCCGATCGCGTCCGTGACTCAGCCGACGACGACTCGGTCGGTCGCGGCCCGTCCGAACGTCTCGGGGGCGTAGATCTCCTCGGCTCGCGTCGGCGGCACGACGAACTCGCCGGGTGTCGTCGCCTGAGCGATGTACGAGTAGTCGTAGACACCGGCACCGAGGTAGCCGGCAAACGCCTCGGCACGGTCGTCGCGCACGTTCTGGTGGTCGAACCACGGGCCCCACCACCACGTCTCGTCGCCGCCGTCGGAAGCTTCGTCGTCCGCGGGCGGTGCCTCCTGCGACGTCGCCAACGTCGGATTGACGATCTCCAGGCCGGCCGGCACCGGGTCGACGAGGGCGACGTGCGTGCGCTGGCTCTCGGCGACCATCGTCAGGCGCACCCGGACCCGGGCGCCGGCACGGATGCGCCACGTGCCGTCGGCGTCGCGCGTGACGTCGGCCGGATCGTCGACGGCCTCGTACGTGCGGGCGACGACGAACCCACGGTCGAGCGCGGCAAGGTCGAGCGACGCCGGGGCCGTGCGCAGCCCGATGCGGTAGTACAGCCGTCCGGCCCCCTCGTGGCTCACCGTGACGGCCGAGTCGCTCGCGGCGATGACGTCTGCCGTCGGGATCGAGATCACGTTCGTCGTCGTGGACCGGCCGGCGAACTCCTGGCCTCCGGCGTAACGTCCGCCGACCCAGACCCGAGCGACGAAGTCCGGGTCCGTTCCCTCGAAGGCGTCGAAGTAGTGGCGCAGGGCGAGGAGGATGAACGCGTTCTCCTGGACGTTGTCCCACCGGCCGTCGGCGCCCTGACCAGCCTGCAACCCACGCACCACTTTGGCGATCAGGTCGCTGTCGGGCCGCACGGCGAGCAGCGCGTCCAGGATCAGCCCGTCGGTGCGCCGGTCCGAGGCGAGCGTGACCGCCGCGCCGTCGTCGGTGATGCCGGTCGTGAACGTGACCGCACCGGCCGTGTCGACGGCTGCGCCGTCGAGGCGCTGCTCGATCGCGGCGTCGGTGTCGGTGTTGTCGAGCACCGGCCACAGCCAGGCGAGCGCGTCCAGCGGCAATTCGTCGCCGGCTTCGTCGTACAGCGCCTGTGCCCCGAGCGGGTCGGCCTGTCCGGCCAGCGCGCGGACGTGAAGGGCATAGGCCCGCAGCGTCCACTTCGTCGGCTCGTCGAACCCGGGGTCGAAGAACTCCTCGATCCGGCCCAAGGCGTCGACGCCACGGTTGATCGCGTCGGCCGGCACCGCGTAGCCCTCGTCGCGGGCGACGATCAGCGCGTGCGTGGCGTGGATCGTGTTGAACGCCTCGCTCGAGTGGCCGCGCAGCCAGTAGGGGAAACCGCCGTCGTCGTTCTGCATCGCGGTCAGCTCACTGATGTAATCGTTCATCGCGGCGTCGATCTCGCCGGCGCTCGGCATATCGGGCGCGTCGAACGCGTCGAGCACGTCGCGCAGCGACGAGATCGCGAGCAGCTGCGAGGCGAGGCCGTCGGACGACGAGTAGCGGTAGTCGGTCAGGTAGAGCACGGCGTCCGTGAGCGTCTGGAGGGTGGTCGACGACGTCGACACCTCGAGCCCGCCGAACTGTGGGATGACGTCGGTCGGCGCGAGCACCGGTTGAACGATCGCTCCGCCGTCCAGCTCGCCGTACGTGGCGAACGTCTCCGACGTCGACGGGGTGTAGACGGGCAGTGACACCGTGGCCGAGTCGGCCCGATTGCCGCTGACCGCGGTGACCCGCAGCGCTCCCCGGCCCACCTCCTCGGCGGCGATCGGGAAGCGCACCTCGACCCGGTCGTTGGCGGGGACGGTGACCCGGACGCCGGCGGGGACGTCGGCGCCGAGGTTGGCGAGCTCCACGACGACATCGGCGTCGACGGGCCGGTCGCGGTTGTTCTCGACGACGACCGGCAGCTCGGCGCGGTCACCGAAGTTCAAGAAGCGCGGTGCGGCCGGTCGGACCATCAGCGGCAGCTCGGCGGTCACATTGGCCTCGCCGGTGCCGAAGTGCTGGGTACCGGAGGCGGCGACGACCATCACGCGGTAGCGGGTGAGGTTGTCGGGGAGTTGGAGATCGACCGTGGCATCGCCCGCGGTGCCGGTCGTGACGTCCGGGGCGAAGAGCGCGACGGCATCGAAGTTGCTGCGCACCGCCACGTCCGGGGCGACCGCACCCCCCGCCCGGTCGGCATCAGCCGGCGAAGGCGCGTAGCCGACGTCGGAGAGGGTTCTCGATGCGCCCGCTTCCTGCTCACTCGCTGCCGCCGTCGTCGCCGTCGCGCCGTCGTCGCCTTCGCCGGTAGGGCCGCCGAACAGGGCCGCGGGGTCGACGAGCACGATGCCGTCGCGTCCGTACATCGCTTCGACCTCGGTCGGAAGGGCGGCGTAGAACGACGACGCCGGATCGGCAAGCTCGTACCCGCTGAGGGCGAGGACTGCCTCGTCGACGACCATGACGAGCAGGTCGGCCCCGGCCACCGGCGTGCCGTCGGCGGCGTCGACCTGCACATCGAGCGTCGTTTCGTCCCCCGGCGTCAGCTGCGCGTCGGCCGGGGTCACGGTGACGTCGAGCGTCCGGGACGCCGTCGACACGGGCAGCGTCACCGTGCCGGTGGCGAAGGCCGGCCGGTGCGGCGCCCCGTCGACGACGCTGCCGTCGTCGGCGGTCCGCGGCGTCGAACCGGCGACCTCGATCGAAACGTTGATGTTCGGGACGTCGTCCTCGCCGATCTCGACGGGGACGATCGCCGAGCCGTCGGCGACGTCGAACGTCGCCGTCGACGTCACCGGTCCGCGGTCGGTGACGAGAAGCCCGGTCCCGGTCGCGAACGGGGCCTGCACGAGCAGTTGCGCCGTCTGGCCGGGCCGGTACTCCTCGGCGTCCGGGACGAGGGTGAGTGTCTCGCTCCGGACGGTGCGGCTGGGGACCTCGTCGGCGCCGCTCACCCAGCGGGTCGTCTCGCTTCGGCTGACCCGTCCGGCGTCGTCGGTGACGGTGGCGGTGACCTGGTAGGTGCCGCCCGTCGGTGGCGTCAGGGTGCAGGGCACCGGGTCGGTCGCCGAGGTCACGGTGCAGGTCGTCGTGTCGAGCAGCTCGTCGGTCCACTCCCCGTCGACGAAGTGCTCGTTCGTGCGCCCGGCGACGACCTCGACGTTGCGTCCGGCGACGGCGGCGCCGTCGATGTCGGCAACGATCACGTCGATCGTGAGGTCCTCGCCCTGACGGACGAACGTCTCGGTGCCGCCGAGACCGACGTAGAGGTCGGCGGGGTGGACGAGCAGGTCGGTCGTGCCGGCGATCACCTGGCGGTTCACGTCCTGCACGGCGGCGTTGGCGCGCACCGTGACCGGCAGCCCGTCGAGGTCGGCGTCGAGGTCGCCGACGCGTAGGTCGACATGGTGGGCGCCGGTCGCGTCGGTGCGGCCCGTGAACGTCTCCACCTTCCCCTCGTCCGGAGTGCAGCACGGCTCCGACTCGTACAGCGCGAGGTCGTCGACGTACACGTCACCGAACCACCACGGCAACCAGCGGCCGAAGTCGAACTGGTCCCAGCCCGGCGGGGCGTAGGTCGCCTCGCTCGTCGTGACCTGCCAGGTCACGGAGGCGTCGCCGAGTGGGCCACCGGTGTAGTAGTCGGCCTGCGCCGTCGCAGCGATCGGATCGCCCCGCCGGTGAGGACCGGACGCGGCCGACGTCGTGACCTCGAAGTCCGGGCGGCGGTACTCGGCGATGATCAGCTCGTGCATCGTTCCCCACGGCTGGTTCTCGTCGAGACCGATCCAGCCGGGCCCGGTGCTGGCGCCGGCCGGGAGGTCGAACTCCAGCGTGAAGCTTCCAGCGGGGCCGATCTCGGTCGTGCCTCGGGCCACCTCGACGCCGTAGGCGTCGTAGGCGACGTAGCCGACGTCGTCCCGGTCCCACGCCTGGAGCTGGCGGTCGGCCGAGAGCCCGCGGACCCAGCCCTTGATCCGGACCGTCTCGCCGGGCCGGTACGTGCCGCGGTCGTCGACGACGTGCCACAGGGCGCGCCGGGTCTCCGGTTCGGCGACGCGGTAGGCGGGCACCAGGGCGACGTCGCTGTCGCGTGTCGCCGTCACCGCATACCCGTTGTCGTTGGACCCGCTGGGAAGGTCGAGCACGGCAAGGCCGTTGGCGTCGGTCGTGGCCGTGTCGCCGGTGGTCGTGTCGCCGACGGTGACGGCCTCGACCGGCGTGCCGGTCGCCAGGTCGGTCACCCACACGTGTTGACTCGCGGCGTCGGCGACGACGTCGACCCCGAGGTCGGTCCCCTGCACCCAGGCGACGGCGGGCAGGTTGTTCCAGAAGTCATCGTCGTTCTCGTCGAACTCGCGGACCGACTCGATGCGCACGATCACCTGTCCGTGACCGTCGGGCATCAGGTCAGCGAGGTCGACCGAGGTCTCGACAGGGGCGTCGGGGTCGCCGGCGACCTCGATCGTCTCCTCGCGCAACACCGGCCAGTCCGGCTCGCGGCCGACATCTTCACCCCAGGTCATGGGGTACAGCGTCGACACGGTGTCCGCCCAGTCGGCCGAATCGGCTGCCCACACGGTGACACGCAGCTCCTCGTGGCCGACGGTGACGACGGGGACGGCGGGCTCGGCGGACGGGTCGACGGTGACGACGACGTCCTCGAAGGGCCGGATCAGCGGCAGGGCCGGACCGATCTCGATCTCCCGACGGTCCCGCCCGCCGAGCACCTGGCCGTACACATCGGCGATGCCCGCCGGGATGATCAGCCGGTACGTGCTGTTCGGCAGCCACGCGCCCTGGACGGTGACGACGTTCTCGTACTGGCTGATCGTGCGGCCGCCGACCGCCGGCTCGATGCCGATCGCCGACGGGTCGAACGCGCCGGGATCCAGCTCGTTGTTGAAGATGATCTCCACGCCGTCGCCGGGTCGGCACGGTGACTGCCAGCACCGCACGCGCGTGACGCGGAGCGGGGCGTACGTCCGCATCGAGAACCGGCGTTCCCTGGCCGACACGGCCGGCCCCTCCTCGGACGGGATGCCGGCGGCGAACGTCACGTCGATCGCCTGGGCGGGGGCGAACGGTTCGACCGGGGTGAACGCCACGAAGCGACCCTCCACGGCGTCGGCGACGGCGGCCTGGGCGGGCTCGTCGGCAGCGATCTCGTCGTCGGTGGCCAGCCGCACGGCGCGGACTTCGCCGTCGGCGTTGACGCTGACCCGCGCCAGCACGGCCTCGGCGTCGACGTCCTGGTCGAAGGTGGCGACGAACACCGGCTGCAGCGGCAGGTCCTTGCGGCCGCGGCCGGTCAGGCCCTGCAACTCGGCCGGTGGCGTGGAGAACGCCACGTCGACCGCCTGGGCGAGCTCCGCCCCGCTCACGGACCGGGTGCCGGCCGGCACGGTGATCGTGTAGTCGGTCGCCATCGGGAGCCGATCCCGGTCGGCGGCGTCGAAGCGCAGGGTGGACGTGCCGATCCACTGCCAGCGTCCCTCGACGGCCGGCGTGATGGACACCGGCACGTCGGCCGCGGCCAGCTGCTCGACCGTGCCGACCGGGACCATCGCCTGGTTGAACGTGATCGACAGGAACGGCGCCAGCCCGACGTCACCCGTCGGCTGGACGCGCAGCACCTCGAGCGCCTCCGGGGTCGCCGGCGGCTCATCGACGTCGTCGGCGGCCGGGAACGGGACGTCTGTCCGCTCGCCCTGCGGGCGGGTGATCGTCTCGGTCGGCCAGTTGAACTCGGTGGCCTCGGCGGCGTCGGCGGCGAGCGGGGGGAGCCGGTCGACGATCGCGGCGATGGCGTCGGGGTCGAGCGGCGTCCCCTGGAGGACCGCGGGGGTGGCGGCGGCGGGCGTGGAGCGATCACCCTCGCGCAGCTCGATCCCATCGAAGCCGAAGGCCCCGTCTTCGGATTGGACCGGCTCGCCCCCGGGCTCGGCCGTGACCGTCGAGGTGGCAGCGGTGGTCGTGGTCGTGGTCGTGGACGTGGTCGGCCCGCGATCCGACGTGGTCGGCGCGGCGTTCTCGTCGCCGGCCGTGCACCCAGCCAGCAGCCCGACCGCGATCGTCAGTCGCGCCACCGTCGCCGTCGTCCTGTGGCCACGCCATCCGCTCATGGATCGTTCGCCCCCCTCGTCACCTGACAGTACGGCCCTGTCGGTTCGACGCTGGAGTTCTCCGCGACGGTTCCCGTCAGCGGATCGCGTTCGCAGGCTTTCTGGGCGCGATTCTTCGCGACTGCCGAGAACATCTGCGCCCAGAACCGCAATGAGAACGATCGCGCCCAGATCGCAGCATGCGGAGGCGAAGGCGGTCAGACGTGGTTGAGGGCGAGCTCGGACTCGGGCTCGCCGGCGATGCGGGTGTGCCACATCCGGCGGGGCTGGGTCATGTCGAACGGGGTCGCCCGGTGCATCAGGCGGCGGTTGTCCCACACGACGACGTCGCCGACGCTCCAGTGGTGGTAGTAGACGCGAGATGCCTGGCACGCCCACTCGTTGAGCTGGTCGAGGAAGGACTCGGACTCGTCCGGGTCCATCCCGCTGATGCCGTAGGCGTGGCGACCGATGAGCAGGTTCGGTCGTCCGGTGTCCGGGTGGACCTTGACCAGCGGGCGCAGCGACGGCTCCAGGTCGTGGAAGCCGTACTGGTCGTAGCCGCCGGACTCGTTCCGCTTCGACGGGAGGTAGCCGGCCCGACCCTGGCTGTAGTACAGGGAGTGGTACGCGACCTTGTCAGCGATCAGCTCGCGGGTTCCTTCGTCCAGGGCGTCATACGCGGCGCGCATGTCGGCGAAACCGGTCGGAGCCCCACCCGGCGGGACGATCTCCGCCGAGAAGACGGCCCCCTTGGCCTGGATCGGCATGTACGTGCTGTCGTGGTGCCAGCCCTCGTTGCCGCGGAGCACCTTCACGACGTCGTCATCCGGGTCGGCACGGAGACGGCCGTCGCGATCGATGTTGGAGAGCGCGGCCGCCTCGAACTCCAGCGTGCCGAAGCGGCGAGCGAAGGTGTTCTGCACGTCACGGTCGAGGAACTGGTCGGGAAGGATCAGCAGGGCGTGCTCCAGCCACGCGGTGTGCAGTTCCTTCCAGGTCGCCGCGTCCAGTGCCTTCAGATCGATGTCCGTGACCGTCGCCCCGAAGGTCGCATCGAGGGGTTCGACATGCATCAGCACCACTCCTTCGCCCTGCAAGATACGACCCGGGCCTGGCCCGCTCGAACGCCGGGTTGTCCCCGACGCACCAGGAACGGGATCCGAGCCGTTCCTGGTGCGCCGAGGACCCTCTCTTCGTTCAGTTCAGCGATCAGACCGATGACGTGATGTACGTGATCGCGAAGCGTTGCTGACCGAAGCCGTTGTAGGGGGAGAGCCGTACCTTCGCTCCGAACTTGATCGCGTCGGCCTGGGCCACCATGGTCAAGTTGAACTTCTCGCCGGCGGCGAGGGCCGCGCCGGCAATCGCGCATTCGATGATCCTTTCTGCGGTGGGAGGTGCAGCCTTCGCGGCGACACGTGGCACAGGAGCCGGACCAGCACGGCGCGTACTCAGTAGTGGTACGGAATTCAGGCGGGAGCGGCACGCAGATCGCTGCGCCACACCCGGGCGCCGACAACGACGTCGGACGCACCAGCGGGGTAAGACTGGCGCCGCGAGGCGGTGAGCGACACGTGAGGAGCGACCATGCGAGTCACCGGAATCGTTGCCAACCTGGCCGTCGACGACATCGGCTCGGCCCAGGCCTTCTACCGCGACTACCTCGGTCTCGACGTCGAAGCCTTCAACCTCGGATGGGTCGCCCACTACCAGACTCCGGACGGTCGCGCGCACATTCAGGTCGTGACGGGAGACGCCACCGCGCCGCACGACTCGGTCGTGTCGGTGCACGTCGGCGACGACGTCGACGAGGCCTACGCCGAGGCGCAACGTCGCGGCTACGAGATCGTGCACCCGCTCACCGAAGAGCCGTGGGGCGTGCGCCGGTTCTTCGTGCGTGCCCCCGACGGCAACGTCCTCAACATCGTCAACCACCGGGACGAGTAGGTCACTCACTCGCCCGCCCGCAGGGCTACGGCTCAGACACCGGGGTACCGTCGATGGAGTGGAGCTGCGCATCCTGGGCCCGCTGGCGGTCCACGACGGCGGGAGCGAGGTCGCCGTCGGCGGCGCGCGAGTGCGTGCCCTGCTGGCCCGGCTCCTGCTGGCCCGCGGCCATGCCGTCCCGCTCGACACGCTCGTGTCGGCCCTCTGGGACGGCGAGCCACCGCGTACGGCGCGCCAACAGGTCCACAAGGCCGTCTCCGAGGTGCGGCGCCGGCTGCCGGGGCTCGTCGAGACGGTCGAGGGCGTCGGTTACCGCGCCCGGCTCGACGACCACTGGCTGGACGCCGACGAGGCCGATGAACTGCTCGTCGCGTGGCGACCCGGCGTCGATCGAACGCGCCCTCGCGCTGTGGCGGGGCGACACGTTGGAAGGGATCGACGGCATCGACCTGCGGGCGGCGGCCGAGGCGTGGGACGAACGACGCCTCGGCGCGCTCGCACGGTGGTGCGCCGTACAGCTCGGCCCGGATGGTCCGCCGGACGGGCCGGCACGGGTCGGTGCCGCCCTGCCCGACGTGCTGGCAAGCCGGCCGTGGCGGGAGGACCTCCACGCGCATCTGATGGTTGCGCTCGCTCGGCAGGGCCGCACGCCCGACGCGCTGGCCGTCTACGCCCGGCTGCGCCGATCGCTCGCCGACGAGCTGGGCGTCGACCCCGGCGCGGCGCTGCGCGAGCTGCACGGCCGCCTCGTGCGGGGCGAGCTCGACGGCGCCGGCGCCGGCGCCGGCCCGGGTCGTGCCGCGGACGTTGCCGTACGACCTGCCCGACTTCACCGGGCGCGACGAGGAACGAGCTGAGCTGGCCGCGGCGCTGGCCAGCGAACCGATCGTCGCCATCGACGGCATGGCTGGGGTCGGCAAGACGGCGCTCGCGTTGCACGCCGCCCACGCGGTCCGCGACGAGTTTCCCGACGGACAGATCTTCCTCGACCTGCGGGGCCACACGCCGGGTGCCGAGCCGCTGGCGCCGACGGACGCGCTCGCCCGGCTGCTGCGGGCCGCCGGCGTCGCCGACCCCGACGTGCCCGACGATCCCGAGTTGCGCGCCGCGGCCTGGCGGAGTCGCATCGCCGGTCGTCGGATGCTGCTCGTGCTCGACAACGCTGCCACGGCCCAGCAGGTCCGCGACCTGCTGCCAGGCGACGGGACGACGCGCACGCTCGTCACCAGCCGCACCCGGCTCGTCGGCCTCGACGGCGCGGCGTGCCGCACGCTCGGCGTGATGGCGCCCGACGAGGCGCTCGACCTGCTCGGGCGCGTCGCCGGCGTCGACGTCACCGGTGCGCACGCAACGCCGGCGCGAGCGATCGTCGACGCCTGTGGTCACTTGCCGCTGGCGATCCGGCTCGTCGCCGCCCGCTTGGCCAGCCGGCCGGCCTGGACGCTGGCGAGCGTCGTCGAGCGCCTGGCCGACGAGCGCGCCCGCGAGCGGCTGCTCGAACGACGGCGAACGCGGCGTCGCCGAGGCGTTCGCCGTGTCCTACGAGCACGTGTCCCCGAGCGCCGCTCGGACGTTCCGCCTGCTCGCCACGCACCCGGCCGCCGACTTCGACCTTCTCGCGGCGGCGGCGATGACCGGTCGCGACGTCGTCACGGCCGGCGACGACCTCGACGAGCTGCTCGACGCCCACCTGCTCGAACAGGCGGGTGGCGACAGGTACCGCTACCACGACCTGCTGCGGGGATACGGCCGCCGCCTGATCAGCGACGCGGACGGGGTCGACGACGCCGAGCGGCGGTTGCGCGACTACTACCTCGCCGCCACGGTGGCGGCGACCGACCGCCTCGACCGCAACCTGCGCCGTTTCGAGCCGTCGATCGAGCATGTGCCGGCAGCGCTCCCCGATCGTCGACGACATCGACGCCGCCCTGCGTTGGCTCGAGGCCGAGCACGCCACGCTCGTGACCGTCGCACTCACCGATGACGGCTGGGAGCTCGCCGCCGCCCTGCGCACGTTCCTCGAACAGCGCGGGTACTTCGCCGACTGGCGGGCAACGCACGTCCGGGCGCTCGACGGCGACGACCGACCGCCACGGCCTCGCCGTACTGCACGCGAACCTCGGAGCGCTGGAGGCGTGGAGCGGGGAGCACCGGGCGGCGATGGACCACTTCGCCGCCGTGCTCGCACTGGCCCCCGACCACCCGGCGCTGACCGCGGCGATCCACAACTCGATGGCGATGCGCTGCCACCTCGCCGGCGACGACCGGGCCGCCGTCGAGCACGCTCGCCTCGCCCTCGATGTCGAGGGCGTCAGCGACCGGCTCCGAGCCGGCGCGTGGTGCAACCTGGCGCTCGCCTCGGCCCGCCTCGGTGAGCACGACGACGCGCTGCTCTGGCACCACCGCGCCGTCGAGCTGGCCGAGCGAAGCGGCGAGCCGTCGGTGCGGGTCCACACGTACCTCGGTCTCGGCGAGACGCTCCTGCGTCTCGGCCGGCCGGCCGCCGGTGTGGTTCGAACGCAGCCTCGAGCTCTCGCGCGAGCAGGGCACCCGCATCCAGGAGGCGATCGCCCTCGACGGGCTGGCCCACGCCACGGGCGACCTCGACGCGTGGCGGGCCGCGGCGGCGATCTTCGACGAGCTCGGGCTGGCGCAGGCGGCGATCGTGCGCCGGCATCTCGCTGATCCCGACGGCAGGTGGTGCGACCTGTGCGCCGGCCCGGCGCGAGCGTGCCGGCGAGCGCTCGGGTCGGCCTCTGATCGCGTGAGCACCGGATGCCGATCAGCCCGTCGGGGTCTCACCGACGAAGTAGGCGGTGTCCATCGCAACCTGCCACCGGCCCCGCTCCTTGACCATCGTCATCGTCACCGAGAACTGGCGGATGCGGTTCGGGTAGACGATGTGGATGTCGAGGACGGCGATGCCGGTGTGGCAGCCGAACATGGTCTCGGAGAGGATCTCCCACTGCCACTCCCACGGCTCCGGGTTGGCCCAGGCGGCCCGCACGGCCTCCATGTGGGCGTCGATGCCGTAGGTGGTGGTGCCGGCGACGTGGAAGATGATGTCCGGGTGGATCACCTCCATGTACGCCTCCTCGTCGCGGGCGTTGTAGGAGACGTTGTCCTGGACGACAGCCTCGTGCATCGCCTGCGCGCACCGGGCGCGCCTGCGACGCTGCTGCGCGACCGGTGCGGCGGCTTCGGTGGCTTCGGTGATCGACGGCGGTATCAGCGTGAGAGTGGCGGTGGCGGCCGCCAGGGCCGCCAACCTGCGTCGTGACATGGTGTTCCTCCTCGAACGTGCGCTCGACGGGCCACGGAACGCGGCCCGCCAACCATGCTCGAGGCGCGGCGCTACCGGATCGCTTCCGACTCGCTACCGGCACTCGAGCATGGGGCCGGCTGGTCGTGACCGGCATCGCCGGCCAGGCTCCGTGCGAGACTGATCTGGTGACCGATGCGATCAGGCTGTGCTCGGTAGCGCTCGAGTGTCCGGACGCGAAGGAGCTCGCCGAGTTCTACGCGGCCATCACGGGCGGGCGGATCACGTTCAGCAACTCTCAGTGGGCCACGGTGCGCTGCCCGGGCGGTCGCCTCGACTTCCAGACGGCTCAGGGCTACGTCGCTCCGTCATGGCCGGACGACTGCTCATCGATGCAGATGCATCTCGACTTCGACGTCGATGACCTCGACCAAACCGAGCGGAAGGTGCTGGCCGCGGGAGCGACCCGGTTCGACTTCCAGCCCAACGAGCACTGCCGTGTCTATGCCGATCCGGCCGGCCATCCGTTCTGCCTGTCGACGCAGGACGTCCCCGAGGAGACCTAAGGGCCGGTCGCGGCGGACTCGAGGTCCAATCGCAGCACGATCGAGAGATTGCCGGCTTCAGTCACCTCGACACCCGTGACCGTGGCGCCGAGCTTGCGGGCCACGGCGATCGACGCCGCGTTGCCCTGCAGCACCCTGATCACCGCGACTCGACCGTCCATCGCCGAGGCGGCGTAGGCGAGCGCGAGTCGACTCGCCCTCGTCGCGATGCCACGTCGACGCCAGGCCGGAAACACGACGTACGAGAGGTTCACGTCACCGTCGCCGGCGTCGCGCAACTCCACACCACCGACGATCGCGCCCGTCGTCTGGTCACAGATCGCCCAGTGCCGGTGCGGTCCGCCGACCCGCCACGACTGGACCCAGTCCGAGATCGCTCGCTCGACGTTTCGGCGTGGCGCCGGTCCCGGGAACTCGAACCAGTGGATCTGCTCGGCGTCCTCGCCGGACATCCACTCGTCAACGTCGTCTGGCGTCAGCGGTCGCAACACAACCACGTCGTCGCTCAGCAGCACAGTCACCGCGACATCATGACTCCGGCCACGCGAGGCGCCGGGGGCCCACCAACACGCTTTGGTCACGGAATTGGTTGACCCTCCAGCCAATCCCGTGACCAAGGCGGGTGGAGCTAGCGCGCCGCGAGTCGGGACCAGTAGACGTGCGTTGTCCAGACTCGCAGGTACTCGTTCGCCGTTAGCAGTGACCGCACGGTTGTGAGGAGCGGCAGTCGCTCGTCGTCGGGAAGGTCTGCGATCCAACCCATCGAGGCGTAGAACGCGACCAGTCCGGCGCGGTCGAGCGTCTGTGGATTGGCGACGTGCGCCTCCCGGAGCGGCTCGAACCCCGCGGCGGAGAACGAGCCGCGCCACGTGCGGTCGGCGCGACGAGGCCCACCGAGGTCGAGCGGGTCATGGTCGACGTCGACGTCGGGCAGCCGGGCGCGCAGGAGCGTTTCGACGGAGGCAGTCGACGGCTCCCACGCTCCCGCCGGAATGTTCCACATCAACACGAGCGCTCCGCCCATGCGCAGGACGCGCGCGATCTCGGCGAGCGCGCGATCGTCGTCGAACCAGTGAAACGCCTCCGCCGCAAAGACGGCGTCGACCGAGCTGTCGGGAAGTGGGACCTCACGGGCGGTCCCAGCTCGCGCCTCGGCCGCTGGGCAGAGTCTCACCAGCAGTCGCCGCATCGGCTCGGCGGGTTCAACGGCGATCACGCGGTCGAACTCCGACGCGAGCAGGCGCGTGAGCTTGCCGGTCCCCGCGCCGAGGTCGACCACCGTTGCCGCCGGCGGCAAGCTCGCGACCTGGACGGCCTCACGCGGCCAGCCCGGCCGCCCGAGCTCGTAGTCCTCGGGCCACCGATCACCACTCCCGGCGGGCATGTTCCACGTCGTTGCAACCAAGCGACGCCACCGTAGGGGCCCTGAGTTCGACGAAGCCGCTCGCCTTGGTCGAGCGAGCGCCTCAGCAGGCCTTCTGGGCGCGATTCTTCGCGACCGCCGAGAACATCTGCGCCCAGAAACCGCAATGAGAACGATCGCGCCCAGATCGCAGCAGGCTTCCGCTTCCAGAGCTCGTTGCCCACGTGAAGGCTCAATCGGCAACGCGCGCCGCCTATTGGCGCGCGCTCTCACGAGATTGGTTGCCCGTCCAACCAGTGCCGTGACCGAAGCGGAGGAAACTCCGGCGTGTCGTGGCACGATCGCGCCCATGGCCTCCGGAACGGCCGCCGCCCAGCACCTGCGCGACCTCGCGTTGCTGCGCCGCGTACGTGACCGGATCGACCGGGAGTACGCCCAACCGCTGGACGTCGAGGCGCTCGCCCGTGGCGCGCACATGTCGGCCGGGCACCTCAGCCGCCAGTTCCGGCTCGCCTACGGCGAGTCCCCGTACAGCTACCTGATGACGCGACGCATCGAGCGGGCCATGGCGCTGCTGCGACGCGGCGACCTCAGCGTCACCGAGGTCTGCTTCACCGTCGGCTGCTCGTCGCTCGGCACGTTCAGCACCCGCTTCACCGAGTTGGTCGGCGTGCCGCCCAGCGTCTACCAGCGCGAAGCGGCGGGTGCAGCGGCGGGGATGGCACCGTGCGTGGCGAAACAGGTCACCAGACCGATCAGGAATCGAGAAGCACACGCCCACTCGTCACCGCCAGGATGATCGCCATGGACATCACCATTCATCAGGCCTTCCTCCCCCACACCGACCCCGACGCTTCGCTGGCCTTCTACCGCGACACCCTCGGCTTCGAGGTTCGCAACGACGTCGAGTACGGCGGGATGCACTGGATCACGGTCGGCCCCGCCAACCAGCCCGGCACGTCCATCGTCCTGGCGCCTCCGGCCGCCGACCCCGGCATCACCGACGACGAGCGCCGCACGATCACCGAGATGATGGCCAAGGGCACGTACGCCAGCATCAACCTCGCCACGGCCGATCTCGACGGCACCTTCGAGCAACTGCAGTCCAGCGACGCCGAGATCGTTCAGGAGCCGACCGACCAACCGTGGGGCGTTCGCGACTGCGCGGTCCGTGATCCGGCGGGCAACATGATCCGCATCTTCGAGGTCCGCTGAGACGCCGATGAGCAAGGCCTCGAGGGCGGACACGCGGTCGCCCGCACTCCCCGCCGCCGACAACCACGATCTGATCCGCGTGCACGGCGCGCGCGTGAACAACCTCAAGGACGTCAGCATCGAGATCGCGAAGCGCCGGCTGACCGTGTTCACCGGCGTTTCGGGCTCGGGGAAGAGCTCGCTGGTGTTCGGCACGATCGCCGCCGAGTCCCAGCGGCTGATCAACGAGACCTACAGCGCCTTCGTGCAGGGCTTCATGCCGACGCTGGCCCGGCCCGAGGTCGACGTGCTCGAAGGTCTGACGACCGCGATCATCGTCGACCAGGAGCGCATGGGCGCCAACCCCCGTTCCACCGTCGGCACCGCCACCGACGCCAACGCCATGCTGCGCATCCTCTACAGCCGGCTCGGGCAGCCGCACATCGGCTCCCCCAACGCCTACTCGTTCAACGTCCCGTCGGTGAAGGCCAGCGGTGCGATCACGGTCGAGCGCGGCCCCGGCAAAACGACGACCGAGAAGGCGACGTTCACCCGCCTCGGCGGCATGTGTCCACGCTGCGAGGGCATGGGCTCGGTCAACGACTTCGACCTGTCGGCCCTGTACGACGACAGCCGGTCGCTCAACGAGGGCGCGCTCGACGATCCCCGGCTACAGCATGGACGGCTGGTACGGCCGCATCTTCCGCGGCTGCGGTTTCTTCGACCCGGACAAACCGATCCGGAAGTACACCAAGCGGGAGCTGCACGACCTGCTCTACCGCGAGCCGACCAAGATCAAGGTCGAGGGGATCAACCTGACCTACGCCGGACTGATCCCGACGATCCAGAGGTCGATGCTGTCCAAGGACGTCGACGCGATGCAGCCGCACATCCGCGCCTTCGTGGAGCGGGCGGTGACGTTCACAACCTGTCCCGAGTGCGACGGGACCCGGCTCAGCAGTGAGGCGCGGTCGTCGAAGATCGACGGGAAGAACATCGCCGACCTCTGCTCGATGCAGATCAGCGACCTGGCGGACTGGGTCCGGAAGCTGGACGAGCCCTCCGTGGCGCCGTTGCTCGCGGGGCTGCAGCACCTCCTCGACGCGTTCTCGGAGATCGGGTTGGGGTACCTCTCGCTCGACCGGCCGTCGGGCACCCTCTCCGGCGGAGAGGCTCAGCGCACCAAGATGATCCGCCACCTCGGCTCGTCCCTCACGGACGTGACCTACGTCTTCGATGAGCCCACGATCGGCCTTCACCCTCACGACATCGAGCGGATGAACGATCTGCTGCTGCGGCTGCGGGACAAGGGCAACACGGTGCTCGTCGTGGAGCACAAGCCCGAGACGATCGAGATCGCCGACCACGTCGTGGACCTCGGGCCGGGCGCCGGCACGCACGGCGGCACGATCTGCTTCACGGGCACGGTGGACGCGCTGCGAACGAGTGACACCACCACCGGCCGCCACCTCGACGACCGGGCGACCCTGAAGGAATCGGTGCGTCCATCGAACGGCGCGCTGGAGATCCGGCGCGCTTCGACGAACAACCTCCGCGACGTGGACGTCGACGTCCCGCTGGGCGTGCTGTGCGTCGTGACAGGGGTCGCCGGCTCCGGCAAGAGCTCACTGATCCATGGCTCGATCGCCGGGCGCGACGGCGTCGTGGTGATCGACCAGGGCGCGATCCGCGGCTCACGACGGAGCAACCCGGCGACGTACACCGGTCTGCTCGACCCGATCCGCAAGGCGTTCGCCAAGGCCAATGGCGTGAAGCCGGCCCTGTTCAGCTCGAACTCCGAAGGCGCCTGCCCCACGTGCAACGGCGCGGGCGTCATCTACACCGATCTGGGTGTCATGGCCACGGTCGAATCGACGTGCGAGGAGTGTGAGGGGAAGCGGTTCCAAGCGTCCGTGCTGGAGTACACGTTCGGCGGGCGGAACATCGCCGACGTCCTCGCGATGTCGGTGACGGAGGCCGAGGCGTTCTTCGGCGCCGGCGAGGCGCGCACGCCGGCGGCGCACACCATCCTCGGCCGGCTCGCCGACGTCGGGCTCGGCTACCTCAGCCTCGGTCAGCCGCTCACGACGCTGTCGGGCGGCGAGCGGCAGCGGCTCAAGCTGGCCACCCAGATGGCCGAGAAGGGCGACGTCTACGTCCTCGACGAGCCGACCACCGGTCTGCACCTCGCCGACGTCGAGCAACTGCTCGGCCTGCTCGACCGGCTCGTCGACTCCGGCAAGTCGGTCATCGTCATCGCCCACCACCAGGCGGTCATGGCGCGCGCCGACTGGATCATCGACCTCGGGCCCGGCGCCGGCCACGACGGCGGCCGGATCGTCTTCGCGGGCCCACCGGCCGACCTCGTCGCCGCCCGCCCCACCCTCACCGGTGAGCACCTCGCGGCCTACGTCGGAGCGTTCGACGATTTGGTCACGTGATCGCGCGGACGCTCGCGCGATTTCGAGACCAGAGCGATCGACATGCTGGCCACGAGGGCCAATGCGTCACTGTCGGCGGTCCCGGGCTCGGCGGCGTACAGCGTCAGGATCTGGTCGCCGTCGTCGGCGAGGATGAGTGCCTCGTAGTGCACCGTCAACTCCCCCACCTTCGGGTGGCGGTACCGCTTGACGCCGTGGGACTTCTGCGCCACGTCGTGGGCCTCCCACCACCGCCCGACGCGGGGATCTACGTCGCGCAGCTCACCGACCAGAGCCCGTAGCTCGCCGTCGTCGGGGTGTCGAGCGGCGGCCGACCGCAGCAGCGCGACGGTCTGGCGAGCCGCCTCCTCCCAGTCGGCGTGCAGGGCCTTGGTAGCCGGGTCGCTGAACACGAGGCGGGCGTAGTTGCGCTCCTCACCGAACGGGCCCAAGAGCACCTCCGCGGTCGGGTTCCACGTCAGGAGGTCGAGCCGCCGGCTCAGCAGCACGGCCGGCGTCGGGTCGAGCGTGCGCACGAGCAGCTCGACGCCGGGCCGAACCGCCGTGCCACGACCGCTGTCGCTGGTTGGCTCACTGGCGCCCGCCAGGAGGAACAGGTGCCGGCGCTCGGCGTCGTCGAGCAGCAGCGCCTGAGCGAGGGCGCGCACGATGTCCGGGGACGGCCGGGCGACGCGGCCCTGCTCCAGGCGGACGAGGTAGTCGGCGCTGACATGCACCAGCTGGGCCAGCTCCTCGCGCCGCAGCCCGGGCACCCGGCGGCGGGGACCGGGCTCGAGACCGACGAGCTCCGGCGCGACACGTTCGCGGCGTGAGCGCAGGAACGCACCGAGCTCGCCGGGGCGGGGCACGGTCTCGATTATGTCCGCCGTCGGGCGCCGCCACGCCTGGGTGGTACGCGTGGTACCAGGAAGCGTCCGCACTGGATGCCAGGTTCGGCCACGCCCACCATCCGGGTATGGCCGACGCCGATCCGTTCCTGCCCCAGCCGCCCGCCCGCCTCCTCGTCGCCGATCCCGCCCGCCGGGAGGTGACGTCGTTCGACAGCGACGGCCTCCGCCTCGCCGCCCATCTCTACCGTCCGCCCGGCGCGGATCCCGACTCGCCCACAGCGGGCATCGTCATGTGCGGCCCGGTGTCCAGCGTCAAGGAGCAAACTCTGCCGCACTACGCGGAGCGCTTCGCCGAAGCCGGCTACACGGTGTTGACGTTCGACCCTCGAGGCTTCGGTGAGAGCGAAGGCGAGCCCCGGTTCCACTACGACCCCTGGCTCGTGGTGGCCGACTTCGTCAACGCCGCCGCCCACCTGATGGGCCGGGAGGACGTCGACGCTCGCCGGGTCGCTGCGGTCGGCGTGTGCATGGGCGGCGGGTACGCCGTGACGGCCGCCGCCCGCGAGCGGCGATTGGCCGCATGCGTGAGCGTGGCCGGCGGCTACGACCTGGGCGGCACGCTGCAACGGGCGCTGGGCGCCGACGGACTGGCCGCTTACCTGCGATTGGCGAACGAGTTGCACGACCGCCAGCGCCGTACCGGCACGGTCGAATACATCCCGACGATCGCCCGCGAGCTGACTGCGGACGTACCAGTCGCGATCATGCCGATCGCCGAGGCCTTCAGCTACTACGACCGCACGTCACGGGACCACGCCCCCACCTGGTCACGGCAGACGACCGCGGCGTCGCTCGAGCCGTATCTGACCTTCAACGCCATCGCCCAGGCGCCCCTCGTCGCACCGACCCCGCTCCTGATCGTCCACGGCACGACCGACGCCGTCCTGCTGCCCGAGCTGGCCCAGGCGGCATACGACGCCGCCATCGCACCCAAGGAGCTGATGTGGATCGAGACGCACAACCACATCGAGCTCTACGACCAGGACCCCTACGTGAGCGAGACCGTCGCGCGCATCGTCGGGTGGTTGGACCGGACGGTCGGCGCGGCCACCGAGGTGGCCGCCTGATCACCGACCGATCTCGCTCGCGTCGAGGTCAGCCACCTTGCGGTGGTCCCACGTGATGACCCGGTCGGGATGCAGCGTGAGGGCGATGCGCTCGTCGACGAGCGCGCTGACCGTCGCGCGCAACTTGTCGGTCAGCTGCCCGCTCGCCCGCGCGAACAGAGCGAGTCCCACCCGCTCGGACGTCGCGGGATCCTCGCCCAGCTCGACCCGCCCGCTGAGCTGCACGGCGCGGAACTCCTGGAAGTGATCGCCAGCCTCCACGAGACACGTCATCCGCGCATCCCGCCGCAGGTTGGCGACCTTGCGCGACCGCGGGTCGGTCCAGAACGTGAGCCGCCCGTCGATGACGACATATGAGAGGGGGACGACGTGGGGGCTGCCGTCGGGGTTGATCGTGGCGACGTGGGCCCGCCGCTCGCCGCCGAGGAACGCCGCGACCTCATCGTCTGACATCGACAGCAGGCGGCGCCCGGGCACGGGCGGACGTTAGCGACTCCCGAGACGGCGTCGTCGTGACGGCGCCTGTGCCGTCGACCGCCGGCCGGCGGCACCCCGCGTCACGCGTCCTCACTGCACCAACCGGTGATCACGAACCACGAAAGGACGATCCAGTGGCGAATCGAGCAACCGCAACCGTCGAACGCATCTATGTACGCGCCGATCCCGAGGCGGGGGCGCTGATCCGCCTCGCGATCCCGGCGTCCGAAGCACCGTTGGACGGCTACTTCCGGCTCGAGCTGGACCACCCCAACTACTTCGCGCTGTACTCCTTGGCGCTCTCGGCGGCGATCAACCGCTATCCCCTGCAGATCCGCACGACGGCGGAGATCAACCCCGCCGAGACCGCGCTCGTCTCGTACATGGTGGTCGACTGGTGAGCGCACGGGGCGTGGTCGTCGTCGGCCCGCACGGCCCGATCGCGATGGAGCTGCGCGGCGAGCCGTCGGTGTCGTGGACGCCCGCGCCGCTGACCCCGGTGTGGTCGGGTTTCGACGACTTCAGCCCGAGTGACGGTGCGCCGATGGACGTTCGGGTCTGGTTTCCGAGCGTCACCCCGGGCGGCTCGCTCCTCCGCGATCGCGGTCGGTTTCCGCTCATCGTCTTGGTCAACGGGCAGTGCCGGGAGGAGACCACCCCACCCGTGGCTTGTCCGAGCGAGGCCCGTGTGCTGACACCTGGAAGCTCACGACTGATGCGGTGACGATCTTCTTCGGCAAGTACCTCCACCCACACCTCGGCACCCTGCCGCCCAACCACCTGCCGAGCTCGCTGATCCCGCCCCCGCTCAGCCTGACCCCCGAGCAGGTCCCCTTCGCCGAGGGCCACCTGGAGGCGTTCCGGGAGCTCGACGACGACGCCACGGAGTGCTCCGGGTCGAGCCGGTGGCGCACGACCTCGAACCCGCCGAGTGGAGCGACCACGTTCCCGTGACGTGACCAGCCCGATCTGTCGCGAGTCGTCTCACTTCCGCTTCTGGGCGCGGATCGGCTCAGATCTGGGACTCACTGCGCCCAGATCCCACGGCCGCCGCGATGAGTTCCGCGCCGCTGCCCGGTCGTACCCGGCAATCAGCGGACAGCCCCACACGACAGGAGACTTCGGTGGCGACGATCACGGCCAACATGTTCATCGCGCTCGACGGCGTCGTCGACCCAGGCGTCGGCAACTGGCACTTCCCGTACTTCAACGAGGAGATGGGCAAGGCGGTCGACAAGACCCACGACGCCGACGTCATGCTCTTCGGTCGCATCACGTACGACAGCTTCGCCGGAGCCTGGCCCGAGCGGGAAGCTGCCGGCGAGGAGGACGCCGCGATGGCCAAGCGGCTCGGCGACATGCGCAAGATCGTCGCTTCACGGAGTCCGCTGGAGTTCACCTGGCGCAACTCCGAGCAGCTGCAGGGCGATCTCGTCGACACGGTCACCGCCCTGAAGAACGACCCGGCGATCCGGCGCATCGCACTCAGCGGGTCGGTGTCGGTGGTGCGACAGCTGCTCGACGCCGGTCTGCTCGACGAGCTGCACCTGTTCGTCCATCCGGCGGCCGCCGGATCGGGTCTGCGGCTCTTCGACGAGGGCGGGCCGGCCCGACACCTCAAGCTGTTCTCGGCGCAGCCCTTCGAGACGGGTGTCGTGTACCTCGTGTACGGGCCGGACCCGAATCCTCCGACGGGCTCGTACGAGGATGCGAAGGAGAACCTGCCCGAGGCGTGACGCGGCCGCGTCAGCCCGTGACGTTGATGATCGTCGTGGTTCGGAGGTCGATCGGTCCGGGCGGCGCGACGTAGGTCCCGGTGTTGCGGATCCTGAGGATGTGCTGTCCCGGCGTGAGCGGCACGAGCGCAACCCAGCCGTGGCCGACCGATTCGATGGGCGTCCCCGGGTCGACCCCGAAGATGTTGTCCTCGGGAAGGACGGCCTCGATGAGCCCCGTCTTGACTTCCTTCAGCCGTACGGACAGGCCATCGAACGTCACGACGGGTTTGTCGAGTCCGGCGTCCGCGTCTCGCGCGCAGCGCTGCAGCTCGGGCTTCCCGTCACCGTGGAACGGAGGCCCTTCGACGTTGCTGCATTCTGATGACCAACCGGTCACGAACAGCTCGGTTCCCGCTGGCACCGTGCACGTCGTGGTGGGCGACGGTGGTGCGAACGGCGCCAGGACGGGGTCTCCGGTTCGCGGGTGCTCGAGCATCAGACAAGGATCCCCACCGGCAAAGGGGTTCTCGTCGATCGGGAGATCGAACACCTTCAGCCAGAGTGACTCGAGGAGCTGACGAAGGTCAGGCGGCTTCGCGGCAGCGGTGGCCGGCAGGGCCAACGGCACCGCCAGAGCGAGCCCTCCGGACGCGAGCAGCCGAAAGATCGACAGACGAGACACGGCATTCCCTCCCGCGTATTTCGTGTGGTCGGATGCTCTCACACTCGCCGCGGCGGGTCAATCGTCGGCGTCGCCGCCGAGGGCTTCGGCGCGCGCTGTGGTTCGATATCGCCAGGTACCGCCATGGCTCTCCCCGATCGATCCCGTTCCTTCCTGGCGACCATCGTCGGGTGGGTCCTCACCGCGGTCGTCGTCTGGCTCCTGCTGCGCTTCGTCCTGGGCACGGTGGGGTTCGTCGTGCGCGGGCTCGTGCTCATCGTCGTAATCGTCGGCCTGCTGTGGGCGTACCTGGCGCTCAAGGCTCCGGACGACTGAGATCTCGGCGACGTCGCTAGGCCGGCACCCCACGCAATGCTCGACCGGGAAGGGCGTCGAGCACCAGCTGTCCCTCGCGGACGACGAAGGTTCCGTCGACCAGGACATGGACGATGCCGGTGGACGGACGCGTGCTCGCCTGATAGCTGGCCTGATCGCTGATCCGGTCGTAGTCGAACACGACCACATCGGCGTCGGCGCCGGCCCGTAGACGACCCTTGCTGCGCATCGCCGGCACGCAGCCCTCCAGGACCTGCGCCGGGAGGAGCGTGCAACGGCGCAGGGCGTCGGCGAGCGCTGTTCCCTCCTCCCGCCACAGGCGCAGCGCACGCGAGAAGCAGCCCGCGGTGCGCGGATGCGTGACGGCGGCAGGCGGCAGCGGCCACCGGAGCGGATCGAGCATGGCGTCCTTCCACACGGGTGGCATGCCGTCGCTGGCGACGATCGCACCCTCGAACTGGAGCGCCCGCCGCAGGATCGCGTGGTCGTCGGGGTCGTCGTCGTCCATGAAGTCGAAGATGACGAGGCCACCCGGGTCGGTGGCGCGCAGCTCGAGCAGCCTGGTGGCGTCGCGCACCCGCTCGCCGGTCGGGAGGTAGGTCACCCTCGTCGTGTCGAGGCCTCGGGCCGCGAGCCGCTCGGGACTGAGGAACGCCGCGCCGATCGCCGTCGAGCCCGAGCCGTACGGGTATGCCTCGGTCGTGACCGTGGCGCCCTCGGCCCGGCAGCGGTCCACGAGACGGTGGACCCGATCGAGGTGACGCGTCGACGTGCTGTTGATGTGGCAGTAGTGCATGTGGGCGCCAGTCTCGGACGCCGCCCGCACCACCTCCTCCGCTCCGTCGACCGGCACCGAGGGGGTGATCTCGGTGAGGTCGCGACTGTGGGTGAAGGTCGGGACGCCCGCGCTGGACGCGAGCTGGGCGACCGCCGTGTACTCCATCGGGTCGACGCCGGGGGCGTAACCCATCAGCAGGCCGATCCCGATCGCACCATCACCGATCCCGGCCGTGAGCCGCTCGAGGATCGCCGCCACCTCGGTGGCCGACGCCGCACGCTGCCACGCGGGGTCCGCCATGTTGTCGAGGATCGTGCCGAGCTCACCGTCGGACGGCACACCGGCCAGCACCTCCATCCGAGCCGCCGCCCAGGAAGCCGAGAAGCCGTAGTGCACCGGCGATCCCAACTGCGCATCACGCTCGTAGGCCGCGCCGACCGGTGCCCGCCCCGCCTCGAGATCGAGCACCGTCGTGACCCCGTCGCAGACGTGGAGACGGCGGCCCGCCAGCGTCTGCGCGTGACTGTGCAGGTCGATGAACCCGGGAGCGACGACCTTCCCGCGGACGTCGACGACCGTGTCGCCGTCCAGGGGTTCGCCTGAGATGACGGCAATCTGCCGGCCGGTGATGCCCACGTCGCGGACGTCGTCGAGCCCACTCTCGGGGTCGACCACCCGACCGCCTCGCAGCACCACGTCGTAGGCGGCCACGACCGCGCAGCGTAGGCGGCTCGCCGGTCAGCGAGATCTGCCGACGGTCAGCAGGTCAGCAGCGGCGGTAGTTCGAGACCGTCGGAGCCGGCGCTCGTACGGACTTGAGGTTCGGGGTCCTGAGCAGGAAGTGGCGGATCCAGTCGACGCCGACGCGAGCCCGATCCATCCGGGCACCCTGCACGCCGAGAAGCGACAGCCGGGGGGTGAGCCGCACGTCCGGGACTGCCTGCCGGTTGCGCAGCGTCGCGACCACGTGGGCGTCGATGAACCATGAGATGCGGCGCCGGGTCACCTCGACGGCGTAGGTGTGCCAGTTCCAACGGCCGAGCGGCGTGAGCGGACGATGCGTGAACGTCCACTGCTTCCCTGCGTTGCGGGCGTAGACGTTGACACGCGAGCCGCCCGCGTTAAAGGACGCGAACGCGATGTTCTGCGCGCCGCAGCGGCGCTTGGCCGGGTCCACCGGGACCAGCTCGGCCCGGACCCGGTAGTCCCGCGAGTCGTCGTACCAGACCGGCGCGCGCAGCCGCATCTCCCACCGGCCATAGCGCTGCCCGCGTTGGCGCAGGATCGCCCTGACCGAACCCCGGCTCGGGTAGTAGAACTGTTCGACCGAGCTGTCCAGCACGAGCATGCCCCAGCGGATGTAGGCGATGCCCGAGCCGGTGGACGAACGCTGCCAGGGGCGGAAGTTCCACTTCAAGTCCTCGTGCCATTCCCACCGCCAGCTCGCAAGAGGCCACCCGTACGTGCTCTTGGCGTTGATCGGTCCGGGCTGGGGCCCGGCGTGGTGGGCCTCCGCGGGCGCGACGGCGAGCGCACCGGTCATCAGGAGGGCCGCAGCGCACGCAGCGGCGCGCCGGCGGACGGGGCTCGAGGGCATGGGACTACCTCCGCGTTCGTCCAACGCGAGAGGGTACCAACGACATCCGGACAGTGTCGATCAGCCCGCTCGGACGTCTCCGGGGACGCCGGCCGTGCCGGGGCGAAGGTGGGCCGCTACCGCTGGCGGATCGACCCGTTCCTCGATGGCTGGCCGAGGACTGGGGCTTCCGCCGTGTCGCGGAGATGCGCTGACCGGGCGTCGGCGGAGTGGCACTCGCTTTGGTCACCGGATTGCACCAGCGTGCGCGCGATTCGGTGACCAAAGCGCTGGGACGGTGTGGTCCGCCGTCTGCCATCAACTTCGACGGAACACGCAGCGGCCGCTTGCCAAGTCACCGCGGGTGACGGTTCGCGTCGGCACGCCCGGAAGCGAGTAGTACCCGAGGGCGACGGTGACCTCGGACGGACTCGCCTGCTGGATGCACACCACCTGCTCCTCACCGGAGGAGGTGTCGACCAACGTCCACCGCTCGGCGAGTGACGCGAGCCCGACGTCCAGGACCTGATGCTCGGCGTCTCCGCGGCGGTCGTGGGTGCCGAGGCGACCACCGAAGATCGTCACCGCATGCCATTCGGCACCGCGGTGGTCGACGTAGCCGCAGAGCTCGTTGTCGTCCACACGCCGGACCTCGAACATTCGGCGATCGTGGCATGCGATCGTCGGCGGCACACTCGGAGATTTGTGCGCTGAGTGGCCCTCAGCCTGATCGCCAGCTGATCACCGGCGGTCGGACGCGTGCGCAGCGAGGGCAGCCGTGGTCGTCGGTCAGCGAGACCGTTGCGACGAGCCGTCCGTCGTCGCGTGCGGCCGCGACGAGCAGGTCGGGGTCGATGTCGCCGACCATCAGCTTCGCCCGGCGGAACATGGCGAATGAGCCGTCTGCTCCCACGTCGCCCCAGGTGAGGTAGAAGAACCGCTCACCCCGCTTGCCGTGGACTGCTGGACCGCGCAGGTCCACGTCGCGGTCGGCGGGCACGGCACGCACGTCGATCTCCCAGCGCGCTCGGTCGGCGTCGCCGCGTACGAGCCCGAAGGGTTCGCTGCCGACCTGGACCGCCACATGCACGTTGCGCAACGGCTCTCCGTCGGACACGAACTCAGCACCTGGGAGATCGCGTCCTTCGATGATGATCCGCATCGCGGCCATTTTGTCCGGGCTGCGGCGCTGGCAGACGTCGCCAAGTGCCCGGTGCTCTTGAAGCGACCGGGATCTACAGCATGCCGCCGTCGCTGATGCGCCGGATGGGGTCGAAGACTGCCGGGTCGGAGGTCATGAACGTGTCCTGGTCGACGATCCGGGCGCGGGCGTCGAGCAGGGGGCCGAGCGCGGGACTCGGGCCCGGCAGGCAGCTGCCGATCCGGACACCCTCAGCGGCCTGGTGATAGGCCGCCACGAGCACCGCGGCCGGATCGCTTCCGGGTGCCATCACGAGCCGGTTGATCCAGCGGTCGCGACCGGTTCGTCGAGCTCGAGCGTGCACCGCCGCGACCGGTTGTCCACCGTCGAGCACGACAAAGGGTCGGGCATCGGGGAGTGACGCCCAGAACCGATGGTCGTCCACGCTGGCGTGGCCGAGCCAGCGCTCTTCGAGGCGCGCCAACCTGGTGGCGTCGGCAGGTTCGCAGACCAGTCTTGGCGAAGGCGGCGGCAGCGACGACGAGTCGACATCGAGGTAGAGGTTGGGCCACAGCGGGCTCATCCCGGCGCGCACGTACAAGGGCAGCGCACGGGGATCCGAGGAGGCGAACGTGGTGCGCAACGGGGCGTCGCCGAAGACGGCGGTGAGCAGTCGGCCGCCGATGCCTCCGCCGAACCGATCCGGGAGCACGAACAAGTCCGCCAGATGGGTCACACCCGCCCGCTCCACGACTGCGCCGAACCCGACCACCACGCCGGCGTGCTCGGCGACCAGCACTCGACCGGTACCCATCAGATGCGCCAGATAGGGCGTGAGGATGTCCAGCCCGCCGGAGGGGATCTCATCACCGTTGGCCGCCCACACCGCCATGATCGCCGCGGCGTCCGCACTCACTGCCGGGCGGATCGCCACACCGGTCACGCTGCTCACCCAGGCATCATCGTCCCTCGACCGTTGGGCGCGGCCGTCGCGCGGGACCGGAACGTTCGGCCGGTCACTTGCAGGGGTTCACTGGGAGCGTTCCGCGCGGTTCCTCCACGGCCGGCACGATGCTGTCAACTGGGACACCGACCGCAACCTCAGCACCTGGATTCGGCTCGGCGCTCGGGCACTCGTATTCGACGTCGGGCGAGTCGAAAACATTCGCCACCGCCATCCCGCCCGGAACGGCCACCACGGCAACCGCAGCGAGCACGCCAACACGCTGTCGCCGCGAGAGACGGTGTCGGGCGTCCGGGTGGGCCCGGACGGCGCGCAGCAGGTCGGCGCGGAGCGCATCGCGAAGCTGCTCGACCGCGGGGTAGTGCCGTTCGGCTCGTTCGTTGCTCATGCCAGCGTCTCCTTTGCGAGTGGATGTCGACGTCGATCCAGGTGCTGCAACGGCTCGACCAGTGCCCCCAGCGCCCGCGAGACCCGGGCGCGCGCCGCCGCCTCCGAGATCGCCAGCCGCCGCGCGACCTCCGGATACGGCAGCTCGTCGAGGATCCGGAGCCGAAGCGCATCGCGATGGGCGGGGGAGAGTCCGCTCACCTCGTTGCGCAGCGCGGCGCGAAGCTCGTCCAGCTCAGCGAACTGCTCGATCTGGCGGGCGGCCTCCCGATCGAGGTCAGGTCGTCCGAGCCCGAGCCGCTCGCACGCCTCCCGCTCTGCGCTGCCCTTCTTGAAGTATCGGGCGAGCTGGCGCTTGGCGATCCGGTACAGCCAACCGGCTGCCTCGGCATCGGTCGTTCCGCGAAAGCGCCGCCGGCTGACGAACGCCTGCGCGAAGCACTCCGCGGTGAGGTCGAGACCGGCCTCCGCGTCGCCGGTCCGCCGAGTGAGGTACCTCAGCAGGCCCTCGAAGTGGATGTCGTAGAAGCCGGCGAAGGCGTCGGGTTCCTCCACGGACCGTTGCAGGTGATCGGCTGAACGCTCGGTACCCATGCGTTCCTTCAGTGCGCGCTGGGGCCGTTGTTGTGACACGCCGCGCCGGGAATTCTCCCACGCGCATATCGGATGCCCTCGTCGGCTCTCGACGGGGCAGTCTGGGCGCATGCGCGAGCCCCTCACCGAGTGGAACATGCATGACGTTCCGGCGGCCACAGGTGGCGCGTGGCGTGTGCCTGCGGGCGGGTTGTTACGCGTCAGCGATGTCGAGGGCGGTCAGTCGGGTGATGTCTTCTTCGTCGACGCCGCCGATGTGACCGACGGGCTGAGCAACGGCAGGTCGTTCGACTACAACGGAACCATCTCCTTGACGGTCGGAGCGACGCTGTACTCGTCGAGAAGTCGAACGCTGGCGACGATCGTCCACGACGACGTCGGTCGACATGACTTCCTGTACACACCGTGCAGCCAAGAGATGTTCGAGATCCAGTACGCCGTCACGGGGCCGCATCCAAACTGCTACGACAACCTCACCGGAGCGCTCTCCGGCTTCGGCGTTCCCGCCGCGACGGTGACCGTGGCCTTCAACGTGTTCATGGAGACCTCCGTGGCAGCGGATGGACGGCTGACGATTGCGCCGCCGCGTTCGCGACCCGGAGACTCGATCGTCTTTCGCGCCCAACGCGACGTCATCGTGGCGGTCTCGGCGTGCCCTGCACCAGGGGCCAACGGTGGCGACGGCCAGCGGCCACTGGCGGTGGCGATTGCGGCCCGGGGTCCGGGTGATCGCGAGTAGGCCGAGTCGCTCCGTCGGGTAAACCTGATCGGGGTCTGCGGCGAGTGTGTGACGTGTCGGGGGCAGTCGGGGGTCAGTCGACGGAGACGTTCGATGAGTTCGCCCGCCGCGAGCGGACGAGCCTGGTGACGTTGGCGTGGGTGTTGACGGGGAGGCTCGACACGGCCGAGGAGCTGGCGCAGGAGGCGCTCGCCGCGGCTTGGCAGAGTTGGGATCGGGTCGGGAGCTATGACCGTCCGGGCGCCTGGGCTCGCCGGGTGGTCGCCAATCGGGCGGCGGGTGTGCACCGTCGGGCGGGTCGGGAGCGTCGGGCCCTCGGTCGATTGGCTGGGCGGAGTGAGACGAACCGGGCCGGCGAGCTGACGATTCGAAGCGAGAACGCCGAACTGTGGGAGGCCGTCCGCGCCCTCCCGTTACGTCAGGCCCAAGTGGTGGCGCTGCACTATCTCGAGGATCGTCCGGTGACCGAGATCGCCGCGATCCTCGAATGCGCCGAGGCGACGGTGAAGGTTCATCTGCATCGTGGGCGGATCGCGTTGGCGCGCCGGCTCGGATTGATCGGGGAGGAGCGATGAACGAACGCGACGGGCTGGCCGTGCTGGACCGGCGAATGCGTGAGGCGAGCGGCGAGCTGCGCCGTGTCGTCGACGCGGCGATGAGTGAACGTCGATCGAACGGCACGACGACAAGCGGCCGATCCGTGACGCCGGGCGACCTGGCGCCGGTGATCAGCCTGGACGGTTCGACGCCACCGCTCCGGAGGCGGCGGCGCTGGCCGTGGGCCGCCGCCGCGGCGGCGGTCGTCGCCGCGGTAGGGGTCGCCGGGGTGATCGTCGTCGGTGGTGGTGACGACGACGACGGCGGGGCGCCCCCCGCCACCGCCACCGATCAGCCGTTCCTCGTGCCGGGGTGGCTGCCTCCGGGTTGGGGTCCAACGCTGGCGGTCCGGAACCCCGAGCTGTCCGAGCCATCGGCGACGGCCACCGTCTACGGATCCGCAACGATCATGGACCCGGACAGCGACCTGGTCACGATTGTTCGCGTCGACACCGCCCAACCGCTCGATTCCGCGGGCTCGGGGTCGGTCGACGTCGCCGGGCACGACGCAACGATCGAACGCGACGGCGACAATTGGAGCGTCACGATTCCCGTCGATGACCGCACGCTCCTGGTCTCGGGCCGTGGCGTCACCCGCGACGAGATCCTCGGAGTCGCCGCGGCAGCCGTCGAGAATCGGCCCGTCGAACCGGAGCTTCCCCGTGGTCTGGAGGAGATCGCCGCTGGGTCGCTCGACGCGGTCGGCGACCCGGGCGGCGACAGCCTGATCCTTCGCTATGGCGCGGACTCGGGTGCCGAGACGGTGAGTGTCGCGCAACGGCCCGGACGGCGCTCTGAGCTGGGGCTGTTGCTGATGATGCTGCCAGGGCCGGCCACGGTGACCGAGGTCACCGTGCGTGGCCAGCGCGGCATCCGCGCGACCTGGGAGGAGAGCAGCGGCCTCGATGGTGTCACGGACATCGTGCAATGGATCGAACCTCCGGGACTGCTGGTCACGGTTTGGGTCGATGGCCTCGCCGACGAGCCGCTCGACCGGTTCATCGATGCGATGCGGGAATCGACGACCAGCGAGATCGACGAGCTGGTCGAGACGTATCCAGCACCGGTGGACGGCAGTGGTGACGTGGTGCAGGACGACGGTGGCGTCCGCGACGAGGCGAACCCCGGCCCGGAGACCAGTGGCCAAATCGACTCCGAGGACCACGCGGTCCCCGGGATCATCGTTGCGGAAGGCGATCGGGGCGACGCCCACTGGATGGTTACCGCCGAAGATGCGGAGGGATCGACCTGGGTGAACTATGAGGACGCGAACCAGTCGTTCGGATTCGCGGCTGCCGGCGGATCGGCACCGGCACGAGCACTCGAGGTGACCACCAGCGCCCGGCCGGGCGATCGCGGGGCAACAGCCTTGATCGGGGTTGCCGACGACTCGATCGTCGAGGTCGTGGTCGAGGCCGCCGGCCGTCCGCCGTTCTCCGTAGAGCTGTACCGGCACGACGAGCTCTCGCGCCCCGTCATTGTCGGTTTCGTGCCGCGCGCCTACAGAGACGGTGAGGTCGTCGGGCGCGACCGTCGCGGCCGTGAGGTTGCTCGCACGCCACTCGAGCCCTGATCCACAGGTGCGATCTGGGTGGTGTCGCCACCTGCCGACAGGTGGTCAGTGCCGTGCGCGTACGGAGTCGCACGGATCCGTGCCAACCCGTGTGGACACGGATGCGCCGGCACCGGCACCGGGTGCAGGGTGCTCGGTGCCGATCGCACGAGCAGTTGCGGGTCCTCGTGCCCGGCGCAAGTACTGATCAACAAGGAGTCAGCATGCACAAGCGAACGAACCGAATTCGAGCGGTCAGGCGACTGGCCACCGTCGGCTTGCTCGGCACCCTCACGGCCGCAGCCGTCGGGCCAGCGGTGGCCTCCGCCGACGACGCGCGCGCCGTCGTCCAACCGCGACGAAGTCTCCGCGCTCGCGTGGCCGCACCGGTACCAGAACTGGTCACAGGTTCCCGGCAACTACGCCGGCGTCGTGTTCCGTCCGTACGGTGACCGGTTCCAGACCTGGGAGCATCGCGACGGTCGCCGATCGACCCTCCACTGGCACTACAAGGACGTCGCTGACGACTGGAAGTCCATCCGCCTTCAGGACGGCGCAGTCCACGAGTACAACCTCAACCTGCGCGAGGACCGGCGCGTCTACTTCATCGTCCAGACCGACGGCCGCCAGTCGCCCTCCTACGTCTCCGAATACCGCACGAGCGGTCGCTGACCGGCGCCCCAGCCGTCACCGACGCCACCCACCGCTGCGCCGACCGAGTCCGGCGGCTCGCTCGGAGCATCGGTGGGAAGGCGGTGTACGAGAAATCACCTGCAAGAAGCTGGACTCAGCTGCCCCATCCGGGAGCGAATCCTCCCCGCCACCTTCAGAGTAGTTCAGGGGTGGGGGCTTGCTGCAAGGGCCTCGAGTGTGCTGTGAATGTCTCTCGTTTCGGCTGAACGTTGGTCCATCACGAGACACGACGAACGGCTCGCGAGTACGAGCGGTCCCGGTCGTCCAGCACGGTGGCGATCGGTGGAATCACACGGGAGGCGGTGCGATGACGGCCCTCACGACGAAGTATGTGTTGGGTTTCCAGGAGATCGACCAGACACAGGTCGCTGTCGTCGGCGGCAAGGGCGCGCAGCTGGGCGAACTGGCGAGGATCGAAGGCGTCCGGGTGCCGGCGGGCTTTTGCGTGACGACGCACGCGTTCCAGCGCATGACCGCCGCCGCGCCGTCGATCGACGATCAGCTCGATCGGCTCTCGCGCCTGAACCCCGACGACCTGGAGTCGATCCGCACGCTCAGCGCGGAGATCCGTCGGAGCGTCGAAGGGATCGTCGTCCCCGACGATGTAGCGGCAGCGATCACCGGCGCGCTCGCCCGGCTCGGCGAGCAAGCCGCGTACGCCGTCCGATCCAGCGCGACGGCGGAGGACATGCCGACCGCCTCGTTCGCCGGCCAGCAGGACACGTATCTGAACGTCGTCGGGCCGGCAGCGATCCTCCATGACGTGAGCCGATGCTGGGCATCGCTGTTCACCGAGCGGGCCGTGACGTACCGCGCGCGGAATGGCTTCGACCACCGCAGGGTCCAGATGGCCGTCGTCGTGCAGCTGATGGTCGTCCCAGAGGCGGCCGGGGTCCTGTTCACCGCCGACCCGGTCACGTCCAACCGGAAGGTTGCGTCCGTGGAGGCGACCTTCGGCCTCGGTGAGGCGCTGGTCTCCGGTCGGGTGAACGCGGACGTCTACAGAGTCCGCGACGGCGTGGTCGTCGCCAAGGCGGTTGCCACCAAGCAACGTGCTCTGTACGCCTCGCCGGCGGGCGGGACCCACGAAGCGGAGATCGAGCCGGCGCGACAGGTACAGCCGGCGCTGACGGATCCGCAGGTCGTGCGGCTCGCGCAGCTGGGCCGGCGGATCGAAGCGCACTTCGGCTTCCCCCAAGACATCGAATGGTGTCTCGTCGACGATGACTTCCAGATCGTCCAGAGCCGGCCGATCACCACGCTGTTCCCGGTCCCGGCGGTCGACGACGGGGAGAACCACGTGTACCTCTCCGTCGGTCATCAGCAGATGATGACGGACCCCATGAAGCCACTCGGGCTCTCGGTGTTCCAGCTGACGGCGGGCAGGCCCATGTACGAGGCGGGAGGGAGGCTCTTCGTCGACGTCACCGCAGGCCTGGGATCACCATCGAGCCGCGCCGGCCTCCTGGAGCTCGTGGGGAAATCCGATCCGCTGATCGGGGATGCGCTGCAGACCATCCTCGAACGCGACGACTTCGTCCCGTCGCTCCCCGACGAGGGTTCCGACGGGCCGCGGGCGGGCGTCGTACCAGCCCCGATCGAGACCGATCCGACCATCGTCACCGAGCTCATCGGGCGCACCCAGGCGTCCATCGCCGCCCTGAAGCGCGACATTCGGACGAAGTCCGGACCGGCGCTGCTCGACTTCATCCAGGCGCACATCCAGGAGCAGCTGAAGCGGAACGTGTTCGATCCGCAAAGTCACCAGGTGGTCATGGCGGGGATCGAGGCCACGTGGTGGCTGAACGAACAGCTGCAGGAATGGCTGGGTGAGAAGAACGCGGCCGACACCCTCACCCAGTCCGTCCCGCACAACGTCACCTCGGAGATGGGGCTGGCGCTCCTCGACGTCGCCGACGTCATCCGCCCGCACCCCGAAGTCGTGGCCTTTCTGCACGACGTCGAGGACGATGCCTTCCTGGACGAGATGACGAAAGTCGACGGCGGAGCAGAAGCGCGAGATGCGATCAGGGCCTACCTCGACGCCTATGGGATGCGCTGCATCGGCGAGATCGACATCACGAGGCCGAGATGGAGCGAACGCCCCACCGCGCTCGTGCCCGTGATCCTCGCCAACATCAACAAGTTCGAGCCGGGCGAGGCCAAGCGGCGCTTCGAGCAGGGGCAGCAAGAGGCGTGGGACAAGGAACAGGAGCTGCTGGAGCGCCTGCGGGCCCTGCCCGGACGGAGCGGGGAAGGCCGAACAGGCCAAGGGGATGATCGACCGGGTCCGGACCTTCATCGGGTACCGGGAGTACCCGAAGTACGGCATCGTCAGCTGCTACTTCGTCTACAAGCGGGCCCTGCTGGACGAGGCCGAGCGGCTCGTGCAGGCCCGCGTGCTCCGTGACCCCGAAGACATCTTCTTCCTCACGTTCCAGGAGCTCCACGACGTCGTGGGCAGCAACCAGGTGGATGATGAGCTCATCCGGCAACGCAAGGAGGCGTTCCGGTCGTATCACGCGCTCACGCCGCCCCGGGTGCTCACCTCCGATGGCGAGATCGTCGCCGGGGCGTACCGACGCGACGACCTGCCGCCTGGCGCGCTGGTCGGTTTGCCGGTGTCCGCCGGGACGGTGGAAGGGCGGGCCCGCGTCATCCTGGACATGGGGGAGGGCGAGCTCGAGCCGGGCGACATCCTGGTCACGGCCCACACGGATCCCAGCTGGTCGCCCCTGTTCGTCGCGATCAACGGCCTGGTGACCGAGGTCGGAGGCCTGATGACCCACGGCGCGGTGATCGCGCGCGAGTACGGCTTGCCGGCCGTCGTCGGGGTCGAGCAGGCCACGCGGCTGATCCGGGATGGGCAGCGGATCCGAGTCAATGGAACGGACGGGTGGGTCGAGATCCTCCCCGCCACCTGACAAGACAGGTGCAACGACGACCGCTTCGCCTTGGTCACGAAAGTGGCTGCACGGTCAACCAATTTCGTGAGAGCGTCCGCCAATAGGCGCGAGCGTTGCCGATTGAGCCTTCACGTGGGCAACGAGCTCTGGAAGCGGAAGCCTGCTGCGATCTGGGCGCGATCGTTCTCATGGCGGTTTCTGGGCGCAGATGTTCTCGGCGGTCGAGAAGAATCGCGCCCAGAACGCCTGCTGGGACGATTCGCGCGTTGGCGACGGGCCGACGTGATCTGATGTCCCCGCTTCCCGAACTCGGCGGGAATTGTCTCATTCGGCGAGTGCCGTGGCGGCCGGCGAACACGGAGCTCGGGTTTCGGGCGCAATTCTTCGGAGCCGACGGCAGTCTCCGTGGAGGAGGCAGCACGCGGGTGACGACGGATGCCGCCGGCCGGGTTGCCAACTTCCGATTCGGATTCACCGAGTGTGGCGGTTACGTGATCTTCACGGTTCGCGCTCGTCCCGACCTCGACGCCGAGGCCCTCGCCTCCCGGACGGCGGAGGCCGCGAGCTGCTGAGCCGGGCGGGCCGCTCCTGGGCGCGTCGAAGCGGCCAGCGGCGGCGGGCGCCCCGGCAGTTCGTGGGAAGAATGTGTTCGTGTCGAGTCGTCCGGTGGCGTTGATCGGGGTGGCCAGCAGCGCGGGAACCCATCACGCCGGTCAGGACCAGGCGCCTGCGGCGTTGCGCAGCGCTGGCTTCCTGGAGCGGCTGCGGCTCGAGGGCGTGACGGTCGAGGACCGGGGCGACCTCGTGCACGAGGTCTTCGTCGCCGACGAGATGGCGGCAACCGCGCGCAACCTGGCCGCGGTGGTTCGTGTCGCCCGGGCGGTGGCCGACGCTGTCGCCGACACGCTCGCCGACGGAGCACTGCCGTTGATCCTGGGCGGCGACTGCACGATCACGCTCGGCGTCGTCGCCGGAGCCCAGCGCCACGATCCCGGCGCTGGGCTGCTGTACCTCGACGGGGACGCCGACTTGGCCACCCCCGCCACGACGAGCAGCGGGGTGCTCGACGCAATGGGCATCGCCCACCTGCTCGGCCTGGCCGACACCGAACTGGCGCGACTCGGCGTCGCCGTACCCATGCTGACCGACGAGCGGCTCGCGCTCATCGGCTACGACGAGACCGACCCCGAGACATTCACCGCCGCTGTCCTGCGCGACCACCGGGCACTGATCCGGTTCGCCGACCACCAGGTCCGAACCGACCCCACGGGATGCGCGAACGCGGCGGTGACCGCGCTCGAGCAACACACCTCGAGTCTGGTCGTCCACTTCGACGTCGACGCCGTCGACTCCCGCGACCTACCCCTGGCCAACTACCCCCACTACGGCACCGGGATTCCGCTCACTGCGGCCGGCGAGGTGCTGCGCGTCCTCTGCGCGGCGCCGACACTCGCCGCGATCGTGCTGACCGAGGTCAACCCCAGCTACGACCCCGCCGGCCACCAGCTCGCCCGCTATGTCGAGACGGTCGCGGCCGCGATCGGTTCCGGGCTCACGCATCACTGACCGTGGAGCCACCGTTCGACGCTTGCCGCGCCAGGATGGAAGTGAGACACGAACGCGGCGAAGTCGACGCGCTCTCGTCTCAGTTCGTCGATTCCGGCGCGCCGACGCAACGATCAGACGCGGGCCTTGGTCACGGCGACACCGGGGACGTCAGCCCGGGTGCGGAAGACGGTGCCGCCCATGTCGGGGTCGTCGGTGTTGTCGGCGGTGACGATGTAGACGTCGCGGCGGTCGGCCCCACCGAAGCACACGCTGGTCACCATCGCCGCCGGGACCGGGATCCGACCGCGCTCTTTGCCGTCGGGCCCGAAGCCCCGCACCGCCGACGAGCCACCCACGTCGGCGACCCACACCGTGCCGGACTCGTCCACGGCCAGGCCATCGGGCGCGACGACGTCGACGGTGACCAACAGGCGCCGGCCGCTCACCGTCCCGTCGTCGTAGTCGTGCGCCCACACGCCCCGAACGGTGTCGGCGTGGTAGAGCACTGAGCCGTCGGGAGAGAACCCGATGCCATTGGTCAGCCCGACATCGCCGTACAGCTCGATGGCGTGGCCCTCGGCATCGACGAGGTAGCACTCCCCCGGTACCCGCGGCGCGTCCAGGTCGAACGGGTCGCTGCGTATCGTGCCGCAGATGATCCGCCCGGCGGCGTCGACGAACAGGTCGTTCAAGCCGGGCGCGTCGGGGGCGAACACGACGCGGCTCTCGCCCTCGCGAACGTGGCACACGTTGCGCCCCGACACCACGATGCCGCCGTCGGCGTGCAGGGCGACACCACCCACGCCACGGCGCTTGGGCACCGCGACGCCGATCGTGCCATCCGGTGCTCGCCGGTACACCCCACCGTTGTGCACGTCGGAGAAGTAGAGGTTGTCGGCGTCGTCGACGCGCGGTCCTTCGACCAGGCCGTAGCCCCACGCCAGCGTCTCGAGATCGGTCACCCGCTCAGTCTGTCCGAACGGCCCCGTCGGCTGAGATGTCGCCGATGCGGTAGTGCAGCGTGCGGTATCGACGGAGCCGGTGATAGAGGCGCACCGCCACTCCTTGCAGAATGGGGTAACGACGGTTGATGAGCGCGGCGGCATGAGCGGCGTCGTCATCCTCGAGCAACGTCGCGTGACCGCGCATCCACGACCCGGTCGGGCGTCCCCGTGCCGTGGACGGGGCGAATCGCACCTCGGCGAAGTTCCGTAACCGCTTCGCCTTGCCGGACGTATGCCACGTGCGGAAGTAGACGTGATCACCCTCGACCAGCGGGTTGACCGGCGTGGTGACCCAACTGCCGTCCCGTTTGCGGGTCTGAAGTGCCATGTCGTGGTGCCGCGAAAGAGTCGCAAGCGGCGTGGAGGCGCTCGTGGGCATGACCCTCCTCTCAGCGTTCGAGTCTGCTCATGGGCGCGTACCCTCGCCATGCGCACACGAACCTGCAGACTTGAATTCACCACCGCGATCGTTCTCATTGCGGTTTCTGGGCGCAGATGTTCTCAGCGGTCGCGAAGAATCGCGCCCAGAAAGCCTGCTGAGACGATTCGCACCTTGATGCGCGACGACACACTGGTGGAGTGACGGACCGCTTCGCCACGTTGCCTGACGCCGCCCGCGCCCGCTTGCGACCGGCGCCGCATCCGAGCTGGGTCGCACCGATGCTCGCCAAGCTCACCGAGCGCCGATTCTCCGACCCAGACTGGCTGTTCGAACGCAAGCTCGACGGCGAGCGCTGCCTTGCCTTCCGCAGCGGTACCGAGGTGCGGCTGCTGTCCCGGACGCGGCGACCGCTCGAGGGCACGTACCCGGAGATCGTTGACGCGCTCAGCACCCAGCCCGTCGACGACCTCGTCGTCGACGGCGAGGTCGTCGCGTTCGAGCGAGGCCGAACGAGCTTCGGGCGGCTGCAACAACGCCTCGGGATCACCGACCCCGAACAGGCCCGGCGCAGCCCGGTAGCCGTGTTCTTCTACATCTTCGATCTGCTCCACCTCGATGGGCACGACACCACCGGTCTTGCTCTACGCGACCGCAAGGCGCTGCTCCGGCAGGCCGTGAGGTTCGGCGGGCGGCTGCGGTACACCGCCCACCGCAACACCAATGGCGAGGCGTTTCTGGCGAAGGCGTGCACGATGGGTTGGGAGGGGTTGGTCGCCAAGCGAGCCGACGCTCCGTACGTTTCCCGTCGCTCTCCCGACTGGCTCAAGCTCAAGTGTTCTGCCGGCCAGGAGTTCGTCATCGGCGGGTTCACCGAGCCCGCGGGCAGCCGGGTCGGGCTCGGCGCGTTGCTGGTTGGTTATTACGCGGATGGCGAGCTCGTGTACGCCGGCAAGGTGGGCACCGGGTACACACAGGGCACCCTGCTCGACTTGCGTCAGCGGCTCGGCGCCCTGGAAGTGCCGAGTTCGCCCTACACCCGCGGTCGCGTCGTCGAGCGCGGAGTGCACTGGGTCAGACCAGAGCTGGTTGCGCAAGTCGTCTTCACCGAGTGGACCGCCGACGGCAAGCTGCGCCACCCGCGCTTCGAGGGTCTGCGAACTGACAAGTCACCGCGGGACGTCGTGCGAGAGCGACCGGACGCAGACCCTCACGGCTGAGTGCCGGTGGACCTCCCGCCAGGCCGCGAGTCGACGGGCGATGGTCGAATCCTCACGGGCGATGCGGACTGGTCGCTACGGCCGAGCGTACGCGACCATCTCGATCTCGATCCGGTAGCCAAGCCCGAGTTTGTCGACGTCCACCCGTCGTGCGCGGTGGGGTGCCTCAGTCGGGCTGGAGCCATCGAACCTCACTCACACCCTCAACGCGAGCACCCTCACCAGGACTCTTTGCAGGGCGAAGTAGTGTTGGGGCGTCGAGTCTTCATGGGGCGGATGACGAACTCGGCTCGAACAGGCTCTGGATCGTTCGGAGATCGGTCCGCAGCGCACGCCACCGCGACTTTCCGAGTGCGTCGATGATCCGGTCTTCCATCTCTGGGACCAGGCCCAACACGATCGCGACCACCTCTCTGCCGAGGTCGGTCAGCTTCACCAGTTTGGCGCGTCGGTCCTCGGGGTCCGGCCCGCGTCGTAGGTAGCCGTGTCCTTCGAGGTAGTGGACGAGTTCGGCCATCGCCTGCTTGGTCATCCCGGCGCGTTCGGCCAGGGCGCTCACGGTGGTGCCGCCCTCGTCGAGGTGTTGAAAGACCGCGCCATGGGCCACCCGGATCGCGCCGTGTCCTCGTTCGGCGAGACGGAGCGGGACCACTCGTTCGATGACGATGTACGCGTCACGCAGCAGCACCGCCGTGTTGTCGGGAACGGCTTGGCTCGGTGTCTCGCCCGCTCGGCCCTTCAATTCCCTTGCCAATCGACAGGCCTCCTGTCTATCGTCGATAACGACATGCTACCTGCCCATAACGGGACCCATCTGTACAAGGAGCGCCGACAGTGACCGCCAGCAACACAGACCAATCACCAGCCCCGGCCGCGACCCGAGAACTCCTCGGGGTGGTGCAGGTCACGATCCCGGTCACCGATCTGGCCCGCAGCGCCGCGTGGTACCGCGACCTTCTCGACCTGACCTACGTCCGCGAGTTCACCAGCGACCACGGGGTGACCGGCTGCGCCCTCGCCGACTGGGAGGCCCGGTACTTCATCGCGTTGCGGCTCCGCTCCACCACGGCCGGCGACGCCGACCTGCGAGGCGAACACCCAGTCATCCTCGAAGCCACCGACGCCGCCGCGGCCCAGCGCCTACGAGACCGCGCACATGCTCGAGGTATCAACTCCACCAGCGGCACCCACATGGACGGAACCTGGATCGAATTCGTCGACCCCGACGGCATCGCCGTCCGGATCGTCCACTCCGCTACCGGACCCACGACATTTATGGGTGTCGACTTCACCGCAGGAGCAGCGGCCTTCTACGACACCCCCCGACTCAGGTTGTAAGCCACACCCGAACGCCGACCAGACGCGAACGGCATACCCACGACCCGCGCGTGAACGTTTGCTCTTCGGACGCCTCGACAGGGGCCGGCCGCCTGTTGTTCAGGCGGGTGTCAACCGCATGTCGAGGTACGGTGCCCCGTTCGCGACTGACTCACTTGCCAGCGGCGGCGGAGTGGTGACAGGCGGGGCTGACCCCTCAGGAACCGTCGCCTCGCTGGTTGGCGCGTCGTCGAGCGGAACCAGCGAGCCGTCAGCGGAGAGCTCGCGCAGAAGCTCCAGACGCTTCGCAATTGTCGAGTGCCGGCGTGCACGGTGAAGTCAGCGAACCCGTCCCCAGCAAACGGTTCGGTCGAGTCGAGATCAATGTGAACCTCGAACCGGCCACGATCGTCGGTCCGGGTCTCGGCCACCGTGTCCATCTGGAACGACTCACCAGGCTGCAATTCGGCGATCTCGTCGTCAGGTGGACTCACCAACACCAGCACCGGGATATCAACCGCTGGTTGACCGTCGGGAGAGCGGACGATGCCGGCCACCAGTAGCGGCAGCTCGCTCGACGCGTTCGTGTCGCCCACGGTGGCCGGCGCGGTCGGCGGAACCGTCGAGGGCAGTGTGCAGGTGACGGAGCCATCGGGCTGGGACACCGTGACCGAGGGCTCGTCACACACGATCACCGGGGGTTGCTCACCGAGTGGCACGAACCCGACGCCCGCGTACAAGTGGCCGACAACGGTGGTCAGGTCTGAGGCGTACACGGTCAGTGGATTGACGCCGCCGTCGAGCAATGTGTTGTCGACGACGCCGGCAATCTGCTCGCCGTCACGGGTGAGCACCGACACGAAGTCCGGGATCCGCTCGTCGTCGGGATCGACCTCGCCCGGACCGAGATAGGGCGTCGGCCCGAAGGTGCGACCGTCGGGAGTTGTGCCCTGCGGGAGGATCAACGGCCCGGCCGCGGTAGCCACTGGCGCGACCACCCCACTGGTCGGGTCGTCGCGGGTCAAGTTCACCGCCACCAGCCCCACAATCCCGGCGGCCACCGCAATTCTCGTGATCGTCGGCACGGCGCGGGAATGACGCCCATTGGGTGTGTGCTCGAGGATCGCGTTGAACGGCGGCGCCGGAGCGGCGGCGTCATCCAATCGGTGCAACAGCTCACGGTTCCAGGACCGAATTCGTGGTTCATCCGAGATCACGCTCCAAGTGCTGTCGTGCCTGGTGGAGGTCGCGTTCAACGGTGCGGGTCGACACGTCAAGGGTCCGGGCGATCTCCTCGACCGATGCGTCCCGCCAGTACGCCATCCAGATCACCGCTCGCTGCCGGACACTCAACCGCCGAAGCGCCGCCAACACGTCCGGATCGGCCGTCACCGACTCGACCACCTCGCGCTCTCCCGATTGGATCTCGCGGGCCAAGCGACGCTGCGTCGCCCGATACTGGGAACGAGCCTCGTTCGTCAACGCCCGATACAGGTACGCCCGCCTGTTGTCGATCCCCGACCACGACGGCGACGACAGCGCCCGAGCGAACACCGTCGCCACCAGATCCTCGGCGCCCGACGGACCGACCAACACCGTGGCGAACCGCATCAGCTCATCGGAGTACTTGGCGTACACCCCAGCGTCATCGACGCAATCCACCATCACCATGTGTAACGCCGCCCACGCCTGACAACCGCCACACTCATCCCGAGGTGCCTGCCATTCGCCCACGTGCCCGGCTGGGGCCGGCGGCCTCCGAATCACTCTGTCCGCCGCCGCGCACGCCTCCCTGCGGGTTCGGTGTGGATGACGCAGGCCAGTATCGCTGATGACCGGCCGTGAGGTCGATCGGCGCCCGGGCGGCGTCGACCCATGGACGCTCGCGCTCCGCAACGGGCAGTAGGCGCTCGTCGTCGGGGCCCTGCCCAGAACTTTGTGCCTCCGATCGTGGTCACTGGCGTCGCGCCAGCGGGCGACGACTTCGTGGCGTCCCGGGACCAGACCGACGTGGTGATCGGTGTTTGAGTCGTCGGGCGCGACGGGAACCGTCCGAGACGTCGAGGGCGTGGCAGGCACGAGGAGGACGAGCGATCGGTTACGACCTTGCGTTCTGGAAGCAGGCCGGCGATCAAGACCTCGAGCCGTCAACGGTGTATCGGTCGCTCATCGATCGTCGCCCGGTCGAAGGCCTGGCGACGCTGCCGATCGAATCGATCCTGACTGAACTCGTCGTCGCCCTCCCCGGCTCGGCGCGCGAGTCGAACGGAGCGGGGTGGGAGTGGATCGATTGGATCAGCGAGGACGACCAGTCCAGCATTCAGCTCTGGTGGTCAGACGTTCACGTGTACGCCGACTGCCGCAACGCCGAATACGAAGTTGTCAACCGCGTCATCGACGTGCTCGCCGACTTCGGTTGTCCGCTGTATGACCCACAGGTGGACAAGCGATTTGACTCGTCACCTTGACGATGAGCGCCGAGCCGCTGCTTGACGCTGATCGTTTCGGTGTTCGTCGAAGTCATTGCGACGTGCGTGTCGTCGTCGCGTGGATCGACCAGCAGTCCTTCGTCGCTGGCGTTCACCAGGCTCTGGTTGCGCTCCACGCATTCGAGGTCGTTCCGTTCGACGATGGAGTGGAGGGCACGCCGTTCCATGGCTTCATCGGTCGTCTCCACGGATGGGACTGGACCGACTGAGCGGCGAACTGCCGATCGGGCGTCAGCGAGACTTCGTCGAAGTTGTGTCCTCGTGGTTGGCCGAGGAGCGCCGACTGGCCGGCGAGCACCGCCGCGGCTGCGACATATCAGCACGCCACAACCCCGATCCGCACCGGACACCACGTCGCGCCTAACGGCCCGAGTCGACCCGCTCGGTAACGCATGACGCGTTCGGTGTGGGGTCGGCTCGACTTCACGGGACGCGCAACGCTCGCCGTCGCCCGGTCGTCAACGTAGACGCAGCGACTCCGTGGACGCCGGTGCTCCATCGCGGGCGATCTCGGCGACCTTCAAGGCCGGCGTTCAAGACGGACGACGCGGACACCGGTCGCGACGGCGTGCCTGTGCTCCCTCGACCACGCGATCGAGAACCTGCTCGAGCTCGCCGACGCGCAGGCGGCAATGACGGCTGAGCGCGTCGGTCAGCGTGCGAGTCGCGCCAGCTCCAACTCGATCACGGCGCGGGCATCGACGTTCGTGAGGATCCGGACCGGTCGCCGGCCGTGCCAGGGACCTTCGTGGTCGCTCACCTGCTTGGCGGGCAATGTCGTGCCGCGGCAGAAGCTGTGCCCGCAGTCGACGCGGATCGGATGCTCGACCCACGTGTAGTGCTGAGGTGCGATCAGGTAGCTGATGGCGGACGAGTCGTGGACGTGGATCCCGTCGAGGCCGAGCCGCTGGGCGAAGAAGTCGGCGTAGTACGGCACGATCGCCGACAGGTGCCGCGCCGGCGGTGAGTCGATGTCGCCGATCTTGCGCAGGTCGTCGTTGGTCATCAGCGTCCGCTCGGTGACGTCGAGGCCGGCCATCGCGATCGGGCAATCGGCGCCGAAGACGATGTCGGCCGCCTCCGGGTCGTTGAGGATGTTCGCCTCGCCGGCCGGCGACGCGTTCCCACCGACGAACGCCGCGCCACCCATCAGCACGATCTCGGCGACGTTCTCGGTGAGCCTCGGCTCGATCAGCATCGCCAGGGCGATGTTCGTCAGCGGACCGAGCGGCACCAGTGTGATCTCGCCGGGCGACGACATGACCGTCTCGATGATGAAATGGGTGGCGTCGGCGTCGACCGGCGCCGTGGTCGGCGGCGCAAGGTCGACCCCGCCCTGACCGTCGGGCCCGTGCACGAAGGCGACCGGACCGCGGTACTCCATCGCCAACGGCTTTACGGCCCCTGCGGCGACGGGGATGTCGGTTCGACTGGCGATCTCCAACAGGGTGAGCGCGTTGCGGGTCGTCACGTCGGTGTGGGCGTTGCCGAACACGCTGGTGAGGCCCACCACTTCGAGCTCGGGAGATTCGAGGGCATAGAAGATCGCCATCGCGTCGTCGATTCCAGGATCGGTGTCGATCAGGATCTTGCGCCGTTGGCGGTCGGTCACGCACGACGAACGTAATCGTCGGCGATCTCGCCGCCGCACGTGGTGATCAGGCGTGCAGCTTGCGGGGCGTGATCACGATCGCCTCGGAGAACCCTTCGGCGAAGCGCTCGGTGGACCCTCGTTGGCGACGACGAGCCAGATCCTGTCGACCCGACGTAGGCGGAGACGATCGCACGGCTTGCGGCCGCGATCATCGACCGGCCAACCTGAGCGGGTGAGCCCGGCTGACGCGCACAGCGTGCTGACGGGCGTGCGCGCGGAGCAACAGCGGACGGCTCGTCAAGTCGAGTCCTTGGAGGGCGTCGTCGCATCCATCGTCGAGGCATCCGAACTGACCTCCACAGATGACGAGCATGACCCCGAAGGTGCGACCATCGCGTACGAACGGGCACAAGCGATCGCACTCCTGCGACAAGCCCGCGAGGACCTCGACGCACTCGCCATCACGCTCGTGCAGTTGGAGTCCGCTCACGTAGTGGTCTGTTCGGTCTGCGGTCGCACTATCGATCTGGAGCGGGTCGCAACCCTTCCCACCACCAGTCGCTGCATCCGATGCGCAGCGTGAACCCGGCATTCGAGGACGGCCGGGCGGTCCAAGGGCGGTCATCCGTACCTCGTCACCGAGTTCCTCGACCGCGGGTCGCTCACTGACGTCATCGCGGCCGAAGGGCCCCTGCCGCCGGCGACCGTGGCGAGAGCCGGCGTGGCGGTCGCTGATGCACTGGTGGCGGCACATGAACTCGGGATCCTCCACCGCGACGTCAAACCGGGGAACGTGTTGTCGGATCGACACGGCCGGATCGAGCTCGGGGACTTCGGGATCGCGCGGCTGCTGAGCGGGCGGTCGACGACGACGACCGACGTCATCGCGTTCACGCCTGAGCACGTGGCGCCCGAAACCCGCGCCGCCTCCCAGGCCGGCCGCGATGCCGGCACCGGTCGCGCCCGACGTCGTGCCGGCGGCATTGGGCGAGACCCTCTCCGCTCAGCTTCGGCGGGGTCGCCGCTTACCTATTTCCTGGGCGACCGCGCCGTCGACCGCCTCGGCAGCCTGAGCGCACCGTGCCGTCCGCCGGTCCGGCGCCGGCCGAGACGGAAGGACGGTGCTCGCCCTCCGCGTCACCGGGAGGGCGGCGAGAAGCGCCGGGTCGCTCGATTCAACGCCACAGCGCGGCCGATCTCAGCTGGAGATCGTTTCGAGCAGATCGCCGACGCCGAACGACTTGACGACCACGACGTCTGCATCCGGTCGTTGGAACCGACGCGAGGCGGACGAGCCCTACCGACAGAACCGTGGGCGGCTGGGTTAGATCGCGGGACCCCCGGAGTCCTCGAACAATGCGGCGAGGCCTGTGATCTCGAAGAGCCGTGACGCGGGAGCGGAGATGCGCTGGAGGCGCAGCTCGCGGTACTCGCGGGCGACGAGCCGCCGCATCTCCAACAGTGCGGCGATCGCGCACGAATCGATGAACGTGACATCGCCCAGGTCGACGACCAACGGGCCATCGGAAGAGCCGAGGAGCGCTTTTATGCAGGAGCGAAACTCGTCAGCCCCGCTCAGGTCGAAGTCCCCTGCGAGTTCGATGACGGTCCCTCCGTCGGTGGCGCGAACAGCCAACTCAAATGGCGCCGACTCCAAAGTCTCCATCCTCTCTCCCTGGGATGAACACGAATCGCCCTGCGGCCGAAGCGCGCACCGGGCGTACCCGGGTGCTCGAAGCGACAAACTGGCAACCCGGGTGTCCTTTGCTCCTGCTCGCGACCGTGTCAGCGGCCATGACGGGCTGCCGCGGGGTGGCTCACACATGGCGACGCGATACCGCCAGCGGAGGTCGCAGCTCGAACTCGTCCGACTCAGATTCGGTGAACTCCGGTGGGTGGAGGTCAACTCCGCGCACCCAATCGCCACTTCGCTTGAGGTAGCTGACGAGGTGGTGACCGATGAACCCACCGGCTCCGGTCACCAAGACCCGCGTGTCCCTGGTCTTCACGCCCGCCTCCATACGCACTGTCGAACACAAACACGGCTCGGATCCGCGGAGCCGGTTCGGCGACCGACGGGGCGCCCACCGCCGCGACCGGCGCTCTCCCAGGTCCGAGGGCGAGTCGACACTTGACCGTCGGACCAATCGCGTTCGGCTGGTGCCGTCGACGGTGTCCGGTGCCTCTGGGTCATGACGCGACAAGCGACGTGGTCGACGCGACGTAGGCCTCGACGCGGTAGGGCTGTTCGTTCTGTGCGGAGCGTGTAACGGTCTGGTTCCCAGCCCCACCCGTAACTGGTGCGGCAGCGGCGCATCCCCGTGTTGGAAGAGGCGCAGGGCAGCTGAGGCGAAGACGCTGACTCCGCCGGGACCAACGAGGAGGCCGACCATGATGAGGACGATCCCAAGCAGAACCTGCCATCGGGATCGCCGGGAGAGTGCCGGCGACGACAAGGATGATGGCGAGAATCAAAAGCAGCGTGGCCACGAGGCCTCCAGGCGTTCACTGTCGCACTGTTGCGATCCGCGTCCAGATAGCCACCTCTCCGGGCGGTTGTGTACCCCCCTAAGGGTGACTACCGTCGGCCAAGTGAAGGCCGCAGCCCGGCCGCTACGCGTGGCGCTGGTCGACGACTACGACGTCGTCGTCATCGGGCTGGCGCACCTGTTCGATCCGTACCGAGACCGCATCGTCATCGCCGAGCTCGACACCAACAAGCCCGTCGTCGACGAGGTCGATGTCGTCCTGTACGACTCCTTCGCCCAGCCCGAGGCTGACCACGACGACATCGCGGTCCTCGTCGACAACCCCCGCGCCCGCCACGTCGTCGTGTACACGTGGAACTTCCACCCGGCGCTCATCGACAGCGCCCTCGCCAAGGGCGCCAGCGGATACTTGTCCAAGACGCTCCCCGCCCGCGACCTCGTGACGGCGATCGAGGCGATCGCAGACGGTGAGGTCATCCTCAGCGACGCGCCCCGGCGCTCCCGATCGCCGGCCGGCCTCGACTGGCCGGGACGCAGCGAGGGCCTCACGGACCGCGAAGCAGAGGTCCTCGCCCTCATCACCCAAGGCAAGACCAACGTCGAGATCGCCGCGGTGATGTACCTCAGCGTCAACACCATCAAGTCCTACATCCGCTCCGCGTACCACAAGATCGGCGTGACGACGCGACCCCACGCCATTCTGTGGGGCATCAAGCACGGCTTTCAGCCGGACTACCACCGCATCGACCACTGGCGCGGCGGACCTTGAGTTGCGCGCGTCCGTGCCCTCGGCTGCGTCCGGGAAGCCGGTTCCTGGGTGTCTCGACGAGCAACTGCATGCCGTTCGACGCACGCCTGCCGAGAGGCGTCGCCGACAGAATGCTCGGTGTCGATTCCGTCGAGGCGCACGACCCACTTGTCGCGCTGTCGCCGGACCATCGGCTGGCCCGTTGGCTTCCAGCTCACCGCCGCCTTCTCTGATACTTCGGAGATACATGGGCCGAAAACGGCCGAGGACCACGCCGGTCTGGCGGGGTCCTCGGATCGAATCACACCAGCTAGAGTGCCGAATTCTTCAGCGCGCTCGGAGGGAGTCGAACCCCCAACCTTCTGATCCGTAGTCAGATGCTCTATCCATTGAGCTACGAGCGCGGTCGGTGCGAGCAGCGAGTCTAGGTGGCCGTCGGAGCGAAGGGAACGTGGGTTGGCGATCAGTAGTTCGTCGCGCTCCACGGTGACCAGCCGGACTGCTGGTACATCGCGTAGGCGACTGTCGCGTTCGTCCGCGCATCGAACAACTGCTGCGGCGTCGTGACCCCGAGGCTGGCGAGGAAGCTGCGGTTGGCGTCGAAGTAGATCTGGAAGAGCCCGTAGCAGCACCAGCCGTTGTAGGCGTCCGGACGCAGGCCGCTCTCCCGCTCGGCGATCACCAGGGCCCGGTCCTCGAGCTCGTCCGGCCAGATCCCGCGGATGATCGCTACGACGTCGCCCGGGTCCCCGGGCGGTGCCGGCGGTGTGGTCGTCGGCGGATCCGTCGTCGTCGGTGGGTCCGTCGGCGGAGCGGCCGTGGTGGTCGGGGCGTCGGTCGTCGTGGGACCCGCCGTCGTCGGAGGCGCTGTCGTCTCGGGAGCGGCAGTCGTGGACGGGGCGTCGGTCGTTGCGGGGGCCGCGGTCGTCGGCGGTGCGGGCGCGCTCTCGCCCTCGGGAACGCAGAGCACGTCACCCGCGTAGAGCGGTGTGTCCAGTGACGCGCCGTTGGCGTTCAGCCAGGCGTCGAGGTCGGCCTCCGAGTCGGCGAAGCGCCACCAGTAGTCGCCGTCGACGACCGTGTACTGGCCGGCGCACTCCGGCTCCGGTTGCGCGCGCATCGCCACGGCCAGCGGCTCGTCGTCATCGTCGCTCTCGGTGTTCACCGCGACGGCGGCCGACGCCGCGGCTGCTGCCGTGGTGGTCGTCTTGGACGCTCGCCGCGTCCGCCGCTCCGCCTTCTCGGCGCGCTCGGCAGGCGCGTCGGGGGCGACCGTGGTCGCCGACACCAGCCCGCTCGGGTCCTGCGAGCGCACCTCCCCACCGTCGTCCCTGCGCATCGCCAGCGCGATCGGCACCATCAGCACCAACGCGACGACCGCCACGCCGAGCCGGAGCAGCCGCGGGTCGACGCCCGGTCCGCGCGCTGGTCGCGGCCGCACCGACTCCAGGTGTGGGATCCACGCGTCGACCGACCGGACGTCGTCGTCCCAGAACTCGGTCTCGCGTGCCCGCTCGAGGGGTGGGAGCGGGGCGGACCGACCGACGACGTGGTGGGTGCGGGTGCGCTCCCCCGGCCGCCGAGCCGGTCGGCGAGTTCGTGCGGTCCTGTCCCAGTACTGGATGTCGTCGTCGCTGAAGTCGGTCATGGCGGTCCCAACGGCCGCCGGCCAGCGGCACGAAGGGCCCTGGTCTAACACCGATCGTCATCGAACCGCAACATCGCGGTCACCGAACCGACAAGAGCGGAGAGGGTGGGATTTGAACCCACGGACCACCTTGCGATGGTCAACGCCTTAGCAGGGCGCCCCGTTCGGCCACTCCGGCACCTCTCCGGGGAAGGCCCCGCAGTGTAGCGGTCGGCGCGGTCGCCCTCCGAGGCCTGGTCGCGCCCTCGCTAGCCTCGACGGCGGAACGGTGGCAGAGCGGACAATTGCACCCGCCTTGAAAGCGGGAGGCCCGAAAGGCCCGGGGGTTCGAATCCCTCCCGTTCCGCTTGCAGGTGTTTCGCGGTCCGCCACCGTTCAGCGTGGTTCGCGAAATACCTGGTAGATGCCCTGTTCGTTCGATGGCGTTCAAACCGACCGAGGGTCAGTGAACCGCCCCGGGATCCGCGGGGGCTTTTGCTCGGCGGTGTGGTTCGGTGCGCCACGTTGGTCGCCCGGGGTATGAACGCGTGGCGGGTCGACGCGCCGACGGGGAGCCGGAACGCGGGAGGCGACGAACCGTCGATCGGCGCGATCCAGGGTCACTCACAACGGTGACGGCATCGCGGCACCGCGTAGTTGACCATCACGACCAGTTGCGCGGCGTCGGTCGTCCTGGTCCCTTGGCGCGGCCGACCGGGTGCGATCGCCGGGGGCGCCTTCGACTAGGTTGGCGATACTCGAGCCAAGGAGGGCGGACGATGAGGAAGCGGGCGATTGCCACAGTTGTCGGGATATCGGGAGCGATGATGCTGCTCGGCGTGACGAGCGCCGAAGCGGCACCGAAGAACGGATTGACGTTCGAGGTCACATGTCCAGGTGCGGGATCTTTCACGATCGTCACGCCTCCTGGCAATGGCGCGTTCACGCCGGCGTTCGGGCCGAACCAAGTGTTCATCACCTACCGCGTCACCGGCACCGTCACCGTTGATGGAGCGGTGGTCGAGGAGTTCGACGACGTCAAACCTGCACCGGTGCCAGCCAGTGCGCTCACGTGCACCTTTGAGACGATGTTCGAAGACGGTGGCGCGCAAGTTCAGATTGCCGGCACCGCGGTGGTGGTGCCGCGCGGCCCGAAAGGGTAACGCCTCGACGTTCTCGCAACGCCGACCGATCGCACGGCTCGCCGATCGCGATCACGTCGCGATCGGACGAGGGTGAGGCATCCAAACCACGCGGCGTGAGCACCTCGAGTCGCCGCGCAAGTCCCTGCGACGAACTTGCTGGCAACCAAGTCGGGTCGTATACATCCGGCGTTCCGGATACTTGCGATCGCGTTATCGCTCGGCATTATTGGACGTCGCGTTACTTCCCGCGGTCCGACATCGTCGATGCCCCGCGTCGTCGCTGAGGAGCTCGCCGGTCGCGCCTACGGGTGTCCGCCCGCCCTCCCGACGTGCATCGACACCCGGTGCTGCTGTGCGACATCGAGGGGATCGACGCGGCCGCGTCGTTCGGGCGCGTCATTCGGTGTGGGCCTGCATGCTCAGGGCCGGGGATGACCACGCCGTTCCCGCCGCACGCGCGGGCGAAGGGACAGTTGCGGGAGCGCTTGCGATCGCGAGACCGGCCGCGGCGACGGGTGTTGCGATCACCCGGATATCGGGCGATCGTGGACCGCGGACATTCGGGATTATCGGCGTGGTTTGCGGATACCTCCGGCGCCCGGACTCATAACCGCTGGCGGTCGGCCCGATCGGCTTGGGTTGCTATTGGGCGCGTCGAGTCGAGGTGGGCGCCGCCAAACGGGTGCGGTGTGATTCGGCGCCAGTGGCGCTCGCCGACTGGATGCATCTCGCTGTCAGTCCATCGATCCGCGGGGGCGGCAACGTCATCGAGCAGCGCAACCACGGCCCCGATTCGCTCGCGAACTTCGGTCAGGGGGCCCTGCAGTGTCAGCTGATCGAGCGAGATCGTGATCTGGGCGTCGTCGGGCGACGAGTCCGTCACGCGTCGGACCCAGGCGGTCTGCCGCCAGTGAGAACCATGCGGAACAGGGCGCGCGTGACCAGCGCGGCATGCTCGGCATCAGTCGGCGTGCGGTTGGAGGATGGCACGTTCATCCGGACGAGCTGATGCTCGGATCGCTGCACGGCAACCAGGCCGCCACGGACGACTTTCGTCATTGCCGGAGCACTGTCCCCAGTCGACTTGTTCAGCGCCGCTGCTGTCCCTGGCTGCGACGTGTGGCAACCCGCCGCCGAAAGCAGCTGATCCGTGGGCACCGAGATCTGCGAAGCGGCGGCACCCTTGTGGAGCCCGCTGCTGTACGGTGACCGTTCGGTGAGCCGGGAAGTCTGGTCGGCGCATGTTCGTCGACCCCTGGAGCTCACATGCAGGCCTCGCGTATACCGAGCGCTCGTCCCAGCTTCTTGCAGAGCGATCGGGTGCTCGCCCGTGCGGCGCAACCGCTGGTGCGGTTCCTGCACCTCGAGACGGCGAGCGGGATCCTGCTCGTGCTGGCCTCGGTCGCCGCGCTGGTGTGGGCGAACTCGCCGTGGCAGGCGAGCTACGAGTCGTTCTGGTCGACGATCGTCCGCATCGAGATCGGGCCGTATCTGTTCGAGGAGGACCTGCTCCACGTCGTCAACGACCTGTTGATGGCGGCCTTCTTCTTCGTCGTCGGGATGGAGATCAAACGGGAGCTCGTCGTGGGCGAACTCCGTGATCGGCGGGCCGTGGGGCTCCCGGCCGTGGCCGCGCTCGGCGGCATGGTCGTGCCGGCGCTGATCTACACAGCGTTCAACGCTGGTGGAGCGGGCGTCGACGGATGGGGCATCCCGATGGCGACCGACATCGCGTTCGCACTCGGCGTGGTCGCTCTCCTCAGCCACCGCGTCCCGAGCCCGGTGAAGGTGCTGCTGTTGACATTGGCGATCATCGACGACATCGGGGCGATCGCGGTGATCGCGGTCTTCTACACGGACGATCTTCGTCCCCAGCTGTTGTTGGTCGCGGTCGGGCTTGCCCTGCTCGTGCATCTGATGCATCGGGTCAACGTGACGGCTCGTCCTCTACTGGTCGCCGTCGGTGTCGGACTATGGATCGCCGTCTACGAGTCCGGGGTGCACGCCACGATCGCCGGCGTGATCCTGGGCATGCTGACGCCGGCGCGACCGATGCAGACCGAGCTCGAGTCCGACGAGGTCGTCGACATGCTCGAGAACCGGCCCGAGCTCCACGCCGACGACGTCCGCGACACGGCGAGGCTCATTCGTGGCTCGGTATCGGCGTGCGATCGGCTGATCGACGCGCTCCACCCATGGTCGAGCTATGTCATCGTTCCGATCTTCGCGCTGGCCAACGCCGGCATCGTCCTGTCCTCGGACACGTTCGCCGATCCGTCCGCCGTGCTCCTGGGCGTCACCACCGGCCTGGTGATCGGCAAGCTCGTCGGTGTCGTCTCGTTCAGCTGGCTCGCCGTACGGCTGGGCCTGGGTCGACTCCCGTCGGATACACACTGGGGTCACGTCGTCGGTGTCGGCGCGGTCGCCGGGATCGGCTTCACCGTGTCGTTGTTCATCACCGGACTGGCCTTCGAGTCGCCCGATCTCCAAGCCGACGCCAAGACTGGCATCCTCGTCGCCTCTGTCGTCGCGGCTGCTCTCGGTGCCGTTGTCTTCCGTGTCGCCGGCCGCGGCTCCCCCGGCGAACACGGAGACGGAGAGTGATCGGACAGTTGCGCACCTCAGCCGAGGTGCCGCGGGAGGTTCATCGGGCGCACGCGGTGAAATGGCACAGTCAGTCAGTCGGTGAGGTTGTCGATGCGATCACCGATCCACTCGAAGAAGCTGACCTGGGCGACTGCTTGGAAGGTGATCCAGCCGATCAGGAGGATGACGACGACCACGGCGATGATGCGGAGCCACCGGAAGGCCTTGTTCGTGTATTCGGTGACGAGGGGCTGGATCTGACGGGCTGCTGCCTGGGCCCGTTGACTGAACACGTCGGCCGCCCTGTCGACCTCGCTGCGGGCGGCGTCGCGGACCTTGGCGATGATCTCGTCGCTGTCCGCGCGAGCGCCTGCGGCTCTCGCCCGGGCCCCGGACGCGATCGCCTCCGCCCGAGTCGCGGCAGTCTTTTGTAGCTCCTCCGCCTTGGCGGCGATCTCCTGCTCGGCTCGGGTAGGCGGGGCACGGTACTCGTCGCTCCAGTCCGTGCCGTCCCACCAGCGCAATCGGTCGCGAACCTGCGGATCGGGGTACCAGCCCGCCGGTGGGGCGTCAGCGCGTCTCACCGCGTTCTGTCTCCTCTCGGTGGCGGGGCGTCGACTCGCTCGTCGGTCTCCGGGATCGGCAGGCCCTGCTTGGGACGGACCTCATCGCCGTCGTCGTCGACGCGGACGGCCTCGGCGAGCGCGGCCACCGTTCCGAGCAGTCCGGAGAACTCCGCCGGGATGACGAGCTTGGTGGCCCGCCCGTCACCGATGCGCTCGAGCGCCTGGAGATACTCCACGATCAACACGTTGTTGTCCGCCGCGGCCTCCTTGATCCCGGTGAGACGCGACCGCGCGGCCGCGCCCTCGCCGGCGCCGACCTTTTCGAGCCGCTGCTGCTCGGCGCCGGCGCGCAGCTCGATCGCCCGCGCGTCACCCTCGGCGTCGAGGATGGCGGCCTGCTTGCGGCCCTCGGCGGCGAGGATCGAGGACTGCTTCTCACCGTCGGCCCGGGCGATCGCCGCCTCTTGGAATCCGCGCGCCTCAGTCACGGTGGCTCGCCGGTCCCGCTCGGCTCGCATCTGGGCGTGCATCGCCGACACGACCTCGGGCGGCGGGTCGATCCGTTGGATCTCGACCCGGACCACGCGCACCCCCCATTTGTCGGTGGCGTCGTCGAGCACGTCGCGGAGCTGGAGGTTGATCGTGTCGCGGGACGTCAACGCCTTGTCGAGCTCGAGGTCGCCGATGAGGTTGCGCAGGTTGGTCTGGGCGAGCTTGGTGATCGCGGTGAAGAAGTCGGCGACGTTGTAGATCAGCCGCTGCGGATCGGTGGCCTCGTAGTAGACGACGGCGTCGACAGACACCACCACGTTGTCGGAGGTGATCACCTCCTGAGGCGGCACATCCACCACCTGCTCGCGCATGTCGACCAGCTGCATCGTCTCGATGAACGGAATGATCAAATTGAAGCCCGGGTCGCGAGTCGTCTTGTAGCGGCCGAGCCGCTCGACGAGACCACGCTGGAACGGCCGCACGATCTTCACCGCGCCGATGAGAAACGCGATGCCGACCACGGCAAGTGCGACGAGGATGATCACGGCAACGTTCACGGTTGCTCCTCCAGTCCGGTCTCTTCGCCGGAGAACGGTTCGACGACCACACGCGTGCCCTTCATCGACGCGACACGCACCCGCATCCCCGCTGGAAGGGCGTGATTCACATCGGACAGAGCCCCCCAGATCTCACCATCGACCGACACCCGCCCACGCCGGTCGGTGTCGTCAGGGTCGATGTCGACCGTGACGATTCCGGTCTGCCCGACGAGGCGGTCAGCACCGACACCCCGCGGCAGGACGTTCTCTCTCAGGAAGCCCCGTGCCCACCTGGCCATCACGACGAATAGCAGTCCCCCGCCGAGCAGGAACACGAACCACTGGACCTCGATCGCGACGTCGTAGTAGGCGAGAATCGCGGCGGCGAAAGCCGACACGGCGAACGGCAGGAGGACGAAGGAACCGCCCAGAACGGTCAACTCGATGAGCGCAAACCCGACGGCAATGACCAGCCAGATCCACGGCCAGACATCGAGATCGACGCCCAAGTCCAGCATGCACCCACCCTATTGCGCACTCGACGACCCCGATCCTGGTGGGCATCCGCTGTGGCGGTGAGCGCGTTGCCTGGCCTCGGCGCCGAACGGGCCAGCCACTCTCCCGCCGCGATAGCCCCACCCGTGGGAGGCCGGATCAGAACAGCGGGGCCGCCCCGAACGCCGAGTTGAACCGGTCGCACCAGATCACGACGCTGGCGTAACGGGACAGGTCGGTGCCAGCAGGGACCACGTAGTTGGAGCTGCCGACGTTCCCCTCGTAGCCGGCCCAGATTGACGTAGTCGTCGTCGAACTGGCCCTTGAACCGCCCCGCGGGTTGGTCGAGAGGAACACGAAGAGGCCCGGACCGCTGGAGGTGTCGAGGTTCTCCAGGCGGACGAACTCCGTACCGGCGGCGTCCTGCAGCACCCCGACCCGACCGGTGGTGCCGTGGTCGATCCCGGCGAAGTCCCGCCCGCGATGTCCGATTCGCGCGCCCTCGAACGCGCGGGGACCGCCTGTCGCGGCATCATCGATGTGCCGTTCGCCCCCACCTCTGCCGCTCGCGATCCGCGAGCACGATGTCGTCGGCCGGGTGAGTCGTACCGTCGTCGGCATGGCGGCGAGGCACCGCCCAACGGAGGAACACCGCCACGAGGCGATTGTCATCGCCTTGCGCGGCCTCGCCCGCGGTGACGATCTCGGCGACGTCGCGGCGCGACTCGAGCCACTGCACCCGCGGCACGACACATCTCCCAGGGAGCTCCTCCTCGACCTCGCTGCCGACGCCATCGGCATCTGCGGTGCCAGCTACTCGCCACTCGAGTTCGAAGGCATCCGTGAGCGCCACCTGCCAGAACGGGATCGCCCACACCAAGGCCCAACCGCACAAGAGCAATCGAGCGTCGCTGGCTGGCATCGACCAGCCCTGCAGACGATCGGCCTCGGCCTGGCGCAATACGGTGAGACGAAAGGCCGCTAGCCCAATGTTGGGAGGCAGCGATGGACGACCGTGTCGGCAAGGTGCAAGAGCTGCTCCACGAAGCGGCGGACACCCACCACATCGTCTTCCGCATCGTCGACGGAGCTGATGACGACTGGGCGTCGTGGTACACGAACTGGCTCGCCGATCACTCTGAGCTGCCCGAGGTTCTCGGGGCTCGCCCCGTGCCGAGCGAGCTGACCTGGATGTTGGTGCAGCTCGACAAGGACTACTCCGATCAGAAGCCCGGCGAGTCGTGGGAGGCCTGGTACGCGGCTCGCCTACTCGCCCACTTCACGTCCTAGCGCCGACGTGCCGTTCGGAGCGTGTCTGGACTGAGCCGACGACGGCGTTAGGGCGCGCGGTTCGGTACGTCGCGCCTTTGCCTGGGCGGAGCTCCGCTGCTCCCGCTGCGATGGTTCAGCCCGCTCGCGACACTTGCACGGGAGCGGGCGGCAACGGCTGCCCGCCGGGACCGGCGGCGAAGGTCAGGGGTGAGATCGCCTCCTGTTGACCGACGCCGGGCCTCGTCCAGTCGCACACACCGTCGGGGAACGCGGCGTCGAGACGCGCCAACTGCGACGCGTCGAGTACGGCAGGCGCGTAGTCGGCCGGGTCGATTGGCCTGAGCTGGCACTTGAGAACGTTCTCCTGCAGCGACCCGCCGGCCACCTGCCGCGGCGACGAGTGCATGGCGAGCCTCGGGTCGGCGTCGCACAGCGCCATGTCCGTGACCGGGTTCGTGAAGTCGGTGTCGCCCGTCAGGTAGCACAGGTCGAACGCCCCCGCGGGCTTCGCCGCGATCACGTCGGCCTGCGTGCGCACCCCGTTGACCGTCGCCTTGGGCGAGGACACGTTGAGGTCGGAGAGCCAGGTGTCCATCGTCTCAAACGACTTCAGCGTCACCGCCGCGTTCTGGGCCGGCGTGGCGGGCAGAAGCCCGGTGCCGTAGCGCCAGATGACCTGGTTGCCATGGATCCCCTCGTTGGCCGCCTCGATGCGGGCCCGTTCGGAGAAGGTGCGCCAGATGTAGTGGATGCCCTGCTCGTCGTAGCCGCGTGAGTCGATGATCGGGACCTTGCCGAGGTTCTTGCCGCTCGACACGATGCCGGCGCGGTAGGCGATTTCGAGTGCGGGCAGGTCGGCCGTCGAGCGCGTCGGGACGCGGTTCGAGTCTGGGTCGAGGCCGCCGACCTTCTCGTTCAGCGTCACGAACTCCTCGGGCGTGATCGCACCTGACCGCAGCGCGTTCAGGCCGTACTCGATGCCGACGTTGTCGTAGGTCTGGCGGGCCCGCACACTGCCAGGGACGATGCCCGCCGTCGTGCCCCACACGGCGGTCGCGAGATCCGCGTCACCGCACCGCGTGCCGTTCGGGTTGGTGGCCGGGTCGTAGACCAGAGCGGCTGGCAACAGGCAGTTGTTGCGCAGTGCGCCGACAGGCGCGAGAGCACCGGTTGTCTGGTTGATGACCAGGAGCGGCACGTAGTTGCCGGGCTTGTTGTTGAAGCCGAAGGCGTTGTTCCATGACTGGCAGCCGAGATGGTCGAGATGCCCGTTGATCGCCGTCTTCTTGGCGTTGATCTGCGCCTGGCTCAACCCACTCATCAACGCAGTCCACTCCGGCGACACGTAGGCGTTCACTAGCAGCACGCAGTCGAGGACCTCGAGGCCGGTCGTGATCGAGTCGGGATAGTCGCAGCTCGGCTGGATCCCGTCGAGCAGGCCCGGGAAGATCGACACGACGGTGTTCTGCTGGATCGACCCACCTGAGCAGCCGTTGCCCATCGTGTACGCGATCTCGCCGTAGGTGTCGACGATGTGCTCCTTCATCATCATCACCGTCTCGGCGACCAGCGTGCGGTTGGAATTGCGCGACGAGTCGGTGACGCTGTTGTCCACGACCATGAAGCCGCGTGACAGCGCGACGTCGTCGGCCCAGTTCTGCGAGGTGCGGTTCTGCAGCCTCGGTTGACCCGTCGATGCCCCGAAGGTGTAGACGACCTTGCCGTTCCACCCGGGCTGCGGATCCAGCGCCGTCCACGGCTTGCTGGGGTTGAACAAGACGGCGATGTCGTAGATGCCTCGGTTCATCGTGCCGCGCTCGACGCGAACGATGTACGGAACCGTGAGGCCCGTCGTCGTTGTCGTCATCGCCAGGTCGGCGGGTGACGAGCCTGGCGTGTACGGCTTGAAGCAGTTGTTCGGCGGCGGCGCCGCCGGTGGGCTCGGGTCGGGCAGCCCGGTCGAGCAGCCCGGTGTCGTCGTCCGGTAGAACAGCTTGTGCTCGGTCGCGATGTTGCACTGCGCGTCGACGGCGAAGCTGCTCAGACCGCTCGCGTTCGATGCCGGCGTGTTGCCCGATGCCGGTACCGGCGTCGGCGTGGCGCACACCCACGGCATGGCCTGCGAGCTGAACAGGATCGGCCCGCCGCGGACGTGGTTCGTGATCGTCAGACTGGCCCACGGCCGGCCGCGGCCCCTGCCGTTGGCGTCGGCGACGAACAGGTTCTCGCCGGGCTCCATGCCCTCGAGCACGCCGCGGAACGTCCGCGCCGAATCGTCAGCGACGAACGACGATGTGACGTCGGCGCCGTTGAGCGTGAGCATCACCTTGTGCATCGGCACGTTCTTCGGCACCCGCACTTCGACCAGCGCGTCGCCGTCACTGATCAGGTCCGCACGATTGGACAGCGTGTGGATCTCGAAGTTGAAGGGCGGCAACTGCGCTCCGGCGTGTGGCGCCGACGCGGACGACATCGAGGCGCCGGCGCCGACCTCACCGACCCCGGCGACGAGCACCGCTGTGACCAGGAGAGCGCCGATCCGAGTCGAAACGGCCACGTTCTGCATGACGGGCGTCCTTCCTGCAATGGCGATAGATGTGAAGTGCCATCGACCGAGCCACCCCCCGGCAGCGGCACCACCGTAGTGCCGGCCCGCGCCGACGTCAGCGGGCGACCGCGACGATGGAGTGTTCGCGCTGGCAAAGGGCGGGTCCGCCGGCTGCGCCATGGTGTCGCGGCTACTTGCCGACTTGGGAGTGGACGGCGTCTTGGTGGTTCTGGCGGGCGTCGGCCTTGACGATGTATCCGGCGCGGACGTTGGCGTTGTCGGCGTGGTCGACGGCGGACACGTACTGACCGTGGTTGCGGTAGAGGGCGTCGAGCTGGTCGTCATCGAAGGGTCGGTGGGTTCCGAACAGGAAGCAGAAGCTCCTTCGCCGGTGTTCAACGCGGTGGGAGCGGCGACTTGGGAGAGCTGGATGCCGCCTTGGGCGAGGCCGAGCTGGTTGCGGGTCTTGGTGCCGTCGGCGTTGAACTCGAGGTACGGGGCGTGTGGTGGCGGTGTGCCGTCGGCGACCCACATCGCCAGGTGGTCGTAGGCGGCGCTGACGACGTGTCCCAGCGGCACCCGGCTGAACGGCGGGTTGGCGCAGTCGTACACAGTGACGCCGCCGAGGTCACGCTCGGACAACGGGGCGCGGTACACCTGCCCGGCGTACCCGGAGTGGGCGGCGCCGGCGACCTCCCAGCGACGGAACACACCGAGCGCCGGCGGAAAGAACCGGACACGGCGGCCAGTGTCAGATCGAGGTCGGGTCGGTCGGTCGCTGGCGGGCAGTCGGTGGCGGGCGCGTCCGGAGACGTGCGACGCCACGTCGGCGCAGGCATCCTCGAAATGCCGCGGAGGACACCCGCGACGACACCAGCGCGATGACCGGTCTCCGCGTCCTCGAACGCGCGGTGAGCTGGCTGACGAGCCATCCGGGAAGTGCCGTTCCTCCCTAATCCTTCCGCTCGCGATTGCGAGCACGGTGGCGTCTTCCGGCTGGCGTAGCGTGATCGGGATGGCGGCGCCTCACCGCCCAACCGATCAAGATCGGCATCAAGCGATCGAGTTCTCGCTGAGCGGCCTCGCTCGCGGCGACGAGCTGGCCGACGTCGCCGCCCGCTTGGAGCCGCTGCATCCTCACCACAACACGTTTCCGGGTGAGGTGCTGCTCGACCTCGCTGCCGACGCCGTCGGGGTTTCGGGTGCGACCCGTGAATCGCCGCTCGAGTACGAGGGAATCCGTGAGCGCTACCTCCCCGAGGCAGTCGCGCACACCAAGGCCCAGCATCACAAGAGCAAGTTCGCCCTGCGCGCCGCCGCGATGCTCAACGGCGGTGTCGACCCCGGACTCCTCGACGAGGTGCAGTGGTGGCGAACGGACGACCTCTGGTACTGGTCGCTCGAAGCGCTCGCCACCTACGTGCGAGCCGCCGCCGATCGCACCGGCCAGACGGTGGCGTCGGTGTGCCGTCGAATCGCCGACCAGCGCGGCGTCGCCCTTGGCAGTGACGTGTCGCCGTGACCGCTTCTTGAACGATCGCACCCCCGCCAGTCGGACTTCTCGTCGGCGTCCGGGCACGATCCGCATCACCGGCATCCGTGCCGTTCGGTCGCGGAATCCAGTCGTCGCGTGCCGTGGTTCTGGGCGGACGTTCGGTGCGCCCTGCGGGCGGGTCTCGCTGGGCTGGTGACCGGGCGTCACCGGCCGCGAGCGCACGGACGGGTCGGCCTTGATGTGCGCGGCTTCACCGCGTCGTTGTCGTTCCGACGGCGGCATCAGTCATTACGACGACTGATCGACCGCGGCCAGGGCGCGATGGAGTTCACGGCCTCGCTCGCCAATCGTGCGATCGGGGTGATTCGTCGCGGCCAAGCTCGAGTCCGTGACGTTCCTCAAGAGCACCGTTGACTCCCAGGATGGGGTACCGCTGCTGAGTATGGGCTCCGGCGTGATCAGTCGCGACAATGAGGAGAGGCGCGGGATCAGGGGCGGTGACGGTGGCAGGTCAGGACACGACGAGATTGCGATCGCGGGAGCGGGCGGCAACCCGTGAACGTGTGCGGCAGACGCGTGTGCGGAGCTGCTGCAGGCCCGATGTGCCGATCTCCACCACCGTCACCTTTGCAGCGACGTCTCGATGTGCCGCCGTCGATCCGAGCTCCGGGCTGCGGGCGGGGCATCCCGAAGGACGGTGACGCGCAGAACTGATCCGTCCGTAGACGAACCACCGGTGGCCGCTGCACGCCACCATCCTCCTGCGTCAGCACTCCAGGTCGCAAGGCCCGAAACCGTCAGGGGCCAACAGCGTCTCGCTGAACGGGTGCTCGACGCAGTCGATGAAGTGGGACCGACTCGACATCAGCTCCCGGCGTGAGCAGGTCGCCGACTCGCCCATGGCATGGCCATCAGCGAGCCGGCGGCCCGTCTGTTCCTCGACGGTCCGGACCCCGCCCGTGTATCCGAACCCCATCGAGACTCTTGCCCTCAAACCCGAGGACCGGATCACCGGTCATCGATCACCTCCCACAGGTAAACACCGATGTATACATAGGTCAATGACAATCCCGCGACAGACGGCAAATTCCCCCCACCCAGGGGCATCCCGCCTGCCGAGGGCTGCCCGGCGGGCCCAGATCATCGAGACCGCCGCCGGCGCCTTCTTGCAGGCCGGCTTCGACAGCACGTCGATGGAAGACGTCGCCCAGGCGGCAGGCATCACCCGACTGGTCATCTACCGCATCTTCGACACCAAAGAGCACCTCTATCGCGCCGTGCTCTCCTCGGTCACCGATGAGTTCGTCGCCGAATTCCAAGACACGGACCTGGCCGAGATCCGACACCGCGGCGGCATCGTCCGCATCACGCTGGGCATCGCCCGACGCCACCCCGACGCCTTTCGCCTGCTCTGGCGCCAAGCAGCCCACGAACCAGCCTTCGCTGCGTTCTCACACAACTTTCGCCAGATCGTCGGCGAGTACGCCGAGAACCTGATCGCCCTCGACGGCCGCGTCATCGAACCACAGATGAGGCGCTGGTGCGCCACCGCCCTAGCCGCCCACCTCCTCGAGGGCATGAGCGCCTGGCTCGATGACGGCGACCCGTCCCTCGACGACAGCTACATCGTGCTGCAGGTCTGCGGCCTCTTCGCCATGATCGAGGCCTGGGGTGACCCCCACCCGCCGGAGTGGATCACACCCTAAAGACGACCGCGACCGAGCCCGGTGTTAGAAGACGCGATTGCCTATCGCCGACGACACTCGATGTGCGCCTGGCGGGATCATCCCGACCGCCGGCTCGAGGACACTGAAGCCCCTTGAACCTCATCGCGCCGGCCGGCGGGTGCGACGCCTGGTCCGGCGCGATCGATCGGCTGGGGGTCGGTCGCTACAGGTCGCGTTCGGCTGCCGCGACGACTGCCGCGACGATCGGATCCCAGTCGAAACCGGGCTGACGGGTGACGGTGACGAAGTCGTTCACTCCGTAGATCGCGGCGACGCCTCCCGCTGCGAACACCGCCTCAGCGAATCGGTGACCGGCTGCGGCGTCTGCGCTCGCCACGTTGAGCACTGTCGGCAGCGTGATGTCCAGCGTGAACTTCATCGCGTCCGGGTTTGGGGTGGGGGAAGGCGAAGCGTGGGCCACACCTCGATCGTACGGTCGGCGGCCAACAACGGCCGACTGGGCACCCATCGTCCGCGCCGTGGCGGGAATGGCGGCCCCGTCGTTGAGTACGCACGCTCTCGTGTTGACAACCGAACGCGAGATCGAAGGTTCCGGAATGCTGAAGTTGATCCGGTCGAGGTCAGCCACGCGGGACGCGGGCTCCGCACCGTGGGCCCCACGGAACGATGAGCGGACCAGGGTGCTCCTAATCGCCACGGCGAGGAGCTCCGGGCGAGGCGTTCGTCTGCGCGCCGGACCGTGCCTCGTAGTGTCGCGTTGTGCGGGTTGCGGTGGAACAGGTCATCCAGACTGCGTCGAAGCTGCTCAGGAGCGAGTTCACGGCTCGCGAAGCGATCACGATTCTCGCCACCTTGACGCGCGAAGCGGTACCCGCGGCGCGCAAGCTACGCGCCACCGATCCTGATCGGGCCGACACGTACCGGGAGTTGATCTTGGTCATCGGTCGGGAACTGCGAGGCTGCGCCGACGAGCGCCCTGACGCTCGTCATCTCCGTGCGGTGATCGAAGACCTCGCCGAGGTGCTGCGAGCGTTGGAGTGATGCGCGCTGCCGTGCCTGGCTGGACACGTAGGTCCATGGCGGCGGGACGCGTGGTCAGGAAGCGCCGTTCGACCGCCGACGGGTGTCAGGTTTCGAGTGGTTGGGCACGGGCCGATGAGCGGTGGAGTCCGGCGGCGACGCGGGCCATGACTCGACCGTAGCCCGCCAGCTCGGCGGGGTGGCCGGGTGTCCCGCTTGGGGCGGGGCTGGTCTGGGGGAGCCCCACGGCGGTGGCGAGCAGCGGTGCCGCTTCGGTGTGGAAGTACCGGGCCACGAGGCGGTCGTAGAAGGTCAGCCCGGTGGCGCCGTGACCGAGCGCGACCGCGTTGAGCGCAAGTCGCCCGGCGGCGATGCCCGCTTCGAGGTGGGCGGCTCGGTAGCCGCGGCCGCCGAGCGTGTCGAGCACCGGGCCCAGGGCGGCGGCGTGGAAGACGGTGTACGCAGAGTCGCCGCCCAGGGGCTGGTCAAGGCACAGGCGGGTAGCGGCGGCGCGGGGATCGTCGCTGCGGGTGCGGCCCTCGAACCCTCCGGCCGCGGTGTAGCGGTATCCGCCTGCTTCGGCGTCGGCGACGTCGTGCACGCTGACGAGGTGTTCGAGCAATGTGCCCGCCGGCGCAGCGTCGAGAGGTACGGCTCGGCCGGCCGCAGCCAGACCCCACTCCAGCAGCGGCGACGGCGCCCGTTGACGGTGGAACAGCCGGGTGGAGCCCCGCCGCAAGATGACGCTTTCCACCCGGTCGTCATGGTCGGTGTCGGGAGGGGGTTCGACCATGGACGGTGTCGGCTTGGAGACAGCCAGAGCCGCCTGCTGCCAGCCGGCGACGGCATCCACGTCGAGCGTGGTCTCGGTCTGAGCGTCAATCACGAGCGGGAAGCGCAGCACCCGACGGGCCATCGGATCGGCCGACGCGACGACGGGCTCGAGCGCATCGGGCGCAGGGAGGCGTAACTCGCCGCTGCCGAGCCGTATCAGGGCGAGGGGCACTTCGTCGACGCCGTCGATGCCGACCAGCGTGGCCACTGCCGCGTCCGGGAACCCGGCCATGACCTGGGCGGGCACGCCGTGGGCATCGGCGGCTGCCAGCAAGTTGGCGAGCAGCGCGCCAGCGTCCCACCACAGGTGCCGCCAGCCCCGTTCCCCGTACTTCCAACAGGTACGGAACGGAATACCGGTCAGCACCAAGGTCACGTCTTCGCACACCTGCACTCCCCGGCGCAGAGGGACCAGGCCGTGGACGAGGGGATGGTAATGGTGCACGTCGTCACCCACGACGTACACCTCGATCGGATGGAGGTTGCCCGCTGACATCGCCGACCGGAACCAGATCGGATCACCATCGACCGTGCGGGCGAACCGGGTGACACCAGCAGCCAGGAACAGCAGCGTGCCCAGCAAACCTTCGTCGAGCCGACCAGGCTCGGCGTGGTGCCCCGACAGCACCTCGACCGCCGGCAACGATGACGGCCGCAAGTCGCGGGGCAACAGAACCGTCTCGACGCCCGGATAGGTCTTGAACGGCGCCGGCCGATTGGTCGGATCCAACGGCCGGAACGCCAGCAGCCGGTCACCGTGGGCGGGCGGCTCGCCATGCATCGTCGAGCGATGCAAAGCATCAACCGCACTCGAACCGTTCACCGCTCCAGTCTGCAGGACTTCACACGATCAACGACCTTGACAGCGGTGTCGGCGAGATTCACCGTCACTGGTGGAGCACCTTCGCGCTCGGCGCATTCGTGGTCACTGCGGCGGCCCGTACGGCCGTCGCCATCGCGGACGCTCGGCGACAGGAGTCGCCAGCGCCCTGAACACGCGCGACGCCAAATCGCGCCAAGACCGTCGGCGAAATACATGCCGGTCCCGCGCGCGACGGGCTGGCCGCACAGGAGCGCCGTTCGGGAGGGTGGTTCTGTGCTCGATGCCGGTGCGTGTACTGGTCGGTGACGGCCGGCACAGGCGATATTGACTGTCGAGGTGCTCTACGTCCGGGCGTTGATCGCGATGGTCCTGCCCATGCTCGCCGATGTAGTCGTGCCGGCCTGGCTGCTCAGTCTTCCGGGAGGACGCTTCGACGTCGGCGCCGCCCACCTCGTCGGAGCGCCGTTGCTCGCCGCCGGCTGCTGGCTGGTGTTGGACAGCGACTTCGTCCGCTTCGCCCATGATGGCCGGGGCACCCCGGCGCCGATCGATCCACCCCGCTTCGTGGTGCGCGGCGGCGCCTACCGGGTCGTGCGCAACCCGATGTACCTCGCCAACCTGGCGATCGTGGTCGGGTGCGGGGTCCTGTTCGAGTCGTGGTTCCTGTTTGTGTGGGCGGCGGTGCTGTTCGTCTGCTTCCACCCTTTTCGTCGTCGCCTATGAGGAGCCCACGCTCACGGGACATGGCTCGTCACAGT
>CAWGZN010000009.1:0-104595 GCA_963827075.1 uncultured Acidimicrobiia bacterium | reverse complement strand
CATCGCGCCGAACGCGGCCGAGAACGACAGCTGCAGGAGCTGTTTCGTGTCCATCCGCTCCTCCCAGCCTCGCACCCAGTTGGTCGGGGTGCCGGTGCTCCCGGAGGATTCGTCGACGGTCACGCCCCTGGTCGGCAGCGAACCGCCCGCAGCAGCGGTCCTCGATGCGGTACCGCTTGACGAACGACTCCTTGTCGGTGACGGGGACGCGATCCCACGTGCTGGCCCGGAGATCGTTACGCCGGCTCTGCCGGTAGTGGTCGCGGTAGGCGGGAACCCGTTTCCTTGCTCGACGCGCCAGGTCGGCGGCCCGGTGCCGCGAGATGCCCCAGCGGAGCGGTTCCAGCGCGTCGACGAGCAGCAGCCGGGACAGGACCTGGTGGCGGAGTGCCACTCGCTCCACGGCGTTGATCACGGCCACGACGGGTCGCCAGGCCATGTCTTCAGCTGTCATCGCAGGTACTCCTCGGTCGGCTTCCTGAGCGACTCGCGGCGGCGGTGACGACGTGCCGGCCCGAAAGACGAGCCAGACGATCTCGCCCGGCGCCTCGTCGAGTCCGATCTCTCGCAGCAACCGGGCCCGTGCCGCGTCATCGGTGATGATCGAGCCGTACGGCTGCAGGTAGTAGCCGTGCTCGGTCAGGGTGATCCAGGCATCCATCATGGTCCTGCCCGCCTGGTACTGGTCGCGACGTGTCGCCAGCGGCCCGTAGATCCACCCGACGCTGGTGGCGCGGTTCTGCGAGAGGTACTGCGTCGTCAGCCATCGACGTACGACACCGAATCGCAGCAGCGACCTCAGTCGGAACACGAGCCAGATCTTCCACGCCGGCGTCGCCAGCGACGCCGGCGTGAAGCCGCTTCGGAAGCGCCGACGGGACCGCTTCGTGTACCGGATCCAGTGGTCGAGCTCGCGGCTCGTGCCCTTGTCCTCGAGGTCCCCGAGCAGCAGCTCGTTGTTGAGCTTCAACACCGCCGTCACGATCCGGGGATCTGTCGTGATCGTCAACGATGTGCGGCGGTCGCCGACGGCCTGCACGGCGCTGATCGCGCCGTCGCTGACGGGCTCGGCGCCGTACGCGAACCGACTGGTCTGGCGCGTGCGCAGCCTCGCCGCCAGCGCTCCATCCGGTGCTCGACGCGCCACGATCCGGGCGATCACCGGACCTGTCCCGTCGAGTTCGTCGAACGTCGTCTGCAACTCGAACCCGGCGGCGCGGGCGGCGAGCTCCAGGTGCCGCGCGAAGACGCCTAGCCCCATGTACCGGAACTGGTCGTTGGGATCCGTGAACGGGATCGCGATCGATTCGTCGATGCACACCCTCGCGGTCTGGCCGTCGATCACGCGGACGAAGTACCACTGGGTGTTGTGCGGCGTCGGCGCCAGCCGGCCGAGCTCCAGGATCGACGGCCAGACGTCGGCCGGCGTGGCGGCGACATCGACCGTGGTGGCGTGGAGTCGAGGCGTCATCGACCTCACGACCTTCCCCGCCGCGCCGGTGCCCGCGACTGTGACGACCTCTCGTGTCGAGACGAGCTCGCAGTCCTCGAATCGTCGACCGTCGCGCAGCTCGACCATCACCGTCTGACCTCGACCGCGCGCAGCGCCCGTGCTTCCGACGTCGACATTGCGCCCACCTCCCTTCGGCTCGATGACGACCTGACGTCCAGCCCGTCCCCACGAAGCATCCGCCGGCAGCGGCGCGGTCGCACCCGGCAACCTCACCAGGTCGAACCCCCGGGTCGCGCCCGGGTGCACGTCTCCTGAGGTTTGACGACGCAACTCAGTGCCGCGTCGCTGGTCGGTTCGTCAAACCAGTACATGCTCATTGTCATCGCCGCTCGCCGATCGAGAGTGCTGCGGCTGCCATTGCACCGGTCGTTTCCGCTCGCCGCGCCACGATTCCGGCGGCGGCGTAGGCGTCGTCCTGGTCGAGCGTCTCGTGTTCGAGCAGCGCCTCGGCGAGACTGTCGAGCTGGTCGCGATGCTCGATCAGGAGGCGGGTGACATCGTCGTGGGCGGCGACAACGAGCTTGCGCACCTCTTCGTCGACCAGGCGCTGGGTCTCCTCGGACACGTCGTCCGGGCGAGGCCATCCGTCCTGCGGGAGCACCGCGACCGGCCCGATCGTGGCGTTCATCCCCCAACGACCAACCATCTGGCGAGCGATCTGGGTGAGCTGCTGGATGTCCGACTCGGCGCCGGTGGTGATGTCGCCGAAGACGATCTCTTCGGCCGTTCGTCCTCCCAGGGCGACGTCGATGCGCGCTCGCAGCTCCCGGTCGGAGTAGTTGTAGCGGTCGCACGTCGGGTGCCGAGTAGGTGACCCCGAGCGACTGGCCACGCGGGATGATGGAGATTCTCCGCACGGGGTCGGCACCGTCGGTGAGCATGCCGACGAGGGCGTGTCCGCCTTCGTGGTAGGCGGTGCGGCGACGGTCGGCCGGCGTCATCAGCACCTTGCGCTCGGTGCCGAGCACGATCTTCTCGAGCGCGTCGGTGAAGTCGGCTTCCGTCACCTGCGGGTGGTTTCGTCGCGCCGCGAGCAACGTCGCCTCGTTGACCAGGTTGGCGAGATCGGCGCCCACCATCCCCGGCGTCGAGGCCGCGATCACGTCGAGGTCGGCGTCGGGGGCCAGCGGCACGCCGCGGGTGTGTACGTCGAGGATCTGCCGGCGGCCGTTTCGGTCCGGCGGTTGCACGGCGACGCGGCGATCGAACCGGCCCGGCCGCAGCAGCGCCGGATCGAGCACTTCGGGCCGGTTCGTGGCGCCGATCACGATCACCTTGGTGGAGGAACCGAACCCGTCCATCTCGGTCAGGATCTGGTTGAGCGTCTGCTCTCGCTCGTCGTTGCCGCCGCTGAAGCCGGCGACTCCGGAGGTGCGGGAGCGGCCGACGGCGTCGAGCTCGTCGATGAAGATGATCGACGGTGCTTCCGCCTTGGCCTGCTTGAAGAGGTCCCGGACACGGGCGGCGCCGACGCCGACGATGGCCTCGACGAACTCCGAGGCGGCCAGCGAGAAGAAGGGCACGTTCGCCTCCCCGGCGAGGGCCCGGGCGAGCAGCGTCTTGCCTGTGCCCGGCGGCCCGGATAGGAGAACGCCGTGCGGGATGCGGCCGCCCAACCGGGCGTACTTGTCCGGGTTGCGCAGGAAGTCCACGACCTCGGTCAGCTCCTGTTTGGCTTCGTCGACCCCGGCGACGTTGGCGAACGTGACGCGATCGCCCGAGGGCTGGTAGCGGCGCGCCGATGACCGGCCGAACGACCCGAGCGCGTTCTGCACGTTGCCCGCCCGACGCCCCAACCACACCAGCAGGCCCACGAGAAGCAGCGTCGGGCCAAAGCCGATCAGCAGGGTGGCCCACCACGACGCGCCGCTGTCCAAAGGCCGCGCGTTCTCGATCACCCCCTCACGTTGGAGGAGGCGCGAAAGGGCGTCGGTGTCGGCGAACGCGGGGATCTCGGTCTTGAAGCTCGTGGTCGGTTCCGAGTCGTCGTAGCTCTCCGGCTGTGCGAGCGTCCCTTGGATCGCGGTGCCCTTCGACGTGATCTCGACCACGTTGCCTGCGCGCACCTGCTCCAGGAAGAACGGCGAGTACGGCACCCGCACCCGCGACTCCTCCGCCATCACTTGTGATCCCGCCCAGTAGTTGAAGATCAGCAACCCGGCGACGAACGGCAGCCACCGAGCGAGGCGCCCCCGCTGGGGCGACAGCGTCGTCTTCGGGGGGCGGTCCTGGTTGGAGTCTTGCGTCGATGCCATCGGTCACCTACCCGAACGTGAGCACGTAGACGTGGTCGCCGTGCTCGAGGAATGTGATCTCCAGAGTCCGTACGCGCACCGTGTCGTGCTGGCGTGCGAGCTGCGTTGGTCGGGTGCGACGCCGTCGGGTGAACGTCCAGAGGTTGACGAGGACGACGTGGCGTCGCAGCTCGGCGGGGCCGAGTGGCTCGAGTTGAGCCACTCGGTCGCGCCGGCGAACGAGGGCAAATCCACACGTTCGAACAGGGTCATGGCTACCGCAGCGACCGGAACCCGTCGCGGAGCTCGGAGGCGTACAGCTCCGGCTGCTCCCAGGCGGCGAAGTGCCCGCCCTTGTCGAGCTCGTTGTAGTGGACGAGGTTGGGGTACGCCTGCTCGGTCCAGCTCCGCGGCGCCTGGAAGAGCTCGTCCGGGAACACGCTCACGGCCACCGGAACGGTGACGTGGCGGACGTTGGCGAAGCTGCCGTACCCCAGGTACTCCCAGTACGACTTCGCGGTCGAGACCCCGGTGTTCGTCAGCCAGAACAGCGTGACGTTGTCGAGGATGTCGTCTCGGGTCAGGCCTCCCTCGGCCCCGTCCACGAAGGCGGGAGCGATCAGCGTCGCGTAGCTGGTCGGGTCGTGGTCGAGCATGTAGGCGGCCAGGAAGACGGGGGAGTCGTTGAGCCCGTACATCGTCTGCGGGCGCGTCCCCATCTGCACGGCGTACGCCGCATGCTTGTAGGCGGCCCCGAGGTGCTCGGCCGCGCGTCGCTCGTCGGCTGACAGATCGGGCGACTGCTCGCCGCCGGTCCTGATCGCCGTGTCGACGTCGAGCGGGAACACGCCGGGGAAGTTGGTGTGGATCCCCAGTAGCTCCGGCGGCGCCGGCTCCGGGGCCGAGGGGGCGTCGCGACCGCCGGCCATGTAGTCGACGACGAGCGCGCCGTAGTCGCCGCCTGCCGCCACGAACCGCTCATAGCCAAGGCGCTTCATCAGCACGACGTAGGCGCGCCCCATGCGGATCGGGTCCCACCCGGTCGTTGTCGGCTTGCCCGAGAAGCCGTAGCCCGGCATGTTCGGGATCACCACGTGGAAGGCGTCCGACGCGCTGCCGCCATGCGCCACAGGGTCGGTGAGCAGATCGACGATCTTCATCTGCTCGATGAACGAGCCCGGCCATCCGTGGCAGACGACCAGCGGCAGCGCGTCCTCGTGCTTGGAGCGAACGTGGACGAAGTGGATGTCCAGCCCGTCGATCTCGGTGACGAACTGCGGGCACGGCGTTCAGCCTCGCCTCGCACTCGCGCCAGTCGTACTCGGTCACCCAATCAGCGCGCGACTGCCTGGATCGTCGCCAGCTGCACGCCCTGCGAGGCGTCCTCGACGCCCTCCTTCTCGGGCCAGCGCGTGGCCGCGATGCGGGCCCGCAGGTCCTCGAGCTCCTTCTCGGGAATCTCGATCGTGAACGGTCGGATCGCTACCGCGTCCGCTGGTCTTTCGGTCGTGACGGTCATGTCGTCCTCCTAGGGACGGTGGTCGGTGTCGCCACGAACCCTGATCGTCTTGGCTGCATGCCGCACCCGTCGAAGACCCTGGTTCTGCCTCGTGGGCCGACCCCGTGGTCGCGGGGTCCCCGGCGCGGTTACCGTCGGTGTTTCGACCCTTCCGGTCTCTCCGATGAGGACGCCGCACGACACCAGGCGCGACGCGACCGGCGAACGGTTCTCAACCAAGCGCGTGGTGCGTCACGGTGCGTCCACGCTGATCCGATGGTGGTCCGGGAGCGCGGCACGAAGTTCCCGGCGGGAGCGGATGCCGAGCTTGGTGTAGACGTTGCGCAAGTGCCATTCGACGGTTCGGGCGCTGATGAAGAGCTGCGTGCCGATCTCCGGATTCGACAACCCGTCACGGGCCAGCTGGGCGATCTCGACTTCCTGAGGCGTCAACTGGGTGCGGGTGTCGTCGGTGCGCTTGCGGGCTGTCTCACCGGTGGCGAGGAGCTCGCGCCGGGCGCGCTCGGCGAACGCGTCCATCCCGATCGCTGACAGGAGGTCGTGGGCGATGCGCAACTGCAGGCGGGCTTCGGCGCGGCGCCCCTCCCTGCGCAGCCACTCCCCGTAGAGCAGGTGTGCCCGCGCCAGCTCTGGGCGAAGCGTCGTTCGACCCAGTCGGTCGATCGCTTCCCGATGAGCACGTTCGGCGACGTCGCCCGCGCTGAGCAGGGCGCGGCAGCGGGCTTCGATGCCCAGCGCGACGTCATTGGCGCACGCCTGGGTCGACGCCATCAGCCGGTCGAGCGCGTCGCGTGCGAGGTCCGTGTCCCCGGTGTGCGCCGCTGCCTCGACGAGCTCGGGCAGCGCCCACATCGACGGCCACGGGTATGGACCCGACGTGGCCTGCTGCGCTGCGGTGGTCGCTTCCTCGTAGTGCGACGAACCGTTGTGCAAGATCGCCGCCGTCCACTGCGCCCACACCGTCGCCATCCCCTGTCCTTGGGCCGAGGCGGAGCCCAGGATCGCGTCGATCGCAGCCATGGCTTCGCTGTGACGACCCTCGAGAGCGAGCAGCGTGAGCAGCGTGTACGGGGCGATCGGGCTCCCCGTTGCCGAGGCGACGTTGTCGACCTCGGTGACGAGTCGAGGCGGTGCCCGTCAGGTCGCCCATCCACGGGCGGGCGATGCCGAGCTGGCTGAGGTAGATCGGCAGCGCACCGAACGCGCCGGCGTCACGGACGACCTGGACCTGCCTCGAGGAGATGCGGTGCATCGCGTCGAAGTCCCACACCAGCGCGCTGGCGGTCGTCGCCATCCAGCCCCAGCGCAAGACGTCCTCCAGCGGCAAGTCGGCGACGGCGATCGCCGCTCGCTGCAACGTCGGCGTCGCCGCGGCGTGGCCGTCGAGGATCACGCGTGACAGACCCTCGACGAGGAGCTCCAAAGGCCGCGGCGGCACGCTCGCCGGCGGGAGCGCGCGGATGCCATCGCAGATCTCCAACAACATGTTCCAGGACGCGGGTGAGCCCGCCATCCCGACTGCGCCCCACGCCGCCAAGTACGTCTCGCGGGCGAGGCCCAGGTCGAACGGCTCGAGCTGCCGAGCGGCGCTCAGCAGCAGGGACGGGGACTCGCCACCGAGCCCGGACGCGAACGCGACATGGGCGCGCAGGAGCTCGATCCGCGCCCGTCTGGAAGTCATCGACGGGGCCCTCCTCCGCCGTTGCGAGGAGTGAAAGTGCCTGTGCGAACAAGCCGGCCTGAAGACTGGCGCCGGCGGCCGCAATCGCGCGTTCGGCTCGCCGCGCCGGGTCAGCCGTCAGCGCCACGGCGCGCTGGAGGAACGCCGCGGCCGCGGCCATGCCGCCGCGGGCCTGTGCCCGACCGGCCGAGCGCTCGAGATCGATGGCGACGTCCTCGTCCGGGCCGGGCGCGGCCCGGGCGCGGTGCCAGGCACGACGGTCCGGATCGGCGTCGGGGTCAGTTGCGTCGGCGAGAGCGCGATGGACGCGACGCCGATCATCGGCGGTGGCCAACCGATAGACCGCTGATCGCACCAGCGGATGGGCGAACTCGACCCGGTCGTCGATCGTGATCATCCGGGCGGCGACCGCCGGATCTGCCGCTGCCAACTCGAGGCCGAGCGATGCTGCCGCGCTGCGGAGCAGCCCGAGCACGCCGAGCGGCTCGGCGGCGGCAGCCAAGACGAGGAGCCGGGTATCCGACGGCAGCTCATCGAGTCGCCGCGCATAGCTCTCTTCGATCCTGGACGCGACGGTCTGGCTGCTCGGGAACCCGAACCCGCCCGCGAGCTCGGCCGCGGGCCACGTACGCGGGAGCTCGAGCAGGGCGAGCGGATTGCCACGGCTCTCGGCCACGATCTGCTCGCACACCGCCGCATCCAACGGCCCGTGCACGTTCGCCAGCAACAACGCGAGCGCGTCGCTGTCGTCGATCCCACCGACCGGCAAGTCGGGAAGACCGTCCAGGACATCCGTCGTGGCCGGTTCGGGCCGCACACAGGAGCACGATGCGCTCGGCGAGGAGACGGCGGGCGACGAAGCCGATGATCTGCGCCGAGACCTGGTCAAGCCACTGGGCGTCGTCGACGATGCAGACGAGCGGTTCTCGCTCGGACACCTCGGCGAGGAGCGACAGCGTGGCGAGCCCGACGAGGAACCGGTCCGGCGGAGGGCCGGTGTGCAACCCGAACACCGTGGCGAGGGCATCGCGCTGAGGGATCGGCACGCGGTCGAGCGAGTCCAGCAGAGGAGCGCAGAGCTGATGGAGGCCGCTGTAGGCCAACTCCATCTCCGATTCCACGCCTCGTGCCCGCAGGACACGCCAGTCGGTGGCTCGATCGCAGACGTAGGCCAACAGGGCGCTCTTGCCCACCCCCGCCTCGCCGCGAAGGACGAGGACCCTGCTCCGGCCAGCGAGTGCCTCCGTCAACACCTGGTCGAGCGCGCCGGCATTCGAGCCCGCGGCCGAGCAGCGTCGGCGGAGCGCTGAAACCCTCGCTCGTCGTCGTCCTTCCCCTGAGCTTCGCCCGTCGTCCTGGTGTGTCGTGCGTCCCCCATTCGAGGGTAACTGACCGCTCGAGACGTCCAGCCACTGAAACCCCGTGAGCCACACGGGGGCGACGGGGGCGGTCGGCGGCGCAAGGTTGCAGAGCGACTGGACACGACGGAGGCCGCGACAGCTCGATGAACGCTCATCGCAATCCACAGACCGGGGCAGCAGCCCGACGAGCGACGACCGATCTTGCGCCCGGCGGGAGTTGCGAGGTCTCGGGGTGAGTGAGCCGATGCTCGACGAGCAGACCGTCCTGGTGATCGGCGGGAGCTCTGGCATCGGCCTCGAGACGGCGCGGCGCGCCCGCCACGAGGGCGCCGAGGTGATCATCACGGCACGTGACCCGAACCGGGTACTTCGCGCCGGCGTCGACCTCGGGGGGAGCGTCGCCGCGTTCGACGCCACGGACTTCGATCGCTTGCAGCGCTTCGTCGACGAACTCCGCGAACCCCTTGACCACATCCTCCTGACCGGTCCCGCGAGCTACGAAGCGGCGCTCACCGAGTTCGACGCACGCGCGATCCGGCTGGATGTCGAAGCGCATCTCATGCTGCCGCTGCACGTCGCCCGTCACGCCCGGACGCAGCGTTCGTCCAGGAGGCACGCTCACCTTCATCGGCTGCACCGACGGGCGTCGCTACAACCACGGCATCGCGTTCACGTCGGCGCTCACGGCCGCGCTGTCCGCGATCACCAGAGATCTCGCCGTCGAGCTGGCGCCGATCCGCGTGAACCTGATCGCCGCAGGTTTCGTCGATACGTCGCTCTCGACGGCGTTACCCGACGACCACGTGTCCGCACGACGCGACCAGCTTCGTCAGATCCTGCCGATCCGTCGAGTCGTCGAGCCAGACGACGTGGCCGCCCTGGCCATCCACCTCATGACCAACACGGCGGTGACGGGTGCGACGTTCGACGTCGACGGCGGCCAGCAGCTCGTGAACCGACGAAACGGCTCGCGCCCCGACTGAACTGGCGCCCGGATGTGGCTCATGTCGGTCGAGCCGGATGCGAGCGGCCGGTGCACACCGAGCGTGCGACCGAAGCCCGACCCAGCGGTTGCCGGATGCGCTGGCACGGACCCTTCCAACAGATCACGCTGATCGCACACCAGGGGCCGCTTGGGCTCCCAGATCGCCAGTTGACGCTGCCCCGACCTGCCGAGGAGGACCTTCGCGAGCACCTTGCTGGAAGGTGGGCCGGGAAGCGACCCCGGTGTCGCGGCAGAGAACCCCGGGCAACGCACGGGGGCGATGGGCAGGCTCCGCATGCGCACGCTTGTTGCGTCAAGTCAGCCATTCCGCTGCGTGCGAATGCGCCAACGAACGCGAGAAGGAGAGCCATCATGGTCTACGGAACTCGAAGCGCACATGGGCGTGGCTGCTGACAGGCCGACCGCCGAACTGCTCGTGCTCGCCCACGGCGACAGCGCCGGCGAGGTATTGCGCGCCCGCCTCGAGGAACGCGCCATGAGCACCGCCGCGGGCAAACCGGATCGTGGCGCACTGGCGGCCAGCCTCGGCCCAGCAACCTCGTTCGCGACCACCGAGCACTTCAACCTGCAAACCGCCCGCGCGCTCACGGTGACGGAAGCCAACGGTCGAGCCAGCATCTACCTCGCGGCCCTGTCGAGCATCCTGATCGTGCTCGCCTTCATCGGACAGATCTCTCGGCTCGGCATCGCGTTCTACGCGTTCGCGCTGATCCTGTTGCCGGTACTGGCCTTCGTGGGCATGGTCACGTTCCTGCGTCTGGTGCAGTCGTCGATCGAGGACCTCGCCTACGCGCGATCGGATCGGACTCCTGCGCAGCTACTACCTGCGGGTCTCGCCGGAGCTCGAGCCGTACTTCGTCATCGCCCGGGGCACGCGCTCATCCGCGCCTCTTGAAGGGGAGCGACTCACACCGAATGGATGGCAGTTGATGCTCACTGTCGCCGGAATGGTCGCGGTGGTCAACAGCGTGGTGCTGGCGGCGTGCGCCGGTCTGGTGGTCGAACGACTGGGCGTGGGCCCGATCGCGATCCCGGTCGCCGCCGGCGCGGTCGTCGGAGCTGTGGCGTTGTCGCTGCACGAACGCCACCACCGTCGCGCCCGGGGTGCCTACAGCCCGCAGGCGGTCGATCGGGCCGCCATCTTCATCCCACCGCCGGTACACGACGCGACCGGGCCCTCCAGGGCGGATGACCATGTCACCGGTCACAACTGGTCGTCGACGTCGTGCGAGCACAGGAACGGGAGACAAGGCCATGACAACGATCCACGCTGACGAGATGCAGCCCGGTGACGTCATCGTCTACGACGGACACAGCCACAACATCACCCTCGTCGTCTGCCGGGACGGCTGGGCATGGCCGGTTGCTGCTGACGGCACTGGATGGGCGATTGCGCTCGGTGATGCCCTGGTGGACGTCCACCGGAGGGCGGGATGATCGCCGCGGGTGGGACCCTCTCCCCGGAACCCAACCAGATCGATCCACCCCAATCCGTCGCGAAGCCGGCAACCACCGATCCGCAGGGTCGCGGTCTGCTCGGCACTCGCAGGCTGGTTCGCGGCCGTGCCAAGTCACCGGCCGGTATGGCCATGTCGAGCGGCGACGTTGGGCGCCCGCTCGTCGGGCGGCGGAATGAAGGGGAGGCCCTCCATCGATTCATCGAAGGTGCGCGAGAGGGTCAGCCTCGCGTGCTCGTCCTGCGCGGCGAGGCGGGCGTCGGCAAGAGCGCGTTGCTCGGGTACCTGGCCGACCGTGTCCCGGGCTGGCACGTCGCGAGTGCCGCTGGCGTGGAGGCCGAGATGGGACTGGCCTACGGCGCCCTCCACCAGCTCTGCGCCCCGATGCTGGATCGACTCGACGAGCTGCCCGTACCCCAACGGGACGCCCTCGCGACGGTGTTCGGGCTGAACGCCGGCCGTCCGCCCGACCCGTTCCTGGTCGGCCTCGCCACGCTGAAACTGTTCGCATCGGTCGCCCAGCGGCAACCGCTCGTCTGCTTCGTCGACGACGCGCAGTGGCTGGACCAGCCCTCTGCGCAGGTCCTCGGATTCGTCGCCCGCCGCGTCCTCGCCGAGCCCGTCGCGATCGTGTGCGCGGCGCGGACAGGAAGCGGCGACGACGTGTTGGGTGGGCTCCCGGAACTGCATGTCCGCGGCTTGGCCGACAGCGATGCACGTGCGCTGCTGCTGGACAACGTGCACGGCCCACTCGATGCTGCCGTCTGTGAGCAGATCGTCACGGAGAGCCACGGCAACCCACTCGCGCTGCTCAAGTTGGGGCGGACGTGGAACGCCGCCGACCTCGCAGGCGGGTTCGGTCTTCCTGGCAACGAGCCCGTGGCCAGCAAGATCGAGCGGGCCTACGCGCGACGTCTCTCGCAGCTTCCGTCCGATTCGCAGCTGCTCGTGCTGGCCGCCGCCGCGGAGCCGCTGGGCAACCCCGCCCTGCTCCACCGTGTCGCCGGGATTCTTGGCATCCGCATGGTGTCGGCCAACCCGGCCGTGGACGCCGGCCTCCTCAGAGTCGGGGCGCGCGTGCGGTTCGCCCATCCACTCGTCCGGTCCGTCGCCTATCGCCGAGCGACGGCGGACGACCGCCAACGTGTGCACCGCGCCCTCGCCGACGTCACGGACGGCGAGGCGGGCCCAGACCGGCGCGCTTGGCACCGCGCCCATGCGTCGGCGGGCCCCGACGAGGAGATCGCCGCCGAGCTCGAACGCTCGGCCGGCCGCGCCTACGCCCGCGGCGGCGTCGCCGCGGTGGCGGCATTCCTCCGGCGCGCCGCCGAGCTGACGATCGAGCCGTCCCGACGAGCGGAGCGTGCGCTGGCTGCGGCCCAGGCGAGCCTGCAGGCCGGCGCGTTCCGCACCGCGCTCGCATCCGTGGCCGGGGCCGAATCCGGGCCCCTCGACGAGTTCCATCACGCAAAGGCAGACCTCGTTCGGGCCCATGTCGCGTTCGCCTCGGATCTGGGTAGTGATGCTCCGCTGCTCCTCCTCGAAGCGGCACGACGGCTCGAACCGTTCGACGTCGCAGGTGCGCGAGCGACATACCTTGCGGCGTGGGGCGCCGCCAGCATCGCCGAACCGGACGTCCGTCTGGAGATCTGCCGCGCTGTCCAGTCGCTCGCGCCCATCGATGGCAGTCCCCGCCCCGTCGACCTCGTGCTCGAGGGCCTGGTGCTGCTGGCCACCGAGGGGCACGATGCTGCCGTTTCCACTCTGCGACGCGCAGCGCACGAGCTCGCCGACATCCCGATCGATGATGCGTTGCAATGGGGCTGGATGGCCACGGAGCCGAGCGGCCTCGTGTGGGACATCGAGGGCATGCTCGACATCTCCGCTCGACACGTTCAGCTCGCCCGTGACGCTGGTGCGCTCGCGCACCTCCCCCTCCACCTCGCGCAGCTGGCAATTGCAACCGCGTGGTTGGGCGACTTCCGGGCGGCCGCGTCGCTCGTCGCTGAGCGCGACAGCGTCACCGCCGCGATCGGGAGTCAGATCTCCCCCTACCCAGCCCTTCGACTTGCCGCGCTGCAGGGCAACGAGGCCGAGTGCTCCACACTCATCGCAGCGGTGTTCGAGCAGGCGAAGCATCGCGGACAAGGGACCGCAGTCATCCACGCCCACTGGGCGGCCGCGGTCCTCTACAACGGCCTCGCCCGCTATGAACAAGCGGCGTCGGCCGCGCGGCACGCCACCACGACCAGCCTCGGGCCGTCGCTGACAGCGCCCTGTGCCATGTGGACACTGCCAGAGCTCGTCGAGGCCGCCGCCCACGCTGGCGACGGCGACCTCGCGCGCAGCGCCCTCGAGCGACTGGAGGAGGCGGCGCTGCCGTGCGGCAATGACGTCGCACTTGGACTCGTGGCCCGCTGCCGAGCGCTGCTGCAGGCCGGCGCGGCCGCGGAGGAGCTGCATCGAGAGGCGCTCGACAGACTCAGCCGCACACGACTGCGCCCCGAGCTCGCGCGCGCACAGCTCGCCTATGGAGAATGGCTCCGACGCGAGGGACGACGGGTCGACGCGCGCGAGCAACTGCGCGCCGCCCACGGCATGCTCGCCGCCATCGGCATGACGGCGTTCGCCGAACGCGCTCGCCACGAGCTCCTGGCCACCGGCGAGAAGGCACCGCGGCGCACCGACGAACCCCCCGACCAGTTCACGCCGCAGGAGAGGCTGATCGCCCGGCTCGCCCGTGACGGACTCTCGAATCCAGAGATCGGCGCCCAGCTGTTCGTCAGCGTGCGCACGATCGAGTGGCACCTGCGCCACGTGTACGCCAAGCTCGGCATCAGCTCCCGCAAGCAGCTGCGCACGGTCCTGGTCTCAGACTGATCGCCTGCCGCGTCAACGGCGAACGGAGCCCGCGACATCAGCCTCGGCTGGTCCGACGCGGCGGTCGCCGCACCAAGGCCTTCACCCCTGCTATGACGCGGCTTCTCGGCGGGGCAGCTTCCAGTTCGGCCTGACGTAGTGGCACGTGTAGCCGTTCGGATAGCGCTGCAGGTAGTCCTGGTGCTCCGGCTCGGCCTCCCAGAAGGACCCGCTGGCTCCACCTCGGTCACGACCTTGCGCGGCCACAGACCCGACGTATCGACGTCGGCAATCGTGTCCTCGGCGACTCGTCGCTGATCATCCGACGTGTAGTAGATCGCCGAGCGGTAGCTCCGCCCGACATCGTTCCCCTGTCGGTTCCTGGTGGTCGGGTCGTGGATCTGGAAGAAGAACTCGAGCAGGTCGCGATAGCTCGTCACCGACGGATCGAAGGTGATCTCGATGCCCTCGGCATGGGTGCCGTGGTGGCGGTAGGAGGCGTTCGGGACGTCGCCGCCCGTGTATCCGACTCGAGTGGCGATGACGCCGGGGAGCTTGCGGACCAACTCCTGGACACCCCAGAAGCAGCCACCCGCGAGGACGGCGCGGTCGGTTGCGTCGGTCATGGCGCCACCTTTCGTAGGCACGTCCTGGCCACGACAGCGGCCTGGGCGGTGCGGTTCTGACGGAGCTCGGCTGGCCAATCTCCGGTCGATCGGTGCCGTCGGCTTGGGGTGCTGCTCATCGTTACCTCCTGAGTTCGCTCGACGACGACGGTCGCACGTTCGCCAGGTCGGCGCATCCGGTGAACTCCCTGGCCGAGTCACCGGTTTCCTCGTCCCGCTGTGCGCTGTGCGCATCCCGCTCTGGCCGAGCGCCTGCCCCCCGCTCGCGTGGGCCGTTCAACACGACCAGGATCGACGAGCAGCCATCACTGCGGACGACGTCGGGTCGCATCGGATCGCTTTCGTCATCCACGGTCGAGTCCCTTGAGTGCATGCGGGCGTCGGTGACACCGCACCGTCGACCGTCTCGCTTCACCAGCCGGGGCGCCCCCGTCGCACACGCAGGTCGTTGTACGGGACCCGAACGCGGCGGCCCAATCTGTCCTGGACGGCAAGACCCGTGATCGAGCCCACACGGGCAGCCCGCAGCAGCCCAGGGTGTCAGAGCCAGCGTGTTCGACGGATGCGCCGCGCCGACCGGGCCATCAGGGTTGGGACCACCGACCAAACCCCTTGACAAGGAGAACTCACATGTCTGTCACAGTCGAGCGTCCCACGGGGAGCACGGCGATCCGGCCGTTCACGATCGACACCAGCGAAGCGGAGCTCGATGATCTTCGGGCGCGCCTCTCGGCGACGCGCTGGCCCGAGAAGGAAACCGTCGACGATGGCTCGGAGGGCCCGCAGCTCGCCACGATGCAGGCAGTCGCGCGCTACTGGCTCGAGGACTATGACTGGCGCAAGGTCGAGGCCAGATTGAAGGCTCTGCCGCACTTCATCACCGAGATCGACGGCCTGGACATCCACTTCATCCACGTTCGCTCGGTGCATGAAGATGCGTTGCCGCTCATCGTCAATCACGGGTGGCCTGGCTCGGTCATCGAGCAGCTGAAGATCATCGATCCGCTGATCAATCCGACGGCACACGGCGCGAGCGCAGCCGACGCGTTTCACCTGGTGATCCCGTCGATGCCGGGCTACGGGTTCTCGGGAAAGCCGACGGAGCCGGGCTGGGGTCCTGACCACATCGCACGCGCCTGGGCGGAGCTGATGGAGCGCCTGGGATACGACCGCTACGTCGCATCGGGCGGCGACTGGGGCGGGCAAATCGTCGATCTGATGGGCGTACAGGCGCCTCCGGGTCTGCTCGGCATCCACACCAACTTTCCTGGTGCTGTTCGAGCCGATGTCGCAGCGGCGGTGGTGTCCGGTGCCCCGGCGCCGGCCGGTCTCGATGACGGGGAAACTCGCCTCTTCGAGAAGCTGGAGGTCTTCTTCAAGACGGACGTGTTCTACGCGTTCGAGATGGCGACCCATCCGCAGGCGCTGTACGGCATTGCGGATTCACCCGTCGGCCTGGCTGCCTGGTTGCTCGACCACGACGCGACGAGTCTGGCGCTGATCACACGCGTGTTCAACGGACAGACCGAGGGCCTCACTCGAGACGACGTCCTCGACAACATCACCCACTATTGGCTGACCAACACGGGGGTCTCTTCGGGACGTCTCTACAAGGAGAACAAGTTCGGCTTCTTCGACCCGAAGGGCGTCACCGTCCCGGTCGCGGTGAGCGTCTTTCCCGACGAGCTCTATCAGGTGCCGCGGAGTTGGGCGGAGCAGGCCTATCCCAACCTCATCCACTACAACCAGCTCGACAAGGGCGGGCACTTTGCAGCCTGGGAGCAGCCGGCGTCGTTCTGCGAGGAGGTTCGTACCGGGCTCCGGTCGCTTCGGTAGACGACTCGCTTCGAGCGTGTACACACCCCCCGCTCGACGGGGAGGCCGAGTGGCTCAACTCCGAGCCACTCGGCCGCCGCGACCTGCGGGGCCATGTCGTCCTCGTGAACGTCTGGACACTCACCTGCATCAACTGGCTACGCCAAGACCGTGCGTGCGGGCCTGGTTACAGGACTACCGAGACGACGGCCTGCTCGTCATCGCGGTGCCTCCGCAGGAGAGCAGATCGCCCGGCTCGCCCGCGACGGCCTGTCGAACCCGGCGATCGGCACGCAGCTGTTCATTAGCGCCCGCACGGTCGAATGCCAACTGCGAAACGCGATCACCGAGGGTTGACATCAGCTCGCGCAGGTAGCTCCGTGCGGCGCTCCCCAAGGACGGCCGGCTCGTCGCGAGCGCCTGACGCACACCCGCGACAGCGGCGAGGGCGTTCCCCGGGCCGCATCGGAGATGAGGCGCGACACCCGTGCCCATCGACAGCCAAGCGTCACCAATGAGTGCAACCTGAAGCGAGCCCACACGGGGGCGGCCGGCAGCAGCCCAGGGTGTCAGAGCCAGTGTGTTCGACGGATGCACCGCGCCGACCGGGCCATCAGGGTTGGGACCACCTACCAACTACCCCTTTGACGAAGGAGAACTCACATGTCTGTCACAGTCGAGCGCCCCACGGAGAGGACGGCGATCCGACCGTTCACGATCGAGGTTCCCGAGACGGACCTCGAGGACCTGCGTGCCCGGATCGCAGCCACGCGCTGGCCCGACAAGGAAACCGTCGACGACCAGTCGCAGGGACCGACTCTCGCCACGACCCAGGCCCTCGCCAGCTACTGGCTGAAGGAGTACGACTGGCGCGACTGCGAGGCGCGGCTGAACGCCCACCCAAACTTCATCACCGAGATCGACGGCCTCGACATCCACTTCGTCCACGCACGTTCGCCGCACGAGGAAGCGCTGCCGGTCATCGTCACCCACGGATGGCCCGGCTCGGTCGTCGAGCAGCTCAAGATCATCGAGCCGCTCACGAACCCAACCGCACATGGCGGCAAGGCATCGGACGCGTTCCATGTGGTCATCCCGTCTATGCCGGGCTACGGGTACTCGGGCAAGCCGACCACCAACGACTGGGGCCCGGACCGCATCGGCCGTGCCTGGGTCGAGCTGATGCGCCGCCTCGGCTACGACCGGTTCGTCGCGCAGGGCGGCGACTGGGGCGCAGTGGTCGTCGATCTGATGGGCGTCGACGCCGCCCCCGAACTGATCGGCATCCACACCAACATGGCCGGCGTGGTCCCGCCCGAGATCGAGGTCCTGTTCCTGCGGGACATCCTCGGCGCTTACAGCGCGCTCGAGCAGCTGCCGCCGGGACTCTCCGAAGAGGAGCGCAAGGTGTGCGAACAGCTCAGCTTCGTGTGGCAGCACGTCGCGTACGCCATCCAGATGCTCTCGCGCCCGCAGTCACTCGTCGGGATCGCGGACTCGCCCGTGGGGCTGGCCGCCTGGCTGCTCGACCACGACCGCGACAGCCTGGCCCTCATCAGCCGGGCGTTCGCCGGAGAGACCGAGGGCCTCACACGTGACGACGTGCTCGACAACATCACGCACTTCTGGCTGACGAACACGGCACTGTCCTCCGGTCGGCTCTACGCACACAACAAGTTCTCGTTCTTCGCAGTCAAGGGCGTCGACCCCAGGATCGCCGTCGCCGTGAGCGTCTTCCCTGACGAGCTGTACAAGGCGCCCCGCAGCTGGACCGAGAAGGCCTATTCGAACCTCGTCCACTACAACCAGCTCGACAAGGGCGGCCACTTCGCCGCTTGGGAGCAGCCGGCGTCGTTCTGCGACGAGGTTCGTACCGGGTTCCGGTCGCTTCGTTAGACGACCATGTTCGAGCGTGTACACACGCCCTCGCTCGACGGCCGAGTGGCTCGACTCCGAGCCGCTCGGCCGCCGCGACCTTCGGGCCACGTCGTTCTCGTGAACTTCGGCGAGCGTTGTGCGGTCGACATGAAGGTCGCGGTCGCCCATCGACAGCCAAGCCTCACCAACGAGTACAACCAGCCATCAGACCGGACACCGGGAGTTCCGATGCCGTACAAGCAACTCTCCGATCTTCGGCGCGCTCGCGAGCGACCCGAAGCCCCTAGGCGTGAGGCCAGGTTCCCTAGACGCTCGGTGGAGAACCGCGGCACCTGGCCCACACCGGCCGCCTGGAGAATCGGCATTGAAGGTGGAGTCGATCGAGGCGCACGGGTCACGACGTGCACTCGGCCATCATCGCCGAACACCGCATCCACGCGCCGTCGGCCTCCCAATAACGAACGGCACGCTCAGCCCTTGCCGCGGCCTGGCACCGTGAGCGCCGAGATCCGGCTTGCGCAGCGAGAACTCGTCCACACTCACGATGCGGTCGCGTCCGGAGGCGCCCGGAACAGGGCCTGTCTCCCTCCGCTAACGTTCTCCCGCTGAGACTACGTCTCATTCCGGGAGGGGGCCCTGATGGTGCACCGAACGCTCCGGCGGGTTTCGCTCGTCGCCATCTCCGGTCTCGTGCTGGTGACCTGCGGCGACGACGATGATGAGGACGGCGCGGCGGAGACGGGAACGACTGCCGAAGCTGCTGGCGCCACCACGGTCTCGCAGGCGACGAGCCCGCAGCCGACCGCCGCAGCGGCGACCACCACTGCCGACACGACCGTGGCTGAACCGACCGGCGAGCCGATCAAGCTCATGGTGATCCACGAAGTGGAAGCCGGTGCCGCCAACCCGGAGATCGTTGAAGGCGCAGACGCAGCCGCCCAGGCGATCAACGCAACCGGCGGCGTGGGCGGGCGCCCGATCGAGATCATCAGCTGTGACACGAGGAACGACCCGAACACCGCAGCGGAGTGTGGGCGCCAAGCGGTCAACGAAAATGTCGTGGCGGTGGTCGGCACCATCACACCGCATGACGGAGAGTTCCTGCCGCTCCTCGAGCAGAACAAGATCCCCTCGGTGGGACACCTCCCGGCGACCCCGGCGAGCTTCTCGTCTCCAGCGGTGTTCGCCATGTACGGCGGATCGACAACGAACTTTGCCGGCCTCGCCGCCGCCGTCGCCGAGGCCGGGGCGACGAAGATCTCGCTCGCTCGGATCGATCTCGACGCCGCCGCGGCCCTCGGCCAGTTCGCCGACATGGGCCTCGCCAGATCGGGCCTCTCGATCGCGCACGATGTCCCGATCCCTCTTGGGGCGCCGGACATGTCCACGTACGCCGCGGCGGCACTGGCCGACGGCGTCGACGGCGTGATCGTCGGCGTGGCCGCCCAGGACGCGATCAACCTGATCCAGGCCCTTCGCCAAGCGAGCCCAGAGGTGAAGATCGCGATGATCTCGACTCAGATGGGCGACGTGCTCGACGCGCTGGGCGAAGAAGGATCGGAAGGGCTGCTGCTCTCCGAGGCCTTGTCGGACGAAATCGACACGGCTGGCGCCCAGCAGTACAAGGACGACATGGCGGTCGCAGGGTTCGACGACCTGACGGCCTTCCGGATCAACGGCTGGGCTTCGGTGCGGCTTGTGGCCGACGTGGCGTCCGAACTGCCGGACATCACCGCACCCGCCGTGTTCGACGCGTTCAATGCCGTGACCGAGATCCGCACCGGCGTGTCCGCGCCTCTGCAGTGGCAGCAGGCACCGATCCCTGACCTGCCGCGGGTCTTCAACTGGTGCGTGCTCACGCTGGAGGTCACCGGCGGCGACGAGGTGCCGACGACCGGGACGTTCACCGATGTCGTGACCGGTGAGGAGTGCCCGAGCCCCGAGTGAACCGCCCATCCGTGACGGCCGGCTGAACGGGGCCCGCGGTGGAGGCGCTGCGCTTCGCCATCCTCGGACTCGGCGCCGGCGCGGTCTACGGCCTGACTGCGCAGGGCATCGTGCTGACCTATCGCGGCTCGGGCGTCGTCAACTTCGCTCACGGCGCGGTGGGCATGGTCGGCGCCTTCATCTTCTACATCCTTCGCGACAACGGAATGACCGTGTCGTTGGCCGTGCTGATTGCGATCGCGTTTGGTGCCGCGGTTGGGGTTGCCACCCACATGCTGGTGATGCGACCGCTGCGATCGGCCCCCGCGCTGTCCCGGCTGATCGCCAGCTTGGGGCTGTTCACCGTCCTGCTGGCGATCGGCGAACAACAGTGGGGTCAGAGTGCACGGCTGGTGGCCAAGCTGCTGCCCGTCGACCCTGTCACCCTGTTCTCCAATGTGACGGTCGGCACCGACCGGTTGATCATCCTCGCTGTCGGCGGTGCGGTCACCGTCGCCCTGGGGCTGCTCGCCGGTCACACCCGCTTTGGACGCGCCACCGCCGCCGTGGCCGAGAACCGGCCCGCGGCCGCGACGCTCGGCATCTCACCCGACGTGGTCGCGGCAGTCAACTGGGCTCTTGGCGGCGTGCTCGCTGTCGTCGCTTCAATCCTCATCGTCAACCTCACCGGTCTGCAGGTGCAGGCTCTCGTGCTGCTCGTCGTGCCCGCCCTCGCCGCGGCGTTCGTTGGCGGGTTCCGCTCACATGCGCTGACGTTCGCGGGCGGGCTGCTGATCGGTGTGGTCGAGTCAGAGGTCGCCTACCTGCAGGTCGAGGTCGGACCAGATGTCAGCCTCGACGGATGGGCCCGTTCGGTTCCGTTCCTCGTGATCATCGTGGTGTTGATGGTCCGCGGCCGCTCGCTTCCCCTGAGGGGCGAGATCGCCGAACGGCCGCCCGAGCTCGGCTCCGGTCGCATCCGCCTGCGCTGGGTCATCCCGCTCACCGTGGCCGCGGTCGGACTCACCTTGGCGACGTCGGCCTCCTGGGCCGACGCGATCACGATCACCGCTGCCGTCGGGATCGTCACCCTGTCAGTCGTCATCGTGACTGGCTACACCGGTCAGCTGTCGCTCGCCCAGTTCGGATTGGCCGGCATCGGCGCGTGGATCACCGCCCGGCTCGTCGCCGTCCATGGCGTGCCGTTCGAACTGGCCTTCGCCGCCGGCGTCGCCGGCGCGGTGCCCGTCGGGCTGCTCGTCGGCCTCCCGGCGCTACGCACCCGGGGCGTGAACCTGGCCGTCGCCACCCTCGGCCTCGCCCTGCTCCTCGAGAGCCAGATCCTCGCCAACCCCGCGCGTACCGGCGGCATCACAGGCACCGACGTCGGCAGCCCGACGGTGTTCGGCATCGATCTCGAAACCTTCACCCACCCGTCCCGCTACGCGGCGTTCTGCGTGATCCTCGTCGCGCTGGCCACGCTCGCCGTCGCCAACCTGCGGAGCTCGCGGACCGGCCGCCGTCTCGTGGCCGTGCGCACCAACGAACGCTCCGCCGCGTCGCTGGGCATCAGCGTGTACGGATCGAAGCTCTACGCGTTCGGGCTGGGCGCCGCGTTCGCCGCCGTCGGAGGCATCCTGATCGCCTTCCGCCGCCCCACCGTCGTGTTCTACCCGACATTCGGGGTGTTCGAGTCGATCCTCGTCGTCGTCTACGCCGTCATCGGCGGCGTCGGTTCGGCCGTCGGAGCGCTCCTCGGAGCCACCCTTGCCCGCGGTGCGATCGGCGCCGAACTGTTCGAGCTGGTCGGTGAGGACCTCCAAGACGTCTTCACCCTCATCGGCGGGATGCTCGTGATCGTCATCCTCGTCCAAGACCCCAACGGCCTCGTCTCCTTGAACCGGCGTCAACTACATGCCGTCGCCAAACGCCTGGGCAAGCGGCCCGCAGCGCCCAAGCCGATCGCACTACCCGACGTTCCCGCCCGGCCCAGCGTCACGCCCACGACGCTCGAGATCTCAGACATCTCCGTCCGCTACGGCGGGGTCACCGCCCTGGCGAACGTGTCGCTGACTGTCAACTCGGGCGAGATCGTCGGCCTCATCGGCGCGAACGGCGCCGGCAAGACGACGCTGATCGACGCCGTCACCGGGTTCACACCGCTCACGACCGGTCGAGTTGCGCTCAACGAGACCGACATCAGCCCAACGTCGGTCCGGCATCGGGCGCTCGCCGGTGTCGCCCGCTCGTTCCAGAGACTCGAACTGTTCGACACCCTCACGGTGGCGGAGAACATCCAGACGGCGTGCGACAGCCGGTCCCGCTGGTCGTACGGTCGTGATCTGTTCCGTCCCGACGACGCCCACCTGACACCGACGGCCGTCGCCGCGATCCGCGAGTTCGGATTGGCCGACCAGCTTCACCGGCGCCCGCCCGAACTCCCGTACGGGCAGCGCCGGCTGGTCGCGATCGTCCGTGCGATCGCGGCCAGGTCGTCCGTGTTACTACTCGATGAACCCGCCGCCGGACTCGACTCCGACGAACGAGCGGAACTCGGGAGGCTCCTGCGACGGTTGGCGACCGAGTGGGGCTTAGCGCTTCTGGTCGTCGAGCACGACGTCAGCTTCGTCCTCGCCCACTGCGACCGCGTCGCAGTGCTCGAGTCGGGCCGCATGATCGCAGAGGGGAACCCGGATCAGGTGGCGCAGGACCGCGCCGTGATCGACAGCTATCTCGGACGCCCGGCGGAGGCCCAGCCAGCGCCGGTCCAGGCGGCGCACGTCGCCCCTGTGGCCGGAGCGGAGCGAGCCGTTCCCGACGGCGCTCCGCTGGTCGAAGCCCGGCAGCTCTCGTCGGGCTACCTCAACTTGGCCGCGATCCACGACGTCGACCTGCGCGTAGACGCCGGCGAGGTGGTGGCACTGCTCGGCGCCAACGGGGCCGGCAAGACGACGACCCTGCTCACGCTGGCCGGAGCGCTCGAACCCCTGCGAGGCGATGTGATCTGGTCCGGACGGCCCGGACCGGTGCCTCTCCACCGCCGAGCCAGGTGGGGGCTGGGCTTCGTGCCCGAGGAGCGACCTCTGTTCAGCTCGCTCTCCGCTGGCGCCAACCTGCGCCTCGGCCGGGGCTCGGTCGACGATGCAGTGCAGCTGTTCCCCCAGCTGCGACCGCTGCTCGGAAAGCGGGCCGGCCTGCTGTCGGGCGGCGAGCAACAGATGCTTGCCCTGGCTCGTGCCCTGGCCTCGCAGCCGCGGGTCCTGTTCGTCGACGAGCTGTCGCTCGGCCTCGCTCCACTTGTCGTCGAGCGCCTTCTCGCCGCGGTGCGCACGGCGGCCGACCGAGGAGTCGGAGTGCTGCTCGTCGAGCAGCACATCCGGCTCGCGCTCGCGATCGCCGACCGCTCCTACGTGCTGCACCGCGGCCGAATCGTGATGCAGCAGGGGCGTGCCGACGGCGGCACCGCCGACCAGGTCGCGCAGGCCTTCCTGTACGGCGTCGAGTCCGTAGTCTGAGCGCTCGCCCGGCGGGTCGTGTCAGGTCGTCCCGTCGTCGGTTCACGGTGCAAGTCGAACCCGGTGCAGCGGGGATGGTCGTTCGCTCTCCAGTGGTCCGGAGCAAGCGATAGTGCCACCGGTTACGCACGATGAATCACCGAATCCCAGGTAGTGGCTCCGTCCATCATCGCCGAGTGGGTGGACGAACGCGGGTCGACGCCCCATCTGCGCTCGTGCGTTCGCACCGACCGGACAAGCGGCCTCGCCGAGCGGAAGGTCACTCCAGTTCTGGCGGCGCGGACATGGCCGTGGACGCGCCCGAGCGGTTAATCGGGATCACCGATCGACGGCGACGAAGCGAGCCTCGGCGTGCAGAGCGACGGTGATGGCGTGGACCCCATGTGTAGGGACGGCGGCAAAGTCGAGCGCCGAACGCTCCATCGGGACGCCTCCTCTACCAGCTTCGACGACGCGGCTATGGGCCTCAGCCTGTTGCTTGCATGATCTGCCAGAGGGTGGCGGCGGCTTGGGCGTCGCCGCCGGGGACGGCGTGGGCGTACTGGTCGAGCGTGGTCGAGACGCGGCGGTGGTCGAGGCGGCGGGAAACGATCACCAGCGGGACGCCGGCGTGGAGCATCTCGGTGGCCATGAAGTGGCGCAGATCGTGCAACCGGAACGGTCGCAGCCCGGCGGCGCGGCGGTGCCGCAGGAACGCCTTGGTGACCCGGTTCGGTTTCCACGCCGTGGCCCCGCCGTCGTCGCTGAACACGAACGCATCGGCGCGGGCGTCGCAGCCGCGTTCGGCGGCGAGGTCGACGAGGACGTCGACCGTTGCCGGGTCGAGGTCGACGACGTGACGGCGTTTGGTCTTGGTGGCGGTGAGGACCGGGCCGTCGGGTCCTTCGACCCAGCCGGCGCTGAACGACACGCGACGGGTGGCGAGGTGCACGTTGTGCCAACGCAGCCCGAGCAGCTGGGCCCGGCGCGCGCCGGTGAACGCGGCCAACACGAGCAACGCGTGGAGCTGCGGGTCGCGCTCGGCGACGTGGTCGAGCAGGGTGCGCAGCTCGGCCGGTGTCGGAGGACGCAGCTCGGCGGTGACGTGGACGATGCGGTGGGCACGCTCGGCCGGGTTGTCCCAGATCCATCCCCAACGCATCGCCTGCGCGAACGCGGCGCGCAGCACGACATGGACCCGGGTCAGCGTTCCCGCCGCCAGCGGCCGGCCGCCGAGACCACCGCACTGGCGCAGCGTGGCGTAGGTGGCGTCGATCATCGCCGGCGTCACATCGCCGACCGCGATCCGCCCGAGGTGCGGGTGGAGGTAGCGGTCGAGCACCGAACGGGTCTGGCGGATCGTGGTCGGCGCCCACCCGGTCGAGGCGACCGCGAACCACGCCTCCAACAACTCCCCCACCGACGAGCGCACCCCGACAGCGCGCTCCGCCTGGGCGGCGGCGACCATCGCGGCGAGTTCACGCTCGGCGTCGGCGCGGTTGCCACGCACGGTCACCGAACGGTCGAGGCGACGGCCGGTGGCGGGGTCGCGACCGATGAACACGCGCAGCTCCCACGAGCCGGTGCTTCGTTGACGGAGTGATCCCTGCATGCCCGATCATCGGCACGCGGGCGCCGGAACCGCAGCAAATCGGTGGGCAAGCCGGTGGGCACGGTGGGCAGAAAACACGTCTCAGCGGCCCCGAAAGGGCCGCTGAGCTGGAGCGGACGACGGGACTCGAACCCGCGACCCTCACCTTGGCAAGGTGATGCTCTACCAACTGAGCCACGTCCGCGTGGGTCCAACCACCCTAGCATTCGGCGGTCGGCTTCAGTCTTGCGGTGGTCGGAGGTCGACGCGCAGCACCAGCACGCCGTCCTCGATCGCGCCCTTGGCGTCCCCGATGATGGCGAAGTCCTGGTAGTCGACCTGGGCCTGGGCGAGGAACTGCTGCCGCTCCTCGCCGGCGACGGGCGGGAGTGGGCGGCGCTTCACCGCGGCCGCACGCTCACGGAACCGGGCGAGCATCTCCTCCACGTCGAACGAAGCCACGACTGCGACAGTACCCGGCGGGCGATGACGTCACGCCGTGCCTCCCTCGCCGCCTTCGTCGCCCTGGCCTCCCTCGCCGCCCTCGCCAGCCGCCCCCTCCTCGGAAGTGTGAGTTGAGCGTGCGGATTCCTGTACGGAGGACTCACAGTTCGCGGGAGGGGCAGTGGTCTCCGCGGGCGTGGGGTCGGTCCCTTCCGGCGGTTCGACGTGGACGGGGACCATCGGGGTCAGGGGTGGCGCGCCGGGCGGCCGGGCGGTGTCGAGGTGGGCCTGACGTCGGTCGTCGTCGCCCTTGCGAAACCGCCGCTCCCCCATCACTTCCAACGGCGCCAGCGCCACCGGGTCCGTGCGCGTCGACCGCACGAGCCAGATCGCGACGGCAATCATCGCCAACCCGATGACGGCGAGCAGCGTGACGAGCACCGCCACGGTCGTCCCGGTCGAGGCGATCAGCGTCCGCACAGCGCCGCCGATCATCGCAGGTTCACCGCTGGTGAGACGGACACCAAATCGTGGTGCGCCCACCGACAGTCGCGCGGGCGAGCTCGCCGCCGTCGCGGGGACACCAACCGCCCGTCGATCGCACCTCCGGCGAGAGCGTTCCCGTGTGGCTCCCGCCCCGCCGCAGCATGATCGGCAGCCGCCGCCGGATCGTCCCGTGCAACCGGCCCACGTCGTCGGGCATCAACGCGCCGGCGAGTCGCCGGGGGTCGAGCGAGGCCCACCACAGGAACTCGTCGACCAGCAGGTTCCCGAGTCCTGCGACCGCCGACTGGTCGAGCAGCACCGCCTTCAGCGGTGCCCGCCGGCCGGCCAGCGCGGCGGCCAGATCGACCCGGCGCAACGTCAGCGCGTCCGGACCGAGTCGGGACAGGTCGGGGTCGAGCCGGACCCGCCCGAGCCGTCGCGGATCGTGCAGGCGCACGATCCGACCGTCGTCGAGACGTACGGCCCACCGGTCCCACACCGAGTCCCGCGACGTCCCGCTGTAGGCGAGTCGCTCGATCACCGCGTCGTTGTCGACGAGCAGGCGCCCGGTCATCCCGAAGTGCATACCGACGACGGGACCGTCGGTGCGGAACAGCAGCAGCTTGCCGCGCCGATCGATGCCCTCGACCCGCGCGCCCGGCACCTCGGCATCGACGCCATCGTCGACGACGAGCGGGTCCGTCCGGACCACGTCGACGATCGTGCGCCCGACCAGCTGACCCGCCGCGGCCCGGCGTGTGAGCTCGACCTCCAGCACTTCGGGCATGGATGACGAGTGTGGCGCGCCGGTCGCCGCCGCGTAACACTGGCCGGCAGTGAGCGCGCTGGTGTGGTTCTTCGGCGCCGTCGTCGTCTGTGCCGGCCTCATCTACCTCGCCTACCGCATCGAGCCGCATTGGGTGGCCAAGGACGGCACCCGCTTCATCACCACGGCCCAGCTGATCGACCGGTCCACCGGCGCGGCGAACGGCCGCGTCCGCGAGGTGCGGATCCTGATCCTCACCGACGGCGCCCTGGTGGTGTCGCGCCGCTCGTTCTTGCGGACCCGCTCCGGGATGTGGCGGATCCAGGCGAAGTCGCCGAGCCCGCCGCGTGGCCGGGAGCTCTACCTGCTCCGGCCGGTGCCCGAGGAGCCGATGGACGACCTTCTCACGCTGCGGGTGCCGGCGAAGAGCCGGATCGTGCCGACACTCGACGCCCTCGTGCCCGCGCCCGACCCTGCCCGCGACACGATGCCGAAGCTCACTGCGCCTTCTGATCGAGGAACGCGGCGATGGGGCCGGCGAGCTGATCCAGATTGATGAGGAACGCGTCGTGGCCGTGCGGTGAGTCGATCTCGACGTAGCGGCTGTCGACCCCCTCCGAACGCAGGATCTCGTCGATCTGGCGCTGCTGGTAGTTCGGGTAGAGCAGATCGGACGAGATGCCGATCGCCAACGTGGGCGCCGTGATCCGGGCCATCGCCCCCGCCAGGTGCCCGCGGCCGCGGCCGACGTCGTGGAGGTCCATCGCCTTGCCGATCACGAGGTAGCTGTTGGCATCGAAGCGGCGGACCAGCTTGGTGCCGTGGTGCTCGAGGTAGCGCTCGACCTCGAACTGCTGCCACAGCCCGAACGTGTCGCCGAGCCGGGCGCGGTCGGCGAGCTCGCGCCCGAAGCGGTCGGTGAAGATGTTGTCGCTGCGGAACGTCACCTGGGCAACCATGCGGGCGATCGCCAGACCTTCCGCCGGACCGTCGCCGGGGGGCGCGTCGTAGTAGTCACCACCCCGCCAGCGGGGGTCCAGCGCGATCGCTCGCCGGCCGATCGCGCCCCACGCGATCTGCTGCGCAGTCGCCTGCATGCACGTCGCGATCGGAACGATCGACCGCACGCGGCGAGGGTGCATGATCGCCCACTCGAGGACCTGCATCCCGCCGAGCGAGCCACCGATCACGGCGTGCCACGCGTCGATCCCGAGGTGGTCCGCCAGCCCCGCCTGCAGACGCACCATGTCGCGCACCGTGATGACGGGGAACCGCGATCCGTACGGCACGCCGTCGTCGGGATGGGGCGACGCCGGGCCGGTCGTGCCCTGGCACCCACCGAGGATGTTCGGACACACGACGAACCACCGGTCGGTGTCGATCGGGCGGCCCGGCCCGACCATGCCCTCCCACCAGCCCGGCGCGGGGTGCCCCCGGCCGGCCGGCCCGGCGGCGTGGCTGTCACCGGTCCACGCGTGGCAGAGCAGCACCGCGTTGCTGGCGTCGGCGGCCAGCGTCCCCCACGTCTCGTAGGCGACCGTCACGTCGGTCAGCGCGACCCCGCTCTCGAGGGCGAAGCGGCGGCCAGGCGGAAACGTGAAGAAGCGTCGCCGGCCCGGCGGGTCGCCGGGGCGCCACGCGCCGGTGACCGGTAGGGCCTCGGCTCTCATCTTCCTCCTCGTCGCGCGTCGCCGGCACATCGGCATCGCGAGCGGCCCGAACGCCGGGGTTGCCGGATCGCTCCGACCACATCCCGCCTGACGGCGGAGGCACCTTAGGGGCGTTCACCCAGGTTGCCGGGCCCGTTGCCGGGCCGCTCGAAATGCTCCCCGCAGGGTAGCCGACAACGTTCATCCGGACTCACCCGAGGGTTTCCTGAGGGGCATTCCCTCGCGAAACCCTCGGATGGCGCGAAACCCTCGGAGAAGTCAGGGTTCGACGGATGCGATGACCGGCTGGGCGAGCCGCATCCGCTGCTCGTACCCGGACTCGTAGGGCAGGAACCCGTTGCGGTCGGGATAGATCAGCTGCACCACGTCGAACGGCTCGCCCCGGTACCACGCCGCGCCGGTCGCGAACCACTCGCCCCACTCGGCGAGATCGATCGGGCTGAAGCGGCAACGCAGGTCGTTGTCGAGCAGGCCGACGAGCTCGACGTCGAGCGGGATCTCGGTGCCGCCGCGCCGGGCGTCGGCGACGAGGCCGAGCAGGCCGCGCGCCGCCACCGGCGTGAGCCCGAACACGGCGACCTCCGGGAAGGCGACGTGGGCCGGGAATCCGATGGTGTAGGCGTAGGCCGGTCGGGGCGGGTCGACGCCGGCGTCGGGGAGCACCGGCTCGACGGCGAAGCCCTCGGTCTCCACCATCCACTCGATCTTCTCGGCGTGCGGGATGTGGAAGTCGGGCAGGTCACTCGCCACTGAGCCCCGACCGTACCGTGCCATCCACCGTTACCGTCCCTGCCGCGATGAGCACGAGGTACGGCTTCCTCTTCCGCCCCCGTTGGATCGGGTTCCACCTGCTGGTCATCCTCGGCATCGTCGCCATGATCAACCTCGGGTTCTGGCAGCTGCGCCGCCTGGACCAGCGGCGCGACTTCAACGAGCAGGTCTCCAGCCGCATCGACCTGCCGCCGCAGCCCCTCGACGAGGTGCTCGGCCCGGGCACGGACCCGGAGTCCATCGAGTGGCGCTCCGTCGAGGCCGCCGGGCACTACCTCCCCGACGAGCAGTTCGTCGTCGTCAACCGGTCCCAGGGCGGCCGCGCCGGGGATCTCGTCGTCACGCCGCTCGAGCTCGACGACGGTCGCATCCTGCTCGTGGAGCGTGGGTTCACCCCGCTCGCCGAGGAGAGTGCGACGGCACCGGCCGGCGACGTCGAGATCGTCGGCCGGCTGCGACCGTCCCAAGAGCGCCGCCGAGGCCAGCTCAGCGACCCCGCCGAGGGCGATCTCACCGAGGTCCAGCGGGTCGACATCGACCGACTCGCCGGACAGCTCCCCGGGCCGGTCGTGCCGATGTTCGTCGAGCTCGTCTCATCGGCACCGGCGGAGGTGGGACCGTTCCCCGAGCCCGTGCAGATCCCGGAGCTCGACGAGGGTCCGCACCTCTCCTACGCGGTGCAGTGGTTCATCTTCTCCGTGTGCGTCGCCGTCGGCTGGGTGCTCGCCGTGCGTCACTCGCTCAGGAGCCGTACCACTGCTCGTACAGCGCCTCGAGATCAGGAGCTGCCGGTGCACTGACACCGCAGATCTGGACCTCACCGTTGACCGCCGTCACCAGGTAGCGCTGCCCGACCACGAACTCGACGCCGTCGAGCGCGACCGACACGTCCGTGCCGCCGGTGAGGTTCACGACATCGGCCTGGTCGCCTGTGCCCGTGTACCAGCGGTCGACGTCCATGGTCACGGTCGTCCCGTCGATCGCGGTGACGGTGCCGGCGAACGCCTCTGCCGTCGGATCGGGGATGTACTCGGTGACGACGAGGCACATCTGCATCGAGGCGTCGGCGCCGGGCAATTGGAACGACGCGGCGGGGGTCGCCGCCGGAGGCGTCGACGGAGCGGCCGGTGGAGCGGTCGCGGGAGTGGTCGAGGGGACCGCGGCCTCCTCCGATCCGTCGTCGTCGGTGGCGAGCATCACCCCCCCGACACCAAGGGCGACCACCGCGGCCGCTCCCGCGCCGACCAACCACCAGCGGCGGCGCGATCGGGCGGGGGCGGGCGGCCGGGCGGTCTCTTCGACGAGGGGGGTGTTCATGATGCGCTCCAGGAGTTCTCGGGCCCGCGGGCCATCGGGGGGTTCGGGCGACCATTCCGGATGGAGGGGGTCGCTGTGCCGGAGTCGCTCGTCGAGCTCGTCCATCTAGGCGCCCTCCTCTCGTGATCCGTTCAGGTCTCCACCCGGTGTGTGTCCGGCGAGCCCGGTCTCCTTTCGTTCGGCGAGTCGATCCGCGAGGCGCTGCTTCGCGCGGTGCAGCCGGATCGACGCCGCGTTGGACGTGATGCCGAGCACGACGGCGATCTCCTTCGGGGCGAGCTGCTCCCAGGCCCAGAGCCGCACGAGCTCGCGGTCGTCGGCGGACAGCTCGGCGAGCGCCGACCAGAGGTCCGGGTCACCAGCGGGATCGTCGGCCGAGCGGATCGCCGCCTCGCTGGCGACGCGATCGGCGAGCCGGTCTCGCCGTTCGCCGGCCCGGCGATGGTTCGCCAGGCAACGCCGGGCCGTTCCGTAGCACCACGCCAGCTCGTTGTCCGCCGGGATGTCGTCGAGACGCCGCCAGAGCACCAGGAGCGTGTCCGCCACGACGTCGTCGACCGCCGCGGCGTCGGCCCGCCGCCGGACGTACCGCTGGAGCGGCTCGTACACCTCGGCGAACAGGCGCGAGAAGCGCTCACGGCGCGCGAAATCGACGTGCTCCCGCTGTGGCACGCCCGCATCATGTCCGCCCGCCACCTGATCCTTTCACAACGCGGCCGCCGAAGGCGCTGGAGCGCCCGGCGTGCCGAACCCGGTCTTCACCTCCGAACGACGCGATCGACGTCCTTTCAGCGGGCGTACGCTCGGCCCATCAAACAGCTCTCGGGCATCGACGCCGGCTTCCTGAACATGGAGACCGAGGCGGTGTTCGGTCACGTCGCGTCGCTGACGATCTACGACCCGTCGGGCGCTCCCGGTGGCGCCGGCGTGGACGCGACGCGCCAGGTCATCCTCGAGCGCATCGACCAGCTGGCCCCGTTCCGCCGCCGGCTGGTCGAGGTGCCGCTCGGCATCGACCTGCCGTACTGGATCGAGGACCCGTACTTCGACCTCGACTTCCACGTCCGCCATCACGCAGTACCTCCGCCGGGCACGCCGAAGCAGCTGGCCGAGGTGGTCAGCCGCATCCATGCCCGGCCGCTCGACCGGAGTCGGCCGCTGTGGGAGCTCTACGTCATCGAAGGCGTCGACGACGGGCGCCGGATCGCCCAGCTCACCAAGGTGCACCACGCGACGATCGACGGCGCGTCGGGCGCGCTGATGTTGGCGGCGATGCTCGACACCGAGCGCGACGCCCGTCCCACAGGTGAGCCGGCGGCCTGGAGGCCGGATTCGATCCCGGGCGACCTGTCGCTGCTCGGGCGCACGGCGATCGAGTACGCCCGACGGCCGGAGAAGTTCATCCGGCTGTCGGTGCGGGCGCTGCGCGAGCTCGGCTGGCTGACCCACAGCACGGGCTTGCTCGCGCTCGCCGACATGGTCGCCCAACCGATCCCGGGGCCCCTCGGCGATCTGGTGCGCCGGCGGCTGCGCAACGCCCCGAACGAGGTCGACGAGCCACCGCCGCTGCCTCCGACCGCAGCGCCGCGGACACCGTGGAACGCATCGATCACGCCGCACCGACGGTTCGCGTACACGACGGTCCCGCTCGATGCGGCCAAAACCGTGCGCCGCGCCGCGGGGTGCACGTTCAACGATGTCGTGCTCGCCGTGTGCTCGGGCGCACTACGCCGCTACCTGCTCCATCACGGCTGCCTTCCCGAGGAGAGCCTGATCGCGATGGTGCCGGTCAGCGTGCGCACGGGCACCGAGACCGAGACGTACGCGAACCGGGTGTCGCTCGTGCTCGCCGACCTCGCGACGAACGAGCCCGATCCGCTCGCCCGACTGAAGCGGGTCCACCAGAGCATGAGCGTCGCCAAGACCCGGTTCGCCGCGATCCCGGCCGAGGCATTGCAGGACTTCACCCAGTTCGCCCCGCCGGCGGTCGTCGCCCGGGCGATGCGGATGTACAGCCGGCTGCGCGTCGCCGACCGCACGTCGCCCCCGTTCAACCTCGTGATCTCCAACGTGCCCGGTCCACCGATGCCGCTCTACTTCGCCGGGGCCGCACTCGAGCACTTCTACCCGATCTCGGCGCTCACCGACGGCCAGGGCCTCAACATGACGGTGCAGAGCTACAACGGGAATCTCGACTTCGGGTTCGTCGCCTGCCGCGAGCTCGTGCCCGACCTGTGGCGGCTCACCGACCTGCTGCACGAGTCGCTCGAGGAGCTCCTCGACGCGACTCGGTAGCCGCGAGACGCTCGGCGAGACGCTCGGCCAGCATCAGCGTCGGCAGGTACGGGTTCGTCGCCGGGATCTCGGGGAACACCGAGGCGTCGACGACGGAGAGGTCGCGGTAGCCGACCACCGTTCCGTCGTCGTCGACGACCCGGCCCATCGCGCAGGTCGACGTCGCGTGGTACACGCCGGCGGGCGGGTCGCCCACCGCGACGTCCGTCACCAGGTCGCGGAACGCCGGGTGGGCGAGGAGCTCGTGGACCACGTCCACGCCTGCGTGCAGGCGCCGGCGGTCCTTGTCGCTGATGTCGAGCTCGACGACCGGCTCGCCGGCGTCGATACGGACCCGGCCGCGGCCGGTCGGGGTCAGCAGCACGACGAGGAGCATGGCGAGGCCTCTGGCTGTCCGGGCCGATGTGGTTGAGGGGGTGAATGTGGACGTCATCCCGGGCCAGCAACGTCCCTGTGACCAGACCGTGCCGGTCGACGTCGACGTCGGGGGTGAGCGTGAGCGTGACTGGCACCGCCGGGTGGTTGCGCAGCCCGTCCCCGAGTCCATTGGCCTCGATCCCGGAGCGGGCGAGCAGCACCGGCGAGCCGATCACGCCGGCGGCCACCACCACCGAGTTCGCCTCGATGGTGGTGCCGTCGGCGAGGACCACTCCGGTCGCCCGGCGGCCGTCGAGGGTGACTACTTCGACCGGGGCGTCCGTGAGGATCTCGAGGCCCGGTCGCGGCCCGGGCAGGTAGGCGTCGGCCGCGCTCACGCGCCGGCCGCGGCGGCGAGTGAGCGGGGCGAGCGTCGCGTCCGGAGCCGCGGCGAGCAGTGCCCGGTCGAGCAGGCCGAGTTCGTCGTTCCGGGCCGGCTCACGCGGCACGAGGACCCGGTCGAGCGCGGCCGCGGCGTCGGCCCATCCCCACGACGCGTACTGCGCGAGGTCGCCCGGTGTGGCGAGCATGCCGTTCACCGCACTCGAGCCCCCCATGCCTCGGCCGCGCAGGTACGGGCCCGGGAACACCCGGCCGGGCGCGGCGAGGGCGTCGAAGAAGCTCGCCCCGCCGGGCTCGTTCGCGGATGCGGCCGGCCCGGCCTCGACGAGCGTGACGCGATGGCCGGGGGTGTCCGCCAGCCGGCGGGCGACGACACAACCCGCCGAACCCCCGCCGACCACGACCCAATGGGTCACCGCGCTCAGGTTCGCGGAGATTCGGCCGGCAGCCCGGCGAGGTGGGTGGCGTCGTTGTAGCGCAGCAGCCGCCAGCGGCCCGGGCGCACCAGGAGCAGCTCGGTGAGCGAGGCGTTCATCGTGTGCAGCTCGAACCCGCCGGCGATCGGCGTGCGCAGGGCGAGGCGGAGGACGGCGTTGACGACGCCGCCGTGGCAGCACACGACGACCGTGCCCCCGGCGTTCTGCGTCATCACCGACTGCAGCGTTCGACCGACGCGGTGATGCATCTCGGCCAGCGTCTCACCACCGGGGAACGTCACGGCGTGGGGGTCGTTCTCCCAGTCCGGCATGCCGTGGCGCTCGAGGAACTCGTCGAACGTCAGGCCGTCGCAGTCCGGGCCGGGATCGTGCTCGCCGAAGCCGGCATCGACCTGGACCGGCGGATCGCCGAGCGCCGGCGCGATCAGCTCGGCGGTCTCGATCGCCCGCTGGTAGTCGCTGGCGTAGAGCACGGCACCGGCGAGCTCGCCGGTCTCACCGAGGCGGATCGCCAGCCGCTCGCACTGCCGGCGCCCGAGCTCGGACAATCCTGAGCACGTCCTCGCCCCGCCGATCGTCCGGGCGACGCTCGTGCGTGATTCCCCATGACGCACCAATACCAGTCGGGTCGCGGCATCATCAGCTCACCACTCCATTCTGTCGGTCGGAAACGACGGAAAGCGGTCGGTTCCGACTGACAGAACCGCTACGGACGGTTCCTGGCCAGGTCCAAGGCCATCTCCGCGAACCACTTCCCGGCCGCTGGGTCCACGCGGCCCCATTCGGGGTCGACGGTCTCACCGGCCGGGCCGAGGCCGCGCGTGCACTCGCCGTCGGACTCGCCGGGGATCTTGACCCACAGGTAGGCGTCGACCAGCGCCTGCCCAGTATCGAGCGTGGGCGCCAGGCCGAGGCCGCGGTCGGGCGGGTTGCACCAGTCCTGTGGATCCGGGTACGTCATCGCCGGCGGCTGCCACGGTCCCCGGCCGTTGCGGCTGGTGTCGATCACGAACGCGGTGGTCGCCTCCTCGGCCCCGAGCATGTTCGAGTAACGCAGGTTGATCCCGGACGTGTTGAGGTTCGCCACGTCGGTGTCGTCGCTCCAGATGCCGTAGGAGCTGAGCGCCACCCCCGTCCACTCGCCGAGGAGCTCGGCGATCTTGGCCGGCAGCGGTCCGCCGTTCCAGTACTGGTTGGGGCAGCCGAAGAAATCGCCCGGCGCCACCGCCGTCGCGTACGTCAGGCAGGCCGAGACCCACCCGCCGTAGAGCTCGCTGTTGACCGTGAACTGGTAGTTCGAGACGTTGAGATAGAAACCGTCGGCGCCGTCCACGCCGGCCTGGACCAGGCGGTGGGCGATGTCGCCGGAGCCGAGCCAGGCGCTGTGCGTGCCGTCGAGGTAGGTCGTCACGTTGGGCAGCGCGCCCAGGACGTCGACGGCGTGGTTGAGCATGGCGAACCGTTCGGTCGCCGCGCGGGCCGGGTCGGCTTCCGCCGGCTGGCACCACTCGAGCGTGTTCGACCCGTCGGCGCTGCCGTACGGGTCGTACCAGGGGATGATCCCGAGTCCGTCCGGCTCGAGGATCACGATCGCCCGCCGCTTCCCGATGCCGTCGGCGAACCCCTCGATCCACGCCTCGTACTCCTCGGGTGTGGTCGCTCCACCGGCCGAGAACTGGGCGCAGTCGCGGAACGGGATGTTGTAGGCGACGAGCACCGGGACCGCCCGCTTGGCCTCGGCCCGCTTCACGGTCGCTCGGACGTCCTGGCGCACCGACCGGGGTGTCCCGGCCGTGAACCAGACGGCCTGCGGCGTTCCGATCATCTCCCGGATGAGCGCGGCGCCCTCCTTGTCACCCTGCGCGGTCAGCTCGGCGATCTGCCGCCGCGCCCCGTGGTTGGGCTTCGGGACGTACAGGTCGTCCCCCGTCACCGGCGGGGCCGCCGCCGCGGGGTCGGCGAGGAACGACCCCACCATGGCGAACGTCGCCAGTGCGGCGAACCGACGCCACCGTGTCGAAACTGCGCTCATCCACGCCCCCCTGTGTGCTCGAGCCCGACCAGCGAGCACCTTCGCCACTGACCGGGGCGCTGTCAAGTGGCGACGGCGTGGAAGTTCTTCCATCCGCAACCTTTCCGCGCCAGCCGGACATTTTGTTCAATGGTGTGACCGGCGCGCGGCGCGGTTCGTAGGGTGCGGGGCAGTGGCGTCCGGGTACCGACTGACTGTTCGGTCGAAGGACTCTGACCCTCGGGCCGCCGCGATCGAGGCGAGTGCGGCCTCCCTCGGTGTGCCGATCGACGGTCCCGTCGCCGTCGCCGACCTCGTGTTCGTGCACTCCGACGCGGCCCTCGACGCCGGCCAGCTCACCCGGCTCGGCGACTTCCTCGTCGATCCGCTCCTCCAGACGGGGTCGTGGGAGGTCCCGCCGGACGATCGCCACCACGTCGAGATCACGCTGCACCCGGGAGTCACCGACGTCGCCGCCGACGCCGTGCGGCACGCCGGCGAGCGGCTCGCCGTGCCCGTCTCGGCGGCGGCGACCGGGCGCCGCATCGAGTTCCCGTCCACGGTCGACCCCGACACGGCGGAACTGCTCTTGCGGCGGGTGATCGCGAACCCCGTCGTCGAACGCTGGACGTACGGTGTCGTCGAGCCGGTGCGGCACGGTGACGGCGACACGGTCCCGGGGGTGGAGTCGATCCCGGTGCGGGAGCTCGACGCCGCCGGCCTCGCGCGGCTGGATGCCGACCGGGCGCTGGCCTTGGATCCCGAGGAAATCGCGGTGATCCGTGACCACTTCCGCACGCTCGGGCGGGATCCGACCGACGTGGAGCTGGAGATGCTCGCCCAGACGTGGAGCGAGCACTGCGCCCACAAGACGTTCCGGGCCGCGATCCTCACCGACGGCGGCGGTGTGCAGCCCGCCCTGCTCGACCGCCTGCGGTCGGCGACCGACGCGGTCGCGGCGCCGTTCGTGCGCACGGCGTTCGCCGGCAACGCCGGCGTCGTCTCGTTCGCCGACGGCACCACGCTGGCGCTGAAGGCGGAGACCCACAACCACCCGTCCGCCGTCGAGCCCTTCGGGGGCGCCAACACCGGCGTCGGCGGCGTGATCCGCGACGTGATGGGCGCCGGGCACCACCCGATCGCCGTCACCGACGTGCTGTGCTTCGGCCCGCCCGATCTGCCCGTCGACGACCTGCCCGATGGGGCGCTGCACCCGCAGCGCATCCGGGAAGGGGTCGTGGCGGGTGTCGCCGACTACGGCAACAAGATCGGGTTGCCGACCGTCGCCGGCGCCGTGCTCTACGACGCCGGGTACACGACGAACCCGCTGGTGTTCTGCGGCTGCATCGGCGTGGCGCGGGACCGCCCGATGCCGGACGGCCCGTTCCCCGGTGACCGGGTCGTCGTGCTCGGCGGGCGCACCGGCCGGGACGGGATCCGGGGGGCGACGTTCTCCAGTGCGGCGATGGACGCGACCACGGGCGAGGTCGCCGGAGCGAGCGTGCAGATCGGCGATCCCGTCACCGAGAAGCTGCTCGTCGACGTGCTCGCCGGCGCGGAGGAGCTGTGGACGGCGATCACCGACTGCGGCGCCGGCGGGCTGTCGTCCGCTGTCGGCGAGATGGCCGACGGCGTCGGCGCGGACGTCGACCTCGCGCTCGTCCCGCTGAAGTACCCGGGGCTCGCCCCGTGGGAGATCTGGCTGTCCGAGGCCCAGGAGCGGATGGTCCTCGCCGTGCCACCCGACCGGCTCGCGGCGCTGCAGGCCCGCTGCGGGCGCCACGGGGTCGAGCTCACCGACCTCGGGTCGTTCACAGGCGACGCCCGCCTCGTCGTGCGTCACGGCGACGCCGTCGTGGCCGACCTGGACACGGGCTTCCTGCACCGCGGCCGGCCCGAGCGGCGGATGGAAGCCAAGCTCCCCGCGCCCGACCGGCGCGCCGGACACCGCCGCGCCGCCGACCCTGCGGGCGTGCTCCTCGCCCTCCTCGCCCACCGCAACATCGCATCCAAGGCAGCGACGATCCACCGTTACGACCATGAGATCGGTGGCGGCACCGTGGTGCGCCCGTTGGTCGGCGTACGCGGCGACGCGCCGGCGGACGGCGTCGTGATCGCCGACCCCCGGGACACCCATGGCTTCGCCGTCGGCATCGGTGTCAACCCGTGGTACGGCCTGCACGATCCCGAGGCCATGGCCCACGCCGTCGTCGACGAGGCGATCCGCAACGTGGTCGCCGTCGGTGCCGATCCCGACCGGGTCGCCCTGCTCGACAACTTCTCGTGGGGCGACCCCCGGCGCGCCGAGACGCTGGGTGCGCTGGTCGCCACGGTGGACGGCTGCCACGACGCCGCCGTCGCCCACCGGGCGCCGTTCGTGTCCGGCAAGGACTCGCTGAACAACGAGTACACCGGGGCCGACGGACGCCGTCACGCGGTCCCGCCGACGCTCGTGATCACGGCCGTCGCCCACGTGCCCGACGCCGGCCGGTGTGTCACGCCGGAGCTCGCCGGCGCCGGGAACGTCGTCCTGGTGGTGGGCGAGACCCGACCGGAGTTCGCCGGCAGCCACCTCGACCTCGTCGCCGGCGCGCCGGCCGGCGGCGGCGATGTCGGCGCGGCGCCGCAGCCCGATCCCGACGCGCCGGCCCGCTACCGGCGGCTCCATGCCGCGATGCGGGCCGGGCTGGTGCGGTCGTGCCACGACGTGAGCGAGGGCGGGCTCGCCGTGGCCCTGGCCGAGCTCTGCATCGCCGGCCGGCTCGGGATCGCCGTGGACGCGCTCCCGCACCCGGACCGCACGACCGCGTTGTTCGCCGAGTCGACCGGCCGGTTCGTCGTCGAGGTCCACCCGGACGACTTCGCCGGGTTCGTCGAGACCGTCGGCCCGGCCCACCGGATCGGCGTCGTGACCGACGAACCGGTCCTCGCCCTGCCCGACGTCGACCCCATCCCTGTCACCGACCTCGCGACCGCGTTCAACCGAGGGCTCGAGTGACCCGGCCGGCCGCGCTCGTGATCACCGGACCGGGGACCAACCGGGACACCGACGCCGTGCTCGCCCTCGACCTGGCGGGGGCCGAGCCGGCTGTGGTCCTCGCCGGCGAGCTGGCGACCCGCCCGGAGCTGCTCGACACCGCCCGCATCGTCGTCGTGGCCGGCGGCTTCAGTTACGGCGACGCCCTCGGCGCCGGCCGCATGCTCGCCCTCGACCTCGTCACGGGCGACGGGGGGCAGCTCGGGGACCGTCTGCGCTCGTTCGTCGCCGGCGGTCGTCCGGTCCTCGGCATCTGCAACGGCTTCCAGGTGCTCACCCGGGCCGGGCTGCTGCCCGGCGCGCTCGGGCACAACGCCGGCGGGACCTTCGACTGCCGCTGGGTCGAGCTCGCGCCCGACCCGGCGAGCCGCTGCATCTGGACCGACCGCCTCGAGGACGAGGTGCACTGCCCGATCGCTCACGGGGAGGGTCGCTACGTGCACCCCGACCCCGTGGCGCTCGCCACCGCCGGCCAGGTCGCCCTGCGCTACGCCGGCAACAATCCCAACGGGTCCGTGGCCGACATCGCCGGCGTCTGCGACGACACCGGCGTCGTCCTCGGACTCATGCCCCACCCGGAGAACCACGTGATCCCACGCCAACATCCGCGCCATCGCCACGACCCCGGCACCGTCCGGCACCTCGGTCTGCACCTGTTCGAAGCGGCGGTGCGCCATGTCAAGTGACGCCATGTCAAGTGATCTGGCCATCGCCCCCTTCGTCGACGTCGACCTCCCGCTCCCCGACCGGCGGGTCGGCAAGGTGCGCGTGTCCTATCGCCTCGGCGATGACCACCGCCTGTTCGTGACCACGGATCGCCTCTCGGCGTTCGATCGCATCGTCGCCGGTGTGCCGTACAAGGGGCAGGTGCTCAACCAGCTCGCCGCGTGGTGGTTCGCCGAGACCGCCGACGTCGTGGCCAACCACGTCGTCGCCGTCCCCGACCCCAACGTCCTCGTGGCGAAGGCGGCCGCCCCGCTCTCGGTGGAGGTCGTCGTGCGCGGCTACATCACAGGCGTCACGTCGACGTCGCTCTGGCGGCAGTACGCCGAGGGCGCCCGGACGATCTATGGCTACTCGTTCCCCGACGGGCTGGCGAAGAACTCCGCCCTGCCCGAGGCGCTGATCACCCCGACGACCAAGCCGCCGCCGGGGTCGCCGGTCCACGACGAGCCGCTGACGTGCGCCGAGGTGGTGGACCGCGAGTTCGTCGAGCCCGAGCTTTGGGAGCGGGTCATGGCGACCGCGCTCGCCGTGTTCGCGCGCGGCCAGCAGGTCGCCGCGGCCGCGGGCCTCATCCTCGCCGACACGAAGTACGAGTTCGGGCTCGGCGCCGACGGCGAGCTCCTGCTCATCGACGAGGTGCACACGCCGGACTCGTCGCGCTTCTGGGTCGCCGAGACCTACGACGACCGGCTCACCGCCGGCGAGGAGCCGGAGAGCCTCGACAAGGAGGTCGTGCGCCGGGCGCTCGCCGACGCCGGGTACGGAGGTGACGGCGACCCGCCCGACTTGCCGGCGGCCGTGTGGGCCGAGACGACCGAGCGCTACATCGACGCCTACGAACGGCTGACGGGGATCACGTTCGAGCGGGGCGCCTACCCCGTCGAGGACCGGATCGCTGCGGGCCTCGACGTGATCGTGAAGGAGTTCGGATGACCCCACGGGAGGAATGCGGCGTCCTCGGCATCTCGACGCCGCACGGCGAGGGTGTGGCCCAGCTCGCCTTCTTCGGGCTCTTCGCCCTCCAGCACCGGGGCCAGGAAGCCGCCGGGCTGGCGGTCAGCGACGGCCACCGGGCGCGAGTGCACAAGCAGCCCGGCCTCGTCTCCAACGTGTTCACGCCCGAGACCCTCGATCCGCTCATCGGCTACCACGCCATCGGGCACACCCGCTACTCGACCACCGGCGCGAGCACCGAGCGCAACATCCAGCCGTTCATGGTCGAGACGATGCACGGCCCGCTCGCCGTCGCCCACAACGGCAACGTCGTCAACACGTCCGAGCTTCGGGATGAGCTGCTGTCGAGAGGGTTCGGCCTCACCGCGACGAGCGACTCGGAGGTGATGACCTTGATGCTGGCCGCCGCCGGCGGGCGCACGTGGGAGGAGCGCATCGAGCGCACCCTGCCGGCGTGGAAGGGAGCGTTCTCGCTCGTCTTGCTGGGGTCCGACCGGGTGCTGGCCGTGCGCGACCCGTGGGGGTTCCGGCCACTGTCGGTCGGGCGGCTGCCACGGGGCGGGCACGCCGTCGCCAGCGAGACGTGCGCGCTGGCCACGCTCGGATGTGTCGAGATCAGCGAGGTCCAGCCGGGAGAGATCGTCACCCTCCACGGCGCCGAGCTCCACCGCCGCCAGGCGCTGGCGCCGGCCGTCGAGCAGGCCCGCTGCACGTTCGAGTTCGTCTACTTCTCCCGGCCCGACTCGGACTGGGACGGGCGCAACATGCACCGCGTCCGAGAGCTACTCGGGGCCGAGCTGGCCGCGGAGGCGCCGGCGGACGCCGACGTCGTGATCCCCGTGCCCGACTCATCGATCCCCGCGGCGATCGGCTTCGCCCGGGCGAGCGGGGTGCCGTTCAACGACGGGCTGATCAAGAACCGCTACATCGGCCGCACGTTCATCGAGCCGACCCAGGAGATACGCGAGCGCGGGGTGGCGCTGAAGTTCAACGCCCTGACCGAGAACCTGGCCGGCCGGCGCGTCGTGATGATCGACGACTCGATCGTCCGGGGCACGACGGCCGGACCCCTGGTGAAGCTCATCCGTGACGCGGGGGCTACCGAGGTTCACGTTCGGATCACGTGCCCGCCGATCACGCACCCGTGCCACTTCGGGGTCGACATGGGCCGCGACGGTGACCTGATGGCCGCCCGGCTCACCGTCGACGAGATCCGTGACCACGTCGGCGCCGACAGCCTGGCGTTCCTGTCGGTGGCGGGGATGATGCGGGCCGTCGGCCACGAGGACGGCTCGGAGCGCGGCTACTGCAACGCCTGCTTCACCGGCCGCTATCCGCTCGAGGTCGGCGATGCCCAGGCGAAGCTGAGCTTCGAGGGGGTGCTGGCGTAGGCATGCGGGTCGTCGTCATCGGCTCGGGTGGGCGGGAGCAGGCGATCGCCTGGGCCTGCCGCCGGCACGGCCACGACGTCCGGCTGGTCGACAACCTGCCCGAAGGCGAGGACGATCGACCGGATCTTGTGATTCCCGGCCCCGAAGCGGCGCTCGTCGCCGGCATTGCCGACCGGTGCGCGGCGCGCGGGATCCCGTGCTTCGGCCCGACCGCGGCCCTCGCCCGACTGGAGTCGTCAAAGGGCTTCGCCCGCGAGCTGGCGACCGACCTCGGCATCCCCGGGCCGCGCTACGCCCGCTTCGCGGCCCGTGCTCACCGCGACGCCGTCCAGTGGGTGGAGCAGTTCGGCCGCCCGGTGGTGATCAAGCTCGACGGCCTCGCCGCCGGCAAGGGCGTCACGGTGCCCGAGTCGCCGAGCGACACGTACGCCGCCATCGGCGTCACCACCGAACCGTTCGTGCTCGAGGAGCGCATGTACGGCCCGGAGTGCTCGCTGCTCGCCCTGTGTGACGGGCGGACCGCTCGCGCCCTCCCCATCGCCCAGGACCACAAGCGCATCGGCGAGGGTGACACCGGCCCGAACACCGGCGGCATGGGCGCCTACGCCCCCGCCCCGGTCCCCTACTCGGCCGACGAGCTGGTGGCGACGTTCGTCCAGCCCGTGCTCGACCACTTCGCCGCGGCCGGGACGCCGTACGTCGGCGTGCTCTACGCCGGGCTGATGCTGACGGCCGATGGTCCGCGGCTGGTCGAGTACAACGTCCGCTTCGGCGACCCCGAGGCCCAAGCCGTCCTGCCGCTGCTGCGCACCGACCTCGCCGCCCTCGCCCTCGCCGCGACCCAGGGCCGCCTGGCCGACGTCGCCGTCGAGATCGCCGACGGTGCCGCGTGCACCGTTGTCGCCGCCTCCCCCGGCTACCCCGCCACCCCAGTCCTCGGAAAACCGGTTCTGAGCCTCCCCAGTCGCGGTGAGCGCGATCAGGACTCCGAAGAATCGCGAGCACTGCTGTTCCCGGCCGGGATGGCCGACGGTGTGACGACCGGCGGCCGGGTTCTCGCCGTGACCGGGCTCGGCCCCGACCTCGCCACCGCCCGCGCCGCGGCGTACGAGGCGATGGCCGGGATCGAGTTCGAGGGGATGCAGGTCCGCCGGGACATCGGCTGGCGAGCACCCGGCGCCGCTTTGCGTTCCTACGCCGCGGCCGGAGTCGACATCGACGAGGGCGCCCGCGCCGTCGACCAGATCCGGACCGCCGTCGAACGCACCCACGGGGCCGAGGTCGTGCAGGGACTCGGCGGGTTCGGCGGCGTGTTCTCGGCCAAGGCCATCGCGGCCATGGACGAGCCGGTGCTCGTCGCCTCGACCGACGGGGTGGGCACGAAGGTCGAGTTGGCCGCGCGCACCGGCAGGTGGCGCGGGATCGGCCACGACATCGTCAACCACTGCGTCAACGACGTCCTGGTGCAGGCGGCGCGCCCGCTGTTCTTCCTCGACTACGTCGCCGCCAGCCACCTCGACGCCGACGTCGTCGCCGAGCTCGTCGCCGGCATGGCCGAGGCGTGCGAGGCGGCCGGGTGCCCGCTCCTCGGCGGCGAGACCGCCGAGATGCCGGGCGTCTACACGCCAGGGTCGCTCGACGTCGCCGGCACCCTGGTGGGGGTCGCCGAGCGGTCGGGGCTACTCCCCCGGCCCGACATCCGGGTCGGCGACATGCTCATCGGCGTGGAGTCGAGCGGACCGCACACCAACGGGTACTCCCTGCTCCGGCGCCTGTTCGACTGGATCCCCCTCGACGTGGCTCCGTCCGGTCTCGACCGCCCGCTCGCCGACGCCCTCCTCGAGCCCCACCGCAGCTATCTCCGCGTGCTCGAGCCGGCCTTGGCGACGGGTTCGGTCAAGGCGCTCGCCCACATCACCGGGGGTGGACTCGTCGACAACGTGCCGCGGGTGCTCCCCGAGGGAGTGGACGCCCGGATCGACCTCGCGTCGTGGCCCCGACCGCCGCTCTTCGCCCTGGTGGCCGAGCTCGCCACCGGCCTCGAGGCCGGCGAGCTCTACCGCACCCTCAACATGGGGATCGGCATGGTCGTCGTCTGCAGCCCGGCCGACGTGGATGCCGTCAGCGCCGCGATCCCCGAGGAGACGTGGGTGATCGGCGGACTGACGCCCGGATCGCGTCGGGTTCGCTTGGTCTAATCAGTTCTGTTTGTCGGGAACGACAGAATCGGGCCGATGCCGACCGACAGAACGGGTGGGGAACGGGTGGGATCAGGCGAGCTCGAAGCGGATGCGGCGGTTGCGCTTGCCCTTGTTCTCGACCTTGGTGATCCGGAACGGACCGGACTCGGCCGTGTTCGCGAGGTGGGTCCCGCCGCACGCCTGGCGATCCACGCCTGCGATGTCGATGATGCGCAACTTCCCGTCCGGCGTCGGCGGCGGGGCGACCGACAGGCTGCGCACGAGGCCGCCAACCGTCTCGGCGTCGCCCGCGTCGACGTACACGCTGCGCACGTCGACGCCCCGCTCGATCACCTGGTTGACGCCGACGTCGAGGCCGCGCAGCACGTCGTTGTCGATCTCCGACAGGTCGAAGTCCATCCGCCCGGTGCCGTCGGCGTTGATCTGCGCGCCGGTGACCAACGTGCCCGGGAACCGCTCGTAGACGAGCGCGTTCAGCACGTGGGAGTCGGTGTGCAGCTGGGCGACCCGGGACCGATGGTCGGCGTCGACCTTGACGACGACCTCCCCGGCGAGCTCCAGATCGTCTCCGAGCACGTGCCAGACCTCACCGTCGACGGTCTCGATCCCCGTGACCGGGACCACCCCGCCGGCGTGCTCGAGCCAGCCCACGTCGCACACCTGCCCGCCGCCACCAGGGTGGAACGCCGAGCGGTCGAGCACGACCCGACCGGGACGGGCGTCCACCACCATCGCCTCGTGGGCGTACAGATCGGGGAACTCGTGACACAGGTAGACGGCCATCGCCCTCGAACCTACTGAGCGCCGGCGCGCCGGGCGCCGTGACATTTCGTACAGATGGCGCGACTCGCCGGAGGTGAGTGTCTAGCGTCGAGTCATGACGGCCCGATTGGTGGTGCTGGCGTCGGGGAGCGGCTCGAACCTGCAGGCGATCCTCGACGCGTGCCGCGACGGACACCTCGTCGCCGACGTCGTCGCCGTCGTCTCCGACCGGCCCGCCGCGACCGCGCTCACCCGGGCGACCGTGGCGGGCGTCCCCGCCGTGCCGCTGCCACCCGAACCGGGCGAGCCACGGTCCGACTACGACACCCGGCTCGCCGCCGCCGTCGACGACTTCGACCCCGACGTCGTCGTCCTCGCCGGATGGATGCGCATCCTCACGATGAGCTTCCTCGCCCGCTACCCCGGACGCGTCGTCAACCTGCACCCCGCCCTCCCCGGCGAGCTGCCCGGCACCCACGCCATCGAGCGGGCGTGGCACGAGGCCCTCGCCGGCGAACGCACCCGCACCGGCGTGATGGTGCACCTCGTCCCCGACGAGGGGGTCGACTCCGGCCCCGTCCTCGCTACCGCCACCGTCCTGATCCAACCGGACGACACCCTCGAGTCCCTCACCGCGCGCATCCACGCCACCGAACACCGCCTACTCATCTCCACCCTCGCCGATCTCTGCCGCCAGGAGGTACGCCCGTGACCGTCATTGCGTTCCCCGGCCACACCGCATACTGCCCGCGCAGTTGCTGGCCGCTCGCTCGCTGGCGCTCGCTCGCTCGCATCATCAGGAAGGCCCACCCGTGACAACGCCGCACCCCAACGACGAACTCTTCGACCGCTTCGAGGCGCTCACGTTCGACGACGTCGTGATCGTGCCCGGATACTCGGAGACCCTGCCCGACACCGTCGACACCACCGCCACCTTCGCCGCCGGGATCACGCTGGCCGCGCCGCTCGTCTCGGCGGCCATGGACAAGGTCACCGAGGCCCGCATGGCGATCGCGATGGCCCGCCACGGGGGCATCGGCGTGATCCACCGCAACCTCACGATCGAGGCCCAGGCCGCCGAGGTGCAGAAGGTCAAGCGCAGCCAGAGCGGGATGATCACCGACCCGGTGACGCTCCCGCCGACGGCCGCGCTCCACGAGGCGGAGACGCTGATGCACCGCTTCAAGTTCTCCGGCGTGCCGATCACCGACGCCGCCGGCCGGCTCGTCGGCATCCTCACGAACCGGGACATCCGCTTCTGCGAGGGCGCCGACTTCGACCGTCCGATCGCCCAGTTCATGACGGCCGATGGCCTCGTCACCGCGCCCGCCGGCACCACACTCGACGAGGCCAAGGCGATCCTGCAGCGGCACCGCATCGAGAAGCTGCCCCTCGTCGACGGCGACGGACGCCTGGTCGGGCTGATCACCGTCAAGGACATCCAGAAGCGCCAGGAGTTCCCCAACGCGTCCCGCGACGACGCCGGCCGGCTGCGCTGCGCCGCCGCGGTCGGGGTCGGCGACGACGTCGAGGCGCGGGTCGAGGCGCTCGTCGCGATGGGCATCGACGCCGTGGCCATCGACACCGCCCACGGCCACTCGGCGGGGGTGATCAAGGCGATCGAGCGGATCAAGGGCGGCTGGCCGGACCTGCCCGTCGCCGCCGGCAACGTCGTCACGGAGGAGGGGGTCGACACCCTCGCCGACGCCGGAGCCGACGCGATCAAGGTCGGTGTCGGGGCCGGCTCGATCTGCACGACGCGGGTGATCAGCGGGGCCGGGATGCCGCAACTCTCGGCGATCTGGCACACGTCCCGGCGGGCCCGCCGGCGCGGGGTGCCGATCATCGCCGACGGCGGGGTCACGTACTCGGGCGACATCGTCAAGGCGATCGCGGCCGGCGCCGGGACGGTGATGCTCGGCTCGCTGCTCGCCGGGACGGAGGAGAGCCCGGGCGAGCTGGAGCTGTTCGAGGGCCGGCGCTACAAGAGCTACCGCGGCATGGGCTCGCTCGGCGCGATGCAGGGTCTCGGCGCCGACCGCTACGCCAGCGCGCAGGCGGATCCGCCGTCGGCGATCGGCGCGACGTCCAGCAAGCTCGTCCCCGAGGGCATCGAGGGGCGGGTGCCGTACGCCGGTCCGCTCGGCGACGTCCTCTTCCAGCTCGTCGGCGGGCTGCGCAGTGGGATGGGGTACGCCGGTGCCGCCACGCTCGAGTCCCTCCGCACCGGCGCCCGGTTCATGCGGGTGACGGCGGCCGGCCGCGAGGAGAGCCACCCCCACGACGTCCAGATCACCAACGAGGCGCCGAACTACCAGCGCGGCTGACCGTCTTTCCCCGTTTGTGTCAGGGCGTCCGCCAATCGGCGCGAGCGTTGCCGATTGAGCCTTCACGTGGGTTGGCACGGATCCCGCCCAGATCCGGCGACGCCGGTCGCGATCGCAACCGTCGCCGCCCGCTTCAAGAGCCTTCGACCATCGTGATTGCCGAGCGGGCGAAGCTTGCCGCCTATTGGCGCTCGCTCTCACCGGAGACGCGATCGACGCGTCTGCGGTGACACAAACCGGGTGATGGGGCCACACTGGCGGTTGTGACAGGAACTCGTCTCGGTCTCCAGATCCCCAACTTCACCTACCCGGGCGTCGGCCCGGCCGACCTCTTCGAACGCGTCGCCGCGCAGGCGGTCGCCGCCGAGGCGGCCGGCTTCGACACCGTCTTCGTGATGGACCACTTCTTCCAGCTGCCGCTGCTCGGCCCGCCCAGCCACGAGATGTTCGAGTCGTACACGCTGCTCGGCGCGCTCGCCGCCCGCACCGAACGGGTGCGCCTGGGCACGCTCGTCACCGGCGTGACCTACCGCGAGCCCGCCCTCCTGGCCAAGGCGGTCACTGCGCTCGACGTGATCTCACGCGGCCGGGCGCTGCTCGGCATCGGCGCGGCGTGGTTCGACGTCGAGCACGCCGCCCTCGGCTTCGAGTTCCCGCCGATCAAGGTGCGCTACGAGCACCTCGTCGACGCGCTCGAGATCTGCCGCGGCATGTTCACCCAGCTGGCGACCACGTACTCCGGAACGCACCACTCGGTGAAGGACGCGTACAACTCGCCGCCGCCGGTCAACGGCCGGATCCCGATCCTGATCGGTGGCCAGGGCGAGAAGCGCACGTTCCGGCTCGCCGCCGAGTACGCCGACGAGCTCAACACGACGGCCGCCTTCAGCGAACTGCCGCGGAAGCTGGAGGCGTTGCAGGGGCACCTCGACGACCTCGGGCGCGCCCGCACCGACATCACCGTGACGCCGCTCGGGACGCTCGTCCTGGGCGAGCGCCACGATGCGGCCCACGCCAAGCTCGGTGCGTTCCTCGGCGCGCGGGGCATCGACATCGACACCGTGCTCGCCGACGAGGCCGCGAGCGCCCAACTCCTCGGACGAGTCGTGTGGGGCGATCCCGACGAGGTCGCCGCCCGGGTGCAGGAGATCGTGGCCGTCGGGCTCGACGGTGTCGTGTTCAACCTGCCCGCCGACGCCGACGACACCGACGCGGTCGCCCTCGCCGGCGAGACGTTGACCAAAGCACTCGGCTGAGCCGGTTTCCCGTCAGCGGCGGCGGATCTCGTAGCTGCAGGCGTGGGCGCCCGCCATCATGTGGGTCACGCGCTCGATGTCGGCCTCGGGGAGGGCGGCACGGAGGAACTCGAGCTCGGTCGAGCACGCCAGTGGGTGCTCGCGGGCGACGGCGAAGATCGCGCAGTTGCGCTCGGCGATGCGGAACGAGCCGTCGGGAAGCTCCTCGGGCGCGGCGAGGTAGCCGTCCTCGTCGAGGATCTTGGCCAGCTCACGGACCTTGCCGGCGAAGCTGCGCTGCCGGTCCAGCCGCGCCCGGGCGGCGGCGACACGGTCGTCGCGGCGGTGCTGGAAGGCGCGGGCGACGGCTCCCGACGGCAGGTAGCCGAGCAACTGGTTCGTCAACTCGCCGTAGGCGCGCGGGAACAACGCCTCGGCCGCCGGCGCGACGCGGTAGCACCGCTCGGAGCGGCCTTGCTGACCGGGAGCGCGGGCGGCCGTCCCGCGCTCCAGCAGGCCGGCGTCGGTGAGCGCAGTGAGGTGCTGGCGGGCGCCGCTCAGCGTCATGTCGAGCATGTCGGCGACGTCGGCGACCGTCGCCTCGCCGCGGCGACGCACCGCGTAGAGCACGCTGCGCTGGGCCGCCGAGATCGGCGGGGCCACGCTGACGCCGGGCTTGGTGTCGAGCTTCATCTGTCGTTCGGGGCGACACGGTCGGGCAAGATGAGGTGGACGTCGCCGAACTCGTGCCACCGATACCCTGCCGCCAAGGCGGTGGCGTAGGCAAGCTCGAGAGCCGGCCGTCCGGCGACCGCCTCCAGGAGGCGCAGGTGACTCGCCTGCGGCTCGTGCCATCCGGTCAGCAGGCCATCGACGGCGCGGACGCCCCGCTCGGGCGTCACGACGAGCTCGGTCCAGCCCTCGCCCGGATGCACGACACCGTCGTCGGCGGTGACGGTCTCGAGGGCGCGCACGACGGTGGTCCCGACCGCGATCACGAGGCCGCCGCTCCGCCTGGCCTCGTTCACCAGTCGGGCCGTCGTCGCCGGGACCCGGTACCGCTCGGGGTACGGAGTCTCGTGGGCCTCGAGGGAGGCGACACCAGTGTGCAGCACGATCGGCGCGACGACGATCCCGTGGGCGACGAGGTCGGTGATCACGTCGGTGGTGAGCGCCCGCCCGGCCGACGGCATCTCGGCCGAGCCCGGCTCGGTCGCGAAGGCGTTGGTGTAGGCGTGGATCGGCCACGAGTCCGGGACGTACCGGTATCGGATCGGACGGCCGTAGCGGCACAGGTACCCGAGCAACGGCGTCGGCAGGTCGAGCGTCGCCACCCACAGGCGCACCGACCCGGGCATGCGGCCCAGCAGGTGCACGGCGCCCCCGGCCGGCAGCGCCAGCCTGGCGCCGGTGAGGTCGGCGAAGTCGGGCTCGCTCGTGCCGTCATCCGCGGGGTGACGCACCTCGACGAGGTGCAGGCCGGTCGGGAGCTCGGTCGAGATGTGCACGACGACGGCCGTGCCGTCCGGCGCGGTGGCGTCGACGGCGGCCGGAACCGTCGCCGACGTGTTGACGACGACGATGTCGCCGGGCCGCAGCCACGTGGCGAGGTCGCGGGCCGTGGTGTGCCTGGGCGGCGTGTCGCCGATCGACACGAGCATGCGCACGGCATCGCGGCGGCCGAGTGTCAGTTCGGGCGGCTGGGTCGCCTCGAGCTCCGGTGGCAGGACGAACTCGTCCAGCCGGAGCTCGGTCGCGGTCATTGGTCCGCCTCCGTCGCTCGGTACCGGCCGCTCGGCCGGTTGCTGTCGATGAGGGCGACGATGCCCGGCACGCTCTCCTCGGGCGGCGGGCGGTCGCTGATGTCCTCGCCGGGGAAGGCGTCCTGGTGCATCTTCGTGCGCATGTCGCCGGGGTCGATCGTGAGCACCCGCACGTCGGGGCGCTCGACGGCGAGCACCCGCCCGAGGTGGTCGAGGGCAGCCTTGGTGAGGCCGTACCCACCCCAGCCCTCGTACGGCTCGACCGAGGCGTCGGACGTGATGTCGACGATCACCGCGCCATCCGCCAGCCGTGGCAGGGCGGCCTGGATCAGGCCGAGGGGGGCGAGCACGTTGACGGTGAACAGGTCGGCGAGCTCGTCGAGCGGGTAGTCGGCGAGCGGCGGAAGCGGCGAGGGGCCGAGTCCGCCGGCGTTGTTGACGACGAGGTCGATCTGCTCACCGGCGGCGGCGATCAACTCGGACCGGTGGTCTTCGTCGGTGATGTCACCCGGCACCGGGATGGCCCGGGGTCCAAGGCCCTCCACGGCGTCCCCGAGGGCGGACCCGTCTCTCCCGTCGGTCACGACCCTCCACCCGGCGTCGACCAGCGCTCTCACCAACGCCAGTCCCAAGCCTCGGGAGCCTCCGGTGACGATCGCAGTTCGGATAGGAGCAGCCATAGTCCTAGAAACAGCGATCGCTGTGCTTTGTTCCCAACCCATCCGAGTGTCTCCGGTCACCCGAGTGCCTACTGAGGGAAGGACCCTCTTCAGACACTCCGATGCGTTAAGACACTCGGATGGAGGGTTACGCCAGCTTTTCGACGAACGCCTCGAGCTGGCGCAGGTTGCGGCACTCGTAGACGCCGTCGACGTGGGTCGCGTACTCCCCCACGATGGAGTCCCCCGTGTTCCAGTAGGAGCGGGGCTCCGGGTTGAGCCAGTACACGTGGCGCGCCTTGTGGCGCATCTCCTTCACGATCCAGGACTGGCTCGAGTGGTAGTTGTTCCGGGCGTCGCCGAGCAGCAGGACCGTCGTCTTCGGCCCGACGTCCTTGCCCCAGCGCTCCCAGAACACCTCGAAGGCGTGGCCGTAGTCGGAGTGCCCGTCCACCCACACCACGTCGGCCTCCGTGTTCACCCGGTGGATCGCCTCGGCGATGTCCTCCGTCGCCTTGAAGTAGTCGGTGACCTCGTCGATGCCGTCGATGAACACGAACGAGCGCACCTTGGCGAACTGGTTCTGGATCGCGTACACCAACATCAGCGTGAAGCGGGCGAACGCCGCCACCGACCCCGAGATGTCGGCGACCACCATCAGCTCGGGCTTGGCCGGGCGCGGGTACCGGAACTTGGGTTCCGCCGGCACCCCGCCGTAGGACAGCGAGTGGCGCACCGTGTTGCGGAAGTCGAGTGGGCCCTTGCGGCCGTGCCGCCGCTTGCGCGCCAGGCGGGCCGCCAGCTTGCGAGTCAGCGGGTAGAGCGCCTTCTTCAGCGACTGCATCTCGTCGCGGGAGGCGTGCATGAACTCGACGTCCTCGGGCAGCGGCTTGCGCAACGTCTTCGCCATCGCCTCGGCCCCGCGGTCGGCCACCAGCCGGCGGCGGATCTCCGCCTCGACCTCGCCCTTGAACTTCTCGATGCGGTCCTCGTACTCCTCGCGCTCGAGCCGCTCCTCGAGCGACGTGAGCTCTCCGCCGACCTGCTCCCTCGTCGCCTCCATCAGCTTCTCGAGCATCCCCTCGAGGTCGAGGTTGCGCAACGTCCGATACAGGTAGTAGGTGCCGCCCACCGGCCGCCCCGGCTCCATCCCGGCGAACCGCTGGACCGCCTGCCGGGCCATCGCCCGCATCATCGCCTGGTCACCGTTGAGCAGCGCCTGCAGCAGGAGGTGGGCGATCTCCTCCGGCGTGAGCGCGTCGAGCGCGCCGCCCGCCGCGCCCCGCCCCTCGCCCTGGCGTGACGCGTCCTGCATCTCGCGCCACATCTCGTCGAGGGCGGACTCGTCGCCGCTGGCGAGGCGGTACTCCGGGCCGCGCAGGCTGAAGTACACCTCGAAGACCGTCTCGAACGCCCGCCAGTGGGCGTTGTTCTTCACCAACGTGGCGCCGAGCGCGTACTTGAACGCGTCCCGGTCGTCGACCGGGATGTGCTGGACGGCCTCGAGGGCGTCGAGGTTCTCCGTGAGGCTGACGGGGAGCCCGGCGTTGCGCAGCTCGACCACGAACCCGTTGAGCAGGTCGAGCATCGACGTGCCCGCGCGCTCGGTGACGGACATCGGAGCGGTCAGCTCTCGACCGAGAGCTCTTTGGCTGCCTTGGCGATGTCGGTCTGGTACTTGAGCAGGATGTGCAGCGTTTCCTTCGCCGTCTGCTCGTCGATCGAGTCGAGGTTGAGGAGGAGCAGTGTGCGCGCCCAGTCGAGCGTCTCGGAGACGCTCGGCGCCTTCTTCAGGTCGAGCTGACGGATCGAGCGGACCACCCGGGCGATCTGGTCGGCGAGGTTGGCGCTGACGCCCGGCACCTTGGCGAGCACGATCTCCTTCTCCCGCTCGAGCGTCGGGTAGTCGACGTGCAGGTACAGGCAGCGCCGCTTGAGTGCCTCGGAGAGCTCGCGAGTGTTGTTCGACGTGAGGAACACGAGCGGGATCTGGTTGGCCTCGATCGTGCCCAGCTCGGGGATCGACACCTGGTAGTCGGACAGGATCTCGAGGAGCAACGCCTCGGTCTCGACCTCGACCCGGTCGACTTCGTCGATCAGCAGCACCACCGGCTCCGAGGCGCGGATCGCCTCGAGCAGCGGGCGAGTGAGCAGGAACTCCTCGGAGAAGATGTCGTCATGGACCTCGCTCCACGCGTCCGAGTGCCTGTCGGCCTGGATCCGGAGGAGCTGCTTCTTGTAGTTCCACTCGTACAGCGCCTTGGACTCGTCGAGCCCCTCGTAGCACTGGAGCCGGATGAGCCGGCCGCCGGTCATCTCGGCGACCGACTTGGCGAGCTGGGTCTTGCCCGTGCCGGCGGGGCCTTCGATGAGCACCGGCTTCCCGAGCCGCTCGGCGAGGAAGACCACGCCGGCGATCCCCTCGTCGGCCAGGTACGCCACCTCGCGGAGTCCCTCGCGGACTGCCGGCACGCTCTCGAATCGTTCCGTCACCCCCAGGACGCTATCCATTGGCGCGGCCGGGGAAGCTGTTGAAAGCACCTACCATCCCGCCGTGGCCGGGGCCCTCGCCAAGTACGTCGACGCCTTCGTCGACGGGGTGAGCGCCGACCTGTCCGACCTGTCGGGACGTGATCACCGCGCCGAGGTCGTCGTCGAGGCGGGCGATGTCGTGGCCGCGGTGGTCGACAGCGACTCGCGCCTCACGGCCACCGAGCTCGAGGCCTGGCTCGACGACATCGGAACGCGCCTCGATCCGCCGGTGCTCATCTCGTCTGATCGGTTGCGCGAGTCGTCGATGCTCGAGGGCAAGCACCGATGGCTCGAGCGCCCGAGCACGCTGGCCGATCTGCTGCTGCGGGCGGACGCTCGCGACGGCGGACGGCGGGCGGTCCGCTACTACGAGCTGGCCCTGCGGCTCGCCCATGCCGGCGCCTCCGTCGACCTCGTGCCGTCGCCCGCCGAGATCGCCGCGATCGACCGCTTCCGCGGCGTGCTCCTCGCCGCGTTCGACGCCACCGGCGTCGCCCGCCCGGGACGTCCCAGCTCGCAGCCGACCGCCGCGTCGGCCGCGCCGGCGGGCGCCGAGCCGGTCGAGGCGCCCGAGCTCCCGCCGGAGCGACCGATCGAGGAGCTGCTCGCCGAGCTCGACGAGCTCGTCGGTCTCGCCCGGGTGAAAGCTGACGTCCGTCGCCTGACCAGCCTGCTGCGGATCCGGAAGCTCCGGGAGGAGCGCGGCCTGCCCACGCTCGAGACCAGTCACCACGTCGTGTTCACGGGAAATCCCGGCACCGGCAAGACCACGGTCGCCCGCCTGCTCAGTCAGATCCTGCGCGCCCTCGACATCGTGTCGAAGGGCCACCTCGTGGAGACCGACCGGTCGCACCTTGTCGCGGGCTACGTCGGCCAGACCGCCGTGCGAACCCGCGAGGTGATGGAGTCGGCGCTGGGCGGCACGTTGCTCATCGACGAGGCGTACGCCCTCGCCCGCGGCAGCGAACAGGACTTCGGACGGGAGGCCATCGACACGATCGTCAAGTTCATGGAGGACCACCGCGACGACCTGGCCGTCATCGCCGCCGGCTACCCGGACGAGATGGCCGACTTGATCGACGCCAACCCCGGCCTGAAGAGCCGCTTCGTGCGCACGGTCCACTTCCCCGACTACACGACGGAGGAGTTGGTCGCGATCTTCGACCGGATGGGCAACGAGTCGGACTACCACCTCGACGACGGCGGCCGGGCCCGCCTCGCCGAGGTGATCGAGGCCGAGCCGCGGACGCGGGGGTTCGGGAACGCCCGGTTCGTGCGCAACGTGTTCGAGGCGGCGGTCGCCCACCAGGCCGAGCGCCTCGCGGCGGTGGAGTCGCCGACCGACGAGGAGCTGACCACCCTCACCGCCGCCGACGTCGTCCCACCCGACATCGGCACGACCCAGGATTAGCCTCAGCGTCGACATGGGCGTGCGCGACCGGTTCTTCACGGCCACCACGGCCAGGGCGATCCTGTCGTGGCGGCTGCTCATCGGTGCCGCGGCAGGCGTCGTCGCCGGGTTGCTCGGCGTTCCGTGGTTCGGCGCGGCCGCGATCGGCGCGGCCGTGTACGTCGGTGCGGTCGCGCTTGGCGATGCCGAAGCCGGCCAAGCCCGCTCAGCTCGACCCGTTCGCGTTGAGCGAGCCGTGGCGGCAGTTCGTGCAGAGCGCCCAGCGGTCGAAGCGCCAGCTCAACGAGACCGTCCGCGCCGTGCGCGCCGGGCCGTTGCGGGACCGCCTGCAGGGCGTCGTCGACCGGCTCGACGAGGCGATCGTCGACAGCTGGCAGATCGCCCGGCGCGGCGACGAGATCGACTCGGCGGTGCGCGGGCTCGACCCCCCGCGCCTCCGGTCGAAGCTGGAGTCCCTCCGCACCCAGGCGGCCGCGGCGCCGAGCGACGACCTCTCCGCCGCGATCGCCTCGGTCGAAAGTCAGTTGGCCAGCGCCGACCGCCTCAAGCAACTCTCGTCGAGCACCGTCGACCGGCTCCGGCTGAGCGAGGCCCGCCTCGACGAGCTCGTGTCGCGTGCCGCCGAGGTGAGCGTCGGGGCGAGCGACACCACCGAGTTCGCCAGCGACGTCGACGACCTCGTGATCGAGCTCGAGGGCCTGCGCCTCGCCATCCAAGAAACGCACGGATGATGGCCGCGAAACGGCTGGCGACCGTCGTGGTCGCGGTCGGCCTGATCGTCGGAGCCCTGCTCATCCGGCGCAACGTCATCGAGGGCGGCGACGACGGCGACAGTGACGGTGGTGACCCCCCGGAGCCGGCCGAGGAGCTGGTGTGCCTGACCGAGCTGGCAGACGTCTGCGCCAGTCTCGGCGAGAGCCACCCGGACTTGACGATCAGGGTCGAGGACGCCGGTGCGACGCTCGCGCGGGTGGCGGAGGGCGAGCCCGTCGGGCTGTGGCTGACGTTCGAGCCGTTCCCGGCGATGGCGTCGCTCACCAGCGACGCCACGATCCTCGCCGCGAGCGAGCTGGCGGTCGCCACGCCACCGGAGCTCACGCCGGTCCTGAATGCCCGGTGCACGGGCCAGGCGCTGTGGCGCTGCATCGGCGATTCCGCCGGCGAGGAGTGGGGCGACGTCCCCGGTCGGGTCCAGCCGAGCGTTGGCGACGCGGGCGCGACGGCCTTGGGGTTGGCCTCGTTCGCCTCGGCAGTCGGCGGGTACTTCGGCACCGCCCAGCCCAGCAGCGCCGAGTGGTCGAACGATGCCGAGTTCCTCGGATGGGTGAGGGGGCTGGTGCGAGAGGTGCCGGTCACCGATCTCACCGCCGGCACCCCCGTCGCCACGATGGTCACCCGTCCGAGTGCGGTCAACGTCGCGGCGACGAGCGACGCTGACATCGCGGCCCTGGGTGCACGCGCCGCGGAAGCGGAGCCCAGCTACCCTGAGCCATCCATGTGGCTGCAGGCGGTCCTGGCGACGCCGGCGGGGGCGGACGTGCCCGACGCCCTCGCCCAGAATGCGGAGCGCGCGCTGGTCGCCGCCGGCTGGGCACCGCCCGAGGCGGCAGGCCAACCCGTGCCGTCGGCGAACACCATGCTCGCCCTCCGGCAGTTGTGGGACGACCTCCAATGAGCTCCCGCACCTGGGCGGGAATCGTGTCACCCCGGCATCTGGGCGGGAATCGTGCCAGACGTCGGCAGAATTCCCGCCCAGTTCGTGGGATCGTCGTCGCCGCGGCCGCGGTCGTGTCGCTCGCGGCCTGCTCGGGTGGCGGTGACGACGACGACGCTTCACCCGGCGGCGACCTGGCGGAGGCCGACCCCGGCGACTGCATCGTCGTCGACATGGCGGTGAGCAGCGAGAAGATCGCCCTCCTGACCGAGCTCGCCGAGGACTTCAACGACAGCGACGGCGCGCAGGTCGGCGACCAGTGCGTCTTCGTCCGGCCGCGCAGCGTGGCGTCGGGCAACGCCGCCAACCTGATCGTCGACGGCTGGCCGAACCCCGAGGTCAACGGCGAGCCACCGGTGATCTGGTCGCCCGCCGCGTCCGGCTGGGCGGCCATCGTCAACCAGCGGGCGGGCACAACCCTGGCGCCGGAGGGAACCCCGTTCATGCTCACGCCGCTCGTCATCGCGATGCCCCGACCGATGGCGGAGGCGCTCGGCTGGCCCGAGGAGTCGCTCGGCTTCGCCGATCTCCTGGAGCTGGTCAACGACCCCGAAGGCTGGGGCTCGGTTGGCCACCCCGAGTGGGGACCGTTCCGGCTGGGCAAGACCAACCCCAACTACTCCACCAGCGGGCTCAACTTCACGATCGCCGAGTACTACGCGGCGACGGGCAAGACCTCCGGGCTGACGACGGAGGATCTCGCCCGGCCCGCCGCGGTCGACTTCGCCACGCAGATCGAGTCGTCGGTCGTCCATTACGGGGACATCACGATGACGTTCCTCAACAACTGGTTCGCCGCCGACCTCCGGGACACCGCGCTCACGTATGCGAGCGCGGTGGCGGTCGAGGAGAAGAGCGTCATCGACTACAACCTCGGCAATCCCGACGGCGTGCTCTCGCCCGGGGAGGAGCCACGCGTGCCCCGCGTCCCACTCGTCGCGATCTATCCCGAGGAAGGCACGCTGTTCTCGGACAGCCCGTTCATCGTGCTCGACACCGAGTGGGTCGACGACCAGGAGCGGGCAGCCGCGGCGCTGTTCGAGGATTTCGTCCAGCGGCCCGAGAATCAGCAGAAGGTGCTGGCGTCCGGGTTCCGCCCGAACAGTCCGTCCGTGCCGTTGGCCGACCCGATCGTCACGGCGAACGGCGTCGACCCCGAGCAGCCGACGGCGGAGCTCGAGGTGCCCGAGCCGGAGGTGCTCATCGGGATCCTCGACTCGTGGGCCGAGCTGCGCAAGGACGCGAGGGTGTTGTTGGTGCTCGACATCTCGGGCTCGATGGGTGACCCGGGAGGTGGCGGACGGACCAAGCTCGATCTGGCCAAGGAGGCCGCGGTGAGCGCGCTCGACCAGTTCAAGGACGCCGACGAGGTCGGGCTCTGGGTGTTCAGCACGCAGCTCGGCGGCGCCAACGACTTCGTTCGAGAGCTCGTTCCGATCGCCCCGATCGGCACCCAGCGCGACGTCATGCAACAACAGATCGAAGCGCAGTTCCCGACGAACGGGACCCCGTTGTACGACGTCACCCAGCTGTCCTACGAGACGATGGTCGAGGAGTACGACGCGAGCAAGATCAACGCCGTCGTGCTGCTCAGCGACGGGCAGAACGACGATGACCAACCCAGCGACGACGAGGACCAGTTCACCGAGTTGATCCAGACCCTGCAGGCGGGAGGCGAGGGCGCGAGCGCCCAACCGGTGCGCCTGTTCACGATCGCGTACGGCGAAGACGCGGACGCGATCACGCTGCGGGCGATGGCCCAGGCGACCAAGGCGGCGACGTACAACGCCAGCAACCCGGCGACCATCGAGCAGGTGTTCACCGCCGTCATCAGCAACTTCTGACGTGGCCCGTACCTCATTCCGCGACCGCTTCTTCACGCCGCGGGTGGCGCAGGCGATCATGTCTCCGCTGGGCATCCTCCTCGCCGGCGCCGGCGCCGCCGCCGGGATCCTGGTCGGGCTGCCCGTGGTGGCCGCCGCCGGGATCGGCGTCGCGGCCTGGGGTGGCCGGGTCCTCGCCGCGGTTCCCCGCGACTCGTCATCGGCCCGGGTCTCGCCGTCGTCGCTCGACGAGCCGTGGCGCTCGTACGGCCTCCAGGCCGAGGAGGCGAAGCAGCGCTTCGACCGGGTCGTCGAGTCGGTCACGCCCGGGCCGTTGCGCGAGCGCCTCGAGCTGATGTCGGGTCGACTCGACGACGGTGTCGACGAGTCGTGGCGCATCGCCCGGCGCGGCCACGAGATCGGCACCGCGATCGGCAAGATCGACACCGTGTCGGCCCAGGCCGAGCTGGCCGATCTCCGGCACCGGTTGGCGGGCGCCGAGCCGTCACCTGCGCAGGCGCAGACGGTGAAGGCGTTGGAGGCCCAGCTCGCCTCGGCCCACCGTCTCTCCGCGCTGGCCGAGCAGAGCCGCGACCGGTTGCGGCTCCTCGACGCCCGCTTCGACGAGCTCCTCGCCCGCACGGTCGAGGTCAGCGTGGGCGCGGGAGACACCGAGGTCCTCGGCGAGGACGTCGACGGACTGGTGAGCGAGCTCGAGGCCCTGCGCATCGCGATGGACGAGGCCGGCCGAGCGGCCGCCCCCGACGCGTTGCCCCAGCCGGACACTCCCGCGTGAGCTCGCTGCTCCGGTCGAATCTCGTCGTCGCATCCGGCACCGCGCTCTCTCGAATCAGCGGGCTCGCCCGGATCACCGTGTTCGCCTACGTGATCGGGCAGACCGCGCTCGCCGACGCCTACCGGATCGGCAACGAGACGCCGAACATCGTGTACGAGCTGCTCCTCGGCGGCGTGCTCTCAGCGACCCTCGTCCCGCTGTTCACCGCGTTCGACGAACACGACGACCAGGAGTCGACGAACGTCGTCGTGACCGTGAGCCTGGTTCTGCTGGCCGGGATCACGGTCGTCGCTGTGATCGGTGCCCCGCTGATCTTCGGCCTGTACACCCTCGATCCCGGCGGCGGCGTGGACGCCGATCAGTTCCGTGAGGTGGGCACACTGCTCACCCGGATCTTCCTCATCCAGATCTTCTTCTACGGCGCGACCGCGCTCGCCAACTCACTCCTCAACTCCCGCCGCCGGTTCTTCGCCGCCGCGTGGAGCCCGATCCTGCCCAACCTGATCATCATCGCCTCGCTGCTCTCCCTGCCCGGCGCCGGGTCGGAGGACTGGACGTTGACCGACGTGCTCGAGAACGAGCGGGTGCGCTGGACGCTCGGCCTCGGAGCGACGGCGGGCATCGCGGCGATGGCACTCGTACTCATCCCCGCGGTCCGCCGAGCCGGTGTGCGGTACCGGCCCCGGCTCGACTTCCGTCACCCGTCGGTGCGCCGGCTGCTCACGCTGTCCGGCTGGACGCTCGGGTACGTGGCCGCCAACCAGGTCGTCGTCGTCGTGGTGCGCAACCTGGCCGACCCGGGTTCCGGCGACGCCAGCGCGTACTTCGACGCCTACACGTTCTTCGTCCTCCCCCACGGCCTGCTGGCCATGTCGATCGCGACGACGTTCGTCCCCGAGATGGCCCGCGCCGTGGCCCGCCGGGATCGGGACGAGTTCACGGCACGGACGTCGCTCGGCGTGCGGTTGATCGCGCTGCTCGTCGTGCCGGCGGCGATCGTGCTGTTCGTGCTGCGGCGGGCCATCGTCGGTGCGTTCCTGGAGCACGGCGAGTACACGCCCGCCGCGGCCGACAACACGGCGCGGGCGCTCGCCGGCTTCGCCCTCGGCCTCGTCGGGTTCTCCATCTACCTGTTCGCCCTGCGCGGCTTCTTTGCCCACCAGGACACGCGGACGCCGTTCGTCATCAACCTCGTCGAGTGCGCGCTCAACATCGGGCTCGCCTTCGCCCTCGTGCCGCGGTACGACATCCTCGGACTCGGACTCGCCTTCGCGATCGCCAACGTCGTCGGTGCGCTGTGGGCGCTGCAGGTGCTGTCGTACAAGGTGCCGGGGTTCCCGCTGCGAGCCGTGCTCGGCAACCTCTGGCCGATGCTCGTGGCGGGCGTGCTCGCCGGCGAGGCGATGTGGCTCGTCGCCACGAACGTCGGCGGCAACACGGGTGCAGAGGCGCTGCTCCGGCTGGTCGTGGGCGGGCTCGTCGGCCTCGTCGTGTACGTCGCTGTCCTGGTCGCGCTGCGTGTGCCCGAGGTGACCGCGCTGCGGGACCGGATGCGGCCAGTCCGGGCCTCGACATCCGGGCCGTAAGCTGCCGCCATGTTCAAGCTCTTCAAGAAGTGGTGGAAGTACCTCACCGCGAAGCTGACCGGGACGTTCGAGGAGCGCGCCGATCCGAAGGTGCAGCTCGAGCAGGCGATCACCGAGGCCCAGGGCCAGCACCGCCGGCTGAAGGAGCAGGCGGCCAACGTCATCGCCAACCAGAAGCAGAGCGAGCTGCGGCTCAACGCCAAGATGGGCGAGCTGGAGAAGCTCAACGGCAACGCCCGCCAGGCCCTGATCATGGCGTCCGACGCCGAGAAGGCCGGCGACGCCACCAAGGCGCAGCAGTACTCGGCCGCCGCCGAGACCATCGCCAACCAGCTGATCCAGGTCGAGAAGGACGTCGAGAGCCTGAAGACCATGGTGCTCGAGTCCGCCCAGGCCTCCGATCAGGCGAAAGCGGCGGTCGCCCAGAACAGCCGGTTGCTCCAGCAGAAGCTCTCCGAGAAGTCCAAGCTGCTCAGCCAGCTCGACCAGGCGAAGATGCAGGAGGAGATGAACTCGGCGATGGCCCAGCTCCAGGAGAGCGTGGGTTCCGAGGTGCCGTCGTTCTCCGAGGTCGAGCAGAAGATCCAGGCCCGCTACGCCAAGGCCAAGGCGACCGCCGAGCTCGCCGAGACGTCCGTCGAGTCCCGTGTGCTCGAGATCGAGCAGGCGACGGCCAACGTCGAGGCGCAGAGCCGGCTCAGCGAACTGCGCGCCGAGTTGGGATTGGAGTCGCCGGCAGCTCAGCCCGCTCCGGCCGCGGTCGAACAGCCCGCGGAACAGGCCGCCGAGCAGCCGCCCGCCTAACCATCCGAGTGTCTTGACGCACCGGAGTGCGTAGTGAGGGTTAGTCCCTCACAAGGCACTCGGATGCAAGAAGACACTCGGATGGACGTCAGCCTGGAAGCATGACGAGGTCATCCCGGTGGATGACCTCGTGGACCATGCCCGCGGGGAGCTCACTCGTGTGCCGTCCCGCCACCTTGCGCAGTTGGGCGGCTTCGACGAACACCATCCCGCGGGCGAACGCGATCCCGTCGGTGTCGACGACGTCGACGGTGTCGCCCTCGCCGAAGCGGCCGGCCACGTCGACGACGCCCGCCGGCAGCAGGCTGGTCTGCCGCTCGACCAGGGCCCGGCGGGCCCCGTCGTCGACGGTGACCGTGCCGGCGACGCGGGCGGCGAACGCGATCCACAGCTTGCGGGCGGCGAGCTTGCGCCGGTGGGCCTCGAAGCTCGTTCCCACCGCCTCGTCGGCGACGGCGCCGGCGAGCACGCCAGGGCGAGCGGCGTTGGCGATCACCGTGCGCACGCCCGACCACGACGCGATGCGGGCGGCCTCGAGCTTGCTCGCCATGCCTCCGCTGCCCCGATCGCTCCCCGTGCGCTCGGCCCGGATGGCGAGGAGCGGGTCGTCGGCCCGCACCCGGGCGACGAGCGCGGCCTCGGGATCGGCGCGGGGATCCGCCGTGTAGAGACCGTCCAGGTCGGTGAGCAGCACGAGCACGACCGCACCGATGTTGTGGGCGATGAGCGCGGCCAGGCGGTCGTTGTCGCCGTAGCGGGTCTCGTTGCTGGCGATGGCGTCGTTCTCGTTGATGATTGGCACCGTGCCCAATTCGAGCAGGCGGGTGAGGGTGCGCCGGGCGTGGAGGTACTGACGCCGGTCGACGAAGTCGTGCGGCACGAGCAGCGCCTGGGCCGGCACGAGTCCATGGGTGGCGAGCGCGGCGTCCCAGCTGCGCATGAGCCGCGGCTGGCCGGCGGCGGAGAGCGCCTGGAGCGTGGCCACGTCGCTCGGACGCGACTCGAGCCCGAGCGCGTCGACCCCGGCCGCGACCGCGCCGGAGGACACGACGACGACTTCGGCACCCGACGCCCTGACGTCCGCGACATCGCCGCTGAGCTTGCCGATGGCGTCGTCGTCGACGCGGCCCCGCTCGTCGGTGACCGACGAAGTCCCGACCTTCACCACGATGCGCGTCATGGCAGATATTCGAAGCTGAAGTCGCCGATCCAGACCACGTCGCCCTCGCTCGCCCCGGCCCGGGCGAGCAACTTCATCACGCCCAGCCGGTCGAGGCGGTAGCTGATGTAGGCGACGGCGTCCGGGGTCGTCACGTCGTTGAGCGCCACGACCCGCTCGACGTCGCGGCCGTGAACCCGGAACTCGCCATCACCCATCCGCTCGACGGCCGCGCCCGTCGGCACGGGCCGAAGGAGGACGAGTCCCTCGGACTCGGGCTCCTCCTGCCGGGCCTCGTGGACGTGGCGGGCCATCGCGCCGACGAGGCGCGCCACGCCGTCGCCGGTGACCGCCGAGATCACGAACCGGGACTCACCGTCCGGCGTGAAGCCGATGTCGGCCGGATCGGTGCTCGTCGTGATGTCGGCCTTCGTGCCGACGACGAGGCGCGGCCGCTCGAGCAGCTCCGGCCGGTACTCACCGAGCTCCGCCAGCAGGATCCGCTCCTGCTCGGCCGGCGACATCCCGTCGAGCGCGGCGAGATCGACGAGCAGGCACAGCACGCGGGTCCGCTCGACGTGGCGGAGGAAGCGGTGGCCGAGGCCGCGTCCCGTGCTCGCCCCCTCGATCAGGCCCGGGATGTCGGCGACGACGAACTCGGTCGCGTCGTCGAGGCGGACGACACCGAGATGGGGCTCGAGCGTCGTGAACGGGTAGCCGGCGATCTTCGGCTTGGCCTCCGAGATCACGCTGATCAACGTGCTCTTGCCGACGTTGGGGAGGCCGACGAGCGCGACGTCGGCCATCAGCCGCAGCTCGAGGCGGAGCCAGCGCTCCTCGCCGTGCTCCCCCTGTTCGGCGAAGCTGGGCGCCCGGCGCCGGTTGGAGAGGAAGCGGGCGTTGCCGCGACCACCTCGGCCGCCCGCGGCGGCGAGCCACCGGTCGCCGTGGTTGAGCAGCTCGGCGAGCAGCTCCCCGGTGTACAGGTCGTACACGGCGGTGCCCTCCGGCACTGACACCTCGACGTCGTCTCCGCGGCGACCGTGCAGGTCCTTGCCCTTGCCGTGGGCGCCCCTCGTCGCCCGCCGGTGCGGATGGTCACGGAAGGCGAGCAGCGACGCCACGTTGTGGTCGGCGACGAGCCACACGTCGCCGCCCTTGCCGCCGTCGCCCCCGTTGGGACCACCGTGGACGACGGGACCTTCCCGGCGGAAGCTCACGGCGCCCGCGCCGCCGTCGCCGCCGCGCACGTTGAGCTGGCACTCGTCGACGAACTGGGACACCGGATCCACGCTATCGGGGGCGCTTCGCGGGGTCCCGTGACACCCCTTCTCTAGGCTTGACCGTGTGAGCGACGCGACGATGCAGGAGCGCGCCGAGCGATGGGCGTCGACCATGGCGGGCCACGCCCCGACCGGCACCCGGATCCGGCTCGCCCACGCCGACTCCCACGCCCGCGCCGGCGGTGGTCGCGTCGATCGGGCCGCCCGCGAGGCCGGGCAGGAGCTCGTGCTCGCGACCGCAGCCACGCGCGCGGTCGGCGCCGGCCATCGCGCCCGCCCCGAGGAGCCCGACGACTGGCGCACGTGTTTCGAGCGCGACCGCGACCGCATCCTCCACGCGCCGGCGTTCCGCCGGCTGGCCGGCAAGACCCAGGTGTTCATCTTCCCTGCGGACCACCAGCGCACCCGGCTCACGCATGCCCTCGAGGTCGCCCAGATCGCGACGTCGGTGGCCCGGGCGCTCGGCCTCAACGTCGCCCTCACCGAGGCCATCGCCCTCGGGCACGACTGCGGCCACGGGCCGGGCGGGCACGCCAGCGAGGATGCCCTCTCGCCGTACGTCGCGGGCGGCTACGACCACGCCCAGTGGGGTGCCGACGTCACGCTCACGCCGCTCAACCTGTGCGCCGAGACGCTCGACGGCATCCGCAATCACTCGTGGAGCCGTCCCGCCCCGTCCACGCCGGAGGGCGAGGTCGTGTCGTGGGCCGACCGCATCGCCTACGTCTGCCACGACTTCGAGGATGCCGTCGCCGCCGGCATCGTCTCCGCTGACATGCTCCCACCGCTCGTCGGCGAGCGCTGCGGGTCGAGCCGGTCGCGGCAACTCGGCACGTTCATCCGGGCGATGGTCGACGCCACCGCCGACACCGGGCGCATCGGCATGGGCGAGCCGGCGGCTGACGCGCTCGCCGAGTTCCGGCAGTTCAATTACGACCACGTCTACCTGCGCCCGGCCAGCCGCTTCCAAGCCGATGCCGTGGTCGCCCTGCTGCAGGCCCTGGTCGAGCACTACGCCGACCGACCCCACCTCCTGCCCGACCCGCCCCGGGCCGCCGGCGGGAGCGACGAGGCCATTCGGGCCGCGGTCACCTACGTCGCCGGGATGACCGACCGCTTCGCCTGCCGTCAGGCGATGGCCCTGCTCGACTGGGATCCGGCCAAGCTCCCTGCCGGCGTCAGCTGACGGCGCTCGCCCGAGCCCCGCCCTGTTTGTGTCACCGATTTCGCCGCATGCGGCGGTTTCGGTGACACAAACGCCGGAGGAACGTCAGCGGACCCGGAATCCGACGAGGCCCTCGGGTTCCTCCTGGCTCACGTCGACGCCGGTCACGACGGCGCGCGGTGGTCCGGCGCGGCACCAGGCGACCATCTCGGCGACGGCGGGCTCGCGACCCTCGAACACGGCCTCGACCGTGCTGTCGGCCCGGTTGGCGACAACGCCGGAGACGTCGCGCGCCTCCGCTTCGCGGCGGCACGACTCGCGGAACCACACCCCCTGCACGTGGCCCGAGACCACGACGCGGTAGCGGACGAGATCAGCGATCGGCGCTCAGGCGACCGGGTTGATGTCGACGACCTTGCGGCCCTTGCGCTCGCCGAACTTCACGCTGCCCTCGACGAGCGAGAAGAGGGTGTCGTCGCCACCGATGCCGACGTTCTTGCCGGGGTGAAACTTGGTGCCGCGCTGGCGCACGATGATCGTCCCCGCGGGGATCCGGGTGCCGTCGTACACCTTCACGCCCAACCGCTGGGCGTTGGAGTCACGGCCGTTGCGGGTCGACCCGCCACCCTTGGTCTTCGACATGGCAATCCTCCGTGACGGTCAGTCGGCGCTGATCTTGGTGATCTCGACGACGGTGTAACGCTGACGGTGCCCGTAGCGGCGGCGCTGGTTGGTGCGCCGCTTGTACGTGAACCCGTTGACCTTGGGACCCTTGGCGAGCCCGACCACCTTGCCGGTGACGGTCACCCCGGCGAGCTCGTCCGGGGTCGCGAGCACCCGGTCGCCGTCGACGAGCAGCTTGACGGGGAGGCTGATCTCGTCGCCATCCTCGGCATCGCGGAGGTCGATCTCGACCTGCTCGCCCTCGGCCACCTTCTGCTGGGTCGCGCCGGCTTCGATCACTGCGTACATAGCGATCGGCCAGGCTACCTGGGCGGGGCGGGGAAACCGCCGACGGCTTCCTCGAACGCGGCCGCCACACGCAGGCACGTCGCGTCGTCGAACTGCCGGCCGACGATCATCATCCCCACCGGCAAGCCGTCGACGACGCCGGCCGGCACGGACGTCGCCGGGTGGCCGGTGATGTCGAACGGCGCCGTGTTGGAGATCATCTCGAGGGACCGGGCCAGACTACTCCTCGCGCGGCGCGTCCGGCGCCGGCAGCGTCGTCGCGCGGATCGGCAACGTCGGCATCACCAGGACGTCGTAGCTGGCGAGCGCGTCGTCGTACGCCGCGGACAGCTCGTAGGACAGGTTGCGGGCCATCGCGTAATGGCGACCGAACTCGTGCTCCGTCAGGTACCGGCCGGACATCACGACGAGCTTCACGGTCTCGGAGAAGCGGGGCGCCCGCTCCCGCCACTGCCGGCCGTAGAACTCGATCAGCTCGGGGTCGTACAGCCCCTTCCAGTTCATCCCGTAGGCGTTGGCGTCGACCATCTGCGCCGTCGCGCCCTCGGTGGCGATCACGTTCCAGACGTGCATCGCGTCGCTGTGCCACGGGACGGAGACGTCCTCGACCTTGAGTCCGGCGCTGCGCAACGTCTCGGTCGCCGCCCGCACCGTCTCGTCGACCTGCGGGTCGGACAGGTCGGGCAGACCGAACCCCTCGCCGACCACGCCGACGCGCAGCCCGCTCGCGCCGGTGCCGAGCGCGGCGACGTAGTCCTCTCCGGCCACGCCAGGTGGCTGCCGGGCGTCGTAACCGTCGAACCCAGCGATCACGTTCAGCATCAGGGCCGCGTCGGCGACGGTGCGGGTGATCGGACCAAGGTGGTCGATCGTGAACTCGATCGGGAACGCGCCGGTGTACGGGACGAGGCCGTGGGTCGGCTTGTGCCCGACGGTGCCGCTGTACGCGCTCGGGATGCGCACCGAGCCGCCCTGGTCGCCGCCCGTCGACATGTCGACGGCGCCCGCCGCGACCAGCGCCGCGCTGCCGCTCGACGACCCGCCGGCGGACCGGGTCAGGTCCCACGGGTTGCGCACCGGGCCGGTGCGCGACGTGTGGCTCCCGCCGGAGAAGCACAGGTCCTCGCACACCGCCTTGCCGGCGATCGTCGCCCCGGCCGCGAGGAGGCGGGTCACGACCGTCGCGTCCCGCGTCGGCACGAAACCCTCGAGCGTCTCGGAGCCGTTCATCATCGGGACACCGGCGACCATCGTGTTGTCCTTGATCGCGACGGTCCGCCCGGCGAGCGGGCCGCTGTCGGTCTCGGTGATGTCGGTGCGCACGTACCACGCCCCGAGCGGGTTGTCGGCCTCCTCGGGTCGGTGCCAGGCGCGGTCGCTCGGTGCCTCCGGTGCGGTCCGGGCGTAGAGGTCCTCGACCGCCGTCCACGACTCGAGCAGCCCGGTCACGAACGGGCGGAACGACTCCAGGTCGTCAGCGGAGAGGTCGAGCCCGTAGAACTCGGAGATCCGGGCGAGCTCGGCGGGGTCGGGTGGTTGCACGGGCATGCGCGTCCCCTTTCTCGAAACCGATGCGACCGTAGCTCACCCGAGGTTTTCGATGCACCGGAGGGTTTGCGAACCCCCTTCCGGCATGGAAACCCTCCGATGCCGGGGCCGGCGGGCGTCAGTCCAAGAGGGCGTGGTCGACGATGACCCCGCGACCGTCGCACTCCGGGCAGACCTCGGAGAACTCGGTGAGCAGGCCCTCGCCGATGCGCTTGCGGGTCATCTCGACCAGACCGAGGTCGGAGATGTCGAACACCTGGGAGCGGGTCTTGTCCCGCGACAGGGCATTGCGGAACGCCTCGACCACCTTGGCCCGGTTGTCCCGCTGCTCCATGTCGATGAAGTCGATGACGATGATCCCGCCGATGTCGCGCAGGCGCAGCTGCTTGGCGATCTCCTCGGCGGCCTCCATGTTGTTGTGGAAGACGGTCTCCTCGAGGCTCGACGAGCCGACGTTCTTGCCCGTGTTGACGTCGATGACCGTGAGCGCCTCCGTGTGCTCGATGATCAGCGAGCCACCCGACGGCAGCCACACCTTGCGGTCGAGCGCCTTGTGGACCTGCTCGTGGACGTGGTGGTGCTCGAAGAGGGTGAGCCCCCGATCCTCGCGGTCGTAGAACTCGACGCGATCGGCGAGCTCGGGGTTGAAGGCCCCGATGTACGCCTTGACCTCCTCGTAGAGGCGACGGTCATCGATCACCACGCCGCGGTAGTCGGCGTTGAACTCCTCCCGGATCACCCGCACGGCGAGCTCCGGTTCGCGGTACAGCAGCGTCGGCTGCTTCGCCGACGCCGCCCGGGCCTCGATCTGCTCCCACTGGTCGAGCAGCAGGGTCATGTCGGCGCGCAGCTCGGCCTCGGTGGCGTGCTCGGCCGCGGTGCGCACGATGAGCCCGTGCTGGGCCGGCTTGACCCGGTCGAGGATGACGCGCAGGCGCTTGCGCACGTCGTCGGGCAGCCGCTTCGAGATGCCGTAGGTCTTGGAGTTCGGGATCAGCACGACGAACCGCCCGGGCAGCGACACCTCTTGGGTGAGGCGGGCGCCCTTGGCACCGATCGGGTTCTTCGTGACCTGGCAGACGATCAGCTGGCGGGCGCGCAGGATGTCCTCGATGCGGGCCGGTTCGCTGCGCTCCTCGATGTCCTCGGCGTCGTACTGCACGTCGCCGCGGTAGAGCACCGCGTTCTTCGGCGTGGCGATGTCGACGAACGCCGCCTCCATGCCGGGCAGCACGTTCTGCACGCGGCCGACGTAGATGTTGCCGTGGATCTGGCTGATGTCGTCGGCCGGCCGGCTGACGTAGTGCTCGATGAGGTTGCGACCCTCGAGCACGGCGACCTGGGACACCTCAGGGCGCACCTGGACACACATCAGGTAGCGACCCACCGGCTTGCCGTTGCGCTCGCGTCCCCGGCGCGACTCGGCCGCCACCTCGGGAGCGGCGCCGCCGCGCGTCTGCCGCGTGCTCCGCCCGCCCCGTTTGCGCTTCGGCGCGGCGTCCTCGGTCGCCGCCGGGTCGGCGGCGGGGGTCGTCGCCGCCGACTTGCCGCGGCCGCGGCGGGGAGCGGCCGGTTCGGCTGGCGCCGCCGGGGCCGGCCGGGTGTCACCGATCTGCGGCTTGCGCACGAGTGACCGCTCGGCCACCTCGGGCGAGACCCGTCCCTCGCGGAGCGGGCGCGGCAGTTCCGGCGTCTCCGCAGACGCCCCTTCGGTCACGGCGGCGTCGCCGTCGACCTCAGGGGCCGCGGTCGACGAGCCGCTCAGCGGCTTGCGCCGGCGTTGCCCGCCCCGCGATCCGCGCCGACGCTTGCGGTTGGCCGCGGTCCCTTCACCCGCCGGGTTACCCGACCCGGTGTCGGTCTCGTCCATGGTTGTTCCTGTCTTCTGCTCATGCGCCCACCTCGGCGGTGGGCGCCCGCACGGCGGCCGGCAGCGCCAGCACCTCGCGCCGGTCCCCGTCGTGCTCGATCCATTGATGTGTCCGCATCACCCGTACACCGACCGGGTCGGTGTCCGGGAAGGCCAACGTGGCCAGCTCGGCCGGGCGCAGGCTCCGGCCGATGGTTGCTAGCCCGGCGATCATCGTGGCGCCATCGGCGGACGTCGAGAGCGACACGATGAGCGGGCGGACGTCGTCGACGCGCCGCTCGCCTTTGCGCTCCCGCGCGAGCGGGAGAGCCTCCGCCGCCATCAATCTACCGGCCGCGGCGGCGATGTCGGTGCCCTCCGGGGGCGACAACTCCCAGGTCACCGACGTGACGACCTCCTGTAACGAGCCTGATCCCGGCTCCAACACGCTCGCCAGCATCGCAGAGAAGCCATGGGGCAACCCGGCATCGAGCCGCGATGGCAGCTCGCCGGGCTCGATGTCGGCGAGCTCCCCGTCCACGACGTCGACATCGAGGTACTCGGCGATCGACTCGGCCCCCGTGGGCAGGGCGAGCCCGAAGCTCACCCGCGGCCGGGGTGTGAACCCGCTGGTCGACACCACCGGGATCCGGGCCCGGCGCAACGCCCGCTCCCAGATTCGAGCCGTGTCGCGGTGGCTCGTGAAACGAACCTTGCCGAGCTTGGCGTAGCGCACGCGGAGGATCACTGGTGCCCCTCGCGATCATGCGAGCGAGCGAGCGCCAGCGAGCGAGCGGCCAGCAACGGCCTGCGTGGCCGGGGAACGCCATGACGTATCACTGGTGCCCCTCGCGATCATGCGAGCGAGCGGCCAGCACCTGCGCAGGCAGTATGCGGCGTGGCCGGGGAACGCCATGACGGATCACCTGACGCCGCCGACCCGTACGAGATTGACCAGGTTCTGCCCAGTGCCTTGGCTCCCCCCGGCCGGAGCCACCGTGGACGCCACGACGTGCTCGATGCCGTACCCCGTGCAGACGCCGCAGTCGTAGCAGGGCGTCCACCGGCAGTCCTCGACCCCGCTGCCGGCGAGCGCGGCCTGCCAGTCCTCCCACAGGAAGTCCTGGTGCAGCCCGGCCCGGAGATGATCCCAGGGCAGGACTTCGTCACCGGCGCGGTGGCGGAACACGTACCAGTCGAGGGACAGGCCCTCCGCCTCCATCGCCCCGGTCCAGCGGGCGAGGTCGAAGCATTCTCCCCACTCCTGGAACGTCCCGCCCGCTCGCCACACCCGCTCGATGACCCTGCCCACCCGACGGTCACCACGGCTGGCGATCCCCTCGGCCACGCTCGCCGCCGGATCGTGCCACTTGAGCTGCACGTGCCGCGGCTTGTGGGTGCGCAGCAGCTCGAGCTTGCGGCGCAGCTCGGCCAGCGTGTTCTGCCCGAACCACTGGAACGGCGTGTGCGGCTTGGGCACGAACCCGCCGACGCTCGCCGTGACCGACGCCCGCGCCGTGTGCCTGCGCCCGATCGACACACAGTTGCCGGCGAGCTCGCCGATGCCGAGCGTGTCCTCGTCGGTCTCGGTCGGCAGCCCGGTCATGAAGTAGAGCTTCATCCGTGTCCACCCGGCCGCGAACGCCGCCTCGACCGCGCCGTACAGGTCGTCCTCGGTGATCAGCTTGTTGATCACCGAACGCAGCCGCCACGACCCCGCCTCCGGCGCGAACGTCAGTCCGCTGCGACGCCCGCTGGTGACCTGTCCGGCCAGCCCGACGGTGAACGCGTCGACGCGCAACGAGGGCAGGTTCACCGTGGTCGGACAGCCCGGTGACGCCGCCGCGCGGTCGGCGAGCACGTCGGCGACCACCGACTCGATGTCGCTGAAGTCGGCCGTCGACAGCGACGTCAGGCTGACCTCGTCGTAGCCGGTGCGAGCGAGCCCGTCGGCGACCATCGTGCGCACCTGGCCGGCCGGGCGTTCCCGCACCGGGCGGGTGATCATCCCGGCCTGGCAGAACCGGCAGCCACGGGTGCAGCCGCGGAAGACCTCGACGTTGAGCCGGTCGTGGACGACCTCGGTGAGCGGGACGAGCTGCCGCTTCGGGTACGGCCACTCCCCCAGGTCGGCGACCGTGCGCTTCTCGACCACGGGTGGGACGTCGGCGAACCGCGGCGTGACCGCAGTGATCGCCGGGCCGTCATAGGTCACGTCGTAGAGGGAGGGCACGTACACGCCGGTGACCTGCGCCAGGTCGCGCAGCACCGCGTCGCGATCCGTCCGCCCCTCTCGGGCCCACGCTCCGACCACCTCGGTGATCTCACCGACGACCTCCTCGCCGTCGCCCAGGACGGCGAAGTCGATGAAGTCGGCCAGCGGCTCGGGGTTGAAGGCGCAGTGTCCACCGATCACGACGAGCGGGTCCGCCGGACGCCGGTCGGCCGCCCGGACGGGCACCCCGGCGAGGTCGATCATCTCGAGGACGTTGGTGTAGACGAGCTCGGCCGAGAGGTTGAAGGCGAGCAGGTCGAAGGCGCCGGCGGGCCGATGGGTCTCGAGCGAGAACAGGGGCAGGCGATGCCGGCGGAGCAATTGGTCGAGGTCGCGCCACGGTGCGTACGTGCGCTCGGCGACGGCGTCGGCGCGCTCGTTGAGGATCTCGTAGAGGATCTGCAGGCCCTGGTTGGGCAGGCCGATCTCGTACGTGTCGGGATAGGCGAGCAGCCACGACACCCGACCGGGACCGTGAACGGGCGTGACCGCGCCGTCCTCGCAGCCGATGTAACGAGCCGGCTTCTGCACCTGCCCGAGGAGCGGTTCGATCCGCGTCCAGAGCACGGTCATGACACTCCCGAGCGTAGCTCGGAGTGTCTTTGCCGGGGCGAACGACCGCGCGACCGAGCTACGCGAACCACCGATGCCATGTGGTCGTGTTTCGGGGGGTACACGGGGGGCGGAGCCCCCCGTGGGTTAGCGCATGCGACGCATGTGCACGCTCTGCACCAGGCCGAGCAGGGCGAACCAGGTGATCAGGCCGGATCCGCCGTAGGAGATGAACGGCAGGGGCAGCCCGGTGACCGGCATGATCTTGATCGTCATCCCGACGTTCTGGAACACCTGCCAGAGCAGCATCGTGAACACGCCCGCGCACAGGTAGGTGCCGAACAGGTCCTTCGACAGGTGGGCGATGCGCCAGATGCGTACGAGCACGATGACGATGAGTACGAGCAGGACGCTGCACCCGACCAGGCCGAACTGCTCGCCGACAGCGGCGAACGGGAAGTCGGCCCAGATCAGGGGGATGTCGCGCCCGTTGGTGAGCGGCCCCTGGAGGTAGCCCTTGCCGAACAGGCCACCGGTGCCGACCGCTCGCACCGCGTTGGCGACCTGGTACACCTGCTCCTGGAGCGCCGGGTTGTCCTCGTCGAAGAACACCCGCACCCGTTCCAACTGGTACTTGTTGACGAGGTTGCTGACGAACGCGGCTCCCACCGTCACGAGCGAGAGCAGGCTGATGGTGAGGATGTAGCGGGCCTTGGCGCCCGCGACGAGCAACACGCCCATCGCCATCGCGATGAGCACCGACGCCGAGCCGAGGTCGGGCTGGACGATGAGCATCACGGCCGGGACGCCGACGATGAGCAGTCCGCCGAGGAAGCGGGCGTAGCTGACCTCGTCACCGCGTTCTTGGGAGAGGTACGCGCACAGGGCGAGGAGCACGGTGAACTTGGCGAACTCGGCCGGCTGGACCTGGATCGGCCCGAACGAGAAGGCGAGCACGGTGTCGCCCGACGCCTGCGAGACGACGATGACCGCGCCGAGCGCGCCGAGCGTGACGGCGTACAGACCGCGGGCGTGGCCCTTGAGCCACTCGTAGTCGATCGCCATCACGATCACCATCGCCACGGTGGCGGCAATCGCGAAGATCACCTGGCGGGTGACGAACGTGTACGGGTCGGAGGTGCGCGTGCGGGTCGCCGAGAAGACCACGAAGCACCCGATGACCGTGAGCGCCGACTGGGCGAGCAGCAGCACCCAGTCGATGTTGCGGCTGGGGTCACCAGGGCTGGACCGGATGTTGCCGAGCCCCGAGTCCGGCTTGCGCTGCAGCATCAGCATGCCGACCCCCCACCTCCCCGCGAAGTGTGAGTCCAGCGTGCGGATATCCGCACGCTCAGCTCACAGTTCCGGAGGGACGGCCGCATCAGTCCACCGGGCGGGACTCGGGGGCGCCCGTGGTCTGCATGCAGGCCGTGTCGACGGAGGCGGCCGGTTGGGCCGGGTCGGTGCTGTCGGGGTCGAGCGGCTCGGACACGTTCACCGCGTCGAGCGGCGTGACGCCGGACAGCGCGAGGTACATGCACTTCACCACGGGTGCCGCGCCGCGTGACCCGTACCCGGACTTCTCCAGGTACGACACGACGGTGAACGGGCGCGCCGGGTCGAGGCTGACGGCGGCGAACACCGACGAGTCGTTCCACGGATAGTTTCCTGCGCCTTGGGCGGTGCCGGTCTTGCCGCCGATCGGGATCGCCGTCTCGGGATAGCCGACCGCGAACAGCTCGCCGGCCGTGGTGCTCCGGCCGTTGGCGCCGACCCCGAGGATGTTCTGGCGCAAGCCCTCGATGAGCGGGTCGCGCATCCCGTCCGTCATCGGGATCTTGCGCCACTTCGGCTTCGTCGTCCGGGCCACCGTGCCGCGGTTGAGGGCGGCGCGGCCGGGCTGGCCGTCCGGCACCGCGGGCTCGTAGACCGCCTGCACGGCTTGCGGTGTGAGCACGCGCCCCCCATTGGCGATCGCCGCGTATCCGACGGCGATCTGCAGCGGCGTGGCCGCCAGGAGCCCCTGGCCGACCGACATCTGGACGAGGTCGCCCGGCTGCAGGTTCGGGGTCTCACTTGGGTCGAGCACCCCGGCTTCGAGCAGCCGTCGCTTCAGTTCATTCGTGGGGATTCGCCCGTCGAACTCGTAGGGCAGGTCGATCCCGGTGTCGCGGCCCAGACCGAACTTGCGGACCTGGTCCTGGAACTGCGTTCCGGGGGCGAGGTAGAACTCCTCGCCGAGCTTGTAGAAGAAGGCGTCGCTCGAGACCGCCAGCGCGGTCGGCGTGTTGATCGGCCCGTACACACAGGGGCGGTTGTTGAACGAGCAGATCGCGTTGCGGTACTCGACTTTGGCGCCGCGTGCCCACGCGTCGGCGCTGACCGACTGCTCGGTGAGCTCGTAGGTCCCCGTGTCGTTGTAGATGGTGTCCGGGCCGAGCAGTCCGGTCGCCAGAGCGGCGTAGGCCGTGAACGGCTTGAACGACGACCCGAGGTTGTACTGGCCCTGGATCGCCCGGTTCGGGAGCACGGCGTCGTCGGGATCCTCGTCCTCGCCCTGGGGGAAGAGGTCCTCGAACTTGTCGCTGTCGACGTCGGCGCTGAACCACCGGTTGTCGAACGTCGGGTAGCTGGCCATGGCGAGGATCTGGCCGGTTTGCTGGTTCATCACCGTCACCGAGCCGGCCGGCGCTTTGTAGTTGACCCGAGCTCCGGCGGGCAGGCTCCGATCGAGCGGCTCTCGCACCTCGGTGCCGTCGTCGAGGAACCGACCCACCATCGGGTTGGCCGCGCTCTCCTGGCGACGCAGTAGGAGCTGGGTCTGGAGCAGTCGTTCGGCGTACTGCTGCAGGTCGAGGTCGATCGAGAGCTGGACATCTCGACCGTTCACCGGCGGCTGGTAGCTGACCGTGCGGACGATGCGGTTGTTGGCGTCGACCTCGACCACTTCCTCGCCCCACTGCCCATGGAGGACGGTCTCCATGCTCAGCTCGATGCCGGCCCGGCCCACGTCCTCGCCACCGACGGACGTGTCGTAGCCCTGGTCCTGGTAGTACTGCTCGTCCTCGGCGGTGATCGAGCCCATGTAGCCGAGGACGTGGCTCGCCAGCGGCAGCGTAGGGGTACGTCCGCCGCCACTCGGTGACGATCTGGACGCCGGGGAAGTCCTCGACCCGCTCCTCGAGTGCGATCGCGATCGGCTCCTCGACGTCCTCCTTCAACGGCAGCGGCCGGTAGCGGCTGTACGTGTTGGAGTCGTAGCGGGCCTCCATGTCCTCCACCGACACCTGCAGCCACCCGGAGAGGCGGGTGAACATCTCGGCCCGGTCGGTGTCGTCACCGACGACGTCCCAGTCGACGGCGACGGTGAGCACGCGGGCGTTGTCGGCGAGGATCCTCCCGTCGGCGTCGAAGATCCGCCCCCGCTCGGGGACGAGCTGGATGACCTTGGTCTTCCGGGCATCGACGCTGCGCTGCAAGGATTCCGCCTGCACGGTCTGCAGGAACCACAAGCGGGCGCCGACGGCCCCGAAGAGCAGGGTCGCGACGAGGGCGAGGACGCCGAGCCGTGCGGCGCGCTTGTCAGCAGCCACGGTCCCAGTCTGCCCTCATGCTGGAGGCCGGTCGGTGCACTCGGCTCATTGGGCTGGCGCCTTCCACTCGGGGCGTTTGATGCGCAGGCACCAGCGACCGACGGGCACGAGCAACGGGCTGAGGAGGAGGGCGCCGGCGGCGACGATCCCGACGACGACGGCCAGGCGGGGGCTGAACACGTCCTCCTCGCCGATGAACGTGCGCACGACCGGCACGGCGGCCTCGCCGATCGCCGCCCCGAGCGCCGTGAACAAGGCGGCGAGCCACCACTGCGGGTCGATCGTGATCGACGTGACGTAGCCGGCGGCGTAGCCGGCGAGCCCCATCGTGATCGAGGACGACCCGAGGGGCGTGCCGGCGGCCAGGTCGTACATCAGCCCGAGCACGAACCCGGCCAGGGCGCCCTTCTGCGGGCCGCCGGCGGCGCCGGCGGCGGCGGCCAGAGCGAGCACGACCTGGACCGACACGCCCGCCGGGCGCAGGTCGGTGAACAGCGTGCGCTGCAAGGCGACGAGGATCAACCCGACCGACGCCAGCCGCAGCAACGGCCCCTGGACCAACGACGCCAGCATCAGTCCCCCGCCTGCGTTCCATCCGGCGCCGGCTCGACCTCCGTGGCCGGCTTGTACAGCACGACGCGCACGAAGTTGAGCTCGTCGAGGTTGGCCAGCGGTTCGACCTCGAGCAGCGGACCCTCGGCCGTCGACCGGTTGACGACGTTCACAACGATTCCGACGGGGATGTTCTGGGGCGCCAGGCTCTCGGTCCCGCCGGCGGTCAGCACGATGTCGCCGGGGCGAATCCGGCCGATGACCGGGGTGTCGGCGAGCAGGTCGACCTCGGGCAGCTCGCCGTCGCCCTGGCCGCGCAAGACCCCGGTCTCCCGCGGGTTGTCGAGGTCGAGCGTGGTGGTCGTCGACGTCGACGTCGTCGATTCGGTGGTGGTCGGCTCCCCCGTCGGCACGGTGGTCGACGTCGTGGTCGTCGTGGTCGACGAGGACTCGGGGGTCGTGGTCTCGGTCGGCGCCGACTCGGGCGGCACCTGCCCCGGCACCGTCGTGGTCGGGGCGGTCGTCGTGGTGGTCGTCCGGGGCGGAGCGCCCGGGACCACCTTCACCTGGGTCGCGTACTGCAGGTCGCTGAGCAGCATCACGTACGCCCGGTCGTCCAGCAGCGGGGTGGTGATCTTGCCGACGAGCCCGGCGCTGCTCACGACGGCCATGCCGACCTCGATCCCGTCGTCCCGCCCCTTGTCGATCTCGATCACCTGGTCGATGTTGGTCGGGCTGGCGCCGACAACGGTGGCGACGACGTTCTCGTAATCGCTGAGCGCGGGCAGGTTGTTGAGGGCGAGCAATTCGTTGTGCTCGAGAATCGTCGCCTGGGCCGAGATCTGGTCGGCCCGCTGGGCGTCGAGCTGTTCGCGGAGCCGCTCGACCTCCTCGGCCTTGTCCTCGTAGTCGGTGATGCCGCGCCAGGCGTTGCGGATGGGCCGGGTCACAACGTCGGCGGCCGACTCGAAGGGCTCGAGCACCTTGTTGTAGCCGGTCCGCACGGCATCGAGGACGGCGTTGCCGCGCAGGTCGAGCGTCAGCAGCAGGACGGACGTCAACAGCAGGAGGATGATGGCACGGCGGCGGCCAGGGGTGTAGAGGGGCATCGCATCAGCGAGCGCGCAGCTCCGCGCTCGGGTTAATCATCGCCACCGAGCGACATCAACCCCCGCATCGCATCGATGTTCTCCAACGCTCGACCCCCGCCGATGACGACGCTGTACAGCGGCTCGTCGGCGACGTGGATCGGCATACCGGTTTCATGGGCCAGGCGCTCGTCGAGACCCCCCAACAGCGCGCCACCACCAGTGATCGTGATGCCGTCCTCCATGATGTCGGCGGCCAGCTCGGGCGGGGTCTTGTCGAGCGTGGTCTTGACGGCGTCGACGATCGCGGCGACTGGCTCGGCCAGCGCCTCGCGAACGTGTTCGGTGGTGAGCTGGATCGTACGCGGAAGACCGCTGATGAGGTCGCGGCCGCGGATGTCGGCCGTCAGCTCCTCCTCCATCGGCCACGCCGAGCCCATCTGGATCTTGATCTCCTCCGCCGTGCGGTCGCCGATGGCGAGGGAGAACTCCTTCTTCACGTACTGCAGGACGGCGTCGTCGAGCTCGTCGCCCGCGACGCGGACGGACTGGGCGGTGACGATGCCGCCGAGCGAGATCACGGCGACCTCAGTGGTGCCGCCGCCGATGTCGACGACCATGTTCCCCGACGGTTCGTGCACCGGCAGGTCGGCGCCGATCGCCGCCGCCATCGGCTCCTCGATGATGTGCACCGGTTTGCGGGCACCGGCGTACTCGGCCGCGTCCTGCACGGCGCGCTGCTCGACGCCGGTGATGCCGGACGGCACGCAGATCACCATGCGCGGCTTGCTCCAGCGGCTCGCGTGGACGCGCTGGATGAAGTAGCGCAGCATCTTCTCGCAGACCTCGAAGTCGGCGATCACGCCGTCCTTCAACGGACGGATCGCCTTGATGTGGTTCGGGGTCCGCCCCATCATCCGCTTCGCCTCGAGCCCGACCGCGACCGGCCGGCCGTCGTTGATGTTGATCGCCACGACGGAGGGCTCGTCGAGCACGATGCCCTGCCCTCGGACGTAGATCAGCGTGTTGGCGGTGCCCAGGTCGATGGCCAGGTCACGACCGAGGCTGAGCGGATTGTTGCGAGCCATGCCGGCACTCCTTCATGGAGCCCGACGCGGCCGGACTCCCTGGCTGCCTTGATCGACGAATGTTACAGACGGGGGAAGAACAGTTTGACCTCGCGCTCGGCGGACTCGGCGGAGTCGCTGCCGTGCACCAGGTTCTCGGTGACGAGGATGCCGAGGTCGCCGCGGATCGTGCCCGGCGCGGCCGCCCGCGGGTTCGTCGCGCCCATCATCGTGCGCACGACCTCCCACGTGTTCTCCGGTCCCTCGATGACCATCGCGACGACCGGGCCCCGGCTCATGAACGCCACGAGGTCGTCGTAGAAGCCCTTCCCGACGTGCTCCGCGTAGTGCTCGGCGAGGAGATCGGTGTCGAGCGTGCGCAGGTCGAGGGCGGCGATCGTGAGTCCCTTGGCCTCGAAGCGGGCGACGATCTGGCCGATCAGGGCGCGCTCGACGGCGTCCGGTTTGAGCAGGACGAGGGTGCGATCGGGGGTCGGGCTGGCGTCAGGCACGGCTGGCCACGCTACCGGTGGGTAATCAGGACTCCTGTCGGTTCTTGCATCTCGTTGGCGCGTCAGGGCGCGCAGAGTAGATGCAAGAACGGGAGGGCATCAGGGGTGGAGGGCGAGGAGGGTCCGGCGGGCCTCGCCGGCGACGTACAGCGACCCGGCGGCGAGCACGGCGTCGTCACCGTCGGCGGACCGCAGGGCCCACCGGCACGCCTCTCCGACGGTGTCGAAGCGCGAGCACCTCGTCGCAGCCGAGGGCCCGCGGCCGCGCTGGCGACGTCCTCGACCCGCACGCCGCGGGGCGAGGGAGCGGTGCAGGCCACGACCACGTCGAACTCGTCGGCCCGCAGCGCCTCGAGCATCGCCCTCGGCTCGCGGAGGGTGCCGACCACGAGGATCCGCCGGCCCTCGGGCGCGAAGTCGTCGAAGAAGACCTGGGCGCACGTGTCGGCGCCTGGCGGGTTGTGGGCGCCGTCGACGATCACGAGCGGCTGGTGCCCGAGGATCTCGAAGCGGCCCGGGACGGCGACGGCCCCGAAGCCCTCCTCGACCACGTCGGGCGCGAGTGGCGCGGCGAAGAACGCCTCGGTGGCGGCCAGGGCGATCGACGGCGTTGTCGCCCTGGTGGGCGCCGTGGAGCGGGACGTACACCTCCGGGTAGATCGTCGTCGGGGTGCGCAGGTCCACGAGGCGCCCGCCGACCGCCAGCTGGTTGCCGGCGGTCTCGAAGTCGACGCCGCGCCGCAGCCGGGTCGCCGCCTCAGGTTGGCTGAGCACGGCGACCAGCTCGGGCTCGAGCTCGCCGATCACGGCCGCCGAGCTCGGCTTGATGATCCCCGCCTTCTCCCGGGCGATGTCGACGAGCGTCGGTCCGGCGAACTCGTTGTGGTCCATCCCGATGTTCGTGATCACGGCGACCTGGGCGGTGACGACGTTGGTGGCGTCCCACCGGCCGAGCAGCCCGACTTCGATCACCGCGACGTCGACGGCGATGTCGGCGAACCAGCGGAAGGCGGCCGCCGTGCACGCCTCGAAGTAGCTCGGGCGCACGCCGGTGACGCCCTCGAGGTCGGCGATGGCGGCGATCTGTTCGGCGAAGTCGTCGTCGTCGATCGGTGCGGCGCTCCGGGCCAGCCGCTCGTTGACCCGCTCGAGGTGCGGGCTGGTGTACGTGCCCACGCTCAGCCCCTGCGCCATCAGCAGGCGGGTGATCATCTGCGCCGTCGAACCCTTGCCATTGGTGCCGGTCACGTGGATCACCGGATAGGCGTGCTGGGGCTCCCCCATCGCGTTGACCAAACGCGTGATGTGGTCGAGGGACGGCGACGTGACCCGTCCGGTCTTGTCGTAGCTGGCGTGCTCGTCGAGATAGGCGACCGCGGCGGCGTAATCCACGGCGGGAGGCTAGGACGCCTTGGTCACCAGATCGCGGCGGACGTGCGCCGCGATTTAGTGACCAAAGCGAGCCGAACAATTCAGCTGGCGGCGCGGCGGGGCCGGGTCGACCGGGTCGCCTCGCGGGGCACCAGCGTGGGGTTGACCTTCTCCCGCACGGTCTCCTCGTCGATGACGACCTTGCCGACGTCGGTGCGTCCGGGCAGGTCGTACATCGTGTTGAGGAGGACCTCCTCGAGGATCGCCCGCAGGCCGCGGGCTCCCGTGCCCCGCAGCAGAGCCTGGTCGGCCACCGCCTCGAGACCGTCCGGGCTGAACTCCAGCTCGACGTCCTCGAACTCGAAGACCTTCTGGTACTGGCGCACGAGGGCGTTCTTCGGCTCGGTGAGGATGCGCACGAGGGCGTCGCGGTCGAGGCTGCGCACAGCACCCATCGTCGGCAGCCGGCCGATGAACTCGGGGATCATCCCGTACTTGACGAGATCTTCCGGCAGTACCTGGGCGAACAGCTCGCCCGGGTCGCGCTCGGTCTTCGACTTCACGGTGCCGTGGAACCCGACGCCCTTGTGGCCGATGCGGGCCTCGATGATCTGCTCGAGCCCGGAGAACGCGCCGCCGAGGATGAACAGCACGTCCGTCGTGTCGATCTGGATGAACTCCTGGTGCGGGTGCTTGCGCCCGCCCTGCGGAGGCACCGACGCCGTCGTGCCCTCGAGGATCTTGAGCAGCGCCTGCTGGACACCCTCGCCCGACACGTCCCGGGTGATCGACGGGTTCTCGCTCTTGCGGGCGATCTTGTCGATCTCGTCGATGTAGATGATCCCGGTCTCGGCCCGCTTGACGTCGAAGTCGGCGGCCTGGATCAGCTTGAGCAGGATGTTCTCGACGTCCTCGCCGACGTAGCCGGCCTCGGTGAGGGCCGTGGCGTCGGCGACGGCGAACGGCACGTTGAGCAGCCGGGCGAGGGTCTGGGCGAGATGGGTCTTGCCGCAGCCGGTGGGCCCGAGCAGCAGGATGTTCGACTTGGCGAGCTCGACCTCGTCGCGGCGGCCGACGCCGTTCGACTGCTGGTACTGGATCCGCCGGTAGTGGTTGTAGACGGCGACGCTGAGGATCTTCTTCGCGCTGTCCTGGCCGACCACGTAGTCGTCGAGGAAGGCCCGGATCTCACGGGGGTTGGGCAGGTGGTCGAAGCTCAGCTCGGCCGTCTCGGCGAGCTCCTCCTCGATGATCTCGTTGCAGAGATCGATGCACTCGTCGCAGATGTAGACGCCGGGGCCGGCGATCAGCTTGCGCACCTGCTTCTGGGACTTGCCGCAGAAGGAGCACTTGAGCAGCTCCCCGGTGTCACCGAATTTCGCCACGGCCGTCGTCCCCTCGCCAGTTGCTCGATTGGTCCGTCAGCGGATCGGGCCCGTGCGGTCCGGGACGTCACGGGACTCGATCACCGCGTCGATGATGCCATACGCGACCGCCTCGTCCGCTTCCATGATGAAATCGCGGTCGGTATCCGCGTGCACGCGCTCCTCCGTCTGGCCGGTGTGCTTGACCAAGATTGCCTCCATCAGCTCACGGAGGCGGAGGATTTCCTTGGCGGCGAGCTCGAGATCGGTCACCTGGCCGTAGCCGACCTGCCCGTACGGCTGGTGGAGGAGGATCCGGGAGTGCGGCAGGGCGAGCCGCTTGCCCTTGGTGCCGGCGGCGAGCAGGACGGCTGCGGCCGAGGCCGCCTGGCCCAGGCAGATCGTGGCGATGTCGTTGCGGATGAACTGCATCGTGTCGTAGATCGCGAACAGCGAGGTGATGTCGCCACCGGGGCTGTTGATGTAGAGGTTGATGTCCTTGTCCGGGTTCTCGCTCTCGAGATGGATGAACTGGGCGCAGACCAGGCTCGCGATCTGGTCGTCGATCGGCGTCTGCAGGAAGACGATGTTCTCCTTGAGCAGGCGGCTGTAGAGGTCGTACGCCCGCTCGCCGCGGCTGGTCTGCTCGACGACGTTCGGGACGAGGTAGTTCTTGGCGTCGAGCTTCATGCGTCGGTCTCCTGCGGTTCGGGGGGTGTTTCTGCTTCGTCGTCTTCGTCGTCCTCGTCGTCGTGGCTGTGGCCGAGGATGAGGTCCCGGTCGAGCTCGTGGCCCTCCGGGTCGACCATCTCGACGTGGTGCAGCAGCCAGTCGAGGGCCTTGGACTTGCGGATCTGGGCGGTCAGGTCGGGCACGAGGTCGTTTCGCTCGTACGCCTTGCGCACCTGGTTGACCTTCTCGTTGACCTGCTGGGCGATGCGCTCGTACTCGGCGGTGAGGTCGGATTCGTCGGCCTCGATGGCCTCGGCCGCGGCGACCGCCCGCAGGGCGAGGTCGACCTTCACGGCCTGCTCGGACTGGCCCTTCATGCCCTCGACGAACTGGGCGCTGTCCTGGCCGGTGGCGGACAGCCACTGCTCCATCGAGATCCCCTGCGACTGCAGCTGGCGGACCGTGGCCTCGACGCGGCGCTGCAGGTCGCTCTGCACGAGCGGCTCGGGCGGCTCGATGTCGGTGAGCCCGGTGAGCGCCTCGGTGACCCTGCCGACGAGCTGGCTGCGGGCCTGCCCCAGCTTGCTCGTCGAGATGCGGTCGCGGATGCTCGCCCGCCACTCGTCGACCGTCTCGTGCTCGCCGAGGTTGTCGGCGACCCACTCGTCGGTGGCGTCGGGGAGCACGAGCTCCTGCACCCGCGAGACCTTGACGACGAAGTCGGCCGGCTCGTCGGTGCCCTTCGGCACCGCCGTGAAGCGCTGCTCGACGCCGGGCAGCACGCCGGTGACGTGGTCGTCGAAGTCGTCGGCGATCCAGCCCTGGCCGACCTCGTAGGACCAGTCCTCCGTGTTGAGCCCGGCGACCTCCTCGCCGTCGCGGGTCGCCGACAGGTCGACGGTGATGAAGTCGCCGGCCGCGGACGGGCGTCCGGCGTCGACGAGCTCGCCGTGGCGGCGCAGCTCGGTGGTCACGGCCTCGTCGACCTCGGCGTCGGTGGCCTCCGGCGACGGCAGCTCGATCCGGAGGCCGCCGTAGCCCGGCACGGTGATCTCGGGGCGCACCTCCAGGGTGGCGTCGAAGGCGACGGGACCTTCCTCCTCGCCGTCGGTGATCTCGACCTCGGGCGTGGCGATGAGGTCGACGTCGTGCTCGCGGACGGCCTTGGCGAGGTACTCGGGGATCGCGTCCCGCAGCGCCTGCTCGCGCGCCGGGGCGATGCCGATGCGGGCCTCGAGCACTCGGCGGGGCACCTTGCCGTTGCGGAACCCGGGCAGCCTGACCTCGCGGGCGATCTTGCGGAACGCCTGGTCGATGTCGCGATCGAACTCGGACTCGTCGATGCTGATCGTCAGCTTGACCTTGTTCCCCTCGAGGGGCTCCACCGAACTCTTCACAGGCCCCCGAGGTTACCGGTGCGGTGCGCGGGGTCAGCCGGGCGATCCGGCCCGCTGGCCGAGTGGGTACCGTGGTCGGCGATGGCTCGGCGCTCGTTGCGGCAACGGCTCGGCTCGTCGGTCGCCGAGCTCGAGCGGACGCGGCTGCAGAAGCGCTTCGACGGGCTCCACCTGACCCCGCTGTCCGAGGTCGAGCTGCGCCGGCCGATCCGGGTCGGCGGAGAGGTCTCCCGGATCGTGATCGCCCCCCGCAGCGGCGTGCCGACGCTCGAGGTGATGATCACCGACGGGACCGGCACGATCACCGCCGTGTTCACCGGCCGCCGGCGGATCGCCGGGATCGAGCACGGACGGGCCGTGATCTTCGAGGGCGTGGCGGTCCGCGAAGCCGACCGGCAGGTTGTCTTCAACCCCGCCTACACCCTCGTCTCCTGACATCCGAGTGTCTTCGTGCACCCGAGTGCGGCATGAGGGAGGCTCCCTCACAACACACTCGAACGGCCGCAGACACTCGGATGGGTGGTCAGCCGATGAGGAGGCGGCGGACGTCGTCCTCGGAGTCCGTCGTGACGAGGACGAGGACCTCGTCGGCCTTGCGCAGCATCGTGTCGCCGCGGGGGACGATCAGGCGCTCGGAGCGCAGCACCGCGACGACGGTGGCGTCGCGCGGGAACCCGAGCTCGACGATTGTCTTGCCGTCGGCGGGCGAGCCGTCGGCGAGGGTCACCTCGGCGAGCTTGGCCCGTCCCCCCTCGAACGACAGCAGACGGATGAACGAGCCCACGCTCACGGCCTCCTCGACCAGCGCGGTGAGCAGGTGCGGCGTCGACACGCTCACGTCGACGCCCCACAGCTCGTTGAACATCCACTCGTTCTTCGGGTTGTTCACCCGGGCGACCACCCGGGGGACGCCGAACTCCTGCTTCGCGAGCAGCGAGATCACGAGGTTGTCCTCGTCGTCGCCCGTGACCGCGGCGACGACGTCGGCCTCCGAGACCCGCGCCTTGTCCAGCAGGCCGACCTCGCAGGCGTCGCCCTCCTGCCACTCGACGCCAGCCGGTTCTCCCGAGCGCATCGCCTGACGTAACACGGTCGGGTCGTTGTCGACGATGCGCACGTCGTGCCCGGCCCCGTGCAGCTGCTCGGCGATGAAGCGCCCGACGCTCCCCCCGCCGGCGATGACGACGCGCACCTCAGTGCCTCCCGCCGGGGTCGCTGGCGAGGGCCTTGTCGAGCGCTTCGATGTCGTCCGTCCTGACCGAGATGTACAGGAGGTCGCCCTGCTGGCCGACGGTGTCGCCGCGCGGCACGAGCGCCGACCCGAGACGGCCCACGCCGACCACCCGCGCGCCGACCGCCTCTTCGAGATCGCCCAGCGGCCGGCCCGCCCAGGAATCGGGCAGCACCCGCTCGGCCAGGCACAGCTTCGCCGTGGGGTCGGTCCACTCCGGCGACGTGCTGCTCGGCAGCAGGCGACGGAGAACCCGGTCGGTGGTCCATGCCACCGTCGCCACGGTCGGGAGGCCGAGGCGCTGGTAGATCGTGGCGCGCCGGGGGTCGTAGATGCGGGCCACGACCCGTTCGATGCCGAAGTTCTCCCGGGCGACTCGGGCGACGAGCACGTTGGAGTTGTCGCCGCTCGTCACCGCCGCGACCGCGGTGGCCTGCTCGATGCCCGCCTCGATCAGCCGATCCCGGTCGAACCCGATGCCCTCGACGGTCTGGCCGGCGAAATCCTCGCCGAGGCGGGCGAACGCCTCCCGGCGGCGGTCGATGATCGCGACCGTGTGATCGAGTTCGAGCAGGGCGAGGCTGAGCGCTGAGCCCACCCGTCCGCATCCGACGACGACCACGTGCACCGGGGCGAGCATAGACACGCGCTCGGGCCCGCTCTTCTAGAGTCCAGCGACGCATGGTTTCCCTCGCCAAGCGGGTGCTGATCGGCAGGCCGATCGCGACGTCTGAGGAACATCAGCAGAAGCTGTCCAAGCGCGTGGCGCTGCCGATCTTCGCGTCGGACGCGATCTCCTCGACGGCGTACGCCACCGACGAGATCGTGCTCGTCCTCACCGTCCAAGCCGGGATCGGTCTCGCCGCGTTCGACAAGCTCGTCCCGATCGCGATCATCGTCGCGGTCCTGCTCGCGATCGTCGTGCTGTCGTACCGCCAGACGATCTACGCGTACCCGTCAGGAGGCGGTGCGTACGTCGTCTCCCGCGAGAACCTCGGCGAGATGCCGTCGCTCGTCGCCGGCGCATCTCTCCTCACCGACTACATCCTCACCGTCGCCGTGTCGGTTGCCGGTGGAGTTCTGGCGATCCAGTCGGCGTTCGACTTCGACTCGAAATGGCGGGTGCCCATTGGCCTCCTGCTGATCGCGATCATGACTGTCGCCAACCTTCGCGGGCTGAGGGAGTCCGGTTCGCTCTTCGCCCCGCCCACCTATCTCTACATCGTGATGCTGATGCTCCTCATCGGCGTCGGCCTCTACAAGGTGTTCGTCGACGACCTCGGCCCGATCCCGCTCGACACGCTGTCCGCGGAGGCACAGGAGCATGCCCGTGAAGTCGGCGCCCTCAGCCTGCTGCTGCTCCTCCGGGCGTTCTCGTCGGGCGCGATCGCCCTGTCCGGCGTCGAGGCGGTCTCCAACGGGGTGCCCTCGTTCCGCAAGCCGGCGGCCCGCAACGCGGCGACGACGCTGGCGATGATGGCGGTGATCCTCGGGACCTGCTTCATCGGCATCTCGGTGCTCGCGTCCCACCTGCAACCGCTGCGCGGGGATGACGACCCCACCGGCATCGCGCTGATGGCCGAGTGGGTCTACGGCGGCAAAGGGTTGCTCTTCTGGGTCACCCAGATCGCCACGTTCGCGATCCTGGTCCTCGCCGCCAACACGGCCTACCAGGGCTTCCCCGGTCTGTCGTCGATCATCGCCCGCGACGGCTACCTGCCCCGCCAGCTCGCCAACCGGGGCGACAAGCTGGTGTTCTCCAACGGGATCATCGGCCTCGCCGTGGCCGCGGGGATCCTCATCACGGTGTTCCAGGGCAACATCTCCGCCCTCATCCCGCTCTACGCGTTCGGCGTGTTCACCGGGTTCACGCTGAGCCAAGCGGGCATGGTCGTCCATCATCTGCGCGTCCGCGAGCCACGCTGGCAGGCGTCGCTCGCGATCAACGCCGTCGGCTGCGTGGCGACCGGACTGGTCGCCATCGTCGTCGTCGTCTCCAAGTTCACCGAAGGGGCATGGATCCCGGCCGTCTTGATCCCGGCGATGGTGGTCATGTTTCGGAGCATCAACCGCCACTACTCCCGGGTCGGGCAAGCGGTTGCGATCGAAGACGGCTCCCGACCGCCGCGTCGCACCCACCTCGTCGTCATCCTCGTCGGCTCGGTCAACCGTGGCGTGCTCGAAGCGGTGCAGTACGCCAGGGAGCTCGCCCCTGAGCGGCTGCTCGCCGTGTCCGTGGTGACCGACAACGAGGAGCAGGAGCGGCTCGCCAAGGCGTGGGCCGACAACGACATCCCGATCCCGCTGCACACGATCGCCTCGCCCTACCGGGAGCTCACCCAACCCGTCCTCGACTACCTCGACGAGCTCGACGCCGAGAATCCCGACGACGTGATCACCGTCGTGATCCCCGAGTTCGTCACCAAGTGGAAGACGCAGTGGCTGCACAACCAGTCGGCGTTCGCCCTCAAGGCCCGCCTGCTCTACCGGCCGAACACGGTCGTGACGTCGGTGCCGGTCCTCGTCGATTCTCCCGAGGAGTGATCGCGCCGTACGATTCGACCCGATGCAGATGTGGAAGCCGCACGCCCTGGCCAACCCGCACGAGGGTCAGCTCGATCTGCGCATCGGGGACCGCGTCCGGGCGAGCGTCGACCTGCCCGACGTGGCGAGCGGCACCAAGGGCAAGGTGATCCTCGCCAACGGCTTCAACTGGCAGCGCTACCGCGTGCTGTTCGAGAACGGGGTCGAGCTCGGCGACCTCGACCACCGCAACCTCGAACCGATCGGTCGCGCCGCCCGCCGCCTCGCCGCGCGCCGCCAAGAAGCAAGCCCGGGCCGCCGGCTGACCCGGGCTATCTGGGCGCAGATCTTCTCATCGAGTGATCTGGGCGCGTTCCTTTCCAGCTTTGGCACAGATCGCGCCCAGATCCCGGTCGACGAGGCTCAGAACCCGGCGTCGCGGCGGCGGAAGGCTGCCATCCCGACGCCGACGAGCACCGCCGCGACGGCGGTCAGCACGACCAGCGGGACGGAGCTGAACCCCTCGGCGGGCATCGCGGGGACGTGTTGGAACGGTGAGAGGTCCATCACCCAGTCCGGGAGCTGCAGCAGTTGGCCGAGGAAGCCGATGACGGCGAACGCACCGAACGCCGCCCACGCCAGGGCCGTCCAGGACGGGCGCGCCCCGAACACGAGGAACGCGATCCCCGCCACGATCCAGAGCGCGGGCACGTAGGCGATGGCGGCCGCGGTCAACCGGGGCACCTGTCCCAGGTCGTCGATCGCGATGCCGTACGTGATGCCGAGCCCGAGCCCGGCTCCGAGCGCAAGCACGAGCGAGCCACCGAGCGTGATCAGCAGGTGCGAAGCGGCCCAGCGGGCGCGCGAGGTCGCCGTCGCGAGCACGACCTCCGCGTGCCCGGCGGTCTCCTCACCGCGCAGCCGCAGCGTCGCCGAAACCGCGAAACCGCTGCCGATGAGCGCCAGCGAGAGGAGAGTCGTGGCGAGGAACGTGTCGGTCAGGTCGCCGCTCCCCTGCGCGATCAGGTCCTCGAGCGTCGAGTTGTCGCCGATCAGGTCGCCCACGTCGGTGACGATCGTCCCGTAGGAGATCCCGGCGAGCGCGATCCCGACCACCCACGCGACCACGGTCCATCGCTGCAGCCGGACGGCGAGCCCGAGCGGACTCCCGAGGCCGGGGCCGGCGGTGGCCGGTCCGAGGCCGGGACGCAACAGGCCGCTCCCGAGATCTCGGTGGGCCAGCAGGATGTACGCCGCCCAGATCAGGAGCGCGGACGATCCGAGCAGGAGCAGCAGCGGCCACCACCGCTCGCCGGCGAACGGGCGCATCCCCTGCGCCCACCCCATCGGCGAGAGCCACGACAGCGTCCCGCCGCCGGCGTCGCCGATCGCGCGCAGGACGTAGGACACGCCGAGCACCGCGCCGGCGAGGCCGTACGCCGGTCGGGCGTTCTCGACAACCTGCGCGGTGACGGCGGTGATGCAGGCGAACAGGAAGCCGAAGGCGGCGACGGCCAGCCCGAAGCAGATCGAGCCCGTGCTGGGCAGGTCCTGGCTCAGGAGGCTGAGGGTGGCGAGCGCTCCGGTCACGACGTCCACGCCCGCCGCGACGAGCAGTACGGCCGTCACCGGGGCGTTGCGACCGACGACGGTCGCTCGCAAGAGCTCGGTTCTTCCCGCCTCCTCGTCGGCGCGGGTGTGACGCCCGACGAGGAAGATGCCCATCAGGGCGACGACGGCGAACCCGAAGGCGCCGAAGTTGAACACCACCTGGCCGCCGAGGGTGTCGAGGCCGTACGCGGGCCCCTGGAGGGCGATGAGCGCGGCGTTGGCCTCGGCGGTCGCGGCGGCCGTGTCGAGGTCGGCCTGCGTCGGATAGAGGCCCTTGATGCTCGACGCCGTCACCAGCACGAGCAGCGTGATCCCGAGCACCCAGACCGGCAGCCGCACACGGTCGCGGCGCAGGATGAGGCGCGCCAGCGGCACCGTGCCGGTCAACGTCGAGGACGTCATCGCCCGGCGCGAGCCCGCGTGCGCGACCCCTCGTCGTTGCCGGCCTCGAGCCGCTCGATCTCGTCGCCGTAGTGGCGCAGGAACAGCTCCTCGAGCGTCGGGGGCGTGCTGGTGAGGGTGCGCACGCCGAGCCCGCTGAGGTGGCGCACGGCCCCGTCGAGCTGCGCGGTGTCGACGTCGAAGCGGGCGCGGGTCCCGTCGATCACGGCGTCGTGCACGCCCGGGAGCTCGGCGATGCCGGACATCGGCTGCACCGTCTCGACGGTGATCGACGTGCGGGTGAGATGCCGGAGGTCGGCGAGCGTGCCGCTCTCCACGGTGCGGCCGAGGCGGATGATCGTCACACGGTCGCAGAGCGCCTCGACCTGGGCGAGGATGTGGCTGGAGAGCAGCACGGTGCGGCCCTCATCGGTGAAGTCGCGGACCGTGTCCTGGAACACCGCCTCCATCAACGGGTCGAGACCCGAGGTGGGCTCGTCGAGCACCAGGAGCTCGGCGTCGGAGGCGAGGGCGGCGACGAGCGCGACCTTCTGCCGGTTCCCCTTGGAGTAGGCGCGACCCTTCTTCGACGGATCGAGGTCGAAGCGCTCGATCATGACCTCCCGGCGATGCGGATCCAGGCCGCCGCGCAGTCGCCCGAGCAGATCGATGACCTCGCCACCGGTGAGGTTCGGCCACAGATTGACGTCACCCGGCACGTAGGCGAGTCGTCGGTGCAGCGGGACGGCGTCTCGCCACGGGTCGCCGCCGAGGAGCGTCGCCGCCCCGTCGTCGGCCCGCAGGAGGCCGAGCAGGATCCTGATCGTCGTGGACTTGCCGGCCCCGTTGGGGCCGAGGAAGCCGTGAACCTCGCCCGCCTCGACCTCGAGATCCAGACCGTCGAGAGCTCGGGTGGGCCCGAACGTCTTGACCAGCCCGGACACCGAGATCGCCGGTTCCACTCCGCCTACACTGCCGTATCCGACCGGGGAGTAGCGCAGCCTGGTAGCGCTCCTGCTTTGGGAGCAGGAGGTCGGGGGTTCAAATCCCCCCTCCCCGACCAGATCTAGCTGGTGTGACAGGCTGACGCAGAGCCAGCCGAAACCGCATGTATCAGCGATTCGTCGCGCGGATGCGCCGGAGGTGATCCAGGGGTGAGGCGACCGGGCAGCGACGGTCGTAGCGCAGACAGTGGTCGTGCGGGTCGACGGCGTCGACACCGCGACCGGCAAGCATCGCCCCCGCCAGCTCGGGACCTACGCGTCGCAGCGCGCCGCGTGCGATGGCGGCGCGATCCGGGCGGGCCGACAGCCGCAGCACCGAGCGCGGCACCGTCAGCTGGTTGGTGCGGCGCTACGTCGCCGGCCGCACGGACATCACGCTGGTGCTGCTCCGTGACGAGCTCGTCGGGAATCCGCGCCAGGTGATCGGACCGACCCACGAACTCCTCCAGTCCGCAGCGCGAGCACGTCGCCAGGAGATCGAGCACATCCGCAGCACCGGGATCCCCTTGCCGCCGTCGCTCATGAGATCCCGGCGGGCCAGTTCGTACGCGGTCGTGCGGCCGATCCGCAACACCCGTCGTCGCCTCCTCCGACCGTCGCAAGCCGCAGACGGGGATCCGCGTGCCACCGAGTTCGTCACCTTCCGTTGGTTCGTCGCCTTCACCTGTTATCGATGCCTGCCGTGCGGCCGATTCGTAACGATCTTCACCCACCAACGGACTCCGAACTCCCGAAACGGAGAAACAACGTCGGGAGAGGCGGTGAGCCGGCGCGAGGCCAGAGATTGCTCCCACACCGCTTCATGACCCTCGCCGCCGCCGAACGTCACCAAAGAATCCTCGACGACGGAGCGAGGTCAGGAGCTCAGGTCAACCGCCTCGGCGCACCGTCGGCTGCGCACCTCATCCGGCTCGGACTGGCACTCGTCGAATCGGACAGTCGCCGCTTGTCGGCGACCACCAGATCGTGCCGAAGTGGGCGTGCGGATCCGTCAACTCGGCCCTGGTTTCGACCTGGCGAGCGGCACGCCGCGACTTCGGCGCGCCGCGCTCCGGCATCGCCTTCAGCAGCCGGTCGCATCGCGGAGCCGCTGACACGCCTGGCTCATCCGTGCCGGGCTCAGCTGCACCACCGGGCGGCGGAACACGTCGCGTGGAATGGTGTGGATGTTGTCGAAGTTCACGACACAGTCGGTTGGCACCCCGTCGTCGCGCGCTGTCAGTTCGAGTTCCGACACGAGACCCCGAACCGTTCGGGTGAGCGTCGCGACCACCACCGAGCCGATCCGATCGGCAACCGGATCACGCGTGAGCACGAGCACGGGTCGATCTCCTCCCGGAGTCGCCGCAAACCAGATCTCACCGCGCTGCATCGACCCAGTCCGACCAGTCCTCGGCCGGGCCCCAGTCGGCGACGCTCGCGACGGCTGACTCGGCGGCGGTGAGCGGTTCGTGTTCCCACGTCACTGCGTCGTGCTCGGAGGCGAGCCGGACCAGGTGACGGTGCAACGCCTGCCGAAGCAGCTCCGACTTGTCGATCCCGAGCGTGTCGGCCCACCGCTGGGCTCGACGCGCTTCGTCGTCGTCGACCCGGAAGCTCAACATCGTCATACGAGGATGCTATCTCGTATGACGATGGTCGGACGTCCCTGTGCTCGGTCCCATACGCATGCCGCCGAGCCGGCGTGTCCGGATGGGGCGGAGTCGGTATGGCTTCGCGGTATCCGGATACTCGGCGTGTGTCATCGCGTCGGCTGCCTCTGCCGTGAACTCACTACTTCCGTGAGCATGACACCGATGAGACTCACATGGGTGGAAGCCGTCGTGCGACGAGTCCGGGCCGACGATGGTCCCGTCCTGAAGACGGTCCGCCTCGCTGCGCTGGCCGACTCGCCCTCGGCATTCGGATCGAGCTACGCCGCTGAGGTCGACCAACCCGACGACCACTGGACATGGCGAGCCGAGCTTGGTGCTGCTGGAGAGCGCAGCGTCACCTTCTTCGCCATCGTCGACGGGTCGGTCGTCGGGCTGATCGCGGCGTATCGACCGGACGCAGCAGGTCCGTCGGTCGAGCTGGTCTCGATGTGGGTGTCGCCCGCACAGCGACGGGCAGGGATCGCCGCCAAGTTGGTGGACGCCGTCGAGCGCTGGGCTCACGACACCGGCGCAACGACCGTCGAGCTGTGGGTCACACGAGGCAACGATGCGGCCGTGCGCTTGTACGAAGCCGCTGGCTTCCACCTGACCGGCGGCCATCAGCCCCTGCCGTCGGACCCGTGCAAGGACGAGCTGCGAATGCGGCGAACCCTCGACTGACAGGCTCGTGAAGCCGGCGATCCAGGACGCGGAACGTTGGGATATCCGGACGCGATACTCCGACGGTGCCCATCCTGTCTGCGTGTCGAGAGGGGCCGTGTCGACACACGGGTGGACGGCGAGCATTGTGTCGGGCTATGTCAGCTCACCCGGCGGTGGTCCCATCGTGCCCCGCGAGTCCCGAGGCAAGAGTTGCAGGGCGGGCGGTTCGTTGAGGGACGGTGATCGATGGATTCGCTGGTACCACGGGACGAGTACGTCGCTCTGCGTCACTGTGTGTACCTGAATCAGGCTGCGCTTGGTCTGATTCCTGCCAGCAGCGTGTCGGCGATGGTGCGCTTCTTGGCGGATGTCGCCCAGCTGGGCAATCTTCGGTTGTCGGACGACGCCGAGGTCGTCGTCCTCGACGACCTGCGCCGCGCAGCCGCCCAGCTGCTGGATGTGCCGCCGGGATGGGTGGCGATCACCGGAGGTGCCAGCGAGGCGCTCGGCCAGGTCGCCGGCCTGGTCGCGGAGATCGAGGGTTCCGTCCTGCTCGTGTCCTCCGATTTCCCGAGCGTCACGTATCCATGGCTGGTGGCGGCCCAGCGGCACGGTACGGCGATCAGAACCGTTGACGACCGCGCCGACGAGAACCTGACCGAGACTCTGATCGACGCCATCGACGAGTCGACCAAGGTGGTGTGCTTCGGCGCCGTCCAGTACGCGACCGGCTCCCGAGTCGACGTCGCGGCCGTGGCCGAGCACGCCCACCGCGTCGGCGCTCGAGTCGTGGTCGACGCGACTCAGCTCGCCGGTGCCGGACCGGTGAGCGTGCGGCAATGGGGCGCCGATGCCGTGGTCTGTAGCGGATACAAGTGGCTCTCCTCTCATGGCGGCGTTGCGGTGCTGACGCTGGCGCCGGACCTGGTGGAGATGACGCCGCAGTTGGTGGGCTGGAAGGGGACGCGCCACCCGTTCGCGTTCGAGCCGCTGTCGCTCCCTCTCGCCGCCGATGCCCGCCGCTTCGAGTTGTCGACGATCGCCTACGTCTCGGCGATCGGCTTGCGGGAGTCGATCGCGATGCTCTCTGCGCTCGACCCGTTACGCATCGAGCAGCACGCCCATCGCCTCGCCGCCGAGCTCGTCGAAGGGGTGGAGCCGCTCGGGTGGACGCCGTTCCGTCCCCTTACCGATCCTGCCGCGAGCAGCCACATTGTGGCGTTGTCGCACCCGACGATGCCGGCCGACGACGTACAACGAGAGCTCGCCGAGGACCACAACGTCATCTGCAGTAGCCGCAACGGGTCGATCCGCGTATCGCTGCACGTCTACAACGACGACCACGACCTCGCCGCCCTCGTCGGAGGTCTACGCCGCCTCGCGCCGACGACGTAGCAGCCAACGACCCGGCGTTCGGGGGCAGCTACAGATCGGATGATCTGTGGGCGACTGCGCCTTGCGAGCCGCGGCCCCACCGGGCATTGCCCACGGTGAGTTGGTGACGTGGCGGGGACCTTTGGCTCTACCCGTACTGCGACTGTTGCACCTGCTTGAAAGCAGGTTGCGGCTCGGTAGCTTCGGCGCCCTGAAGATCTACTTCGCCGGTCCGCTCTTCACGCCGTACGAGCGCTCGTTCATCGACGAGTGCGCCGCCGCGCTGCGTGCCGACGGCTTCGAGGTCTTCGTTCCGCACGAGCACGAGCTCGCGACGGGCGTCGACGTCACCGCGGCGTGGATCTTCGCGAAGGACCGACCTGGGATCGAGCGCGCCGACGCCATGCTCGCGATCCTCGACGGCCCGTCGGTGGACGACGGCACCGCGTGCGAGATCGGGATGTTCCATGCGCTGATGCAGTCGGATCCGTCGAAGAAGGGCATCGTCGGGCTCCTCACCGACATCCGCGGTATGCGGGGCGAGTCCACGGGCGTCAACCTCTTCGTCCAGGGCGCGATCGAGGACGTCGGCCGGATCGTCGCCTCCATCGAGGAGGCGTGCGACGTGCTCAGAGCCTGGAGATAAACAAGGCCGCGGGGCCTTGTGGAGGAACCGCCGTTGTGGAGCGGAGGGCTCGATGAGCCCGGCGCGGGTCCGCGACAGGCCGGCACCAGAACCGAGCGCATCGAACAGCGCGTCCGGATAGGACGGACGGGCTGCGTCGTATTCGGCCGCCACGTGCCCGAACGACGTCACCTGCTCATCTTCGCTGAAGCAAGCCGCGGTACCGAACTGTGATTGTGGGGCTGCCGGTCGTCGTGATCGGTGAGGGTTGGTGTTCGTGTGGAGGGCGCCGAAGCCGGGAAGTCCAGCTCAGGGCATCAACGGCGAGCTCCGTTGCTGCTCGACTGATCCTCAGGTCAACTCGTCGGAGCGGCCGGCTTCGATGCGGGACCACTGGGCGATGGGGCGTCCGTTCGTACGCCACACCTCGGGGTTCTTTGCGTCACCCCAGGGCTGGGGCCAGCCGTCGGGGGAGTCCTCCCACCCCTCCTGGCGCCCGTAGACGGTCATGTCCCACAGCCCGAGGGTGGGGGCCATGATCTCGACGCCGCGACCGCCGGTGTAATACGTCTCGAACACCCGCTCACCGTCGCGGACGTAGAAGACGAGGTGGTGGCTCTGCCAATCACGACCCTCCAGGAGTTTTGGCGCCGTCTTCTCGACCGAGTACCACGGCATGTCCAACTCCAGGAAGTCCCGGTAGCGGACGCTCTCCTCGAACGGGCCCTTGCAGAGGGTGGCGTACGTGGCGTCGCGGGAGTGGAGGTAGGACAGCTCGCGTACCTGGCTGTTGAAGAACGTGCAGCCCTCGCATTGCTCGGCGGCTGGTCGGCCGGGCCACCAGGCGTGGAAGTAGGCGATGAGCTGCTTGCGGCCTTCGAAGACGTCGAGGATCGTGATCGGTCCGTTGGGACCGATCACCTCGATGGTGGCGTCGACCTCCACCATCGGAAGCCGCCGCCGGGCTGCCGCGATCGCGTCCCCTTCGTGGTGTGCGCCTTCTCCCGGACCAACAGTTCTTCCCGCGCCTCCTGCCAGGTCTTTCTGTCCACCACATCCGGGAGGGCCGGGATGCGTGCTTGGTCGTTCATGATCGCCTCCATGCGTTCGTTGCGGTGGCCACCGAGGATCGGGGCCAAACGGGATTAGCTGAACCGCTGCCCTCGCGGGCGGCGGATGCGGCGGTCCACGGTCGTCGTGCCTGCGAAGCGCGTCCGGTACATCTTCGGGAGTACGCGGCCGTCGCGTGCAGTGGCGAACAAGTCGCTTCCGCTCAGCGGAGCACAGGATGACCCACCCGCACGACGGTCGGCCAGGCACTGGTGAATTCACGGGGCCAGATCCATGACGGCCTGCCCCCCGCTCGCGAGGTCGACAGGCAACGACACGTGTTCGTGGATGATCAACCAACGCCGGTCCGACCGCGTACAGACGTTGGTAACTCGCACGAAGTACTCGACAGTTCGGCCGTCCTGCAACGTCCCGCTCGAGCGGATCAACATGTGCGCCGCAGCGACTTGTTCATCGGCTGCGACGTTCTAGTTCGCCTGCCACACGAACAGTTTGGAGGATGTTGGACGCCAGCGAGGCAAGCGCACAACCTAGGAGGAGTCCGCTCTCCGGCGGTCGAGGACGCGGGCGACCGTGATAGTCCTCGCGATTCTCGGATAGGTCCGACTGCATCCGTCTCTGTGCGCCCGGCTGCTGGCGCGGCAGCGCCCATCACGGGCAATCGGTCGCGCCGGCCAAGCCGGGCTGCTCGTCTGTGTCCGCAGAACAGCCGGCGATTCGACGGATGACGCTGACACAAACGGCCACCCATACCTGCCGCGATGCGCGACTGGGACGCGTCGTCGGGCCGCCTCTTGGGTGGTGGCGGTTGGCTCAGCCGGTGAGCGCGGCGGCGAGCGGGTCGAGAAGGCGGGCTTCGTAGGGGCCGCGCATCGAGAAAATCACCAGATCCACGCCTGCGTCGCCGAACTCGGCGGCTCGTGCGGCGAGCTCGACCGGGTCGGCAGCGGCCTCCCACATGAGATGGACGGAGCGTCGGATCTCGGCGGGCTGGCGGCCGATCGCGGCGCACTCACCGTCGAGCACGTCGCTCAGCGCTTTCCACTGCCCGGCGTCGGTCGCAACGGTGTCCCAGTGGTCGGCCCACCGAGCCACGGTTGGCAATGTGCGCTTGGGTCCCTTGCCGCCGATGGCGATGGGGAGGCGGGGTTGGACGGGCTTCGGGTTGCAGCGGGCGTCGGTGAGCACGTAGTAGCGGCCGGAGAAGTTGGTGACCTCGTTGGCGAGCAGTGAGCGGATCACCTCGACGCCCTCGTCGAATCGGTCGAACCGCTCGGTCAGCGTGCCCAGCGGGATGCCATAGGCGTTCGACTCGGGCTCGAACCATCCAGCGCCGAGGCCCAGGACGAAGCGACCACCCGAGATGTGGTCGATCGTCACGGCGGCATTCGCCGTCACCGCCGGGTGGCGGTAGTGCATGCCGTTCACCATGCAACCGAGCCGTAGCCGGCGGGTCGCCATCGCCAGCGCGGCGAGCATCGTCCAACTCTCGAGATGCGTCCCGTCGAGCGGCGGCGTGAGTGGGTAGAAGTGGTCCATCACCCACGCCGAATCGAACACCTCGATGTCGTCGGCCGCCTTCCACACGTCGAGGAACTCCGCCCACCTCCCATGTTGCGGTGGCGTCTTCACAGCGAAAGCGACCATGCCCTGACGGTAGCGACCACCCGCCACCGACCTCGCCTCTAACGGAATTCATACCGCGGAATGGAAGCGCGCAACGGCAGATCCAGAGGCGCTGGGTCGATGGCGGGCGTCGGCTGTGGGCCGGGTCATTGTGAACGACGATCCCGAGGAGTTCGAGATCCGACCGGCACCCGACCAGATCCCCGCCCTGCTGTATCGCTCGGTACCGGAGCCGACAACCAAGAACCGGCTCCATCTCGATCTCCGTCTGTCGACCGGTAAACCGACGCGGCTCGTCCCGACGATCTCGGCGCAACCCACGCCGAACACAGACAGAGTGACGAAACGTGGGTTGTTCTGGCCCATCCCGAAGGCAACGAACTCTGCGTCCTCGCTCCTGGACGACCGCCTCCGAGCCAGCGATCTGGGATGGTGTCACCGATGCCGGGATCGGGGCGGCATCGGGACGTAACGAGACACGTCGGATCAGGGTACGTTGACCACCGTCTCGCACTGGGAATTGACTCCGAGGCTGTCGACGCCGTCACCGCCGTCGACGACGTCTCGTCCCTGCCCGCACCCGAGGAACACGTCGTTGCCGGCCCGGCCGCGCAGGTCATCGTTGCCGGCGAAGTCGCGCAGCGAGTCGCCATTCGGTCCACCGGTCAGGCGGTCGTCGCCGCCACCGCCGATCATGACCTTGCGGCCGGCGCCGTTGCCGATGAGCACGTCGTCACCGTCGTTCACGCTCGCGAACAGGTCGTCGCCGAAGAGAACGTCAGCGCCGGCCCCACTGAAGACCTCGTCGTCGTCATGACCACCGAAGAGGGTGTCGTCACCGGACTGGCCGAGGATGAAGTCATCATTCTCGTCGCCGTCGACACGGTCGTCGCCGTCACCGCCTTCGAGCCGATCGTTGCCGATGTCGCCGAACAGCACGTCGTCGCCGGCGTCGCCGAACACCCGGTCGGCGCCTTCGTCGCCGGTCATCAGGTCGAATGCGCTGCCGCCACTCAGGACGTCGGCGCCGCCACGTCCGCAGATCAGATCGTGGCCACCGCCGCCGTTGATCCGGTCGATGCCGGTCGAGCCGAGGATGACGTCGTCGCCGCCGGTCCCGGCGATCGGCTGACCACCGGGTGGCACGACGATGGTCGGGGCCGCGCCGAAGCACGTCGGCAGCGCCTGGCTCGGCGACGGCAATGCCGACACCACCGCCGGCAGGGTCACCACGACGCCGGCGGCGACGATCGCGCAGGTCGCTGGGATGACTCGGAGTCGCCCTCCACCATGGGAACTGAACATGTCATTGTCCTTTCGAGGGTGCGGATCGGTCGATCGACAGCACGCCGTTGGCCGCCCGCGTTGGTTTGGTCATCGAGTAGTGCGTGACGTCGCCGTGCCGTGGCCGTGACACGTCGGCACTCTCGCCGGCACGACGCGGGTGCGCAGATGAACCCCGTTGCCCGACGCTCGTCGAAGTCCTCGGTGAAAACGAGTTCTGCTGGTCGTCACGGCGCGCCCGCTGCTCGAAACGAGCGAGCATCTCATTGCTCAGCAACATCGTCGGGTGAGTGATCGTGGTCGTCATATCGTCCTCCTCAGGATCGGTGGGCCGCCGGATCGGAGCTCAGTTCACGCCGCCGGGCATGTTTCGGCCGGCCTACGACGGGCGAGTTCGGCGGCGACGTGACCGAATGCCCGCAGCCGGGCGATCTCGGGAGCCTCGACGTCGGCGAGGATCTCGACGAGCACGGTCGAGACCCCAGCAAGGCGCGCCAAGCGGGCCACACGCAGCAGCGCGCGATGGTGGCCCGCCGCGCCGTGCGTGTCGAGCGACCACGCCAGGCGAGAGAGATCGGGTTCGGTTCCCATGAGCCGACCGTACGGAACACCTGTGTTCTGCGCTAGCGATCTTCGCTGGCGTTAGTGATCAGCTAAGCTGATGACATATCTGCCTTCTACGACCTCGAACTGCGCCACCTGATGGCCCTCGACGCCGTCGCCACCGAAGGCACGTTCGCCCGCGCGGCGAGCCGTCTCGGCTATACGCAGTCGGCGGTCAGCCAACAGATCGCCGCCCTCGAGCGGATGGTCGGGGCGTCGCTTTTCGACCGCCCCGGTGGCCCCCGCCCGGCGTCACTCACCCCGCTCGGCCGGTTCGTGCTGTCCCGCAGTCGCGAGCTGATCGGTCGGGTCGAGGTCATCGGCGGCGAGGTTGAGCGCTTCCTCGCCGGCGACGTCGGCCGCATCGGCGTGGGCACGTTCCAGAGCGTGTCCACCGCCCTGCTGCCCGCGATCATCGGGCGCCTGCGTGCCGAACACCCCGGCGTCGACATCCGCGTCTTCCAGTCCGACGATCAGAACGAGACGTACCGCCGCCTCGTCTCGGGCGAGCTCGACGTCGCCTTCGCCATCGGCGACATCGGTGCCGGGCTCGACTCGGCGGTGCTCCTTGACGACCCGTTCGTGCTCATCGCTCCGCCCGGTGTCGTGCCCAGCGGCTGCGTGCCGACGGTCGATCTCGACGGCCGGCCCCTCGTCGGCGCCGAACCATGCGCCTGTCAGGACCACATCGACCGCGGGCTGCGCCGGATCGGCGTTGAACCCAACTACGTGTTCCGCACAACCGACAACGCGGCGATGGTCGCGATGGTGCGGGCCGGCATGGGCATGGCCGTCATGCCGCTGCTGGCTGTGGACATCGAAGACCCCACGATCGCCGTGCGACGGCTCGAACCACCAGTGCCCGAGCGGCGGATCCTGCTCTGCTGGCTCACGAACCGCAGCCGGTCACCGCTCGCCGTTCGATTGGTGGAGGTCGCCCAGGAGCTGTGCGCCGGGCTCGACGAGCGCGATCTCGAGACCGCCGCCTGCGCCTGATCAGGTCGCCGCCTGACGGTGAGTGAACCTCACGCCGCCACGCGACGATCGTCGGCGTAGCCCTCCAGGCCGTGAGCGAACATGTTCGGCACATCCTCCAGCCACAGTTGTCCCCACCGCGAAGTGATCATCGCTTGATCCGACGGCGCCAGCGGCGGCCCCTCGGCCGCCTCGATGATTCGGCGGCCGTCCAGGCCGTGGGACTCGACTGCCGCGGCGATGGCGGCGTTGCGATCCGGCGCATCCCACACCGTGTGAGCGTGCGGCCGGCTCACGGTGGCCCGGGCCTCCTCGCACCGCATATCCGTCAGCGAGCAGCACGGCACGACACCAAGTACACGCTCGGGTGCGACGGCAGCCACCGCCAACGCGTAGGCGCCACCGGTGGACAGGTGCGTCCGCGGGCAACGGCCGGCGACGCTCCGGGGCTTGTGTCACCGGATACGCGTTCGATGACGTATGTGGTGACACAGACCCGGGGGCCGCTCGCATCGCGTTCGTTCACTCAGGCGCTTCTCGGCCAGACTCCATCTCAGCCAACCACGTCCGCGCCCGGCCGGAACCACCCGATGCGGCAACTGATCAACTCGACGTACATCACCCTCGACGGCGTCATCGAGTCACGCCACCCGTGGCGCGCCCTCGAGTGCGGCACCTCGGCCGAAGGCCAGGCGAGCCAGAGCGAGCTGTTGGACGCGTGCGACATCGCCCTGCTGGGCCGCCGCACCCACGAGGTGATCGCAGGCAACGTCACCGAGCGGGTCCGCACCGTTCGGGACGATCCCGGTGGGGACATCGTCCACCCCGTCGACTCGCGAGTCCTCAGCAACGGGATCGTGGCGACGTACGCAGTTTGATGGGGTCCGTGGACATCACCTTGCGCCCCGTCCGCGAGGAGGACCGCGACTTCCTCCGCCGCCTCTACGCCTCGACCCGGGCCGAGGAGCTGGCCCAGGTGACCGATTGGAGCGCCGAGCAGAAGGAGGCGTTCCTGACCCAGCAGTTCGAGGCCCAGCACCACCACTACCAGACGTACTACGCCGGCGCATCGTTCGACATCGTCCGCGGTGACGGCGAGCCGATCGGACGGCTCTACGTGTCGCGCTGGGAGCGCGAGATCCGGGTGGTGGACGTGGCGCTGGTTCCCGAGGCACGGGGGCGCGGCGTGGGCGGGGCGCTCCTCCGCGACCTCCTGGCCGAAGGGAAGCGGACCGGCAGGACAGTGTCCGTCCACGTCGAGCGCTTCAACCCCGCGCAGCGCCTCTACCGACGTCTCGGTTTCCGCGAGGTCGAGGAGAACGGGCCCTACTTCCTCATGGAGTGGCGGCCGCCCGGTCTCACGTGAAGATCGCCTCATAGCGCATGCCGCCCTCGTCGGGGCCGATCGGAACCAGAAAGACCTCCATAGCGCCGAGCTCGCCGTGGCGCACCGTGTAGATCTGCTGCTGCGCGTGCCGCCGCTCGCCGGGGCTACGAAAGGTCAGCGAGAACGGCGCCCGGTTGGCGTGCTCGACCGTGCCCGATGACAGCGGGTCGGCGGCGATGAGCTCGAGCGACAGTGTCGCGTCGGCGCCGAGCTCGAGCTCGAACTCGTCGCCAACGTGGGGATCGAAGTCGCCCTTGGCTAGGCGCTCCAAGTCTTTCATGGTCCCTCCGGCTCAGATGGCGATGGCGCGCCGCGGCGATTGTCGGTCCTCCACTGCGTGGGAAAAATCGCGTCGGACTGGTACGTCGGCGCATTTTATGGCATATTTGTCACGAGCCGAATTCGCCTGACGGCCCGAATTGGTAAAGGCCGGAAAATCAGAGGGGAAATGGATGGCCGAGCCATTCTTGAGCGAAATCAGAATCATGTCGTTCGACTTCGCCCCGAAGGGATGGGCGTTGTGCAACGGCCAGACCCTGCCGATCAACCAGAACCAGGCGCTGTTCTCGCTGCTCGGCACGACGTTCGGGGGCGACGGCCGAGTCAACTTCGCGCTGCCCGACCTGCGGGCGCGGACGCCGATTCACGTCGGGTCCGGGCACACCCTCGGCGAGAAGGGCGGTGAGCAGGCGCACACGCTGTCGATCGCCGAGCTGCCGACACACACGCACGCGGCCTCTGGATCCTCCGCCACCGCAGACGCCGCTGTGCCGACCGGCAACCTGCTCGGCGTCGTCGACAACACCACGTTCGGCAACTCGTACACCGGCGCGTCGAGCCTGGTGGCGTTGTCACCGCAAGCGGTGAGCAACACCGGCGGGAGTCAAGCGCACGAGAACATGCAGCCGTTCCTCACCCTGAACTTCTGCATCGCCCTCCAGGGCATCTTCCCGTCGCCGAACTAGGAGGGAGCTTCCGATGGCGCAACCCTACGTGGGTGAGATCCGAATGTTCGCCGGCAACTTCGCCCCCGCTGGCTGGATGTTCTGCGAGGGGCAGCTGCTGCCGATCTCCGAGAACGAGACGCTGTTTCAACTGATCGGCACGACCTACGGCGGCGACGGTCAGGAGAACTTCGCCCTGCCCGACCTCCGCGGGCGGATCCCGATCCACCAGGGAAACGGCTTCACCCTCGCCGAGACGGGCGGTGCAGAGGAGATCACACTGACGCAGCAGCAGATCCCGGCGCACAGTCACCCCTGGCTCGCCTCGGAGGCGTCCGCCACGGCGCTGACGCCGCTCAACAACATGCCGGCCGAGGCGAGCAAACGTTTCTACGTGGCACCGAGCAGCGTGTCGGCGATGGCTCCCCAGGCGATACCGCCGACGGGCGGCAGCCAGCCGCACACCAACTTCCAGCCCTATCTGTGCGTCGATTTCATCATCTCGCTGTTCGGGATCTTCCCGAGCCCGACCTGAGGAGAGGGTTCCGATCATGGCCGACCCGTTCGTCGCAGAGATCCGCATCTTTCCATTCAACTTCGCGCCGCGGGGCTGGGCGTGGTGCGACGGCCAGCTCCTGCCGCTGTCGCAGAACACCGCCCTCTTCTCGCTGCTCGGGACCACCTACGGCGGCAATGGCAAATCCAATTTCGCGCTACCCGATCTCCAGGGACGGGCGCCGATGCATCAGGGCCAGGGTCCCGGCCTCTCGCTGCACGACCTCGGCGAGACCGGTGGCAGCGAGACGGTGACGCTGCTCGAGAGCGAGATGCCCGGGCATGCACATGCGATGAACGGTCAGGGTTCGAACGCCAATCTCAACGACCCGAGCAACGCTGTCCTGGCGCGGCCGTTCGGCGGCGGCAACATGTACAAGACACCAGCGGGCGCTCAGACTGTCTCCCTCTCGGACCAGTCGATCGCACCTGCCGGCGGCGACCAGCCGCACAACAACCTGATGCCCTACTTGACGTGCTACTTCTGCATCGCCATGCAGGGCGTCTTCCCTCCGCGCGGTTAATTGCCTCCTGCTCACCCTGCGGTCGTCCGCAGCGCTACGAGCTGCTGATCTCCACGCCGTTGGACAGGTCGATCGCACCGAAGATAGTCACCGGCCCGGCGTCGTTGGTGGAGTTGACGTAGGCAGCGGTGGCGGTCGTCGCCGCTGTGTTCGGGATCTCTTCGAGCCGGAACGTTCCGCCCACCTCCTCGAGGTAGTAGTCGACGCAAGGCGCACCACCGCATTGCGTCGCGCTTGACGGGGTGCCGGTGACGGTGTTGCCAGTGAGCTGAAGGTCCATGACCTCCTCGAATCCGGTGACGCTGATTCCGCCGACGAAGCTCACCGCGGTGTTCAGGCTGTGACCGTTGACGGTGTTGTTCGTCACGGTCGCGTTCATCTCCGACGTCAGCGCAGGCTGCGTTGGGCTCCCGAAGTTGACGAGCTGAATGCCGTCGCCGCCTGAATTCGTGATCGTGTTGCCGTTGAACGTGAGGGTGCTCGTCGCATCCTCATCGACCGCGCTGAAGATGCCGATGCCGGGC
>CAWGZN010000008.1:0-395117 GCA_963827075.1 uncultured Acidimicrobiia bacterium | reverse complement strand
CAAAGCACCGGATGACCAGCACGGAGACCAGTGAGCGTGGATCCGACCAGGAGCTTCAGCGTCAAGCCAGGTAGCAGGTGATCCGGAGCTGCGGCTGTAGGACGGAATTAGGACGGATCACGACGAGCCACTGGGGCGGGGCAGCCCATCGGCGGCACTTGTGGCGCCATCGAGGACATCACCGGCGTAGTGGGCGAAACTCGCTCGAGCCAGCGCTGGGTGAACCGCCGGACTTCAGCCCGGGCCTGAGCCGAGACAACCGGCGTGATGACGGGACGACCATCCGATCGGTGCCGGCATCCCACGTCGTCACCCTCGAGACGTGCGGAATTCGGCATCCCCTACCGGCACATTGAGGACCTTTCCGAGGCCGGTTCGCTAGCTCGCGGAGCCCGACCTCGCGCTGGAGTCGGCCCGGGCCGATAGCCCGCCTGGGAAGGCGCTCAGGGAGATGGCGGTCAAGTCACGATTGCGCGTCGTGCACGAGAATCGCGATGTGCACCCGGTTCGTGACTGCGAGCTTGGTGAGAAGACGCGAGACGTGCGCTTTGACGGTGGCCTCGCTCATGAACAGAGATGCGGCAACCTCGGCGTTGGATGCGCCGGATCCCACCGCAGTCGCGACCTCGCGCTCCCGGTCTGTGAGCGACGTCAGGCGCTGGGCCGCGAAGCGACGGCGCTCTGTCATGTCGTCGTTGCCGAGGTGAGAGAGAAGTGTGCGGGTGACCGACGGTGAGAGCATCGCTTCTCCTGCAGCCACGAGGCGCACGGCGTTGACGATCTCCGTGGGCGCGGTGTCCTTCAGCAGGAACCCGTCGGCGCCGGCCCGAAGCGCGCTCATGACTTGCTCGTCGGCCTGGAATGTGGTCAGGACGATCACGTGCGGCGGAGTCGCAAGACGGCGTAGGGCCGACGTGGCGGCAATGCCGTCCATCCCGGGCATCCGGATGTCCATCAGGACGACATCGGGTCGATCCGCCTGTGCGGCCGTGACGGCGTCGGCGCCGTCGGCAGCCTCGCCCACCACCTCTATGTCCTCCGATGACGACAGCATCATCCGGAGCCCGGCACGCACCAACGCGTCGTCGTCGACCAGAAGCACCCGGACCTTCACCACGGCAGGTCGGCCTCGACGACGAAGTCACCAGAAGCGTCTGGCCCGTGCACCAGGACGCCATGAGCCAGGGTCACGCGCTCCTGCAGACCAAGGAGGCCGGTGCCAGAACCCGGCAGAGCCGGACGGTCGTGGGCGCCCACCGCGGCTGGGTTCCGAACGCTGACGTGCAGGCCGCAGTTCGGCGCTCCCGCCACCCGAACCTGGGCGAGGGTGCCGCGAGCGTGCTTGCTGATGTTGGTCAGCGCTTCCTGCACGATGCGATAGGCGTCACGACCCAAGGGGCCAGGTGCCGCAGCTGCACCGTCCACCCGCATCTCGAAGTCGACCTTTGCGCCGGAACGGCGAGTCTCCTCCACCAAGCGTGGAATGTCAGCCAACGTCGGTTGTGGCACCGTCGACGGCCGCTCCTGCCCCGGCTCCTCGCGCAGCACGCCGATCACGTCCCGCAGCTCCTCCAGCGCTTGGTGGGCCGTCAACCGCAACAGCGCTGCGCTCTCCCGCACCTGCGCGGGAGGCAGGTCGAGTGCGACCTCGAGCGCACCGGCGTGCAGCGCCACCAGGGAGATGCGGTGGGCGAGCACGTCGTGCATCTCCCGCGCGATGCGGGTTCGCTCAGCCAGGCGCGCACTCTCGGCGCGGACGAGCTGATCGGCCTCGGCACGTTGGGCACGGTCGCGCAAGGTGGAGAGGAGCTGACGCCGGGCGCGGACGAACATGCCCCATCCGGTTGCCGCGGCCGCAAGCGCCGCCGTCGGCAGCATCACCGACCAGGTATCGGTCCGCCCGAGCCAGATCGAGCACACCACAGCGGACGGAACGAACAGCGCGGCGACGACCAAGGCGGGCCGGACATGGCGGTGGACAGCCAGCGACGACAGTGCGAGCAGGCCGGCCACCGTGCCAAACGTCGAAAACGCGCCCAACAGGACGCAAACCAGCGCCACCCCGAACGGCCAGCGCCGCCGCCACCACAGCGACAGACAGCACAAGGCCCCCAACGCGACGTCGGTAGCCACCTGCCCCGAGGACATCCGATTGGCGGTGTCGTCCACCGTAACGCTCAGGATGAAGGCGCCGAGACCGACAGCGATGACGAACGCACCTGCGTCGACGGACCAGTCACGCGCAGTCCTGGGCCCCACGTTGTCGGGGTGCGCCGGCTCGCTGGGTCCCAGTATCGCCGTGGGAGCGGTCTGGGCCCACCATCTGCGCAACCAGGACATGACCCCAGCGTAGGGCTCTGGGAGGCGCTGCAACATCGACGAAAGTCGACACTGCAACCAACGAAAGGCGAGACGTCGGCAGCGGCCGGGCGTCCCTTCGGACATCGGATCATGGCCGTCCGCCCGATGCGCTCGCGCACCAGGCGGTTCAGGCTGGCCACATGATCACGACAACCGCTCTCACCAAGAGCTACAACAAGGTTCCGGTCGTCAGCGACGTCTCGTTGCGCTGCGAACCCGGCACCATCACCGGTTTCCTCGGGTCCAACGGCGCCGGGAAGTCCACCACACTGAAGATGATCGTCGGGCTGGTGCGACCCGATCGCGGCACGGCGACCATCGACGGCCGACCGTTCGTCGAGCTACCCAACCCGACGCGCGTGGTCGGGACCCTGCTCGACGCGTCTGCGATGCATCCCGGACGCAGTGGCCGGGCCACCCTCACGATCGCCGCGCGGCTGGCAGGAGTTCACACGAGGCGGGTCGAGCACCTGTTGGACCTCGTCGGGATCGCCGATGCTGCGGAGAAACGAGTCGGGACCTACTCACTTGGCATGCGCCAGCGCCTCGGCATCGCCCAAGCCCTCATCGGCGAACCGGCTGCGCTGATCCTCGATGAACCGGCGAACGGGCTCGATCCCGAGGGCATCGCCTGGATGCGAACACTCCTGCGCGACTTCGCCGACCATGGCGGCACCGTTGTGCTGTCGAGTCACCTGCTCCACGAGGTGCAGGCCACCGCCGATCACCTCGTCGTCATCTCCAACGGTGCCGTGGTGGCCGCCGGTCGGCTGGACGATCTACTTGCCAGCTCCACCATCCTCGTACGCAGCCCCAACCCCGCTGCACTGGCCACTGCGCTCCGAGCTGCGCGAATCGAATACATCGCCGGGCCGGATGATGTGCTCACCGTCGACGTCTCCGGTGGTCAGGTCACGACCGAGGTGGTGGCGCGCGTCGCCCGCGACCACCAGGTACTGCTCACCGAGTTGCGTCGGTCCGAGACGAACGGGCTGGAGCAACTGTTCTTCTCTCTCACCGCCGCCAAGGCGGCTCCGCCCCAGGAGGCGGCAGCATGACCATGACCATTCCCCCCCGAATCTTCGGCATCGAGGCGGCACCGTCGTCGGCCCTCAGTCCTATCCCGTTTCCACGGCTTGTCCGGGTGGAATGTGCCAAGGCCACCGATACCCGTGCCGCCCGCTGGCTCCTCGCGCTCGTGGCGCTGTCGACCGCAGCGATGATGCTGGCGCCGATCCTCGCCCCAACGAGCTTCGATCAGACCTACACGAGCTACCTCGGCGTTGCCGCCCTCGCGCAGGTGATCCTCCTGCCGGTGGTGGCGATCCTGATGTTCACCGGTGAATGGAGCCAACGCAGCGCCTTCACCACGTTCACCCAGGAACCGCGACGCATCCGAGTCGTCAACGCCAAGCTGGCGGCGTCGCTGATATTGGGTGGTGGTGGTGCGGTCTTCGGCGGGGTGGTCACCGCCGCCGCCCTCGGACTGGCGTCGGCCTCGGGCCGCGCCCTGGAATCGAACCTGACCGTCGGCGCCATCACCGGCTACCTGATCTTCGTGCTCCTCAATGTCCTCGCCGGCGTCGCGCTCGGGGCGCTGCTGCAGAGCTCGGCGACGGCCATCGCCGCCTCCTTCGCCCTCCCCGCCGCGTTCGCGCTGCTCGGCACCGCATCGACGCTGGTCGCTGACTGGATCGACATGTCCACACTGGAACTGGGTGCTCGAGAACCAATGGGGCGGTCACCTGCCGCAGATCTCAGTCTCGGTCCTCTTCTGGGTGGCCGTCCCGCTAGCCGCCGGCGTCGTCCGGACGATACGTCGCGACGTCACGTAGTCGGCTTGACCGGGGCCTGGTCGATCGAGATGCGTCGGTCGCCGCCGGAACCCGGTTCGTCCTTCAACGGGACGTCACGTGAGCCCGCTCCCTCACGGAGCTCAACGAAAGGAATCCTCCATGTTCGAAGACAAGATCCACACCCAACGCGACAAGACCTTCTCCGCGCATTCGACCCCACCGAGTTTGAAGCAGCCCTCAACACGACCGCTCGTGCCCGATGACCGAAGGACAGTTGCGGCCCCGGCTATCAGCTCATTGCGCTTGTGAGTGCCAAGCGGTGCTCTGACGGGCGGCTGCGAAGATCGTCTCCACGGCGACCTGATCAAGTGCCCGGGGCAACGATCGCTAATGCCGGCAGCGCGACATCTCCTCTCGATCGGAGCAACGTGATGCTCCGCGAGCGGGGATGTTGATCGCCAGCTCACTGCCGGGTCAGCGCAGTGTCAGCGCCTAGGCGAATGCTCGGCTCTCATGACCATCAATTTTCGTTCCGGTCGGTGCGCGAGTGACGAAGGACCAGGTTGCGTTCGTACTACGTTCTCCTATAGTTCGTATTACGACCAGGAACCAGTTCTTCATGCCCGGCGAGCTGCCCCTCGTCCTCCTCGCACTCATCGCTGACCGCTCGCAAGGCGGCTACGAGCTGATGGGTGAGCTCGAGCGTCGCTACGGCCCGGCCTACCGGCCATCACCCGGCAGCGTGTACCCCGCCCTGTCTGCGCTTCGCGCCGAGCAGCTCGTCGCCCAGGAACCCGTCAGCGGAAAGGGCGCCTACCGCGTCACCGCCTCGGGTCGCCGGATGCTGGCCGACCAACGAGACGTGCTCACCAGGGTCGAGTCGCGCACGAGCGCCCCGCTCGCGCCCGACGTCTCCCTGCAGCCCGTCGTCGCCCGCTTCGCAGCACGCGTGAGCAAGTTCAGCGGTCGTGTCGACCGCGCCGCCGTCGAGCGCATCCTCGACACCGCCGCCAAGGCAATCGCCGACCTGGAGGTCAGCAGTGGACAGTGACAAGCAGTTCGAACACCTCGCGCAACGTGACACCGAGCTTCAAGCGCTCGCGACTCGCGGACGGCGTCGAGCGCTGTTGATCATGATCATCGCCTTCCTGCCGATTCCTTTCGTGCTGATGAAGATCAACGACGACCGCAGCCTCGCCGGCATGATCCCGATCGGCAATCGCGTGTGTCGTGGCGATCTCCTACTCCTGGACGAAGTGGCAGCGTCGGCCCGAAGACTCCCAGTCAGTCGCATTCGTCGGACTCGACCGCAAGCGGCGATGGGCGACCTATCGCTCCCTGCTTCGCGGCAGCAGGATCGATGACCCCGTCGTACTGACAATCGTCGAGACCATCCACCACCACCTGCGTCGAAGCGTCGTGGTCGTTGTCGCCGCGATGGTGGCGGTCACGATTGCGACCATCGCGCTCGTGATGACAGGCGACGACAGCGTCAGCCCGTGGATACCCGTGGCGATCGTCGTTCTGTCCGTCGGCGCCATCGCGGAGCACCGATGGCTCATCAACCGCTCCGCGAAGGTCATCGACCGCAGCCAACCCTGACCCGAGGCGCGCCTTTCGACCGCGCGCGGCCTTCGCGGATGGCCACCCACGACCGAGATCCACCGGGCGACCGCTCGCGCCCAGACACCTTCACGCTTGCATCCTCGCTTCACGCCTTCCTAAAGGAGACCATCCCCCATGGCGTTCCGCCATGGGCCACCCCCTGACCGCTCCGAACGCGCGCTCCCCGACTCGCAAGCGCAGAGCTACGACGTCGATGTCGAGAGCGCTCCGGACGGCGTCGGGTAGCGCTCGCGGATCCGGCGATCTGAGCGCGGCAGCCTTGCGACGACGGCCGCGAATACCGTTGCGGCGAGTCGCCGATCGATTCTCGCCCACCGATTCGCCACATGTGATGCGATCCGTGACGTCAACCGTGGACGATGGAAACATGACAACGCGCACCCCCGCTTCCATCCCTGGTCGAAGGACGGAAAAAGGACGGATGGGACGGGAAAAGACGGGTCACACCGGTCACCAACGGTCACTCCCGGTCAACAACGGATACTCGAAAACCGCCTCTGACCTGGCATCACATGCGCTGACCAGGTCCAACGGAAACGAACGGCTGACGGTTCGATTCCCCCCAGCTCCACAGCGCCCAAAATTGCCCATCTACCAGGTGCTTTGCAGACTTCGACGAGGGCGGCGGATTCCGCCGGACACTCCAGCAGCCCGCTGACCAGGGGTTTCACGATCAGGATGGACGGGGCACCGTTCCCCCAGGACGTACGGGAGCGGCGGGAAGTCGCAGGTCAGTGGCACGTCGCCGGGCTGAGGACGGATCGAGGAAGCCCGTTCGCTCGTAGAGCCGTCTGGCCGGGCTGCTCGCCGTGACCGCCAAGCCCAGCGTCGCCCGGCCCTGTGTCGCCAGACGCGTTGCAGCCTGCGCGACGAATTGCCTTCCGATGCCGAGCCCGGCGAACTTTGGATCGACGAAGACGTCGGTGATCCATGGCCTCCCGTGAAGGCGAGGTTCGCATCGACCTCCGAGATCACGATCGCTCTGACTACGCGACGCGCTGGATCGGCAGCCTCCAACGATGCGTCCGGGATTCAGGCACCGACCTGTTCGCCGCGGAGGTAGGAGTCGATGGTGCTCGCCGCCGCGCGGGGGTCCGCATCGCCGGGTTCGTGGTCGGGGTGGTCAGGCGGGTACGCCCGGCACAAGGCATCGGTGTCCCCGGCGACAACTCGAACTCGGCGAGTGAGACCCACGTCGGTCACGAAGCGTCACAACACCCATCACCGCACTCTCGCAGGAACGGTTCTGACCTTCGCGACGTCAGATGTGCCAGCGGATCGGCGCGAGTGGGTCGGGGGTGTAGACGCAGTAGGTCCCGGTGTGCACGCTCTGCTCGAGGTGGGCCGCGAGTGCCGGGTGATGCGGGGCCAACCGCCCCAGCGCGTAGCGGAGTGACCGAGTCACGCTGGTGCGGGCGCGCTCGGCAGTGCCGCCGACTGATCGGTGACGTCCTCCGAGCCCGACGGCTCGCGCCAGCTCGGCCACCAGGTAGTCCCGGTCGCGCTGTGCGAGCTCGCAACGACCGATGTCGTTCGTCCGGGTGGCCTCCTCGATGTCATCGTCGACATCAGCCAAGCGGCGGCGGTAGGCGTCGCGCGCCTCGTCATCGATGATGGGGAGGCCCGCTCCGATGCCTTCGGCCACGGCGTCCAAGCCGTGGTGGACGGTGGTACCGGTTGGGAGTGTGCCCCTCTCCACAGCCACGAGGTCGAGCACGTGGAACTCTCGACCGGGGTCGGCAAGCAACCGTTCGACGTAGCGAAATCCCTTGAGGTCACGCATGAGTACGGTGAGTTCTCCGAAGCAGATGGTCCTCGTGTCGCCGTCGCATCTGAATGTCGCCGTCGCCACCCTGCTCGGGGACGGAGTCGGGATGGGAGGTGCTCCGGTGAGGAGATGTTCTGCTTGCTCGGCCCAGCGCAACGCACCGAAGGCTTCGAATGCTTCTCGGGCTGCCCGCCACTCCATTCGTGCCCGATCGACGTTGCCCGATCGGTGATGCGCTTCGCCGAGCACCATGCGCGCCCGGGCTGTCTCGAACGGTGCACCGATGGCGGCCCATGCGGCGATGGCCGTTCCACACCCATCGATCGCCTGCCCGAGGTCGCCACTGATCAGCGCCGCCCGGGCCGTCGCCAGCGCAGCGCATGCACGAAGGGAACGGCTCGAGTACGAGTCCGCGATCGACTGCAGCGCGTCGGCCGCCCGTCGAGCGGTGTCGACATCACCCGCGGCGGCGGCGATCTCGGCTTGTGCATCGAGCAGCGGGGCCAGACGCAGGTCGCCGAACGGAGGCCGTTCCTTCGAGGGAATGTTGAACGGATGCGCAATCGCGTCGGCGATGAACGTCGATGCCGACTCGACGTCACCCTGCTCCAATCGCAACAAGGCCAGCCCAGGAAAGGGTGACCAGGCGTGCTCGTGGGCTGCGACGTACGCTTCCTCGGCCCCGGCCAGGTCGCCCCTGCGTAACCGGATGTTGCCGAGTTCCGCCAGCGGCCAGCCGAACTCGCGGCGCATCCATGGGCGCAGTTCGTCACAGGCCGCGAGTGCTTCTTCCTCGGCGAGGTCGCAGGGTCCGGTGACTCGGAGAAGCTCAGCACGGTGGACACGGCATCGGCCGTTGATACCACCGAACGCGACACCATGCCGCCAGCGGTCCATCACTTCGGTCCACTCGCTGGCCCGGTCGTGAAGTGCGAGTCCCTGCGCCGCGCAGATCAACTCGCAGTACATCATCCCCGTCGTCAGCGCGTCGACATCGCCCGACATCAACAGCGCACCGACCTCGTCGAGCAGGTCGAGTCCCTCATCGACGTGGCCGTCAAAGATCTTCACCCGGGCGGCGGCGACCCGCCCGATCACGACCGCCGGCTCCACCCCGAGGCGGCCTCCGAGCTCGATCGCCAACGCCGACTGCGTGCGCGCCCCATCGATGTCGCCGCACATGACACGCTCGTAGGTGCGAACCATCGCGATCACCGCGTGGGCGGGGGCCTCGCCATGCCCCTCCAGCAGCCGCTCGGCGCGCCGTAGCCACCCGCGCACGGGCGCCATCAGCCCCGTGTCCATCATCAGGTACATCGCTGTCATCGCCGCAGCCCTCGCCGCGCCGATGTCGTCGCCTGCCGCGACGAGCAGCGAGTGCAGGTCCTCCCACGCAGACACCGCCGCTTCGAAGTCTCCGTTGCCGTAGGCCGCCCGCGCTCGAAGCTCGAAACCCTCGGCACCGCTCGCCTCGGATCCGCTGGCGGCGAGCACCTCGAGCGCGAGTTGCCAATCTCTTCGTTCGACCGCCGCCCGCGCCTCGTCGAGCGGATCGAGGCCGCTCATCGGCCCGATCCTCCCGACGAGTTCCGCCGTCTCGCCCCACCCCGCGCTGGAACTCCGGCCACTGTCGCATTGTGACACCACTTGTCACGCCTCTTCGATGTCGCCCCGGTTCGCCGCAGCGCTCAGCCGACAACGACCCGTCGAAAGGCAAGTTCATGGAACCCACCGAACAGCTCACCTACATCCTGCCGACCCTCAGCGCGATGGTCGACCGCATCGGACCCACACAGCTCCACAACTCGACGCCGTGCAGCGACGTTCGACGTGCACGACGTGCTCGATCACATGATCGTGCTCGGCGGTTCGTTCGCCTACTCGTTCCGAGGCGAGCAAGCCCCGGAGATCCACGCGCCGGCTGTCTATGGCTGGGTACCGGCCGCCGAGTTCCGCAAGGCGATGGACGACCTGCTCGACGCCGTCAAGTCCCCCGGCGCGATGGAACGCACCATCTCCGCGCCCGTCGGTGAGATGCCCGGCTCGACATTCGCCCGGTTCGTGGCGTTCGACGGCCTGATCCACGGCTGGGATCTCGCCTCGGCCACCGGGCTGGACTACGAGCTGCCACCCGCCGTGGTCGCAGCGGTCGACGAGTTCGCCCGTGGCGCCCTGACCTCCGAGATGCGCGACGGCGACACGTTCAAGGAAGCGACCACCGCCCCCGCAGACGCCAGCCAGCTGGAACGCCTCGTCGCGTTCAGCGGCCGTTCCCTCTGAACGAGCCGCCGCCCACACAGCACTCTGCTCAACCACCGAAAGGACAGACCCATGCACCTCTCCAAGAACGACATCCCGGTCAAGATCAACACGCCCGGCGCCATCGCCCGCCAGATCCCCGACTTCGGCATCGCCTCCGGCGCCATCGGAGCCGAGTACTTCACGATGAGCGCCGGAACGGACCTGGCGCCGCTCCTCAAGGGACTCAAAGGCGACGCCTGCCAAGCCGCCCACTGGGGCTACATCATCACCGGCGACGTCGTCGTCACCTACAGCGACGGCACCACCGAACACTGCACCACAGGCGACGTCTTCCACTGGCCCCCTGGCCACAGCGTTCGAGTCGACCGCGACGCCGAGCTGATCCTGTTCAGCCCCCAGGCCGAGCACACACCCGTCATGGACCACATCCTCGCCAAGCTGACGACCACCTAGCCAACAAGCGGTCGCATCCAGCGCGACACGGCGCAGGCCGCTTCCCGAGCTGCGAACGTTGAACCGGCTCGGGTGCGAGCTCGTGCTGGACGGCGAGATCATCAGCGCCGCCGGACGGCCGGCGGAGTTCTCCAACCGCGCCGGCGCCGTGGCGTCCCGACGACGCCACGACGCGCTCGCCTTCGTCGCGTTCGACGTCGTCGGATGCAACGGGGTCAGCGTCATGGCCCAGCCCACCAGGAGCGCCGGCGGCTCCTCGAGCACGTCGCGCTACTCGCCGACGGAGTGCTCCCCATCGTGCCGAGCTTCGCCGGCGTGGACGTCGAGGTCCTACTGGCGTGCTAGCGAACAGCTGCCGCCCGAGGGCGTCGTGATCCAAAAGCCGAGACAGCCGGTACCGGTCGGGGCGGTCCAACGCCTACATCAAGGCGAAGTGTGCGAGCTGGTCTGAGCACCGCATGAGACGATTTGAACGTTCTTCCACTGCCTGATCCTTCGGCCCGAGCGCGCGGCATCAGCCGCAAGCCTTCAAGGTGGGGGCAATGAAGGCCCTGGTCGTGTCCGACTGGGCGATTCGTCGGACACCGACTCGCCACCGCCGCTCCTCCCGATCACCGGCCTGCATGCAGTCGGCGTGGGCGCGGTCCCACGCCTCGACGGTCAGATCGAGATGGCCGGCCGCGTAGACGACTTCACCATGCACCGGCAGATCGGTGGGGACCAGAAGGTCGTCCGCGTCCGCCTCCATGAGCAGGTCGAACGCCTGCCGCCAGTCTCCCTGGGCGAACGCGTCACGTACACGCTCGACGAGCCAAGACCAGCGGCATCGCTTATCGCGCGCCTCCCGAATCCGTGACCGATCGGAACCGGGATCAACCGGCGCCGAACGTAACCGTCAGGGTTACCGCCGTAACAGTCTCGCTCACGCACCTGTCATGGAGACCACGACATCCCCGAACCAGCAAGACACTCCCGAGGAGAACTCATGAACAGCGCAACCGCCGCATCGGTCCAGGACCCGACGTCCGCGAACATCAACCACGTCCCGCGATCAGGAACCGTCCACACCAACGGGCAGGAGCTGTTCTACGAGATCCACGGACATGGCCCCCCGCTCGTCCTGGTGATGGGGATCGGATACGACTCGTCGCTGTGGACGCTGCAACAAGTCCCCGAACTCTCCACCCGATTCGGTGTCGTCCTCCTCGACAACCGCGATGCCGGGCGCAGCTCCCGAACCGATCACTCGTACACCATCGCCGACATGGCTGACGACGTCGCCGGTCTGCTCGACGCGCTCGAGATCCAACGCACCCATCTGCTGGGCCTGTCGATGGGCGCGATGATCGGGATGGAGTTCGCGCTGCGGCATGCGGATCGTCTCGATCGGCTGGTACTCGCAGGACCGGGTGCAGCGCCCGCTCGCAGCGCCGTCGACCCGATCTCCATCTGGAACTGGGTCAAGGCAAACGACCCCGGCGGAGCGGTGTTCGGCGCGCAGCAGTTCACCTGGCTGTTCTCCTCGACCTTCCTGCGCAACCAACAGGCAGTGCAGGACACGATCACGTTGCTGGCCAGCAATCCCAACCCGGTCGAGCCGGAGGCCTACGATCGCCAGGCTCAGGCGTACCTGCAGTTCGACGCCCTCGATCGGCTCGGCGGGATCACAGCCCCGACGATGGTGATCGTCGGTGAGCAAGATCTGCTGACACCGCCGTGGGTCGCCCGTGAGGTAGCCGACGGGATCCCCGGAGCCCGGTTCGAACTCGTCACAGGCGACGGTTCATCACACGTGCTGCCACTGGAACGCCCAGACGACTTCAACCAGCTGGTGACGAACTTCCTCGCCGAGTGACCAAGTGAAGCTCATCGCAGGCGTCTTCGACGCAGCCGAGAAGGCAACGATCACCGAAAAATCGCCAGCAAGCCCCTGCACACCAGCGACATCGCCGGGATGCGCTCCGCCGCGCAGTGGCCGAGCTCGCTACGGTGCCCTGTGCGGCCGATGGCGGTGCGAAGTCGCCGACGAGTTGGCACACCGACTCACCCTCGGCGTGCGCGCAACGGCGGGCGTTCTGCGAGCCCCGTCGCCGAGGCAAGTCGCAGACCTTCCTCCGACGGCATCGCGTCACCTGAATCAGCGACTCTCCGCAGCATGGGCGTCCCGGGTTCGGGCATCGTCAGCGGTCGGGCGCCGCCCAGCGGCACTTCTTCCTCACCGAGAACTTCGCCAACCTCGAGCTCGTGCCACGCGCCGACGACCTCGATTCGACCATCGACACTTGGCAACCCGACCTCATCGTCCACGAGGTCGCCGAGTCGCCGCGCCGCTCGTCGCCACCGCCCACGGGATCCCCTACGTCGACGTCAGCTACGGGTCGCTGATCGGGTCGTCACTGCTGCGGGCGGCCGGCGAGGCAGCAGCTCCGCACTGGCGGGCTCGGGACTGCAACCGCATCCCGCGGCCGGCCTGTTCCGCTACTTGTACGTCGACACGTGCCCGCCGTCGTTGCAGTCGCCGGAGATCGCAGCAGTTGCTGCGGTGCAGCGACTTCGGCCTGCCGCCGCGGAACACACGGATGTCGACCCACCAGACTGTCTCGATCGGCTCGACTCGGCCGCCATCGTCTACCTGACGATGGGAACAGTATGGAACCGCAACCTCGACGTCTTCCGGACGGTGATCGACGCAGTTCGCGACGAGGACATCGCCCTCATCGTCACCGTCGGCCGCCACAACGATCCGGCCAGTCTGGGACCCCAACCCGACGACGTGCTCATACACGAATACATCCACCAAGGTGTGCTACTGCCACGCTGCGACGCCGTGATCACCCACGGAGGATCGGGAACGACCCTCGGGGCGCTCGCTTTCGGTGTTCCCCTCCTGGTCCTCCCGCAGGGAGCCGACCAGTACGACAACGCCGAGCGCATCGTCACTGCGGGCGCCGGTCTGCAACTCCTCAAGGACGACCTGACGGTCGACGCCGTACGCGACGCGGTGCGCGCCGTGCTCGACGATGCGATCTACCGGCGTTCCGCCGAACGCATCCAGACCGAGATCCACGAAATGCCAGACGCTCGCGACGCGGTCACACGGATCGAGGCGCTCACCCGGAGTTGAACCGGTTCGGCGATCGCCGGGCCATCGCATCGATGCTGGCGAGCTTGCTCCTCGCCGATGCCGACACGCCCGCGCCCCGCGTCGATCGGCATCGGCGAGCCGGCGTTGGCGAACGCGCAGCGCCTGGGATTATGGGCGTACCAATCGGCTGTGCGCTGGTTGAAAGGAATCGTTGCTCGAAGGGAGGTAGTGCCTTGAGCGATGTGACAACTCGATCTCCGAAGCACCCGCCGAAGTGGTTCGTGCACACGGCCTGGCGTGTTCATCGCGTGCTGTATCGACTCAGTGGCGGCCGGTTCCTGTGGACCACGTCGAACAAGCGCGGCTGGGGAGCGCTGCGCCTCACGACCATCGGGCGGAGGTCCGGGCAAGAGCGCCGCGTCATCATCGGCTACATCGAGGACGGTCCCAATCTCGTCACGCTGGCGATGAACGGCTTCGACGAGGGCGATCCATCGTGGTGGCTCAACCTCAAGGCGGACCCGAACGCGGTCGTTCGCTTGGCTGGCCAACAGCCGCGCCCGGTGCGCGCACGCTCTTCCGCCGGGCAAGAGCGCGATCGGCTGTGGCAGCGTTGGGTCTCGGTCGATCCACACATCGAGGTCCATGCCGGCCGACGGTCGACCGAGACGCCGGTGATCGTTCTCGAACCGCGCGACGGGAACGCTTGACACCAGGGGGGTGATGCTCGGCCGACCAGCGATCGAAGCTCCGGTCCGAGACGCCCTGAGTGGACCGGGACGAGCATCCACAAACGCGCGTCCGGAACCGCGCGTCGCGATGGCTCGCGGGGCATCCGATAAGTGCCGTGTGTCCCGCAGCCGAGTGCTCGCGATCGCGAGAACTCGGTCCGTGCGGCTCTTCGGGACACCCGCTCCGAACGACGGTGCGGCGCTCCCCTTGACTCGGCCGCCGTGGGCGCGGTGTCGGCCCGGCGCACCGGCGTGATCGGGCTCTCGAAGTGACGCCGAATGTTGCGGCGCGCCGTTCGGTTCGGACGAGCGACTGCGACCACAAGTAGGGCGATCAGCCCGAGGTTGGGCAGGCTGCGCGAGAGCGCCGAGCGAGCAGCTATGTGTGCGGCTGGACTTCAGGAGAACTGGAAGATCTAGGCGAACCGCTTGACGAAGTCGAGCGCCGTCTGGGCGACCTCGCGCCAGCCGTGGTCGATCGTGAGGGCGTGGCCTCGGTTCGGGATCTTCACGATCTCCGTCACGGCGGGGTTGCGCCGCTGCCGCTTGTAGGCGGCGTTCGCCATCGCCCACGGCACCGTGTGGTCCTTCTCGCCCTCGATGATCAGCAGGGGACCGCGGTCGGGGTTCTTCGTGTTCACCTTCGCCTCCGTCCACGGGTTGAGGTTCGCGTTGCCCATCTGCGCCAGAGCGATCCCGGAGCCGGCGACGTGGAACGTGTCGTAGAGCTCCTTCGCCTCCTTCTCGTCCAGCGCGTTCGCCCAGCCGTACTTGAACTGGTCGAACGTGAGCGTGATCGCGCGGCCGCGCGTGAGCGGATTTACCAGGAACGGGCCCGCCACCTTGAGCGCGGAGACCGGCAGAGGCAGAACGCCGCGGAAGGGCCCGGGGTCGATCGCCACCGTGGCCGCCGAGAGGCCCCGGCCCGCGAGCATCTGCGCCAGCAAGCCCCCGGTCGAGTGCCCCATGACCGCTGGCTTCTTGTCCAAGGCATTGATGATCTCGGTCGTGTGATCGGCGATCTGCTTCAAGGTCTTCTTGGCGAGGACGTCCGGGTTCGCCCGGGCCTCTTCAACCGTGGCCGGATCGTCTGGCCAGTCCGGCGTCAGCGGCGCGTAGCCGGCCTGCTCGAAGAAGTCCGCCCAGTTGGCCCAGCTGCTCGGCAGCACCCAGAGGCCGTGGATGAAGACGACCGGGGTGTTGCCAGAGGCGTTGGCCGCCTCGATCTCCCGGTTCTCCCGCTCGGAAATTGACGCCATGACGAACTCCTCTCCGGTCGGGTGATCGGACCCGTTGCTCCAGCGTGCGGAGGGCATCGAGCTCAACTTGAAGTGGCGAGCGCCGACGCGTCGGGCACCAACGCACCGTAGCGCCATGAGATAGCGCAGAATGCCGGGCACGGAGCAAGGACGGCGAGTCAGTCGATCACGCCGGACCCCGCTCCGATCGACGGCTGGGCGCTGGGCACTCGCGCTTGCGACAGCGGCAGAAGGGCAACGGCGGCGGGACCAGGCTCAACCTCGAGGTCACACAGAACGACGTCGACTCACAGTCCGGAAGCAACGGTGACACGCCTCCGGCCCGGCGCCCGGAACGCCAGTTCTTCGGACACCCCCGTGCCGTCAAACGTTCCATCGCTGCGGGCGATTGCTGCTCGCGGATCGCTGGTGGCCCGCCAGTGGGCAGATCAACGTGGCCGCGGAGGTCGGGTGGTGATCCGTGAGGCCACTGATGGACGATGGAATGATGAGAAACAGGCATCGGCGTCGTCCCTGGTTTCAGGACGGAAAACGGACGGATCGGACGGGAAAACGACGGGTCACACCGGTCATTCCTGGTCACTCCAGTCATCGAAAGTCACCCGAAAAACCACGCCTGAGCAGGGCCGCAAGCCTCTGAGCAGGCACAGCGGGGTCGGACGGATGGTGGTTCGATTCCCCCCAGCTCCACCGAGTCCGAAAACACCTATCTACCAGGTGCTATGCAGACTTCGCCGAGGGCGGCAGATCCCCCCGTTCATCACGTAACGCATGCTGACCAGGGGTTTCGCGGAGGAGACGCAAGGGGGTGCGCCACCCCCCATCCATTGCCGAACGACCTGCTCACCGCCGGTGAACACCTGCGAAGGGCGGCGTGAGGGCGCACGATGTCCAGCCCGGCCGTCATCAAAGACGTCGCGCAGTCCAACTGAACGAGGTCACCGTCGACACAGACAACTCAGCGATGCACATCACTGGCATTAAGGACGCGCCAGGTCGGGATCGTCGCGTCACACCCGGACAAGCGCACCGCACGTTCGGTACCGGCGCGCGGACCGGGAGTCGGGTCCACGGTGGTGCCCATGAGGACGCCGGTCATCAACCCCGGCGAGCGCCGAGCCGTCGTTCGGAGCGACAGCCAGGGCCGGAATGTGAGGAGTCGAGTACTTGCTGCGAGCGCGGCGGATCAGCGCTTTCGGACGCGTGGACGTCGCTAGAGCTCTCGCTCGTTAGCCTTCCCTCCGCAGGCGACTGAGGGGTGCGAGGCAATGACAGCGACGACTTTCGACGCGGAACGGGCCGAGGCGTTCGCCGGGCGCATGCTCGACATGCTCAACGGCGGTGCCCTGATGGTGATGGCGTCGGTCGGGCACCGGACCGGGCTCTTCGACGCGCTCGCAGAGCTCGACGGCGCGACGAGCAGCGGGCTCGCCGAGGCGGCCGGGCTCGACGAGCGCTACGTACGCGAGTGGCTGGGAGCGATGACCGCCGGACGGATCGTCGAGCTCGACCCCGGGACCGGCCGCTACTCGTTGCCACCCGAGCATGCCGCCTGGCTCACCCGCGCGGCGTCGCCGGACAACCTCGCCGTCGAGGCGCAATGGATCACGTCGCTGTCGACCGTCGAGGACGACATCGTCGAGTGCTTCCGGAATGGAGGGGGTGTGCCGTACGAGCGGTACGCGCGCTTCCACGAGGTCATGGCCGAGGAGAGCGCCCAGACGGTCCTCTCCGTGCTCGACTCGCACATCCTCCCTCTCGTCCCCGGCATGGCCGAACGCCTCGAGGAAGGCGCTTCGCTGCTCGATCTCGGTTGCGGTCGCGGCCGGGCGCTCCTCCAGCTCGCCGAGCGCTTCCCTGCGAGCACGTTCCGCGGCTACGACCTCTCGAACGAGGCGATCGAGTTCGCGCGCGTGCAGGCGGCCGAGCGCGGGCTCGAGAACGTCTCGTTCGAGCAGCGCGACCTGAGCACGTTCGAAACGGACGCCGAGCCCGAGGCATCCGACTTCGTCACCACGTTCGACGCGGTGCACGACCAGGCGAAGCCACTCGCACTGCTCACGGGGATCCGTCGGACGCTGAAGCTCGGGGGGACGTACCTCATGCAGGACATCCAGGGGTCGAGCCACCACCACGAGAACATCGACCACCCGGGCGGCCCGCTCCTGTACATGATCTCGACGATGCACTGCATGACCGTGTCGCTTGCCCAGGGCGGCGACGGGCTCGGCGCGATGTGGGGCGAGCAGAAGGCGCGACAGCTGCTCGCGGAGGCCGGCTTCTCGTCGGTCGAGGTGCACCTGCTCGACCATGACCCGTTCAACGCGTACTTCGTGGTGCGTCCCTGACCTTCACGACACGCCCAGAGCTCCGCGGCACCCTCGGGATGGTCGCGTCCACGCACTGGCTTGCCTCACAGACCGTCAAACCCAGAGCTCGCCGCCGCAGTCCAGCGAAGGTGACGCTGACGATCACCAGAGGCAGCGAGTCAGCCTCCGCACCAAGGTTTGCGAGCTGTCACGACTGCTGATCCGACTCCCGAGAACGGCGGGGGATAACACCGTGCGCAGGTGTCCCCTACGGATCACTCGATGTCGCGTCGATGACCGGCGGCGCCGCCGATTGCTTGCTGTCGCGAGCGCTCCAGATTCGGCGTTCCGCGCCGCACCGCTCGTACGCCTGCAGCCGTGCCGACCAGATCGCTGTGTGGTCGCTGTCGGCTCGTCCGCACCGAACGGCGCGCCGCGACATTCGGCGTCGCTTCCAGTCGATGACGTCGGCGAGCCGGGCCCCCAACGAGCCCACGGCGTCCCAGTCAAGGGCAGCGCCGCACCGTCGATCGGAGCGGCTCCGTCGTGATCGCCTGACTCCCTGTCGGCGCGCCGCAACGGGCAATATGTCGCGCCGTGAAAGGCAGCGCAGAGACCGGTCGCGCATCGCGCGTGCGTGGCCGCAGTGGCGTGGGATGACCTGTCGGGTTCGGGTGAGGTGGCTCGAGGATGATATAGAGGCCGCTCCGGCCGGTCCGATCAAATTCGTCGACGCTGCCTTGCGATCGCCGAACCCTTGTGGCTATAGTGCCGCCACCATCTGATGCACAGGCATGGACGGTGGACGAGAGCCCAGCCGGGTTTTCGTCCGGAGGGAGGCGAGCGGGCGAGCGGGCAACGGGCGGATCGGTAGCTAATTCTGCGTTTTCGCGCGGAGTTGGCGGGTCACTAACGAACCTGCTGCCGTCGTGGACGATTGCCGGGTGGTGAGCGAACCCCGCTCGTTGGCGTGCGAGCAATTTCCTGGTCGGGAACGAGCCTCCCGCCAACCAAACAACAGTCAGTCAGCGTCCTTTCGTATCTCACGGGGGATGGCTGCACACGAAATTGAGGGAGAACTCAATGATGAAGAGAAAGCTCACGATGCTCGCGGCGAGTGCTGCGATCGGGGCGCTGGCGATACCCGGCGTGGCCCTGGCAGGAGAGAAGGATCCGCCGCCGCCGGTGAAGTCGCCGTGCTTCGATATCCAACTCGCGGACCCCGCCAACGCCAACAAGGTCTCGTTGTGTCACTTCACAGGCGGAACGAACTTCGTCCTGAACGAGCCGAGCGTCTCCGCGTTCACTCCGCACACCTCACATCATGGGGACTGCTACAAGTTCCTGGGCCAGCCGCAGGTCTGCGTTCTCTAGTCCTGCTACTTCGACCGTGTCACGCCGCGTTGCCCGCCCGAGACATCTCGGGCGGGCAACGAGCGGCACACCGGATTTAGAACGTGAGGTCGGCCATGGCGCGCACACATTCATCTCCTGCGACCGTTCGGTTGCTCCACCCCGGCAGTTGGTACCGCTGGCAGGCCTTCGCCGCGGCCGCACTGCTGGCTGCTCTGCTGATGACGGGGGCTGCTGCCCGGGCGGCGCCGGGCAACCCGCAGTACCCGGATCTGCGCACACAGGCGCCCCGTGAGCTGAGATTCGACACTGCTTCGATCGATGGTGTCGTTCGACCGGTGCTGCGATTTTCGAACACGGTGTGGAACGCGGGCAGGGGACCGCTGCACCTGGTCGCCAAGACCGACCGTCAGTCGAAGAAGAGCCAGGTCTCCCAGCGGATCTACTCCAACTCGAGTGCGAGCGGACAGTACGACCAACGCCACGTCGGCGACTTCGTCTTCCATCCCGCCCACAACCACTTCCACTTCGAGGACTTCGCCGAGTACCAGCTCTGGCCCGCGGCGGAATGGGATCAATGGGTCGCCAACGGACGGCCGACTGGCACCGAGCACGCAGCTCTGCGTGGGCAAGGGACCAAGACCACGTTCTGTCTCATGGATACCGACCGTGTCGATGCCAACCTTCCCGGAACCCCGGCGTCCGCGGCGTACGACACGTGCGGCCGGACCACTCAAGGCTTGTCCGTCGGCTGGGGCGACACGTACGGGTGGCACCTGGCCGACCAATGGGTCGTCCTCGAAAGCACCGGCCTCGCCGACGGACTGTACGTCCTGCGATCAATCGCCGACCCACTGAACCGCCTCTACGAAAGCAGCAACCGCGGCAATCCGGCGGTCGAGAGCCGCACGGCGAACGAAGGCCTCACAACCTTCCGTGTCGTCCAGGGCGCCATCCAATCGCCCTGATCCGACAACAAATGTGCCATATGGATGGCTCTCGCCGTCGAATGCGCGGTGTACTTGGGCGTCCGATCGAGGCGCTTCGCTAACGCTTAGCCCGTTCACTCTGGCCGTGACAAGTTCCACGTATGAACTGAGGCGAGCTTCGAGTACTCCACCGATGCCCCGATGCGCTATCACGGCTGCTCGCGATCCGCGAGCAGTCGAGACCATCGTCCAGGCGCGGTGAGCGTCCTATCTGCCGATCGGACGCATGGCCGCCGTCACGGTGAGGGGCTGCCCGCGCGCCTTACTCGGCGCTCGGCGCTGACCCGGAGGTCGGACCTCGCGACTTTTTCCGGCGCCGGTTCAGCGCGCCGGCCCCCGCTTCCGCATGAGTGCTCTCGCGACCGAATGTCACGCTGGACGTTCGGTCGCGCGCTGGCCTTCCTCGTCGATGCAGGGTCCGGGCCGCCGCCGGGCCATCGCCATCACACCGCGACGCCGACCCGTGGATCGGTCGGGAGCCCCTCACCGACCAGCTGTTGCCGACTCCTCGGGCTGCGGCGTGGAGCGCCGACGCGAGCATGTCTTGGGCGTTGACGGCCCCAGGCAGACCAACCGCAGTCATACCGGTGCGCATCGGCAACTGGTCTGCGATCGTCGCCGCCCGACCCGCCGTGCAACTGGCTTGGGCGTAGAAATCTGTGAACCGCGCCCCCGCCGAGGCGATCCGGTCGATATTCGGCGTGCGACCTCTGTGCGCGGTGGATGGCGGCCGGGATGGAGGATCGTTGCTTCTACGCCTGATTGTGGCGTCACGACGCTGGAGCGGCGCCGGTCAGGCGGGTCCGCTCGGGTTCGATGCCGAACCGTTCGCAGTACGACCTGATGACCGGGTCACCCCATACGACAGCCTGGTCGTAGCCCATCGGATCGAGGGCTGCCGGCGGCGCGGCCCGTTCGCCTGCCTGCTGGCGTTCGAGGTAGGCGACCACCTTGGCGGACAGCTCGTCGTCGGCGGCGTTGGCTTCCAGCGCCTGTTGGACGACGTCGACGGGAGCGCGGACGAGCTGCGGGTACGAGACGTGCATCGCCCGTGACGGTGCATCGGTCGTGAAGGCTGCGATGCTGGCCAGCTTGCTGGGCACGTCGTCGCTGGTGATCTTGGAACGGCGCCCGTCGTCGGTCAGCGGGTTCATCTGGCAGAACCAGTCGACGATGGCGTGGCCCAGCACGGCCAACGACACGATGCAACGGTACGGGTCACGATCCGTGATCACGAACCTCGCTTCGGGGAAGACCTCGGCGAACTGCGCGACCTGACGTGAGATCTGGGGTGCCTTGAGCACGAGGAACCCGCCGGGCTCCACGGGGTGCTTCCACAGGAGCAGTTGGACCACGCGTCGGTAGTTCTCGAACGCAGGACAGAGGTCCTCCTCGGTGAGGAACCGCCACCACGTGGGCAGGCACGGGCCCGCGGCCCAGGCGAGCATCGACACCGAGTCGATGAACCCGCACACGCACTCCTCGGGGTCTGTCGCGTTCGACCCAGTGCATGTGTTCGAGCAGCGACCCGCGGAGGATGTCGGACTGCGCTTGCACGCGGGCGATGCGGGCATCGGTGTCGTAGGTCGCCGTCTCCGGCGGCGGCACGGGTTCCAAGAGTTCCCACCGGCGCAGCACTCGTGCGTCTCGATGGAGGGCGAGCAGGTTGTGGAGCAACGTTGTCCCGCTTCGCTCGAGGCCGGTGACGTACACGATCGGCGGGATCGGTACCGCGGCGATCTCCGGGTGTTGCCGCAGCGTCTCGAGAACACGCAAGCGTCGCACGAGGTCGAACACCGCTCGCGATCGCAGGAACCGGCGCCCGAACTCGGTGAGGTTGGGCTGCTCGAGATCGGCGGCGAACGCGCTCAGCGGGCCGAGGAACCAGGTCTCGCCAAAGTCGTCGAGTCCCGCTTTCTCGGCCGCGTCAGCGAGGATGCTGCCGACCTCCCCGACCGTGTCCATCGTCGCCACCATCCTCCCGTCGTCAGGAAGGTCTTTCCTAGCACTGGGCCTCCGGCGTCCAGGAGAGGCGGTGTGTCGGAGTTCGTCCGGGAGACGCGCGCGATTCCCGCGGCTTACCGGACCGTGATCACCCGCAGGCCACACCCGTGCAGTCACCGCCGGCGTTGCCGGCCGCTCGGTTGCGGCCACCGTCGATCGTGCCTGCTGGTGCAGCGATGCCGACGCCCCCGTTGTCGAACGCCTCGTTGCGTCGGAGTGTGTTGCCAGGCTCTTCGATGACGAACCCGTCGACGCCGTTCTCGACGGCGCGGTTGCGCTGGAGCACCGTGTCGGTCGTCCAGAACCCGAGACGGATGCCGTCGTACTCGTTGCCATTGGCCGTGTTCCTGGTGAGCACGGCTTGCTCAACGAGCTCCAACCGGAGGCCGAAGAACCGGTTGTTGGTGAACGTGTTGCGGTCATAGCGATTGCCCATCGAGAAGTCGTCGAAGATCCCGCCGAATCCGCTGCCGTTGATGGTGTTGCGCGTCACGATGAGGTGCTCACTGAACGAGAACGACATGCCGGTGAACTCGTTGGCCACCGCGTCGACACGGTCGACGATGACGTGGTCCGAGTTGCTGATCGACACGCCGATGGCGTTGGCCTCGAACGTCATCCGATCCACCTGCGCACCGCTCGTCTCCAGCAGGTCGACACCTTGGCTGAAGCCGGTGACGCGGCCACCGGTGATGCGGATGTCGTCGTGACGGCCGTTGTTGTCGATCCCCACGCCCGAACCGGTGCCGTCGATGACGTGACCGTTGAGGTCGATGGTGATCCCGGTTGCGCCGACGACGAGGCCCGCCGCAGGGCAGTCGACGAGGTCCGCGTCAAGGCGGACGTCGGTGGTGATCACCGAGCCACAGCTCAGCGACGTGGCCTCGCTCAACGAGTCGGCGACGGCGACCGTCGCCGGCAGTCCGACGGCGGCGAGGAACGTCGCGACGCCGACGCGGCAGGTCGAGGAACTCATGACCACTCCTCGGTCATCAGTCGTTTCACTCATCGACCTGACTGTCTCGTTCTTCGGTGACCTCGGCCAGTTCAAGAACTGAACTCGTGCGACGCTTCCGCGGGTGTCAGGCTGGGCTGGTGCGCAGCTACGGGCAGTACTGCCCCATCGCTCGAGCCTCGGAGCTCCTCGCCGAGCGCTGGTCGATCATCATCCTGCGCAACGTCGTCATCCTGGGATGCCGGACCTTCAACGAGATCGCCGACTGCGCCCCGGGCCTGTCTCGTGGCCTGCTCTCGAAGCGGTTGCGAGACCTCGAGCGCGCCGGGGTGCTCGACATCCGCCCCAAGCCCGACGGCCCAGGCTCGATCTACGAGCCGACCGCAGCAGGTCGCGAGCTGTCCGAGGTCATGGTCGCTCTCCAGCACTGGGGCTCGAAGTGGGCCGACCTGACACCCGAACAGGCCCATCCCGGCGTCGTGCTGTGGATGTGGGCGACGTTCTTCCTCGACCGTGCTCGGCTCCCTCAGCGCCGAAAGCTCATCCGCTTCGACTACCCCACACTGTCGGGACCAGGCAGCCGCGGCTGGCTGCTCATCGAACGGGGCGACGCCGAGATCTGCGAGAACTACCCCGGTGGCGAGGAAGATCTGGTCGTCATCGTCCACGATCCGTTGGCGTTCGCCCGCTGGCACCTGGGCGAGATCGAGTGGGGCCACGCCCTGCGTTCCGGAGCGATCGAGGTGCGAGGCTCTCACGCGCTGGCGCGAGGCCTTCCCACTTGGCACCGGGACCCCGAACACGGCCTGCAGCCGCTCCACGCCACCGCTTCTGCCTGAAGACGCGCCGCTGGAGTTCCGCTTGCAGGAGGTGAGGGAGGTTCACACTGTGCACTTCTCGTCCCGCCGGACATGCACCACGATCGCGGCATGGCGGCACACACCGCGATCGACGCGGCCTGAGCGCGAGCGCGCCCAGCCACCCACGAGGAGGAACCATGAATCTCACGCTGACGAGCGACCCCGTCGACAGGCTCCGTGCCCGGTTCTCCGGGGTGGTCCTCGGACCTGATGATGCCGGCTACGACCGGGCGCGAGCCGTCCACAACGGTCTCATCGACAAGCGCCCGGCGCTCATCGCGAGGTGCGCCAACACCGCCGACATCGCCGACGCGGTGCGCTTCGCCCGGACCGTCGGGCTCGACATCTCCATCCGCGGTGGCGGGCACAGCGTCGCCGGCAAGGCCGTCACCGACGGCGGCGTGATGGTCGATCTCATGCCGATGCGAGGCAGCTACGTCGACCCCGCCCGGCAGCGGGCGCGGGTGCAGGGCGGTGCGACGTGGAACGACTACAACCGGGCGACTCACCAGCATGGCCTGGCGACGACCGGCGGAGTGATCTCCACGACCGGTGTCGCCGGGCTGACGCTCGGCGGCGGGGTGGGGTGGCTGATGAGCCGGTTCGGCATGGCGGTCGACAACCTCACGTCGGTCGAACTCGTCACCGCCGATGGCGACGTGGTGCAGGTCAGCGCCCAGACCGAACCTGAACTGCTCTGGGGCCTGCGCGGCGGCGGCGGCAACTTTGGGATCGCCGCGTCGCTGGAGTTCGAGGCCCATCCACTCGACACGATTCTCGGCGGGATCGTCGCCTACCCGCTGTCCGAGGCGCTGCCCGTGTTCGCCGCGTACCAGGAGGCCACCGCCGGGGCTCCTGACGAGCTGGTCAGCTTCTTCGTGCTCGCCCACGCGCCCGACGGTTCCGGCGACAGGATCGCCGCTGTGCCGGTGTGCTACAGCGGCGACATCGCCAACGGGGAGGCGCTTGTTGCCCCGCTCCGCAACGTCGGAACACCAGCGGTCGATCTGATCGGCCCGATGCCGTACCCCGACATGAACACCATCCTCGACGAGGGCTTCCCGAAGGGCGCCCGCAACTACTGGCGGTCGGCATTCTTCAACGAACTCTCCGGGGACGTGATCGCCGTGCTCGTGGATGCGTTCGAGCGGGTGCCATCGCCGATGAGCGGGATGTTCATCGAGCATTTCCATGGCGCGGTCACCCGCATCGACCCGACGGCGACGGCATTCCCCCATCGCGAGCCCGGATTCAACCTTGTGATCAGCGGCCAGTGGCTCGACCCGACGGAGGATGAGACGAACATCGCCTGGGTCCGTTCGACGTTCGAGGCCCTCACGCATCACATGGCCGACGCGGTGTACGTGAACTACCTGAGCGCCGACGAGCCAGAACGGGTGGGCGCGGCATATGGTCCGAACTGGGAGCGGCTCGTCGCGTTGAAGCGGACCTGGGATCCGGACAACGTGTTCCACCACAACCAGAACATCGGACCCGCACGCTGACGGCGTCGCTCCCGACCGAGACCGTCCGCGACACTGGTCGCGTGGATCGTCCCGAGCACGGCTCACACGTCCAGCTCGAGGAGATCCTCGTTTTGGAGGGCGAGTTCTCCGACCAGTACCGGACTTCTTGTCTACCGGTCCGGTTCAACGTCCCGGGCTTGGCTGCATGGAGCGACGAGCGCGGCGCAGCATCGCCTTGGCGATGACCCGGTAAAACGGACGGATCAGGCGGCCTGGCACCGTTCCGTGGCGTTCCTCGTGCCAGACCCTGGCCCGCGGGTGGGAGTGGAGGAGCACATCGAGCACAAACGATCGCGTGCCGCGGGTCGGCGCCGTGGTGTGCAGATCGATGCGACAGAGGTGCTTCGTGCTGATGTAGCCGTATTGGGCCGGGCTGACGAGCCGAAGGGGGGCGCCGTGGTCACTGTCGAGCGGTCCACCGTCGAGGTGATCGGCGAGCAGCACCTCGTGGTGGAGCGCGTCGTCGATCGTGACGATCGAGCGGAACCCGTCGAGGCCGCGGAACGTCACGTGGGTGACGACTGCGGCGGGGCGCAGAGCCGGCTCGATGCGAAGGCGATAGAAGTCGGCAAACGCGACGCCTTCCCAGTGTCGGTCGACGGCGGTCCAGCCCGAGACGCAGTGGAAGTCGGCGTCGAGGCAGCGACGAGGGAGCGAGGCCAAGTCGGCGACGGGCACTGCGAACGGCTCGGTCGCCGCGCCGACGATCTCAACGACGGCGTCGGCGGGGACGGACGGTGCCGGCTTGTCAAGGTTTGTGCCGAAGCGCGGGAACCAGTCGATGCGCCACTGGCCGGGCGGCAGCGGTCGTTGGCGGCGGACGCCATCGGCGCCTTCGATCACCGTCGTGGTCGCGGTCTCGGACATCTCGCACTCCTCTCGCCGACCGACGGTCGGTCACCGACTATCGGTCAGTCTCTAGTGTGATGACGTGGCTGTCAAGGACACGTTGAGGGCCCGCCAAGCGGAAGAGACCCGTCAGCTGCTCATCGCCACGGCACGGGACTTGTTCGTCGAGCACGGCTTCGCCGCGACGTCGATCGAGGAGATCATCCAGCGGGCCGGTGTCGCCAAGGGCGCGCTGTATCACCATTTCGGCGGCAAGAACGACCTGTTCCGAGCGGTCTACGACGCCGTGCAGGCCGACACCGTTGCCGGCGTGGTGGCCGCTGCGCGCGGCGAGCGCGAGCCGTGGGCCGCCGTCCGGGCCGGGCTGTCGGCGTTCCTCGACGCCTGCCTCGATCCAGCGTTCCGCCGGGTCGTCGTGCTGGACAGCGTCGGTGTGCTCCAGCAGGACGTCTGGGACGGTGGCATCGAGCACAACGAGCTGCCGATGCTGCGCACGGTTCTGACGCCGCTGGTGGATGCCGAGCTGCTCCCCGGGGTGAACGTCGAGCCCCTCGTCCACGTCACGCTCGGCGGGCTCTACGGCGCCGCGCTGTTCATCGCCCGATCCCGAAGGCCGCGCGTCGCCCGCCGCGAAGTCGAGGCCGTCCTCGACGCCCTGGTCGCAGGCCTGCGGTCCCGCCTCGCCTGAGCCGCAACCGGGGGCGCGATGACTTTGCTGAACGCGTCACGTCTGATCTACGACACGCCGTTGGAAACGTGTCGCCCGGCGACGAAAGGGAAGGTGCCATGGAGATCATCAATCTGGGCGCAGGCGACGGGCTGCCGCCAGTGGACTGGGCCGCAGTCACCGAGAACCTCGATACGGGATCGGCGCCGGCTCCAGACGCGCACAACGCTCGTACGACCTGGCTCACGACAGTGAACGAGGACGGCAGTCCGCATGTGACAGCGGTCGGCGCCCTCTGGCTCGATGGCGCGTTCTGGTTCCAAACGGGCTCGGGCACGCGGAAGGCCCGCAACGTCGTGCGCGATCCGCGCTGCTCGATCGCCGTGTCGATCCGCGATGCGGACGTCGTCATCGAGGGTGACGCCGCACGGGTGACCGATCCCGGCATCGTGGCGCGTGTTGCGAAGGCGTGGGCGGACAACGGTTGGCCAGCGGAGCCCGACGAGAGCGGTTCCGGCATCACCGCCCCGTTCAATGCACCGTCGCAAGGACCACCGCCCTGGCACGTGTATCGCGTCGAGCCACGCTCGGCGACTGTCGTGTTGGGCACCGAGCCGGGAGGCCTGACTCGCTTCAGCTTCTGACGCTGGGCGGAGTCGAGCACTGCGCGTCCGCCGAATGGAGGTCGTCACTGGCGACGTCGAGCCACCTGGAGAACGCCGCCCCAGTGTCTGCGGAGGAGGCCGTCGGGTCGCCGGGACAGCCGGCGGCGGATTTCTCCGTAGAGCCGATCCCGCTGCCAATCCTGCATCGCGATGTGGCCCGAGAATGTGTTCAGCAGGTCGATGTAGCGATCGGCGTCGTAGACGCTCTCCCAGTCGTACTGGGAGAGCGTGACGACATCGAACAGCCCGCTGCTCTCGATCTCGCCGCGGTCATCAGCAAGCTCTTGCGGGCGTGGCAGAACACTGTCGGGCGGGAGGGCTTCGCCGATCTCGTCGTAGATCTCTTGCAACTCCTCGAAGAACGGATCGCCGTCATCGGGGAACACATGCCCGGCTCCCCACACCGCGAGATACCCGCCCGGCTCCAGTACCTGGGCGGCCTTCTGATACCGCACGGCGGGATCAACCCAGTGCCACGACGTTGCCGCGAAGACCATCGCGAACGGGTCCGGTGGAGGTGTCCAATCCTCGAAACGGGTCCGGATCACCTCGACGCCGAACGCCTTCAGGTTTCGCCGCGCGGCGGCGGCAAGAGCCGCACCAGGCTCCAGACAGGTGATGCGAAATCCCCGCCGCGCGAGAGGGAGTGTCGCCTTGCCCGTGGCAGACCCCACCTCGAGCAGGTGGGCACCCGGGGACAGCTCCGTCACGGCGACAAGCTCGTCGTAGAGCTCGTCCGGATAGTCCGGTCGCGCTCGCTGATACAGCTCCGCCGCCCCGTCGAACGTCGCGGCAAGGCGCTCGCGGTCGGCCGGAGTTCGAAGCGATCCGTTCAGATCTCGGCGCAGCAGGACGCACACCGCGAACGGCGCGTCGTCCTGCTCTCCGCTGAGTCCTTCCACCAGGCCGCGACTGCGGATCTCTCCCGCATACCGCATACCGATTCGCTCCATGACCGCCCGCGACCGCACGTTGTGACGAACCGTGCACGACACGACGGCCTGTGCGCCCAGGACGTCGAACGCAAACTCGAGCCCGGCGCGCCCAATCTCCGACGCGTAGCCGTGTCCCCAGAACTTCCGGCGCAGCGCCCACCCGATCTCCAGCCAGTGCGCATGTGCCTTGAACGGGTGCTCGGCCTCGTGCGCCAACCGCACCCACGGTTCCGCCGGCAGGAGCGCATAGATCTGACCCCAGTCGTCGTCGACCGGCGTACGCGACAGACCCCCGCGGCCGACGACCTCGCCGCTCACCCGGTCGTAAGCGATCCACTTGTGGACCCCGTGGCTCCGCCACGAGTCGCCCATGAACTTCGCCCGCTGTTCGGCCTCCTCCGCGCTCAGCTTCCGACCCTCATACCAGGGAGCCACCTCGTCGTCGTTGTGCACAAGCCATAAGTCACCAGCGTTGGCCGGACCGACGGGTTCAAGCCGTAGGCGAGCAGTGAATCGGGTGCTCGATTCGTGCTCCATCACGCAAGGTGCTCCACCCGTACATTCTCACTTTGGATCAGGTCGTCGTCCTCGGCGCGACCCCAAGTGCAGCCAGCTTGTGCCAGGAGCGCTCGACGATCAGCGGGTAGGTGTCCAGGTAGTACGGCAGGGCGGCGCACGCCTGGTTGATCGCCGCACCGCGGCTGCGGGCGAGCGTCGCGTCGTCGACGTCGAGCGCGGTGAGGAAGCAACGGCGGGACTCGTCGGTGAACATGGGCGACCAAACGACTTGGACGTCGACGGCGGGATCACCTGCACACACCGATCCCCAGTCGACGACACCGGACAGGCGGCCATCGCAGACCAGGCAGTTGCCCTCGAGATCGCCGTGGACCCAGACCGCCGGACCGTCGTGGGGCGGCGCGGCGAGAGCCTCGTCCCAGGCGGCGAAGGCGGCCTCGGCGTCGACCAGATGACTCGCTCGCTGGATCGCTTCACGAGTCGACTCGTCGTATGCCTGCAGTGGCCGAGCCCGGTTGCGCGCTGCTGGTGCGCCGTCGGTCGGCAGCTGCTGGAGCGTCCGGACGAGTTCCGCGAGGTCCAGCGCGAACGTGACCGGGTCATCGAGCCGGTCGAGGGTGGCGCCCTCACCGGGCAGCCACCGGTGCACAGCCCACCGGTACGGGTACCCATGCCCGGGCTCGCCGACGGCGATGGGCTCGGGGACGGCGACGGGGAGGTGCGGAGCCAGGTGCGGCAGCCATTTCGCCTCTCGGTCAACCTGCTCCGTCGCCCAATGGATGCGAGGCAGGCGGACGACGAGGTCGTCCCCGAGTCGCCAGATGGCGTTGTCGGTGCCCCACGGCTCGACGACGGCGAGCGTCCGATTGGCAAGCTGTGGCAGTTGCGACGCGAGCAATCGGCGGACGAGCTCCTCGTCTACTTCGACCTCGTCGATGTGCATGCGCACCGACATCCCCGGCAGTCTTCACGGGCGCCGGAACGCCCGTCGACCACGTTTCCGCTGCCGGTAGCAGGAGTCAAGTCACGGAGACACGTCCTACAACCAGAGGCCAGCGATGTTGTCAACACAGTTGACAACATCGCTGACGGTGTTCATGATGTGCTCCCATGCCACGGGGGAACGCGAGCGCGCGGCTCGATCCGGACAAGATCCTGACCGCCGCCCTCGCCGTCGCGAGTCGCCGCGGCCTGTCCGGGTTGACGCTGCGCATGGTCGGGGCAGAGCTCGGTGCCGACCCGACCGCGATCTACCGTCACTTCGCCAGCAAGGAGGCGCTGGTGGCGGCGATGGCCGACCGGCTCTTCGCGGAAGTCGTCGCCGCCGAGTACCCCACCGACTGGCGGCAGCGATTCGTGGCCCTCATACGCGCGGCCCGAGAGGTGTACCGCGCCAATCCGACGATCGTGGACGTGCTCGCCAACCAGGCCGAGGAGAGCCCCAGCCTCGTGGCGATCAACGAGCTGTCGGTCGGTTGCCTGGTCGAGGCCGGCCTCGATCCCGTGCGCGTCGGCCTGTTCCACCAGCTGTTGACGTCGTACGTGATCGGCACCGGAGTGCTCGAGGCCTCGTGGGAGGGGTTCGGCGACGACGCCCGCGAGGCTTCCCGCCGGGCCTACTCGGCGCTCGACCCGCGCCAGTTCCCGAACTGCGTGGCGTTCGCCGGGTCGATGTTCCCAGCGGCAGATGACGTCTTCGACTTCGCGATCGAGATCTTTCTCGACTCGATCATCCGCGCCGCCGGTGAACCCGTCCGCGCCAATCAGTCCCCAGCAAGCACCAGACGAAGGAAGAAGGCATGACCCGACGCACCCTGCGACTCACCGCGCTCCTCCTGGCTGCCGTCGCGGTCGCCAACAGCTGTTCCGGCAGGGACACCAACGACGATGACGCGTCGTCCGCCACCACCGCCACCCCTGTCGGCGCCGGCGACCACGGCAGCGGAGAGCAGTTCGGAGCCGACCGGCGAAGCGCCGACCACCTCTGCCTCGGCGGCGCCGGCGACCACGGCAGGCCCCTCCCCCACCACGCCGACCGCCGCCGGCGAGGTCGGCTCGGTCACCTGGGCCACCTATCGCGAGGTCAACACGCTCGATCCGATCTATGCCTTCGACTATCCGGAGAACACGGTCATCTACTCGATGTGCGAGTCGTTGCTCTGGCAGCAGCCCGACGGATCGATCGAACCAGGTATCACGACGCTCTCGCGGCCGGACGACGTCACGATGGTGTTCACGGTGCGCGACGGGGTCACCTTCTGGGACGGATCACCGCTCACTGCCGACGACATCGTGTTCAGCCTGCAGCGCGAGATGGACCCGAAACTCGGCGGCTTCTACGGCGCAGTCTTCGCTCGGGTGGCGTCGATCACCGCCACCGCGCCGAACGAGGTGACGATCGCGCTCTCGCAGCCCGACTACTTCCTCGAGGGCGAGCTGGCGTCGACGCCCGGCATCATCGTCTCGAAGGCGTTCGTCGAGGCGCAGGGAGCGGCGTTCGGCACGCCCGACGGCGGAACGATGTGCACTGGGCCGTTCCAGTTCGACCGCTGGAGCGTCGGCGACCGCCTCACGGTCAGCAAATACGACGGCTACTGGAATGGGGCCGCCAAGGTCGCCTCGATCGACTTCGTCGGCGTGCCCGACGAGAACACGTTGACGTCGGGACTGCTGAGCGGTGACATCGACGGTTCGTACATCCCTGCGATCTCGACGATCGACCGCCTCGCCTCAGATCCCGCTGTCACCGTCACCGATGGCCCGTCGTTCGCCTCGGCCGCGCTGATCATCTCCAACCTGTCGGGCACGCTGTCGGACGTCAACGTGCGCACGGCTCTGTCGATGGCGATCGACCGCCCGGGCGTGATCAGCGCCGCGTTCCACGGCAGGGCCAGCCTCCCTCGCGCCGTCGCCAACCCGGGAACGTGGGGCTACGCCTCGGAGGTGTTCTCAACCGCGTGGGACGCACTGCCCGAACCGACCCAGGACATCGAAGGCGCGAAGGCAATGGTCGAGGCCGCCGGCGCGACCGGCAAGCCGCTCGTGCTCGCCACCAGCAACGAGCTGGCGCCGGTGATGACGATGGCCAATGCCGTCAAGGCGGCCGCCGAGGACATCGGGCTGACCGTGGAGCTGCGGCCGGTGTCCGCGGCCAACTACGTCAACCTGTTCATCGATCCGAGCGCACGCGAAGGCATCGACGGGTTCATCACGATCAACTACCCCGACTACGCCGATCCCGCCGCGCTGTACACCACGTTCGGGATGCCCGACGGCTCGCAGAACTTCAACGGCTACTCGAACGAGGACGTCACCGCCCTGTTCGACGAGGCTCGTACGACCGCCGACCCGGCGGCGCGGGCGACCCTCGTCACGCAGGCTCAGTCCCTGCTGCAGCAGGATCTGCCGTGGATCGGCATCGCCAACCCCGACACGGTGCTCGTGACGAGTGCCGACCTGACCGGCGCACCGGCCTCGTTCACGTACATGTTCTCGCCGTGGCCGGCGGGGCTCGGCGGCACGAACTAGATCGGGCCCGCATCTGCCAATGGCCAGATTCCTGCTCCGTCGCCTGCTCATGTTGCTGGGGACGTTGCTCGTGTCGAGCTTCCTCATCTTCTCGTCGCTCTACCTGGCGCCCGGTAATCCGATCGCCACGCTCTCGGGCGGGCGGGCGCTCCCGCCCGAGAGTGTGGCGATGCTCGAGGAGCGCTACCACCTCGACGAGCCGTTCCTGGTGAGGTACTGGGAGTGGCTGAAGGGCGTCTTCCACGGCGACCTCGGTCTCTCGATCGGCCAACGCCAAGACGTCGGCAGCCTGATCTCGGCTCGCATCTGGACCACGCTCGAGCTCGTGGCATACGCCTCCCTGATCATCCTCGTCGTCGGCATCGGGCTCGGAGTGCTCGCCGGCCTACGCCCTGGCGGCCTCGACACCAGCATCCTCGTGTTGACCACGGTGCTCGCCGCGCTGCCGGCGTTCGTCGCCGCGACGTTCCTCATGAGCACGTTCTCGGTCCGCCTCGGCTGGTTCCCCGCGTTCGGCGACGGCGAGGGCGTGTTCGACCGCATCCGACACCTCACGCTGCCGGCGATCGCGCTCGCCGGGGCGTCGATGGCGCTGGTCGCCCGCGTCACGCGCACGAGCGTGCGCGGCGAGGTCGACCGCGAGCACGTCCAGACCGCCGTCAGCCGCGGCCTGCCCCGCGGCACGATCATCCGCCGCCACGTGCTGCGCAACGCGGCGATCCCGATCACGACCGTGGCCGGCATCACGATCGCCTCGCTGATCGCGCTCGCTGCCGTCGTCGAGCGCGCCTTCAGCCTCAACGGGCTCGGTTCGTACCTCGTCGCCGCCGCGGCATCGAAGGACTTCGCCGTGGTGCAGGGCATCTCACTCGTGCTCGTGACGGTGTTCGTCGTGCTCAACACGATCGTCGACCTGCTCTACGCGCTGCTCGACCCGCACTCGACCGGCGGCATGAGCGAGCGAGTCTTCGAGCGAGCGAATCAGCGTTACGGCGCCGAAGGCTCACTGGTGCACCTGGGACGAGAATCGGATGGCCTCCACCACGCCGGCGGTGCACCATGAGCAGCGTCATCGTCACGCCCTCGACCGCCACTACGGCACCGCCCCGCCGAGGCGGGATTCCCGGTCTGCGCGGCACCGGCGTGATCGGCCACGTCGCGGCCGCTGTCATCGTGCTCGCCGCGGTCGTCGCAGTGTTCGGCAGCTGGCTGACACCGCACGACCCGGACAAGATCAGCCTCTCCGATGCGTACCTCGGCTCCACGCCCGATCACTGGCTCGGACTCGACAGTCAAGGTCGCGACATCCTCTCGCGTCTCCTGGCAGGTGCCCGGGCGTCGCTGCTCGGACCGCTGATCGTCGTCGTGCTGTCGATCGTCGTCGGAGCCGTGCTGGCAGTCATCTCCGCATGGCGCGGGGGCGCCGTCGATTCGGCGATCTCGTCGGTGCTCGACATCCTGTTCGCGTTCCCCGGCATCCTCCTGGCAGTGCTCGTCGCCGCCGTCTTCGGCCCGAGCCTGACCACCGCCGCGTTGGCACTGGCCGTCGCCTACACGCCCTACATCGCCCGCGTCGTGCGCGCCGCCGCGCTGCGCGAGCGATCCCAGCCGTACATCGCCGCACTCTCCGTGCAGGGCCACCCGTCGGTGGCGATCTGCCTTCGCCACCTCGTGCCGAACGTGATGCCGATGATCGTCGCCCAGGCCACGATCGTGTTCGGGTACGCGATGGTCGACCTCGCCGCGATCTCGTTCATCGGGCTCGGCGTACAGCCCCCCGACACCGACTGGGGGCTGATGGTGTCCGGCGGCCAGGCCGGCGTGTTACAGGGTTACGTGGCGGAGGCATTCGCCGCCGGACTCTGCATCGTCGTTGTCGTGGTCGCATTCAACCTGCTCGGCGAACGTCTCGCCGACCGAAACCCGGAGCAACGATGACCGAACTGCACTACATGTCCGCGACCGAGGCGCTGCGTGGGTTCCGCGCCCGCACGCTCTCGCCGGTCGAGTTGATGGAGGCAGTGATCGAGCGCGCCGACAAGGTCAACGGCACGGTCAACGCGCTCTGCCACCGCTTCGACGAGCGCGCCCTCGAGCAGGCCCGCCAGGCGGAGGCCAGGTACATGGGAAACGGCGAGCCGCCGCGCCCGCTCGAAGGCATCCCGATGGCGGTCAAGGAGGAGGAGGCCGTCGCCGGCGAGCCGTGGACGCAGGGCTCCCTGATCTACGAACACGAAATCGCCGCGCACAGTTCACCGTTCGCCGAGCGGATCCTCGAGTCGGGGTCGATCATCCACGCCAGGACGACGGCGCCGGAGTTCTCGTGCGCCGGCTTCACCCAGTCGCGGTTGTGGGGTGTGACCCGCAATCCGTGGAATCCGGAGTACGCAGTCGGTGGCTCCTCGGGCGGATCCGGCGCGGCGCTGGCCGCGGGCACGGCGACGCTTGCCAGCGGCTCCGACATCGGCGGGTCGATCCGCATCCCTGCCAGCTTCAACGGCGTCGTCGGCTTCAAGCCGCCGTACGGCCGCGTGCCACAGGAAGCGCCGTTCAACTACGACATCTTCTGCCATGTCGGCCCGATGGCGCGCACGGTCGCCGACTGCGCCCTGTTCCAGAACGCGATCAGCGGCGCCCACCCGCGCGACCACGTGTCGGTGCGTCATCGCGTCGATCTGCCCGAGCGCTTCGACCCGATTGATGGCCTGCGTGTCGCCGTGAGCGTGGACCTTGGTGACTGGCCGATCGACCCCGACGTGGCCGCCAACACGCTGCAGACCGCAGCCGCGCTGCGGTCAGCGGGCGCGATCGTGGAAGAGGTCGATCTCACGGTGCCCCGCGAGCTCGTCATGCGCGCCGTGTCGATCCACTTCAACCTGATCTTCGCGGCCATGGTCGACGCCGAGATCGCCACCCACGGCGACTTGATGTGCGACTACGCCCTCGACTTCGCGTCGCGCAGCCGCGACCAGGCTGCGGGCGCGGGGCTGCTCGACGAGTACAGCCTGCTGGCCACGATCTACGAGCCGGTCGGCGCACTGCTCGAGCAGTACGACGTGCTCGTGTGCCCCACCATCGGCACCCGCGGTCTCGTCGCCGGCGACTCCTACGTCGGCCACGGCCTCACGGTCGGCGGCGTCGAGCTCGAGCACTACTTCGACTCGATCATGACGGCTCCGTTCAACGTCATGAGCCGCTGCCCCGTGCTCGCCGTGCCGTCCGGCTTCGCCGACAACGGCGTCCCGACCGGGATCCAGATCGTGGGACGCACGTACGACGACGAGACGGTGTTCCGTGTCGGCGCTGTGCTCGAGCAGGTGCAGCCCTGGTTCGACACCCCCGAGCGACGACCCGCGCTCTGAGGATCGTGTCCGCCCTCCTCGAGATCGACCGGCTGACCGTTCGCCTGCCCATGGAAGGGCAGTTGCGCACGGTCCTGCACGACGTGTCGCTCGCGCTCGCCGCCGGCGAGGCGGTCGGGTTGGTCGGTGAGTCGGGAGCTGGCAAGTCGATGACGGCGCGGGCGGTGGCGCGCCTGCTCCCGAAGCGCGCCGCGACGGAGGGCGCGATCCGCTTCGGGGCCATCGACGTGCTGGCCGCCGAGGGCCGGAGCCTGCGGAGACTGCGTGACGACATCGGGATCGTCTTCCAGGACCCCCGCGCCCACGTCAACCCCGTGCGCCGAATCGGCGACTTCATGACCGAGGCGCTGCGGACCAACCACGGCGTGGCGAACGACGAGGCCGAGCGGCGGTCGGCCAGGTTGCTCGCCGAGGTCGGCGTGGCCGACGGCGATCGGCGGCTGCGGCAGTATCCGCACGAGCTGTCGGGCGGTCTTCTGCAGCGCGTGATGATCGCCACGGCACTGCTGACCGAGCCGAAGCTGCTGCTCGCGGACGAGCCGACGACCGCGCTCGACGTGACGACGCAGGCGGAGGTGATGGCGATCCTCGACGAGCTGCGCCGTGAGCGTGGCTTGGCGTTGTTGTTCATCACCCACGACCTCGACCTCGCCGGTGCGGTCTGTGATCGCACCGTCGTGATGTACGCCGGCCAGATCGTCGAGCAGCAGCCGTCGGCGAACCTGCACGCGCGTCCGCGCCATCCGTACACGGCGGCACTCGTCGGCGCTCGCCCCGACGTGTCGTCGACCGCGCCACGGTTGACGGCGATCCCCGGGCAACCGCTGTCGGCGTTCGATGCGCCGCCGGGATGCGCGTTCGCGCCACGCTGCCCGCTCGCGATCGACGACTGCAGAGCAGAGCGGCCCGCGCTGCGCGACCTCGACGACGCGACCGTGCGATGCATCAGGGCCGAGGAGCTCGTGCATGACTGAGCCGCTGCTGCGCGTCGCCGCACTACGCAAGGTGTTCGGTGACCACGTCGCCGTCGACGACGTCTCGTTCGAAGTCGCCGAAGGCGGCACCCTCGCGATCGTCGGCGAGTCGGGCTCGGGCAAGACGACCATCGCCCGCGTGCTCGTCGGGCTCGAGCGGCCGACGGCAGGCACGATCACGTTCGCCGGCCACGACCGCACCCAGCCGGCCAAGTCGAGCAAGGACCGCAAGGCGCGTTCCCACGAGATGCAATTGGTCTTCCAGGATCCCTACACCAGCCTCGACCCGCGCCAGACCGTCGACGCCTGCATCGACGAGGCGTTGCGGCTCTACGGCGGCGGCACCGCGGAGTCACGCCGCCCCCGCGTGGACGAGCTGGCGGACATGGTCGGGCTCGATGCCCGCCAGCGCCGGGCCCTACCGCGAGCACTGTCGGGCGGGCAGCGTCAGCGGGTGGCCATCGCACGCGTGCTCGCCGCCGAGCCGCTGCTCGTCATCCTCGACGAGGCGGTCGCCGCGCTCGACGTGTCGATCCAAGCGCAAGTGCTCAACCTGCTGGCCGACATCCGCGACGCCACCGGTGTGTCGTACATCCTGATCAGTCACGACCTGGCGGTCGTGCGCCAACTGTGCGAACGGGTCATCGTGATGCACCGCGGCGTGGTCGTCGAGCGCGGCGCAACGGCAGACGTCCTCGACGCACCACAGCACTCGTACACACAGCTCCTGCGCGACAGCGTTCCGCGACCGGGCTGGAGGCCGCGTCGACGCGCCGCCGCGGCCAGCGCGTGATTCCGCGGGGGGTGTCCGGGGCGACGAACCGGCCCGCCTCTACACGCGTCAGCGGAAGCGGGCGAAGCACGCCCTCACGTCACGGACGTAGGCGTCGGGTTGCTCGAACGCGGCGAAGTGACCACCGCGATCGAGCGTGGACCAGTGATGGATGTCGACGTAGTTCTGCTCCACCCACTCGCGCACCGGCGGCATGATCTCGCGCGGAAACACGGCGAAACCGGTTGGGACGTCGACGACCGGACGTGCTCCGCCGGTGCTCTCCCAGTAGAGCCGAGCCGACGACGTGGCCGAGTTGGTCGCCCAATAGATCGTGATGTCGTCGAGCATCTCGTCGCGCGTCAACGCATCCTCCGGCATCCCGTCGTTGTCCGTCCACGACTGGAACTTCTCGAGGATCCACGCCGCTTGGCCAGCCGGTGAGTCGGCGAGCCCGTATCCCAGCGTCTGCGGGCGGGTCTTCTGCAGCAGGCGGTACCCCGAGTCCCACTCCTGGTAGTACTTCGCTCGCTCCAACGCAAACTGCTGTATGGGCGTGGGCGGATCGCTGGTCCGGCCGATCATCATCGCGAAGTTGAGGTGGATGCCGACACAGCGGTCGGGGTGCTGCGCGGCAAGCACCGACGTGATCGCGTAGCCCCAGTCGCCACCCTGGGCCACGTAGCCCTCGTAGCCGAGGCGGGCCATCAACTCTGCCCAGACATCACCGATCCGTTCGACACCCCACCCGACCTCGCTGGGCTTGCCGGAGAAGCCGTATCCGGGGATCGACGGCGCGACCACGTGGAACGCCTGGTCGACCGTTCCGCCGTGGCTGGTGGGGTCGGTGAGCGGCTCGATCACCTTCTGGAACTCGACGATCGACCCGGGCCAGCCGTGCGTGAGAACGATCGGCAGCGCGTCGGAGTGGGGCGAACGCTGGTGGATGAAGTGGATGTCGACGCCGTCGACGTCGGTGACGTACTGATCGAATCGGTTGAGGGCCGCTTCGCGCGCTCGCCAGTCGTACTCGTCCGCCCAGTACCGGCACACGTCCTGCAGGTAGACGAGCGGTACGCCTTGCGTCCAGTCGTCGACCACCTGGGCGTCCGGCCAGCGTGTCCGTCCGAGCCGAGTGCGCAAGTCGTCGAGCACGTCGTCGGGCACGTCGATGGTGAAGGGTCGGATCTCGTCACTCATGGCGACACCATGCATCGCCCGACGAGTTTCAGGTAACCTGAAACTCACTTCGTCGCGAGAGCTTCGGAGTCCTGGGGGGCGGAGGTTGAGCCTCATGTCAGCGAGCGTGACAACGGCAACCGACGTCGACGTGGATGTCTGGTCCGACTCCAACCTGCGCGATCCGTTCCCGCTCTACTCCGAGCTACGAACGTTGGCGCCGGTCGTGCGCCTGGTGCGCCACGATGCCTACGCCGTGACCCGGTACGCCGAGATCCGCGACGTGCTCCAGGAGTGGGAGTCGTTCACCTCGGCCAAAGGCGTGGGCATGTCCCCGCTCATCAACGCCCGCGGCGGACGAGGCGTGATCGCCTCCGACCCGCCGGTCCACACCGCACGACGGCGAGTGCTCAACAGCCAGCTCATGCCGGCGGCGCTCAAACCCCACGAGGAGTTCATCGAGTCGCGCGCCATCGAGTACGCGGACCAGGCTGTCGGTCGTCGCGACGTCGAGGTGGTCGGCGAGTTGGCCGTGCCGTTCAGCGTGGCGGTCGTGTGTGACCTCGTCGGACTGCCTGACGAGGGCCGCGAGCGGCTCCTGCCGTGGGCACGGCTGGGCTTCGACTCCTGGGGACCGCCCGGACCTCGGGCGGAGGCGGCTGCGGGCGGGTACCAGAGCCTGGTCGACTACTCCAACACGGTCTCGGTTCCCGAGCACCTCGAACCCGGCCGCTGGGGGGCGGGCATCTACGACGCCGTCGATCGCGGGGACCTCGAACCCGAGGCGATCCACGGTGTCGTGTTCGCCTACCTCCAGGCGGGCATGGACACCACGGTGAACGCGATCGGCTCGGCGCTCTACCTGTTCGCCCAGTACCCGGATCAATGGGACCAGGTCCGCAGCGACCCCACGCTCATCCCCTCGGCGACCAACGAGGTACTTCGCTATCACTCCCCCATCCAGCGCTATACCCGAGTCGCCAATGACGACATCGAAGTCGGCGGCGTCACCATCCCCGCCGACAGCCGAGTCGTCGTACTGATCGGTGCGGGAAACCGCGACGAGCGACGGTTCGACGATCCTGACCGCTTCGACGTGACCCGCAACCCGATCGATCACCTCGCCTTCGGGCGCGGCCTCCACCACTGCGCCGGAGCCGGCCTCGCCCGGCTCGAGCTGAGCGCCCTTCTCGCACGACTCGCCGAGCGGGTAGAGCGCTTCGAGATCCGAAGCCACGAGTGGGACGTCAACTCCACCGTTCATGGCCTCCGCCACCTCGATCTCACGCTCCACACCACCTGACCGGGTTCAGCCGATGGCCGCGGCCCAGCCGGCCACGCCGACGATGCGCAGCACCAGCACCCGGGCGAAGGGCTGGTCCCGGTACTGCGGGTAGCGCCTGGCCAGGCGGGTGGAGAGGGCCGCCGCCCGACCGCCGTCGGCATCGCCCTGCCAGCGCAGCTCGGCCCGCACCCACCACAGCCGTGACCAGTCGTCGCGGTCCCAGTGCTCGATGAGCAGCGTGGCCCGCGGATCGGCCTCCAGGTTCCGCTCCCGCTGCAGCCGCGTCGACGCCTTCGGCTTCACCAGGTCGACGGGCACACCCACGTAGCCGTCCTCGTCCACCACGTACGCGACGGGCACGGCGTCGACGCCCCGCTCGGCGTGCACCGTGCACAGGATCCCGTGGTCGTGTGCCGCCAGACGGGCCCGCGCCTCGTCCTCGGCGATCCTCATCGCCGTCAGTCTGTCGCACCCATTGTCGCCACGCCCGCGATGCCTGAGGCGGACAAGCACTACGTTGGCCCCGATGAACCCGGCCGTGTGGGTGGAGCGCCACGGCCGCCTGCGGCCCGACGACCCGGCGCTGGCCGACGGCGAGCGCGTCCACGCCGGCTGGGGCGCCTTCGCCGCCCGGACCGCCGGCGCCGCCGCTGGCCTGCGCGACGAGTTCGGCCTGTCGCCCGGTGACCGGGTCGCCATCGTGATGCGCAACCGGCCCGAGTACCTCGAGGCACTGTTCGGCATCTGGCACGCCGGCCTCGTGGCCGTGCCGGTCAACGCTCGCCTGCACCGCGACGAGATCGCCTACATCCTCGAACACAGCGAGACGGCCGTCGTCGTGACCGATGACGACCACGCCGGCGAGGTCGAATCGCTCGTCGGCACGGTCGCATCGCTGCAGGCGGCGGTCGTGGCGCCCGGTGAGCGGTGGGACCGGCTCACGGCGTCGCCACCGGCGCCGCTCGTCGGGCGACAGCCGGAGGACCCGGCCTGGCTGTTCTACACGAGCGGCACCACCGGACGGCCCAAGGGTGCCACGCTCACGCACCGCAACCTGCTCATGGCGTCGCTCAGCTACTTCGCCGACATCGACCCGGTGATGCCGCAGGACTCCATCCTCCATGCCGCGCCGCTGTCGCACGGTTCGGGGCTCTACGGGCTGCCCCACGTGGCCCGGGGGGCGGTGAGCGTCGTGCCGCAGTCCGGGGGCGTCGACGGCGACGAGATCGCCGCCCTCCTCCGGCGCTGGCCGGGAACGTCGTTCTTCGCTGCTCCGACGATGGTGAAGCGGCTGGCCGGCGACCGCGCCGTCGCCGGCGCCGACCTCTCCCACCTGAAGACGATCGTCTACGGCGGCGCACCGATGTACCTGGCCGACCTGGAGGACGCCCTCGCCGTCTTCGGCCCCCGTTTGGCCCAGATCTACGGGCAGGGCGAGACGCCGATGACGATCACCGCCCTGTCCAAGGCAGATCACGCCGACCGGAACCATCCCCGGTGGCGAGAGCGCCTGCAGAGCGTCGGCGTCCCCCGCACCGACGTCGAGGTCCGCGTCGTCGACGTCGACGACGGCGACCTCCCCGCCGGCGAGGTGGGTGAGGTGGTGGTCCGGGGCGACGTGGTCATGGCCGGCTACTGGAAACAGCCCGACGCCACCGCCGAGGCGCTGCGGGGAGGCTGGCTGCACACCGGCGACGTCGGCAGCTTCGACGCCGACGGCTACCTCACGCTGCGGGACCGGTCCAAGGACCTGATCATCAGCGGGGGGATGAACATCTACCCACGGGAGGTCGAGGAGGCCCTGCTCCGACACCCCGGCGTCCGCGCCGCCGCCGTCGTCGGCCGGCCGGACACGGAGTGGGGCGAGGCGGTGGTGGCCTTCGTGGTGGCCGCCGACGGCGTCGCTCCGCCGCCGGTCGAAGACCTCGACCGGACGTGCCTGGATCACATCGCCCGGTTCAAGCGACCCAAGGACTACCGGTTCGTCGACGCCCTGCCGACCAACAACTACGGCAAGGTCGTCAAGCGGGAGCTGCGCGACCGGCTCCGCGCCGAAGCCGAGGACGGGCGCTCTCCGGAGTCCTGTTAGCGTCCTCGCAGGTAGGCGGGTCGGGGGACTCGCACGGGGAGGGAGGTCGAATCACATGAAGCTCGCTCTGTACTTGCCGAACTTCCGCGACAAGGTGACCGTCAAGGAGCTCGAAGATCTCACCGGTCTCGCCGAGGAGCTCGACTTCGACTCCGTCTGGACGCTCGACCGGATCGTCGTCCCGGAGGCCTCCGATCGGCAGGAGCTCCAGCACTCGTTCGGCATGATGAACGAGTTCCCGAAGGCGTTGCCGGTGTCCTCCCGCGGTGAGTGGCTCCAGGGCTGGCCGCTCATCCCCTGGCTCGCTGCGAAGACGACGAAAGTGCGGATCGGCATGAGCATCACCGACACGCCCTATCGCTCACCCGGCGTCCTCGCCGCGGAGATCGCCACCGTCGACCAGCTCTCGAACGGGCGCGTCAACGTGGGCGTGGGGTCCGGCTGGATGCCCGAGGAGTTCGCCGCCGCGAGCGCCTCACACATCTTCCCCAAGCGGCACCAGCACGTGCGGGAGACGATCGAGATCATGCAGGGCATCTGGTCGAACGACCTCTTCGAGTACCACGGCGAGTTCGCCGACTTCGACCGATGCGGGTTCGGAGCCAAGCCCGTCCAGCAGCCGCACCCGCCGATCTTCTTCAGCGGGCTCAAGGACGCGAAGCGCTCGGCGAACCGCATCGCGAAGTACGGCCTGGCGGGCTGGATCGGGATCCAGGACACGCCGGACGAGCTCGAGCAGTGGCGCGGCGCCATCCAGCGAGAGCTCGAGGAGCTCGGGAGCTCGCACTCGATCGACGACCTCGAGATCTCCAGCATGATCTGGTTCGTCATCACGGACGCCGAGACCGATCAGACGCCGCAGGGCAAGGGCAGCAATCTGTTGGTCGGAACCGCGGAACAGATCACCGACATCCTCAAGCGCTACAAAGAGGTCGGACTGACGATGCCGCTCCTCTGGCCGCCCTTCCAGGACGTGCCGGTTGCGAAGACGCTCGACGACCTCAAGCGCCTGAGGGAGGAGATCATGCCGAAGGTCGACGCGATGTAGCTGCGCCTTGGGTCACGGTCGCGAGTACGTTCGCCCAGGTGGCAGGCCAACCCAAGCTCCTCTCCGGCGGCAACCCACAGATCCCGAAGGGCTACGGCGACGAGCCCGTGCAGGCCTACATCGCGGCGATGCCGGGCTGGAAGCGCGACATCGGCCGCCGTCTCGACGCGCTGATCGTGCGCACCATCCCCGACGTGAGCAAGGCGGTCAAGTGGAACTCGCCCTTCTACGGCATCGAGGGACAGGGCTGGTTTCTCAGCACTCATTGCTTCACGAAGTACGTCAAGCTCACGTTCTTCCGCGGCGCGTCGCTGCAGCCTCCTCCCCCGGTCGAGTCGAAGTATCCGGAAGTGCGCTACTTCCACATCCACGAGGACGACGAGTTCGACGAGGCACAACTCACCGACTGGGTGAAGCAAGCCAGCAAGCTGCCGGGTGAGGATCTGTGAGGCGTTCAGGCGTCGGGTGACGGGGCGGCGGGGGTGTCCTGGCTGAAGACGTTCGTCCACGTGTCGCCCGCCCGGCACCACAGCGAAGAGATGAACATCGTCTCCGGGTCACCTGGCCCGCTGGTCGTGTGCCGCCGCCAGTCGGCGCGGTAGACCAGGAGGACGCAGTCCGGCGACAGCACCCGCAGACGCGCTTCGCTCAAGTCGTACTCGGCGACCGTGGGTCCGTGCTCGAGCTGGCCGGCATGCGCCGAACGGTCCGCGAACCCGGTCGGATACACGCCGAGGAAGTCCTCCGACAGCAGCTGAGCGTCCGCCGCGGCATCACCGCGGACGAGCGCCTCCCACACCTCGATCTCGCGGTCGAGGAACGACTCGACGCTCAGCTCACCCATCGGCGCACCTCCCCTGTGCGTCCTCCTCGACGTATCGGCTCCGCTTCGAGGAGTTGACACGGGACACGGTACCCACGGCTTCCGGCGCGCAGGTGCTGCACCAGGTGGACGTTCGTCACGTCCCCCGGAGATCCACCGCCACACGCCGGATCGTCTCGCGGACGTTCTCCTCGGACGTGAGCTCGAGGGCGTCGGGGATGGCGAGCCAGCGCAACGTGGCGGATGGGCGTTCCGGCCGGGCGGTCTCCGGTTGACCGGTCGCCAGCACGAACCGCAGATCGCCGTGCTCGTGCGCCGGCTCACGGTCGTTCGCCGGTACCGGGACGATGACGACGTGGCGCAACCCGTCATCCGGCCACGGCTGCAGGTCCGTCAACCCGGTCTCCTCCTCGCCCTCCCGCAATGCCACGGTGAGCGGATCGGTCTCGCCGGGATCGGCATGACCGCCGATCTGCAACCAGGCCTGCTGCCGGGCGTGCCACCGGAGGAGCAACCGTTCCGACGGCGGGTGGACGATCAGGGCCGACGCCGTGACGTGCAGCGGGGCGCGGCGGTCCCAGGCCGACCCGCCGGCCACCAGCCTCCGCAGGCGCAGCACGTCGCCGACCTCGGACTCCGACGGTTCGTACGCTCGCAACAACTTGTCGAGCGCGCCGCGCCCATCACGATCCGGCACGCGTACTGCCTAGCGGATGGAGCTACCAGTCCTGCGGCGCGGCCGCTCGCGCCGTGAGCCGGCGAAGGTTGCTCTCCCGCAGCTCGTCCTCGGTGAGCCCGATGTCGTAGGCGGGCGACGTGACCGGCAGCGCCCGCTCGACGGTGATGACGACGATCCCGCGGATGCGGGCACTCGCCTTCACCATCCCGCGGTCAGCGTAGAACTGGACGCCCCGCGCGAAGACGTCGCCCTCGGTGTGCACGACGCCGGTGCCCTTGAACCGGTAGCCCTTGCGCACGAGCTGGTCGACGACGTTGACCTCGATGCTCGGGTTCGACCGGAGGTTCTCGACCGTTCCTGGTGAACGCACGTGGGCGAACACGAGGTGGTCGTCGTCCCAGACCGCCGTCGTCCCCTTCGGCGACAGGTTCGGCGTGCCGTCGGGACAAACGGTCGCGATGAAGCCGAGCTCGGCGTCGACCAGCCGCTTCATGTCGTCGGTCAGGATTCCCACGTCACACCCCGAGTTCCTGGAAGTAGTAGAAGGCGCGCTCCGTCGAGCCGGACTCGGTCGACGAGAACCCGTGTCGCTCGTAGAAGCGCTGGGCGTCGACATCGCGCTCGTCGACGTTGATCTCGATGAGCTCGACGCCGCGCGCCCGGGCGATCGACACGAAGTGCTCGAGCACCGCCGAGCCGATGCCCTGCCCGCGGCGGTCGGGCACGACGTACATCTCGTCGAGCAGCGCGACCGGTCCGGCGTACCAGACGTTCGGTCGCAACGTCACCAGCGCGACGGACACGGGCGGCACGCCGGCGACGACGGCGAACGTCTCGTCGCCGGCCAGCAGCGCGCGCAGCCGTCCGGCGAGCGCGTCGACACCCGGCGACGGCGTGTCGAACTCGGTATTGAAGTCGTGCAGCAGCCGTGCGATGTCGTCGGCCTCGTCGGCGATCGCCAGTCGTGGCGAGAGCTCCGCGCCCATCGGTTCCACGCTACAAACGGGCTTGCGGGCGAGAAGGTGTAGTACAAGTCGGACATGGGTGAGGAGGGATCCCGTCACGGAGCCACCGGGCGCGCCCTCGTGACGGGCGTTGGCCGCCGAGCCGGCATCGCGGCAACGATCGCCGATCGTCTTCGTGCCGACGGGTGGTCGGTCGTCACGACCGGCTGGCGCCGCTACGACGAGCGCATGACGTGGGGCGCGGACGACCAGCCACTCGCCGACCACGACGTCGACTTCAGCGACCCTGACGCACCTGACGAGCTGTTCGAACGCCTCACCGCCGTCGAGCCGGTCACGGCGCTCGTGATGGGCCATTGCGAGAGCGTGGACTCGGACATCCTCACCACGACGGTCGAGAGCTTCGACCGCCACTTCGCCGTCAACGCGCGGTCGATCTGGCTGCTCATCCGCGCGTTCGCCCGCCAGTTTCCTTCCGAGGCCGCCGGGCATGGTCGCATCGTCGCCCTCACCAGCGACCACACCGCCTACAACCTGCCGTACGGCGCGAGCAAGGGCGCCCTCGACCGGATCGTTCTCGCCGCCGCCCACGAGCTCGCCGACCTCGGCATCACCGCCAACGTGATCAACCCGGGCCCGATCGACACCGGGTGGATGGACGGTGGCATCCGCGAGGCCGTGCGCCGGAGCAACCTGCAGGATCGGCTCGGGACGCCGTCGGACACTTCCGACCTCGTTCGCTTCCTGCTGTCCGACCGCGGCGGCTGGATCAACGCCCAACTGCTGGTCTCTGACGGTGGCAGGGCCACGAGGTAGCCGAAATGTGACGATCCCGTTACGATCCCGGCCTTCCGAAGGCGGAGAAGGCGGAATCGAGAATGAGACGAGCGTTGACGACGGCTGCCCTGGCGATCGCATGCATGGGCGTAGCGGGTGCGTGCACGCCCTCGCAGGTGCAGATTTGGAAGGCCTGGCACGCCAAGGATCCGGCCGCGGCCGAGGCGTTCCTGGCCCGCCAGGACGCGGCGCCGCAGCCACACGGGGTCTGGGACGACCTGGCCGAGTGCGAGTCGGGTGGCGACTGGGCCATCAGCACCGGCAACGGCTACTACGGCGGGCTGCAGTTCAGCAGTTCGACCTGGCTCGCCTACGGCGGCGGCGAGTTCGCTGACCGGGCCGATCTGGCCAGCCGCGACGAGCAGATCGCGATCGCGGAGCGGGTGCGGGCCGACGGCGGCTTCGGCGCGTGGCCGAGCTGCGCCGGACGTCTCGGCCTGCTCTGACCGGCTTCCTGACGGCTCGACCCGCCGAGGTCAGCTCGGTACGAACATCTCGTAGAAGCGCCACACGAGGTAGACGACGAGGGCGACGATCATCAGCTTGAAGTGCCACGGTGCCTTCTCGACCGCCTGGTTCTCCTCCCGCCGTGGCGGGGCGTCGAGCTCGCGGCCGCACGTCGGGCAGCGACCGTCCGGCGTCATCGTCGCCGGCGCCCAGTACTTCGCGCAGTCCTCGCACCACGGCATGACGAGAGAAAGGCTACGGCCGCCACTGCGACGCCCGGCCGATGCGAGCGAGCGAGCGCCAGCGACACGCCGCCAGCGCACGCCGGCGTGGCGGGTTCGGGGGACGCAGCCCCCGGGAATGATGGCCGTCAGCCGGTGCGCCGCCGGACGCGCAGCTTGAGCGGCGTCGAGCCGAAGTCGAACGCTTCGCGGATCGAACGTTCGAGGTAGCGGAGGTACGGCTGGGGGAGGGTGCGGTTCGTGAACAGGGTGAACGTGGGTGGGTCGGTCGCGCCCTGCACCGCGAAGAGCACCTTTGCTCCCCCACCCGCGGGATGCCGCTGCTGGGCATCGGCGAGGACTCGGTTGACATCGCGGGTCGGCACTCGCCGGTGGTACTGCTCGATCGCATCCTGCAGGACCGGGCGCAGCCGGTGCACCCCCTTCCCCGTGAGTGCCGAGACCCTGAGCACCGGCGCATCACCGATGAAGGCCAGACGGCGAGCCAATTCAGCGAGCACGGAGGCGCGGTCGTCGGGGTCGGCGAGCAGGTCCCACTTGTTGAGCACGACGACGATCGGGCAACCGGACGCCTCGACGCGTTCGGCGAGGCGCTGGTCCTGACCGGTGACGCCCTCGGTCGCGTCGACGAGGAGGAGGGCGATGTCGGCGTCGTCGATCGCCCGCAGCGCCCGCACCAACGAGTAGTACTCGGCCGCGTCGTCGATGCGAGCCCGCCGGCGCATCCCGGCGGTGTCCACGAACACGATCGGCCCGTCCTCCGTCTCGACCAGGGTGTCGATCGAGTCGCGCGTCGTGCCGGGCAGGTCGTGCACGACGGAGCGGTCCTCGCCGACCAGCCGATTGAAGAGCGTGCTCTTGCCCACGTTGGGCCGGCCGACGACGGCGACCCGCGGCGGGCGCGGCGTCTCAGGCGTCCACGGCTCGTGCTCGTCGACCGCGGTCATCTCGTCGGGTCCCGCGTCGTCGGCGGCCGCGGGCAGGCGGTCGACGACGACGTCGAGCAGGTCGCCGGCGCGGCGGCCGTGCAGCGCGCTCACCGGATACGGCTCCCCCAGTCCGAGCGCGAGGAACTCCCAGCGCTCGTCCTCGCGACGATCGTTGTCGGCCTTGTTGGCGACGACGATGACCTCGTGCACGCCCCGGCGCAGCCAGTCGGCAATGGCCTCGTCGTCGTCGGTCATGCCGACGGAGGCGTCGACGACGAACAGCACCACGTCGGCGTGGCGCACGGCGGTCTCGACCTGCCGGCTCACCTTGGCGTCGAGGTCGTGGCTCGGGTCGCCCCGTGGGAGCCAGCCGCCGGTGTCGATCACGCGGAACGGCACCCCCAGCCACTCGGCATCGAGCTCCTTGCGGTCGCGGGTGATTCCTGGCCGGTCTTCCACGATCGCCGCCTGGCCGCCGACGATGCGGTTGAACAGCGTGCTCTTGCCGACGTTCGGTCGCCCGACGACGGCCACCACGGGAACGCGGTCGGTCGTCATCGCGGGCCCAGGGCCGCGCGCAGGGCGTGGCCGTCCGTGGGGATCACCTCCACCGGACGCGGGAGGTCGGCGACGACGGTCCCGTCGAGGAACCGTCCGTCGTCGGACAGGCACACGTCGGGCAGCAAGTAGCGATCACCGGCGGGCTCGGTGGCGAGGGCCCGCCCGACGTCGGCGCCGACCATCAGGCCGGTCACGCCGGTGTTGCCGCCGAAGAACTCGTTGGCCACGGGGACGATGCGGACGTCGTCGCGGCCGAGGTCGTCGACCAGCGGGGCGAGGACCCGGGCGCCGAGCTCGCCCGAGAGAATGGCGATGGACGCCGCTCGTCGCGGACGCATGGTCACCGGCGCGGCGACCGGGTGGGCGCGCAACCCGGTGTAGGCGGCCGGGTTCGGAGGCAGCGGTGCGGCATCGACCGCGGCGAAGAACCCTCGGCGCGGACCCGTCGACTCGGCCACGACCTCGGTGAACTCGAGCGCGAACGTACGGGCCATGCCGATGCCGTCCTCGTGCATCGGGAACCCCTCGTAGCGCGCGGCACCCGGGAACGGACGGTTGGCCATCAGGTAGTACTCATCGGCGGCGTGCACGAGCACCCGGCCGAGCGTGGCGGCGAACACGTCCTGCCAGTCCTCGACCGTCGCGACGACCGTCTCTGCCTCGGCGAGCGTGTGCGGCCGCATCGAGGGTTCGGCGTTGAACCGCGACACCCCGAGCGGGACGACGGCGACGTGGGCGAGCTCGGGGTACTCGTCGAGGACGCCGGCCAGCGTGTCGTCGAGCGCGGCGCCGTCGTTCACGCCCGGGCAGACGACGATCTGGCCCCGGACCTCGATGCCGTGATCGAGCAAGGCCCGCAGCCACCGCAGGCTCGTCGCGCCGCGTTGGTTGCGGAGCATGCGCGCCCGGAGCTCCGGGTCCGTGGTGTGGATGCTGACGTTCAGCGGCGAGAGTCGCTCGTCGACCACCCGCTCGAGATCGGCCTCGGTGAAGCGCGTCAGGGTGGTGAAGTTCCCGTACAGGAAGCTCAGCCGGTAGTCGTCGTCCTTCAGGTAGAGGCTGCGCCGCATGCCCTTGGGCAGCTGGTAGATGAAGCAGAACTCGCAGTGGTTGTCGCAGGTCCGGACCCGGTCGAACACGGCGCTCGAGACCTCCGCCCCGAGGGGCACGCCCGCCGACTTGGGCACCTCGAGCTCGAGCGGGAGGCCGCTGCGATCGACGTCGAGCGCCACTTCGGCCTCATCGGTCCAGAGTCGCCACTCGATCAGGTCACGGGGGACCCGCCCGTTGACGCGCCGCACCAGGTCGCCCGCCCGCAAGCCGGCCGCGTCGGCCGGCGAGCCGGGCGCGACGGAAAGAACCAGGGGCGGGGACACGGGAGCAGGGTATCGGCGCGCCGGTAGCGTGGCCCTCGTGCACGTGGAGCGGGTCCTCTTGGCGGAGCCGCGGGGATTCTGTGCCGGCGTGGAGATGGCGATCAAGGCGCTGGCGTGGATGGTCCGCAGCTTCGAGCCGCCCGTGTACTGCTACCACGAGATCGTCCACAACAAGGTGATCGTCGAGCGCTTCGAGCGCCAGGGCGTCGTGTTCGTCGACGACATCGAGGAAGTGCCCCCGGGCCGGCCGATCATGCTCTCGGCGCACGGCTCGGCCCCCGAGGTGGTCACCGCGGCGCGGGCGCGGGGAAGCTACGTCGTCGACTCCGTGTGCCCGCTCGTGACGAAGGTCCATCACGAGGTGCGGGTGCGGGCCGGGAAGGGCTACCGGATCATTTACGTCGGCCACGCCGGCCACGAGGAGGCGGTGGGCACGATGGCCGTCGCCCCGGCATCGATCAGCAAGGTGGAGTCGGTCGAAGAGGTGGAGTCGCTGCCGGCGTTCGAGCAGCCCGTCGCCCTGCTCGCCCAGACGACGCTGTCGCACCGCGACTGGGGGGACGTCGCCGTCGCCGTGCGCGAGCGCTTCCCCGAGGTGTGGACGCCGGGACGCAGCGACCTCTGCTTCGCGACCACGAACCGCCAGTCGGCGCTGATGGAGCTGGCCGAGCGCTGTGACGCAGTGATCGTGATCGGATCCGCCAACTCGTCGAACACCCGGGCGTTGGAGAAGCTCGCACGAGAAACGGGGTGCCGCCGGGTGGCCCGGGTGAACTCCGCCGCCGAGATCCCGGACGACCTGCTCGACGGCGCCCGCATCGTCGGGGTCACGGCCGGTGCGTCGGCACCCAACGAGCTCGTCGAGGAGGTCATCGCCCGCCTCGCGCCGAGCGAGGGCGTGGAAGTGGTCCGCGTCACCGACGAGGACGAGTACTTCCCGCCGCCGCGCAACCTGCGCGAGCTGCAGACGGCGATCGAGGTGGCGGCGACGTCGATGCTCGGCGGAACACTGCGCGGCCGGCAACCGATGGACGACCGGCGCCTCAGCGCGAGCGACGTGCTCGCCAGCCTCGCCCGGTGACACGTTCTTGCATCTGAATTGCGCGCCCTGACGCGCAAAGTAGATGCAAGAACCCGGTCAGTTGCGGGGGACCTGGCTCCAGGGGATGTCGCGGTCGACGCGCACGTCGCCAGGGAGGCCGAGCACGCGCTCGCCGAGGATGTTCTTCATGACCTCGGTCGTGCCGCCCTCGATCGAGTTGGCCCGGCTGCGCAGGAAGGCCTTCTGCAGGGTGTCGGCGCCCATCGCGATCTCCGGGCGCACCATCTCGTAGCTCCCGTAGAGCATCCCGTCGGCGCCGAGCAGGTCGACGACCTTGTCGTAGATGTCCTTGTTCAGCTCGGCCGACGCAGCCTTGCCGATCGACCCCTCGGGCCCCGGGTCGCCCATCTTGCGGGCCGCGTTGGCCCGGATGTTGGTGAGGCGCAGCACCTCGGCCCGGCACCACAGCTTCATCACCTCGTCGCGGGTCGCCGCGTCGCGCCGCTCGGCCGGGAGGCGCTTCCAGACGTCCGTGAGGGCGGCGATCGAGCCGGATCCCTTGGGCGGGATCGCGCCGCCGATCGACACCCGTTCGTTCATCAGGGTGGTCAGGGAGACCCGCCACCCGTCACCGGGCTCGCCGAGCCGCTCTTGGTCGGGGATCCGGGTGTCCGTGAAGAACACCTCGTTGAACTCCGCCTCGCCGGTGATCTGACGGAGCGGCTTGACCTCGACTCCCGGACCCTTCATGTCCACCACGAACGCGGTCAGCCCGGCGTGCTTCACGGCCTCCGGAGCGGTGCGCACGACCAGCAGGCCCCACTTCGAGATGTGCGCCAGCGTGGTCCACACCTTCTGGCCGTTGACGACCCACTCATCACCGTCGCGCACGCCCCGCGCCGACAGCCCGGCGAAGTCGGAGCCGGAGCCGGGTTCGGAGAACAGCTGGCACCAGATCTCCTCGCCGGTGAAGAGCGGGCGGAGGTAGCGCTGCTTCTGCTCGTCACTCCCCCACACCACGACCGTCGGTCCGCACATGCCGTAGCCGATCGGGTTGCGGTACGCCGCGTTGGGAGCTCCGGCGGCCGACAGCCGCTCGCTGATCGATCTCTGCAGCTTCGGGGAGAGCTCCAGCCCGCCGAGCCCGACCGGGAAGTGGACCCACGCGAGGCCGCGGTCGAACTGTTCGCCGAGGAACGTGACCGGGTCGGTCTGCTTGGGGGGATGCGTCGAGATCAGGTCCTCGACCAGGTCGACGACCCGCTGCTCGTCGGTTGTCGACTGGATTTCGGTCACCGTCATGATGCGAACGGTACCGCCGTGGCCGCTCGTCGCCCTCATCCGCCCGAGCTAGTTGAGGATGGCGCTGAGCTGCGCCGCGGCCCGCGATTCGGCCTTCAGTTCGGGGATGGCCGTACGCATCCGCGCCACGAGGGCGAGGCGCAGCGGGTCCCGTCGGCGGCGGTAGCTGGCGTAGAGGTTGGCCAGCATGCGCGAGATGATCGCCCGGGCCGCGACCGGCTCCAGGTAGCGGTCGTCCCACCGCAGCCGGCCCTCGGCGATGGTCTCGAACAGCTGCCGCACGCCCGCCGCGTCCAGGGCGTCACCGGTGAACGGATCGGCGAAGTGGTCGGCGTCGTGACCGCAACGGACGAGGAAGTGCATCGGCATGCCGACGCCGACGACCGGCACGTCGGCCCGACGCCCCACCTCCATCATGACCGTGGCGAGCAGGATCGGGAGTCCCGTGCGGCGGCCGAGGACGACGTCGAGGAACGAGTTGCGCGGGTCGTCGTAGTGCTCGCGATCGCCGCGGAAGTCGAGGTCCTCGAACAGGTAGCGACGCAACCCGTCGAACGTCGCATCGGGGCACTCGACGGCCAGCCGATCGAGCGTCGAGAGGGCGGCCGACGCGTCGGTGTCGGATCGCAGCACCTCGGCCATCGCCAGCGCCGCCGAGTCGATCGGCACCTCGCGCGGGTCGCCCTGCACGAGCTCGGCGAACCGGGCGAGACGGCCCCAGGCGTCGGCGCCGGGATCCATGCACCGAAGCTAACGCCGGAGGTACCGATACTGTCCGTAGCCATGTACCCCGGTGCGTACGTCGACTCGCAGCCCGACAAACCAGCCGTCGTCATGGCGTCGACCGGCGCCGTGCAGACGTTCGCCGAACTCGATGCGGCGGCGAACCGGCTGTCCCAGGTGCTCCGCGCCGCGGGCGTGCAACCGGGCGACCACGTCGCGATCTGCATGGAGAACCACCCGCGGTACCTGGAGGTCGCGTGGGGCTGCCACTACGCCGGGGCGGTCTACACGGCCGCATCCAGCCGGCTGACGAGCCACGAGCTCGCCTACATCATCGACGACTGCGGAGCGTCGGTGTTCATCACGTCTGCGGCCAAGTCCGACCAGGCCGAGGACGTCGTCGCCCACACGCCGGGCGTCCGTCTGCGGTTGATGCTCGACGGCACGATCGACCGGTACGAGTCGTACGAGCAGGCCGTCGCCGCGGCGAGCGCCGAGCCGCTCGAGGAGCGGATCGCCGGCACGGACATGCTCTACTCGTCGGGCACGACCGGCCTGCCCAAGGGGGTGGAACGGGAGTTCCGGCCCGAGCCGCTGGAGTCAGCGGTCGGCTCGGTGACGCCGGTCCTCCAGTTGCTGTTCGGCATGAACGCCGAGTCGGTGTACCTCTCCCCCGCCCCGCTGTACCACGCCGCGCCGCTCCGGTTCAGCATGAGCAGCCAGGCTCTCGGCGCGACGGTCGTGGTGATGGAGCACTTCGGGGCCGAGGAGTTCCTCACGCTGATCGAGCGCTACCGGGTGACCCACACGCAGGTCGTGCCGACGATGTTCGTCCGGCTGCTCAAGCTGCCAGCGGACGCACGCGAGCGGTACGACGTGTCGTCGCTGCGCTACGTCATCCACGCCGCCGCACCGTGCCCGGTGCCGGTGAAGCGGGAGATGATCGAGTGGTTCGGACCGGTGATCCACGAGTACTACGCCGGGACCGAGGGCAACGGGTTCGTCTACTGCAACAGCGAGCAGTGGCTCGCCCACCCCGGCACGGTCGGCGTCCCGCTCGGCTGCACGGTGCACGTCGTCGGCGACGACGGCGAGGAGGTCCCCACCGGCGAGAGCGGGACGATCTTCTTCGAGAGCGGGCTCCAGTTCTCGTACCACAACGACCCGGAGAAGACGGCGAGCTCGCGGCATCCCAAGGGCTGGAGCACGCTCGGCGACGTCGGCTACGTCGACGACGAGGGCTACCTCTACCTCACCGACCGCAAGGCGTACATGATCATCAGCGGAGGCGTCAACATCTACCCCCAAGAGGCGGAGAACGTTCTCGTGACCCACCCGAAGGTCGTCGACGTGGCGGTGTTCGGAGTCCCCAACGACGACTTCGGCGAGGAGGTCAAGGCGGTCGTGCAGCCGCTCGAGATGCCGGCCGACACCGACGAGGCCGCCGCCCTCGAGCAGGAGCTGATCGCGTTCTGCCGCACCCAGCTCGCCGACGTGAAGTGCCCGCGTTCCATCGACTTCCGTCCCGATCTCCCCCGCCACCCGACCGGCAAGCTCTACAAGCGCCACCTCAAGGACGAGTACTGGTCGGCCGCCGGCCGCTCCATCTAACCCTCCCGGTTCTGAGCCGCCTCAGTCGCGCCGAGCGCGACCGAAACTCCGGAGAACTCAGCGGCACACCGGGTCATCGAGGTTCTCCGGAGTTCTCCTCGCGCCTAGCGCGATCGGGCAGGCTCAGAACCCGATTTGGGGCGGCGGGGGCGGGGGGCGGAGCGGGACGAGGTGCGTGACGCGGTATGGAGGCGGTCGAGGAGGTGGGCGAGGCGGATCGCGTCCGTCGCCGCCCAGCGGGACTCGGTGTCGCCGGCCACCTCGGCGGCGAAAGCCGTCACCATCCGTTCGTAGGCGTTGGCGCCGGCGTGGTCGACCTCGTCCCGACTTCCGTCGCGCCGCAGGATCGCGATCGTGCCCGGTCGGTCCGGCCCGGGCGTGTAGTTCTCGATCACGACCACGCCGTCGGCACCGACGACCTCTTGGTGCCGCCGGCTCGGCCCGTCGAACGAGACGGCGAACGTCGCCGACGCGCCGGTCTCGAGCTCGACCCACCCGCTCATCGCTACGTCGAAGCCGGCCTCGTTACGGTTCGCGGTCGCCGCGACCGGACCGGCATCCCGATCGGTCATCAGCAGCGGCGGGCCCAGGCAGTAGATCCCGAGGTCGAACAGCGCCCCGGCCCCGCGTTCGTCGAGCCGATGGTCGCCGGTCTCCACGACGAACGCGCACGCGGCGTGGTGCGACTGGATCCGGCCGAGCTCACCGACTGCAGCCAGCTCGAGCAGCCGCCGGGCCCGTGGATGGTGGGGCCACACGTACGCCTCCGAGAGGTGGCGATCAGCGGCACGCGCCGCGGCGAACAGGGCATCGGCGTCCGCCCCGGCCATTGTCAGCGGCTTCTCGCAGAGCACGTGCTTGCCCGCCTCCAAGGCCTTGGTGACCCACTCGACGTGCAGCGCGTTGGGGAGCGTGATGTAGACGGCGTCGACGTCGGGGTCGGCGACCACGTTGCCGTATTCGGTGTAGTCGTCACCCCGCCGTGAGCCCTCGGCGACGATGCGCTGACCGGCGAGCGCGAACGCCGGGCGCAGGCGCTGCCGGTGGTTCCGGGAGGTGGCTCCCAGCACCCCCCAGCGGATCACGGGCTGAGCACCACCATCCGCAGCTCGGTCATCTCGCGCACCGAGTAGGCGGGACCCTCCCGGGTGTTGCCGCTGTCGCGCACGCCGCCGTACGGCTGCTGGTCGGCGCGCCACGTCGGCACCTCGTTCACCAGGACGCCGCCGAAGTCGAGCACGCGCAGTGCCTTCATGGCGTCGCCGATGTTGTGCGTGAAGATCGCCGCCTGCAGGCCGTACCGGGTGTCGTTGGCGATGCGCAGGGCGTTGTCGAGCTCGTCGTACGCGGCCACGGCGACCACCGGCCCGAACACCTCCTCCGAGCACACCTTCATGTCGGGCGTCACGCCGGTGAGCACGGTGGGCCCGAGCACCCCCTGATCGTCCACGTCGCCCCCGTAGGCGACGGAGGCACCGCCGGCGACCGCCTCGTCGATCCACTCGGTGACCCGGTCCCGCTCCCCCGTCGAGATCAGCGACGAGACGTCGGTCTGCTCGTCCATCGGGTCGCCGACGACGAGGGCCGACACCTCCTTCACCAGCGCGGCGACGAACTCGTCGGCGATGTCGTTGTGCACGAGCACTCGCTGCGTGGAGATGCAGCTCTGTCCGGCGTGGGAGAACCCGGCGACCTTGATCTTGGCCGCCGCCGCCTGCCAATCGCTGTTCGCCTCGATGATGACCGGAGCGTTGTTGCCGAGCTCGAGCCCGACCTTCTTGCGCGGCGCGCGAGCCCGGATCTCCCAGCCCACCGGCGGCGAGCCAGTGAACGTGATCAGCGCGACGTCGTCGTGCTCGACCAGTGCATTGCCGACCGTGCCGCCGCCGCCCGTGACGACGTGCAGCCACTCGGGCGGCAGGCCGCAGTCGTCGATCAGGAGATCGGCAAGGGCGATGCCGCTGAACGGCGTCTGGCTCGCCGGCTTGAGCACGACCGGGCAGCCGGCGGCGATCGCCGGGGCGAGCTTGTGCGCCACGAGGTTGAGCGGGAAGTTGAACGGGGAGATCGCGCCGACGACACCGATCGGCACGCGCAACGCGAATCCGAGCTTGCCCTCACCGCTCGCCAGCGCGTCGAGCGCGATCATCTCGCCGGCGAGCGTGCGCGCCTCCGCGGCGGCGAACTGGAACGTGCCCACCGCCCGCTCGGCCTCGACGCGAGCCGTCTTGATCGGCTTGGCCGCCTCCTCGGCGATGATCTCGGTGAACTTGTCGCGTCGCTCGGCGAGCAGGCGGGCCGCGGCGTCGAGGACCTCGGCCCGCTTCCACCTCGGCAGCGTCCCACCGGCGAGCGCGCCCTTCGCCGAGGCGACCGCCCGGTCGACTTCGGCCTGGCCGCAGGCGGGGACCCGCCCGATCTCGTGACCGTCAAACGGCGAAGTCACGGTGATCGATTCGGTGCCGGTGAAGCGCTCCCCCGCGAGCGGCAGGGCGCAGACCTCGGAGTCACTCATGGGCCGACCATACTTCCAGCCGTGGCGAGCTCTCCAGGGCCTCCCCGGCACCCGTTCCTCGACTGGCCCGCGCCGATCGCGTTCGCCCACCGCGGCGGCGCGAGTGAGGCCCCGGAGAACACGTTCCCCGCGTTCGAACGGGCGGTGGAGCTGGGCTACCGCTTCCTCGAGACGGACGTCCACGTCACCCTCGACGGGGTCGTCGTCGCCTTCCACGACGACGACCTCCAGCGCACGTGCGCGCGGCCGGGTCGGATCTCGGAGCTGCCGTGGCACGAAGTCGCCACGGCACACGTCGACGGCCGGGAGCCGATCCCCCGCCTCGACGAGCTCCTGTCGGCCTGGCCGGAGGTTCGGTGGAACATCGATTGCAAGTCCGACCGCGCCGTCGACCCGCTCGCCCTGGAGCTCCAGCGAGCCAACGTTCTGCCCCGCGTGTGTGTGAGCGCCTTCAGCGACAAGCGCCTGTTCCGGCTGCGGTACCGGCTCGGGAGCGGGCTGTGCTCGAGCGCCGGGCCGGCCGAGCTGACCACCCTCCGCTTCTTCGGATGGACGTGGCCGGGGCCGCTGGCGGCGCAGGTTCCGGTGCAGCGGGGCCGGGTCACCGTCGTCGACGAGCGCTTCGTCGAGCGGGCGCATCGCCGTGGCATCCACGTCCACGTGTGGACGATCGACGACCCCGAGGAGATGGCCCGGCTCCTCGACCTCGGCGTCGACGGGATCATGACCGACCGCCCCGCCGTGCTCCGCGACGTGCTCAACGGCCGCGGGGCGTGGGCCTGACGCGCGCGTCGGGCGCACCGGCCGGTGGCACCACTGCCGTCGAACGCCATCCGAGGACGACCGCGGCGAGCGAACCGGCGCCGAGGATCAGCGCCCCGATGAACGTCACCGTCGGGCCGGTCTCGACGTCCACGAGTCGGGCGGACGAGCGGCTGACGGCGAGACCGACACCGCCGCCGTAGAGGGCGGCACCGACACCGAGCGCGCCTCCGACACGCGGCCAGCCCCACCACGCCAGGACCACCGCAACCGCGGCGAGCAGCGGCATCAGCGGCCACCAGCGCAGCGCCGGCTCGGCCGGGCCGTCGGGGGCGAACCCGAGTCGCTCGACGAGCGACAGCAAGTCGTAGCTGTTGCGCCGGACGCCACCCGTCCGCACCCAGGGAAGGAGGGATGCGCCCACCATGACGGTCGCGCCGACGGCCATCACGATCACGGCCGGGGCGCGCCTTCCCATCGCCGACCGGACCGTCATCGCCGTCAGTTTCGCGGAGCCCGTCCGTCGCGGTGACGTAGGGTCGGCGGCGATGACGGTGAACGTGCCGTGCGGATCGGTCCGGGCCACCCGGGCGGTCGCGGCGACCGCCGATCAGCTGGCCACCCAGGCGGCGATGTCCACGTTCACCGTCGGTGGCAACGCGGTGGACGCCGCGGTCGCGGCCAACGCCGCCCTCGCGGTGACCGCCCCGCACCTGTGCGGGATGGGCGGGGACCTCTTCGCCCTCGTCCGCACGCCCGCGGGCGAGGTGGTCGGGCTCAATTCGAGTGGACGGGCGGGCAGCGGCGCCGATCCCGAGGCGCTGCGATCCGAGCGACTGACCGCGATGCCGATGCGCCACGACATCCGAACGGTGACGGTGCCCGGCTGCGTCGACGGGTGGATCGCGCTCCACGGCCGCTTCGGCCGGCTCGATCTGGCGACCGTGATGGCACCGGCGATCCGCCTCGCCGCGGCCGGGTTCCCGGCCAGCCCCCTCCTGGTCGGCGCGGTGGGCCTCCTCGACGACGCCGGCCGGGAGCAGCTCCACGAGCTCGCCGACCAGGCCACCACGACGGGCGCCCGGGTCCGTCGACCCGGCGTCGCCCTGACGCTCCAGGCGATCGTCGCCGGTGGACGCGGCGGCTTCTACGGCGGTGCGTTCGGCGAGGGCCTGCTCGCCCTCGGTGAGGGGCTGTACCGCCAGGAGGACCTCATGGCGGCGCAGGCGAACTGGGTCGAGCCGCTGCGCACGAACGCATTCGGGGTCGACCTGGCCACGATCGGTCCGAACTCGCAGGGCTACCTGACGCTCGGCTCGGCCCGGCTGGCCGACGCGGCCGGCGTACCGTCGGACCCCGACGATCCGGCGTGGGCGCACGTGCTCATCGAGGCGGCCACGGCCGCGTCGCACGACCGGCCCGATCTCCTCCACGAGGACGCCGACGGAGATGCCCTGCTCGCGCACCTCGACGGACGGGGCGACCTGATCGACACGGAACGGGCGAGCCGGCGTCCCGCGCCGGCTCGCACGGGAGACACCACGTATCTGTGCACCGCCGACGCGTCGGGGCTGGCGGTGAGCCTCATCCAGTCCAATGCCGCCGGCTTCGGCTCGTGGCTCGTCGAGCCGACGACCGGCATCAACCTGCACAATCGCGGCCTCGGGTTCAGCCTCGAGGCCGGCCATCCCGCCGAGTACGGACCGCACCGACGTCCGCCGCACACGCTGTGCCCGGCGATCGCGACCCGTGACGGCGACCTTGTGGCCGTGTTCGGCACGATGGGCGGTGACGCCCAGCCGCAGATCCTGCTTCAGCTCGCCGTGCGCATGTTCGTCCACCGCGCCAGCCCGGCCGACGCCGTGAGCAGGGGCCGCTGGGCCTTGCGCGGCCCGGCGACGGGATTCGACACGTGGACGAGCGGCGTGCCGCCGACGGTGGTGATCGAGGGCCACGCCCCGACGGGCTGGCGCACCGGGCTGTTGGAGCGGGGCCATCCGGTGGACGTCGCCCCACCCTTCGACTCGGGCTTCGGCCACGCCCACGTGATCATGCAGGAGCGTCCGGGCCTGTACGCGTGCGCTGCCGACCCGCGATCGCGGGTCGGCAGCGCAGCCGGCATCTGAAGCCCGAGAAGACTCCGTTCTGTCGGTCGGAGACCGCGCTTTCGGGCGACTTCCGACCGACAAATCGGGGGGTTGGGATCAGGGGATGTTGATGACGGCCTCGCACAAGACCTGGGCGTCGAGGCCGAGGCCCCCGTTGCACACGTCGCGTCCGGCACCACCGTTGTGGCTGTCGACACCCGCCTCGCCGAGGAGGTGGTCGTTCCCAGCGGCACCGACCAGCTGGTCGTTGCCGTCACCGCCGAGGGCAGTGTCGTCACCGTCCCCGCCCAGCAGGAGGTCGTGGGAGCCGAGGCCCCGCATGCCGTCGTTCCCGGCGAGCCCCTGGATGAAGTTGCCCTGGGCGTTGCCGGTGAGAACGTCGTTGAACGCCGACCCGGTGAGGTGCTCCACGCCGTTCAGCGTGTCGGCACCTTCACCGTTCGCGGCGCCCACGAGCAGCGACGCCGACACCGCCGCCGGAGACGCGACGAACGACGCAGTGTCGTTGCCCGCCTCACCGACGTAGATGTCGTTGCCGAGCCGTCCGAACAGCTGGTCGTGGCCGGCGCCGCCACCCAACGCGTCGTTCCCGGCGCGGCCGTCGAGGACGTCGTTGCCGCCGAGGCCGCGCAGGACATTGTTGCCTGCGTCGCCCACGAGGGTGTCGTTGAAGCTCGAGCCGAAGATGTTCTCGATCGGGCCACCGAACGTGTCGTACGTGTCGTTGCCGTCCCCGCCAGTCGCGGTGTTCGTCGTGAGACTGGCGGTCACGCCGGCCGGAGCGCCGTCGTAACGCACGGTGTCCATGTCCTGGGCGCCACGGATGGTGTCGTTGCCAGGTCCACCGACGAGCGTGTCGCTTCCGGCCCAACCGTCGATGAAGTCGTTCCCGTGGCCACCGACGATCGTGTCGCCGAGGTCGTTGAGGTCGCCGCCGCCGGCGTTCCCGACGAGGGTGTCGTTGTCGCCGTCGCCCCGGATGAGGTCGGCGCCCGGGTCACCGAGCACGAAGTCGGTGCCGGTGCCGCCGCTGACGTTGTCGTTGCCGTTGCCGGCGCAGATCCGGTCGTTGCCACCGTTGCCGTTGATCGTGTCGTTGCCGTTACCAGCGACGATCACGTCGTTGCCCGGCGTGCCGTTGATCACGTCGTTGTTCACCGTGCCGACGATCGTCGCCGGAACACCGAAGCACTGCGGCGGCGGACCGTTCTCGATGTGCAGGTTGAGCTCGCCGTTCTGGGCGGCAAACCCGTCGACCTGGATCCGGTACGTCGTTCCGGCGTTCACCGGGATGACCACCCGGCTGCGCCGGTTCGTCTCGACATTGATGTCGTCGTTGAACGCAATCGAGGTGAGCGCGCCCAGCGAGTTGCCGGTGTACACCTGCAGCGTCGTGTCGAAGGTGGTCGCGTTCCCGCCGCCGTCCTCGGTCGAGATCGTGGCCGTGCCGGTCGTGGCCGGTGTCCACGTCCACCAGACGCTGTCCTGGACCGCCTGCGCGCCCGGCTCACCGGGTTCGGCATCGGCGCACACGTTCCAGTCGAAGTCGTTGAACGGGCCGTTCCCGACGAACGCTTCGGGGCTGGCGAAGTCGTTGTTGTTCACGGTGCTCGTCGCCGCATCCAGCACGTTGATCCGCTTGCGGGTCACGCCGTTGCGGGTCACATTGACACCGGTTGCGTCGAGGCTCGCCTCGACCGACGCCACCGTGGTGTGCAGGACGCACTCGCGGAGCAGGGTGAACGCGCCCGCCACGTGGGGCGCGGCCATCGACGTACCGCTCTTGGGGCCCTCGCTGTTCGTTGTCGGGATCGGAGCCGTGATCCCCACGCCGGGCGCCCAGAAGTCGGTCACCGCGTTGGAGTTGGTGAACCCGGCCGCGAAGTCGGCGTTGTCCGTCGCGCTGACGGTGATCGCGTTCGAGAGGCAGCCGGGCTGGCTGACCATCGTGCTCGACCCGTCGTTGCCGGCGGCGATGACCGTCGCGACCCCAGCATTCCGCAGGTTGTTCACCAACGCAGCCGTCGTCGGCAGCGACGCATCGCACGCCGCGGCGGCCAGGTTGCCACCGATGCTGATGTTGACCGCCACGAGGTTCGGGTTCGTGCTGTTCTTCAGGTTGAGCACGTGCTGCAACCCGGCGTCGATCGAGGAGAAGAACGCGTGCCACCGGGAACCGGCCGGGTTGTCCTGGGCCACCTTGATGGCGACGATGCCGGCGCCACGGGCCACGCCCTCGTGCCCACCGGCATAGAACGAGCCAGCGGCGATCCCGGCGACGTGCGTGCCGTGGTCGCAGTCGGTCGAGTGCCCGCACTCCTCACCGCTGCCCGCCACCGTGGACGAGTTCGTGCCACCGGGACACGAGGAGTCGGTGACGAAGCAGGCCTGACGGACGATCCGGCCGGTGAAGGCGTTGTGCCCGCTGTCGACGCCGGAGTCGATGACCGCCACGTCGAGCCGGCCGCTGCTGCCCTCGAAGCCGTTGCCGAGCACGCCGGCCGCGTTGAGCAGATCGGAGTCGATGACCGCGGTGCTGAAGTCGAGCTGCGAGTGCAGTTCGCCGTCGAGCACGACCGACGCCACCTGCGGGTTCGCGAGCAAGGCGTCGAGCCCGGCTTCGGTCACCTCGTACACCGCGGACGGCACCGACTGGAGCTCCTGCAGCTTGGACGAGCCGGTGCCCTTCAGGGTCGCCTGCAGCCCGTCGAGGGACTCGGCGATCGCGGCGTGCTGGGCGTCGATCTGGGACGCCGACAGGTCGCCCTCGAGGCGGGTCGCCTCACGCATCATCACGATGACCTGGGCCGTGCCGTGCTCGCTCAGCTCCGCCTCGACCTTGTCGACTTCGGCGGGGATCGGGCTGGACGGCAGTCGGCACCTGCGTGACCGTGTCCTCGTCGGACGCGGCCTGCGCCTGTCCGGGCACATCCTCGCTGTCCGGTGAGTTCTCGCCCACCGGGCCGAACGACCCGTGCTTCGGATCGTCGGGGTCGGACGGGGCCGCGGCACTCGCGCCGGCGCCATCAGCCCCGACGTAGCCCACGTACCCCGAGAAGCTGTCGCTCGCCTCGCCCGCCTGTGGGTCGGGCTGTTCCTGGGCCGGGCTCGGCGCCCGCTCAGCCGTCTGGGCGGCGACCGGGGCGCCGACGCCGACGAGGAAGGCCGACGTCACCCCCAATCCCCATCGCAGCCGGCGTCCCCAGCTCGTTCGCTGTCGCACTTGCAGTATCTCCCTCTCTGAATGCCCCATCGGGAGTCCCGACCTGATCGGCGGCACCGATGGGAACGGGGTGGTTCTCGGGGTACGGGAGTCCCACCCGGAGGGTCAGATACGTGTTCGCCCCGAACTGTCGTTTGCAACCGGCCCGAAACGGCCGTTGCCGACCGACAGAACAGGTGGGATCAGAGGAGCGGGAGGACCTCTTCGACGAAGCGGGCCATCTGCTCGTCGGCCTTCTTGTACGGGTCGCCGAGCAGGTGCGGGAAGATCGTCAGGTGCTCGAGGCCGAGCAGCTCGCGGTAGAACGCGACGCCCTCGGCGACGTCGGCCGGCGTCCCGACGAGGATCGTCTTCTGGTCGATCGACTCGTCGAGCGTCGGGATGAGGCCGGGCCGCGCCGGCTTGCCGTCGGGACCCATGTACCCGCGGCTCCACCCGTACGGACCGAGGAACTTCCAGAACTCGTCGTGGCCCGGTGTCGCCGTCTCCACCGCCTTCTCGTGGGTGTCCTCGACGCGCACCGAGATCACGAGCATGCGCTTGTCACCCGGAGCGAGCTCGTCGCCGTGGGCCGCCGCGTAGCGCTCGCCGTAGGTGTCCCAGAACCGCTTGATGAACGAGTAGTGCTGGTTCCAGAACACCCCGCCGTGCCCCACGACCGGCACGTACTCGAGGGTCGGCGGGCTGGTGACCGCCTGCCACACCTCGTACGGGTAGAGCGGCCGCGGCACGAGCGTCAGCGTCTGCACCGTGCCGCCGCGATCCGGGATGCCCGGAACCGGGATACGGAAGTGCTTGCCGCGGTAGGCGAAGCGATCGTTGTCGAGAGCGAGGCGGACGATCTCCATCGACTCCTCGAACACCTCGCGGTTGAGCTGATCGTCGGCCGCCTTCTCGGGGTTGTCGTACGAGCCGATCGACACGCCCTTGTCGTTCAGATGGAGCACCTCGCGCGGCACGGTTCCCCGCCCCACGCCGAGGATGGCGCGGCCGCCCGACAGGTTGTGCAACGTGGCGAAGTCCTCGGCCAGCCGCAGCGGATTCCATTGCGGGACGACGTTGAACATCGTGCCGAGCCGGATGCGATTGGTCCGGGCGGCGATCCACGTCGCGATCTGGATGCCGTTCGGAATGACCTCGTAGCCCTCGTGCTGGAAGTGGTGCTCGGTCATCCAGAACGAGTCGTAGCCGAGCCGCTCCGCCTCGACCGCCGACCCGACGTAGTCGAGCGTCGACTTCCAGACCTGCTCGTTGGTGGTGCGGCGGTCGGTCGCCGCGGGTGGGCCGGCGCCGGCGTCTTCGAGCTCGACGCCGCCGAAGAAGAACGCACCGAGCTTCACGCGTCCCCAGAGTACCAGTGGGTAGTTTCCGGCTGATGCCTCCCGTGCTCCTCCGCCGCGCCACGCTCGCTGACGGCACCCGCACCGACGTCAGGATCCGCGGCGAGGCGATCGACGCGATCGGCGATCTCGACGCCCACACGGACGACGAGATCGTCGACCTCGACGGCTGGATGCTGATGGCCGCCGCCGTCGAGCCGCACGCCCACCTGGACAAGGCGTTCCTCGCCGAGCGTCTCGTCAACGAGCGTGGCGACCTGCTCGGCGCGATCGACACGATGGTCGCCGCCCGTCCGACGATCGACGTCGCCGACACCGTCGTTCGCGCCGAGCGCGCCGCCCGGCTGATGGCCGCCAACGGCTTCGGGTTCGTCCGCACCCATGTCGACACCACGCTCGACAACGAGCTGACCAGTGTCGAGGCCCTCGTGGAGGTGCGCCGCCGGCTGGCCGGACTGATCGACGTCGAGATCGTCGCCCTGTGCGGTTGGCCGGTGGTGGGCGCGGCCGGCGTTCCGCAGCGGGCGCTGCTGCGGGAGGCGATGGCGCGCGGTGCCGACGTGGTCGGCGGGTGCCCCCACCTCGAGGACGGCGCGGCACGGGCGGCGACCGCGACCCTCCTCGAGATCGCCGCCGAGCTGGAGGTCGGGATCGACCTCCACACCGACGAAACCCTCGATCCGGCCGCCGACGCGCTCGTCGACCTCGCCGAGCTCGTGGCCGCGACTGGTTTCGGACATCCCGTCACCGCCAGCCACTGCGTGAGCCTCGGCGTCCAGCCGGTGGACCGGCAACGCGAAGTCGCCGAGGCGCTCACGGCGGCCCGGATCTCCGTGGTCGCCCTCCCGGCGACGAACCTCTACCTCCAGGGCCGCGACCACCAGCAGGCGATGCCCCGCGGTCTCACCGCCGTCAGAGCGTTGCGCGACGCAGGTGTCGTCGTCGCCGCCGGCGGCGACAACCTCCAGGACCCGTTCAACCCAATGGGACGCGCGTGCCCGTTCGAGACCGCCGCCCTGATGGTGATGACCGCCCACCTGTCCCCCGCCGAGGCATGGGCGTCGGTCACCGACGCCGCGCGCCGCGCCGTCGGCCGGCCGGTGAACGGGATCGCCACCGGCGCGCCGGCCGACCTGCTCGCCGTCCGGGCCGCCTCCCTGCGCGAGGCGATCGCGACCGGGCCGGCGCCGCGGATGGTCTGGCACGGCGGCCGTCTTGTCGCCGGTCCGCCGTGATCACTCCGCCAGCGCGAGCAGCGCGTGCAGGAGGACGTTGGCCCCGGCGGTGACGTCGTCCGGGTGGGTGTGTTCGGCGATGTTGTGCGACAACCCGTCCACGCTCGGGGTGAAGATCATCGCCGTCGGGCACACCCGGGCCAGCATCTGGGCGTCGTGGCCGGCGCCGCTCGGCAGCCGGCGGGTCGAGTAGCCGAGCCGGCGCGCCGTCGCCTCGACGAGGTCGACCGTCGGCGGATCGAAGTCGACCGGCTCGAACCGCGCCAGCGAGCGGGAGACGACGTCGACCCCTTCCGCCTCGGCGAGCCGGGCGACCTCCTCGGCGAGCGCTGATTCGGCGCGAGTCAGCTCGGCGTCGTCGGTGTTGCGCAGGTCGACCGTCAGCGTCGCCGCGGCGGCCACGACGTTGACGAGGTCTGGTCGCAGGTCGAGTCGGCCGACCGTTCCCACCTGGGCACCGCCGAGGTCGAGAACGAGCCGGCGCACGAACGTCGCGAGCGCGGCTGCGACATAGCCGGCGTCGCGGCGCATGCGCATCGGGGTCGTGCCGGCGTGGGCGGATCGTCCGGTGATCGTCAGCTCGGTCCACGAGATGCCCTGGACCCCTTCGACGACCCCGATCGTGATCCCCTCGTCCTCGAGGATCGGGCCCTGCTCGATGTGCAGCTCGACGTAGGCGTGCGGTGCGGTCGCCGCCGGACACGGCAGCGGGCCGGCGTAGCCGATCCGGGTCAACTCGTCGCCGAGGCGGGCCCCGTCGTCGGCCGCGCGCACGTCGAGCGCCTCCTCCAGTGCCATCCCACCGACGTACACGAGGCTGCCGAGCATGTCCGGTGCGAAGCGGCTGCCCTCCTCGTCCGTGAAGAACGCGACCGAGACGGGATGAGTGGTCGCGATGCCGTGCTGCTCGAGCGTCTCGATGACCTCGAGCCCGGCGAGCACCCCGAGGTTGCCGTCGAAGCGGCCACCAGTCGCGACCGTGTCGATGTGCGAACCCGTCATCACCACACCCGCCGCCGGGTCGGTGCCGGGTCGGGTGCCGATGACGTTGCCGATGGCGTCGATGGCCAGTTCGAGGCCGAGATCGCGCATCCAGCCGACGACGAGGTCGCGGCCCTGCCGGTCGGCGTCGGTCAGCGCGAGCCGGCAATTCCCGTGCTCGCCGTCCGGACCGAGGACCGCGCCGACCTCACCGAGCTCCATCAGCCGCGCCCAGAGGCGCTCGCCGTCGACGCGTAGCTCGGCCCGCCCGCCGCTCACGGCGCGGTGAACTCGAAGTGGGCGATCTCGGCCAGCGCGGCGCAGAACGCGTCGACGGCGCCGGCGAACAGCTCCGCGCCGCGGGCCGCCGCGGCCGCCGTCGGATCGCCGATCACACCGCTCTCCCCGAAGTCGTCCGAGAGCCAGCCGAACGACACCGGCCCGCCGAACCGCACGTAGCGGTTCTCCGCGAGGTGCTCCGGAACGTGGCGCGCCGCCGCGGACAGGTCGACGAGGTCGGGGGCGAGGTGCAGCATGAGCGACGTCTCGTCCGTGCCCGCGTGCACGCCCATGCCGAGCTCGTTCGGCGGTGACCCGCCGCCTTGGTCGGGGGGCAGGCCGGGGTGGGCGAGGAAGGTCATCAACCCGTGATGCAACCGGAGCTCGCGGTTGGCGACGTTGACGAGCGCGCTGTTGCCGCCGTGCCCGTTCAGGAACACGAGCCGCCGCGCCGGCGTCAGCGCAACGGAGCGACCGAGGTCGTCGAGCACGCCGAGCAGCGTCGACGGTGACAGCCAGATGGTCCCGGGCGCCCAGGCGTGCTCGTTGGACTTGGTGTAGGCGAGGGGCGGCAGCAGCCACGCGTCCACGTCGTCCCCGGCCCGTTCGACGGCGGCGTCGGCGACGGCCGTAGCGATCACGAGGTCGGTGTTGAGCGGCAAGTGCGGTCCGTGCTGCTCGATCGCCCCGAGCGGCTGCACGAGGATGCTGCGCGCGCCGAGGAGCTCGCCGATCTCGGGAGCGCGGAGCTCGGCGAGGCGGCGCGTCGTCGGCATTCCCGGCACGCTACTGGTCGACCACAATGGGCCGGATGTCCCGCCCGACCGGTGGCCAGCGGGTCCGCGGGGCCACGTACGACTACGACGCGATTGTCGTCGGCGCCGGGCACAACGGCCTCGTCTGCGCCGCCTACCTCGCCAAGGGCGGGCTGCGCACGTTGCTCCTCGAGGCCCGGGCGGGGGTCGGCGGTGTGGCCGGCAGCGACCGCTTCGGCGGGGCGACCGTGAACATCTGCAACTGCGACCACGTCACATTCCGCACGACGCCGATCGCCGACGAGCTCGACCTCGCCCGCTTCGGCCTGCGCTACCTCGACATCGAGCCCGGCCAGGTCGGCACCGCGTGGACCGGCGGGCCGGCGTGGCGGCAGTGGCACGACGTTGACCGTACGATCGATGAGCTCGCGATCACCCACCCCGGCGAGGTCGACGGGTACCGCCGCTACCTGCGCACGGCGCGGCCGGCGGCGGAGCTGATCGTCGCCGCGGCCGTCGAGCCGCCGACGATCTCCGGCCTCACGCGGGCCGCGCTGCGGCGCCGCTTCGCCGGCGTCAACGGGGTGCTGCGGTGGGGCCGGCGCAGCGCCGCCGACGTGATGCGGTCGTTCTTCACGCACGACGCCCTCCTCGGTCCCGCCCTGGTGTCCGGCCCGTTCGTCTGGGGAGTCAGCCCCGAACGTGCCGGCACCGGGCTCGGCGCCCTGACGTACGCGATGCGGCACACCGCCCAGGTCGGACGGCCGGTGGGCGGCAGCGGCCGGTTGACGGACGCGCTGGCCGCGGCGGTGACCCACCACGGCGGAACGCTCCGCACGTCGAGCCGGGTGGAGCGGATCCTGTGCAGCGCCGAGTCGGTGACCGGCGTCGCCCTCGCCGACGGAACGGAGATCACCGCACCCGTCGTCGTGTCGGCGGGTGACGCTCGACGCACGTTCGTCGACTGGCTACGCGATCCCCCGGCCGGCGCCCGCAAGCTCGTCGCGCGATGGCGTCGGGCGACGACCGGGGAGGGGTACGAGTCCAAGATCGACGCCGTCGTCACCGAGCCGCCCCAGGTGTTGGACGGCGGCGGCCACCTCAGCTCGACGCTGACCGTCGCCCCCCCGATCCTCGAGATGGACCGGGCGGTGGCGATGATGGCGACCGGGCACGTCCTCCGTCGGCCGGCGCTGCTCGTCAACGTCCCGTCGCTCGCCGACCCGACCATCGCGCCGGCCGGTCGACACGTCCTGAGCCTCGAGATCCTGCTGACTCCATATCGCCATCCGGGCGGCTGGGCGACGTCCGGCGAACCACAGCGCTGGCTGGAGGTCTTCGCCGAGCGGTGCGCGCCCGGGTTCCTCGACACGATCGTCGAGTGGCGGGCCGTCACGCCGGACGTGTACGAGCGCGAGTTCAACCTGCCGGCCGGCCACGCGGCGAGCTTCGGCGGCGGACCGCTGGCGGCGTTGCGCAACCGCTCGCCCGAGCTCACCAAGTACGAGACCGCCGTGCCCGGCCTCTACCTCACCGGCGCGGCGACGTTCCCCGGAGCCGGCATCTGGGGCGCGAGCGGGCGAAATTGCGCCGCTGTGGTTCTCGCCCGTGACCGGTAGCCTGCTCGAACAGAGGCACGATGCTCACCGGATCGATTTCTCTCGGCCGGCTCGCCGGCGCAACGCTGAGAGTGCACTGGAGCGCGGTCCTCATCGCCGCCTTGCTCGCCGCCGGTCTGTCCCAGGATCTCGGACTGTTCGTCGCGGCCGTCGGCGTCGTCGCCTTCTTCGCCTCGATCGTCGTGCACGAGATGGCGCACGCCCTCGTGGCCCGCCGCTTCGGAGTCGCCACGACGGCAATCGAGCTGTGGGCGCTCGGCGGCATGGCGCGGCTCGATCACGAACCCCGGTCCGCTCGCGCCGAGGGCTGGATCGCCGCGGCCGGCCCGCTGGCCAGCCTCGCGCTCGGACTGGCGGCGATCGGCGCCGCGTTCGGACTCCACTCCGCCGGCGCGCCGGACACGCCCGTCACCGTGCTCGCCTGGCTCGGTCTCGTGAACGGTGCCCTCGGCCTGTTCAACCTGCTGCCCGGCGCGCCGCTCGACGGCGGGCGCATCGTACGGGCCGTGCGCTGGGCGCAGCACGGGAACCGGTACCGGGCGATGCGCGAGGCCGGGGTGGCCGGACGGATCCTCGGCTGGGCGCTCGGCGGCTTCGGGCTCGCCTTGCTGCTCGATGGCCGGCCCGGACTCTGGATCGCCTTCACCGGGATGTTCATCGCCGTCAACGCCCGGGCCGAGATCGCGCTCGCCGACCTCGGCGAGCGTCTCGACGGGGTGAAGGTCGGTGACCTGACGTGGTTCGGCGTGGCCGAGACCGACACCGAGATGGATGCCGACTCGATGATCTGGCAGCGCTCCCGGCTCGGTGGCGCAGGAGCGGTCGCCGTCCGCGGTGACAGCGGCGAGCTCGACGGGCTCGTCCTCGAGGATCAGCTGTGGGCGGTACCCGCCGAGCAGCGCCCCTGGGTGATGGTGACGTCGCTGATGGCGCCGTTCAACCGGCTCGCCCAGGCCGACCCCGACGACGACCTCGCATCGGTGCTGCCCAAGCTCAACCCGCTGCGCCCGGTGGTGACGGTGTGGCGCGACGGCCGCCTGCTCGGCGTGATCCCGCCGGCCACGCTCCGCCAGAAGCTCGCGCCGCGCCCGAGCATCTGAGCGAACACCCCGAACTGTCAGTCGGGACCTACACGAGTCGGCACATCCCGAACGACAGAACGGGTCTCAGGCGTCGCGGACGGCCCAGGCGCGCTTGGCGACCGGGTCCTTGTCGCTCCACGGGAAGTTGATCCACAGGGACGTCCGCTTCCACACGTAGTTGCAGCGCACGACGGAGTGCGGCTTCTCGTAGAGCACGGCCGTGCGCACCTCGGCCACCTTGCCCTCGGCGAACTGTTGGACGCTGCGGAGCGTGTGCCCGGTGTCGGCGACGTCGTCGGCGATGAGCAGGCGGGCGTCGTGGAGATCGACGAAGTCAGGGGCCGGGGGCAGGATCCGCGGCACCTCGAGCCGCTCGTCGACGCCGGTGTAGAACTCCACGTTCATCGAGTAGACGTTCTTGATCGACAGCGCGTACCCGAGGGCGCCGCCGATGAGGAGGCCGCCACGGGCGACGGCGAGGATCATGTCCGGCTCATAGCCGTCGTCCGCCACCATCTGGGCGACGTCACGAGAGGCGACCCCGAAGTCGTCCCACGTCATGATCTCCCGCTCGCTCGTGGCCTCGCTGCCCATCGATTCGGACGCTATCGGATCCCCCTCGCCCGCCGGTCGGGTCCCTACAGGGCGATGTCGGACGGGCGCACGGGGACCCGGGCGAGGCGCGCCGCGCGCTCGTCACCGCCGTCGAACTGCCGCACGGCGTCGCGGATCGCGGCGACGATCGCCGGCGTCACCGAGATGCACGGCGGCTCCCCGGCGCCCTTGGCCCCGAGCGGGGCGTGCGGGTCGGGCTCCTCGACGAGTGTGGCCGCGACGTCGGGCATGTCGAGGAACGTCGGCAGCAGATAGTCGGTGAAGCTCGCGTTGCGAACGTGTCCGCGGTCCTGGATGATCTCCTCCATCACGGCCAGGCCGAGCCCCTGCGAGATGCCGCCCTCGATCTGGCCGAGCACCGCCAGCGGGTTGAGGGCGCGGCCGACGTCCTGAGCGGTCGCGACCTGGACCACCTTCACCAGACCGAGGTCGGCGTCGACGTCGACGACCACTCGGTGGGCGACGAACGCGAACGCCACGTGGCACGCACCCTGGCCGTCCTCGTCGAGCTCCTCGGTCGGGCGGTGGTGGTACTCGACGGTCTCCTCGATCTCGACCCCGCGGGAGGCGTCGGCGACGGAGGTGCGGAACGAGCCCATCGAGTCGACGATGTCCGAGCCCTCCACGACGAGACGCAACGGGTCGATGCCGTTGGCCGCGCCGACTCGCTCGAAGAGGCGCTCGCGCACGGCCCGGCAGGCCGCGTCGACCGCTCCGCCGCTCATCCACGTCTGCCGCGACGCCGAGGTCGAGCCGGCCGAGCCGATCGACGTGTCGATCGGCTCGAGCATCACGTCGTCGACCCCGAGGACGGTCCGGGCGAGCTGCTGGGCGATCGTGACGAATCCCTGCCCGACCTCGGACGTGGCGAACTTCAACGTGGCCACTCCGTCGGCCAGCCGGCAACGGGCGGTCGAGTAGTCGTCGAACCCCTCCGAGTACATGAGGTTCTTCATCGCCGCGCCCCAGCCGATGCCGCGGCGGACGTGTTCGACGTCGGCCGTGAGCCCGGCCCCGCCGGGGAGGCGCATCGGGTCGATCTCCCCATCGGCGCCGATCCCTCCGCCGATCGGCGTCGTCGGAAGCGGCAGTTGCGCCGTCTCCTCGAGGCATCGGGCGACGGGTGCGACGTTCTGGATGACCTGTCCCGTGATCAGGGCGTCGCCGGTTCCAAGTGCATTGCGCAGACGGACCTCGACTGGGTCCAGACCGCAGGCGGCGGCGAGCTTGTCCATCTGGCTCTCGTGGGCGAAGCACGCCTGCACGACGCCGAAGCCGCGCATCGCCCCGCACGGCAGGTGGTTGGTCCGCACGGCGTACCCGTCGACCACGGCGTTCGGGCAGCGGTAGGGGCCCTGGGTGTGGGTCACCGCGTTGAGCAGTACGGCGGACGACGTGGACGCGTAGGCGCCGCCGTCGAGCACGAAGCGGGCCTCGATCTTGACCAGCTCGCCGTCCGCGGTGGCGTGGTGGCGCATCCAGATCCGGGCGGGGTGGCGGTGCACGTGGCCGAGGAAGCTCTCGGCCCGGCTGTACGCCATCCGCACCGGGCGCCCGACGCGCAGGGCGAGCAGGCACGTGTGCACCTGCAGGCTGATGTCCTCGCGTGCGCCGAACGCGCCGCCGACGCCGCCGAGCACCATCCGCACCTGGTCCTCACGGAGACGGAGACAGGCCGCGATCTGGCGGCGGTCCTCGTGCAGCCACTGCGTGGCGATGTGGAGCTCGACGCCGCGGGCGCCGGGGTCCGGCACGGCGACGGCCGCTTCGAGGCCGAGGAATGCCTGGTCCTGCATGCCGATCTCGTACGTGCCCTCCACGACGACGTCGCCCGTTGCGTCGGGGTCGCCGCACCGGATGCGTTGGTGGCGGAGGACGTTGCCGTCGGGGTGGATCGGCTCGTGGGTGCCCGCGATCGCTGCCTCGGCGTCGAGCAGTGGGTCGAGGACGTCGTAGGTCACGACGATGGCGTCGAGCGCCCGCCGGCACGTCTCGGGGTGGTCGGCCGCCACGGCCGCCACTGGCTCGCCGACGTAGCGGACGACGTCCCGGGCGAAGACCGGCTGGTCGGCGGTGATCAGCCCGTACGTCGCCTTCCCGGGCACGTCGTCGGCGGTGATCACGGCCTCGACGCCGGGGATCCGCCACGCCGGCGACACGTCGATCTCGACGATCCGGGCGTACGGGTGGGGCGAGCGCAGCGTCGCTCCCCACGCCGCCCCCTCGATCGGCACGTCGGAGGAGAAGGCGAACGTCCCCTGCGTCTTGACGATGCCGTCGGGCCGCGGCGGCGAGTCCCCGACGCGGCCGGCGGTGATCGGCCGGGCGGGCGCGTCGACGACCGTCACGGCCGCCCCCTCCCCCATCTGGGCGCGATTCTTCTCATGGTGAGGACCCCTGGCGGGCGACGGCCACCGATCGGACGGCCTCGATGATCCGGCCGTACCCGGTGCAGCGGCAGATGTTGCCCGACAGCTCCTCGCGGATCTGCGTGTCCGTCGGCTCCGGGTGGCGCTCGAGCAGGACGTGGGCGGCCATGATCAGCCCGGGCGTGCAGAACCCGCACTGGACGGCGCCGGCGTCGACGAACGCCCGCTGCAGGTCCGTCGGGGCACCCGGCTCGGCGATCCCCTCGATCGTGACGATCGGCTGGTCGATGGCGCTCGCGGCCAGGACGAGGCACGAGCACACCAACTCGCCGTCGACGAGCACGCTGCACGAGCCGCACTCGCCCTGCTCGCACGCCCCCTTGGTGCCGACGAGACCGAGCCGCTCCCGGAGCACGTACAGCAGGCTCTCGCCCAGCCAGGCGTCGGCCACGTCGTGCGGCGCGCCGTTGACGTGGAGGCGGTAGACCTCGCCCATCAGACGGACCGGCCGCTGAACGCGCGGCGCAGGAGCCGCCGGGCGAGGACCTCGACGGCGTGGCGCCGGTATTCGGCGCTCGCGCGGTGGTCGTCGATCGGCCGGGACGCCGCCGCGGCGAGCCGGCCGAACTCCTGGGCCGTCGCGTCGTCGGCCACGCCCCGTTCCCAGTCGACGTTGGCGGAGCCGAACGCCTCGGCGTCCGTGGCCCGGACGATGGTCGGTGCCACCGAGCCGAGGGCGAGGCGGATCGAGCGGGTCGGGCGGTCGACGGCCAGGCAGGCGCCGGCGATGGCGATCACCATCGCGTTGCGCACGCCGACCTTGACGTAGCCCTGCCAGCCGTCGAGCAGGGGCACCGTTACGGCGGTGATCAGCTCGTCCGGCCGGCGCGCCGTGCGCTTCACGCCGGTCATGAACTCCCCGATCGGCAGCTCCCGACGGCTCGCCGCCCCCTGCAGCTCGACGACGGCGTCGAGCGCGGAGAGCACAGGCAGGCCGTCGCCCGCCGGTGAGCAGGTGGCGAGGTTGCCGCCGATCGTCGCCGCGTTGCGGATCTGGGGCGACCCGACGGTGCGGGCGGCCTGGGCGAGCGCCGGCAACAGGCCGGCGAGCGGCGGCGCCTCGAGCTCGGCGTAGGTCACGCCGGCCCCGAGTCGGACGACGCGAGCCTCCGGATCGTGGGTCCAGCTGCGCAGTTCCGGGATCCGGTTGACGGCGACCACGGTGTCCCGGTCGGCGAACCGGTGACGGGCCTCGTTGACGTCGACCATGAGGTCGGTGCCGCCGGCGAGGACGACGGCCTCGGGGTGGTCCGACAGCGCGGCGACCGCGTCGTCGAGAGACCGCGGAACCAGGACGCCCATCAGCGCAGACTTTACAAAGTGTCCACCGACCAGGCATCCGAGGGTTTCCGCCGCCCCCTCCGGCCCGCAATCCCTCCGGTGCACAGAAACCCTCGGAGAGGCGCGACCACGGTTTCTCATCGGCTGGGGGGCCATGGCTAGTGTTCGCCGCGTCCCGTGACGGGCGTCACGCCACATGGCGTCGTATCGTGCTGGGACCCGGGGCCGTCATAGCCACATCGTCAACAAGGGGGAACAACTGGTGGGTTTCATCGCAGATCATCGATTCACCGTCGGCGAGGTCGCGCAGGTCGCGTCGGCGCCGCGCTGATCGGATTCGTCCTCATCGCCGCGGCCTGCTCGGACCGCAAGGACGACGAGGCCGTCAGCGGGGGTGGGACGACGCCGGGTACCGATGCGCCGGCAACCACCAGCGCTCCGGCCACCACGACCGGCGGCACCGAGGGCACGAGTGGCACAGAGGCGCCCGCCACCACCGCGGCGCCGGCCACCACCGCGGCGCCGGCGACCACCGAGCCGGCGATCGAGCCGGTCATGGGCGGCACGCTCGTCGTGTCGGGTGAGGCCGAGGTCGCCAACCCGTGGACGCCGGCGGCGATGCAGTGCGACTCGTACTGCCAGCAGCGGGCCCGCACGTTCTTCGACCCGCTCGCCGCGTACGGCGACGACCTCGAGGTGCACCCGTTCCTCGCCGAGTCGATCGAGCCCAACGCCGACTTCACCGAGTGGACGGTGAAGCTCCGCGAGGGCATCTCGTTCCACGACGGCACCCCGCTCAACGCCGACGCGGCGATCTACAACCTGCAGGCAGTCGGGCACCGGCGTCCTCATCGCCGGCGCGCTCACCGACGTCGCCAAGGTGCCGAGCCAGGCCGACCCGACCGTGATGGAGCTGAAGATCGAGAAGAACGGTCCGACCTGACGTTCACGATCTTCACCGGCAAGGGCGGCGACCCGAACCAGCCGGTGCCGTGGCTCGACTTCGACGCCTACCTCGCCGGCCAGTGGGGCCTCATGGCCTCACCGACGTGGCTCGAGGCGGTGAAGACCGATCCGGCGCTCGCCGCCCAGCCCGTCGGCACCGGGCCGTTCATCTTCGAGAGCTACGCCCCGCGTGACCGGCTCGTCGTCACCCGGAACCCCGACTACTGGATGACCGACGCCAACGGCAACCAGCTCCCCTACCTCGACAGCATCGAGTTCCGGGTGATCGAGGACGGGGTGACGGCCGGCGAGGCCCTGCGCAGCGGCGAGATCGACATCTTCTCCACGTCGAACGCCAACGTCATCCGCGACTTCCAGGACTCCGGCGACTTCGACATCCGCCTCCAGGACGAGCTCACCGAGACCAACTTCATCATCATCGACCAGTCCAAGCAGAACGCCCTCGCCGACCGGCGGGTGCGCTGCGCGCTGTCGATGGCGATCGACCGCCAGGAGCTCATCGACGCCACCGGAGGCGGGCATCCTCGACCCGGCCAACGGGCTCTTCTCGCCCGGACAGCAGGGCTACCTCGAGGACAACGGCCTCCCCATGGAGCAGGACCTCGAAGGTGCGCGCGGCGCTGATCGAGGAGTACGAGGCCGAGACCGGTCAGCAGGTGACGTTCCAGATCGGCCAGACGCCGACCCGCACCAACGACGAGATCACCGAGCTGCTGATCGGCTGGTGGAACGAGATCGGCGTCGACGCCCAAGCGCTCGCCGTGCCGCAGGACCAGTACATCACCCTCGCGCTGTTCGGCGACCCGCAGCTTCCAGGCGTTCCTGTGGCGCCAGCACGCCGGCGTCGGCGTCGACCAGCAGTACTTCTGGTGGCACTCGGCCGGCTCGCACCCCGACGGCGAGCTGTCGCTCAACTTCGGCCGGATCAACGACCCGGTCGATCGACGAGGCGCTCGACGCGGCCCGCTCGGCGAGCGACGAGGCCGAGGCCACCGCCGCGGCCGAGGAGGTGAACCGGCGGTTCGCCGAGAACTGCTACTACATCCCGCTGTCCTGGACGCTGTGGGGCACGATCAGCGAGCCGACCGTGCAGGGTCTGCGCTCGTTCGTGATGCCCGACGGCGCCACTCGCCCGCGACGGCGCCGGGTTCCCGGGCTCGTTCTGGACCCAGACGTTGTTCGTCGGCGGAGTGAGGATCGTGACGATGATCGACTGGTCCCGGCGGCGGGGCGTGACGCCGTCGGGACCGCTGGTCGTAGGAGCCGTCACGTGCGCTACGCCCTCCAGCGAATCCTCCAGTTCCTGATCGTCTTCTTCGTCGTCACGTTCGGGGTGATGGTCCTGCTCCGGCTGGGCCTCAACAAGCCCGGCGACCCGGCGCGGACGATGCTCGGTGGGGCCCCGTCCGAGCAGCAGATCGCCGACGCGACGGCGCGCTACCACCTCGACAGCAACTACTTCGTGCAGTACTGGTACTGGCTGACGGCGATGCTGCGAGGGGACTTCGGCTTCTCGGTCCAGAACAGCCTGCCCGTCAGGACACTCATCGCCACCCGGATCATGACGACCGTGCTCCTCGGCTTCTATGCCGTCACCTTCGGCCTGTTGATCGCCGTGCCGATCGCCGTCTACCAGGCGTACCGCCGGGACCGGTCGTTCGACAAGGTCTCCAGTGGGGTCACCTTCATCCTCATCTCCGTGCCCGGGATCGTGATCGCGGTGTTCCTCAGCTTTCTGTTCGTGGTCAAGCTCGGCTGGTTCCCGCGGATCGGTGAGAAGGTGTATCCCTGGGACGACCCCGGGGAGCACTTCCGCAACTTCTTCCTCCCCACCCTCGTGCTCGTCCTCCCGCTCGCGGCAGTCACGGCGAGGATCCTGCGGGCCGACATGTCGCTGACGCTGCAGAGCGACTTCATCAGCCTGGCCCGGGCCAAGGGGATGTCCCCGCGCCGCATCCTGTGGCGTCACGCACTGCCCAACTCGCTGTTCTCGCTGCTGACGGTGATCGGCTTCCAGCTCGGCGCGATCATCGGCGGGGCTGTCGTCGCCGAGATCTACTTCGACCTCGACGGCATGGGAGGGCAGCTCGTCGTGGCCGCGCTCGGCAGCGACCTCTTCACGGTCCAGGCGATCGTGGCGCTGCTCGTGATCACGGTCGTGGTCGCCAACCTCCTCATCGACCTGCTGTACTCCGTCATCGATCCCCGCATCCGAGTCGCGAGGGCACTGGCATGAGTGCCGACACGTTCAACGTTGCTCCGACCGACACCGTCGAAGCTCGCGCCGTCGTCGAGCGGGCCACCGGGACTGCGACACCCCGGCGGCGGCGCTGGCCGTCAGTCGGAGCGATGTTCGGGATGGCCTGGCTGCTCGCCCTGCTTGTTCCTCGCCGTGTTCGCCGACCAGCTCCCCTTCATCTACGGCTACGAGCAGACGGTGCAGGTCAACGGCGAGCCGGCCAGCCGCTACGCCCTCGGCCCGGGCTGGACCGCCTGGTTCGGCACCGACGGCCTCGGCAAGGACGTCTTCGCCAAGTGCATCTACGGGGCCCGGACGTCGCTGTTCGTCGGCGTCATCGCGACGCTCATCGGGCTCGTCTTCGGCGGGCTGATCGGCATCGTCGCCGGCTACCGCCGCGGGGCCACCGATCGGATCGCGGGGATCGTCACCGACTCGTTGCTGTCGATCCCGGCCATCGTGCTGGCCATCGTCATGATCACCAAGCTCAACGTGTTCAAGGAGAACCAGCGGTGGCTCGACTGGCTCGACCGGCGCTGGCAGATCACCCTCACGCTGGGAATCGTCGCCATCGCTCCCCTGGCGAGGATCGTGCGGGCGCAGACCCTCAGCCTGCGGGAGCGGGAGTTCGTCCTGTCCGCCCGCAGCATCGGCGCCCGCACGGGCCGAATCATCGGGCGCGAGATCCTCCCCAACCTCGTGCCGACGATGCTGACGGTCGCGCTGACCGGCCTGGGCATCCTGATCGCCGCCGAGGGCGGCCTGGCGTTCCTCGGGCTCAGCGTGGAGACGCCGACGCCGACGTGGGGCAAGCTCATCGACCTCAACCGCGATCGCATCGACGAGGGTTGGTGGGCAACGGTCTTCCCGTGCCTGATGCTCACCATGACGGTGATCTCGTTCAACCTCATCGGGGACTGGTTCGCCCGGCGGTTCGACATCCGTGAGGCGACGATCTGATGAACCTGCGCCAGACCGGGCAGCGGACCGAAAGCGGCACGCTGCTCGAGGTCAACGACCTCAAGACGTACTTCCGCACGCCACGCGGACTGGTCAAGGCGGTGGATGGCGTCAGCTTCGAACTCGAACGCGGTCGCACCCTCGGCGTCGTCGGCGAGTCGGGCTCGGGCAAGACGGTGCTCTCGCGGTCGGTCATGGGCCTGCTCGGCGGTAAGAGCCTCGTACGCGAAGGCTCGATCCGCTTCGAGGGTCAGGAGCTCATCGGTCTGTCGGCACGGCAGATGCGGCACATCTGGGGCCAGGAGATGGCGATGATCTTCCAGGACCCGATGAGCTCGCTGAACCCACTGATGAAGATCGGGGAACAGATCGCCGAACCACTGCGGGTCCACCTCGACATGAACTCGAAGACGGCCGCAGCGACGGCCGAGCGGTTGCTGCGCGAGGTGCGCATCCCTGAGGCCGCCCGCCGGCTCGAGCAGTACCCCCACGAGATGTCGGGCGGCATGCGCCAACGGGTGATGATCGCGATCGCCCTCGCGTGCGGTCCGACGCTCCTGTTCGCCGACGAGCCGACGACCGCCCTCGACGTCACCGTCCAAGCGCAGATCCTCGACCTCATCGGCGAGGAGCGCCGCGAACGGAACATGTCGGTGATCCTCGTGACCCACGACCTCGGGGTCGTGGCCGGCCGCACGGACGAGATCGCCGTGATGTACGGCGGCAAGTTGGTCGAGAAGGCTCCGACCGCGACGTTGTTCGCCAACATGAAGATGCCGTACACCGAGGCACTGTTCGAGAGCATCCCGAAGCTCGAGGAACGGTCGCACTCGCGATTGCGCACGATCCCCGGCCGGCCTCCCGACCTGGTCAACCCACCGCCCGGTTGCCCGTTCGCCCCCCGCTGCGCATACGCGCGGGATCGCTGCCACGCGGAGCCGCCACCGCTCGTGCCGGCCGACACGCCCGACCACCTCTACGCCTGCTGGTACCCCGTTGGCTCACCCGAGTATCGCGAGCGGCGCAAGTCCCTCGGCAAGGAGGACCTCGTCACGGTCGCGCTCGCGGAGGTCTCGTAGTGGCGGGCACAGGTAAGGCCCACCTGCGCGACGGCGACGATTTCGTGCTGCGCGTGGAGGACCTTGTCGTCGAGTTCCCGGTCGGGCGCACCGGGCTCGTGGTCAACGCAGTCTCCGGAATCAGCTTCGACGTCCGCAAGGGCGAGACGCTCGGACTCGTCGGCGAGTCCGGTTGCGGGAAGTCCACAACGGGCCGGGCGATCATGCAGCTCCCCCGGCCGACTTCAGGTTCGGTGCGCTTCGAGGGCCAGGAGCTGACCAGGATGGAAGGCCACAGCATGCGCGAGGCCCGGACGCGCATGCAGATGATCTTCCAGGATCCGATCTCGTCGCTGAACCCGCGCCGCAAGGTGCGTGACATCGTGATGGAGCCGCTCACCATTTGGAAGCGGGGGGCGAAGGAGGAGCGGGCACGCCTCGTCGACAAGACGCTCGAAGAGGTCGGCATCGACCCGACTCGGGCCGCCGAGAGCCAAGCCCACCAGTTCTCCGGCGGCCAGTGCCAGCGCATCTCGATCGCCCGCTCGCTCGTTCTCGACCCGAGCCTGATCATCTGCGACGAGCCGGTGTCGGCGCTCGACGTGAGCGTGCAGGCGCAGGTCCTCAATCTGCTCGAGGACCTCAAGGAGCGCTACGGACTCACCCTGATCTTCATCGCCCACGACCTGGCGGTGGTGAAGAACATCAGTGACCGGGTGGCCGTGATGTACCTCGGCAAGCTGTGCGAGGTCGCGCCGAGCGACGAGCTGTACCGCGCTCCTGCGCACCCGTACACCAACGTGCTGCTGGCCTCGATCCCGGTGCCCGACCCGACAGCCGACACCTCGGCCGCCGCCGCGGTCGTCGGCGAACCGCCCTCGCCGGTGCTCCCGCCACCCGGCTGCCGGTTCCACCCACGCTGCCCCAACGCGCTCGACGTGTGCACGACGACCGAACCCGAGCTGCGCGAGTTCGCCACCGGCCACTTCGTGGCCTGTCACAACCCGGTGCTCGACTCCCCCGTCGCGGTCGAGATCGCGCCGTCGGCTTCGACGGCGTCGGCGAACTGAGCGTCCCCGGCCGCGATCGGAGCGGCTGGTACGTTCGCCGAGCATGCCGGTGGCCGCCCTCCCGAGGCCGCGTGACGACGTCTCACCCTTCGTCGATCTCGCGAGCCGGCTCCGCTGGTACCGCCACGGAACTCATGATCCGACGACGAGGGTCGGGCCGACGGGCATGGTCCGGGCGGTCTTGACCGAGGACGGACCGGCGTCGTTCGCCATGAGCTGGGCGACGGGGACCCTGGAGGTCGAGGCGTGGGGCCCGGGCGCCGACCGGGCGATCGAGGCCGCGCACGGCATGGCTGCGCTCGACCGCCGGCCCGACCCGCTCCCTGACGTGCACCCGGTGGTGACGGCGGCGTCCCGGCGACTCCCGGGGCTGTGGGCGGGGGCCAGCGGCGACCTGTACCACGCTCTCCTCCCGACGATCCTCGCCCAGCGGATCACGTCGGGCGAGGCGATCCGCCAGTGGTCGCGGTTGTGCCGCGCCCTCGGTGAGCCGGCTCCCGGGCCGGATCTCGGACTGCTCCTGCCGCCGCACCCCGATGTGCTCGCCGGGCGCCCGGCGTGGTGGTTCCACCCACTCGGCGTCGAGGCCAAGCGCGCCCGGGCGCTCAGCGAGGTCGCCCGGGTCGCCCGCCGGCTGTGGGATTGGGCCAGGCTGCCCGTGGCCGAGGTGGCCGCCAAGCTGCAGCTGATCCGCGGTGTCGGGCCGTGGACGGTCGGCTCGGTGCTCGGCCCCGCCTGTGCCGACGACGACGCCGTGCCGGTCGGCGACTACCACCTGCCGAGCATCGTCACATGGAACCTGGCCGGCGAACCGCGCGGGACCGACGATCGTATGCTCGTGCTCCTCGAACCATTCCGCGGCCAGCGCGGCCGGGTCGTCCGACTGCTCGTGCAGGCTGGGCGGAAACCCCCGGCATTCGGTCCTCGCCGCCGCATCCTTCCCGTACATCGCCTTTGACTATTCACTGCGTTCCCCGGCCACGCAGGCCGTCGCTAGCCGCTCGCTCGCTGGCGCTCACTCGCTCGCATCGGAGTAGGGACATCCGTTGACTACCCGCGCCACGACCTCCGTGACGGTCACCGACGAGGTGGCCGCGGCGCCCGAGTCCGAACCGGCGCGGGCAGCGGTCAGCACAGCCCCACCGACCCCCGACCAGGCCGAGCGGCGCGAGTGGTACCGGGCCCTCGCCATCGGCATGGCCGCGTTCGTCGTCTCCCGCCTGTGCGTGCTCGCCGGGGCGGGCGTGCGGGCGAGCCAGGTCGTCGTCGACGCCAGCAACGACGGCGAGCCCCGTCCCGGCACGCCGCTCGGCCTCATCGCCGGCGTGCTCACCCAGTGGGACGGCCTCTGGTACATGGAGATCGTCCGCGGCGGCTACCCGCGCTCGATCCCGCCGGACATCACCTACTTCCAGCAGGAGGCCCGCGCCGCCTTCTTCCCGTTGTACCCCACCGTGGTGCGGGCAATCGATCGTGTCTTCCCAGGTGGAGACACGTTCGCCGCCTTGTCCGTCAATCTCGCGCTCGCCGTGCTCGCCGTCGTCCTCGTCGGCGTGCTCGCCCGGCGGCTGTACGGGGTCCAGGTCGCCGAGCGGGCGATGGTGCTGTTCGCGGTGTTTCCCGGTTCGGTCGTGCTCTCGTACGCCTACGCCGAGGCGCTGCTCATCGTCCTCGCCGCCGCCTGCCTCTGGTTCCTCTTGGACGACCGGTGGCTGTTCGCCGGCATCGCCGCCGGCCTCGCCACGGCGACGCGCCCGAACGGCGTCGCACTCGTCGCCGCGTGCGCGGTCGCGTCGGCGATCGCGATCTACCGCCGACGCGACTGGTTGTCGCTCATCGCCCCGCTGCTCGCGCCGATCGGGTTCATCAGCTTCCAACTCTTCCTCGCCGGACACACCGGAGAGTCATGGGCGTGGTTCCGCGTCCAACGCGAGGCGTGGCGCGAGGGCACCAGCTTCGGCGCAACGGCGGTGAGCAACACGTTCAGCTTCTTCACCCACCCGCTCCAGTCGCCCACCGATGCCCTGACCGCGGCATCGCTGTTCGCCCTCCTCGGCGGGCTGTGGTGTCTGTGGAAACGACGGCTGCCGTGGCCGTTCGTGGTGTACATCGGCGTCGTGATCGCGCTGATGCTGATCCCGTCGACGGTGACCGCCCGGCCCCGGTTCCTGTACACGGCCTTCCCGCTGATCATCAGCGTCGCGGCGTGGTGGCCGCGCCGCGACCGGGTCGGGTGGGACCTGATGATGGTCGCGTGCGGCGCCGGCCTCACCGCCTTGACGACGCTGTACGCCGTTTTCGGCGCCATCCCGTGATGACCTGAACCGCTCGTTCTTGCATCTACTTTGCGCGCCAGAGCGCGCAGATCAGATGCAAGTTCAGCGACGGGAGCGGCGAAACGCGTCGCGGAGGGCCCAACGGGTCACCAGGAGCATCGACTCGGCCACGATCCGCCCGGACATCTTGGACTCGCCGTAGCGCCGGTCGGTGAACACGATCGGTGTCTCCATCACCCGGGCGCCGCGGCGCACGAGCCGGCGGACCAGCTCGGTGAGGAACGCGTACCCCTCGGCGGTCGTCGACACCGGGTCGATGGCGCGCAGGGCCTCGGCACGGTAGGCCCTGTACCCGGACGTGCAGTCGCGCACCTGCAGCCCGAGGACGAAGGACGTGTACCGGTTCCCCCATCGGGACAGCAGCCGGCGATGCAGCGGCCAGTCCACGGTCGCGCCGCCCGGCACGTAGCGCGAGCCGATCACGGCGTCGGCGCCGGCCTCGATCAGGCGGAGCAACTCGGGGAGCACTGCCGGATCGTGGGAGAAGTCGACATCCATCGACACGATGACGTCGTAGCCCTCGTCGAGCGCGACGGAGAAGCCCTGCCGGTAGGCGCTGCCGAGGCCCTGCTTGCCCGCCCGGCGGAGCAGCTTGATCTGACCCTGGTCGGCGGCGGTCTCCTCGACCAGCGCGGCCGTGCCGTCCGGGCTGTTGTCGTCGACGACCACGACGTCGGCATCGGGCACGGACCGCCGCACGGCACGCAGCAGCGCGACGACGTTCTCCCGCTCGTTGTATGTCGGCAGCACGACGATCGTGCGCGTCACCACCCGGCGCAGGGTAGTGAGGTTCGCCCGCGCGCTCAGTGGCCGCGGGCCGCGAGCGCCGTGATCGCCTCGTCGAGCGACGCCACTGGGATCAGGGCCATCCCGCCCGGCTCGAACCCGTCGAGCTGGGATTCCTGGTGGGCCGGGAAGATCATCACGTCGGCGCCGATCCGGCGAGCCGCCGTCGCCTTCGCCCACAACCCTCCGATCGAGCCGACCGAACCGTCTCCCCGGATCGTGCCGGTTCCGGCGATCGCCCGCCCGGCGGCGAGGTCTTCGCCGGAGCCGTGCACGTACGACACCAGCGCCACCATCAGGCCGTGGGAGGAGCCGAGGGCGAGGTCGCGGAACCACGACCCCGCCCACGTGCGGGCCAACCGTCCACCGACGGCCACCTCCAACGTCTCGGCGGAGACGTCGATCACGTCGACGCGGCGGAACGGGAGCCTGGTGCCGGTGAAGTCGTAGACGTCGCCGTCGGTCGTCGTGAGGCGGTTGCGGTCGCCCATCCCCGCGATCGCGACGTCCCAGCTGCTCCGCGTCGTCACGTCGTGGCCGTTGATCGCCGCCACCACCGCGTTGCCCGGCAGACCCGCTCCGGTCGGGTCGCTCACCTCGACGATCACGCCCAGGTCGACCGGCCAGCCGGCCTTCCTCAGGCCGACCGCGGCGGCCGCCGGCTCGGTGACCGCGGGCCGCAGGGCTCGGCGGCCGTCGTGCATGCTCGTCGGCGCGTCGGCGTCGTGGGTGATCCAGCCGAGCACGACCTCGGCGACGAGCGGCGGACGGCCGGCCGTCAGCCAGTACCACGTGCCGGGTGGATCGACGGTCGTGCCGTTGATCACCAGCCGGTCGTCGAGCCGCCAGGCACTGCCCGGCGGCCGGTCGAGCTGGGCCTTCATCCAGGGGACCGGGCACAGCGCCACGAAGGCGAGCGCGGCCACCGTCGCGACCCCCAAGCGCATCGGTCGCGGAACGGCCGACCGGCGGGCGATGACCACCGCGACGGCGGGCAGGCCGACGAGTGCTATCAGGTACGGCAGGGGGATCCACGGGAAGCGGCGGTGCACGAGCACCGCCCCCACGACCCCCAGCACAACGACAAACCAACCCAACGCCCGCACCGCCCGCATGACGGCGGAACCCTACGGACTGTTCGTGATGGCTTCGTGACAGCGACGCGACGATTTGTTCACGATCTGACGCGGGACCCGCGCACCACGTCGTGGAACACGTTCAGGATCCCGAGGGCCGACGCGTCCCAGGTCAGCGTGCGGGCGCGGGCCAGGGCGGCGTCGGCCAGCTCGGCCCGGCGCCGGTCGTCACGCGAGCACGTCGGCGAGTGCTTGCCCCAGCTCCTCGAGGGGCACGAGGACGCCCGTGACCCCCTGGACGACGGAGCAGCGATGGCCCGGGATGTCGGTCGCCACCGCCGGCGTCCCGCACGCCGCCGCCTCGGTGAGGCTGAGCCCCCACCCCTCGACGAGCGACGCGCTGGCCACGACCCAGGCCTGCCGGTAGTGGTCGCGCAGGTCCGGGCGGGAGACGTGCCCGATCAGCTCGACCCACTCGCCGGCGCGGTGGACGTCGATCCAGTGGACGAGGTCGCGTCGCACCGGTCCCTCACCGACAATGCGCACCCGGAGCCCCGGCACGGACGCGCGGGCGTGCTCCGCCGCGTCGAGCAGGAGCTCGAACCGCTTGACCGGCGCCAGCCGGCCGGCCGCCACCACTAGCGGCTCGGAGGAACGGACACCGCCGGGCGTGAAGTACGAGTCGATGCCGTTGTCGACCGCCGTCACCCGCTCGGGGCGGAAACCGAGCCCGATGAGCTCCTGGCGGGTCGCCTCCGACGGCGTGACGGTCCGGCTGCGCCGGTAGAAGGGCGGCGCGACGCGGGCCTCGAGCAGACGCCCGGCCGCGGCCAGCGGCGGGGGCATGATCTGGTCCCACATCGGGCCATGGACGTGGTGGAGGATCACGAGGTGCGGCCGCCGGTACCACACCGGGTGAGAACCACGGCACCCCGTTCCAGACCTCGATCAGGGCGTCGCTGCGGCCCATCCGTCCGGTGACCTCGGCCGCCATCGTCCGCGGGAACACCGAGTAGCGGCTGCCCCGGCGGATGACCGCGTAGCCGTTCCGCGTCGCGGTCGCGGGCAGCCCGACGGCGGCCGACGTCCGGTGGACGATGTCCAGGCCGGCGTCCGCCCAGCGGCGCATGAACTGGTCGGCGTGGACCTCCGAGCCGCCGGCGTCCGGGTCGTCGAGGTCGCGCCAGGCGAGGACGTGGACCCGGCGGACGCCGCGGGCCATGACGTCGGCCACGAGCTCCGCGATCCCCGGTGGCATCGCCGGAACCTATCCATCCGAGGGTTTCCGGACCGGCATCCGGGCTGCAAACCCTCCGATGACGCGAAACCCTCGGATGGGAGTCACTACGTTCCACATCTCGATGCCGTCGTTTCCGCCTCCGGGCCCGATCGCCGCGTTCTGCGACCGTCTCGTCGCCCACGATCTCCCCGACCTGCCGGCGTCGCGGCGGGCGACGGTCGTCGCCTTCGCCGGCCGACGCGTGGCCGGGCTGCCCGCTCCGATGCGAGTGGGTGTGGGGGTCGTGGCGCTGGCCGTCGACGGCGTCGGCCGGGTCGTCGGCCCGGACCGGCTCACCACGTTCCTGGCGCGGCGTCCGCTCCCGGTCGTCGGGGAGTACGTGCGACTCGTGCGCTCGCTGGCGTTCGCCCGCGTCTGGGACGCGTGGCCCGAGACGTCGCCGACGGGCGCGGCGGGGCGATGACCGACGCCCTCGGAGCCGAAGTGCTCGTCGTCGGGTCCGGCGCCGGCGGAGCGCCGACGGCGGCGATCCTCGCCGAGGCCGGCTTCGACGTGCTCGTGCTCGAGGAGGGACCGCTCGTGCGCCAGGGCGACGTCACGCCGTTCTCCCTCGAACAGATGGACCGGCAGTACCGCGCCGGCGGCGTCACGGTGGCGCTCGGCCTCCCGTCGATCGCCTACACCGAGGGGTGCTGCGCCGGTGGCGGGACCGAGATCAACAGTGGCCTGTACCGCCGCCCCCCGGAGAACGTGCTCGACCGCTGGCGGACGCAGCACCGGGTCGTCGACCTGCGGACTGAGGACGTCTACGCGATCTGCGCCGACGTCGAGCGGGAGATCTCGGTGCAGCCCGTCCCGGGCGCCCAGACGCCCGCCAGCGAGGCGCTGCGCCGGGGGGCCGCCCGCCTCGGCTGGCACCACGACGAGATCCCCCGGTGGATGGACTACACGGTCGGACCCGACGCCCGGGACGGTCGCCGGCGCAGCATGACCGAGACGTTCCTGCCCCAGGCGGAAGCGGCGGGCGCCCGCCTGCTCACCGGCCATCGCGTGGACCGCCTCGTGCTGGACGGCGACCGGGCCAGGCGCGCCGAGGTCACCACGGCTGAGGGCCGGGCGACGACCGTGGACTTCGCCCACGTCGTCGTGTGCGGCGGGGCGATCCAGACCCCCGCCGTGCTCCAGCGCTCCGGGCTGCGCCACCGGATCGGACGTTCTCTGGCCGTGCACCCGACGGTGAAGCTGGCGGCCCGCTTCGACGAGGCGGTCAACGTCCCCGACGACGTCCCGGTCCACCAGGTGAAGGAGTTCGCCCCCGACCTGTCCTTCGGCGGCTCGGCGTCCGGCCCCGGGCTCGTCGCCCTCGCCCTGAGCGACTCGTGGACCCGCTTCCGCGACGCCGTCACCGACTGGCGCAACATCGCCCTCTACTACGCCGCGATCACGAGCGAGGGCCGCGGCCGGGTGCGCACCGTGCCGGGGTTGCGCGACCCGCTGGTGACCTACCGCCTGACGCGGCGCGACCGGGCGCTCCTCGGGCGCGGCCTGGCGCGCCTCACCCACCTGTTGCTGCGGGCCGGCGCGACCGAGGTCTATCCGTCGTACCGCGGCGCACCCGTCGTGCGCCGGCCGAGCGATCTGGCCACGCTCGGCGCCACGTTCAGCGCCGCCCGGGCGAGCGTGATGACGGTGCACCTGTGCGCGACCGTCCCGTTCGGCGAGGACGACCGGGCCGCGGCGGACAGCTTCGGGCTGGTGCGGGGGACCCGCAACGTCCACGTCAACGACGCGTCGCTCCTCCCGGACGCTCCCGGTGTCAACCCGCAAGGAGCTGTGATGGCGGTCGCCGTGCGCAACGCCCGCCACTTCGTCGAGACCACCAAGCGAGCCACGTGATCGACCGACGCGGCCACGGGAAGATTGCCTGAAGCGCGATGGTCGAGCGGATCAGCCCGCCTGACGTCACCGTCGTCACCGGCGCCGCCGGCTGGCTCGGACGAGGCCTCGTGCACCACCTGACCCGCGCCGAGGGACCGTACGTCCGACCTGGAGTCGTGCGCGCCCTGGTCACGAGCGGTGTGGACGCCGCCGCCCTCGCCACCCAACCGCGCGTCGAGCCGGTCGTCGGCGACATCCGCCGCCCGGACGGGCTCAGCGCCCTCTTCGCCGACCTCCGCGGCACCGTGGACGTGATCCACACCGCCGGCGTGATCCATCCCGCCCGCGTCGACGACTTCGAGGAGATCAACGCGCGGGGCACGAAGAATGTGATGTCGGCGGCGCGGGCGAGCGGCGCGCGGCGAGTCGTCCACGTGTCGTCGAACAGCCCGTTCGGTGTCAACGCCCACACCGCCGACACGTTCCGCAACGACGAGCCGTACCACCCCTACTACGGCTACGGCCGGTCGAAGATGCGAGCCGAGCTGCACGTGTTCGACGCCGTGGCCGCCGGACTCGACGCCGTCGTCGTGCGCCCGCCGTGGTTCTACGGGCCGTTCCAGCCGGCCCGCCAGACGGCCTTCTTCCGCATGGTGCGCACTGGCCGGTTCCCCATCATCGGCGACGGCCGCCAGCGCCGCTCGATGGTGTACCTCGACAACCTCGTCCACGGCGTCGTCGCCGCCGAGCTGACGGCGACGCCGGCGGGCAAGGCGTGGTGGATCGCCGACGCCCGGCCGTACGAGGTGGGTGAGATCGTCGCCACGGTCGGCCGGGCCCTCGCCGCCGAGGGCTTCTCCGTCACGCCCAACCGGGTCCGCCTGCCGGCGATGGCGGGTCGCCTCGCCGAGCGCGCCGACGCCCTGATCCAGCGCACCGGGCGCTATGTCCAGGCCGTCCACGTGCTCGGGGAGATGGACAAGACGATCGCGTGCGACATCTCGGTAGCCCGGGCCGAGCTGGGGTACGAGCCGAGCGTCGAGCTCGAGGACGGGATGCGCCGCAGCGTGCGCTGGTGCGTCGAGCAAGGGCTCCAGCTGTGACCGTCAGCCTCGTCACCGGTGGCAACGGCTACTTCGGACGCCACGTCGTGAGCCGCCTCGCCGCCCGTGGCGACACGGTGCGCATCCTCGACGTGGACGTCACCGGTTCGGCAGACCTCGACGTCGAAGTCATCCAGGGCGACATCCGCGACGCCGACGCGGTGCGCCGCGCCGTGACCGGCGTCGACGTCGTGTACCACAACGTCGCCCAGGTGCCGTTGACGCGTGACCGCCACCTCCTGCGCACCGTCAACGTCGACGGCGCCAACGTCCTCCTCGACGCCTGCGCCACCGCCGGCACGGGCAAGATCGTCCACACTTCGTCGAGCGCGGTGTTCGGGATCCCGGAGACCAACCCGGTGCGACCGGACACCGTCCCCTCGCCGCAGGAGCCGTACGGGCACGCCAAGCTCGCCGCCGAGTGGGCCTGCCTGCGCGCCGCCGCCGGGGGTCTCGACGTCACCATCGTCCGGCCCCGCACCATCCTCGGTCACGGACGGCTCGGCATCTTCTCGATCCTCTTCGACTGGATCGCCGACGGCAAGGATCCGGTCGTGCTCGGCGACGGTTCGAACCGGTACCAGTTCGTCCACGCCGACGACCTGGCGTCGGCATGCCTGCTCGCCGGCGAGCGGGCCGGGCCGGCCGTGTTCAACGTCGGCACGGACCGGTTCGGGACGATGGGCGAGGCCATCACCAACCTGTGTGCCCACGCCGGCACCGGCTCGCAGGTGCGGACCCTTCCCGCCCGCCCGGCCGAGCTCGCCATGCGGGCCAGTGCCGCCGCCGGGCTGAGCCCGTTCGCGCCGTACCACTGGCTGATGTACGCCCGCTCGATGTGGTTCGACATCGACCACGCCCGCGCCGCCCTGGGCTGGGCGCCGCACTGGTCGAACGACGAGATGCTGGCCGAGAGCTACGACTGGTTCTGCGCCCACCGGCACGACGTCGCGGCCGGGTCGTCGCCGCACCGCCGCCCGGCCCGCGCCGGCGCGCTCGGACTGTTCAAGCACCTCTCCGGCGTGCTGCCGCGGGCCCGTTGATGCGGTTCCTCCGGCGAGGCTGGCTCGCGGTCGTCGCGCTCGCCCTCCTCGCCTACGTCCCCGCGCTCGCGTCGTCGCCCGGCCGGATGCCGGCCGACACCAAGCTCTACCTCTACCTCGACCCTGGCCGGCTGATCAGTGACGCCCCCTGGACGTTCGACGCCCGTCAGTTCGCCGGCTGGGTCCCCCACCAGATGATCGCCTACCTCTGGCCGCAGGGCCCGTGGTACTGGCTCGGCGACGCGATCGGACTCACCGACTGGGTGACTCACCGGCTGTGGATCGGCACGCTGATGTTCGCGGCCGGCAGCGGAGTGCTGTGGGCGGCCCGCCGCCTCGGCCTCGGACTCGGCGCCGCCTTCGCCGCCGCGCTCGTGTACCAACTCACTCCGTACGTCCTGCCGTACGTGTCCCGAACGTCGGCCATGCTGCTCCCGTGGGCCGGGCTCGGCTGGATCGTCGGCCTCACCATCGGCGCAGCCACGTCGACGCGATGGCGCCACGCCGCCCTGGCCGCGCTCGTCGTGTTCACCGTCGGCGCGGTCAACGCGACCGCGCTGATGATGATCGTCCCGGCCCCGGTGCTGTGGCTGCTGATCGCGGCGGTCGAGCGGCAGATCACGTGGGCGCGGGCGGCCGCCACCGCGGCCAAGATCGGCGGGCTCTCGCTCGCCGTGTCGTCGTGGTGGATCGCGATGCTCGTGATCCAAGGCCGCCGCGGGGCCGACGTGTTGGCGTACTCCGAGTCGCTCGAGTCGGTGAGCTTCACGTCGACGTCGTCCGAGGTGTGGCGCAACCTCGGGTACTGGCTGACGTACATCCGGGACGCCTACGCCGCCACCACGACGGCGGCTCGGGACTACATGGTCTCGGGACGCGTGATCGCGACCGGTTTCGTGATCCTGCTCGTCGCCGTGGCCGGACTGGTCGTGACGACGTGGCGGCAACGGCGCTACGCCGTCGCCCTGGTCGCTACCGGTGTCGTGATCGCCGTCGGTGTCCACCCGTTCGACGACCCCTCGCCGCTGATGGACGTCCTGGTGGGCGACGGAGAGTCAGGACTGGCCCTCGCCTTGCGCTCCAGCACACGGGCCGTTCCGGTCCTGGTGCTGGGCCTGGGCCTCGGCATCGGCGCCCTCGTCGACGCCCTCGGCCCGGTCCGGCTGACCGTCTCCCGCCGGGCGATCGGCGCTCCGCCCGATCGCAGTGGCGGCGGTCGCGCTGCTCGCCGTCGCCAACCTCCCGGCGCTCACCGGCCATCGGTGGGTCGACCCGGCGCTCGAACGCGACGAGTCGCCTCCGGCGGCGTGGACCGACGCCGCGGCGGACCTCGACGCCGCCGCGACGGGGTACCGCGTGTGGCAGGTGCCCGGCGCCGAGTTCGGCGCCTTTCGCTGGGGCTACACCGTCGACCCCCCACTCCCCGGTCTGTCCGAGCGCCCGCTGGTGACCCGCGACCTGCTCCCCCTCGGCAGCGCCGCGGCGATGGACCTCGCCTACGCCGTCGACGACCGCTTCCAGTCCGGCACCGTCGAGCCGGACTCGATCGCGCCGCTCGCTCGCCTGCTCGGGGCGGACACGCTCTGGCTCCCCGGCGACGCCGCCTTCGACCGGTTCCGCACTCCCCGCCCGGAGCTCGTCCACGACCTGTTCGCCGAGCCGCCCACCGGACTGGCCGCTCCGGCGCCGTACGGTTCCCCGGCCGTCAACCAACCGGACGTCCCGATGGTCGACGAGCAGTCGGTGTCCGAGCCTCGGATCGGCACGCCCGTGGCACCCGTCGAGCTCGTGCCGGTCACCGACCCGGTGCCGGTGATTCGGGCCAAGGACGAGGTGGTCGTCGTGTCCGGCAGCGGAGATGGCCTCGTCGACGCGGCCGCCGCCGGACTGCTCGACGGAAGCGAGCTCGTCCGCTACACCGGCTCGCTCTCCGCGGCCGAGCTCACCGACGCCGTGGCCGCCGGAGCCCGCGTGATCGTCACCGACTCGAACCGAGACCGCGCCCACCACTGGCGAAGTTCCCAGGACGTCTGGGGGTACACCGAGTCCGACGGCACCGCCGAGCCGGAGGTCCTGCGGGCCGACGTCGGTGACGAGCGGCTGCCCGTGTTCGGGTCCGACGGCCCGAGGGGTGAAGCGGGCTACACCGTGGCCGTGCAGGACGGCCCGGTCCGGGCGACGGCGAGCGCCTACGGAGAGCCGTTCGCCTACCGACCCGAGGATCGGCCGTTCATGGCGATCGACGGTGACCCGACGACCGCGTGGCGGGTCGCCGACCGGGCGCCGGCCGAGGGCGAGTTCATCCGGCTCGACGTCGACGAGCCGATCGACCACGTCACCGTCCGCCAGCCGCCCGGCGCCGAGGCAGAGCGGCACATCGGCCAGCTCACGATCGCCGTCGACGGCGGCGCGGGCGAGCAGATCATGCTCGACGAGCGCTCGTTCTCGGGCGACGGTCAGCGCATCGACATCGCGCCGACCTCCGCTCCGGCCACGGTCGTGCTCACGATCGACTCGGTCGTCGTGCCCGACCCGACGATCGGCCCGGCCCTCGCCGCGGTCGGGTTCGCCGAGATCGACGTCGGACTAGATCCGGCGGTGGAGGTCGTGCGTCCGCCGCGCGACGTCGTCGAGTCCGGCGCCGATGCCGCGGCCTCGTCGTTGACGTACGTGTTCACGCGGCTGCGCGCCCGCTCGAGTGACCGCTGGCGGTCCGATCCCGAGCGGGCGATCGTCCGCGAATTCGAGCTCAGCGCACCACGCTCGTTCACGCCCGAGGTGACGGTCCGGCTCGATCAACGGGCGAGCGACGAACTGCTCCGCCGAATGTTCGGCATCGACGGCGGCGTGGCCTCGGCCCGGCTCACCGGCGTGGCGCCGGCCGCCGGGTGGGCCGCCACGGACAACGACCCGGCGACCGCCTGGATCACGCCGTTCGGAGGGGCGGTCGGGTCTTCGGTGGACGTCGAGACCGGTGGCGGCGAACGGCGGATCACGATCGCCCAGCCGGCCGGCGACTACTCGCCGATCACCGGGATCCGAGTCGAGGCCGATGACCGGACGTGGGATCTCGCCGTCCCGCCGGCGGACGAAGCAGGCAGCAGCGTCGTCCGGCTGCCCGAGCGGTTGCCCTCGGGTCCGGTCACGATCACGCTCACCGAGGTCGAGTCGCGGTTCACGCTCGACCGGCGCTATGCCGAGCCCGTCGAACTCCCGGCCGCCGTCGCCGAGCTGTCGATCGGCGAACGCACGCTGGTCCCCGACCGGATCGACACCGGCTGCCGGGGCGACTTCGTCCAGGTCGACGGGCAGCCGGTCGAGCTGCGCGTGTTCGCGCCGGTGGCCGATCTGCTGGCCGGCGACGCGGTCACCGCCGAGCCGTGCGGTGACGATCCTCTGGAGCTCGAGGCCGGAACCCACCGCCTCACGACCACGCCGGGCACGATCTCGGGGCTGCACGTCGACCGGGTCGTGCTGACGAGTGCCGAGCCCGGCGCCGGCGCGACCGGCTCGGCACCGACGGCGACCGTGACGTCGACCGGCCGGCTCGACCGCACGGTCGTCGTCGACGACTGTCCGGACGGCTGCTGGCTGGTGTTGGGCGAGGGGTTCAATGACGGATGGTCCGCGACGCACCGATGCCGGTGACCTCGGCGAGCCGCAGCTGGTCGACGGCGGGTTCAACGGGTGGCGGATCCCACCGTCCGACGGTCCGACCGAGGTCCGGCTGCACTGGAGCGCGCAGACGCCGCTGACCATCGCCCTGCTGATCACCCTGCTCGCGGTGATCGGCTGCATCGTCCTCGCCGTGCTCGACCGCAAGCGCGTGCCGATCCCGATACCCCCTGCGGCCCGCTTCGAGTTCCCCGGACGCCGCGAGCCGCGTCGAGTGATGGTGGTCGCCGGCGTGATCTGGATCGTCGCCGCCATCGTGCTCATCGGTCCGCAGTGGGGACTCCTCGCCGCGGCCGGCGCGCTCGTCCTCGTCGTGCTCCCGCGCCCCCGGCTGGCCGGGGTCGTCGCCGCCGTCATCCTCGGCACCATCGGTGCGGTGATCGTGGTGGTCGTCCTCGACGAGCGGCCGTTCCCCAACGCCGGCTGGCCCGCCCGGTTCGAGTGGCTCCACCCCTGGGGCCTGTTCGCGGCGGTGTCGCTCGCCGTGACCGCGGCGGCCGGGATCAGCGCACCGTCGAGGAATGACCACCGTGACAGTGCGTGACGCCCGCTGGCCCCGGTGGACCGCCATGGCCGCCCTGGCCGTCGCCCTCGCCCCGATCGTCGTCGCCGTCGGTCGGGCCGTCACCTCCGGATGGGCCCCGACGCTCGACGCTGGCTACTTCCCGGTCGCGCTCGCGACGTCCTCACCACCCACCACCCGTGGCTCGGCGCGTGGTCGTCGGCATCGGCATCGGTGGGCGCGACCGTGCGCAACCTCGGACCGATGCAGCTCGACCTGCTGGCGCCGTTCACCAAGCTCGATCCGTACTGGGGCACGGCGGTGGGGGTGGGCATCGTCGCCGCCGCGTCCGTGGTCGCCGTCTGGTGGGCCGCCCGCCGCGGCCTTGGACCAGCTGGGCGCCGGCGCGGCGATGTCGGCCACGGTCGCCCTGGAGGCTGACGATCGGCTCGCAAGCCGTCATCGACCCCCGTCAGCAGATCTACCTGCTGATGCCATACTGGGCCCTGCTTGTGGCTGACCTGGGCGACCGCCACGGGCAGGGTAGCGGCGATCCCACCGCTGGTCTTCGCGGCCAGTCTCATCGCCCAGACCCACTTCACCTACCTGCTCCAGACCGCCCTGCTCGCGCTCGGCCGGGCTCGGGCTGTTCGTCGTACGTCCGCGCCCGATTGGCGGCAGGCGAACGCGACGCGATGGCTGCTCATCGGACTCGCCGTCGCCCGGTGTGCTGGGCGCAGCCGTTGTGGGATCAGATCGCCGGGGAGCGCAACCTCGGCGCCGTTGCTCGTCAACCGTGACGCCGGTGAGGGCGTCGGGTGGAGTCCGGGAGCCAGATTCGTCGCCAGCACGGTGCTCGTCCCGCCGAACTTCTGGCGCCCCGGGACGATGGACCAGCTCCGGCTCCTCGGTGATGTCGTGTCACAACCCGCGGCGTGGGGCGCGACTCGTCCTGTGGCTCGTCGCCCTCGTCGTCGCCGCGGCGGTCGCGTCGGCTCGCGGCCACCGGACGCTGGCGATGATCCCGATCGTCGGAGCGGTGGCCCTCGTCGCCGCGGTCGTGGCCGGGGCCGCGATCCCGCTGAGCGATCCTTCGGCCACGCACCGCAGAACTACTTCTGGATGTGGCCGACCGGCGTGTTCCTCACCGTCGGGGTGATCGCCGGCGTGGTGTCCTGGGCGGCGCCCGGCGCCGCATGCTCGCGTCCGCCCCGGGATGATCGGACTCGCCGTGGCCAGCCTCGTCGTCGCGGTCGTCGCCTTTCGACCCGGTCGATCGATTCTCCTTCGTCCCGAGTGCCCGGACCGCCGGGGCAACGGGTGGCGACGTCCGGTCCTCGACGAGCTCGCCGACGGCGCTGCGCCGTCACGACATCACCGGGCCCGTCGTCGATCGACACGTCACGTGCGTCGTTCGGCAGCCACGTGCCGTACACGTGCTCGCCGAGCTGCAGCGGGCGGGGATCGAGTTCACGTTCCCGGCCGGATCACCGAGCGTCGACCGCTTCGGGCAGGACCGCTGCGAGCACGGGCAGGCGAAGGGCCGGATCGTCGTGGCCGACGCCGGCGGCGACTCCGATCCCCCGCCCCGGCGAGACCGTCCTCGTCCACGTCGACGCGTTCAGTGACGCCGACGCGGCGCGAACTCGAGATGCTCGATCGTGACTTCGGCGAGTGGCTCCGCGACGGGCACGGTCACCCTCGACAGCGACGCCTACGAGTTCCTGTTCGACGCGTTCCACCCGGCTATGCCGAGGTCATGAGCACGCCGGGCCGGCCGGCGACCGGGCTGGCGCCGACCTTCGCCGACGGCCGACGTTCAGCCTGCTCGAGATGCCGAGCGCACCTCCACGACGAGGTCACGAGCAATGGGTGGACCTCCAGACCCGGGCCGCCCTCGACGACGTCACGATCCTCCTCGCCCCGACCTCGCCCATGGCGGATCCGGAGCGGTCGGGAGTCCACGCCGTGGCCTGTCTGGACTGACCGCGAGGGGCCTCTCGGGTCCCGGATCGAACTGCCCATCGTTCCGTTCGACGATGCAGGCCGTCGTGTGCTCCACCGCGTGCCGGAGCACGACGAACTCCGCGCGATATCCGTCAGTTCCGGTGGAGGGACGATCCACCGGCTGTCCAGGATGGTCGTGAACACCTTCGAGTTCACGATCGCCCTGGCGTCGTCCGGTCGCCCGCCGGGTACGTCGGCCATCCACGAAGGTGCCAGTGGACCGTTGGCGACTCGCCGACCGTCGTCGGTGAGTTCGAAGCCTGGCCGAGCCAGAGCACGCGCAAGCGCCTCGCGGACGCTCCGAAGCCGCTCGCGTTCTTCCCGGTCGAGCTTGGAGACGCAGACGAGCGCACGATCCCACCAATCGACCGCCTGGAAGTCGGTCATCGAGTACGAACACGGGGAGCTGCTGTCTCGCGGGCGGACGCCGCCCGCGACCGAACTGAATTAGCTGGATGGGGTCATCGAGAAAGAACGCAACCCCTGCCTCCTGCATCGCGGCGAGCAGGGGATAGCCGACCTGGAACGCAGTTCCTCTGAGATCGAACTCGGCACCAGATGATGGCAACCTCTCGACTCCGACGTCGTTGAGCCGCGGTCGCCGCCGTGCGGAGACCGGCCAGCCGTTGGCTCGCTGCCGTGCCGGGGCCAGCAGGAATCACAGCCGTCACGGCGAGTCCGAGGATCAGCACCGCCGCGGTCGCGATCACGCGCGGGTGAAGCATCGACGTCTCGTACACCGCACGGCCGACAGCCGTGAGGATCGCGACGACGCAGAACGCGGCGATCGGCCACAGCCATCTGACGTAGTTCGGGGAAAAGCCGAAGTGCGGTGACAGCGGCAGCCTGATCGTGGCGAGCCAACCGACCACGACGAACGCCGCGGCTGAGGCGAGCAGTGTCGCGGCCGCGTCACTCCCGAACCGGCGTCGACGAGCGATGGCCAACGTGACGAGAAGCGCGAGCAGAGCGAGGAGCGCGACGAATGCAGCCAATGTGGACGGCCTGCGTTCGAAGATGCTGTAGTCGGCGGATCCCCCGCGCCACCACGCGGGTGGAAGGACGATCACCGATGCCGCGCGTTTGGTGCCTTCCACGACTCCGAGGGAACGCTCGAGGTGTCCGGTCGCGCCCACGAGGCGGGAGAGGTTGCCGTCACTGCCGTGCAGAACCTGTTCGAGCAGCGGTTGGAACCAGAGAACGACGCCGATCGGAACGCACCGCACCACGATCGTGCGCCAGCGGTCGTTCTCCACGGGCGTGCCACGCGAAAGCGCCCACTGCACCGAGCACGATCGGAAGAGTCGTGATCGCGTAGGACAGATTCGTTTGGAGACAGAACGAGCTGAACGCCACCAGCCATGGCAGCGCCCAGCGATCCCCGTTGGCCGCCGACCACGCGAGCACGAGCACGGCGAAGAACGGCACCATCGAGACGGTCGGGTTGAAGGGATCGGTGAGCAACTCGTTGCCCGCCGACCACACGAGAATGGCCAGCCCGACCGTTGTTGCAACCGCGGCCGTGCGCCCTCCCTGACGAGCGGCGGCGAGGATCGCAACGACCCCGGCACCGAAGTTGATCGCTGCGATCGCGACCGCCAGGCCGCTCCCGGAGCCGAACAGTCTGACCGGCGCGGCGGCGAGGTCGAAGATCGCCGTCGTACGGCTCGACGTAGACCGCCACCTCGAGTCCGGCGGCCGGGTCGCTCGCCGCCACGGAGCGTCGCGCCCGGAGGGGTCACCGCGTCGTCCTCGCCGACGCGGAGGAACACACGCGACCTCGGCGTCGCCGTCGGCCAGTCGGCGCCGGCCGACGTGACGGGAGAGGCTCTCGGTCCCGACCTCGAACTCGATCCCGCGGCGGCGCCAGCTCCGCCATCAGCGGCCACGAGTACGGCTCGGCGAAGACCAGACCCCGTGTTGTCGACGAGCACCGTGCCGCCCGACTCCTCCAGCGGGTCGAGCGACCCTGGCGGATCTCCGAACAGCGACCCGTACTGCTGCTGGGTGACCGGACCGGACTCGGCGACGTATGTCGGCAGCGTCGCGACCGTGATCACCGCAGCGCGGTCACGACGGAACCGCCCACACGACGGGGCCGCCGGATGCGAACCGCGTGGTCACGAGGTTGAACACGGCGGCGAGGACGACGCCGAGCACGAACGCGCCCAGCGGCCAGAGCCACCGCAGCGGTGCGGGGAGACGCCGAAGCGGTCGATCGGGCGTGATCGCGACGCTGATCAGTCCGACCGTCGCGGCCACGGCTGCGAGCACAGCGCCCGCAGGTCGTGAACGTCTGCCCGGCCCGGCGCGTGAGCACGACGAGCACGACGACGACGGCGGCGACGAGCACGAGCCAGAACAGCGCCGTCGCGACTGAGGGGAATCCGCCCAGATCGAACCGGCGGCCGCCTGCGTCCTCGACCCACGGCGTCGATCGGGACCGCGGTGTCGAAGCCCGGACGGACCCACCCTGCGGCACGGCGAGCACGGCGCCGAGGATCCGCACGCCGAGGGCAACCCCGTGGCGCGGGCTCTCGTCGGCGCCGGCGGACCCGAACATCCGCGACATGTTCCCCTCGCCCGCGCCGAAGAACTGCTCCCACAGCGGCGGCGCCCAGAGCACGATTCCGACTCCGACGGAGATGAGCAGCGACCCGCGGTGGCGGACCCACGTCTCGCCCCGGTCGTGGACGACGAGAGCGACGACCCCGGCGACGAGCAGGGCCGGCACGAGGACCACGTGGCTGATGTGCACCTGCATGCACAGCGAGCCCACGGCCACGGCGAACGGCAGCGCCCGGCTGCGCCCGGCGAACACCGCCCACATCAGCACCAGGAAGCAGAAGAACGGCAGCACCAGGATGTTCGGTTGCCAGACGTCGTAGAGCAGCTCGCTGCCCATCGTCCACGCCAGGAGCGGCCGCGGCGACGGCGACTCCGGCCGCCGTGCGGTCCCCGTCGACCCGGCGGGCCACGAGCACGCTCCCCCAGAGTGCGGCGATGTTCAGCACGGCGGCACCGACGGTGAGGCCGACCGGACCGCCGAGCAGTCGCACCGGGATCGCGAGGTACTCGAACAGCAGAGGGCCCGGATGGTTGACGTCACGGCCGGCGGACAACGAGGCCGACGAGCCGGAGCCGAGCAGCGGGAAGTCCCGGGAGAACACGTCCCACGCGCGCAACTCGATCATCGCGTTGTCGCCGATCGGCTCGTACCCGCGGGCCAGTCCGCGGCCGGTGCAGAACACGATCAGGGCGGTCGTCAGCCCGCTGACGACGAGCCAGGCGGGAGGCAACCGGCGGGTCGCCGGCGCCGCCGGCACGGTCACCGGCTGCTCGGGTGACGCCGTCGTGACCGTCACTGCGCGGTCCCGGCGCGGGGTCGCGACGCGTCCGGTTCGAGCAGGGCGGGGCCAACCACTCGGCGGGAGCCTAGTGGTGGCGTCCGGTCCGACCCGGGGCAGCGATGCCATCATCGCGACGTGCCCGCATCAGTCTGGGAGGGTGATTCGGGCGCGGCAGCCCGGCGGGCGGCGTGGATCGGGACCGGTCTCGCCGTCGCGGTGTTCCTCGTGCTGGCGACGAGCGGACGCCCGTGGAACCTCTTCGACCGCGGCCCGTTCACGAGCGACTTCTACGACGTGCAGGCGCGCGCCCTGACGCGCGGCCGGCTGTCGGTACCGCCCGAGGTCGCCAGCATCGAGGGCTACGTCGTCGACGGCGAGACCCACTTCTACTACGGCCTCGTCCCCGCGCTGGCCCGGGTGCCGATCAGCGCCCTGACGACGGACGCGGCCGGGCGCCTCGTCGTCCTCAGTCAGCTGGGTGGGATCGCCGTCGCCTGCATGGCGGGCGCGCGCCTGCTCCGCCGGGCCCAGCGCGCCCTCGTGGTCGAGCTCCCGGCATCGGGCGAACGGTGGCTCACGTGGCGGGTTCGCGGCCGCGGTCGGGATCGCAACCCCGCTGCTGTGGCTGTCGTCCCGCGCCCTCGTGTACCACGAGGCGGAACTGTGGGGGGCCGCGCTCACCGTGCTCGGGTTCGAGCGCATCGTCGCGTGGTGGGACACCCGCCGGCCGCGCGATCTGGCGTGGGCGTCGGCGGTCGCGGTGCTGGCGTTCTCGACCCGGGCGTCACCGGGCGCCGGTCCGGCCCTCGCCCTCGGCGGCCTCGCCGTCGTGCTCGCGGCCCGAGGCCGCTGGCGAACGGCGGCGTGGGCCGCGGGGGCCGCGGCAGTCCCCGTCGCCCTGTTCGCCGCCGTCAACCTGGCGCGCTTCGGCACTCCCTTCTCGATCCCGTTCGACCGGCAGGTGCTCAACGCCTTCTCCGAGTCGCGCCGGGCCGCCCTCGACGACAACGGCGGCACGCTGTTCGGACTGAAGTTCGCGCCCACCACGGTGCTGCAGTACCTCCGCCCGGACACGCTCGAGGTCCGTTCGCTCCTGCCGTGGTTCTCGTGGGGCGATCGCGCCCACCTCGTCGGCGACGTCACGTTCGACACCGTCGACCGGTCGGCGTCACTGCCGGTAACCGCGCCGGCGTTCCTCGCCGCCACCGTCCCGGGCGTCGTCGCCCTCGTCCGGCGACGCCCTCCGGCCGCATGGGCGATCGCGTTCGCGGCCGGAGTCGTGGCGACGATCCCGACCGTCTCGATCGCGTTCATCGCCAACCGGTACCTCGCCGACTTCGTGCCCGCCCTCGTGGTCGGCGCCGCGCTCGGGGTCCCCGTTGTCGCGGCGTGGGCCATGGCGTCGCGCCGCCGGTTGCTGTGGACCGTGGGCGGCACGGCGGTGCTCGTGACGCTGGCCCTCGTCGTCAACGCCGGGCTGGGCGTGCTCGCCCGCGGGCTCTACCTCGTCCCCGAGCAGGACGATCGCCGGGCGTTCGTCGCGCTGCAGTACGACGTGCACGACGCCCTCGGAGGATCGCAGCCGCCCGACGTCTCGCGCGTCGTCGCCCTCGGGCCGGCGGGCCCCGACGGCGAGCTGGCCATCGTCGGCGATTGCGACGCCCTGTACCGCAGCGATGGCGAGCGATGGTCGCTCCTCGAGTCCCGTCCGGGCGGTGCCCTGCGCGCCGTGGTCGAGGGCTCGCGACCGGGACGCGTCGCCGGCGGTGACGGCTGGCGCATCGATCTCGTCGACGAGAACGGCGTGCGGCGCTTCGTGTACGTAGGGACGGGCGCCGACGGACAGCCGATCACGATCGCCGGGCAGCCGCTCGCGGGCAACGGCACCGTCCGTGCCGACATCGCCGCCGACCCGGCCGTGCCCACGGTCGTCGTGCGGGTCGACGGGTCGCTGGTGCTCGAGGCGTTCCTGCGCCGCGCCGACGGGCCGCTCGAGGTCAGCGACGGCTGGCGCTCGATCGCCGGGGAGGCGGAGCTCTGCGCCGAGCTGGTCGAGGACCGCTGACCGTCAGAGCGCGGTCGGGTCGTCCTCGGCCGGCGGCGGGGCGATGAACACGACCATCGGCTGACCGAGCTCGATGAGCCGGGTCAGGTCGGCGTGGTCGGCGACGGAGAGGCGGGGGTCGATCGACATGCCGAACAGATTGGTGTCGACGAGCGGGACGAGATCGCCGAGACCCTCGTCCTCGAGGCGGGACACGAACCGGGCGCGGACCTCGTCGTACTCGGCGCGCTGCTGGTCGGTGCGGGGGTCGTACTCGGCCACCGGCACGGCGTCGGGTTGGTCGCGCCAGATGTCGACGTAGCCGCCCGTCGCCAGGTGGATCTGGGCGTCCGCCTCGCCCCGGGGCCGCGTCCGGTGATCGGTGACCGGGACGTGGAAGAACTCGTCGGCCGCGACGTCGAGACCGCGGCGCTCCAACTCGTCGAGCAGGCCGAAGCCGGGGCTGCCGATGTCCGCGGCGTCGCTCCACCGCACCAGGTACACGCCGTCCTCCCCGGTCGCTGCGCCGACACCGTCGACGACGGCCCGGTACGTGGGCTCGGCGAGTGCGCCGACCGCACGGCTGAGCCGTTCCTCGGGGTGCTCGGCGCCGGCGAACGTCACGCTCGTAGCGAGCGTCGCCACGACGGCGAGCGCGCCGCCGACGACGGCGATGCGGGCCACATCACGACGGTGAGCGCGGTGGGCGTGCTGCTTCCACCACGCGAAGGCCGTCCACAGCACCGCGCCCACCATGAACGTCGTGATCGTCCACGCCCACAGCGTCAGGTAGAACCACGGCCGCCCGAAGATGCGGGCCATCGAGACCATGCCGAGGACGAGCGCGACGCCGACGACGACGTGCAGGGCGCGGAGGGCTCGCGAGCCGATGCGCCACGCCACCACGGCGGCGACGATCCAGAGGGCAAGCGTGATGCCGCCCCGCCAGGCCGAGGCGCGCGACACGAAGGAACCGGTCTCGACGAGCTGGCGGGTGAGACCGACGGGATCGAGGTGGCGCAGGGCGAGCTCCGCTCCGTCGCCGACGCCGAGCGCAGGCTCGGGCGGCGACCCGAAGTGGTCGACGAGTTGACTGACGTTCCCGGGATCGTTGACCACCTGGTCGACGAGAGGCGGAATCCAGAGGACCACACCGATCCCCGCCGCCCACACCAGGCTGCGCAGTTGGGCCCGGCGATCGGCGCCTTCGTCGTCGTCGCGGGCGCGCCACACCCGGGCGATCACGACGCCGGCGGCGAGGGCGAACATCCCCGCCCCGAGCAGCAGGTAGGGCACGTGGGTCTGGGCGCAGAACGTGGCCGCCACGACGAGCGGGATCAGCATCAGGTGGTCCCCGCACAGCACCGCCCACGCGGCGAGGAGCACGACGACCCAGGCGATGAGCGGGAGGTACGGGTTCCACGGCTGGGTCAACGGCACCTGTCCGTACCCGCGGATGACGACGGCGAGCACCGCGCCGACGGCCGCCACGCCCGGCCATCCCGCTCGCCGGTGACCGATCCACAGTGCCGTGGCGATCGCCGCCAGGTGGATCGCGACGGTTCCCGCCTCCAGGGCCCAGGACGAGGAGCCGAACAGGCGGTACACGGGAGCGAGCAGGTAGAAGCTCAACGGTCCGGGGTGGCTGCCCTGGTCGGGGTACTCGCCGATCCGCCCGGGAAGCCCGATCAGCGGGCTGTGCGACGTCCCGACGTCCCGCACGCGGAACTCGGTCATCGCCAGATCGAGCACCGGGTACCACCGCTCACCGCGGAGCGCGATGAGGGCCACGATGAGCGGCAGACCGACCACGACGACCGCCACGGGCACGACCCAGGCGCGACGGCGGCCGCCCGCGGCCCCGGGCTCCGGCGGCGCGGCGTCCGTGGGACCGGGGCGCAGCACCTCCTGTGATGCGGTCACGAGCGGCGAAGCTAACCGCGCGACGAGCCGGGTCCCGGGCACACGCCCTGGCAACGGGTAGGTTCAGGCGCTCGTGGTGCTGACCGTGGAGGAGACGTCGGTCCCGGCGCGGTCGGTCCGGGACGATCCCACCGTCGTTCGTGCTCGGTGGGTCGGGCGGGCTGCGGCGGCGCGAGCAGGGGGCCGTGGGCACCTGGGTCGGCATCGCCGTCGTGCTCGTGCTCGTCGCGATCCCGTTGCGCGGGCTGTACCGCTTCACCGGCGGGACGATGGAAGAGGGCTTCATGCTCTACTTCCCCGAGCGGATGAGCAGGGGCGACGTCGCCAACGTCGACTTCCTCCACCTCTACGGGCCGGGCTCGTTGCACGTCCTGCGCTGGTGGTACGAGATCTTCGGCTACTCACTCCCGGCCGAGCGGACGTTCGGTCTGCTCCAACACCTCGGGATCATCTTCGGGCTGTTCACGCTCGCCCGGGCGTGGGGGCGGGCGGCGGCCACGTGCGTCGCCTCGCTCGCCGTGTTCTACGTCCTGACCCCGGTCGCGCTCACCGCGATGGCGTGGAACGGGGGCCTCGCCCTGACGCTGTGGGCGGCGGTGTTCGCCGTGCGCGGGATGAGCCTCGACGAGCACGATCCGCGGCGCCGGCGGCGGGCGTGGGTCGTCGCCGGGGTGCTCGGCGGTCTCGCCCTCGCCTACCGACCCGACCTCGTGATCGCAATCGGCCTCGGCCTGGGCCTGCTCGTCTGGCGCGAGCGGGCGGCCCGCCGTCCGGTGCTCCTCGGAGCCGTCGTCGGTCTGCTTCCGATGTGGGTCCACCTCGTGCAGGCCGGCCCGCGCGCCGCCGTGCGCGGAATGTTCATCGACCCGGTGTTCCACCTGCGGGCCGGCCGTGAGCTCCCGCGGCCGCCGTCGTGGAACCGGCTCGACGGCGCCCTCCAGGGCGTGGCCGAGGAGATCCCACCGTGGTGGCGCCTCCCCCACCTGCCGGCAACCAAGGCCCTGTTCCTGTGGTTCTGCGCGATGGTGATCGGTACCGTCGCCCTGCTCGTCTTCGCGCTCTGGCGGCGGCGGACGGGCGACCGCAGCGGCCGCTCCCTCGTGCTGCTCGCGGTCGCGCTGATCAGCATCGGCATCCTCCCCCAGGCGCTGCAGCGGCCGGACTCCGCGCACCTCCTGTGGGTCACGTGCGTGTCGTGGCCCTTCGCCGTCGTCGTCGGCATCGACGTGCTCGCCCGCTGGCGGCCGCACATCGACCCTCGGCGCGCGCTCGTGGTCGGCGCGGGCGGGGCGCTCGCCCTGACGTTCGCCCTGACCGCGCTGTTCACGTTCCGCTACTACCTGCTCCACACGCGGGTCGGTCTCGGGCAGGTCCCGAGCGCGTTCCCGGTGCGGCGGGACGACCGGTACTTCTACCTCGGCGACTACCGCGCCTACCTCGCCATGCAGGCCGCGGTCGACGAGCTGGCGGCTTCGGCCGAGCCCGGCGATCGCCTCCTCGTCGGGCCGAGCGATCTGCGCCGCACGTGGTACAGCGACGTCTTCGCGTACTGGCTGCTCCCCGAGCTCGAGCCGGCGACCTACTTCATCGAGATGGACCCGGGACTCGCCAACGACCCGGGATCCCGGCTGGCCACCGACGTGGCGTCCGCCGATTGGATCCTCCTCAGCGGGCTGTGGGACGGGTGGTTCGAGCCCAACACCTCGATCGAGTACGGCTCCGACGTCCCGAACCAGGTGATCCGCGACCACTTCTGCGAGGTCGCCGACTACGAGGACGGCCTCGCCCGCCTCTACCGCCGCTGCGCCTGACCCTCCCCATCCGAGTGTTTGCAGTCATCGGAGTGCCTTGTGAGGGAAGGCCCCGCACGAGGCACTCGGTCGGCGCAAGACACTCGGATGGTCAGGCGAGCGGGAGACGTCGCCAGACCGGACCGGGAAGGTGGCGCAGCACCGTGAAGAGAGGCCGGAGCGTCGCCGGCACCCAGACCGTGCGGCGTCCGCTGCGCAGCGCCTTGACCGTCGCCTCGGCGACGTGGGCGGGGGTCGTGGCGAGCGGCGCCGCCTGCATGCCCTGGGTCATCTTCGAGTGCACGAAGCCGGGCCGCACGACGAGCACGCCGGCGCCGCTGCCGGCGAGCGCGTCGCCGAGCCCCTGGGCGAAGCCGTCGAGGCCGGCCTTCGACGAGCCGTAGACGTAGTTCGCCCGCCGCACACGCTCCCCCGCCACGCTCGAGAGCACGACCAGCCGCCCGTGGCCCTGGCGGCGGAACTGGGCGGCGACGGCGAGCGAGACGCTCACGGCGCCGGTGTAGTTCACGTGGACGAGCGTGGCCGCCCGCTCCGGGTCGGCGTCGAGCTCGGCCTGCTCGACCAGCTGCCCGAAGGCGACGATGACCACGTCGAGGTCGCCGTGGCGCTCGGCGAGGCCGCGGACGAATGCCTCGTGCTCGCCCGTGTGGGCGGCATCGAAGCGCACCACCTCGACGGTGACGCCGGGTCGCTCGAGCTCGCCGACGGCCGTGTCGCCCGGGCGCCGCGCCGCGAGCACGACGGTGCGGGTGGCCGGCGAGATCAGCTCACCCACGATCGCCCGCCCGATATCGCTCGTCCCGCCGAGCAGGACGATGGTCTGCGGTTCTCCGAGCGCGTTCTCCATATCGCTCCGGTCAGTCCTCGAGCAGGCGCAGCCGGCGGCTCTGGTCGCTCGCCCACACCTGCGTCGGGTCGACGGTCGCCCGGACGGCGCGCCACTCGTCGAGTCGCGGGTAGCCCCGGCGGATCGCCGCCGGCGTGGCGTGGGCGTCCTTGGCGAGATAGTGGCGGCCCCCGGCGTCGAGGACGACGTCGTCGAGGCTGTGGAGCAGCGCCGACAGGCCGCTCGACGCGGCGGGGATGTCGAGGGTGAGGGTCCAGCCGGGCGTGGGGAAGCTCAGCGGCCCCGGGTTGGCCGGACCGAATCGCTTGAGCACGGTCAGGAAGCTGGGCATGCCTGTTCCGGCGAGCCGCTCGACCACGGTGCGCAGCGCCCGCTCGGCACCGAACGGCACGGCGAACTGGTACTGCAGGAACCCCCGCCGCCCGTAGAGGCGATTCCACGACGTGATCGAGTCGAGCGGGTGGAAGTAGGCCGGGATCGAGACGATCTGGGCGATCCGCCGCCGCGGCGCCTTGCGGTACCACATCTCGTTGAACGCGGCCAGGCTGACGTGGTTGAGCACGCCCGGCGCCGGCACGAGCGGTGGCACGGCGGCGACCCGCCGAGGCTGGTATTCGAGCGGGTCGACGGCGTCCCGCGGCTGGAGCTGATCAGTCGTGGCGTGATCGCCCCGGGTCAGGACGCCCCGGCCGAGACGGGCCCCTTTGGCGAGCAGGTCCACCCACGCCACCGAGTACCGGTAGTAGCGGTCGCCGTCGTCCATCAGCGCCATGAGGTCGTCGAGATCACGGGCGCGGGTCGTGTCGACGGCGCACCGGCTGGTCTCGATGCGCGGCAGCCGGATCGTGGCCTCGAGGATGATCCCGGTCAGGCCCATCCCGCCGACCGTCGCCCAGAACAGGTCCGGCCGCGCATCGGGCCCGAGCTCGGCCGTGGTCCCGTCGGCGAGGAGGATCGACATCCGCTGCACGTGGTTGCCGAACGATCCGTCCACGTGGTGGTTCTTGCCGTGGATGTCACTGGCGATCGCCCCGCCGACGGTGACGTGGCGGGTGCCCGGCGACACCGGGATGAAGTAGCCACGCGGCACGACCACGTCGAGCAGCTCGTCGAGGCTCACGCCGGCCGGCACGGTGGCGGTCGCGGCAGCGTCGTCGATCACGATGTCCTGCACTCGGTCCTGCAGCCGGATCACGACGCCGCCGCCGTTCTGGGCCGAATCGCCGTAGGAGCGACCGAGCCCGCGGGCGATCCCACCGCGGGGCGGCAGGTCCTTCACGATCGTGGCGAGCGCGTCGACGTCACGGGTGGACGCGATGATCACCTCGGCCGCCGACGGGGCGGTCCGACCCCACCCGGTCAGCATCGTCGTCGTTCGCAGCCCTGGCACCCGGCGAGAGCCTAGGCCGGACGGTGGCGCGCCCGTCGGGCCGGTCAGTACGGCCACTCCGGCGCCGGGCGGCCGAACCGGCGCAGGAGCCTGCCCAGACCGAGCGTGAGGAGCACCTTGACCATGAGGTTGACCACGAACCACGGCAGTTGCAGCAGTTGCCGCGCCGCGTTGCCCAACCGTCCGCGCCCGTCGAGGTCGGCGCGGTACTCGGCGAGCGAGCGGGTGCGTCCGACGTACCGGAAGCGACGCCCGCCGACGAGCTCGCGCATGATCGCCAGCGTGACACCGACCGACGAGAACGCGTCGTGCACGAGCAATGTCCCGCCGACGCCGACCCGCGCCCCCCAGTCCCGGAGGTCGGCCCGGGCGGGGCCGTAGCGGTGGGCACCATCGACGTACAACACGTCGACCCGCCCGGGCACCAGCTCGAGTGCCTCGGCCGAGAACGTGGCGACGTGGCGGACGCGGCCGGCCACGCCGGCCTGGGCGAGGTTGTCGACGAACGCCACCCGGTCCGCTTGCGCCGCTCGATGGTGGCCGGCGATCTCCTGCGGGCCGCGGTCCGTACCGGCGTGGGGGTCGATCGCGACCACTTCGGCATCGGCGGGCGCGGCGGAGGCGAGGACGATCGTCGAGCGGCCGCGAAAGCTGCCGATCTCGACGATGCGACCTCCCGGAGGGCACGCCGCGGCGGCGGTGTAGAGCCGCCGCGCCTGGGGCGCGGTGAGCCATCCGTCGACACCCTCGATCGCCGCGAGGGTCTCCTCCACCGGGCTCATGTGAGATACACGCCGAGGCCGAATACGACGACCCACGCCAGCCCGGTGAGCTGGAGGATCCGGTCGCTCGCGAACACGTCCTCCGGCGCCGCGCCGTGGCCCTGTTCGAGCACCAGCAGGTAGCGCAGCAGGGCGATGATCATCGGAACGATCGACAGCTCGTAGAACGGCAGGTCCGAGCCCGAGATCTCCTTCGTCTCGAACGCCCACAGGCAGTAGCTCACGAGCGCCGCGCCGCACGAGAGGGTGAGCACGATGCGCAGGTAGCCGATCGTGTAGTCGGCGAACGTGGCCCGCACGGCCGGTCCGTCCTCCCCCATCTCGCGCAGCTCCGCGTAGCGCTTGCCGACGACGATGAAGAGCGACCCGAAGACGGTGCAGAGCACGAACCACTGCGACATCTCGACGTCGACGGCCACGGCACCGCCGGCCGCACGGAGGAGGAACCCGGCCGCGACCGTGGCGATGTCGAGCACGGCGATGTGCTTGAGCCACACGCTGTAGGCGAGCGTGACCGCGACGTACACCGCGACCACGAGGACGGTCTGCCACCGCCCGGTGCCCGCCGCCACGCCGAGGGCGAGGACGACGAGCACGGTGCCGGTGACCTGTGCCGCGTGGACCGATACCTCGCCGGTTGCGACCGGCCGGTACCGCTTCGTCGGGTGCCGCCGGTCGGCCTCCACGTCGAGGGCGTCGTTCCAGCAGTAGATCCCGCTGGCGGCGAGACAGAACGCGACGAAGGCGAGCAGCGTGTACCCGAGCTCCGGCCAGTCGTCGAGCACGCCGGCCGCACCCGGAGCCGCGAACACGAGGACGTTCTTGGCCCACTGCTTGGGCCGCGCGGTCCGGATCAACCCTCGCGCGAGCGCACCCGAGGGTTTGCTGCGGGACAGTCCCTCGGTAAACCCTCGGTCGACCGGAAACCCTCGGATGGAGTCGCGGTGGTCGCCGCTCACCGGGCCCCCTCGGGGATCGCCGGCATCGGGCCCCGCACCCACACCGCGTGGTCGGCGTCGGCGAGCAGCTGGCGGTCGCCGGGCGAGTCCCCGTACGCCCACAGCTCGACGTTCGCCCGGCCGCCGTGGCGCTCGCGCAACCACGCGTGCAGGCGCTCGACCTTCTCGGTGCCGCGGCAGTTGGCGCCGATCAGCCGGCCGGTGAGCAGCCCGGTCTCGTCGACCGCGAGCTCCGTCGCCAGGACCGCGTCGACGCCGAGGTGCCGGCCCAGCGGGAGCAGGTACGTGGTGAACGACGCCGACACCAGCACCACATCGTGACCCGACTCCTGATGCCACCGCAGCCGGGCGGTGGTGTCCGGCCGCAGCCATGACCGCACCACCAACTCGGCGAACGCCTCGCCGGCGGCGTCCACGTCGAGGGCCCGGCGACCGGTGAAGACGATCCGCGTCGCGTCCTGCTTGGCCCGGTCGCGATCGCCACGCGCGATCGCCGGGAGGATGCGCGCCGACGCCAGCGTCATCCGGGCGGCGAACGGGACGGTGCCCGACACCCGCCGCAGGAACGGCACGACGCAGTCGCGCGTCGTCACCGTCCGGTCCACGTCGAACGCGGCCACGACCGGGCGGCCCGGCGACGTCACGACCCACTCCCCACGATCTCGTCGCGGACCGACCAGTACTCCGGCCAGCTCTTCGACACCACGTCCGGATCGGTGACCTCGATGCCGTCGACCCACGACCCGAGCACGCCGAACGCCATCGCCAGGCGGTGGTCGTGGTGCGGGTCGAGGCGGGCCCCGTGGAGCCCCGCCGGGTCGATGGTGAGCCCATCGTCGTCGACGCGCACGGCCACACCCGTCTTGGCGAGCTCGGCCGCGAGGTCGGCCAGGCGGTCGCTCTCCTTCGTCCGGATGAACCCCACGCCGCTGATGCGGGTCGACGTCGATGCTGCCGCCGCCACCACGGCGAGCGTCGGAACGAGGTCCGAGGAGTCCCGCAGGTCGACATCGATGCCGCGCAGCGCCACCGCCGGATCGCGGGCGACGGCGAGCCCGTCGCGGCCGTCGTCCACCCGGCAGCCCATCTGCGCCAACAGCTCGACGAAGATCACGTCGCCCTGCGCGGACGCCGGGCGCAGCCCGGCGATGCGCACGTGACCGCCCGCCACCGCGGCCATCGCCAGTGGGTAGCTCGCCGACGAGGCGTCGGGTTCGATCGAATACGACCGGCCGCGATAGCCACCCGGGGGGACGACGACCCGATCGACACCGACCTCGATCGGGCCGCTCCCGAACGCGGTCATCACGGCCGCCGTGAGCTCGACGTACGGGACCGAGACGAGCGGCGTCGTCAGCGCCACCTGCACGCCGCCCTCGAGCAGCGGGGCGATGAGCATCAACGCGGTGAGGAACTGGCTGGAGACGTCACCGGGCAGCTCGATCCGCCCGCCCCGCCGCAGCCCGCCGGTGATCGTCACCGGCAGGCGGCCGGCCTCGCCTCCCGCACGGACGTCGGCCCCGAGGGCGAGCAGGGCGTCGTGCAACGGGCCCATCGGCCGGCGCCGCAACGGGGCCTCCCCGTCGATCGTCACCGGTCCGTCGGCGAGCGCCGCGACCGCGGTCAGGAACCGCGACGTCGTGCCGGCGAGTCCGGCGTCGACTCGGGCCGCCGCGCCGGTGAGTCGCCCGCCGGTCCCGGCGACGACGGCCCGGTCACCGTTCACCGACACGGCCACGCCGAGGGCCGCCAGACCGGAGGTCATCGCCGTGGTGTCGTCACCCGACGGCACACCGGTCAGCTCGCTCTCCCCGTCGGCGAGGGCGGCACAGATCAGCGCCCGGTTGGCGATGCTCTTGGAGCCGGGCACGGCGACGACGGCGTCGAGTGGGACCGGCCGCCGTCCGTAGACCCCGCACGGCGGTCATCAACTCAGACGTGAGACGGCCGGGCGGAACCCTCGGGCCAGCAGTCCCCCCCGGTACAGGTCGGCCGTGCCGGCGTCGATGAGCACGACGGCGACGCCCCGGTTGCTCTCCGCCATGTGCACGACCTCGAAGTCGGCGATGTTCACGCCGAGCTCGGCGGCCAGCGTGAACACCTCCGCCGCCGCGCCGGGGCGGTCGAGGATCGGGATCCTCACCTCCGCCAGCTCCTCCGGCCGGGCGATCCGCCCGGGCAGGTTCGAGCGGGCGTCCCTGGCGTGCTGCAAGCGGTCGAGCAGGTCGGCCCGGGCGTCGTCGCCGACGAGGTCGCGCAGATCGCTCAACCGGTCGATGAGGTCGCCCAGCGCCGAGAGGATGGCCGGCCGGTTCTCGGCGCAGATGTCGAGCCAGATGTCGGGGTGGCCGCTGGCGATCCGGGTCATGTCCCGGAACCCGCCGGCGGCGAGCCGCAGGAGGGCGGCGTGCTCCTCGCCGCGCTCGGCGGCCAGGCCCATCAACCCCGCCGCGGCGAGATGCGGGACGTGGCTCACCACCGCGACCATGTCGTCGTGGTGCTCGGGCCCGAGAGCGACGACCTCGGCGCCGAACTGGGCGACGACCGCGGCGACCGAGGCGAACGTCGAGTCGGCCGTCGCCGGCTGCGGGGTGAGTACCCACACCGCGCCCTCGAACATCGCCGGGTCGGCTCCCTCGAGTCCGTCGAGCTCGCTGCCGGCCATGGGATGGCCGCCGACGAACCGCCCGTCGGCGACCGCCGCGCACACCGCGCCCTTCACACTGCCGACGTCGGTGACCAGCCCGGTGGTCTCGGCGAGCGCCCGCTTGACCTCGTCGGCGATCGCCTGCACGGGCACGGCGACGAACGTCAGCTCGGCGCCAGGGTCGATGCCCACACCGTCGACGCAGCGACGCGCGCGCGCCTCGTCGAGCCGGGCCGGCGCGATGTCGTCGCCGGTGACGTGCCACCCGGCGGCGCGCAGGGCGAGCGCGATCGAACCGCCCATCAGCCCGAGGCCGATCACGTTGGCGCGGCGCTGACTGCTCACGGGCGCGAATCGTACCGGCGAGGGCTCTCGTGGCCCTGGGCCCGGTTCGGCCGCGCCGTGGCGCGGGCCAGCTCGCGGACCTCGTCGGCGGTCAGCTCCCGCCAGACGCCGGGCGCGAGGCGGTGATCGCGGAGCGGTCCGATGCGCGTGCGCACGAGCCTCGTGACGGGATGACCGACCGCTTCGCACATCCGGCGCACCTGACGGTTGCGGCCCTCGTGGATCGTGATCCGCAGCACGCCCGGGCTCGGCTGGGAGACCTTCGCCGGGCTCGTCGGGCCGTCCTCGAGCGTGACCCCGTCGCGCAACGCCCTGATCGCCGCCGGGCTGACCGGGCCACCCGCGGTCGTGACCGTGGCCAGGTACTCCTTGGCGACGCCGTGGCTGGGGTGGGCGATGCGGTGCGCCAGCTCGCCGTCGTTGGTGAGCAGCAGCAGCCCTTCGGTGTCGGCGTCGAGTCGACCGACGGGGAACACGCGGGGCTCGGCCGGCACGAGCTCGGTCACGGTCGGGCGACCCTGCGGATCCTTCGCCGTCGTGACCACGCCCGCCGGCTTGTTGAGGAGGTAGTGGACGAGCCCGCGCTTGGTGCCGACCGGCGCGCCGTCCACCTCGATGAGATCGTGATCGGGGTCGACCCGCCGGCCGAGCACGGCCGGCTCACCATTGACGGTCACGCGACCGGCGGCGATCAGGTCCTCAGAGGCGCGGCGGCTCCCCCACCCCCGGGCGGCGAGCACCTTCTGCAGGCGTTCGCCGGCGTCACCCGTTGTCGGCATCCGTGACGCGCAACCCGGCCTCGAGGGCCTCCACCACCTCCGCGCCCGGGATGAACTCGGCGATCGGCGGCAGGTCGTCGACCGAGTCGAGGCCGAGCTTCTCGAGGAACGCCTGCGTCGTGCCGAACAGCAACGCCTGACCCGGCCCGGGGTCGCGGCCGACGACGTCGATGTAGCCGCGGCTCTGCAGCGTGCGCAGCACACCGTCGGGATCGACGCCGCGGATCGCGGCGACCTGGGCGCGGGAGATCGGCTGCTTGTAGGCGACGATCGCCAGGGTCTCGAGGGCGGCGCCGGACAGGCGCACCCGCTGATCGTGAAGCACGAACCGCTCGACGTAGGGCGCGAGGTCGGGGTGGGTCTGGAAGCGGTAGCCGCCGGCGACCCGGACCAGCTCGAACCCGCGGCCGTCGGCGGCGTACCCCGCGGCGAGCTCGTCGCACCGGCGCTCGATGTCGGCGACGGGACACTCGAGGAGTTGGGCGAGCAGCGCCGGGGGCACGGGGTCGATGGCGACGAGCACCACCGCCTCGATCGCCCGCGCGGTACTCCTCCTCGGGCGTCGGTTGATCGGGGATCCTGCGCTGCTCCATCGGGGCCTCAGCCTTCGTACGCGTCGGCGGCGACGCTCGCCGGGTCGAGCTCGGCCGGGTCCACGCCGGCGCGCCACTCGATGACGATGGTGCCGAAGCGGCCCGCCTGTTCGAGCTCGACGAGGCCCTGTTTGAACAGCTCGAGCACGGCCAGGAAGCGGACGATGACCGCGAGCCGCTCGGTGCACCCGGCCGTCAGGCGGGCGAACGTGATGCGTCCGGCCCGAGGCAGCTCGGTGACCAGTTCGGCCACGGCGTCGGCGACGCTCGCCCGGATCGGGGCGACGTGTTGCAGGTCGATGCGCGGGATCGGCCGCGGGCTGAACGCAGTGATCGCCGCGTCGCGCAGACGCCTCGGTGTGAGCCCGGCCAGCAGATCGGGCACGAGCCCGGCGAAGCGTTCGTCGGGACCGACCTGGCGGGCCACGCTGCGATCGGCGTCGTCGGCGAGCGCCCCGAACAGGCGGGAGACGTCCTTGAACGTCTTGCACTCGAGCAACCGGGCGAGCAGGAGGTCGCGCTCCTCCCAGAGGGCCAGCTCCTCGTCGAGGTCGACGTCGGCCGGGCCGGGCAGCAGCCGGCGGGCCTTGAGCTCGACCAGCGTCGCTGCGATGAGCAGGAACTCGGTGGCGAGGTCGAGGTCGAGCTGCTGCATGCGCTCGATCTCCACGAGATAGGCATCGACGATGCGGGCGAGGTTGACCTCGTGGATGTCGACCTCTTCGGCCAGGATCAGCTGCAGGAGCAGGTCGAAGGGGCCCTCGTAGGTACGGTCCGGCAGCTCGGCAGCGACGTCGATCGGCATCTCTGATTGAAGTTACCCGCTGGGTAGCGTGCTGGTCCGTGATGACCGTCACTGCGTTCCCCGGCCACGCCGCATACCGCCTGCGCAGTTGCTGGCCGCTCGCTCGCTGGCGCTCGCTCGCTCGCATTGTCGTTCGGGTGCACCCATGACCCGTGTGCTCTCGTGCATCCAACCGACCGGGGACGCCCACCTGGGCAGCTACCTGGGTGCGCTGCGGCCGTGGGCCGAGCGCCAGCACGAGCACGACGCCTTCCACGGCATCGTCGACCTCCACGCCCTCACCGTCACCGAGGAGCCGGGCGTGGTCGGTGAGCGCACCGTGGAGCTGGCCGCGATCCTGTTCGCCGTCGGGCTCGACCCCGACGTGGCGACGGTGTTCGTGCAGAGCCACATTCCCGAGCACTCCCAGCTGGCCTGGGTGATGGAGTGCAACGTCTCCTTCGGCGAGCTGTCGCGGATGACGCAGTTCAAGGACAAGTCGGCCAAGCGCGAAGGCGACTTCATCTCGGCCGGCCTGTTCACCTACCCCGCCCTCCAGGCGGCCGACATCCTGCTCTACGACGCCGACGAGGTGCCGGTCGGCGACGACCAGCGCCAGCACGTCGAGATCACCCGCGACATCGCGCTGCGGTTCAACTACCGATTCGGCGAGACGTTCGTCGTGCCCAAGGCGGTCACCCCGAAGGTCGGGGCGCGGGTCATGGACCTGCAGAACCCGCTCTCGAAGATGTCCAAGTCCGACGGCAGCGGTGCCGGGCTGATCCAGCTCCTCGACGACCCGGAGATGATCGCCCGCAAGTTCCGGCGGGCCGTCACCGACTCGGGGACCGAGGTGCGCTACGACCCGGTCGACAAGCCGGGCGTGTCGAACCTCCTCGAGATCCTCGGCGCGGCGACGGGACAGCCGCCGGTCGAGCTGGCCAAGGGGTACACGCAGTACGGGCCGCTGAAGGCGGACGCCGGCGACGCGGTGATCGAGCTGCTCGGGCCGATCCAGCGGCGCTACCGCGAGCTGCTCGACGACCCCGGCGAGCTCGCCGCGCTCCTGCGCAAGGGGGCGGACAAGGCACGGGAGGTGGCGTCCGCGACGCTCGACCGCGCGTACCGGTCGATCGGCCTCCTCCCCCGCTAGCCCCAAGGTTCTGTCGTTTGGAACCGGCGCGATCGGGTCGATCCCAAACGACAGTTCGGCTGACTGCGACCGACCGGCGCATCGTCCGGCTGGCGATCCCCGCCCTCGGCAGCCTCGCCGTCGAGCCGCTCTACGTCCTCGTCGACACGGCGATCGTCGGGCGGCTCGGCACCGCCCAGCTCGGCGGTCTCGCCCTGTCCGCCTCGGTGCTCTCGCTCGTCACCGCCGGGTGCAACTTCCTGACCTACGGCTCGACCGAGCGCATCGCCCGCCGCCTCGGCGCCGGCGAGCCCGATGCCGCCGCCGACGTCGGCGTGCAGGCGGTCTGGCTGTCGGCCCTGGTGGGGGTCGTGCTCGCCCCGGTCATCGCACTCGGCGCCTCGTTGCTCGGGCAGGTGCTCGGCGGCGAGGGCGACGTGCTCGACTACGGCGTCACCTACCTACGGATCTCGGCGGTCGGCATCCCGTTCGTCGTGTTCACGCTCGCCGCCCAGGGCGTGCTGCGGGGGGCGACGGACTACCACACACCGCTCGTGATCCTGTTCGCCTCGAACCTTCTCAACGCCGTGCTCGAGGTGTGGTTCGTGTTCGGGCTCGACCTGGGAGTGCCGGGGTCGGCGTGGTCGACGGTGATCGCCCAGGTCGGCGCCGGCGTCGCCTTCGCCGTCGTGATCCGGCGCCACCTCGCGCGGGCCCGAGACCGCCGGCCGAGCTGGCAGGGCATGGCTCCCCTCCTGACCGCCGGCCGCCACCTGCTGCTGCGGGTCGGGTCGATGCTCGCCGTGTTCATCGGGGCGACCGCGATCGCGGCGCGGATCGACGAGCCCACCCTGGCCGCCCACCAGATCGTGGCGAGCATGTTCTTCCTCCTCGCCCTGGCCCTCGACGCCCTGGCGATCCCGGCCCAGACGCTGGTGGCCGACGAGCTCGGCCGGGGCGCCCGCCCCACCGCAGCCGAGCTGTCGGAACGCACCGCCCGGCTGTCGGTGTTCGTCGGGGCCGGTCTCGCCGTCGTCGTCGCCGTCGCCGCCCCGGTGCTCCCCCACGCCTTCACCGGCGACGACGCCGTCGTCGTCCGGGCGACGGCCGCCCTGTGGTGGCTGGCGGTCCTGCTCGTTCCGGGCGCGATCGCGTTCGCCTACGACGGCGTCCTGATCGGCGCCGCCGACTACCGGTTCCTCGGCCTCGCCGCCCTCGGGCTACCTGCTCGTGATCACGCCCGTCGGGCTGGTCGTGCTCGCCCTCGACCTCGGGATCGGTGGGATCTGGGCCGCCCTGACGCTGTGGATGATCCTCCGGGCGGTCGTCAACCACCGCCGCGCCCGCACCCTCCTCGCCCCGGCCCGATGATCTGGGCTCAGAGGTCGTCGGCGGCGCGGAGGTCCTCGGCCGCGGGTCCCTTCCCCTCGATCAGGGCGATCGTCACGGCGTCCGAGCCGGCGGCCTCGGCGAGCCGGGCTCCGATCGCCTCGTGGTCGTGGTACGTGCGGAAGCGGTCCGAGCGGGGTCCGACGATCGTCGCCATGACCCGGGCGAACGTGCCCAACCCGGCCTCGACCTTGCCCACGTCGTGGAGCAGGGCGCCGGCCAGCTCCGCCCGCGTCGCCCCTGGGCGGCGGGCGAAGAAACGCTGGGTGACCTCGATGGAGTGGCGGCGATCGGCGTTCGTCATCCGTCCCCACAGCTCGGCCTCGGTCGGCTGCAGCCAGTGCTCGGCCCATGCCGTCTCGCGGGCGGTCGGCGGGCGCGACGACAACGACGTGAAGAACCGCCGCCCGAGGTGCTCACCCGGCAGTCTCACGGGCGCCCGAGCGCCCGCGGGTGGGCGGCCCGGTACACGTCCCACAGCCGCTCCTGGCTGACCTTCGTGTACACCTGCGTCGTCGAGATCGAGGCGTGGCCGAGCAGCTCCTGCACCACCCGGAGATCGGCCCCGTGGTCGAGGAGATGGGTGGCGCACGAGTGGCGCAGCACGTGTGGCGAGAGCCTGCCGTCCAGCCCGGCCCGCCGCCCGTACGTCTTGACGACTCCCCACGCCGCCTGGCGCGTCAGCCGCCCGCCGCGTGCGTTGAGGAACACCGCCTCGGCGTCGCTGCGCCGGCGCCACTGGGCGGGCACCATCCGCACCCTCCCCGACGGCGAGAACCAGTCGTCGAGCGCGGCCCCGGCCGCCCGACCGAACGGCACGATCCGCTCCTTCGCGCCCTTGCCGTACAGCCGCACCAGGCGGGCGCCGAAGTCGATGTCCCCGATCGAGAGACCGCACGCCTCGGAGATGCGGGCGCCGGTGGCGTACAGCAGCTCGAGCAGGGCGCGGTCGCGCCGGGCCGCCGGCTCGTGGCCGACGACGGCGTCGAGCAGGGCGGCGACCTCGGCCTCGCTCAGCGGCTTGGGCAGTCCGGACGGCACGCGTACGCCCTCGAGGTCGGCGGTTGGGTCGTCGGCGCGCTCGCCCTCGGTGACGAGGTAGCGGTGCAGGGTGCGCACGGCGGCGAGCTGGCGGGCGACCGTCGACGGGGCAGCGCCGCTCGCGCGCCGCTCGGCGACGAAATCGACGAGCGCGGACGCGTCGACCGACCCCACCGACGTGCCGTGCTCCGTGAGCCACTGGTGGTAGGCGGCGAGGTCGCGACGATAGGCCGCGATCGTGTTGGCCGCCCGGCCCCGCTCGGCCACCAGCCAGGACAGGAACTCCTCGACCTCGAGCGGGAGCTCCGCGGTGAGGGTCACCCGCCGTCATCCCCCGCCCGGAGGCGACGTTCGGCGAGGAGCAGTCCGGCGACCGACTTGGCGTCGGTGATCTCGCCCGTCTCGACCATCGCCACCGCGTCGGCGAGCGGCAGGTGGAGCAGGCGGGCGTGCTCCTCCTCCGGCCCGTGCGGTTGGGTCGGGGCAGGTGTGCAGTCGGTGGCGAGGTACACGATCGTCGTCCCGTCGGACATTCCCGGCTGCGGCGCCAGTTCGATCAGCAGGTCGAGGCGGCCGGGCGCCAGACCCACCTCCTCGATCAACTCGCGGCGGGCGGTCTCCTCGGGCGGCTCGCCGTCGACGTCCCGCATGCCGGCCGGGATCTCGACCATCTCCCGCTCGTAGGCCGGCCGGTACTGGGCGAGCAGCACGACGGACGGGTTGCCCTCCGGGTCGAACACCAGCGGGACGGCGGCGACCGCGCCGGGCGAGCGCACGATGTCGCGCGAGAACGGCTCGCCGTCGGGATCCTCGAAGTCCGAGACGACGACCCGCCAGATGTGACCCTGGTAGATCTCGCGCTCGCCGATCCGCCGGAACCAGGCGGGCTCGGTCACGCGTGGCTGGCGACGGTCGGTCCGGTGCGGCCGCGCTGGGCGCGCAGCTTGAGCGCCGCCCCGATGAGATCGCGGAACAGCGGATGCGGCCGGTCGGGCCGGCTCTTGAACTCGGGATGCGCCTGCGTGCCGACCCAGTACGGGTGCTCGGCGAGCTCGATGAACTCGACCAGGCGACGGTCGGGCGAGATCCCGCTGCAGATCAGCCCGTTCGCCTCCATGCGCGCCTTGTACGCCGAGTTGAACTCGTAGCGGTGGCGGTGCCGCTCGCTGACGACCGGCTCGCCGTAGGCGTCCCCGACCCGGGTGCCCGCGGTCAACACGGCGTAGTACGCCCCGAGGCGCATCGTGCCGCCCTTGTCGGTGATGTCGCGCTGGTCGAGCATCAGGTCGATCACCGGGTGCTGCGTGGTCGGATCGAACTCCGTCGAGTTGGCGTCGGTGAGTCCGAGCACGTTGCGGGCGAACTCGATCGTCATGCAGTGCAGTCCGAGGCACAGGCCGAGGCACGGCACCCCCTCGATCCGGGCGTAGTGGGCGGCGGCGATCTTGCCTTCGATGCCGCGGGAACCGAAGCCGCCCGGGATCACCATGCCGTCGAGCTCGGCCAGGCGTCCGGCCGCGAGCAGACCTTCCACGTCCTCGGCCTGGATCCAGTCGGTCTCGACCTTCGCCCCGTGGTGGAACCCGGCGTGCTTGAGCGCCTCGACCACGGACAGATAGGCGTCCGGGAGCTGCACGTACTTGCCGATCAGCCCGATCCGCACCGGCTCGTCGGCCGCCTCCACGAGGTCGACCACCCGCTCCCACGGGCTGAGGTCGAGTGCGTGTTCGTCCTGGTCGATCCGCAGCACCTCGCACACGACCTCGTCGAGGCCCTCCTCGTGGAAGATCAACGGCAGCTCGTAGATGTTGCGGGCGTCGGCGGCGTTCACCACCGCCTTGGCGTCGACGTCGCAGAGGTTGGAGATCTTCAGCTTCAGGTCGTCGGACAGCGGCTCCTCGCTGCGGCACACGATCAGGTCGGGCTGGATACCCCGGCTGCGCAGCTCGGTGACTGAGTGCTGCGTCGGCTTGGTCTTCTGCTCGCCGGAAGGGCCGATGAACGGCACCAGCGTGACGTGCAGGTAGCAGATGTTGTCGCGCCCCGCCTCCTTGCGGAACTGGCGGATCGCCTCGAGGAACGGCAGGATCTCGATGTCGCCGACGGTGCCGCCGACCTCGGTGATGACGACGTCGACGTCGTCGGTGGCGAGCCGGTGGATCCGGCGCTTGATCTCGTCGGTGATGTGGGGGATCACCTGGACCGTCTTGCCGAGGTAGTCGCCCCGGCGCTCGGCGGCGAGGACCGACTGGTAGATCGATCCGGTCGTGGCGTTCGAGTTGCGGGAGAGGTTCTCGTCGGTGAACCGCTCGTAGTGGCCGAGGTCGAGATCGGTCTCCCCGCCGTCGTCGGTGACGAACACCTCGCCGTGCTCGAACGGGTTCATCGTTCCCGGGTCGACGTTGATGTACGGGTCGAGCTTCTGCAGCGTGACCCGGAGCCCACGGAGCTTGAGCAAGCGGCCGAGCGAGGACGCGGTGAGCCCTTTGCCGAGGGAGCTGGCCACCCCTCCGGTCACGAAGATGTGCTTCGGCATAGGGGTACCTCCGTCGACGAACCCAACGACGGGATCTCAGCCTACCGCGACCCGACCGCGAGAATCGGGATCCCTATGGACGGGTTCCGCCGCTGGATGTACGCCACCAACGGGAGGGCGGTGACGGCGGTGTTCCTCGGCGCCATCGGGCTGGTCGGGTTCGGCGTGATCCTGGGGCCGATCGCGGCCGGGCTCGGGGTTCTCGCGCTCGGCGACATCCGCCGCCAAGCCGAGCCCGAGCGTCTCGCCCGCGCCACCGCGATCGTCGGCATCCTGCTCGGCGTCGCCGCCTTCGTGCTCGCCCTCGTTCTTGCATCCAGATAGCGCGCCAGGGCGCGCCGATCAGATGCAGGAACCGCGGGTGGCTAGCCCGAGAGCAGCTCGAGGGCGTGGCGGCGGGCCGCCTCCCCGCCGGTCGAGCCCGAGAGCATGCGGGCGATCTCACCCACCCGGTCGTCGCCGTCGACGATCTCGGCCGTTGCCGACGTCACCGCCCCGGCGACCTGCTTGCTCACGGCGACGTGCGTCGTCGCCTCGGCGGCCACCTGGGCGAGGTGGGTCACGACGAGCACCTGGTGGCGCCGGGCCACCTCGGCCAGGGCCTGCCCGACCGCCGTCGCCGCGCTCCCCCCGATGCCGGCGTCGACCTCGTCGAACACGAGCGTTCCGGCCGTCCCTGGATCGTCGGTGAGCACCAGGCGCAGGGCGAGCATGGCCCGGGCGAGCTCGCCCCCGGACGCAACCTTGCTCAGCGGCAGAAGGGGCGCACCCGGGTTGGCCGAGAACAGGAACTGCACCCGGTCGCCCGGATCGTCGTCGGCGTGTTCACCGACTTCGACCGCGACCTCGACGTGGGGCATGGCGAGCAGCCGGAGCCGCTCGGTGACCGCCGCCGCCAGGTCGGGCGCCGCGCTCCGGCGAGCAGTGCCGACGGCCCGGGCCGCGTCGCGCTCGGCGACGAGCGCCTCCCGCCGGGCGGCCGTGAGCTCGGCGGCCCGTTGCTCGAACCCCTCGAGCTCCGCCAGGCGTTCGGCGGCGGCGGCGCCGAACCGGACCACCTCGGCCAGGTCATCTCCGTACTTGCGGCACAGGTCGCGCAGCAGCTGCCGGCGCTGGCGGACGGCGGCGAGCCGCTCGGGATCCTCCTCGATCGTCTCGGCGACCCGGCGTACCTCGCCGATCACGTCGTCCAGGTCGACGAGGACGGCAGCAGCTCGGTCGGCGGCGTCCCGATAGGGCGTCCGCCCGTCGATCGCGGCCACGGCCGACGCCAGCGCATCTCGGGCCCCACCGTCGTCGGCCAGGATCGCGTGAGCCTGTCCGCCCGCCTCGCGGTGGCCCACCGCGTCGGCCAGGGCATCCTCCTCCTCGGTCAGGGCGCGCTCCTCGTCGGGGTCGTCGAGGCCGGCCGCTTCGATCTCCTCGACCTGGAACCGCAGGAGGTCGACTTCGCGGGCGCGCTCGCGCTCGTCGCCCCCGAGCGTCGCCAGCTCGGCGTCGAGCTCGGTGAGCCGGGCGCGGGCGACCTGCAACGGGCGCAGGTCCACGCCGCCGAACCGGTCGAGCGCATCCCGCTGGGCGGCCACGCCGAGCAGGCTCTGGTGGGAGTGCTGACCGTGCAGGTCGACGAGTCCGGCGGTCAGATCGGCCAGTGCGGCGGCGGTGACCGGCCGACCGTCGATGTACGCGCGCGATCGCCCGTCCGTCGGCACGACCCTCGTCAACACCACCTCGCCATCGAGATCGAAGCGTCCGTCGACCCGGGCCTCGCTGGCGCCGGGCCGGACCACCGTGGCGTCGGCCCGCCCGCCGACGAGCAGCTCCAGCGCCTCGACCAGCATCGTCTTGCCGGCGCCGGTCTCACCCGTGACGGCGGTGAGCCCGGAGCCCAGACGGAGGTCGACCCGCTCGATCACGCCGAGGTGCTCGATGTGCAGTTCGGTGAGCATCCCTCGTCAGAACCTTTCCGTCGCACCGGTTGTGGTCACCTGCGACCTCGCGGCCGCTCATAGCGGTGAATGCGTTCGAGCGCCGCGGATGCCATCTGTCCGAGGTGGGCGAGCACCGCGTCGTCGATTTCCATGAATCGGCGATCTGGCTTGCCGATGATCGTGATGCTCCCGATCTCGTGGCCGTCGAGCGCCGTGAGCGTGACGGCTCGCTGTTCGGTCGATGCGTCGACGGGGGCCGGACCCTCATCGACGACCTCGACGAGTGACCGATTGTCCGGGCCCGTAACTGCGACAGTGGCCGATGATGCGTCGGTGAGCTCGCGTGCATGCTCAGCGACGAGTCGGATGACCTCGTGCGCCGCGTCCCGACTGTGAACGGCGAGGGAGGCGTCGCCCATAAAGCTCGCGAGCTGGCGGATCATCGCGGCGTGGCGCCGTTCCAGTGCCACGGCGTCGCGGACTTCGTGATACCCGCGGGCGATCATCTCGTAGGCAACGAGTGCCTCTGACAGAAACTGGCCTGCCCGCGTGATGTCGTCGGGCTCGAGTGAGTCGCCGGCAGACGCGCTTTCGGCGAGAAGCTCGTGGTGAATCAGCGCCATTTCGACGATGCCGACGTTGTCAGAGACGGCAGAACGCCCGATCTCGTAGGCGACTTGCAGGTGTCCTTCTGTCGGGGACCGCATGTGCTCGTGGAGGGCCACGGCGTATGCGTTGCGGACACGGGCCGACGCGGTCACCGGTACGCGCCTCCTACCCGAGCGACAAAAACGAGGCCATCATCGGTGTCTCGCCAGTAGCGGTGGAGGATGCGATCGGCCATGGTCCGAGGCGTGCCGGAAAGGACGAGGGTGTCGATGAAGCACGGCATGATCCCATCGGTCGCCGACACGATCACGTCGCCGGGGTGAAGGGGCTGGGTCTGCGTGCGGAGCGTCCCGAGACGGTGGCCGAGTAGGCCGTAGGACGAGGGCGCGACGGCTGTCAGCCGAACTCGTCCTCGCGTACGCCTGCCGACCGCTCCGGTCACGTTCCCGACACCTAGCCAGGTCAGCCGGTTGCCGGGTTGGTCGACGTGGCCGAGGATGAGCGCGGCACCGCGGGTTTCCCGGAGGGCGTCGTGGCACTGACCGACGAGCGTCGGAAGGTCGGTATGCCGAGCACTGCGGATGGTGTCTGCCGCCACGTTCGATGCATGTGCGGCGGCGGCCCCGTGCCCGACCCCGTCGATGACGGCGAAAAGTGTTCCTTCTCGTTCGGGGCAGACCACACTGGCATCGCCGCTCACGACGTCTCCCTTGCGTGACGCCGCCTCGACAGCCCAGCTCAGAGGATTAGCCGTTGTGCGCTGCCCTGTCACGTCGTTTGTCCCGTAGTTGCTCGAGCTCGTCGCGCTCCCGCCATTTCACCATCGTGACGGTGGTCCCCGTACCTACTACGGATGAGAGCTGGAACTCGTCCATGAGGCGACGTGTTCCCGGCAAGCCCAGCCCGAGGCCATTCGGCGAGACATACCCAGGTTGGAGTATCCCATCGACGTCGTGGATGCCCGGTCCGTGATCCGTTGCAATCACCATCAGACCGAACCGTTCGTGTTCGTACAGCGGCTTCATCACGATGCGACCGGTATCGGCGTGGACGATGATGTTGCGCGTAACCTCGGAGATGGCGGTGGCGATCAACGTCGCATCGGTACGGGAAAAGCCGAGTCGCAGCGCGAGCGCTCGCGCCTGTGCGCGGGCCGGAACCATGTCGGCATCGCTCGCGATGTCAACAGTCACCTCATCGCTCATGCTCGCCAGCTCACTGGTGCCCGTCGTCCAGCAGGGTGATCGCTCCGTCCAGATCGAGAGCGGCGCGAAGGGGGGCGAGGTCGAGGTCGAACTGCACCATGGCGATGGCGACATCGGGCTGAATGCCGACGACGACGGTGGCGGCGCCTCGCAACCTTGCGGTGATGGCGATGGACCGCAACGAGCGGGCCACGAAGGAGTCGATGACGTCGAGGGCGGCGACATCGACGATCACACCGCGGGCTCGGTGGTGCCCGACTCGCTCGGCGAGGTCATCGCGGAGAGCCAGCACCTGGGTGTCCGTCAGGTCGCCCTGGATCGACGCGATCAGGTAGTCGCCCTGGCGGAGGATCGCGACCGACACCCGGACTGCTACCTCTCGTCGGAGGCGGTGATGCTGTGGGACTCCGACCGATAGCCGGTCAGACGCTCGGCTGCCTCCAGGCCACCCTGGAGATCGCCGACGGTGTTCATCATGCTGAGATCCACGTTCAAATCCACGAGCGTTTGAGCAATCTTTGACGACAGCCCGGTGATGATTGCCTCGGCTCCCATCAGGCGCGCCGCCGCCACGGTCTGTACCAGATGATTGGCGACAGTGACGTCGATGGTGGCGACGCCAGTGATGTCGATGACAACGACTTTGGCTCGGTTCGCTTGTATCGCACCCAACAATTGTTCGGTCAGCTGCCGGGCTCGAGCCGAATCGAGGCCTCCGATGATGGGCAGGATCAGAAGCCGGTCTCGTACCTGCAGAACCGGTGTCGAGAGCTCGCGAATGGACTCTTGTTGTTCGCGTATGACTCGCTCGCGTTCCTCGACGAAACTCACGCCAACCGTCACCGCGATGCGATTCGCCGCCGGCTCGTAGGCGTCGAGAATCTGGTTCATGAGATCCGTGTCGTGCAGATAGTCGGCGAAGAGCGAACGAGCGAGAACGTCACGCAGCAGCAGGACGATCCCCAAGACCTCGTCGGTCTCGACGCCACGGGGGATGATCCGTTCGGAAAGGTCACGCGCGTACGCCTGGAGCGTCTCGACGCTGCCGGTCTCCAATGCATCGACATAGTTGTCGTAGACCGCCGTGACCTCGGAGAAGATCTCGTCGTGGGTCATGACACTCAACAGATCCGCGTCCGTGATCCGGTGCGCCCACTCCTCTCGGAGCTTCGTGCGATGCTCCCGAAGGTGAGCCACCAACTCCCGGAGCAGCGACTTGTCGTCATGCGACGCGTCAGCCGGTCGTCGCGGCTTCCCCGTCTTCTTATCGGGCATCACGTGCTCCTTTGGGTTGGCGGCGCGTCGGCCTCTGCCGCGCTCCGTCGAAGAACAGGCTGGCGACAAGCTCCACCATGTCGTCGCGGCCCGTCGTGGGGGAAGCAGCCACCACGGTGATCACCAGGCTCACAAGAAACTCGATCAGCCACGAACTCGGGATGTCGCGACGAATTGCACCGGTCGCCTGCGCCTGGTCAACGACCCGTCGCAGCGGACCACCGATCGCCGAGGTGAAGCCGTGGCTGTCGGCGACCAGCCGCTCCCGCGCAAGTACCACGAAGTAGTCACCGACGTCGAGGAGAGCGCCCACGGCACGACGAACGCCGTCTTCCGGGCGAACCGCGTCAACGCGGGCGGAAGCCAGCCTCGCCCGAGCATCGGCCGTCGCGATCTCCATGAGCCGGTCGAGCAGCGCCTGCCGGGTCGGAAAGTATCGGTAGACCGTGGCCCGAGCGACACCCGCTGCGACCGCCACGTCACTCATGCTCGCCTGTTGCCCCTGGGCCGCGAGCACCCGCGCCGTGGCGTCCAGGATCACCGAGCTCACACGATCCTGAAGCGCCTGGCGTGGCTCCAGATGAGGTCGAATCTCAGACATCGGCGTTCCTGCAACGTAGCGGGTGACCGGTTGCGAGACAAGGATGTCTCATGTACAGTCACCCGAATCTTACAAGGTCGCCTCACTCGAATCCCGATGGGCGTCGACCACGTGCCGAACGAGGTGGTCTCCCGCGACGGACGCAGCAATGTGCTGTCGGCCGGGTTTGTCCGTCGTTCGGCGCGAAGCACCGGGGACGGCGCCGCCCCGTCCCCGGTGCACCCACCTACGGGTTGACGAGACAGCTCATGTCTCATTTAGAGTCGTCTATGTCCCACAGTGTTCGGTGTCGAGCCGGCCCCGGGGTCAATTCCCATACCAAAGACGGAGAACGACAATGATGTCAGCTACCTACGAGTCCTGGATCGGCCGCGACGCGTATGACCCCGACGGCGAGAAGGTCGGGGAGATCACCGAGGTCTACTACGACGACGTCACCGGACGTCCGGAGTGGCTGGCGATCCGTACCGGCTTGTTCGGCATGAAGAAGACGTTTGTGCCGATCCACGGTTCCCGGCCCTACGGCGACGGCGACCTGCAGGTGGCCTTTGACAAGGGCGTCGTGAAGGACGCCCCCCGGATCGACCCCGCGGGACACCTCACCCCTGAGGAAGAGCGGGACCTGTGGGCCTATTACGGGTACCAGTACGACTCCGGGGAGACCGAGGACTACGGCTACGGCAAGGCCTACACGGGGGACCGGGCCGACCGTGACTACACCTGGGAGAACGATCGGGAAACCGACGATGCGATGACGCGCTCCGAGGAGGAACTGCGGGTGGGCAAGCAGCGCGAGGCGACCGGCACGGTTCGCCTGCGCAAGTACGTCGTCACCGAACACCAGCAGATGACGGTGCCCGTGCAGCGCGAAGAGGTGCGAGTCGAGCGCGAGCCGATCACCGAGGACAACGTCGACGAGGCCATGCGCGGTCGGGACATCTCCGAGGGCGAGCACGAGGTGACGACCTACGAAGAGCGTCCGGTCGTCTCCAAGGAGACGGTGCCCAAGGAGCGGGTGCGCCTGGAGAAGGACACCGTCACCGACACCGAGACGGTGGAGGGCGAGGTCCGCAAGGAGCGGGTCGAGGTCGACCACGAGGCCCGGCCGCGGTGATCATGCGCCGTGCGATCATCGGTGGAATCGCGGCACTCACACTGAGCGCCGGTACCGCCCACGCCCAGGAAACCACACCGCCGACCACCGTCGACGTCGAGGAGGCAGCCCCTGACGAGGACGAGGAGGAACAGCGACAACACCGGTCTGTGGGGTCTACTCGGACTGCTCGGACTGCTCGGCCTGGCCGGGCTGGCGCGTCGCAAGCCCACCTACGACACCCGGACGGTGCCACCGACCGGACCGGCCGCACCTCCGGCCGCCTACGGAGCCACCGTCCGAGACGTCGATCCGCACTAACCGCGGCCCGTCGGCCGGCGTTCCAGGCCCGAGTCCGGCCAACTCAGCCGACAGTGCCGTCGCCCATTTACCCGCATCCGTCGCCCAGCGAGTACGGCGGTCCAGCCGGCCGCCGTGGTTCAGCGGTCCCCGGCGCGTGCCCGTCCGCGCCGGGGACGCTGATTCTGGAACTTCGCGCTGAGGAGAACACCGATGAACCTGACTCCCGACGCCTCCCAAGGCGCGCCCGACACGAATCCGTTGCGACCTCCGCCGGTCCTGGAGGTGCGCACGGGCACCGGCCGGACTCCCGTCGAGGAGCCACGTGACCATTGGGAGCTGATCACGGTCCGCGGAGAGATCGACATGGGCAATGCCGGTCAGCTTGTCGACGCGATCGAGGTTGCCGGAAGCGCGGTGGTCGACCTCAGCGGGGTCACATTCATCGACTCCGCAGGGCTCCATGGCTTGTTGCGGGCGCAACAGGCAGGGCGGAAGCGCGGTGACGGACTGATTCTGCGAGATCCGTCAGAGGCGGTGCGCCGGGTGCTCGAGCGAACGAACATGATCGACGTGTTCGCGGTCGAAGGGTGAAGGGCCGGCCGGCCGCGCTGACACCCGCCTGACTGCTCAACCCGGCGTCGGTGTCGCCTCCGATCGAGCCGAAGAAGACGCCGCGCCGTCGGCGATACCAGGTCCGCGGGCTAACGATCCGCCAGACCGAACTTGGCCTTGAGGATCTGATGGAAGTGGTACGGCGCGAAGCGCACGAAGCTGGCCGTCCGGTCCGATGCCCGGCACGTCACCACCTCACCCATGTTCAAGGTCGTCACCAAGCGGCCGTCGACGGCGAGCCCGGCCCGCTGGTCGCCGCCCACCTCGAGTTCAACGGTCTCGGACGGGTCGAGGACGAGCGTCCGGTCGAACAGCATGTGCGGCGACACCGGCGTCAACAGCAGGGCGCGATGGCGAGGTGACACGACGGGGCCCCGTGCCGAGAGGGAGTAGGCGGTGGAGCCGGTCGGGGTGGCGACGATCAGGCCGTCGGCGGCGTAACTCGTGAAGGGCTCCCCCGCGATCCGGACCAGCAGGTGCACGGTGTGTCCCGATTCGTGCTTCTCGACCACGACCTCGTTGAGTGCCCGCCACGTGCCGGCGGCCGCTCCGGACGTGGCGACGTCGAGCAGCATGCGCTCGTCGAGGTGCCACCGGCCCGCCTCTCGGCCCGCGACGAAGCGCTCGAGCGCCTCCGTCAACGCGGGCGGTTCGATCTCGGTGAGGTAGCCGAGCAGACCGAGGTTGACGCCCAGCAGCGGAACGGTCGCGCCGTCGAGGAGCCGCACCGCCCGCAGCATCGTGCCGTCGCCGCCGAGGCTGACCACGAGGTCAACAGTGGCCAGCGCCCGCTCGCCGACGAGGTCGCCGAGATCGAGCGCGGCGGCATCATCGGGCACCACCCACCCCTCGTGGCCGCGGGCCGCCAGCCACTCGACCGCTTCGCGGGCGAGCGTCGCCGCCTCGGTCCGCCCGTGGTGGGCGACGATGGCGACGGTGGTCATGCGAGCACCCTCGCGCCCTCGGCGGTGACTGCATGCACGAGGAACTCGCGATTGCCCTCGCTGCCGCGGATCGGCGACTCGACCCACGCCACCACTCGACACCCCGACGCCTCGAGCGTGGCGCCGATCTCCCGGCGCACGCGGTCGTGGATCTGCGGGTCGGTGATCACGCCGCGGCCGCGCCCGACCTCCGCCGCGACCGGCCTCGAACTGCGGCTTGACGAGCAGGACCATCGGCGAACCAGGGTGGCACAACGTGACGAGCGTCGGGATGACCTTCGTCAGCGAGATGAACGAGAGGTCGGCGACGATCGCATCCACCGGCCCGCCGATCGCGGCCGTCGTGGCCGACCGGATGTTGGTCCGCTCGAGCACGGTGACGCGCGGGTCGTCGCGCAGCCGCGGGTGCAGCTGCCCATGCCCGACGTCGAGCGCGACGACCTCCCGCGCTCCGCGCCCGAGCAGGGCATCCGTGAACCCGCCGGTCGAGGCGCCGACGTCGAGCACCCGGTGTCCATCCACGTCGATCCCGAAGTGATGGAGCGCGCCATCGAGCTTCTCGCCCCCACGGCCGACGAACCGGGATGGCGGGCCGGCGACCGTGACGGCGTCGCCGGTCGCGACGAGCCGGGCCGGCTTCTCGGCGACGGCCCCGTTCACCAGCACCCGGTAGGCGGCAATCGCCTCCTGGGCCTCGGTGCGGCTGGTGACCAGCCCCCGGCGGACGAGCTCGGCGTCGAGGCGGCGGCGGACGGCCAACTCAGCTCGACGGCGTCGACGCCCTCTTTGTGGTGCTCGTCGCCCTCTTCTTGGCCGGAGCCTTCTTCGCCGTCGACGACTTCTTGCTGCTCGCCGTCGACTTCTTGGCCGTGGACTTCTTGGCCGTTGACTTCTTGGCCGTTGACTTCTTGGCCGTCGACTTCTTGGCCGTCGACTTCTTCGCCGTCGACTTCTTGCCGTCGACTTCTTCGCCGTCGACTTCTTGGCCGTGGACTTCTTCGCCGTCGACGACCCGCGGGTCAGTCCGCTCACCCGGCTGACCAGCCGCTCGAACTGACGCTCGAGGTCGTCGACCTGGCTCGCCAGGCGGCCGAGCTGCTTGGCCACCTCGTTCTGCACCAGTTCAGTCAACTGGGAGGTCGTTTCGCGCCCCCGGTCCATCAAGCGCTGCACGGACGCCTCGGCCTCCGAACGGCGTTCCTCGCCGGCCTCGACGAGGCCCTTCACCACCGACTCGGCCTGCTGACGGGTCGCCTCGGTGGCCTGGGCGCCCGACTCGATCAGCTTCTGTATCGGGTTCTTCGGCATCAGGCGATGCTAACGGTCGCCCGGTGCGACCGAGTCGACGACCTCCGCAACGGTCGCGAGATCTGGGGCGTCGATCGCCACCGGGACGCTCACCGCGGTCCCGGGCGCCGTCACGCCCGAGCGCACGAGCGCGAAGGGGCAGCCGAGAACCGCGGCGAACAGGCCGTCCGTGCTCGGGCGGTCGCCGACGACGAGCAGGCTCGCCGGGTCGGGCCGGCCGAGCAGATCGAGTACCGCCGTCGCCATCGGCGGGTGCGGCTTGCCCGCGATCACTGGTTCCACGCCGGCAGCCGTCACCACCGCGGCCAGGATCGCCCCGCCGCCGGGGATCGGCCCGTCCGGCGTCGGATACGTCGCGTCGTCGTTGGTCCCGACGAGCCGCGCCCCGGCCCGTACGGCCGTCGCCGCGATGCGCAGCCGCTCGTAGTCGAAGTCACGGTGGAAGCCGACCACGACGACATCGGCGCTCGTGCCTGAGGGGTCGTTGCCGGCGATCGGCGTCCCTCCGGCCGCGGTGACGGCCTCGACCACCCCGGGTCCGCCGCAGACGAGGACCCGTTCGCCCGGGTGGATCAGCGCAGCCGCCGCGCCGGCAGACGTGAACACGTCACCGACGGCCGGGATCCCGATCCGGGCCAGCACTTCCTCCTGGTCGGCGATCGGCGCCGAGGAGTTGTTCGTGATGAACACGACCCGCCGTCCCGTTGCCCGCAGCCGGGCCACCGCCTCGACCGAGCCGAGGATCGGACGGTGCGAGAGCCAGACCACGCCGTCGAGATCACAGAGCACGACGGCGGCATCCACGCCGGGCAACGTACTGGGCCGAGAATCCCGCAGGCGTGCCAACCTGGGGACGTGCCGCGCTTCGAGCCGTTCCCCGCCCTCCGCTACGCCCCCACGATCGACCTCGCCGCCGTCGTCGCGCCTCCGTACGACGTCGTCTCGGCGGAAGAGGTCGCCGAGCTCGCGGCGCGCGACGAGCACAACATCGTCCACGTCGACGTGCCCCGCGGCCCGGACCGCTACGACGCCGCCGGCCGGCTCCTCCGGCAGTGGATCACCGACGGCGTCCTCGTCGAGGACGACACGCCCACGTTCTCGCTCTACCGCATGCGCTTCCGCGACGAGACCGGACAGCCGCGCGACCTCGTCGGCGTGGTCGGAGCCCTGGAGGTCGTCGACGACGGCGCCGGTGACGTGCTCCCGCACGAGCGCACGACGCCCAAGGCCTCGACCGACCGTCTCGACCTGACCCGGGCGACCGACGCCAACCTGTCCCCCGTCTGGGCGCTCTCCCTCGCGCACGGGCTCACCGAGCTGCTGGCGCCGCCGGCCGAGCCCGTCGGTGCCGTCGTCGTCGACGACGTCGAGCACATCGTCGAGCGGGTGACCGATGGGGAGCGACTCGCCGCGATCAGCGCGACGATCGGCGCCGACGACGTGCTGATGGCCGACGGACATCACCGCTACGGGGTGAGCCGCATCTACCGCGACGAGATCCGCGAGCGGACCGGGCGCACGGACACACCGGCCGAGGCGACCCTGGCCTTCATCGGCGAGCTCGTCGGTGAGCAGCTGAGCATCGACGCGATCCACCGCCTGTACGGCGAGATCGGATTCGCCGACCTCCGGGCCCGGCTCGCCGAGTCGTTCGATCTTGCGCCGGCGGGAGCACTCGGGCCGGGGACGCTCAGCGCGATGGTCGAGCGCGGCAGCCTCGTACTCGTCGGTCCCGATGGCTCGGCGGAGTGGATGACGCCGCGACCCGGCATCTTCGACGAGGTCCGGGCGATCGACGGGGAGTGGCTGGAACACGCGCTGTCGGGCAGTCCCGCGACTGTCACCTACCAGCACGGGCTCGACGAGACCGTCGACGCGGTGCGGTCCGGTCAGGCCGCGGCGGCGGTCCTGACCCGTCCGGTCAGCATCGACGAGATCGAGCGCACCGCACGCGAGCGGCTGCTGATGCCGCCCAAGTCGACCTTCTTCACGCCCAAGCTGCGCACCGGTCTGGTGGTGCGCGACCTCCGCGAGGGCTGACCCGGAGCGGGTCTCAGGCGATCGTGACCTCGTCGTCGAGGTAGACGTCCTGGATGGCCTGGAGCAGGGCGATGCCGTCGCTCATCGGCCGCTGGAACGCCTTGCGACCGGAGATCAGACCCTGACCGCCGGCGCGCTTGTTGATCACGGCCGTGCGTACGGCCTCGGCAAGGTCGCTCTCCCCCTTCGACTCGCCGCCCGAGTTGATCAGCCCGATGCGGCCCGCGTAGCAGTTGACGACCTGCCACCGGGCGAGGTCGATGGGGTGGTCGGTGGTGAGGCTGTCGTACACGAGCGGGCTCGTCTTGCCGTAGCCCTCGAGGGCGAGGTAGCCGCCGTTGTTCGTCGGCAGCTTCTGCTTGATGATGTCGGCCTCGATCGTGACGCCGATGTGGTTCGCCTGGCCGGTGAGATCGGCGGCGGTGTGGTAGTCGGCCTCCGCCGTCTTGAACGCCGGGTTGCGGGTGTAGCACCACAGCACGGTGAACAGGCCGAGCTCGTGGGCCTCGGCGAACGCGTCGGAAACCTCACGTAATTGGCGCGTCGACTCCTCGGACCCGAAGTAGATCGTCGCCCCGACGCCGGCCGCCCCGAGGTCCCACGCCTGCTGGACGGTGCCGAACATCACCTGGTCGAACTGGTTCGGGTACGTCAGCAGCTCGTTGTGGTTGATCTTGACGATGAACGGGATCCGGTGGGCGTAGCGGCGGCTCACCGCACCGAGCACCCCGAAGGTGGTGGCAACGGCGTTGCACCCGCCCTCGATGGCCAACTCGACGATGTTGGCCGGATCGAAGTACGCCGGGTTGGGCGCGAACGACGCCGCCCCGGAGTGCTCGATGCCCTGGTCGACCGGCAGGATCGACACGTACCCGGAACCGGCCAGACGGCCGTGCCCGTACAGCGCGCCGAGCCCGCGCAGCACCTGCGGAGAGCGGTCGGTGGCGAGCATCACCCGGTCGAGGAAGTCGGAGCCGGGGAGGGTCAGCTGCTCCCGGGGCACTCCCTTGCAGGTGTAGGCGAGCAGGTCGTCTGCGTCGTCGCCCAGCAGAGATCGAAGGTCCACGCCATGCTCCTCGTGTTCGGGGGACCGGACGCTTCGATCGTACCGGGCGCACCACGCTCGTCAGCCTTCCCCGAGCAGACACCGCACGGCGGCCAAGGCCCGCTCGACCTGACGGCCGCGACGAGCCGAGATGACGTGCTCGGCCACGACCTCGGTGCGGCTCTGGGTGGCGCCACCCGCGCGGAAGAACCGCCGGCGGACCGATCCGATGACGACGACGTCGTCGCCGGCGTCCGCTGGCACTCCCGAGCGCGGCGGCTCGAACCACGCGACCGGCACCGACTGCGTGCCGTCGTCATCGCGGGTGGTGACGTCGAATTGGACGAGCACGCTGCCCGAGGGCAGCTCGCGGAGGCGTGGCTCGGCGACCAGCGTGCCTCGCAGGACGACAACATTGTGCGCACTCACGGTGAACCCCTTCGTCAGTCATGTGACGGCAGGGGATGTCGGTTTGGGTGAGCACGATAACGAAGGGGTGCGCGCCTACGCCGATCTGATCACGAACCACGCCCGGTCCGGGACGAGCCACCGGAGCACCAGGGCGAGGTCGCGCGGGCCGAGCGATACACAGCCCGAGGTCGGCCGGCTCACTCCGTCCGTGTACGAGTGACGGTGCAGAAAGATCGCCGCCGCGTACGGGGGCTCACCCGGCTGGTCGCCGGAACGGCCGGGGCCGAGGTTGGCGCCGATGATGGCGGCCTGCGAGTAGGCGCCCGTGATGTTCGGCAGGTACTCGTCGGGCGACTGGCAGGCCCATTCCTCGCGATGGACGAGTTTGTTGTACCGCCGGGTGCCCGGCGTCGCTCCCCAGCAGTCGCCGCTGCGGACCTGGCGCCACGCGGCCGCCCCGCCCGGATCGGTGCCGTTGCCGAACAACTGGAACACCTGCCCGTCGGGTGCGCGCATCGTGCCCAGCGGGAACCGGCCGGCCGGCGTCGTGCCGTCGCCGGACCGACGAAGGAGCAGCGGACGTACGCCGTTGCGACCCACCCGCCCGTGCATGTCGGCGCGCCGGCAGCGCCACACCCCCCGCCGCTTCACGAGCAGGTCGACCTCGGCCGACGTGCCCGACGCGGTCACCACCACGAGTTGACGCGCCCGCACCGGCTTGCGTTTCGGCATCGTGCAGCGTGGTCCCCAGATCCCGAGCGCTCGCGCGGTCTCCCGCCCGACGATGCCGTCGACCGTCAGCCCTCGCGCCCGCTGGAAGCGGACGACCGCGGCGCGCGTCATCGCACCGAACCAACCGTCGACGGGTCCGGCGTCGTAGCCGAGCTGGTTCAGGCGCGACTGCAGGCACCGCACGGCCACTCCGGTCGACCCGACCCGCAGCGTGCTGCCGATCGTGCATGCCGCGTGCACTGTCGACGCCGGGACCGCAGCAGTCGTCCCGACCCCGACCGCGAGGATCACCGCGACGAGCGCCGCGGCTACCGGGCGCGATCGCATGGGCTCAGCTCGACGGAGGCAGGACCCGGATGCCGAGCTCGGCGAGCTGGGTCTGGTCGACGGGGCGGGGTGACTGCGTCATCGGATCGGACCCGGACTGGGTCTTCGGGAATGCGATCACCTCGCGGATGTTCTCCTCGCCGGCGAGGATCGCCGTCAGCCGGTCGATGCCGAAAGCGAAGCCGCCGTGCGGTGGGGCGCCGTACACGAACGAGCCGAGGAAGAAGCCGAACTTGCGCTCGGCGTCGTCGGCGCTGATGCCCAGTGCGGCGAACACCTGCCGCTGGAGGTCCGGATCGTGGATCCGGATCGAGCCCGAGCCGAGCTCCCACCCGTTGAGGACGAGGTCGTACGCCTGGGAGCGGGCCGCCGCCGGGTCGGTCGCCAGCAGCTCGAGGTCGTCGACGTGGGGCATCGTGAACGGGTGGTGGGCGGGGTGGGTCTCGCCGGACTCGGGATCGACGACGAACATCGGGAAGTCGACGACCCACACGTAGCGGTAGGGACCTTGGTGGACCGGCGGGCGACCGACGTCGTTGCGCAACTGTCCGAGCACCTCACAGGCCGTCATCCACGCGTCGGCGACGATGAGCACGAGGTCGCCTGGCTCGGCCCCGACGCGCGTCGCGAGCCCGTCGGCCTCGGTGGCGGAGAAGAACTTGGCGACCGGCGAGTCGAACGACCCGTCCGGCGCGACCTTCAGCCAGACGAGCCCCTTGGCGCCGAGCTGCTTCGCCCGGTCGGTGAGCTTGTCGAGTTGGTTGCGCCCGTAGTCGCCGGCCGCCCCGGGGACGCGGATCGCCTTGATCGCGCCCGTGCCGGCGAACGCCTTGAACTCGGTGCCCGCGAACAGGTCGGTGAGCTCGATGAGCTCCATGCCGAAGCGGAGGTCCGGCTTGTCCACGCCGAAGCGATCCATCGCCTCCCGCCACGTGATGCGCTCGATGTCGGGCGGGCGCTCGCCGGTGACCGCATGGGCGGCGGCGAGCACGGCCTCGCTGATCGCGGCGATCACGTCGTCCTGTGTGACGAAGCTCATCTCGGCGTCGAGCTGCATGAACTCGTACTGCCGGTCGGCACGCAGGTCCTCGTCCCGTAGGCAGCGGGCGATCTGGTAGTAGCGGTCGACGCCGGCGACCATCAGCAACTGTTTGTAGAGCTGCGGCGACTGCGGCAGGGCGTAGAACGAGCCGAGCTCCTTGCGGGAGGGGACGAGGAAGTCGCGGGCGCCTTCCGGGGTCGACGGGACGAGCATCGGAGTCTCGACCTCGACGAAACCTTGAGCCTCCATCGAGGTGCGGATCGCCGAGTTGATGCGCGCCCTGATCCTCAAGTTGCGCTGCATGCGCTCACGGCGGATGTCGAGGTAGCGGTACTGCAGGCGGACGATCTCGTCGACGTCGTCGGCGCGGGCGTCGATCGGGAACGGTGGCGGTGTGGCCGACCGGAGCACCTCGACCTGGCAGTCGCCGAGCTCGATCTCGCCGGTCGCCAGGTTCGGGTTGACGGTGCCATCCGGACGGGCGCGCACGGTGCCGGTGATCCGCACGACGTACTCCGAGCGCACGTCGATCGTGTTGTCCACGACGCACTGCACGACGCCGGCGTGGTCGCGGACGTCGACGAAGGCGAGGTGCTCGCCGTGCTCGCGGCGCCGGGCCACCCAACCGCACAGCGTGACCGTCTCGCCGGTGTGGTGCGCGCGCAGCTCGCCGCACAGATGGCTTCGCATCGAGGTTGACGAGGTCGATTCGCTCACGACAGGACCTTCTCCAAGTGCTCGATCAGTTCGGCGCGGGCGACCACGGTCTGCCCGTCGCCACCGCGGAGGGGACGCACCACGACGGTGCCGGCGGACCGCTCGTCCGGTCCGATGATCACGGCCACGGCCGCCCCGCTGCGATCGGCGGCCTTCATCTGCGCCCGCATGCTGCGGTCGTCGTAGGCGCGTCCCGTGGCGAAACCGGCCGCGGCGCAGCTCATGACCGATCGTCAGGGCGTCGCCGGACCCGGCGGTGTCGACGACGAACACGTCGACCCCCGCCATCTCCGTGGTGAAGCTGGCCTCGCCATCGCATGCCTCGAGGATGCGCTCGATGCCTGCGCCGAACCCGACGGCGGGCGTGGGCGGCCCTCCGAGTTGCTCCACGAGCAGGTCGTAGCGGCCGCCCCCGCCGATCGCGTTCTGGGCGCCACCGAGCGAGTGACTGGCGAACTCGAAGATCGTTCTCGTGTAGTAGTCGAGGCCACGCACCAGCCGCGGCTCGATCTCGAACGTGATGCCAAGGCTGGTCAGCCCGGCCTGCACCCGGTCGAAGTGCGCGGCGCTGTCGGATGACAGGTAGTCGAGCACCAGCGGCGCCGAGGCGATGATGTCGCGGTCCTCGGGGCGCTTGGAGTCGAGCACGCGCAGCGGGTTGACGGCGAGCGTCTCGCGGCTCTGGGCGCTGAGGTCGGCCGCGTGCGCCGTGAAGTGGGCCCGGAGGGCGTCGAGGTACGCCGGCCGGCCCTCGGCGTCACCGAGCGAGTTGAGAAGCAGCGTCCGGCGGGTGAGCCCCAGGGCGCGGTGGAACCCGTCGAGGAGGGCGATCACCTCGACGTCGGCGTCGGGGTCGTCGGTGCCCACGATCTCGGCGTCGAGCTGGAAGTGCTGCCGGTAGCGGCTGGCCTGCGGCTGCTCGTAGCGGAAGTTGGGCCCGACCGTCCACGCTTTCCACGGGACGGCTGGGCGGTGCTCGACGAAGGCGCGCATCAGCCCGGCCGTGATCTCCGGGCGCACGGCGACCCGCCGGCCGCCCTTGTCCTCGAAGTCGTACATCTCCTTGCGCACGATGTCGGTGGAGTCGCCGACGCGTTGGAACACCTCGAGGTGCTCGATCAACGGCGTGAGCACGAGTCCGTAACCGCCGCGCCGAGCGTGCTCGGCGAACGTGGCGACGAGGGACGACCACCGCTCCGACTCCGGAGCGAGGACGTCGCGCATCCCCTTCGGGGCCTGGAACTCGGGCACGGCTGCCGAGGCTACCTGCGGCGCCCGCCCCCCGGCCCGGCCCCGGCTACCCGGTTCTGATCGCGATTTCCTGTCACCCGTGACGCATATCGCGCGGAGAAGTCGCGAGCACGCCGCGTGCGTTCGTTCTCCCGCGCGATCTCGGTCACGGGTGACGTCGAATCGCGATCAGAACCCGTTTACCGCAGGCTGTTCCTGAGGTCGATGATGGCTTGACGCAGGTCAGCGAGGTCCGGGTCGTTGCCGATGCGCCGGAGCGCGTTGTTGAGCTGGTCGATCGCCGACCGTGTCTCGCCCTTGCCGGCCAGGGTCTCGGCCTTGGCGAGGCTCTTGCCGAGCGTGCTTGCGTTCTTCGGGGTGAGCGCGTCCGCTCGGACCGCCTGATCGAAGTAGGAGCCCACGACGTTGAAGCTCGGCTCCCAGACGATCGGCGTCTGGTGCTGCGAGTTGAACAGGGCCTGCTCGACCTCCGACGCGGCGTCGAGCTCGTTCTGCGACAGGTGCTCGCTCGTCTGGAGGCCGAATGTGTCGAAGCCGCGGGCGATTTCCGTTCCGTAGACGTGGCCGTTGTACCAGTAGGTCGACCAGAGCCCGCCGAGGTTCAGCCCGGTCGGGTTGGGGATGTTGATCGGGCCCCGGTCGAAGAAGGCGATCTCCTGCGGATTGGCCGTATCGGTGAAGTCGATCACCGACACACCGCCCTGGTACCACGCCTGGACGAGGATGTCGCGGCCGGGGACCGGGACGAGGGACGCGTTGTGGGCGACGCAGTTCTCCTGCGTCGTCTGGATCGGCGGGCATCTTGTAGTAGCTGGCGAACTCCATCTGGTCGCCGACGAGGTCGAAGAGGGCGTCTGCACCCCACTCCAGGCTGTCCGTCACCCGGCACCGTGGCGCTCGTCCCGCCGCCCCATTCGTCGGTGAAGATGACCTTGGTCCCGTCGTTGTTGATCGTCGCCGAGTGCCAGTACGAGTAGTTCGGGTCGGACACGGCGTCGAGGCGGACGGGGTTCACCGGATCCGAGATGTCGAGCAGGATGCCGTTGCCTCCGCAGGCTCCGGCGGCGATCTCGAGCTCCGGATACGCGGTGATGTCGTGGCACGTGTTGGTGTTGGGGAGCGGGGAGTAAGGAGTGCCCGACGGGTGCATGCAGCCCACCGGTTGCTGGGCGCAGGGAAGCGTGTTCTGCAGCCCGTTGAACGCACCGGAGACGGGATCCCGGAAGATGCGCGGCTGGCTGACGATCGATGCCGTCTCCGGAGCGTCCAGCGGGACCCTGATCACGTCGATGCGCCACTGGGTGGGGTTCCCGGTCGTGACGGGACTCTGCCGTCAGCGCGGCGTTCTCGCAGCCGGCGAGTTCGGCGGCGGGGCGCACGCCTGACGTGCCGGAGTTGTAGACGTAGATGTTCTTGGCGTCGTCGGGATCGGTCACGAGCGTGTGGGTGTGCGAACCTCGGCACGTCTGCACGCCGGGCAGCTGGACCGGGTTCATGATGTCGGTGATGTCGAAGATGCGCACGCCGCGGAACCGCTCGGCACTGACCGGGGTGTTCGGGGGGAAGCCCTGGGTACCGCAGTCGATGCGGCCGCGCGTCTCCTCCACCGACATGAACAGGAGATTGCCGTAGACGGACACGTCGCCCTGCCCACCGGGGCACACGTATGAGCTCAGCAGCTCCGGATCGGTCGGGTCAGAGAGGTCGTAGAACTGGAAGCCGTTGAAGTTGCCGGCGATGGCGACATCGCCCCTGAACGCGAGGTCGGAGTTGACGAACCCGAAGTTGCCCGGCGGCGCATCGAACGGCGCGACGCGGGGGTCGCTGTCGACCAACTCGATGTTGCTCGACGCAGCCGTCCAATCGGAAGTAGCCGGGCAGCCATCCCTCCCGCGGATCGTCCTCCTGCCCGGACGCCGCGGTCGGGACGATCGCCAGGCCGACGAGCGTCGCCGCGGCCGCCGCGGCGAGGCGCCGACGGGGCCCTCGCGAACGAGTGTGGTGGACTGGATCGCGTGTCACTGGTTCACCTCCGGTTCCGGCAACCCGCCTGCGCCCCCAGCGCGGACAGCGAGACTCGGGAGACCATAGTCGGAGCGGTGACGTGTGCGCGCACACTCGGGATCGCCGCCGTCTTCGTCGCGCTGGCGCTCGTGGCGGGCTGTTCGTCAGATGACGACGACGCCGCCGAGAACACCGCGCCGGTCGTGCAGCTCGGTGGCCCCGGCGAGACGAACCGGGTGTTGACGGAAGAGGAAGCCGGTGAGCTCGCCGGGCCGGCGCACACGGAGGCCGACGTCGCGTTCGTCCACGGGATGATCGCCCACCACGAGCAGGCGCTGGCGATGACCGCGCTGGTCGAGGCCCGGGCGCAGCGCGACGATCTCGACCTGCTCGCCGAGCGCATGGACGTCAGCCAGCGCGACGAGATCGCCCAACTCGAGACCTGGCTCAGCGACCGCAGCGAGGAGGCGACCGTCGATGACGGCACCCACGTCGCCCACGACGAACTGATGCCCGGGATGCTGACGACCGAGGAGTTCGCCCAGCTCGAATCAGCCCGAGGCGCCGAGTTCGACCGGCTGTTCCTCCAGTACATGATCCGCCATCACGAGGGGGCCGTGGTGATGGTCGAGCAACTGTTGACCGGAGGCGAGGGTGGCCAGGAATCCCAGATGTTCCAGCTCGCCCAGCACGTCGGGATGGACCAGCAGGTCGAGATCGCCCGGATGAAGCAGGTCCTCGCCGAGCTCGCGCCCGCCAACTGAGCGAACTTGCATCTACATCGGGGGCCAGAGCCCCCGAACCAGATGCAAGAACGTCAGCCGCCTCCGCCGGGCACGAGGCGGTAGGCGTCGTAGACCGCGTCGATCTGCTTGATCGTCCGCAGCACCGCGGTGAGGTGGCTCGGATCGGCGAGCTCGAACTCGAAGCGCATCTTGGCGACCCGGTCGTTGCCGGTGGACGTGTCGCACGAGACGATGTTCACGTGGTGCTCGGAGAGCGCGTTGGCGACGTCGCGGAGTAGCCGGCTGCGGTCGAGGGCGACGACCTCGACGCCGGCCCGGAAGAACGCGCCCGACGCCTCGCCGTCCCAGTCGACCTCGATCAACCGGGTCGCGTGCTCACTCATCAGGGTCACCGCGTTGGCGCAGTCGGCCCGGTGCACGCTCACCCCGCGCCCGCGCGTGACGAACCCGATGATCTCGTCGCCCGGCACCGGCGTGCAGCACTTGGAGAGTCGCACGAGAACGTCGTCGAGCCCCTCGACGTGCACGCCGACCTTGTCGGCCACCGTGCGGTGGCGGCGCGGCCGCAGCACGGTGGCCGGAAGCTGCTCCTCGTCCTCACCACCGCGGAACCCGCGCGCCACCCGCTGGGCGACGCTGCGCGCCGACACGTGGTGCTCGCCGAGCGCCGCGAGCAAGGCGTCGAGGTCGGCGTAGCCGTGATCGGCGATCACCGTCTTGAGTTGCTCGGACCCCCACATCCGCTGCACCGGCAGGCCCTCGCGGCGGAGCTCCTCGGCCAGCGCCTCGCGGCCGGCCTCGATCATGTCCAGCCGGCGCTCGCGGCTGAACCACTGGCGGATCTTGTTCCTGGCTCGCGGCGACTTGACGAAGCCGAGCCAGTCCCGTGACGGTCCCGCCGTCTCGACCTTGGACGTGAAGATCTCGCACGTGTCGCCGCTGGCGAGCTGGTGGTCGAGCGACACCAATCGGCCGTTGACCTTGGCGCCGACGCATGCGTGGCCGACCTCGGTGTGGACGGCGTAGGCGAAGTCGACTGTCGTCGAGCCGAGCGGGAGGGTCACGACCCGGCCCTTGGGCGTGAAGACGAACACCTCATCCTGCTCGAGGTCGGTCTTCAGGCTCTGCATGAACTGCGCCGGGTCGGAGACCTCGGCCTGCCAGTCGATGATCCGGTTGAGCCAGTCGATGTCGGCGGCCGGCGACTCGTCCTTGTACGCCCAGTGCGCGGCGACGCCCCACTCGGCCCGCTGGTGCATCTCACGCGTGCGGATCTGGACCTCGATCGGCTTGCCCTCGGGCCCGATGACCGTCGTGTGCAAGCTCTGGTAGAGATTGAACTTGGGCATCGCGATGTAGTCCTTGAACCGGCCCACGACCGGCCGCCAGCGCCCGTGGATGCACCCGAGCGCGGCGTAGCAGTCCTTCATCGAGTCGACGATCACGCGGATCGCCACGAGGTCGAAGATGTCGTCGAACTCGCGGCCCTTGACGACCATCTTCTCGTACAGGCTCCAGAGGTGCTTGGGCCGCCCGGTCACCTCGGCCTCGATGCCGAGCTCAGCGAGGCGCGTCCCGACCTCGGAGATCGCCGCGGCGAGGTAGCCCTCGCGTTCCGGCGCCCGACTGCTCACGAGGTGGTCGAGCTCGGCGAAGCGCTTCGGGTGGAGCGCGGCGAAGGACAGGTCCTCGAGCTGCTGCTTGATCTCCTGCATCCCCAAGCGGTGGGCCAGTGGCGCGTAGATATCGAGCGTCTCTTGGGCGATGCGCTGCTGTTTCTCCGCCGGCATCGCCGCGATGGTCCGCATGTTGTGCAGGCGATCGGCGAGCTTGATCACGAGCACCCGCAGGTCGCGAGCCATGGCGACCAGCATCTTGCGCATCGTCGCCGCCTGCTGCGCCTCGCGGGAGTCGAACTGGATCCGCTCCAGCTTGGTGACCCCGTCGACGATCGCCGCCACCTCGGCGCCGAAACCGCCCTCGACGTCGGACAGCGTGATCTCGGTGTCCTCCACGGCGTCGTGGAGCAGCGCAGCGGCCACCGAGATCTCGTCGAGGCCGATGTCGGCGACGATCCGGGCGACGGCCAACGGGTGGTTGATGTAGCTCTCGCCGCTCGACCGCAGCTGGCTGCGATGCGCTTCGGCCGCGACCTCGTAGGCGCGACTGATCGTCGCGACGGGCGCCTTCGGATGGCGCCGCCGGTAGCTGGCGAGCAGCGGGGTCAGCTCGACGGGTGCGGCGGCCTCATGGTGCCGCCGCCACGGAAGAACGCGGTTGACGGTGCTCACGGCTCCCTCAGTACGTCGCCAGCGCTTCGAGCCGGCGCCCACCCAGCGCGGCCCGGCCCCCGAGGTAGCCGAGCTCGATGAGGATCCCGAGGCCGACGATGGAGCCACCAAGCGCCTCGACCAGCCGGCACGTCGCGGCTGCGGTGCCGCCCGTGGCGAGGACGTCGTCGACGACGAGGATCCGTTCGTCGGGATGGATCGCGTCGCGGTGGATCTCGAGCCGATCGCTGCCGTACTCGAGCTTGTACTGCTCGCGAACGACGGCCCACGGGAGCTTCCCGGGCTTGCGGACGGGCACGAACGAGGCGCCGAGCCGGTAGGCGACCGGTGCGGCGAGGATGAAACCACGGGCCTCTACGCCGACGACGCGATCGACCTCGTCATCGGCGAACCGTCCGGCCAGCTCGTCGATCGCCCGACGGAAGGCGTCGGCGTCGCCGAGCAGCGGTGTGATGTCGCGGAACGTGACCCCCGGCTGGGGGTAGTCGGAGATGTCCCGGACGAGCGCCCGGAGCCAGTCCGGAACCCCGGTCATCGTCGCTGTGGACGGCTCCTCTGCGCTCATAGATGCAGGCTACAGGGAGGCAACAGCTCCGTAATGGAGCCGCCTTCTGGCGCTAGCGACGCTTTTTCTTGCGTGGACGCGGCGGGTGGCTGAGCACCTGCGTCGTGGAGGCTGTCGTCGTCGTCGCCGGGCCCGTCGCGGTCGCGGTCGCTGGTGCGGTGGCGGTCGAACGTCGCCGCGACGCGGGGGTCCGGGCCGAGGCCGTGCCGCGGATCACGACGGTGCGCAACTCCTCGCCCACGAGGTGGGCCGCGTTGTCGCTGTGGTGGCGGGCGAACTGCGCCGACCGGCCCTTCAGCCAGCCGAGGAGGGGTGCGGCGATGAACAGGGACGAGTAGGCGCCGGTGAGCATTCCGACCAACAGGGCGAGGGCGAACTCCTGCAGCGTGACCTGACCGAGCAGGCCGGCGCCGATCAAGAGCAGCGACAGCACGGGCAGGAGGGCGGCGATGCTCGTGTTGAGCGAACGCAGGAGGACCTGGTTCACCGACACGTTGACGACGTCGGCGGCCGAGAGCCCGGCGGCGGCGAACCGTTTCTCGTTCTCCTTGATCCGGTCGAACACGACGATCGTGTCGTACAGCGAGTAGCCGAGGATGGTGAGGAAGGCGATGACGGTCGCAGGCGTCACCACGAACCCGAACACCGAGTAGATGCCGACCGAGATCAGCACGTCGTGGATCATCGCCAGCAGCGCCGACACCGCCATCCTCCACTCGAAGCGGATCGAGATGAAGATCGCGATCAGCCCGAGGAAGATCGCCAGCGCCGAGATCGCCTTCTTCGTGATCGACCATCCCCAGCGGGACGACACCGACGACACGCTGACCTCCTCCGGGTTGACCCCGGCGGCCTCGGCGAACGCCTCCTGCAGCTGGGTGCGGGCCTCGTCCGGCTGCTCCTCGACCTGCACCTTGATGATGTCACCGCTGTCCGAGGAGCGCTCCTGGATCGTCGCGTCGGCGCCGTCGATCCCGTTGTCGTCAAGGATGTCGCGGGCGTCGTCGATGGACAGATCGGCCGCCGGGACGTCCCACGCCACGCCGCCCGTGAAGTCGAGGCCGAGGTTGAGACCGTTCAGGCTCAGCGACGCGATGCTGATCACGATGAGCGCGAGCGACAGGCCGAACCCCCACCAGCGCCGGCCCCAGAAGTCGAACGCCGTCTGACCGAGGACGAGGCGGCCCCACTTCGTCGTGGCGACGTGTTCGAGCGGTTCGGTAGCGCCGGGCTCCACGCCGACGGGCTCGGTGTCCACCGTCGTCATCGGGAGATCCCGAGTCCGAACGTGTCGCGCCGGTCGAGCCGGCCACTACTGGCGAGCAGGGCCACCGCCGGCCGAGTGAAGCAGAAGAACACGATCAGGTCGCACACGGTTGTGATGCCGAGGTAGAGGGCGAAGCCTCTCACGGATCCGACGCTGAGGATGAACAGCACGGCGGCGGCGAGGATCGACACCAGGTCGGCGGCGACGATCGTCCGCCAGCTCGCCTTGAACGCCCGGTTCGCCGAGTTCTTGATCGTGCGCCCATGACGCACCTCGTCCTTCAGCCGCTCGAAGTAGACGACGTAGCTGTCGACGGTCACGCCGATCGAGATGATGATCCCGGTGACGCCGGCGAGCGTGAGGGCGTAGTTCGTGGTCTGCGAGATGATCGCCGAGGCGCTGAAGATCAGCATCCCCCACACCACCATCCCGGCGATGATCAGCAGGGTGAGCCGGCGATAGAAGACGACGAGCAGCAGCAGCACGAGCACCACGCCGATCATCCCCGCGATCACCGCGGCCCGCAACGAGTCCTGCCCGAGCGTCGGCGACACCGTCTGCACGGTCTGCGCTTCGACGTCGACCGGGAACGCGCCCCGGTTGATGACCCTGGACAACGATCGCGCTTCGTCCTCGGACCCCATGCCGCTGATCTGTACGTCGTTGTCGTAGCTCGATTCGTTGACCGTCGGAGCCGACTGGATCACGTCGTCGAGGACGATGGCAAGTTGTCGACTCGGGCACGTTTGGAGCCGCTGGTTGCACTCGAACGCGAGCGCGTTCCAGTCGGTCAGGCCGCTGTCGGTGAGGTTGGTGTTGACGACCCAGCCCAGTTGGGGGACGAGGTCGGCCCGGGCGCCCCCTCGGCTGAAGACCTCGCCGGTGCCGCCAGGCGGACCGACGATGCACTCGCCGCCGGCGAGCATGGGCAGCACCTGGGTCTCGGGTTGCGGTACCGGGGTCGTCGTCGCCGGAACGGTCGTCGTCCCGCCGGCCGCCGTGGTCGTCGTGCTCCCCTCGGCCGCGGTGGTCGTCGGGCCCGTCGGCGCTGAGGTCGTCGGGCGGGCCGCGGTCGTCGTCGGCGCGACTGTGGTGGTCGGGCCGTCGGTGGTCGGCGGGGCGTCGGGGGCGCCGGCCGGGTTGGCGAACCCCGCCGGCGTCGCCTCGGGGGCGGAGCTCGGAGGCGTGGTCGTCGGGGCGACCGATGACGCCGGCGCCGACGCGCCGGTCGTCCCGGTGGCCGCCGACGTCGCCGTCGAGGTGCCTGGCGTCGAACTCGGGGTCGAACCGGGAGTCGTAGTCCCTGGCGCGGTGCCGCCCGGCGTGGTCGTCGTCGACTCGCCAGGGGCCGGCCCTTCCACGCACTGGTACACCGGGCGCAGGGTCACGATGCCGGCGACATCGACGGCGTCGAGGGCATCGCGCTGGTCCCGCACTCCCGGGAGGTCGACGATGATGTTGTCGCCCTCCACCCGCACGTCCGGCTCGGCGATGCCGCGGCGCTCGAGCTCGTCGCGGATCAGGTCACGGATGACAAGGAGATCGTCACCCGTGGCCGACTCGCTCGGGGCGAGGATGACGGAGAGGCCGCCCTGGAGGTCGAGACCGAGGGCTGGGGTGTTGCCGAAGCCGAGGTTCAGCGCGAGGACCGCCACGACCACGCCAACGGTCGCGGCGACCCACGCCCACAGCCGGCGCCGGATCATTCGGTCTTGTCGCTGGACTTGTCCGCGGTCGACTCGGGCAGCTCAGGCTTGGTGCGCGTGTCCGCCGGCGTCGAGCTCGTGTTCACCTTCCCCGAGATCGCCGCCCGGGCGAGGCGGATCTGCACGTCCTCGTCGATCTCCAGCCACACCCGGTCCTCGTCGAACCCGGTGATGAAGCCGTACAGGCCGGACGTCGTCACGATCTCGTCGCCGACCTCCAGCCCCGTCTGCAGAGCCTGCTGCTCGCGCATCCGGCGCCGCTGCGGGCGGATCATGAGGAAGTACAGCGCAAGCGGGATGAGGAGCAGGATCCCGAGCTGGACCAGCGCGGCACCGCCACCCGAGCCGTCCGACTCGGCGAGGATCATCAGGGAGTTCATCGTCGTTCCGTGTTCCGTTCAGGCCCGGAGGGGTCCGAACCGGCGGGAAATACTACCGAGGGTCCCGCCCAGACGTTCAGCACGTCGCGACGCAGCGAGGGCAGGGTCCCGTCGACGATGGCCGAGCGGATCCGATCCATCAGCTGCACCGTCCACGCCACGTTGTGCAGGCTGACGAGGCGCGCCGCCGAGGGTTCGCCGACGGAGAACAGATGGCGCAGGTACGCCCGGCTGTGGCGGGCGCACACCGCGCACTCGCACGTGGCGTCGATCGGTTCGTTTTCGGTGGCGTGGCGGGCGGCCTTGACGTGCACCTTGCCCGCGGTGGTGAGGGCGGTGCCGTGGCGGCCGAGCCGGGTCTGCATCACGCAGTCGAACTGATCGGCACCGAGAGCGATCGCCTCGACGAGCGTCGCCGGGTCGCCGACGCCCATGAGGTAGCGCGGTCGGTCCGCCGGCAGATGGGCGACCGTCGCCGCCAGGGCGGGCAGCATCTCGGCCTTGGTCTCGCCGACGGAAAGGCCGCCGATCGCGTACCCGTCGAAGTCGAGGGCCACCGTGCGGTGCGCGCTCTCGGCGCGCAGCGCCTCGTCAGTGCCGCCCTGCACGATCCCGAACAGCGACTGACCGGGACGACCGTGCGCGGCGCGGGCGCGCTCGGCCCACGTCGCCGTGCGCTCGACGGCGAGCCGCACGACCTCGGGCGGGCTCGGGAGCGGCGGGCACACGTCGAGCACCATCTGGATGTCGGCGCCGAGAAGCTCCTGGGTGCGCACCGCCGACTCCGGGGTGAGCCGGTGGACCGAACCGTCGTACACGCTGCGGAACGTGACGCCGTCGTCGTCGACGACCGGCTCGAGCGAGAACACCTGGAAGCCGCCGGAGTCGGTCAGCGTGAGGCCGTCCCAGCCGCTGAACGCGCCGAGTCCGCCGTTGCTCGCGACCAGCTCGGCGCCGGGGCGCAGCATCAAGTGGTACGTGTTGCCGAGCACGATCTCGACGCCGAGGTCGGCGTAGTCGGCGGCGCTCAGATACTTGACCGCGCCACGCGTGCCGACGGGCATGAAGCACGGCGTCCGGTACGTCCCGCGGGCTGTCGTCGCGATGCCGGCGCGGGCCGCGCCGCACGTCGCCTCCAACTCCATCGTGACCGGGTGCAAGAGCGTTGAACCTAGCCGTGGCCCCCGCTCCCCCATCAGGACGCGTGGCGGTCGAGCAGCATGGCGTCGCCGAACGAGAGGAAGCGGTATCCCTCGGCGAGCGCGGTGGCATACAGCGTGCGCCAGCGCGGCCCGACGAAGGCGTCGATCATCATCAGCAGGGTCGTGCGAGGGAGATGGAAGTTGGTGAGCAGCACGTCGACGACGCGGAACTCGCGCCCGCGGTGGAGGAACAGCTCGGTGCGTCCGTCCAGCCGTCCGCTCGCCGCCGCGGTCTCCAACGCCCGCACCGTGGTGGTCCCGACGGCCACGACCCGTTCGGCCGCCGCGCACGCCGACCACGTCGCTTCCGGGACCCGGTAGCGCTCGCTGTGCATGTGGTGCTCCAGCGGGTCGGGCACGCTCACCGGCTGGAACGTGTCGAGGCCCACGGCCAGCTCCACGGGGACGACCGGTGTCCCGTGCCCTCGGATCGTGTCGAGCAGCGTCGTCGTGAGATGGAGTCCCGCGGTCGGGGCCGCCGCCGAGCCCGGCTCGGTCGCGTACACGGTCTGGTAGCGCTCCGGATCGTCGAGCCGGGTGTGGATGTACGGCGGGAGTGGCACCTCACCATGGGCGGCGAGGAGCTGGTCAGCGTCACCGAGCAGCTCGACGGTGAACGTGTCGCCCGATGCGGTGCGCTCCCCCACCACGACCAGCGGCCGTCCGTCCGGGTCACAGAGCTTCTCGCCCGTTCGCAGCCGGCGGGCGGGGCGGACCAACGCCTCCCACGACGTGCGGTCCGGGTTCAGCGGCTCCAGCAGGAGCAGCTCCACGGCCCCACCGGTGGATCGCCACAGCCGGATGCGTGCTGGCACGACCCGGCTTTCGTTGACGACCACGACGTCACCCGGCCGGAGAAGGTCGGGCAGGTCCGAGACCTGCCGGTGCTCGGGCGGGGCGGTGCCCCGATCGACGAGCAGCCGGGCGGCGTCGCGCGGCTCGATCGGCACCTGGGCGATGCGGTCCTCGGGCAGGTCGTAGTCGAAGTCCTCCAGCCGCATCGGCGGGTCAGGCTAGGGAGGATCGTCGGCCGGCCGTGTGCCACCATCTCGGCGTGAGCGCAGCCCGGACCGAAACGGTGACCATCGGCGACGACGGTGAGATGGATCTCCACGTGTGGGTTCCCAACGCCGGCAGTGGCCCCGGCATCCTCGTCCTCCAGGAGATCTTCGGAGTCGGCCCGTACATCCGAGCGGTCGGCGAACGCCTGGCGGACGCCGGCTATGTCGTCGGCGCTCCCGACGTCTTCTGGCGCTTCGCCCCCGGCTGGGAGGCCAGCCACGACGAGGCCGGCCTCGCCGCGTCGTTCGAGCAGTCCGCCAAACTCGACCGCGAGCAGGCGATCGCCGACTGTGTCGCTGCCGGTACGCATCTCGGCGGGTTGGACGAGGTGCGCGGCACGCCCGGCGTGCTCGGCTTCTGCCTCGGCGGCACGCTCGCCTTCGGCGTCGCCGCGGCCGGTGATCCGGCGGTGTGCGTGAGCTACTACGGCTCGGGCGTCCCGTCGATGCTCGACCGCCTCGACGAGGTGAGCTGTCCGACGTTGTTCCACTTCGGTCGCGACGATCAGTTCATCCCGTCCGAGGGCGTCGAGGACCTGGCGGCGAAGCTCGCCGGCCGGCCCGGCTTCGTGCTCAATGTCGAGGCCGCCGGCCACGCCTTCGACAACCACGACAACCCGACGTTCTACGAGGAGTCCGCCGCCCGGGCAGCGTGGGCGAAGACGATGGCGTTCCTCGCCGAGCACCTCCCGGTCACGTAACCGGGGAGGCATCCCCGAACTGTCAGTCGGGAACGGCCCGAAACGGCCGCAATCGACCGACAGAACCGGAAGATGTCAGCCGAAGAGGCCGGGAGCCCGCGGCGGCCCCGCGGGCGGCGGGGTCAGGCCGAGGTGGTTGTAGGCGGCGGGCATCGCCACCCGGCCGCGGGGCGTGCGGGCCAGCAGCCCCTTCTGGATCAGGAAGGGCTCGTAGACGTCCTCGACCGTCTCGGGTAGCTCACCCACGGCGATCGACAACGTCGACAGGCCCACCGGGCCGCCCCGGAACTGCTCGCACAGGGCACCGAGGATCGACCGGTCGACCTTGTCGAGCCCGAGCCCATCGACGCCGAACACGGCGAGCCCCTCCCGGGCCGTCGCGGCGTCGATCGACCCGTCGCTGCGCACCTCGGAGAAGTCGCGCACCCGCCGGAGCAGGCGGTTGGCGATGCGTGGCGTGCCCCGGGACCGGCGGGCGATCTCTCCGGCGCCCTCGGTGTCCATCGGGACCTCGAGGATCCCCGCCGCCCGCACGACGATCGCCTCGAGCTCGTCGGGGTCGTAGTAGTCGAGCCGGGCCACCAACCCGAACCGGTCACGGAGCGGACCGGTGATCATTCCGGTCCGCGTGGTGGCCCCCACGAGCGTGAACGGGGGCAAGGTCAGTCGGATGCTCGACGCCGCTGGGCCCTTGCCGACCACGATGTCGAGCTGGAAGTCCTCCATCGCCGGGTAGAGGATCTCCTCGACCGCGTGCGACAACCGGTGGATCTCGTCGACGAACAGGACGTCGCGAGGTTCGAGCTTGGTGAGGATCGCGGCGAGATCGCCGGCCCGCTCGAGCGCCGGGCCGGAGGTCACGTGCAGCGTCACGCCCATCTCCGCCGCAGCGATGCCGGCGAGCGTGGTCTTGCCGAGGCCGGGGGGACCGGCGAACAGGAGGTGGTCGACCGCCTGACCACGCCGCCGCGCCGCCTCGATGACGATCTGCAAGTGCTCCTTGAGCTCCGCCTGGCCGACGAACTCGGCGAGGCGCCGCGGGCGAAGACCGGCATCGACGACGTCCTCGGCGTCGCCGGCCACCGCCGGATCGAGGAACTCGTCACGCACGGCGTGCTCCCAGCAACTTGAGGGCGTCCCGCAGCATCGTCGGCGCGTCGAGGTCGCCCGGCAGCTCACGGAGCGCCTCGCGGATCTCCTCGGAGCCGTAGCCGAGCCCGGACAGCGCCTCTCGCACGTCGCCGACCGCTGAGCCTCCACTCGGTCCGCCCACGGATTCGAGCGCAGGGACGGACAGCCGGCTCTTCAGCTCGACGAGGAGCCGCTCAGCGGTCTTGCGCCCGACGCCCGGCACCAACGTGAGCGCGCCCACGTCGCCGGCGGCGACGATGTCGACGAGCGCGGTCGGCGGGTGGGTGGCGAGGATCGCCATCGCCAGCGCCGGTCCGACGCCGTGGGTGGCGATCAGCGTCTGGAACGTCGACCGCTCCTCGCCGCGTCGCGAAGCCGTACAGCGTCTGCCCGTCCTCGCGGATGTGGTGGTGGATGTGGAGGAAGACCGTCGACGTCGGCTCGAGCTCGGGGAGGGTGCGCGGCGAGACGACGACGACGTACCCGACCCCGCCGACCTCGACGAGCACCGTGCCGTCGAGCCCCCGCTCGAGCACCTCACCGCGCAGCGACCCGATCATCGCGCCCCCGCGGTCTGCGCGAGGCGCCGGTGCAGCGGCGCCATCGCGAGATAGCACAGCGCCAGCGCGGCGGCGTCGGCGGCGTCGGCCGGCCGGGGTGGCCGGGTCGAGGCGGAGGCGGGCCTGCACCATCTTCTGCACCTGCTCCTTGCTCGCCCCGCCCCATCCGGCGACAGCGTCCTTGACCTGGTTCGGGGCTGTACTGCACCACCACACACCCGGCCGCCGCGGCCTCGGCGAGGGCGAGCCCACTGGCCTGCCCGACGCTCATCGCCGTGCGCACGTTGACCTGGAAGAAGACCTGCTCGACGGCCACGACGGCCGGGCTGATAGTCGGCGATGAGCGCGGCCAGTTCCCGACGGAGCGCGGCGAGTCGGCTCGGGACCTCGTCGCTCGCCGGGGTGCGGATCACGCCGAGGGCGACCGCGGTCGCCGTCCCACGACCGCCCCCGTCGACGACGGCGTAGCCACACCGGGTGAGGCCAGGATCGATGCCGAGCACCCGCGGCGGTCGCTCATCATCTGCGAACACAGGTTCGCAGCCTAGTTCGCGGGTGTGCGGACGGGGTGGATCCCCGTTCTTGCATCTGGATTGCGCGTCAGGGCGCGCAGAGTAGATGCAAGTTCGGGTGGTCAGAGCGCCTTGAGCGCCTCCACGAGCTCGCTCACCGGGCGGTAGGTCAGCCCGGCGATCGCCCGGTGGGCGTAGCGGATCACGCCCTCGCCGTCGATGATGAACACGCTCCGGCGCGGGAACCCGATCGGGCCGAGCGTGCCGTACGAGCCGGCCACCGCCTTGTCCGGGGTCGGCGAGCAACGGGAAGGCGAACCCGTGCTTCGACGAGAAGCGCTCGTGGCTCGCCACGTCCTGCGCCGAGATCGCGAGCACCTGGGCGCCCAGGTTGGTGAACTGCTCGAGCCCGTTGTTGTAGCTGTTGAGCTGCTTCGTGCAGACGGGCGTGTCGTCGCCCGGATAGAAGACGAGCACGACGGGCTGACCGGCATAGTCCTCGAGCGCGTATTCCTTGCCACCGGTTCCCGAGAGCCGGAACGCCGGCGCCCGGTCGCCGATGCCAAGACTCATGGGGCGGCCTCGAGGACCTCGTCCATCACCTCGTCGGAGATGTCGAAGTTGCTGTACACGTCCTGCACGTCGTCATTCTCCTCGATCGCTTCGACGATGCGCAGTACCCGCTTGGCCTCGTCGGCGGACGCGATCGGCACGACGTTGTCCGACACCATCGGCGAATCGGCCGACTCGACCGTGAACCCGGCGGTCTCGAGCGCGGCCTTGACGTCGAACGCACTCGACGCGTCCGTGGTCACGCGCCAGCTCCCTCCGTCGTCCGACACGTCGTCGGCGCCGGCCTCGAGCGCAGCCAGGAGCAAGGCATCCTCGTCGGCGGCGCCGTCGACCAGCACGATGCCGCGCCGGGCGAACTGCCAGCTCACCGCTCCGGGCTCAGCCAGCGACCCGCCGTGGCGGGTGAACACGCCGCGGATCTCCGCACCGGTGCGATTGCGGTTGTCCGTCAGCACGTCGATCAGCAGGGCCACTCCCCCGGGCGCGTAGCCCTCGTACGTCACCGCTTCGTACGTCCCGGTGTCGGCTTCGCCCGTGCCGCGCTTGATCGCCCGGTCGATCGCGTCGTTGGTCATCTGGGCCGCCTTCGCCTTCTGCACCGCGGTGCGCAGGGTCGGGTTGGCGTCCGCGTCCCCACCGCCGGCGCGAGCCGCGACCTCGATCTGGCGGGTGAGCTTGTTGAACAACTTGCCCCGCGCCTTGTCGGCGGCGCCCTTCTTGTGCTTGATCGTCGCCCACTTGGAGTGACCGGACATCTCACGCCTCCTGCGCGCGGTGATCGTGACCGCGATCGTCCACCAGCTCGACGAATCGAGCGTGGAGCCGGTGATCGGCGGTCAACTCGGGATGGAACACGGCGGCCATGACGTGGCCCTGACGCACGAGTACCGGGTCACCCCGGTGCTCGGCCAGCACCTCGACGTCCGGGCCCGCCGACTCGACGCGAGGCGCCCGGATGAACACGCCGTGGAACGGGGCGTCGGGCAAGCCGGCCACGTCGAGGTCGGTCTCGAAGCTGTCGAGCTGGCGGCCGTACCCGTTGCGCTGCACCGCGACGTCGAGGACGCCGAAGCTGCGCTGGTCCGGTCGCCCGTCGTGGATCTCACGGGCGAGCAGGATAAGTCCGGCGCACGTGCCGAACACCGGCAGCCCGTCGGCGAGCCGGGTTCCGATCGCGTCGAACAACCCGCTCGAGGTGAGCAGGTTCGACATCGTCGTGCTCTCGCCCCCGGGCATCACGAGCCCGTCGACGCCGAGCAGATCGCGCGGTTGACGGACGTCGCGCGACGCGACGCCGAGCTCAGCGAGGCGGCGCCGGTGGGCGGCGAACGCGCCCTGCAGGGCGAGCACGCCGATGAGCACCTGGGGGCTCCGGGTTCAACGCGTCACCAACCCCGCTCGGCCAGGTGGACGTCGAGCTCGTCCATCCCGATGCCGGTCATCGGCTCGCCGAGCCCGCGGCTGACCTTGGCGAGGATCGCCGGATCCTGGAAGTGCGTCGTCGCCTCGACGATCGCCTTGGCGCGAGGCGCCGGGTCGGCGCTCTTGAAGATGCCCGAACCGACGAACACGGCCTCGGCCCCGAGCTGCATGGCGAGCGCGGCGTCGGCGGGCGTGGCGATGCCACCGGCACAGAACAACGGCACCGGCAGCCAGCCGATTTCGGCGACCTCCTGCACGAGCGGCAGCGGTGCCTGCAGGCGCTTGGCCCAGTCGAACAGCTCGGCGGAGTCGGCCTGGGTCAGCTTGCGCATGTCGCCGACGATCGCCCGCAGGTGCCGGACCGCCTCGACGATGTTGCCGGTGCCGGCCTCGCCCTTGGAGCGGATCATCGCCGCCCCCTCGCCGACCCGACGCAGCGCCTCGCCGAGGTTCGTCGCGCCGCACACGAACGGGACGTCGAACGCCCACTTGTCGATGTGGTGGGCCTCGTCGGCGGGCGTCAGGACCTCGCTCTCGTCGACGAAGTCGACGCCGAGGGCCTGGAGGATCTGGGCCTCGACGAAGTGCCCGATGCGGGCCTTGGCCATCACCGGGATCGACACCGCGGCCTCGATGCCCTCGATCATCTCCGGGTCGCTCATTCGGGCGACGCCGCCGTCGCGGCGGATGTCGGCCGGCACCCGTTCGAGAGCCATGACTGCACACGCCCCGGCGTCCTCGGCGATGCGGGCGTGCTCGGGGGTGACGACGTCCATGATCACGCCACCCTTCAGCATCTCGGCCAGACCCCGTTTGACCGGGAACGTGCCCGTGGCGCGTGGATCAGTCATGTCCCCAATGCTAACGACCAGAGCTCGGACCCGGCTGGTGCCGTTACCACCACCTGTCTGTCGTTTGGGGTGAAGTCAGCCGGTGCGGGTGTTGTGGTCGACGACGTCGGCGAGCTCGACCCACGTGCGGCCGGGTGCGATCTCCATCAGCTTGTGCTTGGGCGTGAACAGGCGCACCGGGTCGGTGTTGACCTTGCGCTGCCACGTGCCGACCTGCAGCCGGCCCTTGCTCATCACGAAGGCGTAGCCGCTGCCCACCGTGATCGCCTCCGGACTGCGGGCGTCGACGGAGCTCGGCCGGTACCCGGTGACGAGCACGACCACGTTGTCGGCGGTCGCCTGGCCGTCGGTGAGGTCGTGCGGGCCGCCGTACTGATCGCGCAGGTAGCACCGGCAGTCAGGGCTCCACTCCCAGCGCACCGGGTTGACGCCGACCTGGACCTCCAGCCACGAGGTCAACCTGCCGCGCGGCGCCTCGCGCGGCATCAGGTACCGGAACAGCGGGCTCGGCCGACCCGCTTCCGGGGTCGCCTGGGCCCACACCGTGTCGGTGTTGTTGTACAGGTTGTGCGGGGCCGGACGGTCCGTGCGGAAGAAGCCACCGCCTCCGCCGCTGTGGTTGATCGAGATGAAGTCGGAGTTGTCGATGGCCGCCGTGACCCCGGGGTTGCCACCGCTCCACAGGAACAACGGCTGGTTCAGCCCACTCAGCAGGTCGACGTCCTGGGTGCGGCCGGACCTGATCGGGCCGACGGGATTCGCCCCCTGGCTGTGGAACACCGCGGCGAAGCGGGTGAGGCGAGCCTCGACGATCTCCTCGAAGACGATGTCAGCCTGGTTGAGGCCGGTCTGCGGGCGGGCCGCCCCGACGTTGTCGACCTTGGCGACCAGGGCGGGCCGGTCCGGTGTCCGCTGGCCGAAGGCGAGCGGTTGCCCGGTGAGTGGCATCCGGGCCGGTTCATCGGGGACCCGCCGGCGCTCAGTGGTGGTGGTCGTCTCCCTGGTGGTGGTCGTCTCGCGCTCGGTCGTGGTGGCGGCGTCGGTCGTCGTCGCGGCGTCCGTCGTCGTCGCGGCGTCAGTGGTCGGCGGTGACTCGGCCCTCGTGCCCGAGCAGGCGACTGCGGTGAGGACCAGGCCGGATGCGAGGAAGATCGTGCGCCGTCGGTATCGGTTCGTGGCAGTACGTGTCTCGGTCATAGCTCTCTCAGCAGGCTGATCCGCTCATCCAGCGGGGGGTGGGTGTCGAACAGCTTGTGGATTGATGCGAGGCGTCCGCGGTCACCTACCCCACTCATCGGCTGTTCGATCCACAAGTGTGCCGTGGCCGTGGACGCTGAGTGGGTCACGGTTGTGTCTTTCTTCAATTTTTCCAGAGCGGCGATCAGACCTGGTGGATACCTCGTGAGCTGGCACACGCTGACGTCTGCCAGGGTCTCTCGACGACGCGAGATGGTTGCCTGCATCGCCTTGGCGATGATCGGGGCCAGGATCAGCAGGACGAAGCCGATGATCGCCAGCGGGTTACCGCTGTCCCCCCGATCGCCCTCCCGTTGTACCCGTCCTCCGTTCCACCACATCATCCGGATGGCGAGGTCGGTGATGAGGGCGACCGCGCCGACGAGGGTGACGGCGAGGGTCGAGACGAGGATGTCGTAGTTGCGGATGTGGGACAGCTCGTGGGCGATGACCCCCTCGAGCTCGACCCGGTTCATCATGTCGAGCAGCCCGGTCGTGACGGCGATGGCGGCGTGTCGGGGGTTACGCCCAGTGGCGAAGGCGTTGGGCGCAGGGTCGTCGATGATGTAGACGCGGGGCTTGGGGAGACCGCTGGCGATGCACAGTCCCTCGACGAGGTTGTGCAGCCGTTGGTACTCCTGCGGATCGGCCGGGCGGGCGCGGGAGATCGACAGGGCGATCGAGTCGGCCCGCCAGTAGGAGAAGAAGGCGACCGCGGCGGCGATGACCAGCGCGATCACCGAACCGGCCCAGCCGAAGCCGGTGAGGAGCCCGGCGGCCGCGCCCACCGCGACCAGGACGAGCACGAAGCCGGCGATGAGGAGGACGGAACGCCGCTTGTTGGCGCGGATCAGTTCGAACATGGGGCGCGCCGGTCAGCGGTGGTGTTGTCGGGCATGGTGAGCTCAGAACTGGACGGTGGGAACGGTGCGCGCGGCCTCGTCGGCCTCGAAGTACTCGCGCCGTTCGAACTTCAGCCACCTGGCGAAGATCATCGTCGGGAACTGCTGGAGCTTGTTGTTGTAGTCGAGGACGCTGTCGTTGTAGAACTGCCGCGCGTAGGCGACCCGGCCCTCGGTGGCGGTGAGCTCTTCCTGCAGGGCGAGGAAGTTCTGGTTCGCCTTCAGGTCGGGATAGGCCTCGCCGAGAGCGAACAACTGGCGCAACGCCCCGGTGATCTGGTTGTTGGCGTCGGCCTGGGCCTGCGGGGTGGCAGGCGCCGCCATCGCCGCGTTGCGGGCCCTGATCACGGCGTCGAGGGTCTCTCGTTCGTGGGCGGCGTAGCCCTTGACGGTCTCGACGAGGTTCGGGATCAGGTCGATACGGCGCTTGAGCTGGACGTCGATCTGCGACCAGGCGTTCTCGATCTGGTTGCGCCGACGGATCAGGCCGTTGTAGGCGACGATGCCGTAGATGGCCACCAGCACCAAGATGGCGATGATGACGATGAGGGCGACTGTCATGCGGCGAGAGTGTACGGGGGACGGTCGTCGCTGATTCTCCGGAGTCCTGGGATCACCTGGTGATCCCCACCGTCGTCAGAACCGTTTGTCGAGAAGCTCGGTGTAGATGCGGGCGTACTCGGCGGCGAGCGTGCGCATCGAGAACCGCTCGGCGCGGCGACGGCCGGCGGCGGCCAGGGCGGCGCCGAGGGCCTGGTCAGCCAGCACTTTGCCGAGGGCGGTCGCGAGCGCGTCGGCATCGCCGGGTGGCACGAGCAGCGCGTCGAGCCCGTCGGTCGCCACGTTGCGATAGCCGTCGATCGAACTGGCGACGACGGGCGTCCCCGCCGCCATCGCCTCGATCAGCACCACCCCGAACGACTCTCCGTGCAACGACGGGGCGCACACCACCGACGCGCCGCCCAGACGGGCGAACTTCTCGACGTCGCTGATCCGCCCGAGCCACGAGATGCGGGCGTCGTCGCGGTACTCGGCGCGGAGCTGGGCGTTGTCCGGCCCGTCGCCACCGATCCACAGCCGCACGTCGTCGGGCAACGACCGGAAGGCGTGCAGCAACACGGAGAGCCCCTTGCGCTCCTCGTGCCGGCCGAGGAAGAAGATCGTCGGGTTCGCGGTCGGCGTCGGCGCGGTGCTGACGATCTCGTCGACCTCGACGCCGTTGAAGAGGACGCGGTAGTCACCGCCGAGGTGGGACTGGGCGAGCTCCAGTGCGTCCTTCGAGACGACCACCTTGCGGTCGATCCGGGCCGCCATCCACCGCAGAAGCGGGCGGAAGACGACGTAGCTCGACGAGCGCCCGGCGGCGTGGAACGTCCCGACCAGCGGGGCCGGACGCATCAGCACGGTGGTCATCGGTGGACCGGGAGCGAGCGGTTCGTGTACGTGCACGACGTCGAAGCGCTCGTCGTTCAGCACGCGGATCGTGCGCAGGGCGGCCGGCGGGTCGGGGGCGAGCGGGGCGATCGACCCGTTCGCCGCCGTCGGCAAGCTGTTGCCCAGCGGCGTGACGAAGGCCTCCGGCGGCGGCCCGTCGCACGGCCCGAGGACCCGCGCCTCGTGTCCCTGGCGCCGCAGCTCCCGGGCCAGCCCGAGCACCTGGCCCTGCACCCCGCCCGGGATGCTGAGGCTGTAAGGGCACACGAGCCCGACTCGCATCCGCCGCACGGTATCCGTTGACATCGGGGCTCGGCTTGCAAGCAGGCTGCCCGCCTCGCCGAAGCGGGCGCGTCAGACGGTCTTGACGACGAGCACGTCGCAGGGGGCGTGGTGCACGATCTCGTTGGCGACCGCGCCGAGGACCCGCTGAACGCCCTGCATGCGCCGGTTGCCGACGACGATGAGCTCGGCCTTCACTCGCTCGGCCTCGGACAGGATCACGGACGCCGGCTTGCCGTCGACCACGGCGTGGGTGGCCTGAATACCCGAGGACCGATACGCCGCCACCTGTTGCTCGGCGACCTGCTCGGCCATCGTGAGCTCGGAGACGGAGTAGACGTCCGAGCCGACTCCGACGGTGGTCGTCGTGCCCCGACCGATGAACGCGCACACGACGTGCATCGCGGCGCCCGTGGCCGCGGCGATCTCTCCGGCGCGCGCGGCCGCTTTCGCCGCGGTGTCCGACCCGTCGGTTCCGACCACGTAGACGCTCACTGATGCCCCTCCATTGCTGCTGACCACTCGGTGTCGTCGCCATCATGGCATCCGGACGTCTACCGCCGATCGTGGTGGCGGGAAGCGGGTCGACAATCCCTTCGCCCGGACCTGGTGCAGCCCGACCGGTGACGTGATGCCACGCAGTCGGAACTCGCCGAGACGGCGGAACGTGACGCCGTCGGGCATCAACCCCGTCAACGCCTCCCGGGTGTCACCCGACGTGAGGATCTGCCCACCGTGCGCCGCCGCCGAGACCCGAGCCGCGGTGTGCACGGCCATGCCGATGTAGTTGGCCTCCGAGAGCGTGGGATAGCCACTGTGGATCCCGATCCGCACGCGGACCTCGAGCTCGCCCGGCCAGCGTTGCTCGCCGAGCTGGCGCTGGATGGCGATCGCGGTGTCGAGGGCGGCAGCGGGCGAGGCAAAGGCGGCGAAGAACTCATCCGCTCTCGTCTCCACCACGGAACCGTGCCGCGCCGTCGCGGACTCCTGGAGGAGGGACCGCACGTCGGTGAGCAGCTCGCCATAGCCGTCGCCGAGACGCTCCAGCAATCCGGTGGAGGACTCGATGTCCGTGAGCAGCATCGTCACGAATCCCGACGGCAGGATCACCGCCCCGCGCGTGCCCCGCTCACGCTCGGACTCGAGCTGGCCGGTGATGAACCCGACCGGCACGATGCCGAAGCGCTTGGCCGCCCTCAGCAGCCGGTCACGGGCGCGGTCGCGGGCCGCGTCGTCCTCGAAGTGGACCTGACCGAAGCGGGCGAGGGCGTTGCGCACGTGGGCCGCGTCGTGGATCGGCAGCCGCCGCTTGCCGTGGGAGTCGATGTAGGCGAACGCACTGTTCGGGAGCTTGGCGCGATTCGCCGCGTCGAGCTGGGCCACACTCCGACTGTAGGCCGGAGTCCTGGGTCCGCGACCGTGACGTTGGCCGCACGCGACGACCCCCGGCCACGCTGCGAGCCGGGGGTCGTGAGCCGAGCGAGAAGGTCTCGTCTGCTGCGGGCCGGTACCCGCTCTGCTCGGCTTGATACACGACCCTCGGCGCCGGCGACTGGTTTGGGGATCGGCCGACGCCGAGGATCGGTCACCCCGTAGAGGGCGGGGTTGCATGTATCGTACAACTACCGCCGGGCTGCGTACAGTCCTGAATCGCCCTCACGCCGGGAGCACGAAGAGGAACACCAGGCCCCAGAAGCCGACGCCGATGATGCCCGTGGTGAGCCCGGCGATCGCCATCCCGCTCCCGCTGCGCCAGCCGTTGGAGTTGTTGATGTGGTGCAGGGCCACGGCGCTCAAGATGACGGCGAGGATGGGCAGCACCACCCACAGGAACCCGAGGAAGAGACCGACGATGCCGAGGACCATGCCGGCGACGGCCAGTCCGTCAGTCGTGGGCTGCTGGTTCGCACCGAACGCCGGCGGCGGTGGCGGCGCGTACGGCTGCTGAAACGGAGGCGGCGGCTGGAGAGGGTCACCGGGCAGGTTCATCGATCGCTTCCGCTTCCGATCGGCAGATGCGGGATCATACGCTAGGCGTCCGACGTGAGCGTCGAGTCGGAGCAGGACCCCAGCTGGTAGCTGTGGTCGAGCTCGGTCTCGTAGTGCCGCCCGTCGAGCTCGTACTCGAGCAGAGCGAACGTGAGGCCGATCAAGGTCAGCGGGTCGTCGTTGTCCAGGGAGATGTTTCCGACGCCCGCGCACGTCAGCGGCCGTACCCCGGGTCGGACGGCCAGTTCGGCTGGAACAGGTGCCACTGCTCCGGCGCCCGGCGGATCAGGACCTCGAGCTCGTGCGCCAGTGCTTGTGTCACCCGGGTGACGTCCTCGCGCAGGCTCCCCCCACGCGTCGCCGGGACCGGAGGGCGGATGACGGCGTGATGGCCGTTCACTCGGCGGGTGAAGTAGACGCCGACGGGCAGGATCGGCGCGCCCGTGCGCAGCGCGAGCGTCGCCGGACCGGCGGGGAGCGTCGTCCGCTCCCCGAAGAAGTCGACCTCGACCCCTGAGCGCTTGATGTCGCGATCACACAGCAGGCAGACGACTTCGTTGGACCGGAGCGCGTGCAACGCCGCCCGTCCCGCTTCCGGACCGAGCGGAACCACGTTCATGCCCAGCTCCCTTCGCCACGCGACGAACCAGTCGAACAGTTCGGGCGGATCGATCCGCTCGACGATCACGGTGTTGGCGTAGCCGGAGTCGGCGAGCCAGCGTCCGGCCCACTCCCACCCTCCGAGGTGGGGCAGAGCGAGTATCGCCCCGGTGCCCCGCTCGATCGCGCCGGCGACGTGTTCGAAGCCGTCGCTGGTGTACCCCGCGGCGACCGTTCGCGACGACAGTGACGGGAGCCGCAGCCCGTCGATCCAATAGCGGGCGTACGAGTCGAACGCCTCCTGCACCGCTTGACGCAGCCGCCACCCGCTCAGCGTCGGGTCGACCCGCTGCAGGTGGCGGGCGATCATCGCCCGACGCTCGGCGTTGGCGAAGCTGGCGCCGAGCCCGATCGGCATCGCCAGTCCGTCGGCGAGAAAGCCGGGCAGCATCCGGGCGACGAGGGTCCCGGTCCGGAAGCTGCCGACGGCGACGGCCGCCGACAGTCGCTCGACCCGTCCCCGCTCGGAGACGCCGGACGGTTCGCTCACCGCGATGGCTGGCGCAGCATCAGGGACGACGGCGTGGCACGCGGGTCCGGCGGCGCTCGCTGCGCGCGACCCGGCGGCTCGCCCGGCGCGACCGCCGCAGCTCGATGCGTGCCGCAGTGACCGGGGCCACCTGCGCCTGCCGCCACACCTTGACGAAGCGCTGCACGGCCGTGACCGCGGTGAGGGCGAGCATCAACCACAACACCGGGATGAGCAGGCTCTCGAAGAGCAGCCCGAGACACAGCAGTACCACCCGCTCGGCCCGCTCCATCAACCCGCCCTTGGCGTCGAGCCCGAGTGATTCCGCCTTCGCCCGCTGATACGAGATCAACGACGAGAGGGCCAGGATGGCGAACGGCAGCAGGGTCAGGTGGGCCGACTCGTGGCCGGCGACGTACCAGGCGACGCCACCGAGCAAGACTGCGTCGGTGACCCGGTCGACGGTGGAGTCGAAGAACGCTCCCCGCTGGCTCGCCTCGCCCGAGGCCTTGGCGAGGGCCCCGTCGAGGAGGTCGGGCAGCGCCGCCAGGACGACCAGGAGCAGGCCGAGCTGCAGGTAGCCGGCGCCGATCGCGAACGCCGCCCCGATCCCGACGACCAGCCCGGCGATCGTGAGGTGGTCGGGCGACAGCCCGGTGCGGCGGAGGCTGTCGCCGATGGGTTTGACCGCCTTGTCGATCGGCCTGCGGAACTTGCCGTCGAACACGCCACTCAGGCTAGTCGGGCGTCCACCGCTATCACGTGGAGCGCGTTCGGCGTGCGAAGCTGCGTCCGTGAGTGGTTCGAGCCCCGCGGATCTCGCCGTCACGTTCCGGTCGCTCGCCCGCCGGCTGCGGGAGGCGATCGGGGACGCCCCAGAGTCGAGCGTGAGCGGCCTCGTCGGTGAGCTGCGCAGCCACATCGACGCCGCCGCGGCGGTCCTCGGGACGTCGTCCGATGCCAACGCCGTGGCCGACGCGATCCAGGCCCGTCGCTCCGAGGACTGGGACAACGCGTCCCTCTCCACCCTCCGTGAGCAGGCCCTCGCCGTCGGGGGCGTCCTCCGCCGCATCGCCGCCACCACCGAGTCCGACCAGGACGACTGATCGACCCGAACTGGGCGGGAATGGTCTCAGAGCGAGCATCAATGGGGCTCGACACGGTCACTTCCCGCGCCCTCTCGGTTGCGAGGAGCGCTGGAAGGGACCTCCGTAGCGGGCGTCGACGCGACCCGGCGAATCGTCTCAGCAAGCTTTCTGGGCGCGATTCTTCGCGAGCGCTGAGAACGTCTGCGCCCAGAAACCGCAATGAGAACGATCACGCGCCTGACCCGAAATCGCGATCAGAACCGGATCTCGGTGCGCAGGCGTTGGAGGGCTCGGGCCTGAGCCATGCGCACGGCGCCTGGGCGCTTGCCGATCAGAGCCCCGACCTCCTCCGAGCTCAACCCGCCCTGCACCCGCAGCACGAGCAGCTCCTGCTCGTCGGGACCCAACCGCTCGAAGGCGGCCCGGACCGCCGCGGCCTGGTCGCGGGCGACGATCTCGTCCTCAGGGCCCCGTTCGATCGCCGGGCCGTCCTCGATCACACCACCATTTCGTGGCCACCGCCTGCCCGCCTCGAGGATCACGTTGCGGGCGATCCCGTACAGCCACCCGTCGAACCCGGCACCCCGCCAGCGGAAGCGGTCGATGCTGTCGAGGGCCCGGGTCATCGTCTCGCTCACCGCATCCTCGGCGGCGGCCGCGTCGGGCAGCCGCCGTCGTGCGTAGCTGAACAGCCGTTGGTACGACCGTCGGTACAGCTGGTCCCACGCCTGCGGATCACGTTGGGCCGCCCGCCTCACCACCGCGCGCAGAGCGTCGTCGTTCATCGCCAGGCGACACTCCATGCCGAACGTTCGGTTCCCGACCGGCCCCGGATGCCCCACCCCTGGATGGTCGTGTCCCTCGGTCGCCTCCCACCCCACCCGTGGTGGGAGGCGCCGAGGGACGGATGCCCGCCGGTCCGCTCAGCGCTGGTCGAGCGGAATGGCGATGTCGACGACCGGGAGCCGGAAGCGCCCGGCGAACCAGGCCCGACCGGTCAGCGGATCGATCGAGTACAACCGGCTGACCCCGTTCGTCCGCAACGAGGCGAAGGCGTCGTTGTCGACGGTCATGCCGGTCATCGCGATCGTGCTGTAGATGTCGAACCCGACGCTGGAGCCGGTGTCGACGAGCAGCTTGCCGGTCGGGTTGAGCGTCCCGGCGTTCGGCGGCGCCTGCACGGCGACCTGGTCGAGCGACGAGTCGATGTCGAACAGCGTGGTCGCCGTGTTCGGATCGACGTCGTTGTTCGTGTAGGCGACGCCGGTGACGCCGAGCGCCGGGCTGACCGGTGGCGGACCGAGGTAGTTGAGCGGGCCGTCGACGGTCGTCGTGCCGTCGTCGACGTTGGCCCGCAGGTTCTGACCCGTGTTCGACACGATGCGCAGCCGGTCGACGGTCGGGTTGAAGTCGACCCCGAACTGGGTGCCCTGGAGGGCGGTGTTCAGGCGGGCCCGCAGGGACGCCCGGCCGTTCGTCGGGTTGACGACGTAGATCCCACCGGCGTTGCCGAGGCCGTAGAGCACGGCGGTCGCCGGGCGGTAGTCGATCCCGACGAGCCTCGTGTCGGTCTGCAGGCCGCTGATCTGCCCGATCACGTCGGCCCCTCGGGGACGGTTCTGCTCGAAGCAGACGAGCCGGCCGCCGGCCGTGAGGCCGACGATGTCGAGCTGGGTCTCGGCGGCACGGTTCGTCGTGCAGTCGTTCGCCGGGCCGCCCCGGGCCTCGGTGGGGACGGCCCCGAGGCCCACGGCCGCGAGAGCGGCCGCGAGCGCGGGAAGGATGAGCTTCTTCTTGGGCATGGGGGAGAAACCTTTCTCGTGGAGGGCTGCGGTCAGCGCTGGTCGAGCGGGATCGCGATGTCCACGACCTGAACGCGGAACGAGCCGACCTTCGACGCCCGGCCGGTCAGCGGGTCGATCGAGTAGAACGCGCTGCTGCTCGCCGTGGTCAGCGAGGCGAAGGCGTCGTTGTCGACCGTGGTCCCGGTCGAGTCGATCGTGCTGTAGATGTCGAAGCCCACCGGGCTGCTGGCGTCGACGAGCAGCTTGCCGGTCGGGTTCAGCGTGCCGGCGTTCGGCGGCGCCTGGACGGCGATCTGATCGAGCGACGTGTCGATGTCGAACAGCGTCGTGGCCGTGTTCGGATCGGCGTCGTTGTTCGTGTAGGCGACGCCGGTGACGCCGAGCGCCGGGTTGACCGGCGGCGGGCCCAGGTAGTTGAGCGGACCGTCGACGCTGGTCGTGCCGTCGACGACGTTGGCCCGCAGGTTCTGGCCGGCGTCCGACACGATCCGCAGGCGGTCGACGGTCGGGTTGAAGTCGACTCCGAACTGGGCGCCCTGCAGCGCCACGTTCAAGCGGGCCCGCAGCGACGCCTCGGCGGACGACGGGTCGACGATGTACACGCCACCGGCGTCACCGAGCCCATAGAGGTCGCCGGTCGCGGGGCGATAGTCGATGCCGACGAGCTTGGTGTCGGTCTGGAGGCCGCTGACCGTGCCGATCCGATCGGTGTCTCGCGGCTTGTCGTCCTCGAAGCAGACGAGCTTGCCGTCGGCGGTGAGACCGACAACGTCGAGATCGCGTTCGAACGACCGGCTCCGGGCGCAGTCACTGCCGCTCTTGAACAGGTTCGCCTGGGCGGGGACGGCCGCCAGGGCGGCGAGGGAGAGGCCCGCCAGGATCGACGGGACGAGGAATTTGCGGCGCATGGGGGGTTGTGCCTTTCTCTGGGGTGCGCGCCCGACCGGCGGCCGAGCGATGGTTCGCTCCTAATGAGCCGACCGGCCCTCGTGTCACCGACGCGATCCAATTTCCTGGGCATCCGAGGGTTTGCGGCGCCCCTCGGGTCGCCAAACCCTCGGGTGAAGCGAAAACCTCCGATGGGGTCAGGTGGGTTCGACGGCGGCGATGTTGGCCGTCTCCGTCCCGTCGGGATCGGTCGCCAGGAAGGCGTCGACGATCTCGACGGCCACCGGTTCCGACGTCAGGCGCAACCCCATGGCCAGCACGTTGGCGTCGTTCCACTTGCGGGCACCGCGGGCGGTCTCCGGGTCGGTGCACAGCGCGGCGCGCACGCCTGGCACCTTGTTGGCGGCGATCGACACGCCCGTGCCCGTCCAGCACCACACGATCCCCCGGTCGGCCTGGCCGTCCGCCACCGCCGCACCCACCCCGTGGCCGACGTCCGGCCACGGTGAGCCCCGGCCAACGACGACGAGCTCGTGCCCGGCGTCGGTGACGTGCCGCTCGATCGCATCGGTCACGGCGGTCGCCTCGTCGGTGCCGATGGCAATGCGCATCAGCCGGCCTGTCGCTCCGGTGGGCTCGCCGACCACCGCTCCGGGTTGTCCTCGACGAGGTGCTCGATGACCTGGCCGTCGATCGCGTCCACGAGCACGAGACCGCGTCGGGCCGGGGGGTCCTCCGCCGAGTAGCACAGCACGCGCCAGGTCGGCCGGCTGCGCAGCCCGCGCCACACCTGCTGTGCCGAGGCGTGGCCGACCGGGAAGCCCACGGCCTGCTGCGCCGCGACCAGCGCCTCGCGTTCGTCGACGCGCATTCGCCAGCCCGACGAGAGCGAGTACGCCCCGACCGCGGTGAGCAGCGCCGCCGCCCACAGCCAGCCGGAGTTGACGATCGGCGAGCGGTCGCGGCCGACGAGCCAGACGACGACGCACACGGCCGCGATGACCAGGTAGATCACACCGGGGATTCGCCGCCGCGAGTTGTCCGGGAACCGGTACGGCCCGACGTAGCCGGCGGCGTTCAAGTCGTCGGGCAGCTCGTCCCGATGGTCCTCACCGGCGGACATCGCGATCAGGCTATGGCCACCCACGGGGGCTCCGCCCCCGTGTACCCCCGGGGCAAAGCAGCCGCGGCCGAAGGTGGGGACCATTTGCGGGGTCGTCGGAGGCAGAGCACAGACGAGAGCGAGCGCCTGGCGGCGCTTGCTCTCAGTCGTCGCCGCCACCGGGGCCACTGTTGTCGCCGCCGTCGCGACCGCTGTTGTCCCGCTCCCCCATCGCCAGCAGCGCGCTGATCAGCACGTCGCGCTCCTCCACCGACAACGACGCGTCACGGTGGATGAGGGTGTACCGGTCGGGTGGCATCGACCCGTCCTCGATCACCTCGATCGCGTCGTCGGCGTCGCCCGCGGAACGATCCCACTCGGAGAAGTTGAACTCGTCCCGGCCGCTCTCGACGTCGGACCGGACGAGCCACGACATCGGCGCCACGTAGGAGTACAGCGGCCAGTCGGTCTCGTTGCTGTGGCACGCGTAGCACGACGAGCGGGCGACCGCCTCGGCCGCCGGGTCGGGCCACGGCGCCCCGTCGACCACCGGCGGGTTCTCGTGCCACCACCCGTACGGCACGAACTGGATTGCGACGAAGACGATGGCGAGTGCGAGCAGCACCCGCTTGAGCACCCGCCGGAGCGTCAGCGATCGCCGGACGGCCACGTCGCGCGCAGGTTGGCCGCAGTGTCGGGAAGCGCCTCCGGCAGCGTGCGGGTGTTCGCCGTCGCGGTCATGAAGTTCGAGTCACCCGTCCACCGCGGCACGACGTGGACGTGCAGGTGGTCGCTCACGCTCCCGCCGGCCGGTCGCCCGAGGTTGACCCCGACGTTGACGCCCTCGGGGCGGTAGGCGCGCTTGAGCGCGACGACGGCGTCGGTGACGGTCGCCCACAGCTCGGCCACTTCAGCGGACTCGAGGTCCTCGAGCTCGCCGACCTCCCGATACGGCAGCACGAGCAGGTGGCCGACCGAGTACGGGAACGCGTTCAGCACCACGAAGCAGCGCTCGCCCCGGTGGACGATGTGCGTCTCGTCGTCGGGCAGTCCCGAGCGGAGGATGCGCGTGAACACGCTGCCCCGGCCGCTCTCGACGTCGTCGTGGGCAACCCCCGCCGCGGCCCCGCCGCTCGTGACGTACGACGCCCGCCAGCCGTTCCAGAGGTGCTCGAGACCCATCGGCTCAGGCGTGCAGCGCCTGGGCCGACGTCACGGTGATCTCGTCGGCGAGACGGGCGACGAACGTCTCCAGGTCGACGCCCCGCTCGACCTCGCCGCCCCGCGGGTTGACGCCGACCGTCCCCGCCGCCACGTCGTCGTCGCCGACGACGAGCACGTACGGGAGCTTCTCCAGCTTGGCGGCGCGGATGCGCTTGCCGAGCGGGTCGCCGGCGCCCACGACGTCGACGCGGGCCCCACCCGCGTCGCGGACGCGGGACGCGACCTTCTCGGCGTACTCCTCGTGCGCCGTGGCGACGGGGAGGACGCGGACCTGCACCGGCGCGAGCCACGTCGGGAAGGCGCCCGCGTAGTGCTCGAGCAGCACGCCGAAGAAGCGCTCGATCGACCCGAACAGGGCACGGTGCAACATGATCGGGCGGTGGCGGGCGTTGTCGGCGCCCACGTACTCGAGGTCGAACCGCTCCGGGTGGTTGAAGTCGTACTGGATCGTCGACAGCTGCCACGTGCGTCCGATCGCGTCGCGCACGTCGATGTCGATCTTCGGTCCGTAGAAGGCGGCGTCGCCTTCCTTGACCTCGTACTCGAGGCCGTGGCGGTCGAGGGCGAGGCGTAGCGACTCGGTGGCCTCCTCCCACCCGTCGTCGGTCCCGACGTACTTCTCGGGGTCCTTCGTCGACAGGTTGAACGTGAACTCGTCGAAACCGAACGCCCGCAGCACCGACAACACGAAGTCGAGCAGCGACGCGATCTCGTCGGCTGCCTGTTCACGGGTGCAGTAGATGTGGCTGTCGTCCTGCGTGAACCCACGGATGCGCATCAGGCCGTGGAGCGTGCCGGCCCGCTCGTAGCGGTAGACCGTGCCGAGCTCGAACAGCCGCAGCGGGAGCTCTCGGTAGCTGCGCTGCCGCGACCGGAAGATCAGGCAGTGCATCGGGCAGTTCATCGGCTTCATGTAGTACGTGCCGTTGTCCATCTCCATCGGCGGGTACATGCCCTCGGCGTACCAGGAGAGGTGGCCGCTGGTCTCGAACAGCTGGGCCTTGGAGAGGTGCGGCGTGACGACGAACTCGTAGCCACCGTCCTGATGGCGCTGGCGGCTGTAGTCCTCCATCAGCTTGCGGACGATGGCCCCCTTGGGATGCCACACCGCGAGGCCGCCGCCGAGCTCGGTCGGGAAGCTCAACAGGTCGAGCTCCGTCGCCAGCTTGCGGTGGTCGCGCTTCTCGGCCTCGGCGAGCCGCTCGAGGTGCTCCTTGACCGCCCGGTCGGACTCCCACGCCGTGCCGTAGATGCGCTGGAGCATTGGGCCACGCTCGTTGCCCCGCCAGTACGCGCCCGCGACCTTCTGCAGCTTGAAGTGGCCGAGCCGGCCCGTCGTCGGCACGTGCGGGCCGCGGCAGAGGTCGACGAAGTCCGGCGAGTTCCGGTAGATGCTGACCGTTCCACCCGCCGCGGCTTCGCCCGAGTCGAGCGCGTCGACGTCCTCGGCGCTCACCCGTTGGATGATCTCGATCTTGTAGGGCTGGTCGGCGAACACCTCGAGCGCTTCGTCGGCGGACAGCTCCGCCCGCACGAAGGGCTGGTCCTCGTCGATGATCTCGCGCATGCGAGCCTCGATCGAGGCCAGGTCGTCGTCGCTGAACGTGCGTCCGCCGGGAAGGTCGAAGTCGTAGTAGAAGCCGTTCTCGATCGCCGGTCCGATCGAGAACTTGGCGCCCGGGAAGAGCTGGGTGACGGCCTGGGCCATCACGTGGGCGGTCGAGTGTCGCAGGACGTGCCGGCCCGCCTCGCTGTCGTCGGTGACGATCGCCACCGCCGCGCCGTCGGGGAGCGGGCGCCCGAGGTCGACCTCGTCGCCGTCGACGGTTGCGGCGACCGCCGATCGGGCGAGCCGGCTGCCGATCGAGGCGGCGACGTCACCCGCGGTCGTCCCGGCGGGGTACTCGCGGGATGATCCGTCAGGGAGGGTGATCGTGATCGGGCTGCTCATCGAGCGGAAAGTCTACGAGCGGCTCCGCGAGCCGAGCCCGAACGTTCAGCTCGCGCCGACGAGCTCGCGTTCCCGCGCCGGCGCCGGCTCGGCCACGCTCGCCGGCCGGGCGACGACTGGCCGTTCGGTCTCCGGCGGCTCGCCGGCGTAGTGGTCGCGGTACTCCTGCCCGGTGAGCTCCCGGATCTCGAACATGACCTCGTCCATCATCGAGCGCCAGGCGAGGTGCGGCTCGCCGCGGCCGCGGTAGCGGTCGGGGTGGATCGGCGGTCCGATCGTGATCGAGCACGACTTGAACGGCTTCGGCACCCGGGCGCCGGGCGGCTGGATCTCGGCCGTGCCGACGATGCCGACCGGGTAGATCGGGCACCTGATGCGGGTCGCCAGCCGGGCCGCGCCCGTGCGCGCCTTGTACAGCGCGCCGTCACGGCTGCGCGTGCCCTCCGGGAAGACTCCGAACAGCTCGCCGCGCTCGAGGACCTCGGCGGCGAGGTCGAGGGCCGATTGCGACCGCTCGCCCCCCGACCGGTCGATCGGGATCATGCCCATCGCCGGGAAGAGGTGCTTGGTCTTCCACGAGTCCATGTACTCCGCCTTGCCGACGAAGCTGATGTTGCGCGGCGCCGTCAGCATGAGGAACGCCGAGTCGAGGAACGAGATGTGGTTCGGGCACAGGATCGCCGGCCCCTCCGCGGGCAGGCCCTCATAGCCCTTGGTCTCGATGCGCCACAGCCGGCGAGCGATCGGGCCGACGACCCGGCGGGTCCGGTGCTGTGCCTTTCCCGCGCCGGCCTGCTCGCCCATCCCGTCATCGTAAACACCGGGCGCGGCCTGTCGCTCCCGAGCGAGCATCAGTCGAGCAGGACGCCCAGGAGGTCCGCCGCCGGCTGAACGTTCTCGCCCCGTTCGGCGGCGTCGTCGATGGCCGCGACGGCGCGCGGCGTGTCGAGGTCGTCGTCGAGGGCGGACCGCACCTCGTCGAGCACGTCGCCGGCGCGCCCCTCTGCCGCGCCGCGCCACGCGTCCAGCCGCTTCGTGGACCGTGGCATCAGATCCTCGTCCCACTCCCACTCGGTGCGGTAGTGGTGCTCGACGATCCCAAGCCGGATCGCCATCGGGTCCCACTCCTTGCGCAGCGCGTCGACGAACACGAGGTTGCCGAGACTCTTCGACATCTTCTGGCCGTCCTTGCCGATCAGCGCGGTGTGCATCCAGTGGCGGACGAACGGCTCGCCGGTGGCCGCCTCCGACTGCGCCCGCTCGCACTCGTGGTGCGGGAAGATCAGGTCGGTCCCGCCGCCGTGCAGGTCGATCGTCGTCCCGAGCTCCCGGAGGGCGAGCGCGCTGCACTCGATGTGCCAGCCCGGCCGGCCCGGCCCCCACAGCGTGTCCCACGACGGCTCGTCGGGCGCCGACGGTTGCCACAGCACGAAGTCGAGCGGGTCGCGCTTGTCGGCGTTGTCGACGTCCCCGCCCCGCTGGCGGGCGAGGGCGAGCATGTCCTCCCGGCTGTAATTGCTGACGGTGCCGAACGAGTCGAACTTGGAGACGTCGAAGTACACGGCCCCGTTCGACTGGTAGGCGTAGCCGCGGTCGAGCACCATGCCGATGAAGCCCCGGATGTCGGGGATCGCCGACGACGCCCGGGGCGTCGAGACCACCGGCAGCACGTTCAACGCGGCGAGGTCGGCCTCGAACCGGCTCTCCTCGCCGGCGGCCAGATCGAGGTAGTGGACCCCGAGCTCCCGCGCCTTGGCGAACAGGGGATCGTCGACGTCGGTGACGTTGCGCACGCACGTGACGGTGTGCCCGCGGTCGATCAGGCGGCGCTGCAGCACGTCGTAGGCGAGGAACGTCGCCGCGTGCCCGAGGTGGGTGGCGTCGTACGGCGTGATCCCGCACGTGTACATCAGCACGTTGGAACCGGGCGTGAACGGCACGATCGCCTGGCGGGCCGTGTCGTACAGCCGCATCGGGGAGTCGGTCAGCGGCGCCATCACTCCGGCACGGTCGGGGCCCTCGGATCACGGCGGATGCCAGTGAGCTTGGGCGCGACCCGCGTCTTGTACCGCACGTTGAGCTGGAGCAGCACCGCGGTGAACGCCTCGATCGCGGTGGCGTTGGACAGCTCGCCGGCGTCGAGTGGGCGGCAGCCGGGGATCTTGGCCACGATCTCGCTGACCTGGGCGACGGCGTCGTGGTCGTCACCGCAGATCAGGACGTCGGAGTCGATCGGCTGGTCGAGGTGGCCGAGCTCCTTCGCCGGCAGGTGGTGGAAGGCGGCGACCACGTGGCAGCCGGGCACCGCAGCCTGCACGTGAGCGGCGACGCTGCCCCGCGGTGGCACGAGCGGCTGGAACTCGTGCCCGACGCGGACGAGCGCGTTGGCCATGCTGACGACGATCTTGCCGGTCAACGCCTCGGCGTGCTCCTGGGCGGTGGTCGCGGCCGAGTCCCACGGCGTGGCGTTGATCACGAGGTCACATTGGGCGGCACTGGCGTTGTCGCCCGGGAGCAGACGCTCACTCAGCTCCGGCGCCTGCTCGATCAGCCGGTCGCACACCTCCATCGCCCGGTACTTCGAGCGCGAACCGATGACGACCTCGTACCCAACGCTGGCCAGGCGGGCGGCGAGGCTGCTGCCGGCCGGTCCGGTGCCGCCGAAAATCCCGATGCGCATCGACCCGGACTCTAAGGGACAGAGGTGGTTCTGAGCCGCCCCAGTCGCGCGCAGCGCGATCAGGACTCCGAACAATCGCGAGCACTCAGGCGCCGACGGCGTGGAAACCGCCGTCGACGTGGACCACCTCGCCCGTGGTCGCCGGGAACCAGTCCGACAGCAGGCTCACGCACGCCCGTGCCACCGGTTCGGGGTTCGTGATGTCCCAGCCGAGCGGCGCCCGCTCGTCCCAGATCTCCTCGAACTTGGCGAAGCTCGGGATGCTCTTGGCTGCCATCGTGCGCAACGGGCCGGCGGAGACGAGGTTCGAGCGGATCCCGCTCGGACCAAGCTCCTTGGCGAGGTAGCGGCTCAAGCTCTGCAGCGCCGACTTGGCGACGCCCATCCAGTTGTACGCGGGGAACGCCCGCGAGTTGTCGAAGTCGAGCCCGACGAACGATCCGCCGCTCGTCATCAGCGGGACGAAGGCGTCGGCGAGCGCCTTGAGCGAGTACGTCGACACGTGCAGGGCGACGGAGACGTCGTCCCACGTGGCCGCCATGAAGTCGTCGCCGAGACACACGGCGGGCGCGAATCCGATCGAGTGGAGCACACCGTCGACGCGCCCCCAACGCTCGGCGAGCGCCTCGCGAACGGCGACGAGGTGGTCGGGGACCGTGACGTCGAGCTCGAGCACGTCGACGTCGCCAGCCAGCTTGCGGGCCGTGCGCTGGGTCAGGCTGAGGGCCCGACCGGCCCCGGTGAGCACGATCTCGGCGCCCTCGTCCTGGGCCAGCCGGGCGACCGAGAAGGCGATCGAGGCGTCCGTCAGGACACCGGTCACGACGACGTGCTTACCAGCGAGAAGCCCGGACATGGGAGCGACCGTAGCGGGCTACCTTCGCGCCCGATGGCCGATCCGACGGCAACGACGGAGCTCCGCGCCCCGACGGCCCAGCCCATTGAGGACGACCAGGCGCTCCTCGACCGGATCGACGCTCTCCGCGTGCTGCGCGCCGACTCTCCGGAGGAGAAGGGGCGATTGCTGGAGGAGATCGGCGGTTCCGGCCGGGTCGAGCAGGACATCGTCAGCGAGCTCTCCAAGATCAGGCCGCTCTGGCGGCCGGATCGTTTCGACGAGGCCCACCGCATGGCGATGCGCTCGCTCGAGGTGCTCGACCGCAACGGCGCCCGACAGGCCCGGCTCCCCCGCCTCGGCCCGTTGCAGCCGGTCACCAGCTACCTCGTGCAGTTCGTCACCCGCTGGATCGTCAAGGGTCATCAGAACCGGCTGATCTCCAACATCCGCAAGCTGTACGAGCGCCGCGAGGCGAACTCGGTGTGGGGGTCGCCCGAGCACGTCAGCCTGCGCCGGGCCCGGATCGAGGCGACACGGGTGGAGGTGGGGCTCCGGGGCAACCCGATCGGGCTGCCCGCCTTCCTGCTCACCGGGGCCTTTCTCTCGGGTCTCGCCTCGGGACTGCAGGGCTTCGCCCGCTCGGCCGTCAGCACGCCCGCCGGCGTGGTGTTGACCGGGCTGGCGATCGTGCTCGTGCTCGTCGCCCTCGCCTGGATCGCCCTGTTCGCCGCCGGCGTCGCTCGTCGCCGCATCCGGCTCTCGACGGACCAACCGATGCGGGCGCTGTGGGACACCATCGGCGCCGCCGGCAATCCGCCGAAGGACGAGTCGTACAACTTCGCGGCCTACGCCATCGCCCTCAGCGTGCTGGCGTGGATCGTGATCCCGTTGGTGGTCTGGTTGCTCTTCCGCGGGACGACCGACGTGTCGGGGACGGCGAACCTGCTCGGGTAGCTCGTCGGTAGCGTCGACGGGGTGAACCGCCTCGCCGAGGAGACGTCGCCGTACCTCCGTCAGCACCGCGACAACCCCGTCGACTGGTACGCGTGGGGACCGGAGGCGTTCGCCGCGGCGCGGGAGCGGGACGTCCCGGTCCTCCTGTCGGTCGGCTATTCGGCCTGCCACTGGTGCCACGTGATGGCCCACGAGTCGTTCGAGGACGACGAGGTGGCCACCGAGATGAACCGCCGCTTCGTCAACATCAAGGTCGACCGCGAGGAGCGCCCGGACGTCGACGCCATCTACATGGACGCGGTGCAGGCGATGACGGGTCGCGGTGGATGGCCGATGACGGCCTTCCTCACGCCCGCGGGCGAGCCGTTCTACGGCGGGACCTACTTCCCCAAGCCGCAGTTCCTCAAGCTCATGGAGGCCGTCGACGACGCCTGGCGCAACCGGCGGGACGACCTCGCCAAGAACGCCACGGCGCTGCGCGAGGCGATCTCGCGCACCGCCCGGCTGCGTCCTGCTGGCCACGTGGTCGGCGAGGCCCAGATCGAGCAGGCCGTGGGTGCGCTCGCCGGCACGTTCGACGCCGAGTGGGGCGGCTTCGGCGCGGCGCCGAAGTTTCCGTCGACGATGAGCCTCGATCTGGTGCTGTTGTGGTACCTGCGCACCGCGGACGAGCGAGCGCGAGAGATCGTCACCGTCTCACTCGATGCAATGGCGTCGGGCGGCATGTACGACCACATCGGTGGGGGCTTCGCCCGCTACTCGGTCGACCGGCAATGGCTCGTGCCGCACTTCGAGAAGATGCTCTACGACCAGGCGCTGTTGGTGCGGGTGTACGCGCACGCGGCGTCCGCGCTCGACGAGCCGCGCTGGCACCAGGTCGTGACCGAGACCGTGGAGTACGTCCTCCGTGACCTGCGCCAGCCGGCGGGCGGGATCTCCTCCGCCGAGGACGCCGACTCGCCGGGCCCCGACGGTCACGGTCACGAGGGCCTGTTCCACACGTGGACCGTCGAGGAGGTGCGGGCCGTGCTCGACGGCGACGCCGACGCCGCCCTCGAGTTCTACGGCATCCGGCCGGCCGGCAACTTCGAGGGCCGTTCGATCCCCAACCGCCTGCACGCACGGGGACAGTTCGCCCGTCCGCCGGAGATCGAGGCGGCGCGCCAGCGCCTGTTCGCGACCCGCGAGGAGCGACGCCCGGCCCGGGCTCGACGGCAAGGTGCTCACTGAGTGGAACGCCCTGTGGGTCGCCGCCCTCACCGAGGCCGGGTGGCTGCTCGGCCGGCCGGACTGGATCACCGCCGCCGCCGAGACGGCCGACTTCCTGCTCCGTGAGCTGCGCCGACCCGACGGGCGCTGGCTCCGCTCGTGGCACGCCGACGGCGACCCGCCGGCCCGGCACGCCGCGCTGGCCGCCGACCACGCGGCCCTCGTCGACGCGTTCGTCCGGCTCGCCGAGTGCACCGGCGAGGCGCGCTGGATCGCCGAGGCGCGCGCGGTCGCCGACCTCATGCTCGACCATTTCTGGGACGTCGACCACGGCGGGCTGTTCACGACACCGGACGACGGCGAGACGCTCGTCGCCCGCCAGAAGGAGCTGTTCGACAACGCCACCCCGTCGGCGAACTCGACCGCCGCCGTGGCGCTCTACCGGCTCGCCGCGCTCACGGGCGAGGCCCGCTACGCCAATCACGGCGACCGCATCCTGCAGCTGGTCGCGGCCGTGGTCGAACAGGCGCCGCCGGCGTTCTCGCTCGCTCTCGCCGCGGCCGAGCTGCGGCGCGCCGGTGCCACCGAGGTCGTCGTCGCCGGCGAGCGTCCGGATCTCGTCGCCGTCGTGGCCGAGCGCTGGCGCCCCGGCGTCGTGCTGGCGTGGGGGGACCGCTACGACTCTCCGCTCTGGGAGGCTCGCGCCGACGGGCGGGCCTACGTGTGTCGGGACTACGCCTGCCGGGCGCCGCAGGAAACCCCGGAGGGCCTACGGGCTCAACTGCCGTGAACTTGCATCTGGACTGCGCGTCCTGGCGCGCCAAGTAGATGCAAGAACCGGTCGGGACGTCAGGTGGGGGTGGAGGCTCGCCAGCCGCCGCGATGGATGATCTCGTCGGGCGTCCGCCGGCGATGGGTGGCCGAGCGGCCCGAGCCGGTGGGGCTCGTGCTGTCGAGTCCGGAGGAGTCCGCGCCGCCGCGCGAGATCTCACCCGTCTCCTCGTTGACGACCGGCCAGCCCAGCGCGACCGCGCCGAGCACCTCCATGGCCGACGGGATGCCGAGCACGCGACGCAGCTGACGCTCGCCCTTGAACACGCCGAAGAACAGCGCGCCCAATCCCACCGCCTCGGCCGCCAGGAGCATCGTCATCACCGACATCGACGCGTCGATCGTCCAGTACGGAGCCGGCCAGGCGTCGACTCCCGCCCCGAGCCCGGTCGCCTTCTTGTCGGCCTCCGAGTACCGGTCGGTGTAGGCACGCGGATCGGCGAGCGGGATCGTGATCACCGGCGCGTCCAGGAGCCGTTTCCAGCGGAACGCCCCCCGCCGCATCGGCGGCAGGGTGATGTCCCAGAAACGCGCCGTCTCCGGACCCTCGAGCACCACCAGATGCCAGCCCTGGGTCTTGCCCGCGCTGGGCGCTCGGGAGCTGAGATCGACCAGCTCGGCGAGCAGCTCGGGCGGCACCGGGCGCCCGTCGAAGGCCCGCGTCATCCGCCGCCGGCGAACGACGTCGGCGAACTCCGGCAAGTCTCGACCCCCGGGTCGGTTAGGCGCGAGCCCCGAGCTTGACGAGATCCTCCGCCATCGTCCAGCCGTAGACGATCAGCGACCCGCCCTTGGCGACCGGTACGGCGTCGAACAACGCCCGGCGCGCCGGGTCGACGGCGTCCGGCTTGGCCGACTCGTGGTCGATGAAGCCCTCCTGCCCGCCGGTGCGCACGACGAACGACTTCTCGTCGTAGGCGCTCTCGACGTCGAAGCGCTTGGCGAGGCGCCGGCCCCACGCCCGCTCCTCGCCGACCGCGCGGACACCCGGGCTCGGGGTCACGTCGTCGAGCTCCTTGAACGCGTCCAGGGCGTCCGGTGAGACGAACCTCGAGCCCATGACGACGTCCTCGTCGGGGAACGCCATCAGGGCCCGGTGGTACGCCTCGGCCATCAAACCGCGCAGCACCTGATCCCGGCGGGAGCTCCTGCGCACGCTCATCAACCCGAGCAGCACGCACGGCGTGCCGCCGATGCGCTCGAGCGTGGAGAACGTGAACCCGTGGAGCTTGCCGTCGATCCGGGCCGTCGTGATCAGGACCCAGTCCTCCTTGGCCTTCGAAAGCTCGCCGATGCCAAAGGCTCCGCCCATCGACGCCAAATCGTCGAGGTCAGCGTCGGTCAGCGCCGCCGAGTCGTTCGTTTGCACCTGGACTGCCATATCCCCTCTCCCGATCGACGGTGCGCCCTCTCGCGCGTGGGTCAAGGCGACATTCTACCGTGCAGGTGGACGAGGTGCCGAAGGCGCCGTAGGCGCCGGCCGGCCGAGCGAGCGCCAGCTACATCCTGCCTGCGCAGGACGGCGATGGGGGTTCGGGGGGCGCAGCCCCCCGGGAATCAAGGGGTCTTACAGGACCACTGCGTCGTGGCCGAACGCGACGCGGAGCTCCCCGACCGCACGGTCGACGTCGACGCAGAACTCGTCGGGGAGCCGCAGCACCTGGGGTCCGAGCTCGACGGTGACGACCGAGTCGCCGGGGTGGTCACGCAGGATCCGCTTGAGCCGCTGGATGCACAGTTCGTCGAGCGCCGAGGAGTGCATGCGCAGGCGCAGCGGTGGAGCACCGGCATCGAGTCCGGTGAGCACCTCGATCGACTGGCAGATCACGCTGATGCGGGACTCGTCCCGCCGGTCGAGGCGCCCCTTCACGGCGACGACGACGTCGTCGCCGAGCTTGTGCCCCTGTTCGGTCAGCGTGCGCGGGAACAGCGTGACCTCGACGGACGCGCCCAGGTCCTCGAGCACGAACACCGCCATCTGGTCGCCCCGGCGGGTGAACTTGCGGGTCAGGGCGGTGACGATCCCCCCGACGTGCACGGTGGCTCCGTCGTCGAGGCCGCCGGCCTCGACGACGTCGGCGATGGCGTGCTCGACCTTGCGGCGCAGGGCGGACTCCAGACCGAACAGCGGGTGGTCCGACACGTACAGCCCGAGCATCTCCTTCTCGAACCGCAGCTTCTCGGCCTTGGCGAACTCGACGTCGGGAACCGGGAGGCGCTCGTCGAACCGGGCCTCCGTGTCGTCGGTCGCGCCGGCCCAGTCGCCGAACAGGCTCATCACCCCCTGGTCACGCTCACGGCGTCGGGTCACCGTCGTCTCGGTGACGTGTTCGAACACGCCGAGCAGGCCCTTCCGCGTGTGACCGAGGGCATCGAACGCCCCGGCCTTGATCAGGGACTCGACGGCCCGCTTGTTCAGGACCGGCTCCGGCACGCGCTCGACGAAGTCGTGGAAGCTCGTGAACGGGCCGTTCTCGTCCCGTTCGGCGAGCAGCAGGGCGACGAGGCCCGCGCCGACGTTGCGCACCGCGGACAGGCCGAACGTGATCGCACCCGGACTCCCGACGGGCAATGTCACTCCGTCGGGCACTTCGTCGGGCGCGAGTGCGGCGAAGTCGGTGACGGACCGGTTGACGTCGGGTGGGAGCACGCGGATGCCGAGCGCCCGGCACTCGGCGATGTAGACGGCTGCCTTCTCCAGGCTGCTCTTGACGCTGGTCAGCAGGCACGCCAGGTATTCGACCGGGTAGTGCGCCTTCAGGTAGGCGGTCTGGTAGGCGACGAGGCCGTAGCCGTAGGCGTGGCTCTTGTTGAAGGCGTAGTCGGCGAACGGCTCGATGATGTCGAAGAGCCGCGTGCCGAGCTCGCGGCCGTAGCCCGTGCGCTCGCAGCCGGAGACGAACTTCTCCCGCTCCGCCGCGATCAGCTCACGGATCTTTTTTCCGCAGGCCTTCCGGAGGTTGTCGGCTTCGGCGAGCGAGTAGCCGGCGATCTTCTGCGCCACCCGCATCACCGACTCCTGGTAGATCATCAGCCCGTACGTGTCGGCGAGCAGTTCCTCCAGATCGGCGTGGAGGTAGGAGATCGACTGGCGGCCGTTCTTGCGGTCGGCGTAGTCGTTGTGCATGTTCGCCGCCATCGGCCCCGGCCGGTAGAGCGCGACGAGGGCGGCGACGTCGTCGAAGCTGGTCGGCTGCAGCGACCGCATCAACGCCCGGAGCGGCGCACCCTCCAACTGGAAGATGCCGATGCCGGCCCCGCGCTGGAGGAGAGTGAGGGTGGTCGGGTCGTCGAGGGCGATGGCGTCGATGTCGAAGTCGGGCGCCCGGCCGGCGCGGAGCATCTCGATCGTGTCGGTGATCACGTCGAGGTTGCGCAGGCCGAGGAAATCCATCTTGAGCAGCCCGAGCTCCTCGACGCCATGCATCTCGATCTGCGTCACGACGGGGGCATTGGCGGGGTCTTGGCCGCTCTCCGGCTTGCGCTGCACGGGGAGGTACGTGGTCAGCGGCTCCTTCGTGATCACGACGGCGGCGGCGTGGATCCCGTCGGAGCGCTTCAGGCCCTCGAGCCCCTTGGCGACGTCGACCACCTTCTTGACGTCGGGATCGGTGTCGTACATCGCCCGCAACTCGGCGGCCGCGTTGTAGCCGTCGGTGTGCTTGGGGTGTTGCTCGAAGCAGTACTTGAGTGGTGTGTCGCGGCCCATCACGAGCGGCGGCATCGCCTTGGCGATGCGGTCACCGACGGCGTACGGGAACCCGAGCACGCGGGCCGCGTCCCGCACCGCGTTGCGGGCCTTGATCGTGCCGAACGTGATGATCTGGGCGACGTGGTCGCGGCCGTAGCGCTCGGCGGCGTAGCGGATCATCTCGTCCCGGTAGCGGGAGTCGAAGTCCATGTCGATGTCGGGCATCGAGAGCCGGCTCGGGTTCAGGAAGCGCTCGAACAGCAGGTCGTAGCGGATCGGGTCGAGGTCGGTGATGCGCAGGCAGTACGCCACCGCGCAGCCGGCCGCCGAGCCGCGCCCCGGTCCGACGCGGATGCCCCGGCTCCTGGCGTAGGCGATGAGGTCCCACACGATGAGGAAGTACGAGCTGAACCCCATCGCCGCGATCGTGTCGAGCTCGTACTGGATGCGCTGCTTGACCGGCTCGGTGAGCTCGTCCCCCCAGCGTTCCCGGGCCCCTCGCCAGGTGACGTCGGCGAGGTAGGCGAAGTCGTCGGTGTAGCCCTCGGGCAGCGGGAACGTCGGCAGCTGCAGGTCGCCGAACGTGATCTCGACGTCGGCCCGCTCGGCGACCCACAGGGTGTTGTCGCACACGTCGGGGACGTCGCGGAACAGGTACCGCATCTCGTCGGCGGTCTTCAGGTAGTGCTCGTGACCCTCGAACTTGAACCGCTTGGGGTCCGAGAGCATCGCCCCGGTCTGCACGCAGAGCAGGGCGTCGTGGGCCTCGTGGTCCTCGCGGTGGGTGTAGTGCGAGTCGTTGGTCGCGAGCACCGGCGCCCCGAGCTCGCGGGCGAGCTCGAGCAGCTGCGGGTTGGTGTCGCGCTGGGCAGCTAGGCCATGGTCCTGTAGCTCGACGAAGAGGTTGTCGCGGCCGAAGATGTCCTGCAGCCGGGCCGCCCGCTCCACCGCCCCGGCCCGGTCGCCCCGCAACAGCGCCTGGAGCACGTGCCCGCCGAGGCACCCCGTGGTGGCGATCAGCCCCTCGTGGTGCTGGGCGAGCAGCTCCCAGTCGAGCCGGGGCTTGTAGTAATAGCCCTCGAGGAACGCCTTGCTGGCGAGCTGGATCAGGTTGCGATAGCCGGTCTGGTTCTCGGCCAGCAGGGTCAGGTGGTAGTAGAGCTTCTGGCCGCCCTCGGTGTCGCCGCCGGAGTCGTCGATGCGTCCACGCCGGGTCGGCCGCTCGCTGCGATGGTCGTGGGCCATGTAGGCCTCGGTGCCGATGATCGGCTTGATCCCTTGCCGCCGGCACTCCTTGTAGAACTCCAGCGTCCCGTACATGTTGCCGTGATCGGTGATGCCGAGCGCCGTCTGACCGTCGGCCGCGGCCCGGGCCACCAGCTCGTCCAACCGCGACGCCCCGTCGAGCATCGAGAACTCGGTGTGGACGTGGAGGTGGGTGAATGACGCGGATGTGATTCGACTGACAGTAGTGATCTCGCCGGCCGCCGTCGAATATTGCCCGCTGCCCATCGATCTGGGCGCGCTCGTTCTCAGGGGCCGAGGAAAAACGCGCCCAGATCGGTCCGTGAGAGAGATCGCGCCCAGATCGGCGGGGGTTGCTACAGGTAGGTGCCGGGGCGATCCGGTTGCGGTTGCCCGGGCAGTCCGGGCTGCGGGCCCTGGGGCAGCTGGCGCATCTGCTCGAGCTGCTGGCGGGCGGCGAGCTGCTGGGCGAACAGGGTCGCCTGGATGCCGTGGAACAGGCCCTCGAGCCATCCGACGAGCTGGGCCTTGGCGACCCGGATCTCCCCCTCCGACGGGATCTCGCCGTCGCGGAACGGGAGGGCGAGCATCTTGAGCTCCTGCTGGAGATCCGGGGACAGAGCGTCGGAGAGCTCGGTGATCGAGCGCTCGTAGATCTCGGCCAGGCGCTCCCGGCTGGGCTCGTCGAGCGGCGCCGCCCGCACCTCCTCGAGCAGGGTCTTGACCATCGTCCCGATGCGCATGACCTTGGCCGGGGACGTGACGGCGTCGCCTTCGGGCGCGTCCGGCGCGCCGTCCTCCCGTGCGTCGACGATCTCGCCGTGCTCGACCTGGTCGCCGGGGCCTTCGTCGGGTTGCGGGCTGGCGGGGGGGAAATCGGTCATCGGTCGTCCTTTCTGATTCAGCGATGCGCCGCGACGAGTGGCACGAGCACCTCGGCCGGCGTCAGCGACCCGTGGCGGCAGACGAGCTCGAACGGGCCCGAGTCGGCGGGATCGTAGAAGCTCACCGGTTGGTGGGCGACGAGCGCGACGTCGCCGAGCCGGGCGGCGATCGGTTGGGCGAGGGTCGGTCCGAACCACTCCTCGTCGATCATCTGCTGGCGGGTGACCACCCAGGCGTGATCGCCGTACATCTCGGTGGTGCCGGCGACCAGCTCGGCGCTCGCTCCGCGATTGGCGTGCCACCAGCGGAAGCGTCCCTCGCCGGACTGGGCGCTCACCATCGCCAGCAGTTCGGGCGCCGGGTCGATGATCCGATCGCCCACGTGTACCTGGCCGTGGTCGGCCGTCACGAGCAGCGCCGCACCCGGCGGGAGCGCGTCGAGGACGTCCCCGACGAGACGGTCGGCGAAGCGCAACTCGGCGTCGTAGAAGTCGCCGAACCCACGCTCGTGGGCGGTCTTGTCGATGCCGCCGTAGTACGCGTACACGAAACGCTCACCGGACCGCAGCTCCCGGCCGACCTCCACCGCGATCGCCGACACGGCCCGCCACCCGACCGGCCGCGAGCCGCGCAGATGGGCCTCGGTGAACGCCGTCCCCTGGAGGTCGGCCGGCGACACGACCGGGATCTCGTAGCCGAGGAACGCGGCGTAGGGCTGGACGTCGCGCGGCGGGTGGGAACGCCGGCGGTCGCCGCTCGGCGTGTTCCACCGCAGCACGTTGATCACCTCGCCGCCGATCATCATCCGGTAGCCGAGCAGCCCGTGCTCGGCCGGCGTCAGGCCGGTCGCGATCGAGCTCAGCGCGGTCGCCGTCGTCGACGGTGCGACCGTCGTGATCGGCCCGCCCGTCATCGAGCTCAGCGCCGGCATCAGCGCCCGGCGCTGGTCGAACTGCTCCCACCCCAGACCGTCGAGGATGAGCAGGACGACCTGTTCGGCGTGGAGGACCGGCTCGGGGAACCACGACGGAAGGGACTCCGTCCACGTCCCCGGACCGAGCAGCGCCGGGATGATCCCGCGCACGTTGGCGCCGGCGTAGTCGGGGATCATCGGGCCGGGGGTCACCGCGGCAGAGTCCACCATCTCCGCCGACCGAGGTAAAGCCGGGCGAACGGCTCGGGGATCCGGAGAGGGTCGCCCGCTCGTCCGGGCGTCCCCGTACGATGGCGTCGTGCGCGTCTCGACCCGCGGTGACTACGCCTGCCGGGCGTTGCTGTCGCTCGCGCTGCACGCCGACGACGACGGACCGACGTCGGTGCGCGACATCGCCGAGCGCACCGGCCTCCCCCAGCCCTACCTCGAACAGATCCTGCTCGCCCTCAAAGGGGCGGGCCTCGTCCGCTCCAAGCGAGGCGTGGGCGGTGGGTACGTGCTCGCCCGCGACCCGGCCGCGATCCGTCTGTCCGAGATCGTCGCCGCCGTCGACGGGCCGATCACGCTCGGCGACTTCGGCGAGCCGCACCAGGACGGCGCCTGCGACCACGAGGGACAATGCGTCCTGATCGCGATCTGGAACGAGGCCGGCGAGCACATGCGCCGCCATCTCGAACGACTGACGCTGGCCTCGGTCGCGACGATGGCGAGAGGTGCGGCGCCCTGGCCGGCTGCCCCGGCGGCCGCGGACCGGCAGCCCACCGCCTCGCCGGCCTGACGGCCCGTCAGGTCTCCAGCAGCCCCTGCCGAGCGGCGTACAGCGACGCCTCGGTGCGGTTGGCGGTACCGGTCTTCCGGAGGATCGCGCGCATGTGGTTGGCCACGGTGTTCTCGCTGATGAAGAGGGCGCCGCCGATCTCCCGGTTGGACCGTCCGGTCGCGACGAGACGGAGCACTTCGACCTCGCGTGCCGACAGGTGGTCCGGCAGCTCGGCCTCCGCCGGCGCGACCGACCCGCCGGGCGGGCATCGATTCGCGATGCGGCCGATGCCGTGCTGCCGCGCCATGGCCAGCGCCCGCTCATGAAGCGCAGCGGCCCGCTCCCGATCCCGGCCGGCGAGCACGCCCGCCCAGTCGGACAGGACCTCGCACGACCAGAGCGGGGACGGGCTCCGTTCGGCGAGGTCGAGGGCGACCCGGAAGTGCTCGTCCGCCTCCTCGGTGCGGCCGAGCAGCGCGGCCAGCCCGCCGAGCAGGCGGTCGGCGGGACCGAAGCAGATCGTCATTCCGGCCATCAGGTTGTGCCCACGGAACGGCATGAGCTCCTCGTACAGCACCCGCGCCTGGGCCCGGTCGCCGAGCGCGAGGCAGGTCTCGGCGAGGAACGTCAGCGACGCCGGCCAGACCGCGTCCCGGGCCACCGACCCGAAGCGCTCCGGGGTGAGCTCGTCGAACACCTTCCGCGCCTCGTCGAGCATGTCGAGGTCGACGTACAGCGCGGCGAGTCCTGGATGCCACGTGGACGGGGACCCGGGCTGGCCGGCGAGCGCTCGCATCACGGGAGCCACTTCGGCGAGACGACCCTCGGCCCGCCGGATCGCGTACATCTGCAGCCCGTACACGCCGGCGTCGTAGGGCGCATCGTCCGCGGCGGCGCGGGCCTGGGCCTGCTCGGCGGCGGCCTCGGCGGCGGGGAAGTCGGCGGCGGCCAGGGCGAGCACGGCCTCGTAGGCGTGGGTCATGAACTGGAACGGCGCGAAGCGCCCGGCGATGCTCGTCGCCCGGTGGCGTTCCAGGATCTCGGTCGCCTCGGCGAGCCGGCCGAGGGCGATGCACGCACGCAGCTGGTTGGCGGTGGCGTACGACCGACTCCACGCGTCACCCGCCCGGGAGGCCAGGTCCGCGAGCTCCGATCCCGCCGACAGCTGGCGGACCGGATCGTCGGAGGACACGGCCACCGCCTGCAGCGCGACCATGAGGCTCTCCGGGTCGTCGACGGCGCGGGCCAGCGCGACCGCGGATTCCGCCGTCTCCAGGCCGGGGTGCCCATCGAACACGAGGGCCCGTCCCAGCGCGGCAGTCACGCGGGCACGCGCGGCCGACGACTCGTCGCCGACCATCGCGAGAGCCTGGTTGAGCATGCCGACCGTCGGTCCGCCCGGGAGTCCGGGGAAGTGCAGCGCCATCCCGAAGCCGACCGCGGCGTCGGCGGCCACGAGGCCGGCGTCGAGCTCGATGGCGATCTCGAACGCCTCCCGGCACGCCTCGCGGCTGGCCGTGTACGACGCGCGGCGCAGCTCCACCGCGCCCAGCTCGACGAGCAGCTCGGCCCGCTCGATCGACCGGGACGTGAGGCCGAGCACGGCATGCAGGTGGGCGACGGCTTCGTCGTGGGCCGAGGCCCGCATCGCCTGGACGGCCGCCCGACGGCCGTAGTACACGGCCTTGTCGCGACCGCCCACCGGCGCGGCGGCCGCGAAGTGCCGGGCCAGCTCGGCCAGCACCGGACGCCGGTCGGCCTCGTAGACGGCCTCGATCGCGTCGGCGAGGTCGAGGTGCAGCCGGGCCCGCCGGCGGTCCGAGATCCCGGCCTCGACCGTGTCTCGCACGATGGCGTGCTCGAAGCGGTGGACGAGACGCTCGCCGGTGACTCCGGCGAGCAGGCCGGCCGCGACGAGCTCTCCCACGGCGACGTCGAACTCGTCCGGTGGGAGCCCGGCGGCCGGCTCGAGGGCCTGAAGGTCGATCCGTTGACCGCAGAGCGCGGCCAGATCGATCACCCGCCGGGCCCTCAGGGAGAGGCCCCCGAGGCGAACGCTCACGACGTCGCGCACGCTGTCGGGGACCGTCGTCGGGTCTCCGCCGGCCGCCACCTCCGAAGCGCGGGAGGTGGCGCCACAGCTCGGACAGGAAGAAGGCGTTCCCGCCGCTGCGCTCGGCGAGCTCGGCGGCGATGCGGCGGAGCCGCTCGTCGAGGTCGCGGCCGACCGATTCCGCGACGAAGCGCTCGACCGCCGCCGGGTCGAGTCCGGCGAGCTGCAGGCGGACCGCCCCGTCGACACGACGGAGGTCAGCGAGGCAGCTCGCCAACCCGTCCGTCACGGCGTCGCCGGTGTCACGGAACGCTCCGACGACGAGAACTCCCCGCGGCAGCCCGGATCGGGCGAGGTGACGGAGCAGCGCCAGCGTCTGCGGGCCGGCCCAGTGCAGGTCGTCGAGCACGACCAGCCCGGGGCCGGTGGCCGCGGCGGTGGTGAACAGGGCGGCGAACGCCCCGTACGTGCGGTAGCGGGCGGCGTCCGGATCGACCGGCGCCGACCCGGGCTGGATGTCGAGCCACGGCGCCCGCGTCAGCAGCTGACCCAACGGAGCGAGCTCGGCGGCGAGCGAGGCGTCGGGCCGCGGCATCACCGCGAGCAGCTGGTCGGCCGCCTGCACCCACGGCTGGTAGGGCAGGGCCAGATCGTCGTCACAACCGCCGTACAGCACCCACGCCCCCTGGTCGTGCTGCTCAGCGGCGAACTCTGCGGCCAGCCTGGTCTTGCCGGCTCCGGCCTCTCCTCCGACGAGCACGATGCGGCCCGGGCCGTTGCCGCTGTCGTCCCAGGCGCGGCGCAGGATGGCGACGACGTCGTCCCGGCCGACGAACGGACGGCGGGCGGTGCCGGCGAGCGCGAGCGGGAGCGGTGGCTGGATCGATCCGGCCCGGTCCTCCCCCATCACCGGAGGCACGTCCCATTCGACCGCGTAGACGTCGACGGGCTCGGACAGACCCTTCAGCTCCATCGGACCGAGCGGCTGGTAGCGGTCGCCCGCCCGGCCGCCGGCGAGGAGACGGACGCTCTCCGTGACGAGGATCTGACCTCCGTCGGCGGCGGCTTCCAACCTCGCCGCGGCGACCACCGGGAGGCCGAAGTAATCGTCCCCGTCCCGTGTCACGTCCCCGACGGCCACTCCGACGCGGACACTGATGCCCGTGTCCTGCTCGGCGACGTCGGCCTGGATCGCGATGGCCGCGTGCACGGCCGTCGAGGCGGCGCCGAAGGACGCCATCACGCCGTCGCCCGTGTACTTGACGATGTGCCCGCGGTGCCGGGCGATGACGGTGCCGAGGCGGCGGCGGTGCTCGATGAACAGCCGGTCAGCGGCGGATTCGCCGAGCCGGCTGCGTAGTTCGGTCGACCCGACAGCGTCGGTGAACAGGATCGTTGCCGTCGTCGTACCCATGTCGGCCATCTCCGGCCTGGTCCTCTCCCGTTCGTCCACTGGTCAGATCTGACTATAAGAAGCCTGGCTCGTCGCGACCGGATGATTGTCGGAGAACGGTCAGACCCGGTCATGACAGGAAGCCCGGGGAGGCGTACGGTCGCATCCGACGGCGACGGGGTTCGTCGGCCCGGCCAGGCCGGCGAGCGCAGAAAGGTAGGCCAGCGATGCCGATGTACGTCATCGAGCGCACTTTCGCCGAGCAGCTCGACTCCGAGCTGCTCGACCGGGAGGGCATCCGCCTCGTCAACGACGACATCGGCGTCCGCTGGCTCTACTCATTCCTGTCCGCCGACAAGAAGAAGACGTACTGCCTCTACGAGGCGCCGAGCCCCGAGGCCTTGCGCGAGGCGGCCGCCCGCCTCGGCCTCCCGGCCGACCACATCGTCGAGGTGCACGAGATCCTTCAACCCACCTGATCCGCCGCCGTCACCGAGCAGATCAGGAGATACCAGAACATGACCACCACTGACCCCAGCGCGCCCCCGATTTCCGTCGACGGGCTGCTGACCGACGAGATGCTGGCCCGCTTCGACGAGCGGGCGCCCCAGTACGACCGCGAGAACCGGTTCTTCGACGAGGACTTCGCCGAGCTCCGCGACTCCGGCTTCCTCATGCTGGCCGTCCCGGAGGAGTTCGGCGGCCTCGGCCTCGGCCTCGACCAGTACTCCCAGCTGGTCCGCCGCCTCGCCTACGTCGCTCCCGCCACCGCGCTCGCCGTCAACATGCACGTCTACTGGACCGGGGTCGCCGCCGACCTGCTCCGCAACGGCGACGACTCCTGCCGGTTCATCCTCGAGAAGGCGGCCGAGGGCGAGGTGCTGGCCGCCCTCCACGGCGAGGCCGGCAACGACGTGCCGGTGCTCCTCTCGAGCGCCCAGGCCGAGCGGGTCGACGGCGGCTGGCAGATCACCGGACACAAGATCTTCGGCAGCCTCACCCCGGTCTGGACCTACGGCGGGCTCCACGCGATGGACACCTCGGACCCGGCCGGCCCCCGCATCGTCCACGGCTTCGTCCCCCGGGACACCCCCGGTCTGGAGGTCGTCGAGACGTGGGACACGCTCGGCATGCGGGCCACCCAGAGCCAGGACACGATCCTCGACCGGGTGTTCGTGCCCGACGAGCTCGTGCCGGTGGTGTGCCCCGCCGGGTTCGCCGGCGCCGGCCTGTTCCACGTGTCGATCTTCGCCTGGGCCCTGATGGGCTTCGCCTCGGTGTACCTCGGGGCGGCCCGCAGGGCGTTCGACCTCACCGTCGCCAAGATGCCGAAGCGCACTTCGGTGGCGCTGACCCGGTCGATGGCCCACCACCCGGAGGTCCAGCACAACGTGGCGGAGATGCGCATGGCGCTCGACACGGCCGAGGCGCTGCTCGATCGGACGACGACGGACTGGGCGCAGGGCGTCGCCCACGCCGACTGGCCGGTGCGGATCATCGCCGCCCGCCAGGTCGTGATCAACCAGGCCTTCGACATCGTCGACCGGGCGCTCGACCTGTCAGGTGGCGCGGGAGTGTTCAAGACCAACCGGCTCGAGCAGATCTTCCGTGACGTCCGCATGGGGCGGTTCCACCCGGGCAACACGCTCCTCGCCCACGAGCTGATCGGCAAGCTCTGCCTCGGTCTGAACCCGGACGACCCCCAGCGCTGGGGCTGACGCGCACACCCCCCGACCTCGGGTGGCGCGCCGAGCCGATCAAACCGGCCCGGCGCGTGCTGCTCGAAGTCGGCGAGGTCGGGCGGCAGCGCGCTGGTGAACGTCAACCGCTCCCCCGACACCGGGTGGTCGAACGACAGCTGGGCCGCGTGCAGGAAGGGGCGGTCCAGCCCGAGCGTCGGGCGCCCGCCTCCGTAGGTCGTGTCACCGACGAGCGGGTGGCCGACCGCCGCGAGGTGCACCCGGATCTGGTGGGTGCGGCCGGTGTGCAGCCGGCACTCGAGCCGGGCCAGCTCCGCCGGCGTGCGATATCGGATCACTACCTGGTACTCGGTGCGCGCCGGCCGCCCGTCGACGACGACCGCCATCCGCGTCGGGTCGGCCGGGTCGCGGCCGATCGGAGCGTCGACGATGCCGTGGGCCGCATCGGGATGGCCCCACACCATCGCGTCGTAGCGCCGCCCCGCGGTGTGGGCGGCGAACTGGGTGATCAGCGACGACGCCGCCTCTCTCGTGCGTGCCACGACGAGCAGGCCGGAGCTGCCGGCGTCGAGTCGGTGGACGATGCCGGGCCGGGCCGGCTCCCCGACCGCGGCCAGGTCCGGGAAGTGGTGGAGGAGGCCGTTGACGAGGGTGCCGTCGGGGTTGCCGGCGCCCGGATGGACGACGAGTCCCGCGGGCTTGTCGACGACGACGACCGCGTCGTCGGCGTGGACGATCGTGAACTCGACCGCGCTGTCTGCCGCCGGCCGGCTCGGGCGCGGGATCGCGGTCGGATCGATCTGCACCTCGACGCCCTCGGCGAGCCGAACCTTCCCCGACGAGGCGACGTCGCCGTCGACCCGGACCCCACCGGATTCGATCACAGCGACGGCGACGGCGCGGCTGACGTCGGCGATGAGGGCCACGACGCGGTCGAGACGCTCCCCGGCGAGCGCCGCCGGGATCCGCTCGACGATCATCGCTCCGGCGAGTCGACCCGGGCGTCGGCGGGTTGCGGGCCGGTGTCGGCGTTCTGATCGCCGTCGCGTGGCGGCGCCTGCAGGCTCGTCAACAACAACAGCGCTCCGCCGACGGTGACGGCGATGTCGGCCACGTTGAAGATCGGCCACCACTGCACGTCGATGAAGTCGACGACCGCGCCTCGCAACCAGCCCGGGTCGCGGAGGAGCCGGTCGAGCAGGTTGCCGATCGCGCCGCCGATGATGAGCCCGACCGCGAGCGGGTACAGCCGGCTGGTCGAGCGCCCCACCGAGACCAACAGGGCGACGATCACGAGGAGGGCGATGACGCCGATGATCGGGCCGAAGCCGGTGGCCTGTGAGAACGCCATGCCCTTGTTGAAGGCGAGGTTGAACCGCAGCGTCCAGATGACGTCGATCGGGCCGTCCTCGAGCGCGTTGAGCGCCCACTGCTTGGTGAGCTGGTCGACCAGGACGACGACGGCAGCGATGGCGAGGGACCCGCGAAGCGAGCGGGCCAGACCGCTCATCTCACCGACAACTCATCCTGTTCAGCGGCGGCCGATCCCGCCGACCTTCTCCTCGACGAGCACGGTCGCCCACGGGATCGCCTCCAGGCGCTCGCGAGGGATCGGCCGCCCGGACACGAGCGAGTAGCCGTACGTCCCGCTGCTCATCCGAACGAGGGCCGCGTCGATGTCGGCGATCGTCTGTCGCGCCTGGGCGGACAGGGCGAGGTCGCGCTCGCGCTCGACGACCATCGTGTCGCCCTCGCCGCTCTCGTCGTCGAACTGGACGTCGCCCATCTCGCCGTCCTCGATGAGCGAGTTGGCCTCGTCCTCGAGCCGGCTCGCCTGGCCGAGCAGGGCATCGCGCTCGGCGACCAGCAGACCGTGCTGAATCTTCAGGAACTTCACGTCGAAGTCCTTGGTGTAGGCGATGCCGTCCTTGGTCGTCCCTCGCGGCGCCGGGATCCCGAGGTGCTCGGCGACGGTCTCGCCGCCCGCCGCAGCCGCCGGTGCCCGCGTCGCAGTCGCCTTCTTCGCCGGTGCCACCTTCTTCGTCGTCGTCGCCTTCGCGGTCGACGTCTTCTTGGCCGGCGTCTTCTTGGCGGGGGCCTGCTTGCTTACGGCCTTCTTCGCCGGCGTCCTCGTGGCGGTCGTCTTCGTCGCCGGCTTCTTCGTCGCGGCCATAACTGTCCCTCGACCTCCCACGCTGTGATTGAACGGGGGACTCTATCGTCGGCGTCGCGGGCCGCTACGTCCTCGACGGGGATCAGGGTGCGGCAATCGACACATCGACCCGCCGGCCGCCGACCCGGCCCCGCCGGAACGTAGTTTGTGTCACCGACGCCGCCGCATGCGGCGAGAACGGTGACACAAACGCGGGAGACCGGCGTCAGATCCGGGTGACGGCGATCTGGGGGGTGTCGTCGCCGGAGTCGTCGGTGCGCACCTCGACGGCGAGGGTCTCGCCGGCGACGAGCTCCTCGTGGGTACGGATCGCGTCGATCCAGACCGGGGCCGCCTTCACGTCCACGCGGATGCGGTCGGTGACGGCGAGGTCGGCGTCGCGCCGGGCCTGCTGGACGAGCCGGATGAGGTCGCGGGCCCGCCCCTCCTGCTCGAGCTCGGGGGTCAGCTCGACGTCGAGCACGATCACGCCGGTGCCACCGGCGAGCGTGGCGCCCGGCCGGTCGTCCTCCGCGACCAGGGTCAGCGTGAACTCGCCCGGCTCCAGCCAGTGACCGCCGGCGAGCACGCGCTCGCCCTCGAGCTTCCAGTCACCGGCCCGCACGGCCTTGATCACGTCCTGGGTATGCGGTCCCAGCCGGGGCCCGATCGCCGCCGGGAGGACCTGCAGCACCTGGCCGGCCACGGCCTCCACGTCGTCGGTGAGCTCGACGTGGCGCACGTTGACCTCATCGGCGACGAGCTCGGCGAACGGGCGCAGCGCGTCGGCGTGGGGCGTCGCCACGGTGAGCGACGTCAGCGGCTGCCGGACCCGGCGCCCGTGGGCCTTGCGCACGGAGAGGGCCGCGCTGCACACGTCGCGAACCTGGTCCATCGCCGCCACCAGCTCGGCGTCGGCGGGCAGGGCATCGGCGTCGGGCCAGTCGGTGAGGTGGACGCTTCGGGCGCCGTCCCGCCCGGCATGGAGGCCGGCGTAGATCTCGTCGGCGACGTACGGGAGCAGCGGCGCGGCGACCCCGACGAGCACCTCCAGCACCTGATGCAGCGTGTCGATGGCGTTGTGATCGCCGTCCCAGAAGCGCTGCCGGCTCCGCCGGATGTACCAGTTGGTGAGGATCTCGACGAACGAGCGCACGCGCACGCACGCGGCGAAAAGGTCGTACGTGTCCATCGCCGCGGTCACGTCCTCGACGAGCTGGCGGGTCTTGGCGAGCACGTAGCGGTCGAGCACGTGCTCGGACTGGGCGTCGACCGGCCTGACCTCGCCGTGGTGCCCGGCGACGTTGGCGTAGAGGGCGAGGAAGTACCACGCGTTCCACAACGGCAGCAGGATCTGCCGGGCCGTGTCCCGCAGACCGGCCGCCGTGACCGAGAAATCGTTGCCTCGCAGGATCGGCGACGACAGCAGGTACCAGCGCATGGCGTCGGCCCCGTGGGTGTCGAACACCTCCATCGGATCCGGGTAGTTGCGCAGGCTCTTGGACATCTTCAGGCCGTCCTCGCCGAGGACGATGCCGTGGCTCACGCAGGTGCGGAACGCCGGCCGGTCGAACAGCGCGGTGGCGAGTACGTGCAGCGTGTAGAACCACCCGCGGGTCTGGCCGGTGTACTCGACGATGAAGTCGCCGGGGAAGTGGCTCTCGAACCAGTCCCGGTTCTCGAACGGGTAGTGGACCTGGGCGAAGGGCATGGACCCGGACTCGAACCAGCAGTCCAACACCTCCGTGACCCGCCGCATCATCGAGCGCCCGGTCGGGTCGTCGGGATTCGGCCGCACCAGCTCGTCGACCGTGGGCCGGTGGAGGTCGGTCACGGCGACGCCGAAGTCGGCCTCGAGCTCGGCGATCGATCCGTACACGTCGACGCGCGGGTACGCCGGGTCGTCGCTGCGCCAGACCGGGATCGGCGACCCCCAAAAGCGGTTGCGGCTGATCGACCAGTCCCGGGCGTTCTCCAGCCACTTCCCGAAGCTGCCGTGCTTCAGGTGTTCGGGCACCCACGTGATCTGCTCGTTGAGCTCCACCATCCGCTCGCGGAACTTGGTGACCTCGACGAACCACGACGAGATCGCCCGGTAGACGAGCGGCTGCTCGCACCGCCAGCAGTGCGGGTAGGAGTGGACGTAGAGCTCCTCGCGCACCACCGCCCCCTGCGCGCGCAGCCGGTCCGTGACGTGGGGGTTGGCGTCGAACACGTGCTGCCCGACCCACGGCGGAACCTCGGCGGTGTACCGACCGTGCTCGTCCATCGGGACAACGGTCGGGATGCCGACGGCGTTGGCCGCCTGCTGGTCCTCCTCGCCGAACCCGGGCGCGAGGTGCACGACGCCGGTGCCGTCCTCCGTCGACACGAAGTCCGCGCCGAGCACCTGGAACGCGTTGGGCGTGTCGGCGAAGAAGTCGAACAGCGGGCGGTAGTGGCGCCCGACGAGCGCCGAGCCGGGCAGGGTCGCGACGGGCTCGTCGGGGAACTCGTCGGCGTAGGCGGCGAGCCGGTCGGCGGCGAGGACGTAGCGCACCCCGTCCCGCTCGACGACCGCGTACTCGACGTCGGGCCCGACCGCCAGGGCGAGATTGGCGGGCAGCGTCCACGGCGTCGTCGTCCAGGCGAGCAGCCGCTCTCCGGTGTCCAGCTCGAACGCCACGGTGAGCGCCGGGTCCCCTCGGTCGCGGTAGACGTCGTCCATCCGCGTCTCGGTGTTGCTCAGCGGGGTCTCGCAGCGCCAGCAGTAGGCGAGCACGCGGAACCCCTCGTAGATCAGGCCCCGCTCCCACAGCGACTTGAAGGCCCACATGACGCTCTCCATGTAGTCGAGGTCGAGGGTCTTGTAGTCGTGCTCGAAGTCGACCCAGCGGGCCTGCCGTTCGACGTAGCGCTGCCACTCGGCCGTGTAGCGGAGCACGCTCCGCCGGCACACGTCGTTGAACTCGGCGATGCCGAACGCAGTGATCTCGGGGTGGCCGGAGATGCCGAGCTCGCGCTCGGCCTCGACCTCGGCCGGGAGGCCGTGGCAATCCCAGCCGAAGCGTCGGAACACCACCTGGCCGCGCATCGTCTTGTAGCGCGGCACGGCATCTTTGACGTAGCCCGTCAGCAGGTGGCCGTAGTGCGGCAGTCCGTTGGCGAACGGCGGGCCATCGTAGAAGACGAACTCGTCGGCGCCCTCGGCCTCACGCCGGGCGATCGATTCGAAGAACGTCGACTCGTCGCGCCAGCGCTCGGCGACGCGCTCTTCGAGCCGGGGGAATCGGGGTTGCGGTTCGACCTGCGGGTAGGCCATTGGTTCGGGCTCCTGCTTGCTTTGCTCGCAAGGACGAACCCGCTGCCTTCGGCGGCGGACCGCGGTACCACCCTGCTTGCACCTCGCCCCGGCGGGGTGCCACTCGTCTGCGCCGGCGATGACGGGCCGGACCCGTTCGGTTCTAGTGAGGGCCGGTGGCCCCGTTCTTCCGAAGGCTCAGAGGTGATGGCCTCGTCGTCGCCGTTCCCGCAATTCTACCTGGTGGCGGCGCCGCGACCGCGGTGGGTTCTACGGCTCCGGCGTCGAGGCGGGGTCCTCGCGACCGCCTGGCGCGCCGGTCGCCGCCGGTTCGGGACCGGCCGCTTCGCCGGTGCCGGCGTGGACGTCGCCGACCCCGCCGACCTCGATGACGCGAGTGATCTCGGCCAGCTCGACCTCGTCCGCCTCGTCGCCAGCGGGCTCACCGGCCTCCGCGCCCTCCTCGATGGCCGCCGACAGCAATGGGCGGCGCATGTCGCCGAGCCCGTTGGGCACGCGCTGGACGAGGTCGGTGAGCTCACCCACCACCTCGGTGATCCGCTCGCGCTGGGCGACGAGATACTGCTCGAGGTGGTCGACGTCGGACTCGAGGAAGTCGCGTCGTGCCAGCAACGCCTGCACCTCACCCTCGACCTGCACGCGTTCGGCCTCCCCGACCCGCCGGGCCTCGAGGCGCGCCTCCTCGAGCACGCCGCTGGCGTCCTCGCCGGCCGCGGTGAGGATCCGCTCGGCCTCCACCTGGGCATCGGCGATGGTGGAGTCGGCGGTGCGCTGGGCGAGGAGCAGGGTCCGGCTGATGGTCTCGGACTCGTCGCTGCTGGCCCGGAGAGCGTCAGGGGCCGCCGGCTGGGCGAGCTCCTGGAGACGGGCGACGGCGGCCCGCGCCCTTGCTTCCATCGCCGTGGCGTCGTTCTGCGCCGCCTCCAGCGCGGCGGCCGCGTCCTCGAGGAACGAATCGACCTCGGCCGGGTCGTATCCCCGCTTGGCCTGCTTGAAGCGCGCCTCGCGGATCAGCTGTGGGTTAAGTGCCACTGGAAGATTGCCTCCATCAATGCGAGCGAGCGAGCGCCAGCGAGCGAGCGGCTACCGACTGCGCAGGCAGTATGCGGTGTGGCCGGGGAACGCAATGAAGGGCCATTTACTACCCTTCGTAGTCGTCGAAGCGGTGGACGCGCTGGGGCGCCGGCTTGAGCAGGTACACGCCCGTCGCCACCTTCTCCATCGAACCGTCGAGCGAGTAGCAGACGCCGCTCGCGAAGTCGATCAGCCGGCGGGCGACGTCGCGTTCCGTCGACTCGAGGTTGAGGATCACCGCCTGCCCGTCCTTGAACTTGTCGGCCAGCTCCTGGGCCTGGTCGAAGCGCCGCGGGCGGACGGTTGCCGGCTCACCGACCGGTGCCGTCGTCACCCGCGGGCTCGACGAGCGTGTCGGCCGGGCCGACGCCCCCGAGTCGTCGGGCACTGGTGCGGCGCGCCGAGTCGGCGACTCGAAGTCCCGAGAGGGGTAGCTCGGCCGGGCCGGAACGGCGCGGACCGTCGGATCGTCGGGATCCGCCGGCCACGGCTGCCCGCCACGCGAATCCCGCGAGCGCGACCCGCGTGCGGCGGGCTCGGGCTCGGCGGCTTCGTCGTAGTCGTCGTACGCGTCGTCAGGACCGAGACCGAGGTAGTCCATGGTCCGTTTCCAGAATGACATCCGTTCCTCCTGCTCGCGGCAGGCTATCTCAGCGCATCATCGCGGACGGGAGACCCCCTCGCGGGTCACTGGTGCACCCTGTCTCTGATGCGAGCGAGCGAGCGCCAGCGAGCGAGCGGCCAGCAACTGCGCAGGCGGCATGCGGTGTGGCCGGGGAACGCAGTGGAGCTCATGGGCGCGGCCCGAACAGGGCCGTGCCGACCCGCACCCGCGTCGAGCCCTCCTCGACCGCGACCTCGAGGTCGTCGGTCATGCCCATCGAGCAGGTCGCCAGGCCGAGCTCGTCCACCAGGCGGCGCACGGTGCGGAACCCCGGGCGGGCCGCCTCCGGGCCGCCGGCCGTCGGGCCGACCGTCATCAACCCGTCGACCACGAGGCCGGAACTCCGGGCGTCGGCCACGAGGTCCGGGACGTTCTCGGGGGCACAGCCCCCCTTGTCGGGCGCGCCGGTCGGATCGACCTGGATGAGGACGGTCGCGCCCGGCGCCCGACGGGCCAGCTCGGCGACGAGCGGTCGTCGGTCGATCGTCTCCCAGACGGAGACCAGGTCGGCGACGAGGCGCACCTTGTTCGACTGCAGCCGTCCGATGAAGTGGACGGTCAGGCCGGCGTCGAGCAGCGCCGTTCGCTTGGTCAGCAGCTCCTGGGCGTAGTTCTCCCCGATCAGGCGGCAGCCGGCCCCTGACGCGGCGGCGACCGCATCGGGCCCGAACCCCTTGGTGACGGCGACGACCTCGATCTCGTCCGAACCGCCGGCGGCGCGGATCCGCGCCCGGAGCTCGGCGAGGTTGGCGGCGACCTGGTGCGCGTCGATCGCGGCGTCAGCGCAAGAAGGATGGGACGTCGAAGTCGTCCTCGTCGTCATCGGCGGCGAGGGGGTCGCCCTCGTCCTCGGCGAACAGCTCGCTGATCGTCGTCGGCGGGCGGCCCGGGACCGAGGTCGGACCGTCGAGGCGGTCGAAGCCGGCGGCGATGACGGTGATCTTGACCTCGTCGCCCATCTCGTCGTCGATGACCGTGCCGAAGATGATGTTGGCGTCGGCGTGGGCCACCCCGTGGATGATCTCGGCGGCCGCGTTCATCTCGAACAGGCCCATGCTGGACGGGCCGGTGATGTTGAGCAGCACGCCCCGGGCGCCGTCGATGGCGGCCTCGAGCAGCGGGCTGGAGATCGCTGCCTTGGCCGCGTTCACGGCCCGGTCGTCACCGCTCGCCTGGCCGATGCCCATGAGGGCCGATCCGGCGTTCGCCAGCACCATCTTGACGTCGGCGAAGTCGGTGTTGATCAGGCCCGGCGTCGTGATCAGGTTGGTGATGCCCGACACGCCCTGGAGGAGCACCTCGTCGGCCATCTTGAACGCGTTGAGCACGCTCGTCTTGTCGTTGGCGACGGTGAGCAGGCGGTCGTTCGGGATGATGATCAGGGTGTCGACCTTCTCCTTCAGCCGCTGGATGCCGGTGTCGGCCTGCACGGCCCGCCGCCGCCCCTCGAACGAGAAGGGCCGGGTGACGACCCCGATGGTGAGGGCACCTTGCCCGCGGGAGATCTCGGCGATCACTGGCGCGCCACCGGTGCCGGTGCCACCGCCCTCGCCGGCGGTGATGAACACCATGTCGGCGCCCTTGACCATCTCCTCGATCTCTTCGTGGTGGCCCTCCGCGGCCGAGCGGCCGACCTCCGGGTCGCTGCCCGCGCCGAGGCCCCGGGTGACGTCGCGGCCGATGTCGAGCTTGAGGTCGGCGTCGCTCATCAGGAGCGCCTGGGCGTCGGTGTTGACGGCGATGAACTCAACTCCCTTGAGCCCGGCATCGATCATGCGGTTGACCGCATTGACCCCGCCGCCGCCGACGCCGATGACCTTGATCACGGCGAGATAGTTCTGGGGCGCGCCGACCATCAGCGGGACCTCCCTCTGGGCGATTCGTGGATGTTGGGTCTGCTGTCCATCTGTCGTCCCGGTGATGACGGTTGGCCCGACCCCGGGGCCGCGAGAGCGGATGGGACCGGACCAGGCCGCAAATTCTCGCCCATCCTCGCACGTTGTGGCCCCAAATGCGTGCATCCTCGGCGTGCCGGGCCCACCGGAGCGAACGCGTGATCGGTGGCGGGGACCGGTGTGTTCACCGGATCGTGACCTCGTTCGTGGACACGTCGATGACCGAGATCGGCTCGTCGGCGTGATCGTCGAGCACGGTCTGTAGGCGCACGAGCTTGGCGATGAGCTCCTCGGCCGCTCCGAACCGGACCTCGGTGTCTCCCCGGAGCTCGAGCCGGAGGTCGGTGCCGTCCGGCGTGACGCCGACGGACTGGGCCCGCGCGGCCATCGCCGGCGTCATCGCCGAGACCATGCTCGCGGCCGCGGCGAACCCGTCCGGCGCGAACTGGCCCGCGGCGAGCGCAGGCGCGTCCTCGCTGGTCAGCACCAGGTAGTCGACCGGCTGACCAGGGAGCACGTCGAGCACCCGGCCCTCGGCGTCGATCACCCGGTACCGGTCGTCGGCCGCCTCGTACGCGAGCACCGGCGTGCGCTCGCGGATCTCGATCTTGGCCCCGTGGGGGAAGTCGGTGGTCACCCGGGCGTCCTCGACCCACGGGATCCGCTCGAGCTCCTCCTCAGCGGCCGCGGTGTCGACGCGCAGCACCGGCGTCCCCTCGAGGTCGTCGACGACTGCGGCGAGCGCCCGGTCGTCGGTGTAGACCGCACCCTCGACCTCGACGTCCTTCACCGCGAACAGCGACGAGCCGAGCACGGCGAGACCGCCGACCACGACGGCGATGACGACCGCGACGATGAGCGCCCACTTGAGCCGCTTGCGCCCGGCCTCCTTGCGCACCGCGATCCGCCGATCACGCAGCCGCGGCTCGATGCGCGTCGCGGCGGCGGCGTCCTCGATGCTGATCGTCTCGCCCGTCGTCGGGCTTCCGTCGATGAAGACCGTCGACCGCTCACCCGAGGAGTCCGTGGCCAGGCTGCCCTTGACGTACACCGCATCGGGAAGGTTCTCGTCGGTGATCACGACCTTCGGCGGGCTCGGTGCCGGTTCGTCCGCCTCGCCGTCGGTGTCGCCGGCAATGTCGCCGGTGTCGTCGGTTTCGCCGTCAGCTTCGACGTCGACCGCCAGTTCACGGTTCTCATCCTCGACCTCAACTGCAGGGTTCGGCGTCTCCGTGGGGGTCAACAGCCGTTCGACCTCCGGGCTGGTCAGGTCGATCTCGTCGAACCGGGCCCGATCGGTGACGTCGATGGCGAAGGCCTCCAACAGCTCGTCGAGGACCTCGGCCGACGGGGTGTCGCCGCTCGGCAGCGCATCGCGGCGGGACCGACCGGAGGTCATTCGTCGATCCCGCCCGGAGGGAAGCCGATCAGGCGGATCTCGCTGCGCAGCCGGTAGCCAGTGGCGGTGGCGACCCGTTGGCGCACCTCGGTCATCACCGCCACGACGTCGGCGGCCCGGCCGCCCTCGGCGGCCTGGATGAAGTTGGCGTGCTTCTCCGAGACCCACGCCGTGCCGATCCGGAAGCCACGCAGCCCGAGGCCGTCGATCAGGCCGCCCGCGCTCACCTCGAAGGGCACCGGGTTCACGAACACCGATCCGGCGTTCTGCCCGCCCGGCTGGTTCTCCCGGCGCCACGTCACGATGCCGGCGATCTCCGCCTCGGCCGCGTCCCGATCGCCGCGGTCCAGGCCCAACCGGGCGGCGAGGACCACCTGGGTCGGGACGAGGTCGGAGCCCCGGAAGCGCAGGCCGAGGCCGTCGACGGGGACGGTGACCGGCTGCGGCTCGTCGGAGCCGAGATCGACGATGTCGACGTCGTGCACGCAGGCCGCCATGTCCGACCCGTGGCCGCCGGCGTTCATCCGCACCGCCCCACCCACCGAGCCCGGGACGCCGACCGCCCACTCGAACCCGCGCAGACCGGCCGCCGCGGTTCGGCGGGCGAGCACCGGCAGGGCAATCCCACCGCCCGCGGTGACGACCGCCGGCTCGCTCTCGGCGGGCAGCTCGATCTCGCCGGCGAGTTCGGCGACGCTGACCGCGATCCCGGCGAACCCGGTGTCGGCGACGAGCAGGTTCGAGCCCCGCCCGACGATCAGGAGCGGCAGACCCGACGCGGCGCGGGCACGCGCCACCGCTTGCAGGTCGTCGAGCGATCGGGCCGCGACGAACAGTGCGGCCACCCCGCCCACCCGATAGGTCGTCATCGGCGCGAGTGGCCGGTCCCTGGACGCGCGGGGTCCGAGCACCTCCGCGGCCGCCTCGACCGCGGCGTCGGTGTCGACGGCCACGCCCCCGCTCATCGCCTGGTCCATCCCATTACGAGGACCGCCGCTGGGCCCGACGGTCGAGGATCTCCTCGGGCAGCGTCGCGATGTCGCCGCATCCCATCGAGATGCACACGTCGCCCGGCCCGACCTCGCCGGCCAGGAACGACACCAGATCGGCCCGCCGGGGCAGCCAGACCACGCGTGCCGTGGGATGGGCGTCGAGGACGGCGTTGACGATGAGACGGCCGGTGACACCGGGGATCGGGGTGGTGCCGGACGCGTAGACCTCGGTGATCACGGCCACGTCGGCGCCGACGAACGCGTCGGCGTAGTCCCGCCACATCTCGGCGATGCGGTTGAAGCGGTTCGGTTGGAACGCGACCACCACCCGCTGCCAGCCGTCGCCGCTGTCCCGAGCCGCGGCGATCACCGCGGCGATCTCACTCGGCAGGTGGGCGTAGTCGTCGACGAACGTCGCGCCCCCGTCGCGGCCGCGGATGTCGAACCGCCGGGCGACTCCGCCGAACCGGGCGAGGGCCCGCGCCGACGCGTCGAACGAGACCCCCACCGCATCCGCCATCGCGATCGTGGCCACCGCGTTGAGCACGTTGTGCACGCCGCGCAGGGGAAGGTCGACCTCACCCAGCGCGGCGCCGCGGCGTTCCACCGTGAAGCAGAACGAACCGTGGTCGGCGTGCAGGTCGACGCCCCGGTAGTCCGCGCCCTCGGCGAGGCCGTAGGTGGTCACGTCATGACGGGGCAGCAGCTGGGCGCACACCGGGTCGTCGGCGCAGACGACTTTCGGTCCGGGGACCTGGGCGAGGTAGCGGTCGAACCCGGCCACGAGGGCCTCGAACGAGCCGTAGTGGTCGAGCAGGTCGGCCTCGACGTTGGTGAGGATCGTGCCGTGGAGCGGAAGCTCGAGGTGCGTGCCGTCGCTCTCGTCGGCCTCGACGACGAGCCAGCCGCTTCCGGTCCACTGGGCGCCGGTGCCCGCGTCGATGACGTCGCCGCCGACGACGAAGCTCGGCGCGAGGCCACCCTCGGCCAGGGCCAGCATCAGCATCGAGGCCGTGGTCGTCTTCCCGTGGGTGCCGGCGACGCCGAGCGAGCGCGCCTCGGCGCACAGCGACGCCAGCATCCCGGCGCGGCGCAGCCTCGGGATCCCCAGCCGACCGGCTTCTTCGAGCTCGATGTTCGTCGCCGGGATCGCCGTCGAGGCCGTCACCGCGTCACACCCCACGACGACCGCACGGTCGTGCCCGACGTTCACGGCCACGCCGGCCGCCCGAACCCGGTCGAGCGCCGGCTGCTCGCGCAGGTCGCTCCCGGACACGTCGTGGCCCATCTCGGCGAGGGCGATCGCGATCGCGCTCATCCCGGGCCCACCCACGCCGACGACGTGGAGTCGCAGCGGCTGGGAGAGATCCAGAGGCGCCACTGGTGGCGCAGCGGTGGCGCGCAGGCCCGACACAGTGGACCAAGGCTACGAGCTTCCCTCGTCTGATGGAGGGAGTGCGGACTGCTCGATGAGATCGACGAGGGCATCGCTCCGGTGGACTCGCCCGGCCGCTCCCGCCGCCGCGCCGAGGGAGGCGAGCTCGAGGGGGTCGTCGCGGAGCCGGTCGATGACGTCGCCGAGCGACGCCAGCTCTCGCTCGGGCAGCAGGATCGCACCCTGCTGCTCCGACAGCCAGCGCACGTTGTCCGTCTGGTGGTCCTCCGCCGCCCCGGACCACGGCACGAGGATCGCCGGCGTCGCGGTGACGGCGACCTCGGCGACCGTGCTCGCGCCCCGCGACCGACCAGCAGGTCCGCCGCCGCGTAGGCGAGCTCCATCCGGTCGTCGAACCCGATCACGTGGTGGAGCACCCCGTCGGCGCCGTCCCGATCCTCGGGCGCGGACGCGAGGAACCGGTCGCCGACCACCTGGCGGACGGCCAGGGTGGAGTCGTGGCGATGGCGCTCGACGTACGCGGCGATCGCCGCGTTCAGGGCCTCGGACCCCAACGAGCCTCCGGTCACGAGAACGACGAAGCGATCGGTCGGAAGCGCGAGGGTGCGACGCGCCTCGTCCCGATCCCGGCCGCGGTCGACGTCGAGGATTCGCCGGCGCACGGGCGCGCCGGTGAGCACGGCCCGGGGCAGCGGCGAGTCCGGGAAGGCGACGGCCGCGGCGGCGGCGAAACGCGCGGTCAACGCGGTCGCCCGTCCGGGGCGCCGGTCGTAGCTCACGACGACGATCGGCACACGGAGCCGGCGGGCGGCGAACACGGCGGGCAAGCAGGCGTAGCCGCCGACCGACACGACGACCCGTGGTCGCAGTTCGCGCAGCAGGCGGGTCGCCTGCCGGGTCGCCGCCAGCATCTTCGGCGCCATCGTGAGGTTGACGGAGATGTCCCGGCGGGACAGCCCGCGCTGCAGCCCGACGACCTCGAGGAACGTGTGCGGGAACGGGCTCGCCGCCACCAACGACGTCTCGATGCCGCGCCGCGCGCCGACGTAGTGGATCTTGTCGGTGGCGTGGCCGGCGGCTACCAACGCCTCGGCGACCGACAGCGCGGGCAGCACGTGCCCAGCCGTCCCACCACCCGGTCACGATGGCAAACGTCACTGGTCGGCCATCTGGCAACTGCGAGCGAGCGAGCGCCAGCGAGCGAGTGGCCAGCAACGGCCTGCGTGGCCGGGGAACGCAGTGAGCGTCACGAGCGGGCGCGGCGGGCGACGTTGAGCAGCAGGCCGGCCGCCGCCATCGAGACGAACAGCGACGAGCCGCCGGCCGAGAAGAACGGCAGGGTCAGCCCGGTCACCGGGATCAACCCCGTCACCCCTCCGAGATTGATCACCGCCTGCACGCCGAACCAGGCGGCGATCCCGCCGGCGAGGAGCATGCTGAAGCGGTCGGGGGCGGCGAGCGCGGCCTGGATGCCGAACCACACCAGCAGCATGAATCCGCCGACGACGGCGATCGCCCCGACGAGCCCGAGCTCGTCGGCGATCACGGCGAAGATGAAGTCGCTGTGGGCGAGCGGGAGGTAGCCGAGCTTGCCGTTGCCCGCCCCGACGCCGGAGCCGGTGAGCCCCCCGTCGGCGATCGACAGGAAGCCTTGATACGTCTGGTACGACAGCTCGTCGCGGTGGCCGGTGATGTCCAGGAACGCCGTGAACCGCTGCTGCCGGCGTTCGTTCGACACGACGAAGAGGAGCGCGCCACAGGCGGCGAGCACTCCGCTGGCGACCATCGGCGAGAGCGGCACCCCTGCGATGAAGGCGATCGCGAGCACGATCGCGCCGAGGACGACCGCCGACCCGAGGTCGCTCTGAGCCAGGCACGCCGCCGCCGCCGCGACGGCGAGCACGGAGATCGGCACCAGGCTGCGCTTGACGTCGGCCATCACGTCCTGGCGCCGGGCCAGCAGGTCGGCGGCGAACACGACCACGGCGAGCTTCAGGAACTCCGACGGCTGGAGGCTGTAGTCACCGATCGCGATCCACGCTCGCGCGTCGTTGATCGTCACGCCGAGCGAAGCCGTGAACGGGAGCACCATCCCCGCCGCGGCGATGGCGAGCAGTGGGATCGCCGCCCGGCGGACCCACGCCAGGTTGATACGAAGGGCGACGACGAGCCCGACGAGGCCGAACGCGGCCCAGGCGCTCTGCCGGTTGAACAGCCGGTACGGGCTGTTGCCCCGGTTCGACTCGGTGGCCGCCGACGCCGACAGCACCATCACCAACCCGAGCATCACGAACAGGGCGACCACGATGGCGATGACGTAGTAGGAGGCCGGTGCCGGTCCGCGCTGGACGTCCCACACCCGCTGGCGCGGTCGGCGCTCGCGGTCCCGGCGCAGCGGCCGCCGGACCGGTGTTCGTTCCGGCCCGCCGTAGAGCCGTTCGAGCGCGAGTCGGCGGCGGTCGGACAGTTCAGTGGCGGTCTTCACGATGCGGCTCCCGAGTGCGTTGGTCGACCTTCGGTGGGCGCGAGCCGCTCCTGGACGAGGCGGCGGAAGTCGTCGCCGCGCGCCGGGTAGCCGCCGTCGGGGTACCAGTCGAAGCTGGCGCAGCCCGGCGAGAGCAGGACGACGTCGCCGGGACGGGCGGTCCGGCCGGCCTGATCGACTGCGTCGGCCATCGACGACGCGGTCGTGACCGGCGCCCGGCCGGCGAACACGTCGGTGACGTCGGACGCAGCCGAGCCGATCGCGACGACCGCGCGCACTCGTGCCGACTCGCCGGCCAGCGGCGCGAGGTCGAGTCCCTTGTTCAAACCGCCTGCGATCAACACGACGTGATCGAAGGCCCGGATCGCAGCCGACGCGGCGTGAGGAGTCGTCGCCTTCGAGTCGTTGTACCACCGCACTCCCCCGGCGTCGCCCACCAGCTCGATGCGGTGCGGCGGGCCGTTGAACACGCGCAGCGCGGCGGCCACCGCGGCGGGCGTGACGAGCCCGGGCTCGAGGACGAGGGCGGCGGCGGCGAGCCCGTTCGTGAGATCGTGAGGGAGCGCCCGCGGCTGGTCCGCGACCGCGGCCAGCGCACCGGCTGGGCCGACGAGGGTCCCATCCTCGACGCGGTAGTCGGCGCTTGTGAGCGCGAACGTGCGGCGCCGCCCTGGGGCGGCCCGCAGGTGGGCCATGACGATCGGATCGGCGGCGTACCCGATCGCGACGTCGGTCGGCCGTTGACCGCTGAAGATGCGCGCCTTCGCCCGCTCGTAGGTCGCCATCGACGTGTGCCAGTTCAGGTGGTCCTCGGCCAGGTTCAGCCACGCGGCGGCGTCGGCGCGGAACCGTTCGGTCCAGGCGAGCCGGAAGCTGGTGCACTCGACGACGAAGGCATCGACGTCGAGGTCGAGGGCGGTGACGAGCGGGACGTCCGTGTTGCCGGCCGCGACCGCGCGCACTCCCCCGGCCTCGAGCATGGCCACGGCCATCAGCGTCGTGGTCGTCTTGCCGTCCGTGCCGGTGACCGCGAGCAGCGGACGCGGCCCACCCGCGCGGTCCTGCTCCCATCGGTAGGCGAGCTCGATCTCACTCATCACCGGTCGGCCGGCGGCGGCTGCGACCGCGAACAAGGGATGGGTCTCGGGGACGCCGGGCGCGGGGACGACCAACTCGGCGCCGGCCACGAGCCGGGCGAGCTCGTCGGCATCCGGCGTGGGGTCGAGGTCGACGCCGATCTCGGCGGCGAGCTGTCGCCGGCGCTCGTCGACGGTGTCGTCGACTGCACGGACGTCGTGCCCCCGCTGGCGCAGCGCACGCGCCGTGGCGGCTCCCGCCACGGCGAGTCCGTAGACCAGCGCGTAGGTCATGGCAGGTCCGAGGAGATCCGGGTGAAGTCACCGATGAACAGGCCCAGGGCTCCGGCCACGCACGCCGCCGCAATCAACCAGAAGCGGATGATGACCGTGGTCTCCGGCCACCCGACGAGTTCGAAGTGGTGGTGGATCGGGGACATCAGGAACAACCGGTGGCGCCGTCCGCTGGCCTTGAACACGCCCATCTGCAGGGCGACCGATCCGGCCTCGATGACGTTGAGCCCGCAGATCAACACGAGCAGCAGCTGCGTATTGGTGACCAGCGCGAGCAGAGCCAGCGACGCTCCCAGCCCGAGCGCACCGACGTCGCCCATGATGATCCGCGCCGGAGCGGCGTTGAACCACAGGAAGCCCATGCACGCCCCGGCGAAGGCGGCGGCGAGGGCGGCCAGGTCGAGGGGGTTGACGACCTCGCCGTAGATCTCCGGGTTTCGGAAGGCCCAGTAGCCGATGATCATGAACGCGCCGAACCCCATCAGCGCGGCGCCGCCGGCGAGACCGTCGAGCCCGTCGGTGACGTTGACCGCGTTGGTCGTCGCCCAGATGATCAACCCGGCCCAGATCACCCATGCCCACGTCGGCAGGTCCCAGCCGGGGTAGTCGGCGCGGGTCAGCGACACCGTCTCGGCGATGCCGGTGCCGGCGACCAGCCACCAGGCGATGCCGAAGCTGAGCAGCATGGTGACGTAGTTCTTCTGCCGCCAGAAGATCCCGCGGTTGTGGCGCTTGCGGACCTTGATGAAGTCGTCGAGGAACCCCATGAACGCCATCGCCAGGATGCCGATCCACACGATGATCGCCTGGTCGGAGAACGGCAGGCCGCGCCGCAGGTGCGCGATCAGCCACCCTCCGAGAGCGCCGGCCAGGATGGCCAGACCTCCCATCGTCGGAGTGCCCTGCTTGGCCATGTGGTGCTCGGGACCGCGGTCCTCCCGGCCCAGGATCGGCTGGCCGAGCCCGCGCGTGCGGAAGGCCGAGATGAGGAACCGCGTGACGAACAGGGCGAGCACGCCGGCCGTCGCCCCGGCGATGATGACGGCGATCACCGAGGTGCCCTCTGCTCCGAGTGGTCGCGCTGGTCGAGGAGGGCCCGCACCACCTCGCGGTCGTCGAACTCGGTGACCCGGTCGCCGATCGTCTGCGTGGTCTCGTGCCCCTTGCCGGCGACGACGACCACGTCACCCGCGTGCGCCTCGGCGATGGCGAGCTCGATCGCGGCCGCCCGATCGGGCTCGACGGTGACGTCGTCCCGCGCCTCGGGCGGGACGCCCGCCATGACGTCGTCGATGATCGCGGCCGGTGACTCGGACCGGGGGTTGTCGGACGTCACGACGACCCGATCGGCGAAGCGGACCGCGATCGAGCCCATGTGGGGGCGCTTCGCCCGGTCACGGTCGCCGCCGCATCCGAACACGACGATGACCCGGCCCGGCGCGACGTCGCGGGCGGCGGTGAGCACGTTCTCGAGCCCGTCGGGCGTGTGGGCGTAGTCGACGATCGCGACGACGCCGCGGCACGAACCGGCCGGCGCGACGAACTGTTCGAAACGGCCCGGAACCGGTCCGGCGGCACCGAGGCCGGCGGCGATCGTGGCCGCGTCGATCCCGAGCGTCGCCGCGGCCGTGGCGGCGGCGAGGGAGTTCATCACGTTGAACGACCCTCCCAACCCGACGGTCACCCGCTCGCCGCGCCACGTGAAGACATGAGCGCTGGCCGAGACCTCCACGTCGGTCGCGTCGACGGCGGAGAACGGGACGATCGGGATCGGCGCCGCGTCGCGCAGCAGCCGCCCGTGGGCGTCGTCGATGTTGGTCACACCGACGGCGGACAGCTCCGGGGTGAACAGGCGGGCCTTGGCGCGGAAGTACGCCTGTGCGCTCCCGTGCAGGTCGAGGTGGTCGCTCCCCAGGTTGGTGAAGACGGCTGCGGCGAACCGGGTTCCGTCGACCCGGTTGAGGGCGAGCGCGTGCGACGAAGCCTCCATCACGACGGCGGTGTATCCGTCGTCGCGGAACGCGGCCAGCCGGGCCTGGAGCTCGGGTGCCTCGGGGGTCGTGTGCGGCCCGGAGAGGGTGCCGATCAGTCCGGTCTGGTGGCCGGCGTGGCGGAGGATCGCGGCGAGCAGGTGGCTCGTCGTGGTCTTTCCGTTGGTGCCGGTGATGCCGACGACGGTCAACGCCTCGCTGGGCCGGCCGTAGACGGCCGCCGCCAGCGGACCCATCGCCAGCCGCGTGTCCGGGACGATCAGTTGCGGCACGTCGAGCTCGAGGCGCTGGTCCACGAGCAGCGCGGCCGCACCGGCGGCGAGGGCGGCGGGGGCGAACTCGTGCCCGTCGTGCCGCTCGCCGCGGACGCACGCGTACAGGCTTCCGGGCGTGGCCCGGCGGGAGTCGTGCGTCATCGCCGTCACGACCGTCCCAGCGTCACCGACGACCTCACCGGACTGCGGGCCTGGAACGGTCGCCTTCAGTTGCTCGAGCGTCGTCCCGACCGGCACGGTCACGCTCCCGTCCGGCTCACTCGACGCACCCGGTCGACCCGGCCGGGGGCTGGATGCCCAGCTCGTGCACGATCGTCGGGGCGAGCTCCCGGAACACGGGAGCCGCCGCGGTGCCCCCGAAGCGGTCGTTGGTGTTGGTCGGTGGTTGGTCGATGGAGACGAGCACGGTGACTTGTGGATCCTCGGCCGGGAAGAACCCGACGAAGCTGGCGTAGTACGCCAGCTTGCCGTCCGGCCTGACGTATCCGCCGTCGGGCTGGGCGATGAACCCCGTCCCGGTCTTGCCGGCGACCGACAGGTCCGGCACTTGCGCCTGCTCAGCGGTGCCGCGGCAGACGACCTCCTTCATCATCCGTTGCATCTGGTGGGCGACCCGGGGTCGCACGACCTCGTGGGTGCGGGACGGCAGGGTTTGGAGCACGGTGCCGTCGCGGTCGACGCCGCCGAGCACGAGCTTGGGCGCCACGTAGATGCCGTCGTTGGCGATCACGTTGACGGCTGAGGCGAGTTGAATCGGACTGCTCGCGACGCCCTGACCGTAGGCGACGGTGTACTTCTCGGTCCCCTCCCACGTCCGCCACGGAGCGAGGATGCCCGAGTTCTCGCCCGGGAAGTCGAGGGCGGTCTTCTCGCCGAGTCCGAACGCCCGCATGTAGTGGTACTGACGCTCGAAGCCCATCGTCTCGGAGACCGTGATCGTCCCGATGTTCGACGACTCGACGAGGATCTGCTCGACGTCCATCACCTCGTCCGGGTGGACGTGGGAGTCGTGGAGCATGTCGCCGCGCAGCGTGTACACCTTCTGCCACGGGACGACGAACTCCGTCGACGGCTTCACGGTGCGTTCGTTCAGCGCCCCGGCGACGGTGATCACCTTGCCGACCGAGCCCGGCTCGTATGCGTCGACCGCGGAGTAATTGCCGGAGGTCACCTCGTACACGCCGTCGTCGTTGATGCGCACCGATGACATCGCCAGGAGCTCGCCGGTGTCGGTGTCCATCACGATCGCCTGCGCGCCCCGGGCCCGCAGCTGGGCCACCCGCCGCAGCAGCGCCTGCTCGACGGCGTACTGCACCGAACGGTCGAGGGTGAGGATGAGGTCGATGCCGGCGACCGGAGGTTGCACGATGCGCTCGGAGCCGGGGATCGAACGGTCGCCCGGCGCGACTTCGAGGGTCATCTCGCCCGGCGTGCCGCGCAGGATCCCGTCCCACTGCATCTCGATCCCGGCCGTGCCGACGCCGTCGATGTCGGTCCGACCGATGACGCTCCGGCCGGTCTCGCCGCCGGGCAGGATGCGCCGGTCCTCCCGGTAGATGGTGACGCCCGCGAGGTTCAGTGCGGCCAGCCGGGCGGCGTCGGCGTCGTCGATCTGGCGGGCGACGTAGACGAACCCGCGATCCTGGGCGGCCATCTCGGCCTCCAGCTCGTCGCGCTCCTCGGCGGACAGGCCGAGGATCTGGGCGAACGTGTCGGCGGTGCCCGACGGGTCCTCGACCTGCTGCGGGTTGACGGCCACGGTGCTCGCCGGCACCGACAGGGCGAGCTCGTCGCCGTTGCGGTCGAAGATCGCGCCACGTTGGGCCGGCAGCACCCGGTCCCTCGTCCATTGCTGGGTCGCGGCGTTGCGCAGCGCGTCGCCCTGGGCGGTCTGCAGGAGCCCGACGCGGACGAGCACCGCGCCGAGGATCAGGAGCATCACGACGAGGGCGCTGATCAGCCGCCGGCGCGGTTGGCCAGCCGAGAACCACGTCGTCCAGCGGGGTCCGCCGTGACGCAGCGTGCGCCGGGCCCGCTGACGCGGGTCGGGCGGCCGGGGCGGGCGCCGCCGCGTCCGGACCGGACGGGGCGAGGGCCGCGCCGCAGGGCGCGTCCGCTCCTGGGGCCGGCTGCGACGCCGGCCGTGGTCGACCTCGCGGCGGGCCGCCGGGACCGGTCCGGGACGGTCCCGCGGCCCACCGCGGCGCCGGGTCGCCGGGGCAGCTCGGCGGGTCGGCGCGTGCTGGCGGTATCGGGGTTCACCGTGGGGCACACGGTGGTGGCGGTGGTAGCGACGTTCGGTCACTCGCCCGCCTCGGTCGCCGCTTTCACCCGACGGATCTGGTCGAGCGGGTCGGCCTGGTCGCGGGCATCGGTGACCACATCGACCGTGCCGGCGGCGGCGATGATCCGGGCGAGGGTGCGACCGTTCGTCGTGACGAAGTCGGTGTTCGGGGCCACGATCATGCCCATCTCGCTGCTGGCCAGGGCGAGGCGGGTCGGGGCTCGCAGCTCGGCCCGCTGCCGGCGCAGCACGTCGAAGCGCTCGCGGGCCTCGGTGACCTCTTGTTCGAGGCGGTCGATCTGCAGTTGCCGCTCGGTCAGCCGGGTGTGCAGGACCACGGCGACGAGCATCAGGGCGACGACGACGACGACCAGCACGAGCGCGGCGTTGACCGCGGCTCGCCGTCGCGGCACGACGCGAAGCTCGGGTCGGGTGGGAGTCGCGGCGGGCCGCGCCGACCCCCGGCTGGGGCTCGGCGAACTCGACGGGCGCCGGCGCGGGGCGGGGGCGTCCACGCGCCGGACGGGCATCGCCATGTCAGCGCACCTCCCCGCTCGTCTCGTCGACCCGCTCGGCGACGCGCAACCGCGCCGACGTGGCGCGGGGATTGGCCTCGAGCTCGGCGTCGGACGGCCGCCGCGGGACCCCCCGCACGATGCGCATCCGCTGGCGGGCGCCACAGACGCACGGCAGGTTCGGCGGGCAGTCGCACATCCCCGTCGCCCGGCGGAAGCGGTCCTTGACGATGCGGTCCTCGCCCGAGTGGTACGCCAGCACGGCGATCCGGCCGCCCGGTCGCGTCGCCTCGATGGCGGCGTCGAGCGCCACGGGCAGGAGCTCGAGCTCGGCGTTGACCTCGATCCGGAGGGCCTGGAACGTGCGCCGAGCCGGATGGCCACCGCGACGGCGGGTCGCCGCCGGGATCGCGCTGCGCACGATCTCGGCCAGCTCCACGGTGCCGCTGACCGGGCGGGCCGCGACGATCGCCCTGGCGATGCGCACGGCGAAGCGCTCGTCCCCGTAGCGACGGATGACCCGGGAGAGGTCGTCGACGGCGTACTCGTTGACGACGTCCGCCGCCGTCAGCCGTTGAGTCGGGTCCATGCGCATGTCGAGCGGCCCATCGAGCCGGTAGGAGAAGCCCCGCCGGCCGAGGTCGAACTGCGGCGACGAGACACCGAGGTCGAACAGCGCCCCGCTGAGCGCGTCCACCGGGACCGGAAGGGAGTGGATCACGTGCTCCAGCTCGTCGAAGCGGGCGTGGACCGCGATGAAGCGGTCGCCGAAGCGGGCGAGGCGGCTCCGGGCCTGGGCGATCGCTTCCGGGTCGCGGTCGACGGCGACGATGGCGAGTTCGGGTCGGGCGGCAAGGAGGGCCTCGGAGTGCCCGCCGCCACCGAGGGTCGCGTCGAACACGACACCGGGGGGCACCGGTTCGAAGGCGGCCACGATCTCGTCGAGCATCACCGGGCGGTGCTCGAATGGCGGCTCGGCGGGCGGGGTGGGCGGCTGCTCGGTCATCACTCCGGCCGCGGTCACTCCGCGCCCCCCGCCAGCTCGCCCCGGCCGGACGCGGCGACGTGCTCGTACAGCTCCTCACTCCACACCTCGGCGCGATCGAGGTTGCCCGAGACGATCACCTTCGAGCCGGGCTCGAGGCGGGCGAACGTGCGCAGCTTGTCGTCGACCGTCACCCGTCCCTGCTTGTCGAGGGTGACGAGGGTGGCCGAGTGGGCGAGGGCCCGCTGGCGGGTGAGCGTCATCTCGCCGTTGCGCACGCGCTCCATGACGTCCCTCGCCATGCGCTCGAACTCGCCCCGGGTGAAGACGTTGACGCAGCGGTCGTCGCCCATCACCAGGTAGCAGGTGTCCTCTTCGAACTGGGCGCGGAACACCGACGGAAGGGCGAGACGGCCCTTCTCGTCGAGCTGGCGTTCGTGTACCCCGACGAACATCGCGCCAGCGCCGCACCCTTTCTCGCTCCCGTCCCGGCCGGCTGCCTCGCTGGGGACCCGGGACCGATCCCCACCAATCCCCACTTTGCCCCTCTAGCCCCCTCCCTGTCAACATCATCCCCCCACTCCCCCCGATCTGGGCGCGATCGTTCTCGTTGGGACTTCTGGGTGCAGATGTTCTCGAAGGTCGAGAAAAATCGCGCCCAGATGGCGGGATTCAGGCCGCGAGCGCGCTCGCCAGCGCGTCGAGGAGCTGCGCCGCAACGCGTGGGTCGAGCACCGCCACCGGTGGCAGGCTCTCGACAGGCGGGTGCGCAGTGAGCAGGCGGGCGAGCTCCCCCGGCGCCCACGACGTGTGCACCGCACACTGGAACCGCGAGCCCGCACGCGTCCGGCGCTGGCTGATCCCGACGAGCTTGACGCCGCCGCGGGACACCTCCCCGGCCCCGAGCCCGGCGAAGCAGATCAGGGGACACCAGTCCGAGCAGGCCAAGGAGCCCCGGTGGACCTCGGTGTCGCCGATCCCGAGCGACGAGAGGGCGCCGGCGACGTGCTCACCGAGCCAGATCATCGAAGCCGCGACGTCGTCACCGACCCCGGCGCGGTGCAGCTCCTCCGCCGGCACGATCACGTCGAACCACAAGAGCTCGCCGGGCCGGAGCAGCACCACGCCTCCGCCGCTGCGCCGCCGCACCACCTCCACGCCGGCGGCGGTGCAGGCAACGGCGTCGACCACGTCCTCGCGCTGGGTCGAGCCGAGCACCAACGCCGGCCGATCGACGTCGAACGTCCAGATCTGCGTGGTCGCCGGGTCGGGGAACGAGCGCTGGTGGAAGGCGGCGGCCGATCCGCGGTCGCGGACGATCGGGACCGTCAAGAGGCCCAGGCGAGGTAGGGCTTCCAGGCCTCCGGCACGCGCGCCACGCTGACCACGACCCATGCCGACGCCCGAGGCGCGTGGCATGGTCGGGCGAGGCGCATCCCGGCCTCGTCGGGCGTGCGGTCACGCTTGGCCAGGTTGCACGGCCGACAGGCCGCGGCGACGTTCTCCCACACGTGCTCGCCGCCACGCGACCGAGGCATGACATGGTCGATCGACTCCGCCTTGCGCCCGCAGTACTGGCAGCGGTAGTCGTCGCGGGCGAACACCGCCCGCCGGGACAGCGCCGTCCGCCGGCGGTACGGCACCTTCACCATGTAGCGCAGCCGGATCACGAGCGGGCTGGGCAGGACGAGGGACGGCGAGCGCAGCTCGGTCCCGTCCGCCTCGATGATGTCGGCCTTGTCGCCGAGCACGAGGCACGCCGCCCGACGCGCCGACACAACACTGAGCGGCTCGTAGCTGGCGTTCAGGACGAGCGCGCTCCGCATCGCTCCGCCTACGGTCTCCGTCTCACGGCATGCTGCGGCACCACGCCAGGTAGTTCAGCACATCGGCGGGTGACGGCGTGTGCCTGTTCACCCCATATTGCGTGGTCAATCGGAACTCGAGGTACGGCCGGGTCGGTATCGGGAGGAACGGGCGCCGTCGCCACCACCCCCGAGGCACCGTGCGCCACCACTGGCGGATCGCGACCGGCCACAAGCTCGGATGCACCGCCACCGCCCGCAGCACCACCACCATCGTCCGCAGGCTCAACCCGGTCTCGGCTCCTTACTTGCCTTCGGCTCCTTCGGCAATCCGAGGACCATCTCACCGATGATGTTGCGCTGGATCTGCGAGGACCCGGCGTAGATCGTGCCCGCCCGGGCGTTGATGAACGTCGTGACCCAGGACGCCGAGGAGTTGGGCGCGCCGGCGTCGTCGGTCTGGAACGCGGTGGACGGCGGGCGCCCCGCTGGCGCCAGCGCCTCGGCGCCGAGGATGTCGACGGCCAGCTCGGTGACGACCCGGTGGTACTCGCTCCAGTAGAGCTTGCTGATGGCCCCGTCGGGGCCGGGCTGGTGGCCGGAGAGGAACCGGGTCAGGGTGCGCAGGCCCAGGTAGCGCATGATCTGGACCTTCGAGTAGCACCAGGCGAGGCGCTGCCGGATCGACGGTGAGCCGGCCACGCCCCGCTCGCGTGCCAGCTGCAGGAGCCGGTCGAGCTCGGCCTGGAAGCGGATCGGCATCGTGGCCGCGGACTCGCCGCGCTCGTACCCGAGCAGCGTCATCGCCACCGCCCACCCGTTGTTGACGCCGCCGACGACCTCGTCCCGCGGGCACGTCGCGTCCGTGTAGAAGACCTCGTTGAACTCGCTCGCCCCCGAGATCATGCGGATCGGCCGGACCTCGATGCCCGGCTGGCGCAGATCGACGAGCAGGAACGAGATCCCCTTGTGCTTGGGCGCGTCAGAATCGGTCCGGGCGAGCGTGAAGATGTGGTCGGCGAGGTGGCCCGCCGACGTCCAGATCTTCTGCCCGTTGAGGATCCACTGGTCGCCGTCGAGCACCGCCCGCAGGGCGAGGCTGCCCAGATCCGAGCCGGCGTTGGGCTCGGAGTACCCCTGGCACCACCGGTCCGCCCCGGACAGGATGCGCGGCAGGTAGTGCTGCTTCTGCTCCTCCGTGCCCCATCGCAGCAGCGTGTTGCCGAGCATCTGGATCCCGAACACGTCGTTCGGCGCGCCGGTGGGGACCCCGGCCCGGGCGAACTCCTCGGCGATGATCACCTGCTCGAGCGCGGTCAGCCCTCCGCCGCCGTACTCCACCGGCCAGCCCGGGGCCAGGTAGCCGCCTTCGTAGAGGACGTCACGCCACCACGCCACGAACTCCCCGATGGCATCGTCCTCCAGACGACCGATCCCTCCCCAATCGGCAGGGAGCTTCTCGGCGAGGAAGGCGTGCACCTTGTCGCGGTACGCCTCGGCTTCTGGTCCGTAGACGGGTCTCACCGCGGCCGATCGTACTGCCCGGCGTCAGCTCACGATGGAGCCGCGCAACACCACCTCTCCGGACGATTCCGGTCCGGCGCCTTCCTGCTGGAGGGTGATCGTCAGCGTCGGGTACTCGGCGACGTCGACCCCGGACCACAGCGTCACCGTGCCGTCGCCGCCGCGCATGTGGAAGGTCCCGATGGTGACCGTCTCGCCGTCATCCGAGCGCACCCAGCCCTGGTAGTAGTACCCCTCCGGCGCCGGGTCGAGATCGCTGATGTCCAGCGCGATGGCGACCCCGTTGGGGAGGTCCCTGAGCTCCGCGGTCGCGCTCGCGGCGGGGGCGAGATCCGTGCCGCCGATGGCGAACTGGTCCGGGGTCTCGCCGTCGCCCCTGGTCACGACGACGCCGACGGCGAGCGCGGCCACCGCAGCTGCGGCCGCGGCGCCGATCCACCAGGTCGTCCGCGACCGTCGCCGCCGGGCACTGGTCCGCGGCTGAGCGCTCGGCATCGCCACCACCGGCGGCCGGGGCGCGACGGCCCGCTCCGCCGCGATCGTGGCGACGATCGAGTCGGCGAGCCCGGCGGGCGGCTCGGCCCATACCGCCTCGTCGCGCAGTGTCGGAGCCACGGCGTCGAGGAACGCCGCGACCACGCGGTCTTCGTCCGGATCGTCGATCCGGTCGCTCGGTTCCTCGTCACTCATTCCTCTTCGCCCCTTGGTCGGTCGTTGTCGGACGCCTGGCGCGCCCGTGCGACCTCGTCTACCTGTACGGCCGGCGAGCCGGATTGGTTCTCGGCCACGACGTGGGCCAACAACGACGCCAGCCGGCGGTGGGCCCGATGGCTCCGCGACTTGACGGTACCGATCGGGACGTCGAGCTGCTCAGCGATCTCGGGATGGCTCAAGCCCAGCGAACCAGGCGAGGCGCACGACCTCGCGCTCGTCCGTCGGGGAGCCGGTCGACGGCGAGGCGCACCTCGAACGCCTCCCACGTCCGCTCCAGTGACGGCGGGAGCTCGACGACGTCGACCACCTCGGGCTCGGCCGGCTCGATCCGCCGCTCCCGTCGGAGGGTGTCGATGGCCTGACGCCGGGCGATCGTGTACAGCCACGGCCCGAGCTCGCGGTCGGGATTGAACGTGTCGGCGGCACGCCACGCCTTCACGAACGTGGCCTGCACCACGTCGGCGGCGGTCGCGTTGTCGCGGACGATCGAGTAGGCGACGGTGTGCACGGCACGGCCGAAGCGCTGGTACAGCGCCCGGACACTCTCGTCATCACCGCTGGCGAAGCGATGGGCGAGTTCTCGATCGTCGATCGCCACGTGCAGATCCTCGCGCGACGCCGCGAACCGCGACGGTCTGTTGCACGTAGAGGGTATTGACGCCGGACTGTCACACACAGAAACCCCCTGGGGAGGTACTCGTGAACACCCATCCCACCCGTGCTCGCCGGACCGCGCGCAGCCGCGCCTGGCGCCTTGCGGCCATCGGTGCCGTCGGCGCTGCCGTGCTCGCCGCGTGCGGCGACGACGATGACGACAACGGCGCGACCGACACGACCGGCGCCCCTGCGACCTCGGGTGCTCCCGCGACCTCGGCTGCGCCGGCCACCACGGCGGCCCCGGCGACCACCGCCGCGCCGGCGACCACTGCGGCGTCCGCCACGACGGCGGCGCCCGCCACCACCGCCGCTTCGGCCACGACCGAGCCGACGACCGGCGGCGCGGCGACCGTGGCCACGGCCGAGACCGACGCCGGCACCATCCTCGTCGACGCCAACGGGATGGCCCTGTACGCCTTCACGCCGGACGAAGAGAGTGGTCAGCCGACCTGCACCGCCGACTGCGCCGAGGCGTGGCCTCCGGCCCTCGTCACGGGTGAGCCGAACTACGGCGACCTCGACGCGAGCGTCTTCACGCTGGTGGACACTCCTGCCGGCCAGCAGCTCAAGGCGGGGAACTGGCCGCTGTACCTGTTCGCCGGTGACTCCGCCCCTGGCGACATCAACGGTCAGGGCCAGGGCGGCGTGTGGTACCTCGTCGCCCCCGACGGCAGCCTCATCCAGTGACCCCATAGATCGCGGGAACCAGTTGGCCGACGACCCCGGCGCGCCGCCCGCGCCGGGGTCGTCGCCGCTCAGCGTTCGGAGCTGACCAGGAGGTCGTGGGCCTCGAGGCGGGCGAGTGCCGCCGCGCCGACCAGCGGGGCCTCGATCCCCATCGCGGTGAACTCCAGGTCCACCCGGGACTCGGCCCGGTCGACACCGTGGCGCAGGTGCGTCAGCCGGCTGCGCTGGTCGAGCTCGCGGCGAGCCGCCTCGAGCAGCGGGGTGCCGAACACCGACGGCACGCCGCCGGCGAGGAGCACCTTGCGCAGGTCGAGCACGGCCGCGGTGGTGGCCACAGCCCGCCCGATCATCATGCCGGTGCGCTCGATCACCGCGGCCGGGGCACGGCGCAGCGGTCGATTGGTCTCGTTCTCGATCGCGGACGACGAGGCGTACGCGGTCAGGCAACCGCGTCCGCCGCACGGGCAGGGCAGCCCGTCCGGTTCGACGATGACGTGACCGAGTTGGCCGGCGTTGCCCCGCCGGCCGCGGAGCAGACGCCCGTTGCACACGATCCCCGCTTCCACCGCGTCCGACACGAGCAGCACCATCACGTCGTCGACAGCCTGGGCGGCACCGATCCAGCGCTCGGCGAGCACCCGGGCGTGGGCAGTCGTGCCGATCACGGTCGGCAGCCCGGTGAGGTCACGGACCCGCTCGCGGAGCTCGAATCCGTGCATCGCCGGGAGGTGGAGGGGATCCACCGTGCCGGCGTCACGGTCGATCGGTCCCCCACAGCTCACCCCGCACAGCGCGAGGGGATCGGCGTCGTCGGGTCGGGCCGCGACGACTCGACGCACGAGCCGGTGGAGCGCGGGCCAGATGTCCCACGGCGAGGCCACGCGGTCGCGCACGATCGCCTCGCCGGAGTCGTCGACGACACCGGCCGCCAAGCGGACCGTTCCGACGTCGATTGCGAGATACGTCGCCACCGTTCCCGACCGTACCGCTCCCCCACCACCCGAGATTTTCGCGTCACCCGAGGTTTTCCGGACCCCCGTCCGGGCACGCAAACCCTCCGGTGAGATGAAAGCCTCGGGTGGATCCCGACGGGGGCGGAAGGCATCGAACGATTACCCTCACCGGCGTGACCATGCCGTCCAGCCGTGCTGCCGGGGACGATCTGCCGGCGTCCGAGGGGATCAACTCCCGCTTCGCGTCGCTGTTCGACGCGATCACGGCGAACATCTCTCAGGTCGTGCAGGGCAAGATGGAGCCGATCGAGCTGGCCGTGATGTGCCTGCTCGGTGAAGGCCACCTGCTCATCGAGGACGTGCCCGGCGTCGGCAAGACGAGTCTGGCCAAGGCGCTCGCGGCCTCGATCGACTGCACGTGGAAGCGCGTCCAGTTCACGCCCGACCTGCTCCCCGCCGATCTCGTCGGCGTGAGCATCTACCAACGCTCGACCGAGGAGTTCCGCTTCCAGCCCGGACCGCTCTTCGCCAACATCGTGCTCACCGACGAGATCAACCGGGCCTCCCCGAAGACCCAGTCGGCACTGCTCGAGTCGATGGAGGAACGGCAGATCACCGTCGACGGGGCGACACGCGCGCTCGATCCGCCGTTCATGGTCATCGCCACCCAGAACCCGGTCGACCAGGAGGGCACCTACCGCCTTCCGGAGAGCCAGCTCGACCGGTTCCTCATGCGCATCTCGCTCGGCTACCCGGGTCGCGCCGCCGAGATGGCGATCCTCGACGGACGGGGCGCGATCGACTCGCTCTCGAAGCTCGCCCCGGTGGTCTCGAGCGCCGAGGTCCTCAAGATGATGGAAGCGGTGCGCTCGGTCTTCGTGGCCGACGCGCTCAAGGCCTACCTCGTCGACCTGGCCGAGACGAGCCGCCGGCACCCGGCCGTCGAGCTCGGTCTGTCACCCCGCGCCACGCTCCAGCTCACCGCGGCCGTCCGCTCACACGCCGCGGCACGGGGTCGCAACTACGCCACGCCGGACGACGTCAAGGCGATGGCCGTCCCCGCGCTCGCTCACCGACTGATGCTCCGCACCGACCGCGGCGCCCGCCTCGATCCCGTCGACGCTGTCAACGAGCTCCTGGCCGAGGTGCCGGTGCCGACCTCGCGCTGAGCGCAGAGCCCGGAGCCACCAGTGCGCGCGAGTCCCACCCGCCAAGGGTGGACCGTCCTGGTGTCCGCCTTGATCGCGGTCGTGATCGGTCGGTTGTTCGGCATTCTCGAGCTGTTCGTGATGGGTGCGGCGATGGCCGTCGCGGTGCTCGTCGCGTGGATTCTCGTGCGGCTGTGGCGGCCCAACGTCGCCGTCCATCGTTGGATCCGCCCGTCGGTGCTCACCGCGGGCGACATCGGTCGGGTCGAGGTGCTGGTGCAGCAGGCGGGCGCGACCCGCTCGCCGGCATTCGAGCTCGTCGAGCCGGTCGGTCAGACCCGCACGGCTCGCATGGCGGTCGCGCCCCTCCGCGAGGGGGACGAGGTCAGTGCCGGCTACCGCATCCCCACCGACCGGCGGGGCGTGCTCACGATCGGTCCCCTGACCGCGATCCGTCACGACGTGCTCGGTCTCGCCCGCTACGTCACCGAGGTCGCCGGGACCGAGGAGGTGCTGGTGTCGCCGCGCGCCCACCTCCTCGACCTGCCGGCCCTCGGCCACGGCACGCTCGGCCGGCACCTGCTCGCCCTCGCCCAACGGCTCGGGCCCGGTGACTTCCACAGCCTGCGCGACTACGTCGACGGCGACGAGCCGCGCACGATCCACTGGCGCGCCTCGGCGCGCTCGGAGGAGCTCAAGGTGCGCCAGCACGCCGTGGAGGGACTGCGGCGCTGCGTCGTGCTGCTCGACCAGCACGTCCCGGACGACCACGAGGGCGAGGAGGCGTTCGAGCGGGCGGTCACCGCCGCCGCCAGCGTCGTGCACAGCGCCGATCGGGCCGGGCTGACGACCCGCTTCGTCACCACCGACGGCGCCGACATCCGCGGCCCCGACGTCGCCGCCCAGACGCTCCACCTGCTCGCCCGGATCATGCCGAGCCGGCAGCCCACCGTCCCGGTCGAGCGGGACCCCAGCGAGGGGCTCGGCCTCGTGGTCGCGATCACCGCCGGCCCGGGCGCGTCCGCCCTGACCGCACTCGAGCGGGTCGGCGAACCGGCTCTCACCACCCTCGGCGTCTTCACCATGGAGTATTCCCGCCGGGGGCCGATGCTGGCCGTCGATGCCCGGACCGAGGCCGCCTTCCTCGACGGCTGGGCGCTGATGGCGGGGGTCGCACGGCTCGACGGGGACCGGCGGCGCATCCCCCGTGACGAACCGTTGATCGCCGCACCCGCAGGGGCGACGGGATGAGCGCGGCCGCCTCCGCCGATCGCCGGCGGGTGCTGGACATCGCGGCCACGCTCGCCCTCGCGCTCTACTCCCTCGTCGCCGCCCTCGGCTTCCGCCGGGTCTTCGGTGACTGGCAGTTCGTCGGCGACGTGCTGGCGGTCGTGATCGTCGGCCATGGCGTCTCGTGGCTGCTGCGCCAGACCCGCATCCCGGCCGTCGTCGCCTTCGTGATGACGGGGGTCGCGCTCATCTGGGCGATCCTGTGGCTGAACTACCCGACGACGTTCGCGGCGGTGTTCCCGACGCGCGAGACCTGGAACATCGCGTGGGCGGACCTCGGCCTCGTGCGTGACCAGTTCGCGACCGCGGTCTCGCCCGTCGCGTACGTCGGCGGATGGTCGCTGCTCGCCGCGATCGGCACCGCCATCGCCGTCCTGCTCGGGGACACGTTCGCCTTCCGGGCCCGCGCCCACGGCGAAGCCCTCGTGCCGGGCGGTGTCCTGTTCGTGTTCGTCGCCGCCGTCGGGGCGAGCCAGCACCGGGTCACGTTGACGCTCGCCCTCGTGGCCGCCGGCGTGCTTGCCGCAGCGCTGCTCCGCGCCCGTTTCGCCCAACCGCCGCGCACCGTGCTCGGACGGCCGCGCCGGCCGCTCGGGATCACCCTTCCCGCCGCGGTGTTCGTCGCCGCCTTGGTGGTGCTCGGAGCATGGGTGCTCGGCCCCCGCCTGCCCGGCGCCGAGGCCGACGCACTCGTCGACACCAAGGGCCGCGGGGGCGGGGTGACCGAGGTGCTCAACCCGCTCGTCGACATCCGCGGGCGGCTCGTCGACCGGGCCGGCACCGAGCTGTTCGTCGTCCGGGCCGACACGCCCGAGTACTGGCGGGTGGCCGGACTGCCCGAGTTCGACGGGAGCACGTGGAACCTGCCCGAGCGGGATCTGGACGACGTGACGGCAAGCCTGTCGGAGGCCGGCCCCGGCAGCACGGAGCTCCGCCAGCAGATCGAGATCTCGGCCCTCCGCAGCTCGTTCGTCCCGTCCGCCGCCGAACCGGTCACCGCCTCGGGTGACGGGCTGCGGTGGAACGAGGAGACCTCGACGCTCGTGCGGATCGACCGGAGCCTGGAGCGCGGTGACCGATTCGAGGTCGTGTCCGCCGTCCCCGATCGGTCACCGGCGGCGTTGCGACCGGCCACCTCCGACGCTCCACCCGACCCGATCTACCTGGAACTGCCTCCGAACTTCCCGGCGTCGGTGCGGAACACGGCCGAAGAGGTGACGGCCGGCGCGCCGACCACCTACGACGCCATGCTCGCCCTGCAGGACTGGTTCCGGACCGAGTTCGAGTACAGCCTCGAGATCCCACAGGGTCACGGCAACTCGGCGATCGAGGCGTTCCTCCGGCAGCGCATCGGCTACTGCGAGCAGTTCGCCGGGACGTTCGCCGCGATGGCCCGCTCGCTGGGCGTTCCGGCGCGGGTCGCGGTCGGGTTCACACCCGGCGTTCGGGAGAACGGCGAGTTCAGCGTGCTCGGCAAGAACGCCCACGCCTGGCCGGAGGTGTGGTTCGACCAGCTCGGTTGGGTGCTCTTCGAACCGACGCCGGGGCGGGGGGCGCCCGGCGCGCAGGACTACACGGGCGTCGAGCCCCAGCAGGACGAGTCCGAGCCGCCGCCCGCCGCGCCGAGCGACGGTGAGGGCGGCGGCGGTGGACCCACCGGCTTGGAGGAGGAGGTCCCGGTGGCGGTGGCGCCGACCATCCCGCGGTCCGATCTGCCGCTCGGCGAGACCCCTGCCCCTCCGCCGTCGGCGGTCGACGCGGCTGGGCGCGTCTCGGACTCCGGCCTGCCGTGGATGACCCTGCTCACGATCGCCGCCGTCATCGGGGCCGGCGTCGCCCTCCCGGCCGTGGTGCGGTGGTGGCGCCGCCGCCGCCCGAGCGCGGACGTCGCCCGCCAGATGATCGACCTCTGGCAACGAGCGCTCGGGGCGGTCGCTGCCACCGGCTTCCACCCCGACCCGAGCATGACCCCGGTGGAGCAGGCCCGGGCCGCCGCGCCCCGGCTGCCGGTCGCCGCCCGACCCTTGCGATCGCTCGCCGTGGTCGCGACCGCGGCCGCCTACGCGCCACCCGGAGAGGTCGAGTCGCTCGTCCAGCCCGCGCACGACGGCGAACCCGGACCGCAGCGCTGGTGCCGGCAGGTGGAGCACGTCGCGGCCGACTCGATGACGGCGGGCGGACGGTTCCGCCGCTACTTCACGATCTGGAAGTAGTCCCGCCCTCGAAGAACGGGCGAGTCGCTCATCGCGGATCTGGACGCGAGTTCCGGCGGTCGCGGACGCGCCCGGATCCGGTCAGTCGGGCTCGCGGTTCTTGCCGCGACGGCCACCGCCCAGCCACGCGCTGATCGGCAGGGACCCGAGCCGCTCCCGCGCCAGCAGTCGGACCTCGCGCTCCAGCGACACCGCAACGGCGAGTACGAGGAGGAACCCGGCGAAGGCGAACCAGAAGCTCACGGCCAGGCCGAGCACGGTGATCGTCAGCGCCCCCACCAAGCCGAGCGCGAGCAGGGCGACCCGATGCCGGGGCACGCGATAGCCGCGGGTCGCGAACGTCGGGTCCTGCTCGAGCTGCTGCTCGATCTGGCGGAGAATCCGCTGCTCATCCTCGGAAAGCGGCACCGCGACCATCATCCCACGTTCCGGGGCAGCTCTCAACGCGCTTCGCGTCGAGATCCGTCACCGGTCGGCGGCTCCGGGTCATGGTCCGGGCCCCATTGCTGCACGCCGGAACGGACCAGCCGGATCTTGCCGCCCGACATCGTGCTCGCCGGTCCGATCGCGCCGGTGCCGAACCGCTCCCGCACGTCGTCGACCGCCCGGCTGGCGTCGCTCCAGCGGCCGGCCGTCGCATCCTGGCTCGCCGGACCGACGTCGAGCTGCAGCTGCTCAGCGGGCGCGGCGAACTTGGACGCGGCGAGCCCGAGCAGCCGGATCCCGGCGGTCAGGTCGACCTCGGCGAGCAGCGGAGCGGTGGTGGCGACGATCGCCGCCGTGGTGTCGACGGCGCCGGCGAGCGTGGCCGACCGGGTGATCGTCGTGAACCCGCCGTCGCGCACCTTGAGCGTGAACGTCCGGGCGCCGGCGCCGTGCTCGCGCAGCCTCGCGCCGACGGCGTCGGCGAGGCGGACGAGCTCACGATGGGCGTCCGCCTGCTCGTGCAGGTCGTAGGCGAACGTCTCCTCGTGACTGATCGACTTGACGTCCCGGTGCGGCTCGACCGGCCGGTCGTCGCGCGCCGCGGCGAGCTCGAGCAGGTGGCGCCCGTGCGCCCGACCGAGGCTCGCGATCACCGCCGCCGGCGTCAGCTCGGCGAGATCGCCGACCGTCGTGACGCCCATGCGGCGGAGCCGTTCGAGCGTCGACGGGCCGACCCCCCACAGCCGCTCCACCGGAAGAGGGTGCAGGTAGGCGAGCTCCTCACCCGGCCGGACCTCGACCACGCCGGGCCCAGGGCGGACGCCGGCGGGCGACGGTCGCGGCTTGGCGTCGACGGAGGCGAGCTTGGCGAGGAACTTGTTCGGCGCGACCCCGACGGAGCAGTCCAGCTCGAGCTCGTCGTGGATCTCGGCGCGCAGTCGCCTCGCGATGGTGACACCGTCGCCCAGGCGGGCCTGGGCGCCGGTGACGTCGAGGAACGCCTCGTCGAGGGCGAGCGGCTCCACGAGCGGGGTCACCCGGGCGAAGACGTCGTGGACGTCGCGGCTGGCCTCGGCGTACAGGGCGTGGTCGCCCGGCAGGAACACCGCCGTCGGACACAGCCGTCGGGCCGTGGCCGAGGGCATCGCCGAGAACACGCCGTAGCGCCGGGCCTCGTAGCTGGCGGCCGCGACCACTCCCCTCCGACCGGTCCCGCCGACGACCACCGGGCGCCCGCGCAGTTCGGGACGCCGACGTAGCTCGACAGCGACGTAGAAGGCGTCCATGTCGACGTGGAGGATCGTGCGCACCGGCACTTCTACATTGTGCCGCCGGCCGGCGGCTCCGGTCAGTGTGTCGCCCGCGCTCGGACTACCCACTTCGTCGTCGGCGGGCACGGCGACCGCGGCGGTCCTCGAACCAGAGCCGGGCGACCAGCCCGAACGCCTCGTGGACGATGCCGCGCGACAGCTTGGACTCCCCCGCCTGCCGGTCCCGGAAGACGATCGGGAACTCGACGATCCGGCCCCCGGAGCGGACCAGCCGGTGGGTCATCTCGATCTGGAAGCCGTAGCCGTCGGTCCGCACCGTTCCCATGTCGATCGCCTCCAACGCCGATGCCCGATACGCCCGGTATCCCGACGTGGCGTCGTTGACCGCGAGCCCGAGCACCCCGGCCGCGTACCGGTTGCCCCACCGCGACAGCCAGCGCCGGCTTCCGGGCCAGCTCTCGGTCGCCCCGCCGGGTACGTAGCGGCTCCCGAGCGCCAGGTCGGCCCCGTGCTCCACGTTGGCGATGAGCGCCGGGAGCACTTGCGGATCGTGGGAGAGATCGGCGTCGATCTGCACACAGATCTCGGCGCCGGAGTCGATCGCCCGCCGAAAGCCGTCGCGATAGGCGGATCCGAGCCCGAGCTTGGCCGGTCGCGACAACAGCTCGATCGCGCCGAGCTCGTCACCGAGGCGACGGGCGAGGGCGGCCGTGCCGTCCGTGCTGCCGTCGTCGACGACCATGATGCGGGCGTCGGGCACCGCGGCCCGGATCCCCTTGACGACGGCCTCGAGGTTCTCGACCTCGTTGTACGTCGGGATCACGGCGACGACACGCACGGCCCGACGCTACGCGGAACGATCGAACAACCGGCACCATAGGCTCCCCGCCCGTGGAGCCCGCCCGGACCGACGCCCTCTCGGCGCTCCCGTCTCCCGCGGCACGCGCCGCCGCGTTCGTCGCGATCTGCCTGGCCGGGCTGGCCGGGGCCCTCATCGGTTACAGCCTGGTCGAGCTGCAGTGTGAGGGGGACTGCGCGTTGCCGCTCGGCCTCGGCCTGTTCGCCGGCGCGGTGCTCGCGGCCGGGGGGATGAGCGTGGTCGCGGTGCTCGTGCTGCGGGCGCTCGGCGAGTGGCGCGAGCTGGAGGATCGCGCCCGATGACGCCGGCGGCGACCGAGGAGAACGAGAGCCTCGTCGACGAACTGCTCGCCGTGGCCTGCGAGCTGGCCGTCGAGGGTGGCGACCGGGCCGCGGCCGGTCGGCGGGACACCGCGCTCGATGTCGCCACCAAGTCGACGGCGACCGACCTCGTGACCGCCCTCGACCGGAGCGCCGAGGAGGCGATCGTCGCCGGGCTCGCCGAACGCCGGCCGTTCGACGCGATCCACGGCGAGGAGGGTGGGCGCCGTGACGGCACGTCGGGGATCTCCTGGCTCATCGATCCCATCGACGGCACGACCAACTTCGTGTACGGCGTCCCGCAGTGGGCCACGTCGGTCGCCGCCCACGACGCCGCCGGCGCCCTCGCCGGCGCCGTCTACGTGCCGGCGATGGGCGAGCTCTTCGCGGCCGGCCGCGGGCGGGGCGCGACGCTCAACGGCGAACCGATCCGGTGCAGCACGCGCACGGACGTGTCCCTCGCCCTCGTCGCCACCGGCTTCGGCTACCGGCCGGAGGACCGGATGCGCCAGGCCGCAGTCGTCGCCCGCCTGATCGGGTCGGTGCGCGACATCCGACGCATCGGTTCGGCCGCCGTCGATCTGTGCTACGCGGCGTGCGGGCGGGTGGACGCCTTCTACGAGGCCGGGCTGAACCCGTGGGACGTGGCCGCCGGCGAGCTCATCGCCCGCGAGGCGGGCTGTCGCGGCGGTGACTTCGCCGGTGGACCGCTCGTCGCCAGCCGCGTGCTCGTGGCCACACCGGCGATCTTCGACGATCTCGTCCGCCTGCTCGCCTGACCAGGCGTGCGGCCGGAAGCGGTCCGCGATCGGGCATCATTGTTCCTGATGGGTACGCGAATCCTGGCCGTGGAGGACGACGAGCGCATCCGCGAGGCGGTCAAGCTCGCCCTCGAGGACGAGGGTTGGACCGTGGAGGGCACGGCGTCCGGTGAGGAAGCGGTTGAGGCGTTCGCCCGCCAACTCCCCGACGTCGTGCTCATCGACATCATGCTGCCCGGCATCGACGGGTTCGAGCTCTGCCGGACGCTGCGCCGGACGAGCGACGTCCCGATCGTCATGGTGACGGCACGCAACGACACCCATGACGTCGTCGCCGGGCTCGAGGCCGGCGCCGACGACTACCTGACCAAGCCGTTCGCCCCGAAGGAGCTCTCGGCGCGCATCCGTGCCCTCCTCCGGCGGGTCCGGCCGGCCCCGCCCGGACACGAGCGCCTGGTGTTCGGCGACCTCGAGCTGATCCCTGAGGAGGGCAAGGTGCTGCGGGGCGGCACCGAGGTCCACCTGACCAAGACGGAGTTCCGGCTCTTGTGCGAGCTCGCCGACAACCGGGGCAAGGTGTACAGCCGCGAGGAGCTGCTCGACAACGTCTGGGGCTACGACTACTTCGGCGACGGCCGGCTCGTCGACGTCCACGTCCGCCGCTTGCGCACGAAGGTCGAGAGCGACCCGGCGGCCCCGCGCCACGTCGTCACCGTGCGCGGCCTCGGCTACCGGTTGGAGTGATGTCAGGACGATGATGGATCCGGCCCTTGCCGACCCGGACGGAGGCTCGGGGGTCGACACCGCCGAGCGCGTCGACGTGCCGACCGCCGCGCCCGCGCCGCACTGGTCGGAACCGCCGGGTCATGTGGGCGAGGCGGAACGAGGCCCCGACGACTTCCGCCGGCACCAGCCGCGGCGGCCGGGCCGGTTCGGCTTCCTCCGCCGCTCGAGGCCCGGAACGGTGGGCCTGCGCCGGCGCATCCTCCTCACGTTCACGCTCGGCTCGCTCGCCCTCTCCGCGTTCCTCGCCATCACGACGTACGGGCTCGTGCGCTCCAACCTCGCCGCGCAACGCGACTCGGCCAGCCTGCAGGCCGCCTACACGCACGCCCAGGTGGTGCAGAGCGCGCTGCGCAGCGAGCCGGATTCGTTCGACCCGGCCACCGATCAGCTGCAGGCGCTCGGTGTCCAGCGCCCGGTGATCCAGTACAACAACCGGTGGTCGGCCGGGATCGGCCGGTTCGGCCCCGACGCCATCCCTGACGCGCTCGTGGAGCAGGTCACGGTGGACGGGATCCCCTCGCGGATGATCGACAACGCCGTCGGTGAGACCGTGCTCGTCATCGGCATTCCACTTCCCGAGCTCGGCGCCGTACTTCGAGTTCTTCGACCTCGACGAGGACGAACGCACCCTGCGCAACGTCGCCCTGTCGCTGCTGCTGGCCGGCGTGATCACGACCGCGCTCGGCGTGCTGCTGGGTGTGTTCGCGGCCCGCCGGGCCGTCCGTCCGGTGGCCGACGCGGCGCAGGCGGCCAAGGCCATCGCCGGCGGCGCCCTCGAGACGCGGCTCTCCCCGTCCAGCGACCCCGACCTCGGCGTGCTCGCCAGCTCGTTCAACGACATGGCGTCGGCGCTGCAGGTGCGCATCGAGCGGGACGCCCGGTTCGCGTCCGACGTGAGCCACGAGCTGCGCTCGCCGCTGATGACCCTGTCGGCGTCGGTCGAGGTCCTCGAAGCACGGCGGGACGAGCTGTCCGATCGGGCCCGCTCGGCGCTCGACCTGCTGGCGGGCGATGTCAGCCGCTTCCAGGGCCTCGTCGAGGACCTCCTCGAGATCAGCCGCTTCGACGCCGGCGCGATCCGGCTGCACCTCGAGGACCTCGGTGTGGTGCAGTTCGTCCGCCACGCGGTCGCGGCCAGCGCGGCGCCGGACACCCCCGTCTCGGCCACCGAGCGAGCCGAGCGGGCGATCATCCGGGGCGACCGCCGCCGGCTCGCCCGCGTGATCGCCAACCTCGTCGACAACGGCCGGGCCTACGGCGGTGGCGAGCTCGCCGGTCACGATCACCGACGCCAACCTGCCCGACGAACCGCTGTCCCACGTCCAGATCGGCGTCGAAGACCACGGACCCGGCGTTCCGGTCGAGGAACGGGCGCTGATCTTCGAGCGCTTCGCTCGCGGCGTGAGCGCGGGCAGCCGCGCGGGCACCGAGGGCGCCGGGCTCGGACTCGCCCTCGTCGACGAGCACGTGCGCATCCACGGCGGTCGGGTGTGGGTCGAGGATCGTCGCGACGGCGCGCCGGGCGCCCGCTTCGTGATCGAGCTGCTCGCCCACGAGGACACCGCTTGATGCCCGCCGTCCGACGCCGCCGGCCGGTCGCGCGCGCCGCTGTGGCGGCGGCCGCATGGGCCGGGATCACTCTCGGCAGCGGATGTGCGATCCAGCCCGACAACGCGCCGCGCGAGATCCCGGTCCCCGAGCGGGGTCAGCTCGACCCGGTGCCGCCGGGCGGGGAAGCCACCGGGCAGAGTCGCATCTACCTCGTCTCCGGGGACGGCGCCGAGGGCGGCCGGGAGCTGCGCAGCGTGCTTCGGGATGTCGACCCGCCGACCCGGGAAGAAGTGATGCGGACGCTCATCGCCGGACCCAACCCGGGCGAGGCCGACGCCGGGATGTCCTCGGCGCTGCTCTCGTCGACGACGTTGCACTCGGCTCCACTCGTCGCCAGCACGCTCACGGTGGACATCTCGGCGGAGATCCTCGAGCTGCCCGGCGTCGTCGCTGCGCGAGGCGGTCGCCCAGATCGTGTTCACCGGGAACGAGCTCGACGGAGTGCGCAGCGTCCGCATCCTCGTCGACGGGGCGAATCAGCCGTGGCCCGACGGCAGCGGCGAGCTGCAGGATCGGCCGCTGACCGTCTACGACTATCCCGGTCTCGCCGAGTCGGCGCAGCCGCCGTACCCGCCGGTCCCGTCGGAGAACCCCGACTAGTCGTTCGGCCTCGTACCGCGCGCGCTTCTGGGCGCGGTCGCTCAGAACCTCGGTGGGCGGCGCTCACGGAACGCCGCGATCCCCTCGCGGTACTCGTCCGAAGCCACCGCCTCCTCGAGCAGTCGCCGGGCGTCGACGAGTGACGCCCCGACGTCGAGGCGCAAGAGATCGTCGTACAGCTGGCGCTTCGTCGTCCGTAGAGCATTGGGACCGACTTCAGTGGCGAGCCGCCGGGCGTAGTCCGTTGCGGCCGCGAGCGTCGCATCGCCATCGGGCAGGACCGCGTTCCACAGGCCCCACTCCGCCGTTTCGGCGCCGGTCACGACGCGCCCGGACAGCAGCAGGTCGCTCGCTCTCGTCACTCCGACCAGGCGGGGCAGGATCCAGCTCATGCCGTACTCCGCCGGTAACCCGAGCCGCGGCGCGGCCGTCGTGAGCTTCGCCGGAGCGGCGACGAAGCGGAGGTCGCAGAACAGGGCGACGGCGAGCCCGACCCCTGCGGCCGCCCCGTTCACGGCCGCGACGAGCACGTACGGCAGGGCGAACTGGAAGGCGAAGTCAGGCGCGAGCTCCGGTCGCACACCGGCGACCGGCGGGGCGACCTCCGCAGGCAGGCCATCGTCGTAGTCGCCGCGCGCGGCATGACCGGCGAGCGCCTCCGCATCGCCGCCGACGCAGAACGCCGGAGGGGTTCCGGTGACGACTGCGACGCGCACCGCCGGGTCGGTCGCCAGCTCACCGAGGATCCACCGGTACTCGGCGTGCATCCGCCCCGTCCACGCGTTGTGCCGGTGCGGTCGATCCAGCCACACCGTCGCCACGCCGCCGTCGACCGTGTACCGCGTCGCCTTCAGCTCCATCGGCTCGCCATTCTCCCCCACCCGGGTCCCGTCCCTGACGGTCGACCTCAGGCGAAGAACACCTCGAGATCGCGGTAGAACGCGAGATCCACGGGACGGGACTTGCCGACGGCGAGCTCCAGGGGCGCGGGCACGATCTCCCCGGCACGCGAGACGACCATCTGGCCCCAACCGTGGGCGTGGACGAGGTTGATGGCGGCGATCCCGAAGCGCGTCGAGAGCACGCGGTCGAACGCGGTCGGCGTGCCGCCGCGCTGGACGTGACCGAGCATCACGACGCGGGTGTCGAAGCCGGTGTGCTCCCCGATCTTGTCGGCGATCACGTTGCCGATCCCGCCGAGCCGCACGTGCCCGTACTGGTCGTACTGCCGCTCGCTGACGTCGAGCGTGCCGGGCACGGGCTCGGCGCCCTCGGCCACCACGATGATCGACGCCAGGCGTCGACCGCCGGCGTGCCGGCGGACGATCCGCTCGCACACCTCCTTGATGTCGAACGGGATCTCGGGGAGGAGCACGACGGCGGCACCGCCGGCGATGCCGGCGTACGCGGCGATCCAGCCGCTGTGCCGGCCCATCACCTCGACGACCATCACGCGGTCGTGGCTCTCCGCGGTCGTGTGCAAGCGGTCGATGGCGTCGGTGGCGATCTGCACCGCAGTGTTGAACCCGAACGTCACGTCCGTGCCGACGATGTCGTTGTCGATCGTCTTGGGCACGCCGACGATCGGCAGGCCCTCGTTCGCGTGGAGCAGGCAGGCGATGCTCAGCGAGCCGTTGCCGCCGATGACGATGAGGCTGTCGATCTCGAGGTCGGCGAGCGTCGCCTTGACCTCCTGCACCCCGGTCTCGGTGTCGTACGGGCTGCCCCGCTTCGTCCCGAGCACGGTGCCGCCACGGGGCAGCGTGCCGCGCATCGACTCGACGGTCAGCGGCATCGTGCGCCGCTCGAGCACCCCGTCCCACGCGTCGAGGAACCCGATCAGCTCGTCGCCGTAGGTCCGCTCGCCCTGCCGCACGATCGCCCGGATCACGGCGTTGAGCCCGGGGCAGTCACCTCCGCCCGTGAGCACCCCGACGCGCACCGTGTGGAGGTTACGGGAACGGCCGCTGCCCGCCGGCGACCACCCCGTGCTATCAAGAAGCGGTGACGGGGACGGACTCCACGTGTGTCGTGGCGATCGACGCGGGCACGACCGGGATTCGTAGCCGCGCCGTGTTCGCCGACGGTCGGCCAGCGGTCGCGGCCTACCGGGAGTTCACGCAGCACTTCCCGCGGCCGGGGTGGGTCGAGCACGACGCCGGCGAGATCTGGGAGGCGGTGCGCACGACGCTGACGGACGTGATCGAGCGCGTCGGTCGGGAGCACGTCGCCGCGATCGGCATCACCAATCAGCGCGAGACCGTCGTCGCGTGGGACCGGGCGACCGGCACCCCGTTCGGACGGGCGATCGTGTGGCAGGACCGGCGCACCGCGGCGCGCTGCGAGGAGCTCGCCGCCGAGGGCGCGCTCGAGCTCGTCCGGGCCCGCACGGGTCTCGTGCTCGACCCGTACTTCAGCGGAACCAAGTTCGAGTGGCTGCTGCGTACGGGCGGCGTTCCGGCGTCGGACACGCTGGCGCTCGGCACGATCGACAGCTGGGTGGTCTGGAACCTGACGGGTGGCGAGCGGCTGGTCACCGACGCCACCAACGCCAGCCGGACGATGCTCTACGACATCGGACGGCTCCAGTGGGACGACGAGCTGTGCGAGCTGCTGCACGTCCCCCGCCCCTCGCTGCCCGAGGTCGTACCGTCGAGTGGGCGCATCGGCGTGACCGCCGAGGTGGCGGGGCTGCCGGCCGGGATCCCGATCAGCGGGATCGCCGGGGACCAGCAGGCCGCCCTGTTCGGCCAGGCGTGTGTCGAGCCGGGCATGGCGAAGAACACGTACGGCACCGGCAGCTTCGTGCTCCTCCAGGTCGGTTCGCAGTGCCCTCCGCCGGCGACGGGAATGCTCACCACGATCGCGTGGATGCTCGCCGACGGTTCCGTCGCCTACGCCCTCGAGGGGGCGATCTTCTCCACCGGATCCGCCGTGCAGTGGCTGCGCGACGGGCTCGGCGTGATCGGCGACGCCGCCGAGACGTGGCCGCTGGCCTCGTCCGTGGACGACTCGGGCGGCGTCTTCGTCGTCCCTGCGTTCACCGGTCTGGGCTCGCCGTGGTGGGATCCGTACGCGCGCGGCACGATCGTCGGGATCTCGCGCGGGTCGACCCGGGCGCACCTCGCCCGGGCGGTGGTGGAGGCGATGGCGTACCAGACCCGCGACGTGGTCGAGGCGATGACGCGCGCCTCGGGCACGGCGATCGCCGAGCTCCGCGTCGACGGCGGAGCCTCGGCGATGGATGGCTTGCTGCAGTTCCAGGCCGATCAGCTCGGCGTCAGGGTGGAGCGACCGACGGATATGGAGACGACCGCGCTCGGCGCCGCGTACCTCGCCGGACTCGCCGAGGGGGTGTGGCCGGACCTGGCCGCGGTCGGCGACGAGTGGCGGCTCGACGCGGCGTTCGAACCGGCGGCCGATCGCACGGCCGCCGACGCCGGGTACACGGCGTGGTTGCGCGCGGTCGACCGCGCCCGGGGCTGGGCCGCGCCCGACTGAGGGCCGAGCCGGAAGGGCTACAGGAGCGCGTCGGCGATCACGGCGAGCAGCCCGACGCGGGAGCGCTCCCGCTCGTGCACCGGCCGGCGGGCCCGTCCGCCGGCGATCACCAGTCCCGAGCGCGGCAGCCGCGCCCACACGAGGTCGCGGATCGCGATCGACGGGTGGGCGGCGTCGAGGTGCTCGGAGCCCTCCAGGAAGGCGACGAGCCAGCCCGAATCGGGCGGGTCGCCGCAGTGCTGGACGATCTCGCCGGTCTGTACGGCGACCGCCCAGTCGGCGTCGACGGCGACGGCGAGGCCGTCGACCAGCGCGGCCAGCCGGTGCGACGGCGCGACCTCAGCCAGGCGGGCGGCGAGGGTCAGCATCGCCGTCGCCGAGTCGGGTCGCTCGTCGCCGATCGGCCGGATGTGCTCGACCGAGACGCCGTCGACGGCGTCGATCTCCTTCGCCAGCAGCTCCTCCGACGTCGTGTCGGGGATCGCGACGACGAGCTCGTCGACCACTCGGCCGCCACCCCGCTCGAGGATGTCGATCGACGTCACGTCGCCGCGGACGGCGCCGATCCGGCTGGCGACCTGGCCCAGCGCCCCCGGGCGGTCCGGCAACCAGACGCGAACGACCACCATGCGGCGCATGGAGGGACGGTACTCACGTGAAGTACATCCGAGTGTTTCGTGCCTGGAAATCCAGCGTGAAACACTCGGATGGACCGGCGGTCCGTGCTTCGTACCAGGGGTGCGGTCGGACTCTCGGAGGCGATCGGCTATCCGTGTTCGCGCAGGATTCGGCCACGAACACTCGGATGCGTCAGCCGAGCTTGGGCAGACCCCGCCGCAGGTTGCGCACGCCTTGGGCGATGCGCTTCTCGTTCTCGATGAGGGCGAAGCGCACGAAGCCCTCACCACCCGGGCCGAACCCGACGCCCGGCGAGAGCGCGACCTCGGCGTCGCGCACGAGGAGCGAGCAGAACTCGACCGAGTCGAGCTCGGCGTAGGGCTCCGGGATCGGGGCCCAGACGAACATCGTCCCGCCCGGCTTCGGGATCTCCCAGCCGATGCGGGCGAGCCCGTCGATGAGCGCGTCGCGGCGGCTCTCGTAGGTGGCGCAGACCTCCCGCGGGAAGTCCGCCTCCTCGTTGATCGTCACGGTGGCGGCGATCTGCACCGGCTGGAACATGCCGTAGTCGAGGTACGTCTTGAGCTTGACGAGCGCCTGCACGACTTCGGCGTTGCCGAGCAAGAACGCACACCGCCAGCCGGCCATCGAGAAGCTCTTCGTCATCGAGTACAGCTCGACGGCGCACTCCTTGGCGCCGTCGGCCTGGAGGATGCTCGGGGGGCGGTACCCGTCGAAGCCGACGTCGGCGTAGGCGAAGTCGTGGACGACGATCATCTCCCGCTCCCGGCAGAAGTCGACGACACGCTGCATGAAGGCGAGCTCGACACACGCTCCGGTCGGGTTGTGCGGGAACGAGATGACGAGCACGCGGGGCTTCGGCCACCCGAGGTCGTACGCGGTCGTGAGACGGGCGAAGAACTCCTCGGCGAAGCCCTCGCGCTCGTCGGGGTCGGCGAGCGAGCGCATCGGCACCTGGCGCAGGTCGGCGCCGGCGAAGAGCGGCCCGTAGATGTGGATCGGATAGCTCGGGCTGGGCACGATCGCGGCGTCGCCGCGGTCGAGGAGCACCCACATCAGGTGGCTGAACCCCTCCTTCGACCCGATCGTGTTGGTGATCTCGAGTTCGGGGTCGAGCTCGACGTCCCAGATCTGCCGGTAGTAGCCGGCGATCGCCTCGCGCAGCTTGGGCAGGCCCGCGACATGGAGTAGCGGTGGTTGGCGGGCTTCGCGGCGGCCTCGGCGAGCTTGCTCACTGCGGTGGCGGGCGACGGGATGTCGGGATTGCCGAATCCCAGGTCGATGACGTCGTGGCCGGCCCTGCGAGCTTCGATCTTCAGGTTGTTGATGATCGTGAAGACGTACGGCGGCAGGTTCTCGATGCGCCGGAACTCCATCACGGTGACGCTACCGCCGCGCCTTCTGCGAGGATGGCTCGCGATATGACCTCGTCGCTGGCGAAGGAACCGTCGCCCGGCTGCGTGTGGGTGGTGATCGAGATCCCACGCGGGAGTCGCAACAAGTACGAGATCGACCATGACGACGGCCGCGTCTTCCTCGACCGGCGCCTGTTCACCGCCACGACCTACCCCGCCGACTACGGGTTCCTGCCCGAGACCCTCGGCGGCGACGGCGACCCGCTCGACGCCCTCGTCCTGCTCGAGGACCCGGTGTACCCCGGCGTGTGGGTCGAGGCCCGGCCCGTCGGCGTGCTGTACATGGAGGACGAGGCCGGCGAGGACGCCAAGCTGATCTGCGTCCCACCTCGCGAGCCTCGGTGGGCGGGCATCGAGGACGTCAGCGACCTGACGCCGCAGCTGATGGCCGAGATCCAGCACTTCTTCGAGGTCTACAAGGCCTTGGAGCCCGACAAGCACTCCTCCACCGGCGGCGTCGGCGGCCGCGCCGACGCCTGGCGCGAGATCGAGGAGGCCCGCGCCAACTACGCCCAGCACTGATTCTGCGTTGCGATTCACCGTCACGGGTGACGGTGAATCGCGATCAGAACCGGTTTTCGGCGGCGGCGAGGGCGGCGCCGATCGCGCCGGCCCGCTCACCGAGTTCGGCGAAGGCGAGCGCCGGGTGCGGGCGGAGTTGGGGTGAGTAGAGGAGGGCGAGGAACCACCGCTCGATCGGCTCGAGGTAGAGGTCGGCCCCCTCGGCCAGCCCGCCCCCGAGCACGAACATCGCCGGATCGAGGGCGTTGGTGAGGTTGACGAGCCCGAGGGCCACCCACCGGGCGAACTCGTCGACCACCGCCAGCGCCGCCTCGTCCCCCTCCCGCGCCGCGGCCTGCACGTGCTCGCCGCGGACGAGCCCGGCCTCGCCGCCGGCCACCTCGACGACGCGGCGCAACCGGCCGCCGACCGCGGCCACGCGGGCGAGCTGGGCCAGACCGGAGCCGGACGCGAAGCGCTCCCAGCACCCGCGCCGGCCGCACGCGCACGGCGGTCCGTTGGGGTCGACCACCATGTGGCCGAACTCACCGGTGAACCCGTTGGCGCCGATCACCAGCCGCCCCCCGGCGACGACCCCACCGCCGATTCCGGTGCCGAGCGTGACCATCACGAGGTCGTTGCACCCCCGTCCGGCCCCGACCCGCCACTCCGACAGCGCCGCCCACGTGGCGTCGTTGCCGACGACGAGCGAACGACCAAGCCGCTCACCGAGCCGCCCGGCGACGTCGAGCTCAGCGACGTCGGGGATGTTGGGCGACGCCCGCAGGACCCCCTCCCGCGTGACCAACCCGGGCACCCCCACGCCGAGCGCCGGGAGCGGTCCCGCCTCGGCCTCGAGGTCGGCCACGACCGCGGCGAGCGCCTCGATCAGGGCGTCACCGCCACGCGGCGTCGGACGTCGGGTCTCGGCGACGACCTGCCCCGCCGTGTCGACGACGACTCCGAGACACTTCGTGCCGCCGACGTCGATGCCGGCGGCGGCGATGCTCACGTCGTCACGTCATCACGTCAACGGGTCACTGGTGCTCGGCGCGGGTCTTCAACTCGCGCACCGAGTTGAGGATGCGCACCTCGGCTCGCCGCTTGACGAACCCGGGAAGCGGCGCCGCCAGCTCGATCGCCAGGTCATAGCGCACCTCGGTCCCCCCGTCGGCGGTCGGCGTCAGGTGGTAGGCGCCCTCGATGGAGCGCTGGATGTCACCCTTCACCATCTTCCACGCCAGCACGTCCGGCGCCTGCGAGTAGTCGTAGGCGAGCGTGTAGTGCGTGCTCCGCCCGAGCGCCGAGGCGCGGAACTCGACCTCCGACGGGCGCTGCTGCTCGTCGCGCGAGCGGACCACGACGTCCTTCACGTCGCGCACCCACTCGGGATAGCGCTCGACGTCGGCGGCGATCTCCCACACCCGTTCCGGCGGGGCGTCGATCGTGATGGTCTCCGAGGCGGTCTCGGGCATGGTGGTCATTCTGGCACGGAGGTCCGCTCGTCACGGCTCGGCGGGCTCGGCTCGCCCTGACGACGCGGGAAGGTGGCGTGGTACGCGGCCCACAGCCCGTTCAGGCCGAACCCGAACATCGGCACGAGGAATCCGAGCGCGAGCGACGAGCCCTGCCTGCCGTCGGCGCTCTCCATCCGCGTGAACGTGGTGAACGCGGCCACGAGCACCTGGACGGCGAGCGCGCCGAGCATCGTCCGCCGCACGGGAGCCGGCGTCGGCGGCCCGAGGAGGAGGTACAGCCCGGTCACCGAGATCTCGTCCCGCCGGCTGCGCTGGACCGCGTTGTAGTACGACCAGAGGAAGGCGAAGACGCCGATGGCGAAGAGCACGAGGGCGGTGATCGCGGCGACCCACTGCCACGGCGTGGTGAAGATCGCGGCTGCGAGCACGGCGGTGACCGTGAACAGGAACGTCCCGGCGAGGTTGGCGCGAACGACCACATCGCCGTCCACACTCGGACTCGCCGCGCCCGCCTCCGAGCTCGCCAGCTCGCCCGAACTCGAGCCCTCGTGGGTCACGGCAACGCTCCCAACGCGCGGCCGAGCCGCTCGGCGAGCACGTCGTAGGAGAACTCGGCCTCGGCCCGCGCTCGCGACGCCTTGCCCATGAGCGCCCGCCGCGCCGGGTCGTCGAGCAGGGACGCGAACGCCACCGCGACCTCCGCGGGATCCTCGGGCCGGCGGACGACGAGCCCGGTCACGCCGTCCTCGACCGCCTCGGCCGCGCCTCCCGAGTCGCCGGCAACCTGGGCGACTCCACACGCCGCCGCTTCGACGAAGACGATGCCGAACCCCTCCTGCTCGAGACCGCCCCAGCGCGTCCGGCAGAGCATCGCGAACACGTCGGCGCAGCCGTACAGCGCCGGCAGGTCGGCGTTGGGGACGCGCCCGAGGAAGCGCACGGGTGCCTTCAGGTCCTCGGCGAGCGCACGGAGCCGGCGTTCGTCCCGTCCACCGCCGGCGATCGCCAGCACGAGGTCCGGGCGGGCCGGCGCCAGCCGGGCGACGGCCCGGATCGCCACGTCGAAGCCCTTGCGCGGCACGAGCCGGGAGATCGACACGATCAGCTCGCCGGTGGCGGGGAGACCGAATTGCGTGCGGGCGGCCTCCCGCTCGGCCTCCGTCAGCGGGTGGAACCGCTCGACGTCGACGCCGGGTGGCACGACCGTGACGGGCAGGGACCGTCCCGCCGCGTGCTCCGCCTCGTCCGCCGCGTACTGCCCCGCCGAGACGATGTGGCGGGCCCGCCGCAGCACCCCGCCCAACGCCTGCCGGCTGCCGGGCAGGCGCGCCGGCACCGTCACCTCGGCGCCGTGGAGCACGACGTCGTACGGCCGGGCGAGCGACGGGCCGACGAGGCCGAGCGGCAGCGCCGGGTCGAGAACGACCAGTTCGGCGTCGAACGCGGCGGCCAGCTCGTCGATCCGCCGCACCATCCACGGATGCGGCAGGAGCACCGGCTCGCGCGTGCGCTCGACCCGGAACGGCTGGGCGGCGTCGAAGTCGGCGGCGCCGGCGTACGGGCTCGTGAGCACGGCGAAGCGGTCAGGCGGCAGCCGTCGCCACCACTCCCAGAGCAACGACTGGATCCCGCCGATCTTGGGCGGGAAGTCGTTCGTGACGAGCAGGTGTCTCACCCCTCGAGCACTCCGATGCCGAGGCGCGCGCTCGCCCAGCGGGCGTGCTCGGCGAGGACTGGGTCGTCGTGGTGCCGGTAGCGGGCCAGCGTCTCGACGACGCGCTCGTCGTCGGGGTCGGCGGTGTTGCCGAGCACGACGAGCGCGTTGCGGCGCAACCACCGAGGGTCGCGACCCGACAGGTACCAACGCCCGTGCCGGTCGAGCAGCGTCTCGTCGTCGGCGGCGAGGAGGTCGATGACGTCGACCCACGCCTCGGCGCGGTCGCCGAGCGGCAGCCGGTGTCGGGGGCCGAGGCGGACCGTGGGCGGGCACACGTCCTGACAGTCGTCGCACCCGTAGATCCGATCGCCGACGGCCTCCCGTAGCTCCTCCCGGATCGAACCCGGCGCCTGCAGCACCCACGCCAGACAACGATTGGCGTCGATCACACCGGGCGCCACGATGGCGCCGGTCGGGCAGGCGTCGAGACACCGGTGGCACGAGCCGCACCCGTCCGGCACCGGCGCGGCGTGGGGGTACTCGGCGGTCGTCACGACACACCCGAGCACGAACCAGCTTCCCGCGCCGGGCAGCAGGAGGTTGGCGTTCTTGCCGAACCAGCCGATTCCGGCGAGGTGGGCGACCTCGCGATCGACGATCGCGTTGTCGTCGGCGTACGCCGAGGCCCGGTGCCCGGCCGAGCGCAGCCGGGACGCGATGGCCCGGAGCCCGACCCGCAGCGGCGCGTAGTGGTCGACCCACGCGTACCGGGCGACCCGCGCGTGCGGTCCGGGGGGCCGCGGCGGGTCGTCCTCGGCGGCGAGGTACGAGCGGGCGCCGACGATGATCGAGCGGGCGCCCTCCACCGCTCTCCCGGGATCGGTGGAACGGTCGGGATTCCGGTACGTGAAGTTCATCCCGGCCGCCAACCCGGCGGCGCGCCGCTCGTAGAGAAGGTGCCGGGCCCGTTGCAGCACGGTGGCCGGGGCGACGCCGAGGTGGTCGATGCCGTGCTCCCGGCCGATGGCACGGAGCTCGTCGAGCGCGGGCGTGCGCATCGGGCGACTCACCGCGCCAGCCTACGATCCGTTCTGTTTGGCGGGATCGGCACCAACGGGCCGGTTCCGAACGACAGAACGGAAGGGGGCCGATCGTCATGGTCAAGCGGGCGCTCTGCGTCGGGGTGAACCGGTACCCCCGCCCCGAGCTCGAGTTGAAGGGGTGCGTCAACGACGCCAAGGGCTGGGCCGCGCTGCTCGTCGAGCACTACGACTTCAGCCGGTCCGACGTCGAGCTGATCACCGACAGTGGGGCGACCAAGGCCCGGGTGCGGGGAGCGCTCGAGCACCTCCTCACCGGCGCCCGTCGCGGCGACGTGCTGGTGTTCACCAACTCGTCCCACGGCACCTACCGCGCCGACGAGAACGGCGACGAGTCGCTGTACGACGAGGCCCTCTGCCCGTACGACTGCGAGGACGAGTTGCTCGTCGACGACGAGCTGCGCGAGCTGTTCGCCGGCATCCCGTGGGGCGTTCGCCTCACCGTGATCTCCGACTCGTGCCACTCCGGCTCCGCGACGCGCGATCCCGAGGACCCGTTCGCGCCGGATCGCCGGCGGCGCCGCTTCTGTGATCCCCGCTCGATCGGGCGGCCGGCGCTTCCCGACATCCGCCGCACCTCCCACCCCCGGTCCGCCGAGCTGTACCCGGAGCGCGACATGCGCGAGCTGCTCCTCAGCGGGTGCCGATCCGACCAGTACTCGTACGACGCCAAGTTCGGGCGCACGTTCCACGGCGCGATGAGCATCTTCGCCCAGACCCTGATCGCCCAGGCCGACTACCGGATCACGTACCGCCAGCTCCATCGCCGGCTCGTGCCCGCCCTGCGCGACGCCAACTACGACCAGGAGCCACAGCTCGAGGGGCGCGACTACTTCAAACGCCAGCAGGTGTTCACGTGAGCCGTTCCGGCCCGGTGGCGTAGCCGATGGCGCTGGTGCTGACGGGCACGGTCGTCACGTACGACGAGGCCGATCCGGTGGTCACGGGTGGGGCGGTGTACGTCGGCGACAGCGGCGTCATCGACGCCGTGCAGCCGGCTCGCCGCGCCGCGCCGGCGGGATACTCCCGGGCGCGGCGCGTGTCGACCAGCGGCGTCATCACGCCGGGCCTGATCGACCTGCACAACCACCTCGCCTACAACTTCCAGCCGTTGTGGTCGGCGCCGCGCGACGAGCCCTACACCAGCCGTCACCAGTGGCCGGGCGCCGCCACGTACGGGCGGGACATCTCCAACCCGGCCCAGGCGATGGGAGTCGCCGGTGCGGCCGCCGCGTTGCGCTACGCCGAGGTCAAGGCGGCGGCCGGCGGCGTGACCGCGATCCAGGGATCGCCGCCGGTCACGCGCACGTTCCCCGGCTGGATGGTGCGCAACATCGAGAAGGAGACGATCGCGGCCCACGGCTCGGAGCAGCTCATCTTCCAGGCGGTGATCAAAGCCGACGTTCCGACGCTGGAGAAGTACGCCCCCCGCCTGGCCGCCGGGCGGTCGTTCATCTACCACCTCGCCGAGGGAACCGCCCCGGCGTTGACGAACGAGTACGCCGATCTGCGCAAGGCCGGTTGCGTGCACCCGAACCTGATCGGCATCCACTCGACCGCGCTCGGCGCGAGCGAGTACGACGACTGGGCCAAACGGGGCGCGGGCACCGTCGTGTGGTCGCCGTTCTCCAACATCTGGCTCTACGGCGACACGACCGACGTTCTCGCGGCTCGGCGGCGGGGCCACCTCGTGTGCCTCGGCTCGGACTGGGCGCCGTCCGGGACCAAGAACCTCCTCGGCGAGCTCAAGGTCGCCGCGCTGTGGAACGACGAGGCGCTCGCCGGCGCGCTCGACGCCCGCGATCTCGGCCTGATGGCCACGGCCAATGCCGGTGATGCGCTCGCCCGCTGCTGGGGCGTCGACGCAGGCCGGCTGCGCCCGGGCGCGCTTGCTGACGTCCTCGTCACGACGAACCGTCTCAGATCGGGCGAGGACCCGCACGAGAACCTCCTCCGCGTCGACGAGCGCGGTGTGCGCCTGGTCGTCGTCGGTGGCCGGCCGGTACTCGGCACGCCGTCGTTGCTGAAGGCGGCAGGCGCCCGTCACGTCGAGCGCCTCGACGTGGGCGGCGTACGCAAGGGCGTCGTGATGCGGCTCCCGCCGGAGCGGCTTCCGGAGGATCCCGCCCTGCAGGCGGAGGCGAACCTGTCGTGGGCGGCCGGCCTGAAGGCGATGCAACGGATCGTCGACGAACCCGCCTCCGCCGTCCGCCAGGCACGCGAAGTGGCCGAGCGACGGCCGAGGGGCGCCCCGGTGCCGTTGGCGTACGAGCCCGACATGCCCGGGCCCGACGGCACGGCCGGTGCCCGGGCCCTCACCGACGATGAGCTGGACAACCTCGTCGTCGCGCCCCTGCAGTCGCTCGCCCACGACGCGGCCTGGTTCGCCGACGTGGCACGCGCGAAGTCCCACGCCGCAGTCCTGAATCGCCTCCGCGAACGTTTCTGACGCGGTTCTGTCGGTCGGAAACCGCGCGTTCGGGCCGATGCCGACCGACAATTCGGGTGGATCAGCGGGCGACGGCGAGGAAGCCGTTGCTCGAGATGAGGTTGGCTCCGTCGGCCGCCACGTCGCGGCGGATCGCCCGGTCGTTGGTGACGACGACCACCGGCCGTTCGGTCGGCGTCGCCTTGACCTCGCTTCGGATCACGTCGTCGGCGCTCTCTCCCGGCCGGGAGTAGGCGACCCGCGCCAGCCGCCGCCTGGTGGCGTGGCTTCCGACGACTTCGGCGCCGTCGAAGACCACCACCACCTCACTGGAGAAGCGGCGGGCGATGTCGTCGACGAGATCGAGGCAGCGCTCGCGCTGAAGGGCCAGTTCCGCGTCCGGCCAGGCCAGTTTGGCGACGTTGTAGCCGTCGACGAGCACGAGCGCGGCGGTCGCGCGGAGGAGGTACTCGGTCGCGCGGGGCGACTCGCCGGCCACCCCTCCGGGGAGGGCGAGCGCCCGGCGCCGGCCGGTGCGCACCTCGGCGAGGCCGCCGAGACGGTCAGCGAGGGACCGCGCGGTGCGAGCGAGCTCGTCCAGCTCCCCCACCCGTTCGGCGGGCACCCTCACGCCGGCTCGCTCCGCCCGCTCGGCGAGCAGCTCGTCGCGCCGTGTCTCGGCCGCATCGGCGCGGCGCCGGGCGTCGTCCCGTTCGTTCTCGGTCGACTCCAGGCGGCGTCGGGCCGCGTCGGCGCGGTCGTTCGCGTGCCGTGCCGCGGCGCGGGCCTCGGCGAGATCGGCACGGATCGCGGTCAGCTCGCTCGCCGCTGCGGCCGCCTGCTTTCGCTGCGCCTCGACGGTCGCCGTGAGCTCGTCGATCCGGCCCTGCAGTTGGATCAGCTCGACGCGGGTGCGGGTCGCGGCCTGCTCAGCGGCCTCCCGCTTGCGCTCCGAGCGCCGCAGTGCCGCCTCGGCTTCCGCCTGCTCCTCCGCCGCTTCCGTCGCCGCGATCAGCTCCGCGGCGCGTGCCTCCCAGCCGTCCTCGCGCCGCAGCCACTCGATCCCGATCGGATCGACGAGCTCGGGCAACGCTCCGGCGGCAATGTTGGTCCGGAACCCGCTGTCCGCCTCGATGGCCCGGCGCAGCTTGCCCAGCGCCGAGGTCGGGACACGCGACTGCCGGAGGTACGGCTTGAGGTCGGCCGGGTACGCCAACGGCGGTCGCCGCCGCTGGCCGGCCGCGGCGATCTCCACGGCGAACTCGATCGCCGAGCGCAGGTAGCGGTGCTCGATCTCCGGCACCCGTGCACGTTACGAGCGGTTACAGGTCCTCGAGCGGACCCGGCTCACCCCACCGCACGAACCACTCCCAGCCGTACACCTCGGCGAAGTGGTGGTCGGGCAGCTGCAACACACTGGCCGACTCTGGGATCTGGCTGGCGTGGGCGGCGATCGCGGCCCGCTTCTGGGTGAGCGTGTCGCGGACGTCCACGGCGACGGCGACCTCGACGGTGGCGACCCCGATCCGTGAGCGCACGAGTCCCAGGTCGTCGACCAGCCCGGCCTCGGCGACGATGTGGCTCTCGACGAAGTGCAGGTACTCGCGATCGACGGTCGCCCCGTACACCGTCGGGACGCCGACCCGGTCCGCGGCGGCCCGGACGACGTTGGTGACCTGGATGTGATCGGGGTGGCGGTAGATGCCGTTCTCGTCGTAGCCGACGACGGCGACGGCGCCGACCCGCTCGAGGATCGCCGCCAGCCGGCCCGCCGCCACCGCCGGCGGTGCGGCCGAGAACGCCTCCGGCGCGGCGTTGCTGGCTTCGCCGGCCATGCCCGAGTCGTGGTAGCCGAGGAACTCGACGCCCGTCGCGCCGAGGATCGTCGCCGCCGCCTCGCATTCAGTCCGCCGCACGGCGGCCAGCCCGACGTCGTCGATCGCGCCGTGGTAGCTCGGGTGGATCGCGCCGAGCTCACCGCCGGTCGCGACGACGAGCACCACCGGCACGCCGGCGCGCCGCAGCCGCGCCATCGTTCCGCCGGTGAAGATCGCCTCGTCGTCGGGATGGGCGTGGACGAACACGACAGCGCCGGGCACGGCCTTCATGCTGCCACCAACCGGCCCGTACATCCGTTCTTGACAGCGAACGGGCGTTCGCGATGAAATTGCACTCGTGGCATTTGGGGTTGGGGTGTCGGCGCCGCGGCAGGGCAGTTTCGACGATCTCGGCACCCCGCTCGCCGACACCACGTTCTGCGTGCTCGACCTCGAGACGACCGGCGGCGACCGGACGAACGACTCGATCACCGAGGTCGGCGTGGTCAAGGTGCGGGGCGGCGAGTGCCTGGGCACGTTCCAGACCCTCGTCAACCCCGGCCGAGCGATCCCGCCGCGGATCTCCGTGCTCACCGGTCTCACCGATTCCATCGTCGCTCCCGCGCCGCGCATCGAGGCCGTCCTCCCGTCCCTGCTCGAGTTCCTCCACGGCGGCGTGATCGTGGGGCACAACGTCGGCTTCGACCTCGCGTTCCTCCGCGAGGCCTTGCAGCGGGCCGGCCACGACCCACTGCCGCCGCCTCGGATCGACACCGCGGCGCTCGCCCGCCGGCTCGTCCGGGACGAGGTCCCCGACTGTCGGCTCTCCACCTTGGCGTCGCGGCTCCGCCTCGACCACCGACCGACCCACCGTGCCCTCGACGACGCGCTGGCGACGACCGACCTGCTCCATCTGCTCATCGAACGGGCGACCGGCCTCGGGGTGCTCGGTCTCGACGACCTCGTGACGCTCGGGTCGATCGCCGGCCACCCGCAGGCCGCCAAGCTCAAGCTCACCGCGAACCTGCCTCGCGGGCCGGGCGTGTACCTCTTCTGCGGCCACCGCGACGAGATCATCTATGTCGGCAAGGCCTCCAACCTGCGTCAGCGGGTGCGCAGCTACTTCGGCCGGGAGGACCGGCGCCGGATCGGCGCAATGCTCCGCGAGGCGCAGAGCGTGCGTCACCACTGCCTGCCCGACGCGCTCTCCGCCGAGGTCGTCGAGGCCCGCCTGATCAGCCGCCTGCTCCCCCGCTACAACCGCGTGGGCACCCGCGCCGACCGGTACTGCTACGTCCGGCTCGACATCGACTCGCCGTGGCCCCGACTCGCCGTCGTTCGCGACCCGGCGGCGTCGGGTCTGCATCTCGGGCCGCTGCCGTCACGGACGATGGCGACGTTGGTCGTCGACGCGTTGCAGGCCGCGCTCCCCCTGCGCCGGTGCACGGCGCGCCTCAGCCGGCGCCATCAACCGACCCTCGACGCCACGCCGTGCATCGCGTACCAGCTCGGCGTGGCGGCCTGCCCGTGCGCCGGGCTCGCCGATCCCCGCAGCTACGCCGACGCCGTGCACGCGGCGGCCGAGGCGATGGCCGGCCGGCCGGCGTTCGTCGTCGAGCGCCTGACGGAGCGGATGAACGCCCTCGCCGCCGCCCAGCGCTTCGAGGAGGCGGCAATGGCGCGAGACCGGATCTCGGCGCTGGAGGGCGCGATCCGGCGGACGGTCTCGATGAACCGGCTCGTCGACCGGGGACGTTTCGAGATCACCGCCGGTGAGGTCACGTGGATCGTCGACCGGGCTCGCCTCGTCGACGTTCGCGTGGCCGGCTCGACCGCCGGTGCACTGCCGGCGGCCCCACCGGACCCGCCGGCCCCTGGGCGCCCCGTTCCGCGCGTCCTGGCCGACGAGGCCCTCGTGCTGGCCCGTCATCTCGAGCGGCTCGGGTGAGCGTCAGGTGACGGTCGCCCCGCCGTGATCGACCCCGAGCACGCTCACCCGACCCTCAGCGGGGAGCGCGGCAGCCAGGGCCTCGGCGTCGTCCGGCCCACACAGCAGGGCCACCGTCGGCCCGCTCCCGGACAGCCAGCCGCACCACGCCCCCGCCTCCAGGCCAGCGGCGAGCGCGGCGTGGGACAGCGGGCTGGACGCGAGACGCACGTCCTGATGGAGCCGGTCGGCGGTCGCCGACGCCAGCGCGCCGACATCACCGGCGGCGAGCGCGGCGACGAGCAGCGCCGTCCGCCCGACGTTGAACACGGCGTCGTTGAAGGTGACCTTGCGGGGCAGGGCGGAGCGGGACTTCTCGGTGGACGTCGTGAACGACGGGACCCACATCACCACGGCCGGTTCGACGGCCAACGGGACCGGCACGGCGCGCCCGGCGGCCGTCGCCACGACACCGCCGTAAAGCGAGGCGGCGACGTTGTCGGCGTGACCCTCGAGGTCGATCGCCAGCTCGAGGAGGCCGGCCCGGGCCTCGGCGAACGCCTCGGGATCGGTGCCGTTGCGCTGGCCCCACGCCGCGACGAGACCACCGACGCGCGCGGCCCCGCTGAACCCGAGCCCGCGACCGGCGGGGATCGGTGAGCGCACCCAGAGCGGTCCTCGTCCGCCGGCGCGGCGGAAGGCGACGTCGGCGGGATGGGTCTCCCCGGCCAGCCGCGCCCGACCCCTCGACGAGGAGGCCCCGGCCGCGGGTTCCTCGCCCGTGCCGAACTCGGCGTACAGCGTGAGCGCCATCCCGAGAGCGTCGAACCCCGGACCGAGGTTGGCGCTTGACGCCGGGATGCGGGCGACGGTCACCCGGTGGCGTCCTCCGCGGCCGCCTGTTGCGAGACCTTGACGAACGTCTCGAGCACGTGGGCCGCCCGCCCGTCGTCGATCACCGCGGTGGCGGCCTCGACGCCCGCGGGCAGGTTCGTCGCGACCCCTGCGACGACGAGCGCGGCGGCGGCGTTGAGCACGACGATGTCTCGGTGGGCACCGTGCTCACCGCCCACGACGCGGCGGACGGCATCGGCGTTGAACGGCGGATCGCCGCCGAGCAGCTGCTCGTGCGTCGCGGGCGCCAGGCCCAACTCCACCGGGTCGACCGAGAACGTGTGGGCACCGCCCTCGTGGTCCAGCGCGAGCACGGTCGAGGACCCGGTCGTGGTGAGCTCGTCGAGCCCGCCGCCGTGGACGACCCACGCGTCGGTGGCCCCGTGCGCCCGCAGCGAGGCGAGCATCCGCTCGGCGAACGTGGCGTCGGCGACGCCGATGAGGTATCGGCGCACTCGCCCGGGGTTGGCCATCGGCCCGAGCAGGTTGAACACGGTCGGGATGCCGATCTCGCGGCGGGACGGTGCGGCGAACCGGAACGCCGGATGGAACCGCGGCGCGAAGCAGAACCCGATGCCGGCGGTCTCGATGCAGCGCTGCACACCGGTCGGTGAGAGCTCGATGGCGACGCCGAGCTCCTCGAGCACGTCCGCCGTCCCGCACTGCGACGACGCGCCCCGTGCGCCGTGCTTGCACACGGGGACTCCGGCGCCGGCCACGACGAGCGCCGCCATCGTCGAGACGTTGATCGAGTGGGACCGGTCGCCGCCGGTGCCGACGACATCGATCGCCCTCGACCGCAGGTCGTCGTCCAGGGGAACGATCTCGGCAGCGGCGAGGACGGCGTCGAGCAGACCGGACAGTTCGTCAGCCGTCTCGCCCTTCGCCCGCAGGGCGACGACGAACCCGATGAGTTGGGCGGCGGTAGCCCGCCCGCCGAGGATGTTCGCCATCGCCATGCGCGCCTGCTCGGCGGTGAGATCGCGTCCGGCGAGCAACTCCGTGAGCAGTCCCGGCCACCCGCCGTGGTCGGACAGGCCGTGATCTTCAGCGGTGGGCACGCCCGGAATGTAGCCAAGCGCGCCGCCACCGCATCTGGGCGCGGAGGCGACGGGTCAGGCCGAGCGTCGGCGCTGGCGGATGATCCGGCGGCGCTCGCGCTCGGTCGCGCCGCCCCAGACGCCGGCCTTCTCCCTGGCCATCAGGGCGTGTTCGAGACAGGCTGCCCGGACGCCGCACGTCGCGCACACGGCCTTGGCTACCTCGGCGTCGTCGTCGTCATCGGGGTAGAAGATGCTCGCATCGAGTCCCCGGCAGGCCCCGAGCTTGCGCCATTCGATGTCCTGGAGCGACACGTACCAATCCCCCATCCAGGTTGTTCTGCGTCGCGAACGATAGAACCCGTTCGCCCCCGTGCGCCAGAGGCAATCTTCGACCGGCCGACTACCGTCTCACCCGTGGCCCCCGACGCTGGCACCGTCCAGGCGTTCCAGCGTGGCGACATGCTCGAACGGCTCGCCGGCGAGCAGTTTGACCTGCTCGTGGTCGGTGGTGGGGTCACCGGCGCGGGGGTGGCGCTGGACGCAGCGACCCGCGGCCTGCGCACGGCGCTGGTCGAGGCCGACGACTTCGCCAGCGGCACCTCCTCGCGGAGCTCCAAGCTCGTCCACGGCGGTTTGCGCTACCTCCAACAGGGGGATGTGCGGCTCGTCTACGAGGCGCTGCACGAACGCCAGCGCCTCCGTCGCAACGCGCCCCACCTCGTGAAGCTGCTGCCGTTCATGATCCCGATCCTCACCAAGGACGGGCTCATCCCCCGGCGCATCGCCCGGGCACTCGGTTCGGCGATGTGGATGTACGACGTGACCGGCGGGGTGCGCATCGGCAAGCTGCACAAGCGACTCGACGCCGACGAGGCGTTCGCCCACTTGCCGACGATGCCCCGCGACCGTCTCGCCGGCGCCTACCTGTACTACGACGCGACGACCGACGACGCCCGCCTCGTGCTCACCATCCTCCGCACGGCGGCGCTCCACGACGCGGTCGTCGTCAACCGCGCCCGAGTGGTCGAGCTGACCAAGGGGGCGGACGGGATGGTCGACGGTGCGGTGGTCGACGTCGGTGATCGCCGCTGTCCGGTGCGGGCGCGGGCGGTGGTCAACGCCGCCGGCGTCTGGGCCGACGAACTCGTCACGCTCGAGGGCGGCGTCGACCCGAACTCGATCCGCCCGGCCAAGGGTGTCCATCTCACCGTGCCGTGGGAGAAGGTGCGGAACGACATCGCCGTCGTGATCCCCGTCGCCGGCGACCGGCGCAGTCTGTTCGTCGTGCCGTGGGGCGAGCGGGGCGACGGTACCTTCGCCCACACGTACGTCGGCACGACCGACACCGACTACACCGGCCGGCTCGACGACCCGCCGTGCACGGCCGAGGACGTCGCCTACGTGCTCGACGCGCTGAACGCGACGGTGACGACCGGGATCACCGTGAGCGACGTCACGGGCGTGTGGGCCGGACTGCGCCCGCTCGTGAAGTCGGCGTCGAGGGAACGCACGGCCGACCTGTCGCGACGGCACCGGGTGACGATCGGACCGGGCGGCGTCGTGACGGTCACCGGCGGCAAGCTGACGACGTACCGGGAGATGGCCGAGGACACGGTCGACGTCGTGACCGACCGGCTCGGCCACGACGCCCGTTGCCGGACGAAGCGGCTCCGGCTGCTCGGCGCCGCCGGCTACCGGGAGGCGACACCGGGGACGCCGGCCGCCCACCTCGGCGGGCGGTACGGGACACTCGCCGCCGAGGTCGAAGGTCTCATCGCCGAGGACCCTGCGCTCGGCGCGCCGCTGATCGACGGACTGCCGTACCTGCGGGCCGAGGCGGTCTACGCGGCGCGCAGCGAGATGGCCATGACGCTGGTGGACGTGCTCGTGCGACGGACGCGGGCGCACCTCTTCGACCGCCCAGCGACCCTCGCCGCGGCGCCGGCCGTTGCCAGCCTCGTCGGCGCCGAGCTCGGTTGGGACCACGCGGAGGTGTCCCGTCAACTCGAGCGCTACCGCGGGCTCGTCGCCGCGGAGGAGACCGACGCGAGATCGTTCCCCGCGCCGACCCCGGCATGACCGTCAATGCGTTCCCCGGCCACACCGCATACCGCCTGCGCAGTTGCTGGACGCTCCCTCGCTGGCGCTCGGTCGCTCGCATCAGGGACACGGTCCACCAGTGACCCAACCGACGCCGCCGATCGAGCTGCGCGGCACGGACGCTCGATGGTCAGGCGCCGTCGACGTGCCGGGCGACGTGGTCGCCTCGCTGCGCAACGTCTGCGAGGTCGTCGACGAGGAAGCCGCCGTTGCCGAGTACAGCCGCGACTGGTGGCCGCTCGCCCTGCACTGGTCGCTCCAGGGGCAGGTCCCCGCGCGGGCGGCCGTGGTCGCCCGTCCGGCGACGACCAACGAGGTCGCCGCGGTCGTCCGAATCTGCGCCGACGCCCAGGTCCCGCTCACCGTCGCCGGTGGTCGCAGTGGCGTGTGCGGTGCCTCGGTGCCGGTGTACGGCGGCATCGTCGCCGACCTGACCCGGCTGTCCGGCATCGCCGACGTGGACACCGCGTCGGGCCTCGTCGAGGTGCTCGCCGGCACGTTCGGGCCGGACCTGGAGACCGAGCTGCAGCAGCACCACGGCCTCAGCGTGGGGCACTTCCCGCAGAGCTTCGATCTGGCCACGGTCGGCGGGTGGGTGGCCTGCCGGGGCGCCGGCCAGTACTCGACGCGCTACGGCAAGATCGAAGACCTCGTCGCCGGGCTCGAGGTCGTCCTCGCCGACGGGACCACCGTGCGCACGGGTGGAGCGCCCGCGGCCGCCGTCGGGCCGGACCTCAACCAGCTGTTCCTCGGGTCCGAGGGCACCCTCGGCGTGATCACGCGCGTCTGGCTGCGCGCGCACTCACTCCCGGCCGCCGAGCGGCGGGCGGCGTACCACTTCGCATCGTTCGCCGACGGCATCGAGGCCTGCCGGTCGGTGCTCCGCCGGGGGGCGACCCCCGCCGTGCTCCGGCTCTACGACGAGGTCGAGACCGCCCGCAGCCATCACGGCGACGGTTCGCAGAGCCTGCTGCTCGTCCTCGACGAGGGCGACCCGGCGATCGTCGACGCCACGATGAGCGTCGTCGGGGAGGCTTGCTCGGGCGGCACCGCGGCGTCCGACGATCTCGTCGCCGGCTGGCTCGAGCACCGCAACGACACGGCTGCCCTGCAGGCGCTCACGCACAAGGGCTTCGTCGTGGACACGATGGAGATCGCCGCCCCGTGGTCCCGCCTCGCCGAGCTGTTCGAGGCGGTGCGGGCCGCCTTGCTGACCGTTCCCCATGCGCTCGTCGCGTCGTGCCACCTGTCGCACAGCTATCCGGACGGAGCGTGCCTCTACTTCACGTTCGCCGCGGCAGCGCCGGCGGACGAGATCGAGTCGACCTACGTGGCCTTGTGGGACGCCGGCCAGCGGGCGGTGCTCGCCCACGGCGGGAACCTGTCGCACCACCACGGCGTCGGCATCAACCGGGCTCGGTTCGTCGGGGAGGCGCTCGGCCCGGCCCGCCGGGTGCTCGCCGCGGTGAAGGCCGCGCTCGATCCCCTCGGGATCCTCAACCCGGGCAAGCTCGGCCTGGACTCGCCGTTCGGACCGGCGCCGTGGCCCCCGGTGCCGACGTGACATGGGACTGGGACGCGATCCGCGCCGGCGGGCTCGTCGCCCTCGTCTTCGCGGTGCCGTTCTCGATCGCCGCCCGATGGGCCGCCGACAGCCGCGACGACAGCACGCTCGCCCTGTGGCTGACCGTCGGGGCCATCGTCGGGTTCATCATCGGCGCCGGCTGCGCGGCCTGGATCCAGCGCACCGGCACCCCGTTGAGCCACGGCCTCGTGACCGCCGCCGGCACGTACCTCGCGGCCCAGGCGGTGTTCGTCGTGGTCCGGCTCGTCCGCGGGCTGGACGTGCGCTGGTTCGCCGTGATCTTCAACCTCACCGTCGTGCTCGCCGCCGGCCTCGTCGGCGGCCTGCTCGGCCAGCACCTGCGCAACCGCGGCATCGAGCCCCGGGTCCGAGGCCAGTGACCTCTCGAGCCGCGTGACACGATGCCGCCGTGACCGCGATCCTCGTCGTCGACGTCGGTACGTCCACCCTCCGCGCCGCGGTGGTCGACGAAGACCTGACGGTCGTGACCATGGCCGGGCGATCCTCGCCGCCGGCGTCACCGTTCCCCGGCCTCGTCGAGTTCGACGCCGCCGACGTGGCGCGGCTCGCGCTGGAGGCCGCCCACGAGGCGATCGCCACGGCGGACCGCCCGATCACGGCCGTGGGCATCACCAACCAGCGCGCGAGCACGGTGGTGTGGGACCGCGGCACGGGTGAACCGATCGCCCCCGCACTCGGCTGGCAGGACCTGCGCACCGTCATGGAGTGCATCACGGCCAAGGCCGAGCACGGCCTCCACCTCGCCCCGAACCAGTCGGCCACGAAGGTCGCCTGGCTCCTCGACAACGTCGCCGGCGCCCGAGACCGCGACCTGTGTTTCGGGACGCTCGACTCGTGGCTGGCGTGGTCCCTGTCGGGCGGCGCCCTCCACGTGACCGACCACACCAACGCCGCCGTCACCGGACTCCTCGCCCCGGACGCCTCGGCGTGGAGCGAACGGGCCCTCGATGCCCTGTCCGTCCCGGCCGCGCTGCTGCCCACCCTCGTCAGCTCCACCGGGGTGATCGGGGAGGCGACGGCGCTCCCGGGCGCCCCGCCCATCGCCGCCCTCGTCGGGGACCAGCAGGGCTCGCTCGTCGGGCAGGGGTGCGTGAGCGCCGGCCGGGCGAAGATCACGTTCGGCACCGGCGGGATGCTCGATCTCTGTCGGGGGCCGGACGCGCCGACGTCGGCCCAGCGGGCCGAGCACGGCACGTACCCGATCGTGGCGTGGTCGCAGGCGGGCGCGCTCACCTGGGGGGTCGAGGCGATCATGCTGTCCGCGGGCACCAACGTCGAGTGGCTGTGCACCGACCTCGGCCTCGTCGAGACCCCGGCCGAGACCCACGACCTGGCGTCCTCGGTCGAATCGGCCGATGGCGTGCTCTACGTGCCGGCGCTGCTCGGCCTCGGCACACCGGCGTGGGACTACGGCGCCCGGGGCACCCTCCTCGGCATCACCCGCGGGACCACCGCCGCGCACGTCGTGCGGGCCGTGCTCGAGGGAGTCGCCCACCGCGGCGCCGACCTGGTCGAGGCGGCCGAGGCCGACACCGGTCTGACCATCGAGACGCTGCGCGTCGACGGCGGGATGAGCGCCAACCCGACGTTCGTGCAGGCGCTCGCCGACGCCAGCGGCCGGCCGGTCGAGATCTCACCGGTCGCCGACGCCACGACGCTCGGCGCGGCATTCCTCGCCGGCCTCGCGACAGGCGTGTGGGACGACATCAACGAGGCCGACGACACGTGGCGGCCGGCGCAGGTGGTCGAGCCCGGCGCCGCTCTCGATCGCACGGCGTGGGCCCGAGCCGTCGAGCGGGCCGCCGGCTGGATCCCCGAGCTGTCAGCCCTGGACTTCTGACCACCCCTAGAGTTGCCCCGCCAGTGTCCGGCCGGGAAGGCTGGCGACGACGCCAGGAGCCCAATGGCTGGCCCGACAGATCGAAAGGACATGTCTCCGTGGAGAACCCATCTCGACGCCGAGTGCTCACCGCCGGGCTGGCCGGCACGACACTCGCGCTCGCGGGGTGGCGGACCGCCGCCGCGACGACGCCCCCCACTCCCCCGGCCCGGCCCACGGACGGTGATGTCGGTCTGCTCGCCTCGCTGCAGGGCATGGAGCTGGCCGCCCGGGATCTCTACCAGACCGCGCTCGACGCTGGCGCCAACGACGACGGTGGGGTCCTGGCGACGCTCCGCTCGAACCACGAGGGCTACGCCAACGGCATCTCGGCGCTCATCGGCGGCGCCGCCCCGCAAGCCCCGGACGATGCGCTGTTCGAGCAGTTCGCGGGCGACTTCGACACGTCCGACGTCGCCGCGGTCACCGAGGCCGCGTTCGAGTTCGAGTCGGCCGCTGTCGCGACCTACCTCGAGGCGCTCGGCGAGCTCGAGGGCGTCGAGGGCGCGGCCTTGGTCTCGTCGATCCTGATCGTCGAGTCGCGTTCGTGCACCGTCCTGGCCGACATGAGCGGGCAGGGTGGCGACCTCGACGCGCTCCTCGGCCACGACGCCAGTCCGTTCACCCTCGCCGAGGGAGTGTCGTCGTGACCCCGCTTCCCGGTGTTGATCGAGTGCTCAGCCGGCGGCGCCTGCTGCGGACCGGCGGGCTCACGGTGTCGCTCGGCGCGTTGCTCGCCGCGTGCGGTGACGACGAGGCCGAGGGCGGTCCCGGCCGCGTCGGGTACGCGCCGCCGGCCACGCCGCTGCCGACGGTCGAGAAGAACGACGGCGTGTGGCTGCGCACGGCGACCTCGATCGAGTACACGGTCCTCGACGTCTACTCCCGGATGACCGAGATGGGCGAACTCGACGGCACGGCCCAGGAGCTCGTCGACCGGTTCGTGGAGGACCACACCGAGCACATCGAGGTGCTCACCGGGCTGACCACGGAAGCCGGCGCCGAGCCCTACGAGTGCACGAACGTGTGGTACATCGACCGTATGGTCGACCCGATCTTCACCCAGATCACCGGCTCCGAGGCCGACGGCATCGCGCCGAGCGATGATCCATCCCGGGACCTGATGGCCGTCAGCAACGCCTTCGAGTCGCTGTCGGGAATGATGTACCAGCAGATGGCCGAGCTGCTGACGGTCCCCGAGTTGCGCGCCGAGGTGATGGCGATCGGCGCCCACGAGGCCCGCCACGCGGCGGCGATGGCGATCACGGCGACCGGCGCCCCCGAGGGGTACGTCAGCCCGGCACTGTTCGGCGAGGACGTGGTGCCCGACGAGTCCGGGCTCTTCAAGGCGTACGCGATCCCCAGCCAGTTCGGCTCGCTCGCCGCGATCCAGCTCGTCGTCGGCGCCCGCAACGACGCCGGCGTCCGGGAGACGTTCATCATCGAGACGCCGTCGGACAACTCGCTCATCTACGACGGCATGACCTGCGAGGCCTGACCCGGGTAGACTGGTGTTCGATGGTGAGTCGGCCGGGTGGCCGCGGCACGCTCGTCGTGTCGAGGAAAGTCGGGACTCCACAGGGCAGGGTGCTGGCGAGAGCCAGGTCGGGGCGACCTGACGGATCAGTGCAACAGAGAGCAGACCGCCGATGGACCGGGCGACCGGTCACAGGTGAGGGTGAAACGGTGCGGTAAGAGCGCACCAGCGTCCGGGGTGACCCGGGCGGCTCGGTAAACCCCACCCGGAGCAAGGCCGAGCAGGAGGCACGGACGGCCCGTCCGCCCCTCGGGGCAGCCTCCGGGTAGGCCGCTGAGATGGATGGCCACCGGTCGCCGAGAGGCGATCACAGGATCCCGCTTACAGGCCGACTCACCGTCGCCAGGCCGACGAGGGCCGCGACCTCTTCACGGGACGCGCCGCGGACGAGCGTGTTGGACACCGCCGGTGTCACGCCACGTTGTTGATCCGGTCGTCGTCACTCAACCAGAACTGGAACGGCTCCACTGGGCGCTTGGCGATCATGTCCATCTGATTCCGAGCGACCCCGCGGGGCAGCCGATAGTCGCGCCACTCCCGGTCGAACCAGACCCCCATGGTGTGCACACCAACGGCCACCACGAGCGCGTCGGGGAACAGCCGCCTCACGGCAAGCGCGAGCGGGGACACCGTCGAAGACTGCGCGTAGCCCTCATCGATGTCGCCACGAGTGACGTCGACGCGGAAGCGGTTCATCGCCGGCGCTCCCTTCGTCGCGGCTCGGAGGTGAGCGCGCTCGACTGGTGCTCATAGGGCAGTGGAACGTACGACGGAGCGGCTCGAACCTTCTCGTCATGATTGATGAACCTGATCCCGTGAACACGAAGAAGCCCCCGCGGTAGCGGGGGCTTCTCGGCTGTGGGCATCCCTCCCGCAGCGATCTGGTCAGGCTCGCTGGAGACCTGGCCGATCGGCTCCTCAACCTTGACGAAATGCGACTGCAGGACCAGGCCAGTGTGCGGCGCCTCCGGGCGCCTCGGTCGGATCTAGCCGGCGGCGCAGCTGATCGGCGTCGCCACGACTGGTTGCTCCGGCAGCACGCAGCCGACCTCCGCGGCAAAGTCCTGCACCGCGGCCCAGCCCTGCGCATCGAGGTCGGCTTCCGGGTCGTAGCGCATCGTGAAGTTCGCCGGCTCCGCGTCGGCGGCGGGGGTCTCGCCATCGACCGCCTCGAAAACCACGCACTGACCGCCGCAGTCCTCGGTGGCGTCGGCAGTCCAGGCCTCGACCCACTCGGCCGATGTGCCCTCGCGTGGCGGGCCGCCGCTGGCCTCATCGTCATCGTCGTCGTCGCCACACGCGGCGAGGAGAACCACGGCGATCAGGAGCCCGCGACCGAACATCGTCAGCATCGTAGGTTCGCCTCAGTGGCGACGCGGAATGAAGCGTGATTAGTGGCCGCGGCTGTCGGCGATGCGCAGCAGCACGAGGATCATCACGACCACTCCGGTGACGACAGCGAGGGTCATGCCGGCGACCGGACCGGCGAACTCGAACACTGCGAGGATGAGGGCGAGGAGCAACGCCCCCGACGCCCCTTCGAGATAGTCCCTCATCGGGCCCGCACTCCGCCGAGAAGTCCACACAGCCGCCGCTCCATCGACCGCAAGGTAGGGCCAGGGCACCACGCCCCGTCTCATCACATCTGAGGAATCTGCTGCGTGCACGGGTGAGCCCCGACGGCGAACATCCAGGCAGCTGTCTCGGCGTCCGTGACCGAACCGATTCATCAACTCTGACGACCGTGATCACTGGGATCGGCGACAGGCTTCGACCGCGTCAACCCAAATTCCGCGCCCGAGGTCCCCGTGCCCATCGCACAACACGCCACCACCCCTGTCATCCACTGCCCGAACCGTCGTCAGATGGCCACGATCCGCACGCGTCCGACGACCCCTCGGCCTGAGGGCAGAGCGGCATGATCGCGCTGCTCATCATTGGACTCTGCTGGCTCGGCCTGCTCACCCTCGTGGCCGGCGTGCTCCACGTCGGCACGAGCACGCCGACACCGCGACCGGACACCGCGACAACACTCACGATGATCGGTCACGCACCAGAAGCGGCGACCCGATACTCACCGTCCAACCAGTCAGCGAGCCGGTCCGCTCCGACGGTCGAGGCGGCCTGACGCGCGTCTGCGCACGACTGGACGGCACCTCCTGCTGCGTCAGAATGGCTCGATGGATCTCCGGTCGTGGATCAGCGACGAGCACGACGCCGTGCTCGGTCGGTTCGAGCAGTCGGTGGTCTCGGTGGTCCCGCTCGAGCGCTGGCGCGAATCGGGCGGCCCGGGCGGGTCGTCGATCGCCTGGCTCGCCTTCCACACGGCCTACCACGAGGACGTTGCGGTCAACGCCGTCCTCGGCGGCGCTCGCCCCGTCCTGGACGACTGGCGCGGCGACCTCGGGATCGACGGCGTGGCCTCCGACGTCGGGCTGGGCGAAGCCGAACAGCCCGAGCTCACGGATGCCGTTCGCCTCGATCGACTCGTCCCGTACCTGCAGGCGGTGCACGAGCGCACGGCCGAGTGGCTGACGTCGGTCGACGTCACCTCGCTGGACGACATCCCCGCCGAGCGGCGCCGGCCTCGATCAGGCCGGGATCGACGAAGGGGCGGTTCCGTGGCTGTACCGGATGTGGGACGGCAAGCCCGGTGCGTGGTTCGTGCAGTGGGAGGCCATCGGCCACCGTGTGAACCATGTCGGCGAGATGGTCTCGGTGCGGAATCGCCTCGGCCTCTCGCCGTTCTAATTCCGTTCTGTCAGTCGGCAGCGCCCCGAAAAGGTCGGTCCCGACCGACAGAACGGGATTTCAGCGGGCGATCTCGTTGAACGAGTACAGCACCGGGCCGGTCTCGCGCATGTCGATGCGGCACACCGACGCGTGCGAGAGGTGCGATCGCCAGGAGATCTCGATGCCGGCCCCGAGCACCCACGCCACGGCGGCCTTCATGGGCGACACGTGGGTGACCACGGCGACGTCGCGGTCACGGGCCCGTTCGGTGAGGTCGAGGCACGCGGCCCGCACCCGTTCGGCGAGCGCGCTCAGCGACTCGCCGCCGTCCGGCGCCCACGACACGTTGGCCTTCCAGTGGTCCCACGCCTCCGAGGGCACGTCCGTGTAGGCCGTGCCCTCGTACTCGCCGTAGGCGAGCTCGATCCACTGCTCGTCGGTGGCGTACGGCTGTCCGAAGAACTCGGCCGTCTCGGTGGCCCGGCGCAACGGGCTCGAGATCAGCTCGTCGACCACTCCGACGTGGGCGACGACGGCCTTCGCCTGCTCCCGGCCGACGTCGTCGAGCGACTCGTCGAGTCGCCCCTGCAACCGACCTTCGGCGTTGAGTGCCGTTCGCCCGTGCCGGACCAGGATCAGCACAGCGGACAGTGAACCACAGCGGCTGGGCGCGACCGCATCCTCAGCCGACCTCGGCGAAGAGCTGGCCGGTGTTCCATACGGCCGCCCGCCGGGTGTGATCGGCGAGCTGCGCCGTGCGCCAGACCCACGCCAGGATGGCGAGGCCGATGAGCTCGAGCGGGACGTTCCACCAGCCGCGCTGCGCCTCCGGGAGCCGCGCATCGCCGAAGTCCCAGCCGCCGAACGGCCACCAGAACACGTCGGTGTCGGTCCACGCCCCGTCGAACACGAGGTGCAACAGGGTCGCGATCGGGAGGCCGAGCCACAGCCGCCGCCGCGAGCGGTGGCCGACCGTCGCCAGCATCACGACGACGAGCAGCGCCAGGCTGAACACGAGCGTGTGCAGCACGCGTGCGCCGCCGAACAGCACGTCGAGCAACGGCAGCACCGAACCGACGACGAGCAGCCGGTAGTCGAACCGAGGGTCACGGAACACGAACCACACGGCTGCGATCGCCGTCCCGACGAACCAGAAGAACATCCGAACCGCTACGGGACGAGCAGGCGCCCGCACTGCGGGCAGTCGGCGAACTCGCCCGACCCGGCCGACCGCACTTCCTCCAGCTCGGCGGTCGACAGATCGAGGTGACACCCGCCGCAGCGCGATCCCTCCAGCCGGGCCACCGCGACCCCGCCGAGCCGCGCCCGCAGCCGCTCGTAGCGCGCCAGCAGACCGGCGTCGATCCGGGCGGCGGCCGCGCTCCGCGCCTCGCCCGCCCGGGCGAGCTCGCCGTCGACGACCGCCTCGGCCGCGGCGAGCGCGGCCCGAGCCTCCTCGGCGCCGGACTGCAGCTCGGGCAGCTGCCCGTCGAGGGCGACGAGCTCGTCGGCGATCGCCGACTGCTCCTCCAGGTGGCCGAGCTCCTCGTCGTCGAGCCCGTCCCGGCGCTGAGCGAGCGTGGCCAGCTCGTGCATCAACGCCTCCGCCTCGCGCGGCGCGATCACGGTCCTGAGCTGGCCCTCGAGGCGAGCCCGTTGCGCAGTGAGCGTCTGGCCGGAAGCCTCGAGCGCGTTGATCGCGGCGTCGAGCTCGTCGACCCGTGTCGCCAGCTCCCCGCGTCGCTGCTCGGCGCGCCGCAGCGCGGCGTCGGCGGCGGCCGCGGTCTCGCGCTCGCCGAGGTGGGCTCGTCGATGGTTCAGCTGACCGAGCGTCGTGTCGATGCCCTGGAGCTCGAGCAGGTTGTCGGTCAGCTGCACGGGTAGGTGGAGTTCTCGAGCGGTGTCGACGGCAACGGAACCCGCGGGTCGAGCACGTACGGCGGGATCGTGGTGCCACCTTCGACGATCTCGTACTGCGGTTGGGGCGGGATCACGACCGGGGGCGACGTGACTGGCGTCGTCGTCGTGGTGCCGCCCGGCGGCCTCGGCGGCGCCGGTTGCGCGGTCGGGGTCTCCGGCGACGCGAAGCCGTTCGGCCCGCGACCCGGGCGACCCGGACCCGGAGGAGCGGTGGTCCCCGGGATCACCGCTCCCGGCGTGTACCCGACGATCTTCCGCAGGCACTCGTCGCCCGGCAGGTAGAGGCGAGCCGGCGGGCGGGCCGGCGTCGGCGGCGACGCCCAATCCGTCATCGGCTCGAACGCGTGCGCTGGGTCCATGAACGTCTTCCAGAGCAACGTCGGCAGGCGACCACCCTGGATCCGGGTCGCGCCCAGCGGGGCGAACTCGGGGACCTCGGTCATCGGTGTGTAGCCGTCAGGGTCGCCCATCCACACCGCTGTGGTGAGGTGTGGGGTCGACCCGACGAACCAGGCATTGGTGTTGTCGCTCTGGGTGCCGGTCTTGCCCGCGGCGGGCCGGCCGTTGTCGAGCGGGTGGTCGTCGCCCGTCCCGTGGATCAGGACGCCCTTCAGCACGTCGATCTCGGTGAGCGCCACGCCCCGGTCGAGCACCCGGGTGCCGACGTCGTCGTGGGTGTAGATGCGCTTCCCACCCCGGTCGATGCGCTCGACGTAGTACGGCTCGTTGTGGACGCCCTCGTTGGCGATCGTCTGCATGCCCGACGCCATGTCGAGCGGGCTGAACTCGTTGGCGCCGGTGGCGAAGCTGGCGTGCGGCTCGATCGTCGGGTGCTCGTCCGGCGGCTGACCCTTGTAGAGGTACGCCGACTGGGCCATGCGGTAGGCCGTGTCGACGACGCGGTAGAGACCCACGATCTGCGACAGGCGGGCGTAGGCGCAGTTGATCGACCACCAGGTCATCGAGTCGAGCGTCGGCCCCTGCGGCGACGCGGCGTCGCTGATCTCGAAGACCGGCTCGTCCAGGTTCCCGGGATTGGGCAGCGTGCACGGCGTCGTCCCGTTGATCTCGTCGAGCGGTGTCGCGCCTGCCTGGAGAGCGGCGGCGAGGATGAAGATCTTGTTGGCCGACCCGGTCTGGCGGGTCTCGAGCGCCATGTTGATCTGGTCCTCGGGCGTCCACCCGGGTCCTCCGACCATCGCCCGGATCGCCCCGGTCTGCGTGTCGAGCGAGAGGATCGCAGCGTCGAAGCCCTGCGGCGTCTCGGGGAGGATGTTGCGCGCCGCCTCGGCCTGCTGCTGGAGGTACGGGTCGTACGTCGTGTGGATCCGCAAGCCACCGCGGTAGAGGGCGGCGTAGCGCTCCTCGTAGCTGTTGCCGAGGATGTCCGACTTGTTGAGCAGGAAGTCGCGGAGGGCCTCCGTGTAGTAGGTGCGGGCGTAGCTCCGGTCGGGCGTGGTCTTCACCCGCTCGGGGAGCACGAACGTGCGGCCGATCTTCGCCGCCTGCCGCTCGGTGTAGTGGCCGTCGTCGGCGAGCTGATCGAGCACCTGGACGAACCGCCTCCGGCTGGCGTCGGGTTCGTTGATCGGGTCGTACGTCGACGGGGCTCGGACCAGCCCGGCCAGGAAGACGGCCTCCTTGAAGTCGAGCTCGGTGGCCCGCTTGCCGAAGTACACCTCCGATGCGGCCTGGACCCCGTAGGCGTTGTTCCCGAAGAAGACGGTGTTCAGGTAGCGCTGGAGGATCTGGGCCTTGCTGTACTCCCGCTCGAGCATCAGCGAGTAGTGGATCTGGAGCAGCTTGTAACGGCCGTCGCGCTCGAGGCCGGCGAGGAAGTCGTTCTTGACGACCTGCATCGTGATCGTCGAGGCGCCCTGCTGGGGGGCGTCGGAGGAGAAGTTCGACAGGGCGGCGCGGACGAGGCTGCGGAAGTTCACGCCGTGGTGGCGGTAGAACTCCCGGTCCTCGACGGCGAGGAACGCTTGGATCACGTGCCTCGGCACGCGGGCGAGCGGGATCGGCTGGCTGTTCTCGGCCTCGAAGATGGCGATCTCGTCCCCGTTGCGGTCGTAGACGAGCGAGCGCTTGGCGAGCGGCTCGAACTCCGGCAGCGCGATCGGACGCTCCTCGTGGGCGTTGGCGGCGTGCCAGATCCGCGGCGCGACGCCGACGGCCACCGCGGTCGTGAGCAGAGCCCCCGCGGCGACCACGAGCCCCAGACGGGCGAGCCAGGTCAGCGAGCGCACAGTGGAATCACGCTATCTGGTGGCATCCGAACCAGCCGGTCACCACCCGTCCATCCGGATTCTGATTGCGATTCACCGTCACCGGTGACGGCAAATCGCGATCAGAACCGCGAAGTAGCGTGCCGCGGCGATGGTCGACCCGACGCAGCGCCCGTTCCGGTTCGGAGTCCAGCTGTCGGGGCCGGCCGACGCCAAGGGGTGGGTCGAGGCGATCCGCCGGATCGAGGACCTCGGGTACGCGACGGCCACGATGCCCGACCACTTCACGGGGCAGCTCGCGCCGATGCCCGCCCTCTCCGTCGCCGCCGCGGCGAGCACGTCGTTGCGGATCGGGGCGCTGGTGCTCGCCAACGACTACAAGCATCCCGTCGTGCTGGCCAAGGAGCTGGCGACGCTCGACGTGCTGAGCGAGGGTCGGGTCGAGATCGGGCTCGGCGCCGGATGGATGGAGAGCGACTACCGGGCGAGCGGCATCCCGTACGACCGGCCCGGCGTGCGCATCGACCGATTCGCCGAGGCGATCTCCGTGCTGAAGGGCGCGATGGGCGACGAGACGTTTTCCTTCGCCGGCGAGCACTACACGGTCACCGACTACGACGGACAGCCCAAGCCGATCCAGCGGCCACACCCGCCGTTGCTGATCGGCGGCGGTGGCCGCCGGCTCCTGACGATCGCGGCACGGGAGGCCGACATCATCGGGATCAACGGCACGCTCACGGCCGGTGTGGTCGGGCCGGAGGCGGTCGAGACGATGACGCGCGAAGCCGTCGACGAGCGCATCGCGCTCGTGCGCGAGGCCGCCGGCGACCGCATCGAGGAGATCGAGCTCAACGTCCGGGTGTTCTTCGTCAGCGTCACCGACGACCGCGCCGGCGTGCTGGCGGGAGTCGCGGCGATGTTCGGTGTCGACGCGGCGATGGTCGCGGCGTCGCCGTTCGCCCTCGTCGGGAGCACGGCGGCGATGGCCGAGGAGTTGCTCCGCCGCCGCGAGGAGCTCGGGTTCAGCTACATCATCGTCGGCGGCGACGACGTCGACGCCTTCGCCCCGGTGGTCGCGCAGCTCGCCGGCCGCTGACCGGCTCCCCATTCGAGGTTTTCACTGCATCCGAGTGTTTCCGGCCGATCGAGTGCCTAGTGAGGGAGGCCCCCTCACAAGACACTCGATTGCCACAAGACACTCGGATGGGGATTAGTCGAGTTTGCGGTCCTTTTCGATCACGGCGATCCCCTCGTCGCTGATCGAGAAGCGCTCGCGGTCGTGTTCGTGGTCGAGGCCGACGCGGTACCACTCGGGCACGTTCACGTTCTTGTCGACGATGCAGCGGTGCAGGCGGGCGCCCGGACCCACACGCACCCCGTTGAACAGGATCGAGTCGGTGACGTGGGCGTCGTGGTCGACGTAGACGCCGGGCGCGACGATCGAGCGCTCGACGTGGGCGCCGGACACGATCGATCCTTCGCACAGCAGGCTCCCGTCGACGTACGACGGCTCGCCGCCGGAGCCCCGCGACACCTTGGCCGGCGGTTCGGCCCCGCGGTGCGTGTACACGGGCCACCGGTCGTTGTACAGGTTGAACACCGGGTGAGGGGCGATCAGGTCCATGTTCGCCGCGTAGTACGAGTCGATCGTCCCGACGTCGCGCCAGTACCCCCGCTCCCGCTCGTCCTGCTCCGGCACGATGTTCGTCGAGAAGTCGTAGACGTGGGCGACGCCCGCGCGGGTCAACGCCGGGATCACGTGCCCGCCGATGTCGGTGTACGTGTCGTCCCGGGGCGTGACGACGTCGATCAGCGTCGACGTCTCGAAGACGTAGTTGCCCATCGACGCGAGGCAGAGCTCGTCGCTGCCGGGCATCGTCGGCGGCTCGGCGACCTTCTCGTGGAACGCGAGGATGCGACCCTTCTCGTCGACCTCGATCACACCGAACGAGGTCGCCTCGTGCTTCGGCACGGGGATCGCCGCCACCGTGACACCGGCGCCGGTCTCGAGGTGGTGGTCGACCATCTGCCGCGGGTCCATGCGGTAGATGTGGTCGGCACCGAACACGCACACCAGGTCCGGGCTCTCGTCGTGGATCAGGTTGAGGTTCTGGTAGATGGCGTCGGCCGAGCCCTGGAACCAGAACGGCCCTCGTCGCATCTGCGCCGGCACCGGCGTCACGTATTGGTTGAGCAACGTCGAGAAACGCCACGTCTGGCTGACGTGACGGTCGAGGCTGTGGCTCTTGTACTGCGTCAGCACGACGATCTGCAGGTAGCCGGCGTTGGCGAAGTTCGACAGGGCGAAGTCGATCAGCCGGTAGCACCCGCCGAACGGCACGGCAGGCTTCGCCCGGTCGTTGGTGAGCGGCAGCAGTCGCTTGCCCTCGCCACCGGCGAGCACGACGACGAGAACCTTTGGTTCAGCGGCCATCGTCGTCGACGCTAGTGCCACGCGCGCCCACGAGCGCCCGGTACAGCTCGATGTACTCCGCGGTGGGCTCGCGCCAGGACCAGTCCCGCGCCATGATTCGCCGCACGATCGCCTGCCGGCGGCGGCGGTCAGTGAGGCAGCGGGCGGCGCGGAACAGCGCCGACACCAAGGCCACCGCGTCGACCCGGTCGGCGACGAATCCGTGCCCGTCGGGATCCTGATCGGCGTCCGGCACCGTGTCGCGAAGCCCGCCGACGTCGGTGACGACGGGGATCGCGCCGTAGCGCATCGCCTGCATCTGCGTCAGCCCGCACGGCTCGAAGCGGCTCGGCATGAGGTACACGTCGGCCGCGGCGAACAGGCGGTGGGACAGCTCCTCGTCGTACCCCTCGACGAACGCGAACCGATCCGGATAATCCGCGGCCAGCGCGGCGAGCCCGGCCGCGACTTTGGCATCGCCCGCGCCGAGCACGGCGAGCCGCAACGGAAGCTGCCGCAGGACCGGGACGATCGGCACCACCAGGTCGACGCCTTTCTGCTCGGTGAGCCGCGTCACCATCGCGGCGAGCGGTGTGCCGTCGTCGGGCCAACCGAACCGCTCCTCGACGGCGCGGCGGTTGGCCGCTTTGGCGGCGAGGACGCCGGTGACGCCCCGGTCGATCGAGAAGTTCGCGGCGAGCTGGGGGTCGGTGGACGGATCCCACACCCGCTGGTCGATGCCGTTGAGGATCCCGCTCACGTCCGCCCAGCGGTGACGTAGCGCGCCGTCGAGCCCGAAGCCGCCCTCCGGGGTGAGGATCTCACGGGCGTAGTGCGGGGAGACGGCGACGACCTTGTCGGCGAGCGCGATCGCCCCCGACAGCGGGTTGGTGCCACCGAACCACTCGTAGTGCTCAGCGCGCGGGCCGAGTAGGTAGAGCCACGCCCGTCTGGTGACGCCCTGGTAGGCGAGGTTGTGCAGCGACAGCACGCTCGGCGGCGGCGCGGCCAGGGCAGCGAGCACGGCGCCGGTGTGCCAGTCGTTGAGGTGCAGGACGTCGGGCGGGTCCTCGCGAACCATTGCCGCGATCACCTGCGAGAAGGCGAGGAACCGCTCGTCGTTGTCGGGCCAGCCGGTGCCGTCGGGCCGGAGGTAGGGGTGCGAGCGCGCGATGGCCCGGCTGCGCACGAGGTGCAGCGGTCCGGCGACGGCGTGCTCGCCCGACCGCACCGACGCCGGTCCGGCCCACTCCGGGACGGCGATCGGCCGGGTGCGCTCCCCCGCCAGCTCGACCCCGCCGTAGTCGGGCAGGACGACGTCGACGTCGACGCCCTGCCGGCGCACTTCGGCGGTGAGCCCCGCCGCCGCCTGGGCGAGCCCGCCGACGGCCGCCACCGGCGTCAGTTCGGCGGTTGCGAAGAGCACACGCATCGATACATCTTGGCGGGAGCCCCGGTGCCGTGCGCGCGGCCGACCGCGTGGTACGCATCCCGGATGCGCATCGGAGCGGTGCTGCCGCACCACGAGATCGGGACCGACCCCGGCGCCATCAAGGCGTACGCCGAAGGCGTCGAGGCCCTCGGGATCACCCACCTGCTCATCTACGACCACGTGATCGGCGCCGACCGCGACCGTCCCGGCGGCTTCACCGGGCCGTACGACAAGGACGTCGCGTTCCACGAGCCGTTCGCGGTCCTGAGCTTCATCGCCGCCGTCACGTCGACGATCGAGCTGACGACCGCGGTGCTGATCCTGCCGCAGCGCCAGACCGTGCTGGTGGCCAAGCAGGCCGCCGAGCTGGCGGTGCTGTCCGGCGGGCGACTTCGCCTCGGGGTCGGCATCGGCTGGAACGTCGTCGAGTACGTCGCGCTCAATGTGCCGTTCACGAACCGCGGCCGCCGTCAGGCCGAGCAGGTGGAACTGCTCCGACGGCTGTGGACGGAGGACAGCTTCTCGTTCGACGGTGAGTTCCACACGATCGATCGGGCGGGGATCAACCCCCGACCGGCGGAGCCGGTCCCGGTGTGGTTCGGTGGGCGGGCGCCGGCGCTGCTCGAGCGCTGCGCCCGGATCGGCGACGGATGGGTGCCCATCGACAAGCCGGACGACGCCACCCGGGAGCGCATCGCGACGATCCGCCAACACCGCGAGGCCGCCGGCGGGTCGATGGACGGCTTCGCCATCCAGGCGCAGGCGCAGTACGCCGGCGGCGATCCCGACCGCTGGCGCCGGCACGCCGACCGTTGGCGCGAGCTCGGTGCGACGCATCTCGCCATCGCGACCCACCGGGCCGACCCCACCGACGTCGATGGCCATCTGGCCCGCATCGCGGAGTACCAGGCCGCGGTGACCTGACCCAGATCGCTGGATGCGTCCGTCGATAGGGTGCGAACCCATGACCGCATCCCCCGATGGCGACCGGCGCCACCACGTCCGCATCACCTACTGCGTCCCCTGAGACTATTCGGACCGTGCCGTGCGCACGGTGCGAGACCTGGTGCACGACTACCAGCACGCCATCGCCGACCTCACGCTGGTGATGGGGAGCAAGGGGGTGTTCGACGTCGAGGTGGACGGCGCGCTGCTCTACTCCAAGCACGCCACCGGACGGCACGCCGAGGACGGCGAGGTGCTCGAGCTGTTCCGCCAGCGCATCGTGCCCGACGTTCCGGTCTACGAGCGCTGAACGGCTACTCGGTGGCCGGCTCGCTCGTGGTCGGCGGCGGCAGATCGGCGCCCGTCGTCGCCGTGTGATCGCCGAGCGCCTCCCGCACCCGCGTGATGCCGGCGAGCGGCAGGTTCCCGGCGACGTAGCGCGCGCCTGCGAACCGCTCCAGCTCGGCGAGCACCGCATCGGCGTCGATCTCGTCGCTGAGCAGGGCGACCGTGGTCGTGCCGGGCTGCACCATCTCGCGCAGCTGGTCGACGAACTCGTCGGTGACGCCGACGTCGACGACCTTGGCGGTGACGGCACCCGCGCCGGCCCCGATCCCACCCGCGACGAGCATGCCGACCGGTCCGCCGAGCAGCAGACCGAACAGCCCGGCCCACAGTCCGGCCCCGAGGGCGGTCTGTCCCGGCTGCAGGTCCCGGGTCTCCCTGATGTGCGTCTTGCCGTTGTCGTCCTTGACGACGAAGACCGCGTCGCGCAGCTTCAGCCGACCGTCGCGTGCCAGCCGGGTCATCGCCGTCATGAACTCGACGGCGCGGAGATCGTCCGTGAACGAGATCGCGGCCAGCCGCGACGGCGGGGACGGTACGTCGACGTTGCTCACCGCGCCGACGCTACTCGTCGGGCTTCGAGCGGACCTCGGCCGTCGCGGGAGGAGGCTCCCCCGTGACGGCGCCGTGGCTCCGCGCGTCGAACGCCCCGACCGTCCGCTCCACGACCGTGTAGACGCCGAGGGCGAGCACGATCGCCACCAGCGGCACGGCGAACAGGAACGCGCCGTAGGCGCTGATCACGCCGACGAGGTAGCGGCGCGCCCACAGCAGCGCCAGCAGTGGCGGGCCGGCGACCGCCGCGATCCCCGCCCACCACCACGGGATCCGGGTCAGGGTGTTGAACACCCACACGTCCCACGACGCGAACGGGGGCGTCAGCCGGAACGCCAGCGCCGCCCACCCGAGTACCCACACCGCGATCGGCACCAGCTTCCAGCGCCTCGTGGTCACGATCGTGCCGATGCTCACTGCGGCCCACATCAACCACCGGCGGACGATCGGGACGCCCTGCTCACCCATCGCGTCGCGGAAGATCCGGTCGGCCCGCTCGCGGTCGTGGACGAGGTCGTTGTCGACGAGCTGGTCGTGGAGCAACGCCGGCAGCGTGTGCTGCCCGTAGCGGGGCACGATCCACTGCAGCACCGCCGGCACCGACGCGAGGTCCGTCGGCTGGTCGCCCCACCGGGGATCGGGGACGACGAAGCGCTCGCCGGTCGAGGCGTCGACGTACCGGAACGGCTCGACGATGCGGAACGTCTTCGGGCCGACCTGCTCGAGCACCACCCGCGCCGGCGCGCCCCCGTCGAGCTCGTAGAACGGCACCGCGCCGCCCGTGCCGCCGTTACTGCTGGTAGCCCTCGACGGTGCGCACGTCGCGCACCGCGGCCTCGTCGGGGTCGTCGCCGAACTCTCGCTTCGCCCGGCGTTGCCGCAGCAGGTCCCAGCACTGGTCGAGGGTCTCCTCCAGCTGCTGGACGCGGTCGGTATCGATCGCGCCGCCGCGACGCAACGATTGCTCGTCGTCGACCAGCCGGTGGATCCGGTCGAGGATCTCTTCGTCGGTCATCGGCTCCGACACTACGTCGGAGGCGGCCGGTCAGTCGGCGAACACCGCCCGGCTGTGCTCGATGAAGAACGTGTGGTCGTGGCCCTTGGCGGAGTCCGTCGAGTTGTAGTGCGTCTTGGTCGCTCCGTCGGGGACGACCTCCTCCGAGTAGATCGCGCCGACCGGGCACACGTCGGGCTGGTAGCACGCGGTGCACGACGTGCACTCCTCGGTGTTCACGTAGAGAATGCTGTCGCCGAAGATCGCCACCATCTCCGGGCTCGGCTGGTGGACGTTCTCGCGGACGCCGTTGCCCGCCTCGACCTCCGAGAAGAGCACGTTGTCCTGCGGGTCGTACTCGTAGATGCACTGCACCGGACAGACGTCGACACACGCCCGATCCTTCACGTCGATGCACGCCTCCGTGATGATCGCGATGCCGCTCATCCGGGGACGCGCGTACCCAGCACGCCCGTTGCGCAATCCGCAGGTCAGGAGGACCGGCTGACGATTTCGTCGATGATGCCGAGCTCGAGGGCGGTGGCCGCGTCGAAGGCCGCGCCGTGATCGAGCTCGTGGTCGAGCCGCGACTCGGGCACCCGCGCCCGCTCCCGGACGATGCGCCGGATCCGGTCACGCAACGTGCGGTCGTGCTCGGCGAGCTGCTCGGCGTCCCGCGCCGATCCGACCGTGATGACCGCCGGCGGGCAGCGCAGGGAAATGCTCGCGTTGGGCGTCGCCGTGCGCTTCCCGGTCCCGCTGGCGAGGACGATCGCGGCGGTTCCGAAGGCGCGGCCGAAGCACGTCACCGCCACCGGCGCCCGGAGCAGGCCCATGACGTCGAGCACGGCGAACACGTCGTCGAGCGGCCCGCCCGGGCTGTTGACGAGCAACTCGATCGTCCGGCCGGACCGCCCGTCGAGGCTCATCAGCTCGGCTGCCACGTCGGTGGCCGCGGCCGCATCCAAGGGGACCCCCAGGAGCACCGCTCGCCGCTCGTACAGCCGGCGCACCGGGTCGCGCCCGGCCGGCTCGTACACCACGGGAACCAGCACCGGGTCCTTGCGCTCCGGCGGTTGGCGGTACGGCGGGAACGGATACGGGATGTACGGGTGCTCGGGACCGGTCATGACGGCTCACCTCCTCCGACGTCGGCGAGACCGAACCCGACGCGACGGTCGAGGGCGGCGGCGTAGCGCTGCAGCGTCGACAGGCGCACGTCGGCATCGCCGCGCTCGAGTCGGGCGACCGCTGACTGCGATGTGCCCATCCGCGCCGCGACCTCCGTCTGCGAGAGGCCGAGCGTCTGGCGCACCTCGACGAGCCGATCCACGAGCTCGCGCTGATCCTCCGCCAGTTCGGCGAAGCCGGGGAACACGGAGCGTGATCGGTCCGGGTCTCGTGCCATCTCGCGAATGATATCTCAAACTCGATATCACCGCGTCGGCGTGCGCTCTCGCCGAGGCCGTCAGTCGCCTCGGCCCGCCCGCCGCGCGCAGTCAGCGACGATCTGGCGGAGCGCCCGGCGGGCGGCCGGGGTCAGTTCGTCCTGCCGAGGGAACACGCCAGTCGCCAAATTCTCCTGGATCCGAGCGAGCGTCCAGCGCGGGTGTTCCCGTACGAGGCGACGGATGTCGGCGCAGGCGACCTCGCGCCGGACCCGAGCCACCTGCGCCCGGGCCTTGGGCGAGAGCTGCGCCGGCTGGTTCGCTCGCCCCGGACGGGTGGTGGTCGGCGCCAGCGTCGTTGCGCGCAGTGTCGCGGGCACCGTGGTCTCCTCGTCGTCGTCCGTGAACGGAAGGGATTCGCAGCCCGTCACGATCACGATCGCGGCAGCGACGATCGCCACCCGTTTCCCCATCCCCATTTGTCCTCCCCCTCAGTCCGGCGTCTCCGCTTTGGTCACCGTAGTGGTTGGCGGGTCAACCAATCTGGTGACCAAAGCGGGAGTTCCGACGGCGGGTGGGCGCAGACGGACTCGAACCGCCGACTTCTTCCTTGTAAGGGAAGCGCTCTGACCAACTGAGCTATGCGCCCCGGTCGAGCGGGCGATTGTACCGTCACCGGATGAACGACCTCGTGGCCCCGGGCGAGACACCGACCGCCGTGCAGCTCGCCGCCCTCGTCGCGTCGGGCGAGCTGTCGCCGGTCGAGGCGGTGCGGGCGGCGATCGACCGGGCCACGACGGTCCAGCCGCACCTCAACTGCTTCACCGACGTGTGGGACGACGAGGCCGTGCGGGCGGCCGAGCTCGCCGCCGCGCGCGGTCACCCGAGGTGATCGGCTCGGGATCCTCCACGGCGTGCCCGTGGCGGTGAAGGACACGACGCCGGTCGCCGGTCACCGCACGACGCTCGGGTCGTTCGCCTTCGAGCACTGGGTGCCCGACGCCGACGCCTACATCGTCACCGCGCTGCGCCGCGCCGGCGCGATCGTCATCGGGCAGACGACGACTCCCGAGTTCGCCCACACCCTGCTGACCGACAGCCCGCTCTGGGGCGTCACCCGCAACCCGCACGACCCCAGCCGCACGCCAGGCGGGTCTTCGGGCGGAAGCGCCGCAGCCGTCGCGTCCGGCTGCGTGCCACTCGCCGAGGGCTCCGACATGGGCGGCTCGGTGCGCATCCCGGCGGCGTGGTGCGGCATCGTCGGCCTCAAGCCGGCGCTCGGCCGGATCCCGATGGACGTCCTCCCCGGCCTGTTCGACACCATCTCGCACCACGGCCCGCTCGCGAGGACCGCGGACGACGCCCGGCTCTTCCTCGCCGCCACGCAGGGCCCCGACGACGCGGACATCCTCTCGATCCCCGGCCCGCTCGACCTCGCCGACCCGCTCACGCCGGACGTGGCCGGGCTCCGCCTGGCGCTCTCGATCGACCTGGGGTGCTGGGTCGTCCACCCGGAAATCGCCGCCGCGGTCGAGAAGACGGCCGAACGGCTCGCCGAGGCGGGCGCGGCCGTCGACCGAGTCGACCTGCACCTCACGGAGCACGACTCGGAGTCCTGGGGCGTGCTCTGGGGCGTGTTCATGTCCGCCTACTTCGGCCACCTCGTCGCCGAGTTCGGCGAACGGATGGACCCAGCGGTGCGCTCGCTCATCGACGCCGGCAACCGGGTAAGTGCCTCCGACTACAAGCGTCTCGAGCTGGTCCGCACCGATGTCTGGCGACGCCTCCGCGCGGTGCTGGCGGGCCACGACGCCCTGCTCTGCCCGACCATGGCCGCGCCGCCGCTGCCGGCGGCGAAGGCGGACCGGTCGCCCGACCGCCCGACCGACGACGAGGGGTACCACTCCCCCGCGATGACCGAGGTGTTCAACCTGGTCTCGCCGTGCCCGGCGCTCTCGGTGCCGTGCGGCTACCACCGCGACCCGGAGCACGCGGGGTTGCCCATCGGGCTGCAGATCGTCGGCCGGCGCTGGCACGAGGACACGGTGCTGCGCGTCGCCAGAGCGGTCGAGGCTCAGGTCAGCTGAGCGAGCCGCGCCGGCAGGTCGAGCAGCGAGTCGGTGACGACATCAGCGAGGGCGGCATCGGGTCGCTCGGCGTGGAGGTAGCCCCACGGTCCCCGCCGCAGCAGCACGGTGCGCATGCCGGCTCGTCTCGCCGGCAGCACGTCGTTGTCGAGGCGGTCGCCGACGTAGGCGAGCTCGGCCGGCGCACAGCCGGCCACAGTCGTCACGGCGGCGAAGAACTCATCCGCCGGCTTCTCCACGCCCAGGTGCGCGGAGATCAGGATCGCGTCCACGTCGAGGTCCATCGCCTCCAACGCCGCGAGGGCCTGCGGGGGCTGGTTGCCGGCGATGACCACCCTCCGACCGGCGGCGCGCAGGCCGGCGAAGCAGGGACGAACGTCGTCGTAGAGGTCGTCGCCGTCGAAGTTCTCGCGCAGCCCGTCGGGGTCATCGGCCCGCCAACGGGCGACCTCGGCCTCGACGTCGAGACCCGGACGGAGCACCCGGAAGGCGTCCAGGTGCGGGCGGTCGACGGCCGCCATCGCGCCGATCACGCCGAGCATCGTCAGCGGGGTCACCCCGATCCGCTCCGCCCAGCGCGTCCAGATCCGGCTCTCGTCGATCAACGTCTCGCCGACGTCGAAGGCCACCGCCGCAATTCGAGCCACGGAACCGGACGGTAGTGTCGACAACGTGCGCATCCCGAGCGTCCGGCACAGAGAGGATGCCGGTGGCGGTCATTGACGTCGCCGGGTTTGTCGCCGACCTGAAGAGCCAGGCGATCGACCACGGCTTCCACGTCCACGACGAGCGCCACTTCGTCGAGACCTATTCGCTCCGGCAGCTCTGGGAGGTCGACCTGCACCCGGAGGAGGCCTGCAGCGGCCCGATCGACCTGCACCTGTCCCTCGATGTCGACCCGCGGGCGATGCTGGGCTTCGAGGACGAGGTGATGAAGCTCGACGACCTCGACGAGGCGCCGCCCGGCGGGTTCACGTTCCCGCTCGTGTTCACCTGGACCCTGCCCCCGCTCCCCGAGCCTCCCGACCTGCTGGTGCTCGCCACCGAGCTGGCGGGCATCGGCGGCGTCGAGCTGCCGGTCGAGGTGTCGGCGATCGACTCGTTCCCGAGCGTCACCGACGCGCCCGAGCGGTCGCTCTCGATGGTCGCCCGCACCAGCGTCGACCTGGCGGACGTCTACCTCAACAACGACCACTCGGTGGCCGCCAACCTCGAACGCTGCAAACATGTCAGCCTGTACCTGCTCGAACGAGCCAAGGACTGGCTGGGCGACATGGGCGACTTGTGACCTCCGCACCCCGAAAGTGAACGGCACATGCACGTACGCGAGCTGATCGACATCCTGAACGAGCAACCGCCCGACGCCGAGGTCGAGTTGGCGGTGATCGCGCCGATCGACGAGGACGCCGACGACATCACCGTCGACCGCTACCCCGTCGACGGCGTGCTGCCGTGGAACGACGACGACGACGAGGGCGTCGTGGTGTGGCTCATCGGCGGCGACGACTCCGACGTCGACGTGTTCCTGGACGCTGGTCGAGCAGGACGCCGGCTGAGCACGGCCCGGTCCCGCGGCAGTCACCGATGATCGGTCGCCGATGACGACCCGCACGCGATCGTGGTGGGGTTGGGGCTGGGAGGACGAAGCCGTCTCCGACGCCGAGATGCAGGCCCTCGGCAGCCGGCTGGCGGAGCGCTTCGGAGTCCCGCTCACGATCGTGGACCCGCCCGAGCTCGCGGACCTCGCCCTGCGCCGGCCTCGGGTCGAACCGCCCGCCGCGCTGGCGGACCGCTGCTCGGCGAGCCCGTACGACCGCGCCGGTCACACGTACGGCAAGTCGTTCCGCGACCTCGTCCGCGCCATCCGCGGGGACATGGCTCACGCTCCCGATCTCGTGGCCTTCCCGCAGACCGAGGCCGACGTGATCGCCCTGCTCGACTGGTGCACGTCGGCGAACGTCGCCGCGATCCCCTACGGCGGCGGCTCGTCCGTCGTCGGCGGCATCGAGGGCGACGTCGGCGACGAGTTCGCCGGTGTCGTCTCGATCGACCTGACCGGCCTCGGCGACGTGCTCGAGGTCGACCCCGTGTCGCGAGCGGCCCGGATCCAGGCCGGCGCGCTCGGGCCGCAGCTCGAGGCCCAGCTGCGCCCGCACGGCTACACCCTGCGCCACTTCCCGCAGTCGTTCGAGCTGTCGACGCTCGGGGGCTGGCTGGCCACCCGGTCGGGCGGCCACTACGCGAGCGTGTACACGCACATCGACGACTTCGTCGAGTCGCTGCGCGTGGTGACGCCCTCCGGCGTCAGCGAGTCGCGCCGGCTGCCCGGCTCCGGTGCGGGACCGTCCCCCGACCGGCTGTTCCTCGGCTCGGAGGGCAGCCTCGGGGTCATCACCGAGGCGTGGATGCGGGTGCAGGACCGGCCGCGCTGGCGGGCCTCCGCAGGCGTCGTGTTCGACCGGTACACCGACGGCGTGAACGCCACCCGGGCGCTGTCGCAGTCCGGGCTGTTCCCGACGAACTGCCGCCTGCTCGACGGCGGGGAAGCGGCCGCCGCGGCCGGGACGTCGGGCGTCGCCGCGCTGCTCGTGCTCGGCTTCGAATCGGCCGATCACCCGGTCGACGCCTGGATGGAACGGGCGGTCGAGCTCTGCCGCGACCACGCCGGCACGATCCCCGCCGGCGTGAGCACGTCCGACCAGTCCGACAGCAGCGGACGATCTCGGGACGACGCCGTCGGTTCGTGGCGGTCCTCGTTCCTCCGCGCCCCGTACCTGCGCAACGCGCTCGTGCGCTGCGGCATGGTCCTCGAGACGTTCGAGACGGCGTGCCCGTGGAGCGCGTTCGAGGAGCTCCACGCGGGCGTCACGGCCACGGTGACCGACGCGGTGCAGCGGATCTGCGGGGGCGGGGCGATGACGTGCCGGTTCACGCACGTCTATCCGGACGGTCCCGCTCCGTACTTCAGCATCACGGCGCCCGGGCGGCCGGGGTCGGAGCTGGAGATGTGGGACGAGATCAAGGCCGCCGCATCGGACGCCGTGCTCGCCCACGGGGGCACGATCACGCACCATCACGCGGTGGGCCGCGACCACGACCCGTGGTACCGGGCGCAGCGACCAGAGCTCTTCGGACGCGCCCTCGACGCGGCGAAGGCCGCCCTCGATCCGGCGGGCGTGCTCAACCCCGGCGTGATCGCCGGACGCCGCCCATGACCCTGAGCCACACGGTCAGCGCGTTCAACACCGCCACGGCCTCGACGAACAAGATCCACGACGACGCCGTGGCCCGCGAATACGGCTTCCGGGGCGGGCTCGTTCCGGGCGTCGACGTCTACGCCTACATGACCCACCTGCCGGTCGCCCACTGGGGTCGCGACTGGCTCGAACGGGGCACGATCTCGGTCCGCTTCGGGGCGCCGGTGTACGACGGTGAGCAGGTGACCGTGACGGCTGAGCTCGACGGCGACGAGATGCGCCTCGAGACGGCCGGACCCGACGGTGTCGTCCGAGCGACCGGCCGGGCGACCCCCACCGGCGCAGCGTCCGATGGACCCGTGCCCCCTCTCGCCGAGCTACCGGCGGCCAGGCCACCCGCGTCGGAGGAGTCGCTGCGTCCCAGCACGGTGCTCGGATCGCTCGCCGACCGCTTCGACGCCACGGTCGCGGGTGACTACCTCGCGGCCGTGCGCGAGGACCTCCCGCTCTACGCCGAGTCCGGAATCGCCCACCCGGGCTGGATGCTCCGGCAGGCCAACTCCGTCCTCGCCTCCAACGTGGCCCTCGGGCCATGGATCCACGTGTCGTCGGACGTCACGCTGCTCGGAGTCGTCCGGGACGGCGCGTCGATCGACGTGCGCGCCGCGGTCCGGGACGAGTACGAGCGTCGCGGTCACCGCTTCGTCGAACTCGATGTCGTCGTGCTCGCCGATGGTGAGATCGTCCAGCGCATCGCCCACACCGCGATTCACACACCACGGCGACTGACACACTCGGCGGGATGAAGCGCCGGTTCTGCCAGGTCGACGTGTTCACGGACACGCCGTACACAGGAAACCCCGTGGCCGTGGTGCTCGACGGCGATGGTCTCGACCCGACCGAGATGCAGCGCGTCGCGACGTGGATCAACCTGTCCGAGACCACGTTCGTGCTCCCCCCGACGAGCCCCGAAGCGGACTACCGCGTGCGCATCTTCACGCCCGTCCTCGAGCTGCCGTTCGCCGGTCACCCGACGCTCGGGACCTGCCACGCCTGGCTCGGTCAGCAGCCGAACGGCGCGACGGCAGAGGAGGTCGTCCAGGAGTGCGAGGCCGGGCTGATCCGGGTGCGGCGGATGCCCACCGGGCTCGCGTTCGCTGCCCCGCCGCTCCGCCGTTCCGGTCCGGTCGACGAGCCGAGCGTCCAGCGGGTGGCCGAGATGATCGGCATCGACCGCGCCGCGGTCGTGGCGGCCGAGTGGGCCGACAACGGTCCCGGGTGGATGGCACTGCTGCTCGATCGCCCCGAGGAGGTGCTCGCCGTCCGGCCCGGGCCGGGCGACGTCGACCTCGGCCTCGTCGCCCTGTACCCGCCTGACTCCCCGTGCGCGCTCGAGGTGCGTGCCTTCTTCCCCAAGGACGGCCGGCTCGTCGAGGATCCGGTGACCGGCAGCCTCAACGCCTCGCTCGCCCAGTGGCTCACGACGAGCGGCCGGATCACCACGCCCTACGTCGCCAGCCAGGGCACCGCGCTCGGACGGGCCGGGAGGGTGCACGTGTCGAGCGAGAACGACGGCACGATCTGGGTGGGCGGTGGCACCGTCACGTGCATCGAGGGAGAGATCGAGCTCCCACCGTGACCGTCATTGCGTTCCCCGGCCACGCAGGCCGTTCATTGCGTTCCCCGGCCACGCAGGCCGTTGCCGGACGCTCCTCGGCTGGCGCCTCGTCGCTCGCATCCTCGACTTGGCGCTCGCTCGCTCGCATCATCTCGAGTGTGCACCAGTGACCTATCAGGTGTACGCAGTGAAGTACGCCGAGCGCGACGGCCGGCGCGCCGAGCACTTCCTCGGCGGGGATCCCCACGATGGCCCGATGCCGATGGACTACTTCGTGTGGGCGGTCGTCGGCGCCGGCCGCACGTGGGTCGTCGACACCGGGTTCGGCGAGGCCGACGCCCAGCAGCGACGGCGACGGCTCGTGCGCTCCACGACGGAGGCGCTCGCCGCGGTCGGCGTCGTTGCCGCCGACGTCACCGACGTCGTGCTGACCCACCTCCACTACGACCACGCCGGCGGGTGCGACCAGTTCCCCGCCGCCCGCTTCCACGTGCAGGACCGGGAGATGGCGTACGCCACCGGCCGCTACATGACGCGGCCCGCCCTCAGCCAGGCCTTCACCGCCGACCACATCAGCGAGCTCGTCCGGGCCGTGCACAGTGGTCGCGTCGTCTTCCACGCCGGCGACGAGGAGCTCGCTCCCGGGCTGTCGGTCCACCTCGTCGGCGGCCACACCGACGGGCTGCAGGTCGTGCGGGTCGAGACCGGCGCCGGCGCGCTGGTGCTGGCATCGGACGCGACGCATTTCTACGAGAACTTCGAGTCCGGCCGGCCGTTCCCCATCGTGTTCGACGTCGGGGCGATGCTCGAGGGCTACGACACGTTGCGTCGGCTCGCGTCGACGCCGGAGGCAGTCGTCCCCGGTCACGATCCACTCGTCCTCACCCGTCATCCCGTCGGCGGCCCCGGGCTCGAGGGCATCGCCGTGCGCCTCGACTGACTCGCTCCCCGACACCGCACGTGAGGGCGCAAATCTCGGCGGGTGCCTTGACGTGATCACGCCGTGACGAGAGGATCAACTGCAGGGGGTACATCCGCCGGGCGGGGCTCGCAGTCATCGTCTGGAGGTGGTGGACGCCATGCGCAATCGTTCACTCCTGGCCCTCGCAGCCGGGAGCCTGCTGGTGTCGTTGTTCCCGTCGGTCTCCTCGGTATCCGGAGCCGCCGATGTCGCCGTGGTCGCCGGTCGGCCCAAAGCCGATCCGGTGTATCTCGACGCCAAAGCGCCGATCGAGCGCCGGGTCAAGGATCTGCTCGGTCGCATGACCCTGGAGGAGAAGGTCGGCCAGATGACGCAGGCCGAGCGGCAGGCGGCGACGGACGATCCGAACCTGATCACCGACCTGGGACTCGGATCGATCCTGTCCGGAGGTGGGTCAGTGCCGGCGAACAACACGCCGGCGGGTTGGGTCGAGATGGTCAACGGGTTCCAGGAGCAGGCGCTCAGCACCAGGCTGGGGATCCCGATCATCTACGGCGTCGACGCCGTCCACGGGCACGGCAACGTCTTCGGCGCGACCGTGTTCCCGCACAACATCGGCCTGGGCGGGACCTGGGACCCGAATCTCGTGCGGCGGATCGGCGAAGCCACCGCCGAGGAGGTCCGGGCCACCGGCATCCCCTGGAACTTCAGCCCGTGCGTGTGCGTCGCCCGCGACGAGCGCTGGGGCCGCACCTACGAGAGCTTCGGTGAAGATCCCGCGCTGGTCCGCCGGATGTCGACGATCATCGCCGGCCTCCAGGGCAACGGACGGAACCGCATCGCCGCCGATCACGTGCTGGCCACGCCCAAGCACTACGCCGGCGACGGCGACACCGAGTACGACCAGGCGATCGCGGACGACAACGAGGGCCGGCCGTGGTTCGAGCAGCGCTACACGATCGACCAGGGCATCACGGTCACCACTCGGGCCGACTTCGATGCCATCGACATCGCCCCGTATCGCGCCGCGATCCGGCGCCATCACGTACTGCAGCGCGATGCCGTCGTTCTCCAGCGTGGACTGGATCGAGGACGGCGTCGGCAACCCGCTCAAGATGCACGCCCACGAGCAGCTGATCACCGACGTCCTCAAGGGCGAGTTGAACTTCAAGCGGATTCGTGATCTCCGACTGGGAGGGCATCCATCAGATCCCGGACCCGACCACGCCTGGCGCGCTGACCCCCTTGAAGGTGCGGACCGGCGTCAACGCCGGCACCGACATGTTCATGGAGCCGTTCTCGTCCCGGCAGTTCCACGACTTGCTGCTCGACGAGGTCGCCGCCGGCGAGGTGAGCATGGAACGCATCGACGACGCGGTGAGCCGCATCCTGCGGGTCAAGTTCCGGCTCGGGCTGTTCGAGCACCCGTTCGCCACGATGGACGATGTGGACGAGGTGGGCAGCGCCGAGCACCGGGCCCTCGCCCGGGAGGCGGTCGCCAAGACCCAGGTCCTGCTGAAGAACGACGGCGACGTCCTGCCGCTCGCCGCGGACGGCAACATCTACGTCGCCGGCCGGAACGCCGACAACATCGGCAACCAGGCCGGTGGGTGGACGATCGCGTGGCAGGGCGCGTCGGGCGACATCATCCCCGGCACCACGATCCTCGAGGGGATCCGTGAGGTCGCGCCGGACGCCACGGTCACGTTCAGCGAGGACGCCTCGGCGCCGATGACCGGCCAGGACGTGGGCATCGTCGTCGTCGGCGAGACGCCCTACGCCGAGGGGTTCGGCGACGTCGGCGGCCCGGAGTGCGGCTTCTGCACGCCGGAGCAGCTCGCAGACGAGAAGTCGCTGTCGCTCCTGCCCGGTGACCAGGACGGTCATCGACGAGGTGTGCGCGGCGATCGAGACGTGCGTCGTGCTCGTCGTCTCCGGCCGCCCGCAGGTGCTCACCGACCAGCTCGACCAGATCGACGCGCTCGTCGCCTCGTGGCTGCCCGGCAGCGAGGGTGCCGGCGTCGCCGACGTGCTGTTCGGCGAGCGCCGGTTCACCGGACGGCTCTCCATGACCTGGCCGCGGAGCGAGGATCAGGTGCCGATCAACGTCGGCGACGCCGACTACGACCCGCTGTTCCCGTACGGCTTCGGGCTGCGCACCCGCGGCTGACAACAACAACCGGCTCTCGCGCCCCACGCATCTGGGCGCGGAGCGTCTCAATCGACCATCTGGGCGCGGACCGTCTCGAATCTGGGACGCTCCGCGCCCAGATCGAGCTAGGTCGCCGCGGTCAGCGGTGTCGTCGTGGCCGTCGCTGCCGTCGTCGTCGCGACGCGGTCCACGACCCACCAGCCGCCGAGGGCGCACAGCACACCGAAGCACCAGCCTCCGACGACGTCGGCGGGCAGGTGCACGCCGTGCACGATGCGGGCGAACCCGACGAGGACTCCGACCACCAGGGCGGCCGGACGCAGCCGGCGCGGCAGCAGGGTCATCGCCACGATGACAACCGTCGCCGCGGCGACGGCGCTGTGCCCGGAGATGAACCCGAACCCGTCCGCCGAGCTCTCGCGGACGTCGATCGCGGGCAAGTACGACCTCGGCCGGCCGCGCTCGACCCACTGCTTGATCAGCTTGGCCCCGAACCACGCCACCAGGCCGATGACGATCGTGGCCAGCGCGCCGAGCCGGTCCCGCCGGAACAGCAGGACCGCCGCGACACCGAGCGGCGCGACCAGCGTGCCGAGTTGCATCAGCGGGTAGAGCACATCGGCCACGCCGTCCGGCGCATCGTTGACCCACTCGGTGACCTGCAGTTCCCAACCGGGCACGGGCGCGCGCATCGCGACGACCAGCGCGAGGCCGAAGCCAAGCACGGCGAGGATCGCGTACCTGAGGGGATACTGGAGATCGCCCATCGGTGGGCGACGACCCGGTGCAGACATGAGAGCGGTCACGCTACCGGCGCGGCCCACTCCCCGACCGGCGACGTCAGCCGGCCGGTGCGTACCGCGAGCAGGTGATGCCGCTGCGGAAGACCTTGGCGTCGAGCAGGTTCAGACGGGGGACCTCGAAGCCGTCAGGGAACAGCCGGCGGCCCCGCCCCTGGACGACCGGGTACACGAACAGCCGGTACTCGTCGACCAGGCCCGCCTCGATGAGGGCGTGGCACAGCGTGATGCTTCCGGTCACGACGATGTCCTGGCCGGGCTCCTCCTTCAGGGCCTTGACCCGCTCGGTCGGATCGCCGGTCAGCACCGTCGTGTTCTGCCACTCCGGGTCGGTCATCGTCGACGACACGACGTACTTCTGCACCTGGTTCAGGTAGTCGGTGATGCCGGTCTTGTCGTCGGTCTGCAGCGGCCAGTAGCCGCGGAGGTCCTCGAACGTCTGCCGGCCGAGCACGAGCGCGTCGGCCGTGCGGTCCTGGCGGTGCAACTCCTCCTGGAGATCGGACGTGTCCTGATCGGCCGGACCCTGGGGATCGAACCAGTCGCCCAGCATCTCGATCGAGCCGTCCACGGTGATGTTCTGGGTGATCGCAAGCGTTCGCAACGGTGCCTCCTCGGTTTCGTTGCCCGATGAGTTAGACGGCGCGGCCCGGTCGTATTCATCATGAGTACCGAGCCCACCCTGGTGACCCTCGTCGCACAGACCACCGCTGTCGTGCGCGGGCGGATCCCGATGGACGAGCTCGCGGGCTTCTTCGACCGCTCGTTCTCCACGCTGAGCAGCACCTTGTCGGCGCAGGGCATCGCTCCGGCCGGACCGGCGTTCGGGCTCTATCACGGCCAGCCCGGCGACCACGCCGATCTCGAGGTGGGCTTCGCCACTGATCGCCCGGTCACCTCCGACGGAGACGTCGTGGCGAGCTCACTTCCGGGTGGGCGCGTCGCCCAGGTCGTCCACGAGGGATCGTTCGACGGCCTCGGCGAGTCGTGGCGGCGGCTGTTCTCATGGATCGGGGACCAGGGCCTCACCCCGCGGGCCGACTTCTGGGAGGTCTACGTGACCGAGCCGTCCCCGACGATGGATCCGGCCGACCTCCGCACGGAGCTCAACGCCCCGGTTGAAGACTGAGACGCGCGCCGACTCTTCTTCGGGGGTTCACGGGGGCGGAGCCCCCGTGGGTTAACCGATCGCCACCGGGTGCCAGCTGCCGGGTGCCGAGGAAGTCCTGGCCGATGAGGCCCTCGTCGACGGCCCGCTGACCGACGTAGCAGAGCCACTCCGTGCCGGCGCGGTCCTGGCCGACGCAGCCGCCGGACACGACGAGGTCCTCGCTGCTCAGCACCGCGATGTACCCGTCGTAGCTCGCGATCGGCTCGGCACGCTTCGGCCCACCGATCGCGTAGCAGTTGGAGAAGGCGCCATCCGGTCCCTCGGGGCACTGCACTTGCTGGTAGCTCGCGCTCGACTCGATCTGCTGCGGACCACCCGGGACGTGGCAGCGGTAGACGACGCCGTCTTCGACCTCGGTGCAATCCGGCGAGGTCCCCTGGAACATGGTCGCCCCGTTGGGCATGCCCCGCTCCACGTCGTCGCTGTCGAAAACGCCGGTCGCGGCGGCCGCGGCGGCCGACGCTCCGAGAACGGCGACGGCGCCGATCGCCCCGACGACGGCGCGCTTCCGCGAGTGATGGTGCCGGGCGACGAGGTCACGCGCGACGGCGGCCTCCAGTTCGTCACCCAACGTCGTGAGATCGGGATCCGTGCTGATCATGGGCTTCCTCTCAGGTCAGAGCGCACTGAGCGCAATCCGCGAAACACGCGCAAGCGGGCGGTGCCCGGCGTGCAGTTCGTCTCGTCGGCGATGGTCTGGTAGCTCTCGTCGTGAACGACACGTCGTTCGACGGCGTCCCGCTGCTCGGGCGGCAAGTTGGCGAGCGCCGTCGCGATGTCAGCGTCGATGCCGTCGAGCCAGCTCGGCGCCACGTCGAAGTCGCCCGAGGCGGTCGCTTGCACTCCCAGCCGCGTCATCGCCTCGAGCGCGAGGCGCCGGTCACGCACCGAGCGCGACAGGACGTTGCGCGCGATCCCGTACAACCACGGGACGGCGCTGCCGTCGCACCGGTCCTCGAAGCGCTTCCTCGCCTCCCACGCCCGGGCGAACGTCTCCGCGGTCAGGTCGAGCGCGGCGTGATGGTCGTGCGTCCGGCCGGCGAAGAACGCGTACATCCGGGAGCAGTGACGGTCGTACAGCAGGCGGAACGCCCGGGCGTCGTTGACCGCACGGCGCACCAACGCGGCGTCCGTCCAACCCTCCATCTCGAACTCGCTGTGTCGTCGTCGCAACAGCACCACTCCTCCAACATCGACATCAGTACATGCCCCGAGGACCGTTGGACGTTTCACAGCCGGTCTGGATGCTCCGCCGTCCCGGCGACGTGGCTATGGCAGCATCTGGCGCCATGGGGAACGGCGTTGACGAACTGCTCGATCGCACACGACGGCTGGTGCCGGCGCTGAAGGAGCAGGCGGCTGCCGCCGAGCAGGCCCGCCACCTGCTACCTGAGACGTACGACGCCCTGGCCGAGGCCGGCGTGTTCAAGATGTGCGTGCCCAAACGCTTCGGCGGGTACGAGGCGGACTTCGAGACGCAGTGCGACGTGCTCGCCACCGTCGCCACCGGGTGCCCGTCGAGCTCGTGGGTCGCCACGATCTTCAGCGCCATGGCGTGGTTGGCCGCCACCCTGCCCGACGAGGCGCAAGAGGAGATCCTCGGAGCCGGCGATCCTCGGATCAGCGGCGGGCTGTCACCGACGGGCACCGCCGCGCCGACCGAGGGCGGGGTCACCCTGAACGGGTCGTGGCCGTACAACACGGGCAACTTCGGCGCCACGTGGACGGTCGTCAACGCGCTGCGGCCGCTCGACGACGGCGACGGCGTCATGCCGACCTGTGTGATCGTGCCCACCCGGGACCTCACGGCGCTCGACGACTGGCACGCCAGCGGCATGGCGGCCACGGGAAGTTGCACGGTCGTGGCCCAGGACCTGTTCGTGCCCGAGCGCCGCACGTATCCACTGCCGCTGATGATCGAGTCGCAGTACCCGCCCGACCGGCACAACGCCGCCGACCCGTACTTCAACCTGCCGCTGGCGACGATGCTGATCGTCAACGCCGCCGGCACCTCCGCCGGCATCGCCCGCGGCGCCTATGAGTCGTTCGTGGAGCGGCTGCCCGGCCGGGCGATCACCTACACGGCCTACGACGACAAGGCGGCCGCGCCGGTCACCCACCTGCAGGTGGGCGAGGCGGCCATGAGGATCGAGTCGGCCGACGCCCACATGCGGCGGGCCGCCGCCCTGCTCGACGACGACCCCGGGGTACCGCTCACGCTCGAGCAGCGGGTGCGGGCCCGCGCCCACGTGGCCCACTCGACCGGCGAGGCGCGGGCCGCCGTGGACTTGCTGTTCTTCGCCAGCGGCGCCTCCTCCATCCAGCAACATGTGCCGATCCAGCGGTACCAGCGGGACATCCAGGCCCTCGCCAACCACGCGCTGATGCATCCCCAAACCGCCATCGAGCTGTACGGCCGCGTGTTGTGCGGCCTGGAGCCGAACACGCCGATCTACTGACCGCCGGCCAGGTCGCCTGGAGCGGCGGGGCGCAGATCGGATGGCGCGGGTTGGCGGACGATCACGAGGTAGGTGAGCACGCCGGCGCTCAGGTAGAGGGCAGCTTGCACGTTCAACAGCGCCTTGACGTCCCAGTGGTCGAGGAGCAGCCCCACGCCGACCGAGCCGACGATCGCGCCGACGGAGGTGGTCGCCGAGGCGAGCCCCTGGAGGCGGCCGAGAACGCTCGGCGGGCACAGCCGTTGGGCCGCGGTCATCGCCCCGACCTGAGCGGTCACGTTCGGCAGTCCGCTGAGCGCGAAGAGCGTGAGGAACACCCACAGGGCGGTGGTCACGGCGGTGATGTTGACGAACACGAAGGCGACGACCCCGAGCCCGGCGTATCCGGCCGCCATCAGCGTCGTCGGGTCGAACAGACGGGCCTGTCGACCGACGAGCACGGACGCCGCGATGCCGCCGAATGCCGCCATGCCCCGGATGATGCCCACGGTGGCCTCGTCTCCGTCGAGGACGTCGACGACGAACGCGATGAACAGCACCGGGAACATCGCGAAGGCCACCGCGGCCAAGCTCTGTACCGCGAGGTACCCGACGAGGGCTCGATAGCGGCGGATCTGTCGCCAGCCCGCGAGCACGCCCCCGCTCTGCTCACCAGTCGTCTCGTCCGTCGTCAGGCTCGGGGTGGGGGTCCGCACGAACGACGTGGCCACCGCGACGACGAGGAACGTCACGGCGTCGACGACGACGACCGTCGCGAGCCCACCGAAGGCGACGGCGATGCCCCCGAGGGGAGCGCCGACGAGACGGGCGATCGCGTCCGCGGCCGTGTTCGCCGAGTTCGCCTCGACGAGCTGCCCGCTCTCCACGATGCGGGGGACGAGGGCGAACGATGCTGGATCGTTCACCTGTTGCAGCAGGCCCTGCACGGCGGCGACGACGAACGCCGGCCAGACCCGCTCAGAAGTGACCGCCAGCAAGGGCAGCAGCGCGACCGCCTGCAGCACGTTCGTGACCACCACGGTCCGACGCAGATCCCAGCGGTCGGCGAGCGCCCCACCCGACGGACCGAACACGATCCCGACCGCCAGCTCGATGACCACGATGGCTGCCGTGAGACCACCGGACCCGGTCTCGACGTAGATGAACGCCGGCAGGGCGACCGCCAGCAGCCAGTCCCCGACGTTGTTGACAAAGCCGCCGCCGAGGACCAACCAGAAGTCACGGCTCCGCCACACACTGCCGGTCACGGGCCTGAACTCTGACAGGCCCGCCATCGCGGCTCGCGGTCAGTTGACCGTCGTCACCGCCTTGGCCGGCGAACCCGAACCTCGCCGGGAACGTCGCGGTCGTAGCGTGGCGCCGTGCGCGGTCACGGCGTCATCCTCGGTCGCAACGAGCGGGTCTCGAACCTGGACATCGAGGTGCTGTCCGACAACTGGTACGTGCTGCGGAAGGCGTCCTTCGACTTCCTCCACCGGGACGGGCGCTGGACCCGTGAGGTTCGCGAGGCGTACGACCGGGGCAACGGGGTCGTCGTCCTCCTCCACGACCCCTCCGCGAGCACCGTCATCCTCACCCGTCAGTTCCGCCTCCCGGCGTACGTGAACGGGCACGCCGACGGGATGCTGATCGAGGCGCCCGCCGGCCTGGTCGACGGTGACCACCCGGAGGTCGCGATCCGCCGCGAGGCCGAGGAGGAGAGCGGCGTGCGCATCGGCGAGATCAGGCGGCTGTTCGAGCTGTTCATGAGCCCCGGCTCGGTGACCGAGCGGGTCACGTTCTTCGCCGCTACCTACTCCCACGAGCAGCGGGTCTCGGCCGGCGGCGGCGTCCACGACGAGGGCGAGGACATCGAGGTGCTCGAGCTCCCGCTCGTCGACGCGCTGGCGATGGTCGAGCGGGGGGAGATCGTCGACGGCAAGACCGTGCTGCTGCTGCAGTGGGCGCAGCTGCAGACGCACGCCGGCGTGTGAGGCATCCGGGGTTTCAGCGCATCCGAGGGTTTCGTGAGGGGCTTTCCCTCACCAAACCCTCGATCGACGTGAAACCCTCGGATGGGACGAGGCTCCGGCATGCATGCTTACTCCATGGCCACATGGAAGGACCTCGAGCGGGAGGAGCCCGACTTCGCAGCGAGAGTGCGCGCCCTGTTCGACGCCCGCAAGCACAAGACGATCGCCACGCTGCGTGCCGACGGGTCGCCGCGGATCTCCGGCATCGAGGTGGAGTTCAACGAGGGCGAGCTCACGTTCGGCTCGATGCCGGGCGCCCGGAAGGGGGCCGACCTCGTCCGCGACCCCCGGTTCGCGCTGCACGGGCCCACCGTCGACCCGCCCGAGGGTGATCCGTCGGGGTGGCCGGGGGAAGCGAAGGTGGCCGGTCGGGCCGTGCTCGTCGGCGACCTCGAGGGCGAGCTCTCGGGACAGCTGTTCCGAGCCGAGATCGACGAGGTGGTGCTGATCGGGATCACCGATGCCGCCGACCGCCTGCTCATCGAGGTGTGGCGGCCGGGCGTGCCCCTCCGCCGCATCGAACGGGACTGATCGCCGGCGACACCGGGTGCCGCGAGGCCGCGAGCTCAGCGCTTGACCGCGTACCGGACGTGCGTCGCGAGCGGTGACGTGTACACGCGCTGCACCTCGAGCTCGACGTCCTGCTCGAAGCCCTCGAAGAGGCGCCTCCCGCCGCCGAGTAACAACGGCGCCGTGGAGATCGCCAGCACGTCGACGTAGCCCCCGGCAAGGCCCTGCCGGATCACGTCGGCGCCGCCGGAGATCGAGACGTCGCGTCCGCCCGCCTCGGCGATCGCGCGCTGCATCGCCGTCTCGAAGCTGTCGACGAAGTGGAACCCGGTCGACGGGTCCGGCGCGTCCTCGGTGCGATGGGTGACGACGAACAGCGGTCCGTCGAAGGGGTTGGTGCCGCCCCACGCCTCCGACGCGTCGTACATCCCTCGGCCGCACACCCCGGCGCCGAGGTTGGCGGTGAGCTCGTCGAAGTACTCCTTGTCGGCGCCCGAGAGGCCGAACTCCTCCGGCTCGTTCTCGTACGTCCACGGACCGCCCATCACCCAGTAGTGCAGCCGTTCACCCCCTCGGCCCAACCCGAGGCCTGGCCCGTCGTCGGGTCCGGCGACGTACCCGTCGACCGACGTGGTGATGGCTGCGATGACACTCATGCTGACTCCTCGGTTTGGTGGCGCGCCGGTGTTGACCGATCTCGCGCCGCCGAGTCATCGCAATCGAACGCGACCGCTACAGGAACTCGTTCACCAGCTCGACGGTCCGCTCCGTCTGCTCGAGGTGCGGGAAGTGCGCAGCGTTCTCGATCACCTCGACCCGCGATCGCCGGATGCGCTCACGGAACTCGTCGGCGTAGACGCTCTTCACGAGGTTGTCCCGGTGACCCCACACGATCAGCGTGTCCGCAGTGACGCGGTGGAGGCGCTTGTTCAGGCCGCGGTCCGGGATCGGCCAGATGAACTTGCCGGTGCAGGCCAGTGACCACACGCCCTGGATGACCGCGGTCTGACCCTCCTCCGACTCGAGGTCGGGCGGTGCCAGCAGCGTCTGCGCGACTGGCCCGCTCTGATCGGCGACGAGGAGCGGCACGAACTCCTCCGGCGTCATCACCATGAAGTTGGGAATGGGAGCGTCGTCACGCCACAGGCCGAGGGCGCTGATCAGCACCAGCTTCGACACCCGGGCGGGGAACGATGCGGCCACTTCGGCGGCCACCATTCCTCCGAACGAGTGGCCGACGAGCGCCGCCGAGTCGAGCTCGAGGGCGCTCAGCAGCTCGTCGTAGTAGAGGATGAGATCCCACAGGTGGTCGAGCGGCCGGATTCCGTCGGGGTCGCCCGGCGTCGTACCGGGATGCTCGGGGGCGAACACGGTGTGCTGCTCGGCGAGGCCGTCCAGGAACGCGTCCCACTGCAACCCCGCTGCACCGTGCAGGAACACGACGGGGTCACCGGAACCCGCACTGTGCACGCGGGTGCTGATCTGCCCGTCCCAGAGATCCAACGTCTGTGTCGTGGCCACCGCTCAGGCCCCCACGGCCTGGCGCTCGTGGCGCAGGCTCTCCGGCCACCAACGGTTCTCCCACTCGGAGAAGTTGTGGCGCAGGTGCGGGAGCACCTCGCTCGCGAACAGGTCGATGTTCTGCAGCGTGAGCTCGTGGGGCATCGAGCCGATGTGCAGGAGCACCATCAGGTTCCCGACCCGTAGGTTCTCGATGACCCCCTGGAGCCGGTCACGGACGGTCGCCGGGCTCCCGCAGATCACGAACTGGTCGTCCACGAACTCCTTGAACGTCATCTCCTTCAGGCGGGCGAACGTGTCCGCGGTCCGGGCCGCCGTGCCTGACCGGATGCCGTGCTCGAGGCTCCGGAAGTCCTGGTGCCCGGGCGGGGCCAGGTAGGGCCCGGGGATGTGCAGGCACTTGTCGTAGAAGTACTTGACGTGCGGGGCGTAGTCCTTCTCGGCCTGGGCGTCGGTCTCGCCGACCGCGACGAGCTGCAGGAAGCCGGCGCGGTGCGGGTTCGGGTCGAGCCCGCGCTGGTCGACGAACTCCCAGAACCCGTCCATGATCTTCTTGCCGAGGTTGCCCCCGAAGTAGCTCAGGTAGCAGTAGCAGTGGTCGTTCTTGGCGGCGAAGTCCCACGTCGAGAGGCTGCCGAGCCCCGGCACCCACACCGGTGGGTGAGGCTGCTGGATCGGGCGCGGCCAGAGGTTGACCATGCCGAGCTTCTGGTACTTGCCGTTCCAGGCGAACATCTCCGGCTCGGTCCACGCCTTGATGATCAGGTCGTGGGCCTCGTAGTAGCGCTCGCGCTGCTCGATCGGCGGGATCCCGTAGATCATGTTGGCGTCCATCGGACTGCCGAGCGGCATGCCGGCCACCAGCCGGCCCCCGCTGATGCAGTCGATCATGGCGTACTCCTCGGCCACCCGGATCGGCGGGTTCGTCGTCGGCAGGGTCGAACCCATCTGGACGATGCCGACGTCGAGGCCGTTGGTCAGCTTCGCCAGGGCCGACCCCATGAGGTTCGGTCCGGGCATGAACCCGTAGGCGTTCTGGTGGTGCTCGTTGACACAGATGCCGTCCAGGCCGGCGTGGGCGGCATGGACCAGCTCGTCGAGCGTCCAGTTGTAGTACTGGCCGACACGCGACGCGTCCGCCAGCTCGTGGAACGGTGGGTCCACCCACACTGACTTGTAGCGCTGCTCGAAGTCGGCAGGCAGCTCCCGGTGGGGCATGAGGTGGAACATCGAGATCTTCACGTCGTCCCCCTTGGTCGATCGTTGCTCGGATTCCGAGCCCGAGTGTAGGTCGGTCACCGGACCGGTGGCGTAGCCGGACGCACACGCCGACGGCGCCTCAGTCGTCGACGCGCACCCAGTGGTGGAGCGGTCGCCGGGTTGCCCGTTCGACGGTGAAATAGTGGCCCTGACCAGGCTGGTCCCACCGCCGGTCGATCGGCTCGCCGGCCAGATGGCACCACCACAACGTGCCGACACCGCCATGCCCGACGACCGCGACATCACCACCGCTCGTGTTCCTCGGGCGGCACGAACCCGGTCGACGAACGATCGAGCTCGCCCGTCGCCGGTCTCACCTCGACCGTCACGCCGAGGTGGCCGGCGAGCAACGTCGCAGTCTCGAGCGCCTTGCGCTCGGCGCTGGACACGACGCGACCGATGGAATCGATCCACGGCCTCGTCAGCATCACGGCCACACGGTCGTCGTCCCCGCTCGCTCAACCCCCACTCCGGCACGGGTGTCGCCGGGTCGACCGCGACCTCCGGGTGGGTGACGTACCGCACGTAGCCGAGACCCGAGGGCGTTCGGTCCGGCACCGGGCTCAGCCGCTCATGATCGTCGCGGCGAGCGCTGTCCGATGATCCTTCGTCCACGGCGGCCCCATCGTCTCCCGAGGGCCGTGCAGGACTTCCTCCGCCCGCTCACCGAGCATGCGGGCCGCCCGGCCGAGCACGTCCTTCGCGTCGTACAGGTGCAGTTCCCAGCCGCGAGCTCGGGCGAGCTCGGCAAGAACCTGGCGGTACATGATCGCGTCGGCACGGGCCTCATAGGGCGCCCGCCGTTGAACGGCGATGTCCTCCGGGAAGTCCAGCGGCCAGGCTCGCAGCGAGATCGACACGATCGGCTCGGGCACCGCGGCGGCCAGCCCGTCCAGCGCCGCTGACGACGCTCGCCCGACCGACGCCCGCACCTCGTCGACCAGCGCGGCCGTTGCCGCGACGTCGAGTCGCTTGCTGTCGTAATGGATCGGAGCCGGCGTCACGCCCGGCTCGACCAGCTCGATCCGCCGGCGGTCCACGACCCGATGGTCACGTGACGCTGTCACGGCCACGGCCCACCCGAAGTGATCGGCGATCCCCAACCGCATGGACCAAGTATCTCGTGAGGCCGATCACGTGGCGCGCGCCCACAATGACGTCGTGGACTGTGTGTCCAGCGATGCGCTGGAGGATCCCGCCTACTCGATGCCCGCGGCACCGGACGCGCCCGGTGGCGTCGCCTGGCTGCGCAGTTCCGTGGCGCGCTTCAGCGACGGTGACGCACACCGTCGCCGTCGGGGTCTCGTCGTGAGCGTGATCGAGCGGCTCGATCTCGTTCCCGCGACGGGGTCGCCGACGAAGTCGCTGCTGACCGCCCTTGGACTCGAGCCCGGCCTCGAAGCCGACGTCGCCCTCGTCGCGGCGTCCTATCAGCCGCACTTCCCACAGTCGGAGGACGCAGACACGGCCGCCGACCGGCTCGTGGCGGCGTGCGGCGGTCGGACCGAGGAGGCAGGGGCGACCGTGTGTGTCCTGGTGCAGGCACACGCGGCAACGTTGGCGCTGATCGAGGCGCGGCGCGCCGGTTCGACGGACCCGGCAGTGCCGTTCACGCGTCGGGTCGGACCGGATGGCGACGAGGTGCTCGTCGACCTGACCGACGCCCACTTCGGTCGCGGCCCGCACCAGTGCCCCGGGGAGCGGCTCGCCCTCCACCTCACCGACCAGGCGCTCGCCGCCGTGAAGTGACCCGATAGATCCGTGTGGAAGGCCAGCATCACGGTGGACCTCGTGTCCTGCCTGATCGCGGAGCAGTTCCCGCAGTGGGCGGAGCTCGACATCCGTCCCGTGGCCCTCGATGGATGGGACAACACGACGTTCCGGCTCGGCGAGGACATGTCGGTTCGTATCCCGAGCCACGAGCGGTACGTGCCGCAGATCGACAAGGAGCATCGATGGCTGCCCGTCCTCGCCGCACAGCTCCCGCTCCCCATCCCGCGCCCGCTCGCCAGAGGCCGGCCCGGATGCGGCCTGCCGGCGCCGTGGTCGGTCTACGGATGGCTGGAGGGTGAGCCGGCGGCGATCGTCGGCGTGACCGACCACGAACGCCTCGCCGACGACCTCGCCCGGTTCCTCGCCGCGCTCTACGACGTCGCCACCGAGGGCGGGCCACCGGCTGGCGACCACAGCTTCAACCGGGGCGGGAGCATCGCCGTGTGGGACAACGAGACACGCGCCATCATCGATCAGTTGGCGGACGAGATCGACGTCGCCGGCGCGGTCGAGGTCTGGGAGGCCGCGCTCGCCGCACCATGGGCCGGGCCCGACCTGTGGGTCCACGGAGACGTCACCGGCTCGAACCTGCTGCTCCGCGACGACCGGTTGTGTGGCGTCATCGACTTCGGGTGCGCGGCGATCGGTGATCCGGCGTGTGACCTCACCGCCGCGTGGACGCTGTTCACCGGGCCCAGCAGGGCCCGCTTCGTCGAGGCGTTGCCGTTCGACGACGGCACCTGGGCGCGGGCTCGGGGCTGGGCGCTCTGGAAGGCACTGATCGACATCCCGGGTCGGCCTGTCGATGATCCTGGCCGCACCGGCGCTCGCTTCGGATGGCGATGGGACGCACTCGGTGTGATCGAGCAGGTGATCTCCGACGCTCGTCCGAGCCGGGGCCGGCGTGCCGGTGGGGCGTGAGTCAGCGTGGCTTCCAGAACTCCTCGAGCGTCGCCGAGCCTGGTCCGACCTCGGACCACGGCTGGTCCACGACCAGATGGGCCAGCGCCGCGGTCGGGAACTTGGCCCTCATCGCCGACCGCGCCGCGGGGTCACCGTGCCCGGCGAGGATCACGGCCAGATCGCCGAGCCCCGGGTTGTGCCCGATGAGCAACGCGCAGGAGACCGACGACGGCAGGCCGCGGACGTGGGCGAGCAGCTCGCCCGCGCCCGCCGCGTAGAGCTCGCCGTCGACGTTGACGGACGTGCTCGCCGGCAGCGCCGGACGGATCCGATCGAGCGTCTCGACGGTGCGGGCCGCCGACGAGCACAGCACGACATCGGGCGGTTCGGCGAGCCCTCGCAGGTGGTCGCACAGCGCGGCCGCCGCCCGATGTCCACGGGGCGCGAGCGGCCGGTCGTGGTCGGCGAGGTCCGGCTCGTCCCAGCTCGACTTCGCGTGGCGCAGCAGGAGCAGCCGGCGGACGGTTTCCATCCCGCCCATCATCGTGCAGTCGCGGGTCGTTGAGCCTGCTTTGGTCACCGAATTGGTTGCACGGTCAACCAATTCGGTGACCAAGGCGCAATCGACGCAAATCCCCATGACAGGACCATCGCCGGCGCTAGGTTGAACCCTTGGCGGGCGCCTCCTGTCACGCCTATCCGCCGGGACGTGGACGGAGGCGCCGCCACCGCGTTTACGGCGAGCGAGTCCGCGTTGCGCCCCGAGGGATACTGACGAAGATGACCGAGCCGGTGATCGTCGCGGACGTCCGTTTGGTGGAGTTCCGCCGCGCCGAGCAGCCGGCCTACGACCGCCCGTTCGAGCTGCAGGCGCTCTACACGGATCCGCGCTCGGGAGCGGAGCACTACGTGGTGCGGTATCAGGCCGGCACCCGGGCGAGATGGCACCGGCACAGCGCCGCGCACACCATCATCGTGGTCTCCGGTGAGATGGTGGCCAACGGTCAGCGTCTCGGCGCTGGGGGCTATGCGCACTTTCCGGCCGGCGCGGCGATGCTCCACGAGCCGGCGGCGGACCAGAGTTGCACGTTCGTGATCATCTTCGACGGACCGTTCGATCTCGAGGTGCTGGACGACGCCCCTGATTGACGTGGGTCGCGCGAGCAGGGCGTCGTAGCGTGAGTGGGTGGCCCGACCGGGAGTGTGGAGTTGTGCGCTGGCGGCGCTGCTGTTCGGTGCCTCGACTCCGGCGGCGTCCGTATTGGCGCAGGATCTCACGCCGTTGGCGCTGGCCGGGCTGCTCTATGTGGGAGCGGCGCTCGCCGTTGCGCCGTGGTGGGTGTCGGACCGCCCTGAGGGGTCGGCGCTGCGGCGCGACTGGCGGCTGGTGGCCCTGGCCATCGTGGCGGGCGGGGCGATCGGCCCGGCCCTGCTGACGGCCGGGCTGGTCGACACCCCGGCGGCCACTGCGTCGCTGTTGCTCAACTTGGAGCTCGTCGCGACGGTCGTTCTCGCGGCGACGGTGTTCCGGGAACACCTCGGCCGGAACATGATCACCGCGGCGGTTCTGATCACCGTCGGCGGAGTGCTGCTGGTGTGGGAGCCCGGGGCGGAGTTCAGCGTGTCGGCGTTGTTGATCGTCGGTGCCTGCGTGGCATGGGGAATCGACAACAGCGCGACGTCGCGGGTCGACCAGATCGCCCCGCATCACGTCACGTTCCTCAAAGGCGCCGTGGCCGGATCGGTCAACCTGCTGCTCGCGCTCACCGATCACCGGGCTCGGCACGATCACGGTCTGGTCGCTGCTCGGCGCGCTCGCCGTCGGCGCGCTCGGCTACGGGGCGTCGATCACGCTGTGGGTGCGCGGCGCCCAGCAGCTGGGCGCCGCACGAGGGCAAGCGATCTTCGCCTCCGCACCGTTCCTCGGGGCGATCGTGGCCTGGGTCGCGCTGACCGATCCGGTCGAGCCGGTGCAAGTCGTCGCCATGGTGATCGCCTTGTGCGGCGTCGGGCTTGTCCTGCGATCGAGTCATCTGCACGCCCATCAGCACGACCCGCTGGTCCACCTCCACGAGCACGACCACGCCGATGGTCACCACAGCCACCCCCACGACGAGACGGTCACCGGACGCCACCGCCACGTCCACGAACACCGTCCGCTGGTCCATGCTCACCCCCACGTGCCCGACCTCCACCACCGCCACGTCCACTAACCGCCTCGCCGGCGGTCTAGCGAGCTCACACTTCGCGGAGCTGGGCGGGGCCGGCGCCTCGTCGGGATGGCATCATCGTCAATCGAGCGCGTGATCGGATGCGTGGCCAGCTGAGGAGACACTGACGATGGAGACGAGCGAGCCGTCGAGCCAGCCCGACTACGAGGCGATCGTCATCGGTGCCGGTGTGTGCGGCATCTACCAGCTGTACCGGCTGGTCGACCTCGGGGTAAACGTCACGGTGCTCGAGGCCGGCGACGACGTCGGGGGCACCTGGTACTGGAACCGCTACCCGGGTGCTCGTTTCGACTCCGAGAGCATCAGCTACGGCTACTCCTTCTCCGAGGAGCTGTTGCAGGAGTGGCATTGGAAGGAGCGGTTCTCCGGCCAGCCGGAGAACCTGCGTTACCTGCAGCACGTCACCGACAAGTTCGACCTCCGCCGGCACATGCAGTTCGGCTGCACGGTCGAGTCGGCGCACTGGGACGACGACGCCACCCAGTGGTGCCTGCGACTCAGCGACGGTCGCCAGTTGTCGGGCCGCTTCTTGATCACGGCGATCGGACTGCTCTCAGCCCCGACGTTGCCGCGCTACGAGGGACTCGACGAGTTCGAGGGACGTTCGTTCCACACCTACGGCTGGCCGGGTGAGCCGGTCGAGCTGGCCGGCAAGCGGGTCGCGGTGATCGGCACCGGCGCGACGGGCGTGCAGGTGATCGGCGAGATCGCGGACAAGGTCGGCGAGCTGACCGTGTTCCAGCGGCGGCCCAACTGGTGCGCGCCACTGCACAACGCCGAGATCTCGTCCGAGGAGATGGCTGACATCAAGGCCCGCTACGACGAGATCTTCGAACTCTGCGCCCGCACGCCTGGCGGGTTCATCCACGAGCCCGACCGCCGGCCCTTCTTCGACGTGCCGCGCGAGGAACGCGTGGCGAAGTGGGAGAAGCTCTACGGGGAGCCGGGATTCGGCATCTGGCTGGCCAACTTCCGGGACATCTTCATCGATGAGGAGGCCAACGCCGAGTTCTCCGAGTTCATCGCCGACAAGATCCGCTCCCGAGTACATGACCCGATGGTCGCCGAGAAGCTGATTCCCAAGGACCATGGCTTCGGTGTCCAGCGCGTCCCGCTGGAGAGCAGCTACTACGAGGCGTACAACCGGGACAACGTCCACCTCGTGGACCTGCAGGAGACACCGATCGAGCGGATAACTCGCCGCGGCATCCAGACCACTGAGCAGGAGTACGAGTTCGACATCATCGTCTACGCCACCGGCTTCGACGCCGTCACCGGCGCCTACGATCGCATCGACCTACGCGGCGTCGGCGGGCAGCCATTGCGGGACAAGTGGGCCCACGAGCCGGATACCTTCCTCGGCGTCACCGTGTCGGGCTTCCCGAACATGTTCATGCCGACCGGGCCGCAGAGCGGTTCGGCGTCGACGAACTTTCCGCGCGGCATCGAGCTCGGCGTCGACTGGGTCACCGAGCTGCTGCAGTTCATGTGGAAGCACGACCACAGCCGGGTGGAGGCCACTCCCGAGGCCGAGGCGGCTTGGAGCGCCTACGTGGCGAAGCTCTACGAGATCATGCTGCTGCGCAACGCCCAGGGCTGGTTCACGGGGTACAACTCCAATGTCGACGGCCACGAGAAGGGCACGCGCCGTCACGTCGTGTTCAGCGCCGGCACGCCGAAGTACCGCCAGAAGATCAGCGAGGTCGCCGAGGCCGGCTACCGCGGCCTGACGTTCGACTGAACGCCGCCCGCTGGTCGCACCACGTGCGCGTGGTGCCCGCCATCCGGCCCAGGGTGGTGGTGAGCTTGCAGCAAGGGAGAGCAACCCATGAGACCGCTCCGATACTCGATCAACGTCACCCTCGACGGCTGCTGCGATCACCGGGTGGGGATCCCGGACGAGGAGTCAGATCGCTATTGGGCCGCCAGTCTGGAACGAGCTGATGCGCTGCTGTTTGGCCGGGTGACCTACGAGATGATGGAGGCGGCGTGGCGGCAGCCGGCGACGGGAACGTGGCCTGACTGGATGGCTGATTGGATGGTCCCGTTCGCCCGGACGATCGACGCGGCGAAGAAGTACGTGGTGTCGGGCACGCTGGACCAGGTCGATTGGAACGCGGAGCTCGTGCAGGGGGACCTGGGGAAAGCCGTTCAGCAGCTCAAGCAGGAGCCAGGCGAAGGCTTGTTCGTGGGCGGCGTGACCCTCCCGCTGGCCTTGGCGGATCTGGGATTGATCGACGAGTACGAGTTTGTCGTGCTGCCCGTCCTGGCGGGCCACGGGCCGACGTTGTTGGCCGGCCTGAGCGAGCGGGTCGAGCTGAAGCTCGTGGGGCGTCAGGAGTTCCGGTCGGGGGCGGTCGCTTTGCGTTACCAGCCCAGTCGAGTCACGGCTTGAAGGTCGGCTGCCCAGGGGACGCGGGCCTGGCAACTCCGCCACAACGCCGAGGTCGACACAGGCGTGCCCTCGAACGCCGGCTCCGAGGGACGCGCGAACGCGAGGGTGCGCTGGCCAGCTAGGCCAGGAAGGACCCGACGAGCGCCCGGAGCTGCTCCGATCGCTGCATGACCTCGGTGTGCTTCGTGCCGGGCAGGACCGCCAGGCGGCAGTCGGGGAAGAGGTCGAGCATCTCGGCGGCGTGGTCGAGGCGGACGAAGTCCTGGTCGCCGATCACGAGGAACGTGGGGGCGGTGACCGAGCGGATCTCGTCGTCGGTCCAGCCGGGCCAATCGTGGACGACCGGCTGCATCCGCTCGAGGAACGGGAAGAAGTCGTCGGGGTCGGGCGCCACCGCCTCGTAGGCGGCTTGCCAGGCCGCGAACTCCTGCTCGGTGGGGAGGCGGGGATCGTCCTGCTCCGGTGCCGTGATCTCCGGGTGGTAGCCATCGGGCCGGATGTTGACGGCGGCGAGCACGAGACGCCGGACCTTCGAGGGGTGCCGCACGGCGACGCCCGTCGCCGTCAGGGCGCCGAGGCTGAAGCCCCAGAGGTCGGCCGGTCCGCCGCCGGCCACCCGGTCCACGAGCTCGGCGACGTCGTCGGCGAAGCGCTCGATCGACATGGGCCGGCCGGTGTCGGGCGTGTGGCCGTGGCCCTGAAGCTCGACCCCGATCACCCGGCGGCCCTGCGTGAGCCACGGCAGCACGTCGCCGAAGCTGCCGTCGAAGGTGAGGATCCCACCGTGGAGGGCGACGAGCGGCGGCCCGTCGGGGTCGCCGTGCTCCTCGTACCAGATGGGAACGCCGTCGATCTCCTCGTGAGGCATCGTCCCCACGATGTCAGATTCTTTGGTGTCCCCAAGCCGTGGCTTCGGAATGAGCGAGGCGAGCGTGAGTCGGCGGCGCCAGCCGAGTCGTAGGGGCATGGCCAAGGTGCTGACTCACATGTGCATGTCGCTGGACGGGTTCGTCGCCCAGCCCGACGACAACCCGGCGGAGTTGTTCGACTGGTACTGGAGCGGCGACGTCGTGGTGCCGAGCGCGCAGGAGAGCATGAGCTTCTCGGTTGATGCCGCAAGCGCCCCGATGCTGCAGGAGCTCACGTCGGGCTGCGGCGCGCTGATCGCCGGCCGTCGGCTGTTCGACCAGACCGACGGCTGGGGCGACAACCACCCCGCCGGCGCCCCAGTGGTCGTCGTGACCCACCGTCCGCCGCCGGAAGACGCCGCGGAGCGGTTCCCGCGGACGACCTTCACCGGCAGCGTCGAGGAGGCGATCGCGACGGCGAAGGAGATCGCCGGCGACAAGTTCGTCACGATCGCCAGCGCCGACATCATCCAGCAGGCGCTGAACCTCGGCCTCGTCGACGAGCTCTGCATCAGCCAGGTGCCAGTGCTGTTCGGTACCGGCATCCGCTACTTCGGCGAGCTCGTCGGCGGCCACGTCATGCTCGAGGACCCCGTCGTGGTCCAAGGCACCCGGGCGCTCCACCTCCGTTACCCGGTGCGCCGCTGACCGGCGTCTGCGAGCCGAGACCTCGTTGTCGTTCGTTGCGAGCAGATCCGCATGCAACGGTCGGCCCGGCTGCGCCACGAAGTCCCGCGCCTGAGCGCCGCCAAGCCCGATGAACCCGACGCCGTGATCATCCAGTTCTCGACGATGTGAGGACAGCGGCGACTCGGGCGGTAGGCGCTGACGATCAGCGTCGGCCCTGCGGCGCATCGACTCGAACGTCGCCGCCTGGACCAGGCGGGGCCACCGGTGCTCGTCGACGTCGATCCCGAGGCGCGCCGGCCAGCTGCCGCATCTGCCCCTCCAGGTCGGCCTTCAAGTCGTCGTAGTGCAAGGACACGACGTCGAGATCGTCGGCGGCGTCCCGGAAGGTCTGCAGGTGCTCTACGGTGCGCCGCAGCGACGACCCGACCTGCGTCGAGGGCGTCTCGTCGTCGACCCACTGCCAGAAACGGTCCCGCTCGCCTTCGGGGCGCCGCCGCGGTGGTCGCAACGGTCCGAGCTCGATGCCGTCGATCGCTGCCGCCTGCTCGTGGGCGTTGAGGAACGCGCCGACGTCCATGTTGTCGATGTGGTGGTCCATCGACAGCGCCACGTCGCGGGGGTCACGCCCGACGCAGATGTACGTGACCGTCGGATCGTTGGGTATCCCGTCGAGCGGCGTGTGGGTCTTGATGAACCGGCGGTGCGTCTGGGCCTCCAGGTCCGCGAACACCTCCGTGCGGGCGCGGGTCACCATGTCGATCCACGGCGAGAGCCTGTCCAACGGGAGCGCGAGCTCCGGTTCCTGCAGGATGAGCAGCGCGCAGATCATCTGCGTCCACGTCGTCCCGCACTTCGGCGGCGTGCTGATGATGATGTCGCCGGGGCGTAGCTCGAAGCCGTCCCAGCGGGTGCTGTCGTAGACAGTCGCCTCGTAGCGGCGCACGGCCGACATCCTCGCAGCGGATCCGATCCCGTGAGGCCCACAAACTCCACCGCCGCACGACATCCTGCCGAGGCTCGTGCCGGGTCGCGACCGAGCGGCAGGTCGGGCGCGATGCCGGGGGCGATCGCAGCCGTGCGCGAGCAGCTCCGGCGGTACGCCGATCTGCCGAATCTGGGCGCGATCCTTGTCACAAGCGCATCTGGGCGCAGTTCTTCTCAGCTGTTGAGAAGGATCGCGCCCAAGAACGCCGGGATGCGGCGGCGGGACACCCCGCGCTACCGATCGAGGAGCTCGCGGAGGATGCGGGGCCAGCCCCGCGAGTGATCGACGTCGGGGAAGATGCCGAGGACGTCGTCGGAGTGCTGGCAGCGGGCGCCGTAGCTGGCGATCCATTGTTGGCCGGCGGCGAGGACCTCGTGCTCGTGGTCGCTGAACGGCGTACCGCGTACTGCCTCATAGTCGGCGACGAAGCCGTCGAGCTGCGCCAGGGTCGGCAGCGGGTCGGGCCGCTCGAGCCGCCAGTCGATCGGGTGGATCACCGATGCGCTGCCGACCAATGCCGGTTCGGGGACAAGGGCGACGGAGTCCCAGTCGTAGATGGCCGACACCTGGTTGTCGGTGAAGGCCAGGTTCTGCACCCGCCAGTCGAGGTGCCCGACGACGTTTGGGAGCACCGTGGTCGTGAGCGTGGCGCGGGCGGTGCGCGCGGCGTCGTCGATCCACTCTGCGCCGGCGGTGGTGCCGGGGAGATCGAAGCGGAGGTCGTGGGGCTCGGGCCACAGGTCACCGATCATGGGCTCGCCGAGCCAGTTGCCGATCCAGTCGCGGTCAGCGTGTGGGAGGGCGGCGTGGACGAAATCGTGCAGGGCGGTCGCCATGGCGCGGCGAACGGCAGGGTCGTACCCGACCGCGGAGTCACCGCCGAGGTGTTCCTCGACGCTGAGCCAGCCGTGGCCGAGCGGCAGCGGACCGGCGAGCGGCGCCGGGGCGGGCACGCCTGACGGCAGCGAGGTCGGCCTGCACGCGTGCGATGGCCACCAGGCGTTCGTGCGGCATGAACGTCGTTCGGTGCACCTTGGCGACGACGGCGCGGCCGTCGGCCAGCTCCAGCCCGGCGACGACCCCGACCCCAGGTTCGTAAAACCGGGCCGCGACGACCGGCACCCCGAGCGTGGTCGCGACGCCCTCGGTGAGCACCTCGGCGACAGCCGTCGGGTCGCTCGTCCCGAAGACCGCTTCCACGACTCGCGGTGTCCACTGCGCGTGCGAGCGGGTGATCAGTCCGGCCAACTGCTCCACGGCCGCCGATCCTCGCGCTCAACGCGATGCGTTGGTCAAGAGTGCGCGTTTCGAGTCACGCCCGTCGCATCCCGAGAGCAGGTCGGTGTGGCGGCTCCCAGCTCGCCCGTCGACTCACGCGGTGGGGTCGAGCGGTGGGTGCTCGAGCACGCGGGGCCGGTACTCGACCAACTGGATGCGGCCGTCGAAGGTGCGGCTGTCGATCATGTCGAGGGCGACGTCCGGGTAGCCGTCGTAGATGCGTTCTGCTCCCGTGGCGCCGGTGATCACCGGGAACATCACGACCCGGAAGCGATCGACGAGCCCGGCCCGCAGCAGCGACCGGCACAGGCTGATGCTGCCGATCGTGCTCATGAGGCCCGAGCCGTCCTCCTTCATCGCCCGGACCGCTTCGACCGCGTCATCGCGCACGAGCGTGGAGTTGGCCCACGTGAGCGGCTCCTCGAGCGAGGCGGAGAACACCACCTTCGACGCTCGCGTGAGTCCGTCGACGGAGGCCTCCTCGTCGGCGGTGAACTCGTCCGTTCCCGCTGGGGTCTCTCCGGCAGCGAAGCCCGACATCAGCCGGTAGGTGTTCGCTCCCATCACGTACGTGACCTCGGGTTGCTCACCGAGCCAGGCGAGGTACTCGGGCCCCTCGAGACCCCAGAAGCCGGGCCAGCCCTCCCCCGACGCGTAGCCGTCGAGGGAGGTGATGAAGTCGACGAGCAGTTCTGGCATGGTCGTGTCCTTGTCCTTGGATGTCGGGTAGCCGCCCCTGCCTTCGCTACCACGGCGGCACAAGGTTGGACGGGGGGCGATTCGAGAACTCATCGCCTCGTGCCGGGTTAGTCGATCCGGATTTGTGTCACCACATTTGTCGAAAGTCGACGTATGCGGTGACACAAGCCGAGGCGCTAGAGCGGCAACGGCGTGGGCCGTTCCGCCCGGTGGCCAGCAGACTGGGGTGATGGCCACCTTCGCCGAGATCGAGAGCCTCGAACCGGACCTTGCCGACCGGGTCCGGGCCATCCTGTCGTCAACCACCAACGCGGTGCTGGGGACGATTCGCCACGATGGTTCGCCGCGGTTGAGCGGCGCCGATCCGTACTTCCACAACGGCCAGCTCCGCATCTGGTCGATGCCGCGGGCCCGCAAAGGTCAGGACATGCGTCGGGATCCACGGGTCGCGGTGCACAGCATCCCGTGGGACTCGCGCCGGCTGCGCGACGGCGCCGCCGACGTCGGCGCGGCTGACGCCAAAGTCAGCGGAACAGCAACGGTGACCACCGACCCCGGCGAGCGGTCTGCGTTTCGCGCCTGGTTCGAATCCGAGCGTGGCTTCGAGCCGCCCGAGGACTGGGACCTGTTCACGATCGACATCGACGCACTCACGGTCGTCTCGGCCGACGGCGGACAACTCGTGATCGACCGGTGGTCGACGACCGACGGCCGCCGAACGATCCGTCGCTCCTAGACGTCCGGCCAGGCGGCGGCGTCGTGTTCGTAGATCCAGGCGACGGCGCCGAACGACCAGTCCGTCGACTCGGTCGCCATCTGCCGATCCCGCTCGCGCTGCTCCGGGCCGTCGGGCAGATGGAAGCGGGTCTTGTTCGCGGTCGAGAGCGCCTGCAGCCGCGACGTTCGGGGAAGGCGCAGCTCCTCGTAACGCTGGAGCGCGGTCGGGATGTCCGGGCCGACCCGTACGAGGCAGGCGGTCAAGGTCGCGCCGTCCTCGATCGCCTGGGCGGCCCCTTGGGCCATGAACGGCACCATCGGGTGGCACGCGTCGCCGAGCAGCGTGATCCGACCGACCGACCACCGCGCCAATGGAGGTCGATCGAACAGCGCCCAGATGAACGTCTCGTCGACTGAGCCGAGGATCGCCCGGACCTGCGGGTGCCAGCCCTCGAAGGCGCGCGAGGGCTTCGGCCAGGTCGCCTCGATCGGTCCACGACTCGCCGGTCCAGGTGTCCTGCTCGACGATCGCGACGAAGTTGACGAGGCGCCGTCCGCTGACGAAGTAGTGCACGAAGTGCTGACCCGGCCCCATCCACACCTGGGCCGTCACCTCCAACCCCAGTTCTCGCAACCGCTCCTCGGGGACCAGGCCCCGGTAGGCGACACAACCGGTGAAGCGCGGCTGGTCGGGGCCGAACAGCGCTCGGCGCACGGTGGAGTGGATGCCATCAGCGCCGATCAACGCGTCGGCCTCGACCACGGCGCCGTTGGCGAACCGCGCCTCGACCCGGTCGCCACGATCGGTCACGTCGACCAAGCGGTGACCGAGATGAATGCGCTCGGTCGGAACGGCTGCGGCCAGCGCCGACAACAAGTCGGCCCGGTGCATCTGGTAGTGCGGAAACCCGAACGTCGCCTCCAGCGGCTCGGCCAGCGGCGACCGCAGCAGCGTCCGCCCGTCGTCCCACCGGCGCTGATGCCACGCCAACGGTTTCACCCCGGTCCGGGCCAGCGCTTCGGCGAGCCCCAGACCGTGCAGCACGCGGGAGGCGTTCGGACTGATCTGGACGCCGGCCCCCACCTCCCCGAGCTCCGACGCCCGCTCGTACACCTCGACGTCGAACCCGGCGCGCAACAACGACAGCGCCGCCGTCAGACCGCCGATGCCGCCGCCGACGACCGCGATCGAGGGACCTCGTCCCGACGAATCAGAACCCACTCCGGCGTCAGTGTTACACCTCTGCTGCCCATCGGCCGGCCCGCTCGCGAGTCGAACCGGGGACGCGCCGGGTACCTGCAGGCATGAGCGAATCCCGGCAACCCTTCTCGGACGATCAGGCACTCGATCGTTGATCTCGTGACCGAGATCGAGGCGGACTCGTCCCCCGCCGGCCGAGAGGCAGCACGGGTCGCTCGGCGCCGGGCCGAGATCGATGCCCGCCCGGAGCTCTCACCGCCCGGCCCGGCACCCGATCGGCTGCGCGTGGCGACTTGGAACCTCAACTCGCTGCGGGCGCGGCTGCCCGGCGTCGAACGGTTCATCGAACGCACCCGACCGGACGTGGTGTGTCTCCAGGAGACCAAGGCGGCCCGGCTCAGTGACGAAGCGACCGCGATGTTCGATCGCCACGGCTATCACGTGACCCATGTCGGCGCCAGTGCCTACAACGGCGTCGCCATCGCCACGATCGCGTCGCCGGCCGACGTCGTGTCCTCCGGCGAGTTCGGCGACGATGCCCTGGACCGTGAGCCTCGGATCACCAGCTGCCTGATCACGACTCCCGAGCCGCTCCGGATCGTCTCCGTCTACGCCCCGCATGGCCGCACCGTCGACCACTGGCACTACCAGTACAAGCTGGCGTTCTTCGACGCCCTCACCGCCCGCCTCTCGAACTGGCTTGGCCGTGACGGCCATCTGGTGCTGGCCGGCGACATCAACGTCGCCGCCACCGACAGCGACGTGTTCCATCCCGACGCCTTCGTCGGGTCGACCCACGTCACCGAACCCGAACGCGACGCCCTCGCCCGGCTGCTCGGCGCCGGCCTGGTCGACGTCGACGTGGCCCGATGGGGTCCTCGAGCCCGGCGCTTCACCTGGTGGAACCACGGCATCGGCTACACCCGCAATCTCGGCATGCGGATCGACCTCATCGCCAGTGATCGGGCGCTCGCCGAACGGCTCGACACGACGTGGATCGATCACATCGGCCGCGGCGAAGACCGACCGTCAGACCATGCCGCCCTGATCGCCGACTTCCACACCGGCCCGTCGAACGAGCAGCCGGACATCTGAGTGGCCGGTCGCGCGTCGCCTCCGCTCGGACGGTGAGACTGGGGCGATGGCGCACTACAGCAGGCTCGACAAGATCGTCATCGATGTCGCTCCCGCCGACCACGACGTGGAGGTTGCGTTCTGGGCGGCCGCGACCGGACGGCCGCTGACCCAGATCGAGCACCATCCCGAGTACCACTGGGGCGAGATTCCCGGGCAGGACGTCGGGTTCCTCGTCCAACGTCTCGACGACGGCACCAGCCGGGTGCACCTCGACATCCACACCACCGACGTCGAAGCGGAAGTCGCCCGACTCGAGCAGCTCGGCGCCGCCCGGATCAGGCAGGTGCATGGCTGGTGGATCATGCGCGACCCGGCGGGGCTGCCCTTCTGCGTCATCCCCGACAGTGCCGAGCGCCTCACCGATGCCAACGCGCGGCGCTGGGACTAGCGAAGGCGACCACCGTCCACCCGCGCCTGACGCTGTTCGGCGGTGATGGTCCGAGGGTGAATCGGTGTGCCGGCGAAGGTGATCTCGGGTGGTGAGTGGCCGATCCCGGAGTGCGGGTCATGTCGTGGGCGTCGTGGCGGTCGTCGTTGTAGTTCTCGGGTGGGTGTGTACGCCCCATGCGGTGGGTCCGGCGCGCGTCCCGGTGTCAGAGGTCATCCGGGAAGCCCTCCGACATCATCTCGAGGCGAGCTGACGACCGAGCGAGATCGCCGCACAGCGGGTTGCGCAGTTGGTTGCATCCCACGGTGTGCCGGCGAACACACAACGCCCGTCGTAACGCCTAGATCACGTAGGGCGGGTGGGCATCGAACCCACGACCCAGGGATGATGAGTCGATCAGAGGTGGTCCGGACGGTCTGTGAAAGCCAGCGATTCGCGGTGCCCACGATCGGGTTGACGATCAGGGCGGGAGGGTGCAGGCGGGTTGACCGAACGCCGGTGCCCCGTTCACCTGGACAGTCGCGCCCCCGTTGGCGGTTCCCAGGGCCGCGCTGCTCGCCTGGGTGACGTTCAAGGTGCCGAGCGTTTCGTCGAGGCCGATCGTGCCGCCGGCGGCACTGAGCGTGTTGCCGGTGATGTTGGCGCAGGCGGTCGAGCCCGCAGCTTCGGTGGCGACACTGATGGCCCGTCCAGGCGCTGGGTCGTTGTTCGTGAGGATGTTGTTCTGGACGGTGGCGTTGACAACGGCGGCCGCTTCGGCGTCCACGTCAATGAAGTCAACGGCGGTTTCGCTGTTGCCGGTGTTATTGGCGACCAGCAGGTTGATGGTCGAGGCGTTCGTCTCACGGAATCGCAGCTCGATGAATTGCTGCGCTCCACTGCCAGGCGTGCTCAGCGTGCCGTTGTTGCCTGTGACTCTGACGTTGCCTCCTCCAGCGGTCGGCCGGAAATCGATGAACACCATCTCCCTCATGGTTGCCGCGAAGGTGATGTTGGTTGCCGTATTCCCGGCGAAGTTGAGCGTCGATGAGTTCGCAGCATCGAACGCAACCGGCTCGAACACGTGACCGATGAGGTGCCGGCCACCGGCTCCCGTGTCAAAGTTGATGTTTTGAATCGTGTTGTTGCGCACCGTTGCGTTCATCACGCCCCCGCTGTTCTGCGTGCGGATGACGCTGGTGTTCGCAATGGTCCCGTCTTCGGCGATGTTGTCGAACACGTTGTTCTCGACGACCGAGACATGGGTGGCTCCACTGTTGACCAGGATGCCGACGTTGTTCTCAGCGGAGAGGTTGACACCAGCGACGCTGAAGTGCCGAGCGTTCTGGAAGCGGCTCCCCGTGACGTTCGAAGTGAGCGTTCCCGTCGTCGTAACCCCGGTTCCGCCTGCGGCCACGGTCAACGCCTGATTGTCGAGGTTCTCGAATATTGAGTCCTCGACGTCGAGCGTCATGTTGGACAGTGCCGGTATTGCTGAACCAGAACATCGCCGCGTCGTTGAGCGAGTTGTTGATGGTGCTGTCGTGGAACTCGAACAGCGTCATGTTGACGTTGTTGTTGTCGATGTAGAGCCCATGGAGCGTGCCATCGGGGAAGTTCGTGAACAGCGATCCGGTGTTGATCCTGTTCGTGCCTCCGACGTTGTGCGCGACGTAGCCACTGCCGTCAGAGGCATCGATCAGGACGGCGGACAGGATGACGTTGCTTCCACCGGAGATGTCGAAGGTGTGCTTGCCGTCCGCGCCCACGTTCCCAGCCTCGGCGGGCGACGCCGGTACAACGCCGTTGCTCGTGAAGTTCATCGACTGCAGGGTCACGTTGTTCGCGTTCGTCAGGCGGACACCGTCATCGCTCGTGTTGTTGATCGTCCCACCCGACCCGTTCCGGGTGAGCGTGCCGTCGCCAGTCACCGTCAGGGCGCCCGACCCAGTGCCGCTGAGGACGATGCCGTTGACGGCGCCGTTGGCTGAGATGCTCTGGAAGGTGAGTCCGGCGGCGCCGATGGTCGTGTTGGCGACGTTGAGCGCGGTGCCGGTGGTTGTGACAAGGGTGCTTCCGGTGTTGGTGGAAGTGACGGTGCCGCCGCCAGTGGCAGTAAATGCGGCGCCGCTGCCGGTGTTGAGGTCGAGGTCGCCGGTGAACGCGATGGTCGCGCCGGTGTTGCCGGACAGGGTGATGCCACCGCCGGCGTCGTTGCTGTCGTTGATCACCCCGGTCAGGGTGACGGTGCCGCCGGAGCGACCGGTGATCTCGACGCTGGCCCCGGTGCCGTTGCCGATGCCGCCGGGGTAGGTGATGGCGCCGTTGCCGCCGTTGAGGTCGAAGGCGATCCCGGCCGCGCCGCCGATGCTGCCCCCGAGTGGCGGTGAAGGTGCCGGCGGCGAGGCCGTCGAGGTTGATCCCGTCGGTGCTGCTGCCGGTCGACGTGACGCTGTCGAACTGCAACGTCGCGCCCGCGGGCCGGTGACGTCGAGGGCGGGCCCGCCGGTGGCGGAGATGTTGTCGGTGCCGGCGTCGGCGACGGTGAGCGTGCCGGTGTGAGTGGACGAACGAACGCCGCGGCTGGCTCCCGAGGTGGTGGTCAAGCGACAAGTCGGTGCCGGCACCGTCACCCAAGGTCGAGGCGTGCCAGTGGTCGACGGTCAGGCTGACCGCACCGTTGCCCGAGCCGGTGACGGTGAGGTCGTCGATGACGCTGGCGGTGCCGAAGCTGGTCGTGGCCCCAGTGGCGTCGAGAGCCTTGGCGCCCGACGTAGTGATGGTGATGGTGCCGGCGGCGGTGAAGTTGACGGTGCCGGCGTTGTTCAACCGCGCCCCGGTTGCACCACTCGTGTTGACGGTGAGGCTGGTCAGGTTCCAGGTGCCGCTAGTGGCGTCGAGCTCGAGGCCGGGTTGGGTGCCGGGGGTGCCGGTGTCGACGATGTTGACGTTGGTGATGGTGCCGCTGGCATCGCCGGTGCCGCCGGCGATCCCGCCGCCGGTGCCTTGGGGGTCGATGTCGAGTCCGGTGATCGTGTTGCCGGACGCCAATTCGACGACGTCGGCGTTGTTGTCGGTGATGGTGGGCCGGTTGGCCGCCACCCCGGTGTGCAACGTCGCTCCGCCGACGACCAGGTCGGCGGCCTCGCCGATCAGCCGCTGGTTGGCCTCCAAGGTGACCCCGGTGGTGTAGCCGGTGGTCGTGTTGTTCCCGTCGAAGACGAAGATCACGTCTCCGGCTGGGGTGGCGGTGTCGGCCTGGGCGAGGGTGTCGAACGGGGCACTGGAGGTCCCGGCGTTGCCGGCGGCGTTGTTCGACACGTACCACACACATCCCGCGATGGTGATGGTGACCGTGCCGGTGTCGGTGCCGGGGGTGCCCGGGCTCTGGTCCGACACGCTGTAGTTGAACGTGTCGGTGGTGTCGGTGCAGCTCGTCCCCGCCGCCGGCGTGAAGACGAAGTCCCCGTCGGCCTGGATCGTCACGCTGCCCCCGTCGGCGGTGGCGATCGTGCCGGCTTGGATGACGAGGGGTCCCGGACCGTCGATGTCGGTATCGCCGGTGAGCAGGTCACCGGTGATCGTCTTGTTCGGCCCAGTAACGGTCGGGGCCGGGTCGTCGGGATCGTTGACCACAAAGCTGGTGTTGCCCACCGCGCTGTTGGCGCCATTGAACGTCTCGTCATCGGCCACCGGGTTGTCGTTGACACAGGTCACCGTCATGGAGACGGTGGCGTTCGACCCGCCGTTGAGCGTGTAGGTGAACGTATCGGGGGTGGTGCCGGGCGGGTTGTTGCAGTAGTTCGCGGCCGGCTGATAGGTGAGCCCGGTGCCTCCGCCGGTGATGGCAACGGTGCCGTTGGCGGGCTGAGTGATCGAGTTGATGGTCGTCGGGCCGGCGTCGATGTCGGTGTCGTTGGCCAACACGTTCACCGCGGTGGCGACGGCGTCCTCGAGCACCGTGGCGGCGTCGTTGACCGCGACCGGCGGGTCGTCGACACAGGTGACCGTTACCGACACGGTGGCGTCGTCGCCACCGGTGATCGTGTAGGTGAACGTGTCCGGTGACCCGCCCGTCTGGGTGTTGCAGTAGTTGAGGTCGGGTTCGTAGGTGAGGCCGGCTCCGCCGCCGGTGGTGACGACGGTGCCGTTGGCCGGCTGGGTGATCGCCGTGATCGCCCTCGGGCCGCCGTCGACGTCGGTGTCGTTCGCCAACACGTCCACCGCGGTGGCGGCGGCGTCCTCGGCCACGGTGGCGGTGTCGTTGACCGCGACCGGCGGGTCGTCGACACAGGTGACGGTCACTGACACGGTGGCGTCGTCGCCACCGTTGACCGTGTAGGTGAACGTGTCCGGTGACCCGCCCGCCTGGCTGTTGCAATAGTTCGGGTTGGGTTGGTAGGTGAGCCCGGTGCGCGCGCCGGGGCTGCCCCCGGTGAGCACCACGGTGCCGTTAGCCGGTTCGCTCGCCGAGACGATCGTGATCGGGTCGCCCTCGACGTCGGTGTCATTCGCCAACACGTTCACCGCGGTGGCGGCGGCGTCCTCCAGGACAGTGGCGATGTCGTTGACCGCGACCGGGGCGTCGTTGACACAGGTGACGGTCACCGCGACGGTGGCGTCGTCACCACCGTTGACCGTGTAGTTGAACGTGTCCGGGGACCCGCCCGTCTGGCTGTTGCAATAGTTGGCGTCGGGTTGGTAGGTCAGTCCGGTGTGGGCGCCCGGGCTACCGCCGGTGAGCACCACCGTCCCATTGGCCGGCTGGGTCGCTGAGGTGATCGTGATCAGGTCGCCGTCGGCATCAGTGTCGTTGGCCAACACCGGGATCCCCGCGGCGGCAGCGTCCTCGAGAACCGTGGCGGTGTCGTTGTTCGCCACCGCCAGGTCCTCCACACAGGTCACGGTCACCGAGACGGTCGCGTCGTCACCCCCGGTGATCGTGTAACTGAACGTGTCCGGGGTGGTTCCGGGCGGAGCGTTGCAATAGTTGGGGTCCGGTTGGTACGTGAGACCGGTGTGAGCGCCCGGGCTGCCGCCGGTCAGCACGACCGTGCCGTTGGCCGGATCGGTCGCTGAGGTGATCGTGATCACCCCACCGTCAGGGTCGGTGTCGTTCGCCAGCACCGGGATCGCCGCGGCGGCGGCGTCTTCGGTGACGGTGGCGGTGTCGTTGACGGCTACCGGGGTGTCGTCGACACAGTCCACGGTCACCGCCACAGTGGCCTGATCCCCGCCGTTGATCGTGTAGGTGAACGTGTCCGGGGTGGTTCCTGGCGGAGCGTTGCAGTAGTTGAGAGCGGGCTGGTAGGTGAGGCCGGTGCCGCCACCGGTGACCACGACGGTGCCGTTGACGGGTTGGGTGACCGAGGTGATCGTGATCGGGTCACCGTCGGCGTCGGTGTCGTTGTTCAACACCGGGATCGCCGTTGCCGCAGCGTCCTCGGCGACCGTCGCGGTGTCGTTGTTCGCCACCGCCACGTCATCGACACAGGTCACGGTCACCGCGACGTCGGCCTGGGAGCCGCCGCTGATCGTGTAACTGAACGTGTCGAGAGTGGTGCCGGGCGGATCGTTGCAATAGTTCGAGTCCGGCGTATAGGTCACCGCCGTGCCGCCGGCGGTGATCGTGACGGTGCCGTTGGCCGGTTGGGTCACCGCGGTGACGATGCTGTCCTTGTCCGGGTCGACGTCGTTGCCCAACACGTCGATCTCGGCGGCCGGCGAGTCCTCGCCGACGGTGGCGGCGTCGTCCACCGCCTCGGACGGATCGTCCTCACAGGTCACCGTCACGGTGACGGTGGCGGTGGAGCCGCCGTTGAGCGTGTAGGTGAACGTGTCGGGGTCGACGTTGGGCAGGTCGTTGCAGTACTCGGCGGCCGGCTGATAGCTCGGCCCGCTCCCCACCAACCCCAACGTGACGGTGCCGTTCTCCGGTTGGGTCACCGAATCGACCAGCAACGGGCCGGCGTCGACGTCGGTGTCATTGGCGAACACGTCGATCTCGGTCGCCGCGCTGTCCTCGGCGACGGTGGCGGTGTCGTCCACCGCCACCGGGAAGTCATCGACACAGCCGATGTCCACGGTCACCGCACCGGTGTCGGTGCCGCCCCGACCGTCACCGACCGTGTAGGTGAACCCGCCCGCATCCGGTCCCGCACAGGTTCGATGTCGGGGTGAACCGGATCGTCCCGGCCGTGATCGTCACCGTGCCGCCGCTCGCCCCGGCGACGGCGGTCACCGTCAACGGGTCGCCGTTGCCGTCGGTGTCATTGTCGGCCGGGCTGTCCGCCCCGGTCACCGGCAGCTGCAGGACGGTGTCCTCGACCGTGTCGACGGTGTCATCCACCGCCACCGGCGGCAGGTTCTCGAACGTGTCGCTCACCGTGATCGTGAACGGCTCGGCGAACACCGATCCTTCGGCGTCTCGCGCCCGGACTCGGATCGAGTAGGTGTCTTTGGTTTCGAAGTCGAACACCGCGTCGGTGCGCAACTGGGCACCGGTGATCGTGAACGACCCGTTATCCGCAGAGCCTGTTCCGGCGACGAGGGTGAACGTGTGGGTGTCGCCCGGATCCGGATCCACTGCCGACAGGGTGCCGACGAGCGTGTTGACCGGCCGGTTCTCGGCCACCGTGTCATTGCTCAACACCACCCCGGTGGGTGGGTCGTTCTGCACCACGTTCTCACAGCCCGCTCCGACGGTGTCGGTCATGTCGGCGAGCACCCGGTCCCCGGCGCCGGCGCCACAGGACAGGTCGTCGACGAACCCGGGGCCGTCGCGGCCGTCCAGCACGTCGGTGCCGGCGCCGCCGGCCAGCACGTCGTTGCCTCGGCCGCCGACCACCCGGTCGTTGCCCGCCAGGCCGAACAGCCGGTTGGGCCCGTTCGACCCGATGAGGGTGTCGTTGCCCAGCCCGCCCTTCACGTCCTCGATGTCGGCGGCGATGTCGTCGCCCTCCCCGCGGCGGCCGTCGTTGGCGCCGTCGCCGATCGACAGTCGCATCGCCGCCGCCCGCGGCATGTAGGTGGTGACGTCACGGCCCGGGCCGCCCGCCAGCCGGTCACCGCCCGTCGCGCCCCGCAACCGGTCCGCGCCAGGCCCGCCACCGACGGTGTCATCGCCCGCCTCCGCCCTGCAACCCGTCATCCCCGGTCCGCCCTGGATCACGTCGTGGCCCGGGCCACCGCGCAACAAGATCCCGACCGTCCCCGCCCAATCAGCACGTCGTCGCCGGCGCCGCCGAACAGCGCATCGTTCCCACCGCGGCCATCCAACTGGTCGTTGCCGCCCAACCCGCAGATCACATCGGCACCCGCCGTGCCCACCAACACCTCGGCCCGTGGCGTCCCCGTGATCGTGCACCCCGGCGCACCCTGGGCGTGGGCAACAGACATCGGCGCCGCCACCAGCGACCCCGCGACCAGCACACCGGCGAACACGCCCACCACAACCCGCCGGGCCGAGCGGACGCCGCCGACCATGGACTCAACCGCCATCACACCCATCTTCACTCCCTCTCACGGAGCCACACCGCGACCAGACGGGAACCCGGACACCGACCACCACGGCCAGCACCGAGTCTCCCACTCAACCCGCCAGACCGCCATCCCTCACCCGGACAATCGCCACCGCGCCGGCCTGCGGCGCGGGACATCGAGGCGTGAAACCCAACGGGGGGACCGGAAACTGGCACGGGCACCTACCGTGCACACAAGCGCCAACCCAGTTCCGTCACCACCGACACACCCACTGTGTGCCGGCGAGCACACAACACACCGATCTCGCTGTTTTCAGCGTGGTCGATAGACGGTGGATCGATGGTCGATGCGGAGCACGAAGACGGTGGCGTTCTCGTCGTCGATCTCGTACACGATGCGATAGGCGCCGCGGCGCGCGGAGTGCAGCCCGGCGAGCTCTCGCGTCAACTGCCGACCGACGCGCTGTGGGTTCTCGAGGAGCGCTCCGAGCATGAACTCGACGATGGCCACCGCCACCTTCTCGTTGAGGCGGTCAAGTTGTCTCGCCGCTGGCCCCGCGACGCGGAGGTCGTAGCGTCCGCCTCCGCCCGCGGTCACCGTGACCGGTACTTCGCCCGCAGTTCATCGCCCGTCACGTAGTCACCGGCTTCGATGGCGGCCTTGGCCTCGCGCAGTTCAGTCATGGCATCAGCGTCTGACAGCAGTTCGAGGGTCTCCTCGAGCGAGGCCAGCTCGTCCGGGCTGATGAGCACCGCCGCCGGCCGCCCATTGCGAGTGACGGTGATGCGGTCCTGAGTGTGCTCGACACGATCGACCATCTCGGAGAACTTGGCCTTCACCTCGGCGAGCGGCAACGTCTCTGACATGACCATCATTCTAGTCACGGCGCCCGACAGTCACGATGCGACCGCTGCAGTGCGTCTCCGCCCTGTCGCTGGTCAGGTCGATGCGGCGAGCAGTTGGTTGAGGCGTTGAAGGACTGGCCATGCCCCTCGGGTCTGGTTGACCAGCACGGTGTACGTGATTCGTCGGTCGCGGTGGTGGGTGGAGGAGAACCCGGCGCCGGCGTCGGCGCCGAGCAACCTCACCGTGTTGGTCGAGTCGCCGAGCCAGAAGCCGAGCCCATAGCGCATCGACATCTCCGGCACGTCGCTGCGGGGGCGCACCATCTCCGCGACGGTGTCGAGCGAGACGATCCGCCCGGCGAACAACGCGTCCCACAGGGCGTGGACGTCGGCTGCAGTGGTGTAGATCCCGCCGTCTCCGTTGCCCCGCACCGGCAGGTGCAGGACGTTCGAGCGCAACCCGTCGTCGTGGAGATAGCCGACCGCGGCGCGGCCGGGCAGCTCGTCGGAGCGAAGGAACGCCGTGTCGGTCATGCCGGCGGGCTGGCACACCCGCTGGTCGACCAGGTCATGGAATGGCACACCTGATGCGCGTTCGGCGAGCAGCGCCAGCACCATGTAGCCGCCGTTGCAGTAGTTGAACCGCTCGCCGGGGTCGTACTTCATCGGGTGACCGTCCAGCACCGAGAGGAACTGCTCGGTGGTCGCGAGTTCGTGGACCGGCACGGTCAGGACGTACTCGTTGAGGTCATCGAGCTCGTCCTCGTCGAGGAAGTCACCGATCCCCGACCAGTGAGCGAGGAGCTGCTCGACGGTGACCCGGTCGTCGATCAGCGGCAGGTCGCCGCCGAGCACCGACCGGGCCGTCGTGTCCAACCCGAGCTCACCACTCTCCACGAGGCTCATCACGGCCAGCGCGGTGAGGCCCTTCGAGCCGCTGGCGATCCCGAACTGCGTGTCGACGGTGTTCGCGACACCCAGACCGCGGTGCGCCAGGCCGTACGCCCGCTGAACGGCGAGCCTCCCCTCCACGTCGATCCGGACCACGCCCGACAAGCCCACGTCGGCGGCGATCCCATCGACCTGGTCGCCGAGCCCGTCCCGGTCGTCACGAGACCCGCCCGACTCGGCCCGCGCATCGTCAGGCACCACGTCAATGGCGTTGGTTGGCATTGGGTTCTCCGTCCGTTCTGGGTTCGATGCAGGCCATTGGATCATCTGCTCAACTCGGACGGCGCGCATCGGGCGATCCCTTATCTGCGACCGTCCGATCCCTTATTGCCAGGACCGGGGTACGGTCGATAAGGGTCAGCGAGCGCGATTTGAGGTGTCCGGCTGGATGCGCGTCGCGGCGGCGATCCGCACGCTCGGCTCATGGTGATCGCTGGGTCCGCGAGCCCTGAGGACGTTCGGGGGTTGGTCCATACTGAGCCGGTGCCGAAGCGGCTGACGTGTCCGACGTTCGTCGGGCGTGAGTCCGAGTTGAGCCAACTCGAGCGTGCGGCCGACGCCGCACGGAGCGAGCCGCAGCTGGTGCTCATCGGTGGTGACGCCGGAGTGGGCAAGACCCGCCTGATCGACGAGTTGTGCCGGCGGGTGGAGGCCGGCGGCGGCGTGGCGGCGGTGGGTGGCTGCGTCGATCTCGGTGACGTCGGGATCGGCTACGGCCCGCTGGTCGAGGTGCTGCGTCGGTTGCGGGAGACGCTCGGCGGCGAGGTGGTCGATGGGCTGCTCGGCGAAGTGGCGCCCGAGCTGCCGCCGTTGCTGACCGGCGGGCATGACGGGGGCGAGGTGCGTCCCGGGGCGGTCCTGGAGCAGACCTTGGCGCTGCTCGAGGCGGCGGGTGCGCGCTCGCCCGGACTGGTCGTGGTGATCGAGGACCTGCATTGGGCCGATGCGTCGACCCGAGACCTCGTTGCGTTTCTGGCCCGCCACCTGCGTACGGCGAAGGTTGCGCTGATCGTCAGCTACCGAGCCGACGACGTCCACCGTCGCCACCCGGTGCGGCCGCTGCTCAGCGAGCTGTCCCGCAGCCCGGTGGTGGAGCACATCCGGATCACCGGGATGACGCGCAGCGAGCTGACCATGCTGCTGGCAGGCATCACCGGACGAGTGCCGGCCGACTCGGTCGTTGATGACGTCCTGGCCCGTTCAGACGGCAACCCGTTCTACGCCGAGGAGTTGCTCGCGGTGCGCACGGGGACGGGTGCGCTCCCTGATTCCGTTCGGGACGCGATCCTCGCCCGGGTGGCTCGACTTGCGGAGCCGGTCCAGGCGGTGCTGCGGGAGGCCGCGCTGGTCGGCGGCACGGTCGACGACCGGTTGCTGTCGGCCGTGGCCGGGCGACCGATCGGCGAGATCGGGGCGGCGCTACGCGAGGCCGTTGCCCACCACATCCTGGTCCTGGAGCGCGACGGATGCCGGTTCCGTCACGCACTGGTGCGCGAAGCCGTGTACGACGAGCTGCTCCCCGGCGAGCGCCAGCGGTTGCACGAGGCGACCGCCGCCGTGCTCGCGGCACAGCCCGATCTGGCCGGCGGCCCCGAACATGTCAGGTGGGCGCTGCTCGCCTACCACTGGGACGCGGCGGGTGAGCAACCGAACGCCTTCGCCGCCTCCGTCCGAGCCGGGCTCGAAGCGCACAAGATGGGAGCCCCCGCCGACGCCGGCGCCCACTTCGAGCGCGCCCTCGAGCTGTGGCCCTCCGTCGCCGATGCGGAGGCGCTCGCCGGGCTCGACCAGGTTGAGCTGTTCCTCCATGCCGCCGCCGCCTGCGACGACCGGGGCTCGCCGGCGAGAGCGGTCGCGCTGGCCGAGTCGGCGGTGGCACTGCTCGGTCACGACGCCGATCCCGAGCGACGGGCCGCGACCCTCGAACGGCTCGGCCACCACCGCTGGTCAGCCGGCGACCGAGCGGGCAGTGGAGATGCCCGGCGGCAGGCGACCGCGCTGGTCGCCGACCGTCCACCCAGCGAGGTCCAGGCCGTGGTGCTCTTCGGGCTCGGCCGCCAACTGAACATCGAGGAGCGCTATCTCGAAGCCGAGCCGGCGCTCCTCCGGGCCCTCACCGTGGCCGAGACGACGGGTGCTCATGGAGTGCGCGCCATGACCCTTGCCACCCTTGGCATCGTGCTGGCGAGCCTCGGCCGGGTCGACGACGCCATGGCCGCCGCCGACGAAGCCCTCGAGATCGCCGGGCGGCACGGCACGCCCGAGGACAAGATGCTCGTCTACGTGAACGTGACGTGCACGTACCTCTTCGCCGGCCGTTACGACGATGTCACCCGGCTGGCGGACGCCGGACTCGAGCACGCCCGACAGTTCGGGATGCTCGCGTCCGACGGTTCGCTCCTGACCGACAGCGCCGCCGACGCGCTGTTCATGCTCGGCCGTTGGGACGACGCCCTGGCGATGCTCGCCGCCAGCCGCAGCGTCATCGACGGCTTGTTCGGCCTTGATGGTGCGATCATCGCCGCTCGCATCGCCCTGTACCAGGGTCGGGTGGACGATGCCGCCGGCCACGCTGACCGAGCCGTCGCCGCCGCCGACGAGAACAGCGACGCCGACGCGTTCATCTGCGCCGCGGAGCTCGCAGCGCACCGCGGATCGTTCGCCGACGCCCGCCGACTCGCTGTCCACCGCCTTCGAGGCGGCCGTGACGGGCGACGACGTCTGGGAGATCGCGTGGGTGTGCGCGGCGGCGGTCGGCATCGAAGCGGACCGGGTCGAAGCAGCCCGCCTGGGAGGCCGTCGAGCCGAGGCCGACATCGAACAGGCTCGAGCGGTCGCCGACGAGCTGATGACCCGGACCATCGACAGGATCGAGCGCCTGGTGGCGAACGGCGTCGCCACCTTGCCCGAGGCCGCAGCGTGGCAGCTGGTCGCCCGAGCCCACCACGCTCGAGCGCACGGGCACTCCGAGCCCGACCAGTGGTCCGACATCGCCGACCGGTTCGACGCCCTCGCGCTTCCCTACCCGGCGGCGTTCGCTCGCTACCACGAGGCCGACGCCCGGCTGCGCAACCGAAGCGGTCACCAGCAAGCCGTAACCGCAGCACGCACGGCGCTCGCCACCGCCGAGCAGCTCGGAGCTACACCACTGGCCGAACAGGTACGGCTCCTCGCCCAGCGAGGACGACTCGACCTCACCGAGTCACCGCGGCCGGCCGCCACCGCACCCGACCCGCTGCAGGCGCTCGGGATCTCCGCTCGCGAGGCCGAAGTGCTCCGGCTGCTCGGCCTCGGGCGCACCAACCGGCAGATCGCCAACGAGCTCTACATCAGCGAGAAGACCGCCAGCGTCCACGTCACCCACCTGCTGCGCAAGCTCGGAGTCACCAACCGCGTGGAGGCCTCAGCGATCGCCCAACGTCTCGAGCCGCGCGCCATCAGCTGAGGAGTAACGTCGCAGGGTCTCCCCATCCCTACCTGCCGGCCCGTCTCGGCAGGGTGGGAGACATCGGCGCCCGGGTCGACCGCCCGCAAGCCCTTGACCCGGGCGTCACGAGGGGCGAGGAAGGGTCACGGTGAAGCGGGCGCCACCGAGTGGCGCGTTGGCGGCGGTGAGGGTGCCGCCGTGGCGTTCGACGAGCTGGCGGGCGATCGTCAGGCCGAGCCCGGAGCCGCCGGAGTCGGCCGACTTGGCGAAGCGGTCGAACACCCGCTCCGGATCGCCCTCGATGCCAGGCCCGGTGTCGACCACGACCATGGTCACGGTCCGAGCGTCGGCGGCCACGGTCACCGTCACCCGCCCGCCCGGCGGCGTGTGGCGCACCCCATTGGTGAGCAGGTTGGTGACGACCTGCCCGAGTCGCACCGGGTCGGCGTCCATCTCGAGCCCGGGCTGCTCGGTGCCGATCGTGGTCACGGTGACATCGCGCCGGGCCGCGGTCGCGGAGATCGCCGCCACCGCGTCCTCGACCACGACACCGCAGGAGACCGCCTCGCGGTACAGGGTGAGCCGTCCGGAGTCGCCGAGCGCGAGGGTGCGGAGATCCTCCACGAGCCGGCCGAGGGTGCGCGTCTGATCGAGCAAGCGATTGAGGGTGGCGTCGTCACGAGGATGGATCCCGTCCAGCTGGGCCTCGATCTCGCCGCTCAGCACAGTGAGCGGGGTGCGCAACTCGTGGGTCACGTCGGCGAGAAAGCGACGGCGTGCTTCGTCCGATGCTTGCAGCTGGCCGGCCATGTCGTTGAACGCCCGGCCGAGCGTGCGCACCGCCCGCGGCCCGGACGGATCGACCCGGGCGTCGTAGTCGCCGCCACCGACGCGCTCGGCGCTGTCGAGCAACTCACTCACGGGCCGGGCGATCCGGCGGTACGCCACGAACGTGGCGACGACGGCGGCGGCCACGACGATCAGGACGACCGGCGGCCCCGGGCTCTGGTCACGATCACGGAACCCACCGCCGAGGGCGCCGAACGCCACGCCGACCGAGATCCAGATCACGGCCACGACGACGGCGACTCGGAGGAAGCGACGGCGCCACCACGCCGCGCCCACAGGTGCGGTGCCGCGACGCGGGCCGGTCATGGCTCAGCCAGCCGGTACCCGACACCGTGGACGGTGACGAGGATCTGCGGCCGGTGGGGGTCGAGTTCGATCTTGCGTCGGATGTTCTTGACATGGGCGTCGATCGCCCGCTCGCCGGCGTCGACCGCGACGCCGTGGACGGTCTCCAGGAGCTGCCCCCGGGTGAACACCCGACCGGGTGCCGCGGCCATGCGCGCCAGCAGGTCGAACTCGGTGACGGTGAGGTCGACCACCCGGTCCTCGACGGTCACCCGCCGCCGGGCGGGATCAACGGTCAGCGCGCCCACGGAGATCGGACGCTCGTCGCCGTGATCAGCCGGCTGGCCGCTGCGGCGGAGGACGGCCCGTACCCGAGCCAGCAGCTCGCGCGGGCTGAACGGCTTGACGAGGTAATCGTCGGCGCCGAGCTCGAGCCCGACGACCCGGTCGGCCTCGTCGGCGCGGGCGGTCAGGATGATGATCGGCACCGTCGACGTCCGGCGGATCGTCCGGATGACGTCGAGTCCATCGAGCCCCGGGAGTCCGAGGTCGAGGACGATGAGATCAGGTCGGATCGAGCGGGTCTGGTGCATCGCTTCGTCACCGGAGCGGGCCGTGGACACCCGGTAACCGGCATCGGTCAGGTAATCCCGCACGATCTCGACGATGGCCGGCTCGTCGTCGACCACGAGGACATGGTTCACACCGTTCATGATGCAAGGAGGCGATGGGCTGCCGACGCAACCCATCGCCTCATTCCGATCAGGTGGACGGTTGGGCCGGTCCGGCCGTGTCCCCGGCGTGTTGCCGCCGGTGCCACGCGTCGAGGTCGTCGTCGCCGTATCGGGGCGGGCCGCGCCACGCGTTTCGCCGCGACGCGACGAGGAGGATCAGCCCGATCCCGACCAACGGGAAGATCAAGAACCCGAATCCGGGACCGTGCCAGCCGCCGCGCCAGTAACCGTCGGGAAGGACGACCGTGCGGGTGGTGCCCTCGCCGTTCGCCACTACCTCGCCGACCACTTGCACCGTTCGGTCGCTGCGCTCGCCGGCGTTGTAGGCGACGACGCCGACGGTCACCAGCGCGGCGATCGAGAGCAGGCCGGCGGCGACGCCGGCCAACACCTTGTTGTTCATCTTCGGCTCCTTCTTTGGGGGGTCACGTCCCACGCTGACGGCCGGTTGTGGAGGAACGATGAATCTGGTGCGGAGATGTGATGGCGTTGCGCCGGTCGGGGTCCGGATTGCGCAAGCCTGCTGCGATCTGGGCGCGATCGTTCTCATTGCGGCTTCTGGGCGCAGATGTTCTCGGCAGTCGCGAAGAATCGCGCCCAGAAAGCCCGCTGAGACGCGCCGTGTGAGCCCGATTGGCGCTCGCTGCCACGGGTATCGTCGCACGGCGTGCCGTACCCCAACTTCGAGGGCAAGCACCAGCACGCAGCGCTCACCGAGCCCGCGGCGTTCGTGCGCTACTGGGTCGAACACGGGGTGCTGCCGGCGGAGTACGTGGCGCCACAGGGTGTCGTGATGCTGTACCAGCGGCCGGTGTTCGACGCCGTCATCGGCAGCGAGAACGTCTCTCCGTTCGCGCCGCGAGGCCGGCGCCACACCGCGTTCCTCGACCTTCACGTGTTCGACGACACCGACCAGACGGTGGGGGTGATCGGCGGGTTCGGGATCGGGGCGCCCGCCGCGGTCTCAGCGCTCGAGTCGCTCGCCGCGATCGGTGTACGCGAGTTCATCGGGATCGGCACCGCCGGTGCTCTGCAGGCCGGTCTCGACACGGGCGAGGTCGTCGTGTGCGATCGCGCCGTTCGCGATGAGGGTGTCTCACACCACTACCTACCGGCCGCGCTGTGGGCGGAACCTTCGTCGACGCTGACCCCTCGGCTGCATCACGCGCTCGAGCGTGCTGGCCTCGAGCCGCGGCTCGGCAGCGCGTGGACGATCGACGCGCCGTTCAGGGAGACCGTCGTCGAGGCCCGGCATTACGCCGACAACGGCGTTGCCGTGGTCGAGATGGAGGCCGCTGCGTTGTTCACGGTCGGCCAGACCCGCGGCGTGGATGTTGCCTCGGCGTTTGCCATCAGCGACTCACTGGCCGATGGTGAGTGGGTGCCGCAGTTCGGCCATCCCCGACTCGCCGAGCGTCTCACCCGCATGATCCCGGCCGCCGTCTCAGCGCTTGCCACGACGTCCTGAGAGCCCGCGTTCGGTCACACCGGTCGACTCCTTCGTCAGTGGTGAAGCCAGGAGTCTGACGCCGAACCGAACGCCGGCAGCCGGCGAGAACTACATCGTCGGATGGCCGTCGGTCTCGTGATGGATGTGGGCGCGTTGGCCGTCGCGGTCGAAGATCGCGATGAGCTCGGCCGGGCCGTCGAGGGCTGCGAAGGCGTGCGGCGTCATCGTGTCGAACTCGGCGGCCTCACCGGTTTCGACCAGGATCTCGCGTTCGCCCAGCGACAGCCGCACTCGCCCCTCGAGGACGAAGAACCAGTCGTGACCGGGGTGGACCCGCTGTTCGGTCTTTCTGCGGGTCGGTTCGAGTCGCATCTTTGCCGCGACCGTGCGGCCGGTCGGTCGGCTCAGCATCCAGGTCGTGCGCTTGCCAGAGGTGCTCGGCGCCGGCCGGATGACCACGTCGTCGTCGCTACGCACGGCGAGAAGCGCATCGAGCGAGACCTGGAGGGCCGCGGCAAGCGGCAGCAGGATGTCGAGGCTGATCGTCCGCTTGCCGGTCTCGACCCGACTGATCGTGGAGGGACTGAGGTTCGTGCGGGCGGCGAGCTCGTCGAGCGACAGACCAAGCGTGTTCCGGAGGCTTCGCAGCCGGGTGCGAACCAACTGTTCGATCTCGTTCAACTCGGCCATCGCTGTCCCACCTCCTTGCGAATCTCGCAAGTGCGCGTGCGCATTCCGGCTGAGACCCTATCGTCGACGCCATGAGTGACCACGCCCCGCGCACCATCGAGCGGTACTGCGACGTCGCCGTCGTCGGCGGTTCGGCCGCCGGACTTGCCGCCGCGCTCCAGCTCGGACGCCAGCGTCGGTCGGTGATCGTCGTCGACGCCGGCGAGCCGCGCAACGCCCCCGCCGCACACATGCACGGCTACCTCGGTCGTGAGGGCCTTCCGCCAGCGGAGCTGACCACCATCGGTCGTGAGGAGGTCCGCAGCTACGGCGGCGAGGTCCTCGACGGACGCGTCACTCGAGTGACCCGCACCGACGACCGTTTCCGCGTGGAGCTCGTCGGCGGGAACTCCATCGTTGCTCGGCGGGTGCTCGCCGCGAGCGGTCTGGTGGACGAGCTCCCGGACATCGACGGCCTCGCCGAACGGTGGGGCCGCGACGTCATCCACTGCCCGTTCTGCCACGGCTTCGAGGTCCGCGATCGGCCGATCGTTCAGATCGTCACCCACCCGATGGGACTCCACACCGCCGGGTTGTTCCGCCAGCTGACGGCCCGGCTCACCATCGTGCTCCACGACGACGACGACGTGGACGACTCCGAGCTCGACGCCCTGCGAGCCGGCGGCGTGGAGATCGTGCATCGGCGAGTGAACCGCATCGTCACCGACGACGACGGACACGTCGCTGCAGTCGAGCTGGCCGACAACGAGCGCATCGAAGCCGCCGCCGTCGCGGTCGTCCCGCGATTCAAGGTGCGCGCCGAACCGTTCGCGTCGCTCGGACTCCGACCCGCAGCGCACCCGAACGGGCTCGGAGACTTCGTCGAGACCGACGCGACCGGGGCGACGGCAGTGCCAGGCCTCTACGCGGCCGGCAACCTGACCGATCCAAGCCAGCAGGTCTCGCAGGCGGCCGCCAACGGCAGTCGGGTCGGCGCCATGATCAGCTTCAGCCTCGCCGACGAGGACATCCGAGCCGCAGCCCGCCCATCGGCCAACGAGGCCGACTGGGATCACCGCTACGCGGGCGACCAGATGTGGAGCGGCAACCCCAACGGCACACTCGTCAACGAGATCAGCGGCCTCACCCCGGGCCGCGCACTCGACGTCGGCGCCGGCGAGGGCGGCGACGCGGTGTGGCTGGCCGAGCAGGGTTGGAGCGTGACGGCGAGTGACATCTCACGGCGCGGCCTCGCCCGCGTCGCCGCCGAGGCCGAGCGCCGCGGTCTGCGCGTCGAGTGCCATCACGCGGACGCGAACGCACTCGACGCGTACGGCGCCGGAGCGTTCGACCTCGTGTCGGCCCAGTACGCATCGATCCCCCGCACTCCCGACGACCGCGCCGTCCGCAACCTCTTGAACGCAGTCGCTCCCGGCGGCACGCTGCTCGTGGTCAGCCACGACCTCGAGCCGATGCGTGGACCGATCGACACACTCACCGACAGCCGGGCCTTCGACCCAGACGCCTACGTGCGGGTCGACGACTTCGCAGCCGCGCTCGCCAGCTCACCGGCATGGGAAATCGAGGTCCACGAGAAGCGACCCCGACCGGCCGGGGCCGCCTCCGCTTCCCACCACGTCGACGACATCGTGCTGCGGGCCCGACGCCGCGCCAGCTGACGATTCGCCGGGCCCAATCTCAACGCCGAGATGCTGTCGGTGAGCGCCTCGAGTCCTTGCGCTTTCGTCACCCGGCCGCACGACATGGTGGTGGTAATTCGGTGAGGCAACGATCTCGCCGTCGCGGATCGTGGACGCCTGGATGTTCGACACGCTGGAAGGCAATGGCCAGTCGCCGTTTCCAGTCCGATCGTAGTCCCATTCCGCGGCCACAACTTCGGGCGGCGATCGTCTCGTCGGACGACCATGGTGCGAGATTCCGCAGCACGCAGGGGAAGTGCCGCCGCCGCGGTCGCCGTAGTTCCGAACGGCATCCCGCCCGTGCAACATCCGAGGCGACGAGCGCGAAGGCGTACTCGACGACCGCATCGTCGGCGTACAAGTCCGTCGACCAGCGTGCCGCCGTTGTTCGAGATTGCCGCCTCATGAGCGCTTCGCTCGACCTGCCGCGGGCTCGCCGTTCCGACACCGCGATGACTGTAGGCGGCCGCCTATCTCCGCGACTGACGCTCGTTGCCGCGCTTGTAGTTGCCGGTGAGCCTGGCCATGCGTGCTTGCAGTTCGGTGTCGTCGGCAGTTTCGGCGTCGGTGACGAAGCGGGCTGCTGGCCTGCCACGCAGCACCGACGGCCACGCGGCCGAAGTGCCGGATCACGACTTCGCCGGACTTGCGGACCTCGAACGTGAAGCCATCGGGAGCCGCCATGCGCTACCTAGCGTGCGCGCGTCCGTCGAGCGAACAACAGGGTGAGACTCACCAATGTGAGCCACGCGGGGAAGAGGAAGTCGAGCACCGGCTACGGCGCCGCCGCTTCGGCGACATCCACGAGCGAGGCGAGGTCGTCGCCGGCGAGCACTCGCACGATCGGCAGGTCGAGCGCCGAACGGTAGGGCGTCAGCGCCTCGACCACGTCCGGACGCGCCGACCCGGAGATGCCCACGGCACCCAGCGGCACGTCCATCGCGGCGAAGTGCGCTGCCACCAGCCGGCGGTACCGGCCCTCCTCGTCGCCCAGCCGTTGCGTCGCGCCGTCACCTACCGCGACGCGGACGTACAGGGCAGTGATCGGCGCCGCGCGTCCGGCTGCCACGGCTCCCTCGTGGACCCAGCCGCGTGCTTCTGCGGCGTGCGCCGGCAACATCCAGTTGAGCAGCACACCGTCGGCAAGCTGTCCGCCAAGGCGGCACAGGTGGGGGCGCATCGCGCCGATCACGATCCGCGCCGCGGGCAGCAGGTCGCGCAGCTCCGCCACGGCGTCACGCATCGGCGCCAGCTGGGGCCGCAGCCGTCCCGCGCCGATCCCGATGCACAGCTTCTCCGGGTCGAGCTCGAGTCGGTTGATCTCGGACGCGATCTGGGAGGGCGGATGCTGGTCGAGGGGCAAGACGCCCACTCCGAGATCGAGCTGAGGAGCGCCGGCGGCGAAATGCGCGAGCGTCTCGAGGCCCGACGCCTCCGGCTCGTCGTTGGACCACAACGAGCCGTAACCCAGCTCGGCGCAGCGCACCGCCAACTCGCGGGCGACCGGCGGGGCAAGCCCCGCATCGACTCCCAAACCCACCGAACCAGCTGTCCCGGAACTCGTCATCGCCCCATTCTCCCGCGCCCCACACACTCGACGGCTGACGCACCACGGGTGCGTCATCGAACGTCGGGGAAATCCCCCAATCGCGGCGGAACCGCCTTGATGAGTTGAAGGGCGGGGTTGGACGGGTCCCAGAGCGTCGGAAACTCCTCGAGTGGTCGGAACCCGTAAGCGAGATAGAACGCCCGAGTGGCGTCGTAGCCGGCGTCGGGAAGAGCAGCGCTCAACGTCTTCACCTGCAAGAACTCGACACCCGCTGCGGCCAGCTCAACTTCGAGATGACGCAGCATGGCCGTGCCGATGCCGGCCCGATGGTGGCTCGGCTTGACACCCATGAGGTACACCTCGGCTGCGTACGGGCTGTGATGCTTGACGGTGGTGATGCCGACGTCGTCGTCGCCGATCGACGCGATCACCGACGGGTGCGTGTTGGCCGTCTCGATGTAGTTCTCGTTCGCCTCTTGGATTCCGAACCAATCCGGCAGCAACTCGAGGATCGACCTGCAGATCGCACCCGCGCCGCCTTCCACGTCTCGCAGTTCGACAGCTGATCCGGTCATCTCCACCTCTCGCGTTCCTCATCAAGCCCGGCGTTCAGCTTCGCTGTTGGCGCAGGAATCTGCTGACCACCTCGTTGAAGTCGTCAGGGGCTTCCACGTTGCAGACATGGCCGGCGTCGGGCAAGAGGACGAGACTCGAACCCTCGATGGCGGCGTGGAGCTGCTCGGCGACCGTCAACGGAGCCCGCACGTCGTGATCGCCGTACACCAACAGTGTTGGAACCTCGATGTGGATCAGGGCGCCGCGCAAGTCTTCGGCGGATGCACGGGCCATGGCCCGAAACCCGATTGGGTGGAACGCCCGCATGCTCGCCGCGAACGCAGCGAGAGTCTCTGGTGCAGTGCCCTCGGAGAACATCGTCGGCAGCAATGCATCGACGAACTCGTCGGGCGACATGTCGGCCAGCATCAACGCTTGTCGAAGGCGTTGCTGCACGACGTCCGCCGGCAGGGAACCGGCCCAGCCTGCGTACGCCGAGACCAGGATCAGCGTTCGAGGAATGCTGGGGTGGCGGCGGGCGAGTTCGACCGCCAGCGCGCCACCGAAGGACAGGCCGGCCACGTGCGGCCGCTCGAGGCCGAGCTGCGTGATGAATTCGTTGAGGCAGTCGGCGTAGCCGGCCATCCCGAATGTCTCAGGCGGATCCGAACTTTGACCGGCGCCTGGGGCATCCCAGACGACGACGGTGAACTCGCGGGCGAGTTCGTCGAACTGGTTCCGCCACGTCGTCGGTCCGTCTCCGACGTAGCCATGGAGCAGCACCAGCGGTGGGCCGTCACCGGCGCATTCGTAGCCGATGCTCAGACCACCGACGTCGACCGTCTCCATGACGTCGTCAACCGTAAGGCGGCGCTACCACCCGAGACGGCCGCGATCGAGTGTATGCTAATCTGCATGCACAGCACCAGTGTCCGGATCGATGCTGGGACCCATGAGGAACTCAAGCGCCTCGCAGCGGAGCTGAATACAACCGTCGGTAACACCGTCACACTGGCGGTTCGTGCGCTCCGCCAGGACCGGATCGGTGAGGAGCTGAGGGCGAAGCTGCGCGACGACGAGGCCGAATGGCTCGATGCCGACCTCGGGTGATGTCGTCGATCTCGACCTGGGAGTTCCCGAGGGACGTGAGGCAGGGTTTCGCCATCCGGCGATCCTCGTGACCGCCCAACGAATCCTCGACGCTGATCCGACCGTTGTCCACGTAGTCCCGCTCACGACCACGATGCGGCAGTATCACTCCGAGGTCGTCATCGAACCCGACGACGTCAACGGCCTCGGCGAGCCCTCGGCCGCGCAGTGCCAGCACGTCCGAGCGATCTCTCCTCGGAGGATCCTCAATGTCCGTGGCAACGTCGGGGCCCTCATGCTCAATCAGCTACGCGAAACCATCGCCGTGATCCTCGACCTGCCGTGACGAGACCCGCTCAGCGATCGCAGGCCCCGCCGACAGCCACGATAGATTTCCACGGCTGGTAGGCCAGAGAGGGGCTCGATGGGTCGGTGGCTGACGCTGGGCGCTTGGCGCTGGGAACCGTGTGGCACGACCCGAGAGGGACGATCAGCGCTGCGGTCCACAGCAAGGGACGACGCCCGTATGGGCGAACGAAGGAGGCGAGCAAGGCGGCGGCGGGCAGTAGCAGCCAGCTCCACCAGTAGAGCGTCGAGTCGAACGGATCGCCGTCCTCGGTTCGGCTGGTGTCGCGCATCGCCAGCATCAGCGCAATCTGATACCCGATCAGGGTCATGCCGAGGAGCACATCGTCGAAACCGAGCCGACGCCCGCGATGCACAGCGAACATGGTGCCCGAACTATCGCGGGTTCCCGCGTCGGAGCGTTCGGTACCCGCTCGTGCTGGCGGCTGAGCGCCCCTCGCGGGCATTCGGGGCGGGTCGAGGGTTAATCCGTCGAGCTCCTGGCGATACTTCGCGGGTGTCGTCTGACGACATGCCCCGGACGTATCGTGTGTCCCGCAAGAAGGCGGTTGGGCTTCTCGTACTCGCGTCGGTGTTCGTCGCCATCAGCGTCGTGATGATTGCGGATGGCATCGCGTTTGGGTGGCTGGCGATCGCGTTCTTCGGTCTGGGCGTCCCACTCAGCATCTGGCAACTAGTCGCGCCTGGCAGCTTGACGATCGACGAGACGACGATCGAAGTCCGGCACTACTGGTGGGTCCGTCGCTATCAACTTGCCGAGTGCGGGGAGTTTCGACCATGGGATGCCGGTCATGAATTGGTCGTGTTCGACTACCACGGTGAACCGCGACCCCGATCGAGCGCGGTGGGGCAAGCGAGAGCTTGGCTTCACCGATTCATTGCCCGACACCTACGGGCTCGGGGCCCAGGCGTTGTCGGAACTCCTGAACGCGGTTCGAGGCCACGCTCGCGACGCGAACTGATCGCGCCGAGCTGCCGCTCGGTACCGCACTGCCGGTTCGGGCAATCTGCTCGGGTGACGAAGCAGTCTGCTGAGGAGCAACTTGCCGAGATCCAACGACTGCTGGACGAAGGAGTCGGACGGCAGAACCTTGAGGACCTCACCCTTGTGCAGCGCGTTCAGGACGTCATCGCTAGCTTCAACAGTTGGAGCGATCTCGCGATCAAACGGCTGCACGAGATTCATCGGCTGCAAGGTGAAGAGTGCGAGTTCTGCGCGAACTGGCTCGACCGGTAGCGCCGATCTGCCGCTCGGCACCTCGCGACTCGGGCAAGCTGCTCGCATGATCGGCGATGCGTTCCGGGCGAGATTCGTCATCTCGCGCTCGGAGCCCTCCGCGGCGGACGTGAGGCCCTCGGTCGATCCCCAGCTCGTCGATGTGTTCGACGCGCTTGGCGGCGTGACCGTCGAGGGAGGCCTCTATCGGATCTACTCGCCGCACAGGGCAACCACCGCGACCGCGATGGTGGAGGACGCGATGCCCGCGCTGCGAGGCCGGATCGACTGCTTCGGAGCTGACTGGCTCGGCTGTCACTTCGCGTTGGACAAGGCTCGCCTGGACGGCGACGAGAACCTCGTCGTGATCCTGGAACCAGGCACCGGAGAAGTGCTTGACGTACCAGTATCCGTTCGCAGCTTCCATGACACCGAGCTCGTCGAGTTCCCCGAGGAGGCTCTGGCCGTCTCGTTCTACCGAGCGTGGCGGGAGTCGAGCGGCGACACCGAGCCACTCGACGAACAGACATGCGTTGGTTACTCCACGCCGCTGTTCCTCGGAGGGGCGGACGACGTGACGAACCTCACGCGCTCAGACATGGCGGTGTACTGGCACCTCATGGGCGAACTTCGTGCCGCAACCCAACCCCTGGCAACTGGAACTGACATCTCATCGATTCGCGTCGACGAGTAGCGACGAACCCCGCTCGGTGCTCGGCGATGGGCCGACGGATCGGCGCACGGCGCGAACCGCCGGGTGCCCCCGGCCGACGGAACCGTCGATCTGAGTGCGATCATCTCGTCCATCCTCTGGGCGCGATCCTCTCAACAGCTGAAGGAGAAGAAATGCGCCCAGACGCGGTTCTGACAAGGATCGCGCCCAGATTTGGCGATCGACGTCGGACGTTCGGTAGCGCCATCGAGACCGGCGGTCGAGGACGTAGAGCGTCGCGCTATTCCTTGCACTGACTCGCGCTGATCGGATGGGTCGGCCAGGCGCGCTCAGCGGCGGCTGTCGGCGAGTGCTTGGTCGAGGATCGTGATGCCGAGGTCGAGCTCGGGATCGGTGATCGTGAGCGGCGGGGCGATGCGGAACACGCCGCCCATTCCAGGCAGCGCGGTGATGTTCATCGACAGGCCGAGCTCGAGGCATCGCCGCGTGATCGCCGCGCCGAGTTCGGGTGCCGGCTTCTTCGAGTCCCGGTCAGCGACGATCTCCACCCCGACGAGCAGGCCTCGTCCGCGTACGTCGCCGACGCACTCGTGCCGATCGCGCAGCTCGGAAAGGCCGGCTCGCAGCCGAGCGCCGGCCGCCGCGGCTCGCTGGGCGAGGCGGTCGCGGACGACGATCTCGAGAACCTTGGCGCCGACCGCCGCTGGCAGCGGGTCGGACACATGGGTCGTGTAGAAGAGAAATCCGCGTTCGTGAGCTTGCTCCTCGAGCTCGTCAGTCGTCAGGACTGCCGCGAGCGGAAGGCCGGCGCCGAGCGTCTTCGAGAGCGTCAAGATGTCGGGCACGACCCCGTCGCGCTCGCAGGCGAGCATCGTGCCGGTGCGTCCGATGCCGGTCTGTGCCTCATCGAGCACCAGCAGCATCCCCCGTTCGCGACAGCGCGCCTGGAGCGCTGCGAGGTAGCCGTGTGGCAGGTCGAGGACGCCGCCCGACGAGAGCACCGGCTCGGCGATGAACGCGGCCGGCGCCCCACTGCTCTGCCGGTCGACCAGGTCGAAGGCGTCGTCGAGTTCGGCGAGCCAGTCGAGCTGGCCGTCGGAGGTAACGAAGCGAGGCCGATACGCGTTCGGTGCGAACACCGCCATCGACCCAACGGGCGGCGGACCGTGGCCGCGGCGACCCGCCGAGTACGTCGCCCCGCCGGCGGCACCGGTCATGCCGTGCCAGCTCTGAGCGAACCCGACGACCTCCCACCCGCCGGTCACCACCTTGGCCAGTTTCAGGGCCGCCTCGTTGGACTCCGCGCCGGTCGTCAGCAGCAGCACCTTCGACAGCCCGGGCGCCATCCCGCCGAGTGCCTCGGCGAGATCGATCACCGGCCGCGACAGCATCCCGGAGAAGAGGTGATCGAGGCGGCCGATCATCTCCGTCACGACGGCGACGATCTCGGGATGCGAGTGTCCCAAGATCGCACTCATCTGGCCGCTCGTGAAGTCGAGCACCCTCCGCCCGGCGGCGTCCTCGACGAACGCTCCGGCCGCCCGCTCTGCGACGAACGGAGACCACGTTGCCCCGTACCGCACCAGGTGGCGCTCGGCGCGCCGGAGATCCACGTCGTCCGACATTCGGCGCATTCTTACCGTTGGGCCATCACGCTGCCTCGTCAACGTAGTCCGCCGCCCAGCGGATCCGTACGATCGACGGGATGTCCGAGCCGCCGGAAGCGTTCACCATCCGACCGGTCGCGCCGGGCGATGTCCGTGGCGTGCTCGCCCTGGTCCATGAGCTGGCCCGCTACGAGCGCGCGCCCGATGCCGTGGAGATGACCACCGAGCAACTCCACGACGCGCTCTTCGCCGCAGGCGCCAAGCTGTTCGGTCACGTCGCTACCGCCAGCGGCACCGGCGACGTGATCGGCATGGCGCTGTGGTTCTGCAACTTTTCGACGTGGCGCGGCCGCCACGGCGTCTACCTCGAGGACCTCTTCGTCCATCCCGAGCATCGCCGCCGGGGCATCGGGGAGGCCCTGCTCGCCACGCTCGCCAAGGTGTGCGTGGACCGGGGCTACACCCGGCTCGAGTGGTCGGTGCTCGACTGGAACCAGCCGGCGATCGACTTCTATCGCTCGCTCGGCGCCGTCGGGCTCGACGAGTGGACCGTGTTCCGCCTCGACGACCAGGCCCTCGCCGCCCTGGCGACCCGCACCGCCGAGCCTCGGTGACCGTGAGCAGCCGATCGTTGCGGCCACGTTCACCACACACAAGAGTTGCGGGATGCAGACGCGCACCGAAGAGATTCCTACGCCGAGCGGCCCGATGGGCGTCCATGTCGTACGGCCTGACGGCGAGGGCCCATTCCCGGTCATCGTGTTCTTCCATCACGGCCCCGGGCTTGACGAGGGATCGAAGCAGACGATGGCTCGCATCGCTGACTGGGGCTACTACGTGGTGACGCACGACCGCTACCACCGAGCCGAGCCGTGGTACACGATGCGAAGCCGCAACGACGACGAGATGAAGAAGATGCTCGGCTTGGTGCTGGGTACGACCGAGGACCAAGTCGCCCAGGATCTCGCCGCCCTGCTTGCCTGGCTGCCGTCCGACCCGGCCGCCCGAGGCGGTGCGATGGGCTGCATCGGCTACTGCATCGGCGCGCGGTCCGTCCTGTGCACACTCCGCGACCGTGGTGGGCAATTCCGGGCCGGTGTTGGCCTGCACCCATCGTTCTGCACCACCGACGACAGCGACTCGCCGCATCTCGCCGTGCCGTCCTACACCGGGTCGTTGTACATCGGGTTCGGCTCGGCCGACACCAGGCAGCCCGCATCTGCCAACACGGCGCTCATCGAGGCGACCAACGCCTTGGCGAAGGGCGAGGCCGAGATCCACGACGGCGCCGACCACGGGTTCGGCGTGTACGGCCCCGGCCACCACGAAGCCGCGGCAACGCGGTCCTACGAGCGGGCCAAAGTCATGTTCGACCGCGAGCTCGACGGGTTAATCGGCACGAGCCGTCAGACGGAGACGTCGGCTCCGCACGGGAGGCGGCGGGGAGTCAGCTCCCGAGCAGCGTCGGATCTAGGGTCACGGCGGTGTGCGAGCACTGCTCCCTCGGCGATGAGCTGCCGGGGCTCGACCGACGGGGTTTCATCGTCGCCTCGGGGGCAGGGCTGGCCAGCGTCCTGTTGCGACCGGAGGTCGCCTCGGCTGCCCGCCGCCGCTTCGAGCTGATCTGCAAGCGTGCCTGGGGCGCCCAGGCGCCGACGGGCGACTTCCGCGACCATGAGATCGTCCGGATCACCATCCACCACAGCGCCGTCGCCCTGCGAGACAACCGCGACGCCCCTCGCCACCTCCGCGGGCACCAGCGCTACCACCAGTCCCTCGGCTGGCCCGACATCGCCTACCACGCGATCGTCGACCGGCACGGCAACGTGTACAAGGGACGCCCGTTCGCGGCCCAGGGCGACTCGGCGACCGAGTACGACACGCGCGGCCACCTGCTGGTGATGTGCGAGGGGAACTTCGACTCCCAGCGCGTGTCGAGGGCGCAGCTCCGCACGCTCGTCGACGTCGTGGCGTGGGGCTGCGCGGCGTTCGACGTCGCGCCGCGCCGGATCCGTGGCCACCGGGACTACGCCGCCACGACCTGCCCGGGCGGGCACCTCGGCCGGCTCATCGACGACGGGACGATCCGGGCGGCCGTGCGGGGCCGGCTGCGCCACGGCGACGTCGAGAAGGTCCGCCTGTGCGGTGCGGCTGGACGTCGCCGCGTGCGAGCGATCGAGCGGGGCACCGACTGACGGTCCTTCACCCCGCAGACCCGTTCATCCTTCGTCATCAGCGTGGTGCGACGACTTCTCGAAGAGTTCGGAGAGTTCTGCCTCCTGGCCCTCGGTGACGACGCCGCCAGTCCGCACGGCGGTCCACACACCCAGAGTCCCATCGTGGTGGCGGGCGAGCGTCCGGTAGATGTCGAGGTCTCGGCGCAGACCGGACTGCGCGCGAGTCACCATCGTGCAGCGGATACAGGGCTGCAGGGGTAGCAGCTTGACAGCGCCGATCCCGACCGCCTGTCCGCACCAGCCGTCCTCAGCCCAGCCGTCACCGGCTCCATCGACGAGGACGTTCGGACGGAACCGGCGGACATCCCAGTCACCGTTCGGGTACCGCGCCGCACCAGCGCGCAGACTCGCCGTGGTCACTACCAGCAGCGCCATCGCGTCGACGAACCTGCCGGGCGGCATCGTCCATTCGATCGCCGCGCTGGTGTCATCGGTGGCATCGGCGAAGTACTCCGCCCGGTCACCGTGCTCGCGGTTCGCCGGGACGAGGCGGACGGGCCGGGCGAGCCAGTCACTCAACGCCGCGTCTGTCGCCTGACCCGGGCCATCCAGCACAGACCCACCGGGGAGGACGATCAGTGGTTCGTTGGCCTCACCGAGCTTTGCTGCCGCCTCCAGCAGTCGAGGTTCTCGCCGGCCCGTCAGCACCCGCCCGGTGGCCTCGTCGCGGATACCCCACCGGCGGTCACCCTCGAGTCCGTCCGCCTCGACGTTGACCGCGGCGAGGCGTTCGCCTTGCAACGACTTGACGGGGTATCTCCACAGCTCCACCACCCTGGGTCGCAACGTCGTGCCCACCACCGCCAGTCAACACGACCCACCGGCCGCGTGCGCAAACGACGGGAACTACCGAGTGGTCTGGTGCGCGTCGTGCGGGCGCGGGTCGGCGCCGCGAAGTTGGTCGATGAGGTCGTCAGGGTTGGGTGGCGGGTGGTCGCCGCGCCAAGCGATGTGCTGATCCGGTCGGATGAGTAAGAGGCGGTGGCCGCCAGGGAGCGGCTCGTCCGCCGACAGATCGACCCGGGTGAGCGGAACCCCGCGCCGTTGTGCGTGGTCTTCGAGCGCGGCTGTATCAACGTCGGTGTCGAACCTGAGGAGGGTGTAGCCGCTGCCGAGGGCGTCGTACAGCGATCGTCCGTCTCGGAGCCACCGATGGGGTAGGCGGCAGCCAGGCACGGTGGATGAGGTGAACTCACCCATGGTGTACGGGGGATGGGCTTCACCGTCGTAGGCGATGATCGGCGAGTCGTCGTAGTAGTACCCGAAGTTGAGCCCGGCGCAGCAGTACTGGGCCACGTTGAGCTGCACCATGGCCCGCCCGAACGACTCCCGCACGGCGTCGCCCTTGGGGCCGTCGGCCTCGATGTCGTCGGGGATGCGGGCCCGGCTGCGGATCATCTGCTCGGCGTGGCCCATGGCGAAGCGGGACACTTGATCGGTGATCGGCAGCCGCTCGCGCTCGTAGGCGTCGAGGATGGCTGCTGGGGCCCACCCGTTGACATGAGCGGCCAGGAGCCATGCCAGGTTGGCGGCGTCGGCGATGCCGGCGTTCATCCCGTAGCCGGCGTAGGGAACCCAGATGTGGGCCGAATCGCCACACAAGAACATCCGGCCGCGACGGAACCGCTCGGCGATCAGCCGTCGACCGAACCAGTCCTCCTTGGCCAGCAGCTCGTAAGCAAAGTCGTCGTCGACGCCGAGGATCGTTCGCAGCGACCAGTCACGATCCACGGTCTCGAAGTCGTCCTCCCCGGCATGCAGGTAGTTGTGGACGAGCCACGTTTGGCGGCCGTCGATGGCGTACGCCGTGCCGCTGCGCCGGGGGTTCAGCGCGATCGTCGCCCACGCCGGCTCGACACTCAACCGTTCGAGGAGACCAGGGGCCCGGATGTAGCTCGACTGCACCCGCTGCACGACCGCATCACCCGCCAGCGCGATGCCGAGTTGGCGGCGGACAACCGAACGCCCCCCGTCGCAACCGACCAGGTAGGCGCCAGCAAACGTGATGGCCGCTCCCGTGTCCAGCCGGCGACCTCGAGCGACGACGCCATCGGCCGTCTCGGCGACGGTTTCGATGACGGTGCGGTTCACGATCCGCACCCGCGGGTGGGCCTCGGCGCTGGCGAACAGCACCGGTTCCATGTACAGCTGGTTGATGCGGTGCGGGGGCTCGGGGGTGGGCCAACCGACATCCGGCCCCGTCGTGACGGTGGCTCGATCCCGCCGGCTCGGGATCGGGATGCGTCCGATCTCGAGACCCAGGAAGGTCGTCCGGAACGCCACATCATGAGGGTGGTCCGGCGGCAGACCGGCGTCGCGCAACGCTCCGGCCACGCCCAGCCGCCGATAGATCTCCATCGAGCGCGCCGACACGTGGTTGCACTTCACGCTCGGCGCCTGCGCCGCATGCCGCTGCTCGGCGACCACAACGTCCACACCGTGGAACGCCAAATCCATCGCCAGCGTCAGGCCAACCGGGCCGCCGCCGACGATCACCACCTGTCCGCTGAGCTCGTCCACCGGTGACCCCTCAACCGACACGACCCAAGGCCCGCAACGGTATCGGCTAGTACCGGTGCCGCCGATCGCGGGTCCCCTCGCACTTGATCACTGGAGATCCCCACGTGATCGGGAGCTGCAGCCTTCACAGAAGCCGCACCTGCTGCGTGGCCGGCGTAACGGCGGCCGTAGGCTCCGAAGTGCACGGGACGATGTGCGAGGGGATCGCTGTGAAATCGATTGACCACGGGCTCCGCGGCGCCGCCAGTGGCTTGCTGCTCGGCGCCTTGGTGCTTGCCGCCGTTGCCTGTAGCGACGATGACGCCGCGTCCGGCTCGTCCCGCCCGGCGATGACGGTGACAACGGAGCCAGCCGCGGCGTCGCCGGCTGGAGCGACGAACGAGACCGAGTCGACCACCCCGGCGACGGCCGAGTCGACGAGTACCTCCGCGCGCCCGACATCGACGTTGGCGCCCGCAGCCGAGCACGACTTCTCCGGGGTCTCTCCCATCGTTGAGCGCTTCATCGACGAGCGCGGCCTCAACGGCGCCGGCCTGATCGTCGTCGATCGCGACGACGGGATCGTCCACGAGGAGTATTGGGGCGAATTCGGTCCCGACCGCGTCTCGCTCATCGCCTCGTCGAGCAAGATGATCACCGCCGGCGTCCTGCTGCGACTCCAGGACGACGGCCTCCTCGACATCGACGCACCGGTCGCCGAGGTCGCCGACTGGGGCGCCGGGAACCCGACGATCACGCCCGCTCAGTTGCTGTCGAACAGCTCGGGACTCGTCGGCCTCTTGCCCGACCCGGCCTACACCCCGTACGTCTGTCAGTTCCTCCCAGCCGGCACCCTGCAGGACTGCGCAGCGAGCATCTTCTCGACCCCGGACGACGACGCCGACATTGTGGCGCCGGACACCGAGTTCCGCTACGGCGGCGCCCAGTGGCAGGTAGCGGGCGCCGTCGCCGAGGTCGCCTCGGGCAAACCGTGGGCCCAGCTGATCGACGAGATCTACGTGCAGCCGTGCGGCCTCGAGACGCTGGCGTACAACAACCACTTCACGCAGCTCGGCGCGGCCGGGTTCGACTACCCCACGGCCTTCGACGCCGACCCGTCGACCCTGCAGCCGACGGACAACCCGAACATGGAGGGCGGCGTGTACGTCGCGCCGCCCGACTACGCCAAGCTGCTGCTGATGCACCTGCGAGGAGGCCGCTGCGGTAACACCCAGGTGCTGTCGCAGGCCGCGTTGGACCGCATGCACGCCGACCGCATCGGTCCCGCCTACGGCGCCGATGCGGGCCCAGGCACCGGCTACGGGATGGGCTGGTGGATCGACCGAGCGAGCGGCCGGATCAGCGACGGCGGCGCCTACGGCAGCGTGCCGTGGCTCGACCTCGAGGACGGCTACGGCGCCTACCTCGTCATCGAAGCCGACTCGAACACCGGCTTCGAGCTCGCTCAAGAGCTCTTCGACGTGGTCGAACAGTCTGTCAAGGCCAACTGACCGGCTGCTAGCCCGAGTCGTAGTAGCCGGGCCGGGCGATGAGAGCGGACTCGAAGTAGAGCGGCAGACCTGTTGATTCGTCGCTGGGCTCACCGTCTCGCCACAAGGCGAGCAGGACATCGGGAGCGGTGGTGGTGTAGCCGTCGTCGCCCTCGGTCAGCCGAATGCCTTTGGCTTCGAGTTGGGCGATCACAGCGTCCGCTTCCTCGATGAACAGGTCGACGTCGTCGAACACGACCTGGTCTCCGCCCGCGATCCCGTGACCGGGGCTCGCCAACTCGATCGCGTCCACACGGTCGCCGTCGTCGACGTTGGCGAAGATCGTCGTTGAGCTTCTCGTGACCGACCAGCCCTCGTTGGACGCAGGTGTCCGGCGAAACGGGCGACATTCGCCCCACTCCGCCAGCGCAAGTCGCGCATCCTCTCGAGTCATTCCGAGCTGAACCGGACCCACTCCGTGAGGCGTCAACTCGAACCGCACGAGAGCGCATCGTGCCCGCTCCTCGCTCACGACGCAACGAACGACGCGAGCACAGCACGATGGGGGCAGGAACGGCAGCTCGGCGCGATCCGTTCGCCTCGCGAACGCGGCTTCGAACCGTGTTCAGGAGGTCCGACAACGCCTGTGCTCCGCTTGAGCTTGGTCCCGAGCATCGAAACCAACGAAAGTGCGCTCTGAACTGGTAGGGCGGGTGGGGATCGAACCCACGACCCAGGGATTATGAGTCCCCTGCTCTGACCACTGAGCTACCGCCCTGGGTTCTCCCGTTCGTTGGCTCCGGGGGTGGGGCTCGAACCCACGACCAACGGATTAACAGTCCGCTCGCTCTGCCAACTGAGCTACCCCGGAACGGCAGAGTTGACAATACCGCCTCGCACGAGACCCATCACACGGCGATGAGTCCGGGTACAGCTGTAGCGTGACCGCTGGGACAGCCCATCACGGTGCTTGCGAGCGTCGCATAGTGGGGTCGGCGACAGCGCGGTACGGCTTGCGGAACTGAGCCCGAGGGATCGCGAGTCGCTGCGCCCAGAAGTTGATCGGCCGTCGTCCAGGTCGAGACCGTCGTGCAGGTACAGCCGGACTCGAAGAGCCTCGACTCGTCGATGTCGAAGAAGCGGCGGAGCCACGTCGACGAAAAGCTAGGATCATCCGGCGGGTCAGCTGTTGGCGAAGCCGCACCAGACGCATCGCTCTTGCTGCCCTCGCCCTGTAGAGGGCGAGCCCGAGAACAGGAACTCACGATCGGTCAGCTGACCGATCCGCGCTCGCACCCTCCTGATCGGCACCGCTCGATCTCGCGAGCGAGCCATCTGCAGCGGGTGCGGCTTCATCGAGCGATGCGCCACGGTTCCGTGGCCGGGGCACGAACTCGACGTCTCGCACCCACAACGACACCGACGACTTGCTCACCCCGAGCTCGGTGGCGATGTCCTGGAGCGTCCAGGACTGGGCCCGCAGCTCGCGAGCCCGGCGCTGCTCGATGACCTTGCCGCCATAGCCCATGGCCAGAGCATGACCACGGGGTGTCAGCGATCGGCTCGCCGGGGCGAACTGGGCGCGATCACTCTCAGCCCCTGAGAAAAATCGCGCCCAGAAGGGAGGATGAGAAGGATCGCGCCCAGATTGGGGGGCTACTCGGCCTCGAGGAACTCCCGCAGCCGCTGCGACCGCTGAGGATGACGGAGCTTGGCGAGGGTCTTGGCCTCGATCTGGCGGATGCGCTCGCGGGTGACACCGAACTCCCGGCCGACCTCCTCGAGCGTCTTCGCCTGGCCGCCGTCGAGCCCGAAGCGCAGGCGCACGATCTCCTGCTCCCGCTCGGACAGCTCGCCGAGCACGGCGCCCACGGCCTGGGTGAGCATCACCCTCGTCGCCGCGTCGGCCGGCCCGTCGGTCGAGGAGTCCTCGATGAAGTCGCCGAGGTTCGACTCGTCCTCCTCGCCGATGGGCGAGTCGAGCGACAGCGGGTCGAGCGAGATGCGCAGCAGCTCGCGCACCCGGTCGGGCTCCAGCTGCACCCGCTCGGACAGCTCGTCGATCGTGGGCTCGCGCTCGAGCTCCTGGTGGAGCTGGCGCTTGGCCCGGATCACCCGGTTCATGTGCTCGACCATGTGCACCGGAATGCGGATCGTCCGGGCCTGGTCGGCGATCGACCGGGTGATCGCCTGGCGGATCCACCACGTGGCGTAGGTCGAGAACTTGAACCCCTTGGAGTGGTCGAACTTGTCGACCGCCCGCATCAGCCCGAGGTTGCCCTCCTGGATCAGGTCGAGCAGCTGCATCCCCCGGCCCGAATAGCGCTTGGCGATGCTCACGACGAGGCGCAGGTTCGCCTGGGTCAGCTCGCTCTTCGCCCGCTCCCCCCGTTGGACGGCCCGCATCAGCCGCCGGGTCTCGACGCTGTCGAGGTTGGGGCCGGCCTCGTCGACGCGGGCGGCAGCGAGGTGACCGGCCTCGATCAGCTGCGCCAGGCGCCGCTCGTCGTCGCCGGTGAGCAGGTCGACCTGGCCGATCTCGCGCAGGTACATGCGCACGCCGTCGGACGTCGTGCCCTCGGTCCTCGGAGTCGTGCGCCGGAGCCGGCGCCGCCGGCGCCGGCTGAGCAGGTGCTCGTCGGCCTCGAGCCCCTCTTCGCTCTCGGGGTCGAGCACGCGCAGCGGCTCCGGCGTCTCGTCGCCGTCGGCGTCGGCCTCCTCGTCGCCGACGTCGGGGTCCTCGACCGTCTCGTCGAGCGTGATCCCCTCGTCCTCACAGATGCGCCGGACGCGGTCGAGCACCTCACCGGTGAGCTCGACGTCGCGGAGCACGTGGGTGACCTGCTCGGCGTGGATGCGACCCTGGTGACGGCCGTGCTCGATGAGCGCCTTCCACTCGGCGGAGTCGACCGACTCGAACCCGCGGAAGGGAATGCCGATTGCCGCCTCTTCCCGAGGGCGTTCGTCAAAGTCCCCCACCCGAGCGTTCCTCCATCCGGCGATGAAGCCAACCTAGCAACCACTCCGCTGACCCGGCTGCTGCGTTCGCCGATGACAATTCTTCCAGGTGCAGCCGCGCATCGCGGTCTTCGCGGATCAACTCGGCGTCACCGATCCCGGCCCGCTGGGACAGCTCGCGGCGGACCGCCGCGGCGATCAGGTTGCGCGCCTCGGCCTCGGGGTCGACGTCGAGATCGGCGACCGCGGCGCGGGTCAGGACCTCCCGCGCGTCCGGGTCGGCCGCATCGATCGCCGCGTCCAGATCACCCCCGGCGCCGGCCAGGGCGAGGAAGGCCCGTCGATGGGTCTCGTCGTGGAACAGCTCCTCGACGAGCCAGCCGGCGATCGAGTTCCAGTCCTGGGCGAGGACGGTGATCGCGGCGAACTCGGCGTTCTCCCGCCACGGCTGCTGCCGAGCCGGCGTCACGGCGACCGACGGCCGCCGGATGCCCCGCTCGGCGATCGACACCAGGTCGGCGACCGGCAGGCCGACCTCCGATGCGACCTGGCCGGCGTAGAGCTTCCTCACGTTTGAGTCGGGGTGCTCGTTGACGACCGCCATCGCCCGCTCGGCGAGCCGCGCCCGCTCCTCCGGGGTCCGACCCGGCGCGCCCTCGATCGCCCGACGAAGCCGGAAGGCGAGGAACGGCTGGGCGTCGGCGACGGCCGCGGCGAGCGCCGACGGGTCCTGCTGAGCGAGCTCGCCCGGATCCTTGCCACCGGCGAGACGGGCCACGGCCACCTGCACCTGGTATCGCTGCTCCCACTCGTAGAACCGTTCGGCCGCGCCCTGCCCCGCGGCGTCGGCGTCGAAGGCGAGCACGACCCGGCTGGCGTAGCGCTTCAACATGCGCACGTGGTCCTCGGTGAGCGCCGTGCCGCAGGTCGCCACCGCCCTGGCGATCCCGACCTGGTGGAACCCGATCACGTCGGTGTACCCCTCGCACACGACCACTTGGTCGGACGCCACGACCTCGGACTTCGCCCAGTTGAGCCCGTAGAGCGTCTTCGACTTGGAGTAGATGGGCGTCTCCGGCGAGTTCTTGTACTTCGCCGGGTCGGGTGACCCCGGCAGGACCCGCCCGCCGATCGCCACCGCGTCGCCCGAGTCCGAGAAGATCGGGAACAGCACGCGGGCGCGCAGCGCGTCCTGCAACCGGTTGCGTCGGTTCGTGAAGGCGAGGCCCGTGGCGCGCAGGAGCTCCCCGTCGATCCCGGACTCACGGGCGAGGGCATCCCAGTCGTCGGGTGCCCAGCCCAGCTTGAACGTGCGGGCGACGTCACCGTGCAGGCCCCGGCTGCGCAGGTAGTCGCGGGCCGGCCGGGCCGCCGGATCGTCGAGCAGGCGCCGGTGGTACCAGTCGACGGCCTGTGCCATCGCCTCGACGAGCTGCCGCCGCCGGGCCCGCTCACGTGACTGCCCGGTCGACGTGTAGGTGAGCTGGATCCCGGCCTTGGCGGCGAGGAACTCGACCGCCCCGACGAAGTCGAGGTGCTCGTGCTCCTGGACGAACGTGAACACGTCCCCGCCCTTGTCGCACCCGAAGCACTTGTAGCGCCCGGTCTCCTCGCGCACGTTGAACGACGGCGTGTTCTCGGCGTGGAACGGGCAGAGGCCCTTCCAGTTGCGTCCGACCTTGCGCAGCGACACGAACTGGCCGACGACGTCGACGATCGACACCGCCGAGCGCAGCCGTTCGATGTCCTCGTCGGCGATCGCCACGGCGGCCGGCGTTCAGTCCTGCTCGTGAGCCGGGGGTACCTCGACCTGTGACGTCGGGGGCAACGCCTCGTCCTCGGGTGCTGGCGGCAACGCCTTCACCTTGTCCCAGTCGGGTCGCTGCTCGTCGAGGCCCCGTTGCGACTTGATCGAGAAGGCGATCGACGACGTCAGGACCAGCGCGATCACGAGGAGCGAGAGCCAGGTCGGGATGTGGTACCACTCGGCGATGATCATCTTCACGCCGACGAAGGCGAGGATGACCGCGAGCCCCTGCTGCAGGTAGGTGAAGCGGGCGTGCATGTCCGCGAGCAGGAAGTACAACGCCCGCAACCCGAGGATCGCGAACGCGTTCGACGAGAACACGATGAAGGTCTCGTGGCTGATCGCCAGGACGGCGGGCACGCTGTCGACGGCGAAGATCACGTCGGTGAACTCGACGAGCAGCAACACGGCGAACAGCGGGGTGGCCAGCCACTTGCCGTCGATTCTGGTGAACAGGTGCGGGCCGTCCAGTTTGTCGGTGCTCGGGATGACCCGGTTGACGAACTTCAGGAACCGGCTGTTCGCGGGGTCGATGTGCTGGTTGTCAGTGAAGAGCATCCGCCCGGCGGTGAACAGCAGGAACGCGCCGAACACGTAGAGGATCCACTCGAAGTTGTTGATCAGCGACACGCCGGCGACGATGAAGATCGCCCGCATGACGAGGGCCCCGAAGATGCCCCAGAACAGCACGCGGTGCTGGTACTTCTGGGGCACCGCGAAGTAGCTCATGAGGAGCGCCCAGACGAAAACGTTGTCGACGCTGAGGCTCTTCTCGATCAGGTAGGCCGAGAAGTACTCGGTCGTGGCCTGACCGCCGAACCACCAGAGCACCACGAGGGAGAACCCGACGCCGATCGAGATCCAGACGGTCGACTCAATCGCCGCCTCCTTCGTGCTGACCTCGTGGGCTTCGCGGTGGAAGACCAACAGGTCGACGAGGAGGAGGGCGGTGATCAGCCCGAGCAGGACCGCCCAGTGCCAGGCCTCGACATCGAGTTCGACGAAGTTCCCGCTACCGCCCTCGGCGGCGAGCAGTGAGATCATCGGGGGTGCGTACTTCCTTTACTTGGTGTCGCTGGTGCCGGCGCCGACGATCGCCTGCGCCGCCGCGAGCCGGGCGATCGGCACCCGGTACGGCGAGCAGCTGACGTAGTCGAGGCCGGCCCGATAGAAGAGGTCGATGCTCTCGGGGTCGCCGCCGTGCTCGCCGCACACTCCGAGCTTGAGGTCGGGCTTGGTCGCCCGACCGCGGGCGGCCCCGATCTCCACGAGCTCGCCGACGCCGGTCTGGTCGATCGTCTCGAACGGGTTGCGCTTGAGCAGCCCGCGCTCGAGGTAGGCCGGCATCATCCGGCTCTCGACGTCGTCCCGGCTGAACCCGAACGTCATCTGAGTCAGGTCGTTGGTGCCGAAGCTGAAGAAGTCGGACTCCTCGGCGATCTCGTCGGCCCGCAGCGCGGCGCGCGGCGTCTCGATCATCGTGCCGATCGTGATCTTCGGCTTCTTCTTCATCCCCTTGGTGGCCTCGGCGATCTCCTCCTCGACCCACCCCCGAGCCAGGGCAAGCTCCTCCCGGCTGACCGTGAGGGGGATCATGACCTCGACGATCGGGTTCTTGCCCTTCGCCCGCAGGTCGGCGGCGGCGGCGAGCAGCGCCCGGACCTGCATCGAGTACAGGCCTGGCTTGATGACTCCGAGCCGCACGCCCCGCGTGCCGAGCATCGGGTTGTGCTCGGACCAGCTCTGCGCGGCGTGCAGCAGACGCTCCTCCTCCGCCGACAGGCCCTCGCCGGCCTGCTTGATGCGGAGCTCCTCCACCGACGGGAGGAACTCGTGGAGCGGCGGGTCGAGCAGGCGCACCGTCACCGGCAGGCCGTCCATCGCCTCGAGGATCTCGGTGAAGTCGTCCTGCTGCACCTTGCGCAACTCGTCGAGCGCCTCGGCTTCCTGCTCTGGGGTGGAGGCGAGGATCATCCGTCGCACCACCGGCAACCGGTCCGGGGCGAGGAACATGTGCTCGGTGCGGCACAGCCCGATGCCCGCCGCGCCGAGCCGGCGGGCGTTGGCGGCGTCTTCGCCGGTGTCGGCGTTGGCGCGCACGCCGAGCTTGCCCTTGCGCACCGCATCGGCCCACTTCAGGATCGTCGCGAACTCGGCGGGCGGCTCGGCCGCGGCGAGCTCCATCTCCCCGACGACGACCTCGCCGGTCGAGCCGTCGATGGAGATCACGTCGCCCTCAGCGACGGTGGTGCCGTCGACCGTGAACTGCTTGCCGGAGATCTTGATCGCCTCGGCGCCGACGACGGCCGGCGTCCCCCATCCGCGGGCGACGACGGCGGCGTGGCTGACGAGGCCGCCGCGGGCAGTGAGGATCCCCTCGGCGACCATCATGCCGTGGACGTCCTCGGGGCTCGTCTCGCTGCGCACGAGGATGACCTTCTCGTCCCGCTCGGCCGCGGCCTCGGCGTCGTCGGCGGTGAAGTAGACCTTGCCGACCGCGGCGCCGGGCGAAGCGGCGAGGCCCTTGGTGAGCACGGTGGCGTCGCCCGAGAACTGTGGGTGCAGGACCTGGTCGAGGTGGTCGGCCGTGACCCGGGTGAGCGCTTCCTCGCGGCTGATCTTCCACCGCGCCGAGCCCTTGCCGGTGCCCTTGGTCATGTCGACGGCCATCTTGAGCGCGGCCGCGCCCGTGCGCTTGCCGACCCGGGTCTGGAGCATCCAGAGCTTTCCCTGCTCGATCGTGAACTCCGTGTCGCACATGTCGCTGTAGTGGCGCTCGAGCCGGGCGAAGATCTCGAGCAGCTCGGCGTGGATCTCAGGGAAGTGGCCGTCCAGGGCATCGAGATCCTCGGTGTTGCGGATCCCGGCCACGACGTCCTCGCCCTGGGCGTTGATGAGGAAGTCGCCGTAGGCCCTGTTCTCGCCCGTGGCCGCGTTGCGAGTGAAGCCGACGCCGGTGCCCGAGTTGTCGTCGCGGTTGCCGAAGACCATCGCCTGCACGTTGACGGCCGTGCCGAGGTCGTGGCTGATCCGCTCACGCACCCGGTAGGCGATGGCGCGGGCGCCGTTCCAGCTCTCGAACACGGCCTCGACCGCGCCGCGCAGCTGCTTCATCGGGTCCTGCGGGAACGGCTTGCCGGTGGCCTCGTGGACCACGGACTTGTACAGCTCGCACAGCTCCTGCAGGGCGCGGGCGGAGAGCTGGGCGTCGTTGCCCACGCCCGCCTTCGCCTTGGCCTCCTCCAGCGGATGCTCGAACTTCTCGCCGTCGACGTCGAGCACGATCCGGCCGTACATCGCGACGAAGCGGCGGTAGGAGTCGTAGGCGAAGCGGTCGTCGGTGCCCTGGGCGAGCCCCTTCACACTGCGGTCGTTGAGCCCGAGGTTCAAGACCGTGTCCATCATCCCCGGCATCGAGAACTTGGCGCCCGAGCGCACGCTGACGAGGAGCGGATCGTCGGGGTCGCCGAGGCGACGGCCCATCTTGCGCTCCAGTCGGGTGACGTGCTTGGCGATCTCCTCGTCGAGCCCGTCGGGCCAGCCGTCCGCCATGTACGCCCGGCAGGCGTCGGTCGAGATCGTGAAGCCGGGCGGCACGGGCAGGCCGAGGACGCTGGTCATCTCGGCGAGGTTGGCGCCTTTTCCACCGAGCAGATCCTTCATCTGCATCGGGGGGCGGCGATGCTTGTGATCGAAGGCGAAGACGTAGGGCACGAGTGTCGAGTCTACGGGAAGCCTGAGCCGCCGCCCTGGGGCCGCCACCTGTCTCGTACCATCGGCGCCCAGATGCCGCCACCCGATCGCACTCCGCTCCGCGTGTTCGGCTTTCCGTTGCACGTGCGGGCCGGGTTCCTGCTGTTCATCGCCCTGCTCGTGTTCATCAACGGCGACGAGTTCGGGGTCTGGCTGGCGGTGGCGGTCGCCGGGTTCACGTTGCTCCACGAGCTCGGGCACGCGGTCGCGGCCCGCCGGGCCGGCGCCCGCGCCGAGATCTCCCTCGACTTCATGGCGGGGTACGCCTCGTACGTCGCGCCCCGCCCGCTCGGGCAGGGCACGCAGGCGCTGATCGCCCTCGCCGGACCGGTCACGCACATCACGGCCGGGGTCGCCGTGCTCGCCCTGATGGGGGTCAACCCGCTCGACGAGGACAGCTGGCAACGCTCGGCGGCGACCCAGGCGGTGTGGTGGGCCGGACCCGCGATCGGGCTGTTCAACCTGCTCCCGCTCCTGCCGCTCGACGGCGGCAACGTGGTGACGAGCCTGCTCGAGCGGATCCTCCCCGGGCGGGCCCGGCGGATCATGCTGTACGTCAGCCTCGGGCTCACCGTCTCGGCGGCCGTGTACTTCGCCGTCGCCGCCGACCTGCGCACGTTCACCGTCTTCCTCGCCCTGATCGTGGTCATGCAGTTGCAGCTCGTCTTCGACGATCGGGAGCGCCACGCCGTGTCGCCGTTCGACAAGGCGCTCGCTGCGCTGCGGGCGGGCGACCCCGACCGGGCCACCCGCACGATGGTCAACGGGCTGCGCCGGCCGGGCTCGCCGCGGGTCGTCCCGCGCACGCTCGACGACGACGGCACTCGCCGGCTGCTCGCCCTGCTCCCCCGCCCGCTGCCGTCGGGTGAACCGTTCAACGAGTACGTGCTCGCCAACCTGCTCCTGCGCACCGGCGCGTACGACGAGGCGGCCCGGTACGGCGCCGAGAGCTACGCCCGGGAGCCCCAGCCGCTGATGGCCGCCACGGTGGCCCGGGCCGCCGGCGCCCTCGGCGACGAGGACACCGCAGCCGCGTGGCTGCGCGCCGCGGCCGGCCTGGCGACCTCGCCCGACGGGCTGGCCGCCGTGATCGACAACGCCCCCGAGCTCGCCGTCACTCGACAGCGCGCCGACGTGATGGCCCTCCGCCGGTCCCTCGACGTCGCCCCCCACTGAGATCTGGGCGCGATCCTTCTCACGGGCCGGTCTGGGCGCGATCCTTCTCAGCTGTTGCGAAAGATCGCGCCCAGTTCGGGTGGGGGCTCGCCGAGATCGACGCCACGCTTGACGTACCCCAACGCCAGGGTGCCGCTCACACTGGTGAGCACCCCGACCTCGCGGTCGCCGTCGAGCACCGGATCGCCGGGCTTGGCCCCCTCGTCGACACTGAGGATGCGCAGCCGGCGGGGCGCGTCGGCGCCCCGGGAGTCCATCCGCTCGACCAGCTCCTGGCCGGGGTAACAGCCCTTCTTGAAGTCGACCGCGACCGGCACGACCCCGGTCTCGGTAGGAATCTGCTCGCCCGGCACGATCTCGATGCCCATCGCCGGCCAGCCGGCTTCGATGCGGGCGCGGTCGAGCTCGGCAGCCGATGCCTCGGTGATCCCAGCCGGCGGCTGCGGGTCGGGCCCGAGCAGGTCGTGGTCCCGATCCCACCAGCCGACGACGGCGCCGGCCGGCGGAGTCTCCCCGTCGGTGCCTCGGACGGCGATCCCCGTCCACGACAGTGGCTCGACGTCCGCCTTCACGCGGATCTTGAAGCGGTTGATGCGGGAGAGCAGCTCGTCACCGAACCCGGCATCGGTGTCCAGCACGAAGACCTCCTCGTCAGTCCGCCAGATGCGGGCCAGCACGTCGACCCGCCCATTGGGCTGGAGGAGCAGGGTCCACCGGCTGGCGCCGACCGCAAGCAGGCGCAGTTCCTGCGACACCTGACCATGGAGGTAGCTCGAAGCGTCGGGACCGGACACCTGGACCGCGTCCCGTGCCACGGCGGCCCAGAACGGAGCACTCGTCATGGGTCCAGTGTGGCCGACGCCGAGTTCTGCCACACTCGCTCCATGCCCGACCTCGACGCCCTCGCCCGGCGGGCCGTCGACGCCGTGATGCTGCTCGCCCGACGGGGGGCGTTGCTCGCGCTCACCGTTGCCATCGTCACGACCCTCGTCGTCGCGGCGGGCTTCGCACTCGGCCTCGCGGCCATGTCGGGGGACGTGGAATCGGCGTGGATCGCGATCGGTGGCGTGCTCGCCCTCATCGCGATCGGCGCGCCGCTCCTCGCCGGGTGGCGCCTGTTGGGCGTCCGCCGGCACGTCAACGAGTTGGTGGGCGAGGTCCGCACCCTGCTCTCGAAGGACGCCCGGGCCGAACGGGTCGTCATCGAGACCGTCGACGTCGGCGACAACGGGACGGGTGGGGCGACGCCCGCCGTCGTCGGGCAGACGGTGCAGTTCTCCCGCCTGCGCACGATCGCACTCGGCACCGAGAACCTCCGCCGGCTACCCGACGCCCTCCGTGCGGTCACGACGTTCCCGGTCCTCCTCGCGATCGCGCTCGTCCTGATGCTCGTCTTCGGGATCCTGGGCTTCCTCTTCCTCATCGCCTGGGCGGTCTGAGCGCGCTCAGGCGACGGCGCCGGCGGCACGGCGCGCGGCAGTCATCCGCCGGGCCGCGGGCACAGCGGCGAGGAGGGCGGCCGCCTTGTTGCGGCACTCGAGGTCCTCGTCGGCGGGGTCCGAGTCGGCGACGATGCCGGCGCCGGCCTGCAGGCTGGCGCCGTTGCGGCCGACGAACATCGTGCGGATCGCGATCGCGGTGTCGAGGTTGCCGCTCCAGTCGAGGTAGCCGACCACGCCGGCGTACGGGCCCCGCTTCACCGGCTCGAGCTCGTCGATGATCTCCATCGCCCGTACCTTCGGCGCGCCGCTCACGGTGCCCGCGGGCAGCGTCGCCCGGAGCACGTCGATCGGCCCGAGCCCCTCGACGAGATCGCCGGACACCTGGGACGTGAGATGCATCACGTGGCTGTAGCGCTCGAGGGTCATCAGCTCGTCGACGTGCACACTTCCGAAGCGGGCCACTCGGCCGACATCATTGCGGGCGAGATCGACGAGCATCACGTGCTCGGCCCGCTCCTTGGGGTGCTCGGTGAGCTCGGCCGCCATGCGCCGGTCGTGCTCGTCGGTGCGCCCGCGCCGGCGGGTCCCGGCGATCGGCCGCGAGATCACCTTGCCGTCGACCAGCCGCACCATCGGCTCGGGCGACGACCCGACGATGGTCAGCTCCGGATGGCGCACGAAGTACATGTACGGGCTCGGGTTGATCTGCCGCAGGACGCGGTAGACGTCGAACGGGTCGGCGTCGAGCTGCAGGTCGAAGCGTTGGGCGAGCACGACCTGGAAGATGTCGCCGGCGACGATGTAGTCCTTGGCGACCTCGACGGCCTGCTGGTACAAGCCGTCGGGCATCGAGCTCTTCGTCTCCGGGAGCGGCTCGTCCGGAGGAGGTGGCTCGACGGGCAGATAGGGCAACGGCCGGGCGAGGTTGGCGAGGCCGCGCTCGATACTCGCCGCCGCCGCGTCGTAGGCGTCATCGAGCGCGGTCCCGCTGAGGTCGAGCACCGGCACGCTCTCGATGAGCGTGACCCGCTGCCGCCAGTGGTCGAACGCGGCGAGTGAGCCGATCATGCTCATCACCGCGTCGGGGACGTGCTGGTCGTCGTCGGGGACCGCCGGGAGCCGCTCGATCTCGCGCACCACGTCGTATCCGAGGTACCCCATGAGCCCGCCGTGCAGCGGCGGGAGCTCGGGCAGCACAGGGGCGCGGTACACCGCGAGCAGCCGTTCCAGGGCGGCGAGGATCCCCTCGTCGCGCGGGACCTCCACCGGCAACGAGCCATCGACGCTGACGACGCCGTCGCGCAGGATCAGCGTGGCGACCGGGTCGCGGCCGACGAACGAGAAGCGACTCCAGCGCTCCCCGTGCTCGACGGACTCGAGCAGGAATCCCGGGCCATCCCCGACGAGCTTGGCGTACGTCGCGACCGGCGTCTCGAGATCGCCGAGCACCTCGGCCCACACCGGCACCACGGTGTGGTCCCGGGCGAGGGCGCGGAAGTCGTCCCTACTCGGGCAGAGCGGCATCGGGGTCCCCGAACGAACGACCGGCGAAGCACGAGTACCCACCGGTGTGGCAGGCGCCGTTGCCCCGCTGTTCGACCCGGAACAGCAGCACGTCGCCGTCGCAGTCGTAGAACGCCTCGCGGACCAGCTGGACGTCGCCGCTGGTGTCGCCCTTGCGCCACACCTCTTGGCGGCTGCGGCTCCAGTAGACCATTCGTCCCTCGTCGAACGTCGCCTGCAGCGTCTCGGCGTTCATCCACGCCAGCATCAGCACGACACCGTCGAGATCCTGGACGATGGCCGGAACGAGCCCGCGCTCGTCGAACCGGATCCGGGCGAGTTGCTCCGGCGTCGCCTGCAGCTGGTGCGCCCGCGTCACAGGTACAGGCCGGTGGACGCCTCGATGCGCTCGGCGGCGACGGCGTGCAGGTCCCGCTCGCGCAACATGATGTAGTCAGATCCCTGGACCTCGACCTCGTAGCGGTCCTCGGGGCTGAACAGCACCAGGTCTCCGACCTCCGCGGCCCGCACGTTGCCACCGAGCGCGACGACCTCCGCCCACACCAGGCGCTTGGCCATCTGAGCGGTGGCGGGGATCAGGATCCCGCCCTGGCTGCGGCGCTCACCGTCCTTGTCGGGGATGCGCACGAGCAGCCGGTCGTTGAGCATCTTGATCGGGAGCTTCTCGAGTCGTTCGGCAGTGCCGGCCACGACGACGAGGGTACCTGCCGCGCCTCGCCGGTCGGTCAGCCCGTGGGAGGATGTGGTCAGCCGTCGAGGAGGCGCCCGTGACGTACCGGCTACTCGCCGACCTGGTGGTGGTCGTCCATCTCGCCTTTCTCGTTTTCGTCGCCCTCGGCGCGATGCTGGCGTGGCGCTGGCCGCGCCTGGTGTGGGTGCACGTTCCGGTGGTGGTGTGGGCGGTGGCGATCGTGGCGATCGGGTTCACCTGCCCGCTGACACCACTGGAGAAGCTGCTCCGCCGCCGGGCCGGCGGCGAGACGTACGACGGCGGCTTCGTCGACCACTACCTCGAAGGCGTCGTGTATCCGGGGCGCTTCCTCGTGGCCGCGCGGGCCGTGGTGCTCGTGCTGATCGTGGTCGGTTACGCCGGCCTCGTGCTCAGAGCTCGCTCAGATCGCGGCGTTGGCGGCGTAGTCGAAGCCCGTCACCACGGGGGTCCCGGGCCGCCCGTCCGGTAGCTGTGGCACGTAGGTGTCGGTGACCTTGACGTAGCGCAGGCGGACCACATCGAGCGGGAGGCCGTCGTCACCCGGCGCTTGGTTGAGGGACGCCACCCGGACGTTCTGGAGGAGCACTTTCAGGAAGACGAGCCGAGCATCCCCGGGTTTGGCCACTTCCAGCAGCACGTTGTTGATCGTCGTGCCCCTCGCGCAGGCAAGGAACAGGCGCGGTGACGGCGCGGCTCGTGGGGGCAACGAAGATGAAGTCCACGGGGCTCGACTTCGAGGCCGGACTGCCGGGCGTGGTGGCGAGCGGGCTCAACGACGACGACACCCCCCACGAGAAGGTCAGCAGCTCGATCCAGTCGCGGTGCCGGTCGTCCAGCGACTCGCCCAGGATCCCGTCGACCCTGAGGAAGTAGTCACCCGGCGTGGTCGGGATCGGCGCCCCGGCCGCATCGGCGGCGAGCCCGGGCGCCAGCGCCCCGAGCGTGCCGACTCCGAGGGCCCCGGCGAGCAACGCCCGGCGCGAGGCGACGGCATCGGACATGTCACTCATACCCGCTCCAATCCTGAGATCGACCCAGCGCGGACGTTAGCTGGGCTGGCACACTCGGGGCATGGTCCGGCATTCGTTGTGTCCCCGGTTCCCCGGCGTCCGTGACGGATGGGCCCGCTTCGACGGGCCGGCCGGAACGCAGATGGTCGATTCCGCGATCGCGGCGATGACGGACTGGGCGACGAGCGGCCGCAACGCCAACAGCGGCGGCCGCTTCGCCGCCGCCGAGGCGACCGACGCGCTGCTCGAGGGCACCCGGGCGACGGTCGCGACGTTGTTCGGCGCCACGCCGGCGGCGGTGTGCTTCGGCGCCAACATGACCACGTTGACGCTCGCGTTCACCCGGGCCGTGGCCCTGACGCTGCGGCCGGGCGACCGCGTCGTCGGCACCCGGCTCGACCATGACGCCAACGTCACGCCGTGGCGGCTGGCGTGCGAGGCCAGCGGGGCCGAGCACGTCCTCGCCCCGTTCGACGCCGACACCGGCCTGCTCGACCCGGCCGCGGTCGTCGCGCCTCATCGACGAGCGCACCCGCTGGGTCGCCGTCACCGGTGCGTCCAACCTCCTCGGCACGATCCCCGACCTGGCCCCGATCATCGCCGCCGCCCACGACGCCGGCGCTCGGGTGTTCGTCGATGCCGTGCACCTCGCCCCGCACCGCCGCATCGACGTCTCCGCCCTCGACTGCGACGTGCTCGTGAGCAGTCCGTACAAGTGGTACGGGCCCCACGCCGGCGTGCTCGTCGCCCGCCCTGAGCTGCTCGACGCGCTGCCGGTGGCCCGGGTCCGGCCGGCGGCGTCGGAGGGACCCCGTCGCTGGGAGACCGGGACGCCGAGCTTCGAGGCGATCGCCGCGGTCGGGGCCGCCGCCGAGTTCCTCCTCGACGAAGGGATGGACCGGATCGGCGCCTCGGAAGCCGCCGTGTTCGCGCCGCTGCTCGACGGGCTCGCCGGAATCGACGGAGTGCGGGTCTGGGGGCCGACCGACACCGCGGTCCGGACCCCGACGGTCGCGTTCACGGTGGCGGGCAAGCATCCCGACGAGGTCGCCGCCGCCCTGGCCGCCGACCGCATCGCGACCTGGGCCGGCCACTCGTACGCCGTCGAGGTCGTCGACCAGCTCGGACTGGCCGACCGGGGCGGCGTCGTCCGCGCCGGCGTCGTCGCCTACGTCGACGACTCCGACGTCACCCGCCTCCTCGACGCCGTCGAAAAGCTCGCCGCCAACCGCTTCTGACGACGCCTGAGGATCACAGAAGTGATCCGTAATCGTGTCATCAGAACCGGCGGGTGCGGGCTCGGGCCGAGGCCGGGCTCAGCTCACCGCTTCGTCGATGCGGGCGAGGACGTCGCCGTCGAGTCGCGGGATCACGTCGAGGGCGGCGAAGTTCTCGCCCACCTGGCTCGCCCGGCTGGCCCCGGTGATCACAGTGGACACGTTGGGGTTCGTCGCGCACCACGCGATGGCGAGCTGGGCGAGCGTGCAGTCGAGCTCCTCGGCGATCGGGCGCAGCCGCTCGACCTTGGCGAGCGACTCCTGGTCGCGCAGGTAGTCGGTGAGCCAGTCGTAGCCCTCCAGGGCGCCGCGCGAGTCCTCGGGGATTCCGTCGCGGTACTTGCCGGTCAGCAGGCCGGACGCCAGCGGACTCCACGTCGTCGCGCCGTACCCGCACTCGGCGAACACCCGGGCGTACTCCTGCTCGACACGCTCGCGCGACAACAGGTTGTACTGCGGCTGCTCGGTCACCGGCTTGTGCAGATGGTGGCGCTCGGCGATCTCGATCGCGCCGCGGATCTCGTCCGCCGCCCACTCGCTCGTCCCCCAGTACAGCGCCTTGCCGGCGGTCACGATGTCGCTCATCGCCCACACCGTCTCCTCGAGCGACGTGTTCGGGTCGGACCGGTGGCAGTAGAGGATGTCGATGAAGTCGACCTGCAGGCGTTCGAGCGATCCGTCGATCGCCTGCATGAGGTACTTCCGGTTGAGCGTGTTGCGCATGTTCGGGGCCTTGTTGAGGCCCCAGAACACCTTCGTCGTCAGCACGTACGACCAGCGCGGCCAGCCCAGCTCGGTGAGGACGCGACCCATGATCGCCTCGCTCTCACCGCCGGCGTAGGCCTCGGCGTTGTCGAAGAAGTTGCAGCCGGCGTCGAACGCGGCCTGCATGCACTCCATCGCCAGGTCGTCCTTCATCTGCTGGTCGAACGTCACCCACGACCCGAACGACAGCACCGACAACTGCAAGCCCGTGCGTCCGAGCCTGCGGTATTCCATCTTCGTCATGGCGCCGACCTTACGTTCCGACCGGCCGGACCGTGATGCCGCGACCCGCCATCAGCGCCTTGGCCTCGGCGATCGAGTGGTCGCGGAAGTGGAAGATCGACGCCGCGAGGACCGCGTCGGCTCCCCCGTCGGCGATCCCCTCGACGAGGTGCTCGAGCGTGCCGACCCCGCCGCTGGCGATCACCGGCACGCCGACGGCGTCGACGACGGCCCGCGTGAGCGCGAGGTCGAAGCCCTCGCGGGTGCCGTCTCGATCCATCGACGTCAGGAGGACCTCGCCGGCGCCGAGCGCGGCGGCCTCGGCGGCCCACTCGATGGCGTCCATCCCCGTCGGCGTGCGGCCGCCGTGGAGGTAGACCTCGTACCCGCCGCGCGCGCTGCTTGGCGTCGATCGCGCACACCACGCACTGCGTGCCGAACTCGTCGGCGATCTCGCGCACGAGCGCCCGTCGTTCGACGGCGGCGGTGTTCACGCTGACCTTGTCGGCACCGGCCCGCAGCAGCCGGCGAGCGTCCTCGATCGTGCGCACGCCGCCGCCGACGGTGAACGGGATGAACACCTCCTCGGCGGTGCGGTAGACGACGTCGACCATCGTGTCCCGGCCGTCGCTCGACGCCGTGATGTCGAGGAATACCAACTCGTCGGCGCCCTCGGCGTCGTAGCGGGCCGCGAGCTCGACCGGATCACCGGCGTCGCGGAGATCGACGAAGTTGGTCCCCTTGACGACGCGCCCGGCCGTCACGTCGAGACAGGGGATCACGCGGGCCACGATCACGTGATCACGCCCAGCGCGTCGGCAAGCGTGAAACGACCCTCGTACAACGCTCGCCCGACGATGATCCCGTGGAGCCCATCGATCGCGGACAACGCCCGCACATCGTCCAGCGTGCCGACCCCGCCGCTGGCGATCACGGGCGTCTTCGTCGCGGCAACGGCGGCGGAGAGTCCCGCCACGTCCGGGCCGGCCATCGTGCCGTCCCGTTCGATGTCGGTGATGACGAAGGCGGACGCGGCGGCGAAGCGGCCGAGCGCGTCGGCCAGCGCCATGTCGCTCTGCGCCGTCCAGCCGTCCACGGCGAGCACGCCGGCGCGGTGGTCCAGCCCCAGGGCGACCGGGATTACCTCCGCGACCTCGTCGACGAGACCGGGCGTGCGCACAGCTGCCGATCCCATGACGACGCGGGTGACGCCGGCGTCGGCCAGCGCCTTGGCGACGTCGACCGAGCGCACACCCCCACCGACCTGCACGGCCGCGCCAGGCGTCACGACGCCGACGATCTCCTCGATGACGCCCCGGTTGGACGGCTCGCCGGTGAGCGCGGCGTCGAGGTCGACGACGTGGATCCACGTCGCACCCTCGTCGAGGAAGCGAACCGCCACGGCCGCCGGGTCGTCGGAGTGCACCGTCTCCAGGCGAAAGTCCCCGCGGCGCAGCCGGACGACGCGCCCGTCACGGAGGTCGATCGCCGGATAGAGGATGGTCATACCAGCGTTTGTGCGTGTACAGCGCCGACGAAGTTGGCGAACAGCTGCTTCCCCGCGGCCGACGACTTCTCCGGGTGGAACTGGGTCGCGAACACGTTGCCGGAGCGGAAGGCGGCGTTGACCGGGCCGCCGTAGTCGCACGTGGCAACGACGACCGCCGGGTCCACGGGCACGCCGTGCAGCGAGTGGACGAAGTAGAACCACGGCCGTTCGTCGAGCCCGGCGAACATCGGCTCGCCGGGGTCGAGGACGTCGAGCTGGTTCCACTGGATCTGCGGGTGCTTGACACTGGCGCCGAGTCGCCGCACCACCCCCGGGATCACGCCCAGACCCCGCACCCCCGGGTCCTCCTCGCTCTCGTCGAAGAGCATCTGGGTCCCGATGCACACGCCGAGGAACGGACGGCCCGACGCCGCCGCGTCCCGCACGGGCTGCTCGAGCCCACAACCACGAAGGGCGGCCATGCACGCGCCGAACGCGCCGACGCCCGGGAGGACGACCGCCGCGGCGTCGGCGATCAACGCCGGATCGGCCGTGAGCCGGGCGTCGGCGCCTTGCAGCGCGAGCGCCTTGTGCGCCGAGTGGAGGTTGCCGATGCCGTAGTCGCAGACCGCGATCAGTGGGCGTCCGCCCACCTCAAAGCACGCCTTTGGTCGACGGGACCCCGCCGCCGGCGTCGACCCGCACCGCGTCGCGGAGGCACCGGGCGAGCCCCTTGAACGTGGCCTCCACGATGTGGTGGGCGATGCGCCCCGAGCGCGAGCGCACGTGAAGGGTGAGCCCGGCATTGGTGGCGAACGACGAGACCGCGTGCTCGGCGAGCTGCGGATCGAACGCCGGACTCCCCAGCGGCAGCGACTCCGGGATGTCGACCTCCCACGAGACGTATGGGCGCCCGGAGATGTCGAGGGCGATCTCGATCAGGGCTTCGTCGAGCGGGTAGAGCCCACTGGCGAAGCGCCGGATGCCGGCCTTGTCACCGACCGCCTCGCGGAAGGCCTCGCCGAGCGTGATCGCCACGTCCTCGACGGTGTGGTGGGTGTCGATGTGCAGGTCCCCGGTCGCCCGCACGGTGAGGTCGAACCCGCCATGGCGACCGAGCTGGTCGAGCATGTGGTCGTAGAACGGGATGCCGGTCGTGCAGTCAGTGGTGCCGGTGCCGTCGAGCTCGAGCTCGACCTCGACCGACGTCTCCTTCGTGACCCGCTTGCGGATCGCCGACCGGCTCATCGCTCCTCCAGCTCCTCCAGCGCCTCACCGAGCGCGGCGAGGAAGCAGTCGTTCTCCTCCGGCGTGCCGACCGTGACGCGGAGGCAGTTGGCCAGCCGGGGCCAGCTCGAGCAGTCGCGCACGAGCACCCCGCGATCGACGAGCGCCTGCCACACCGCGGGACCGTCGGCCGGCCGGAAGAGGACGAAGTTGGCGCCGCTCGCGAACGAGTCCACCGGGAGACGGAGCAGCGCCTCGGCCAGCCGCTCCCGCTCCGCGACGATCTGCTTCACCCGGGCATCCATCTCGGCGACGTGCCCGAGGGCGAGCCGTCCGGCGAGCTGCTTGGCCGCGTCGAGGTGGTAGGGCAGGACGACGTCCTCCAGCGCGCTGACGACCCACCGCGGGCCGACCAGGTAGCCGAGGCGCGCCGCGGCCATGCTCCACGTCTTGGAGAACGTGCGCACGACGACCAGCGGCGCGTCGTCCGAGACGAGGTCGAGCGCGGTCCAGTCGGAGAACTGGGCGTACGCCTCGTCGACGACCACCAACCCCGGAGCGGCGTCGCGGACGGCGCGGACGACCTCGGGCGGCTCGACGAGACCGGTCGGGTTGTTCGGCGAGCAGAGGAACGTGACGGCCGGCCGCGCGGCCGCGATCACGTCACGGGCGACGGCCGGATCGAGCGTGAAGTCCCCCGCCCGCTCCCCCGCCACGACGGTCGTCCCGGTGATCCGGGCGATGTGCGAGTGCAGTTGGTACGTCGGCTCGAACGTGACGGCGGTGCGATCCCGCCCGCCGTACGCCAGCAGGAGCGTCTGCAGCACCTCGTTCGACCCGTTGGCCGCGAACACCTGGTCGGCCGCGACACCGTGCCAGTCGGCGATCGCGGCCCGCAGCTCATGGGCGGTCCGGTCCGGGTAACGGTGCCACTCGACGTCGGCGAGGGCGGTCGCGAGCTCCTCGCGCCAGCCGTCGGGCGGCGGGTACGGGGACTCGTTGACGTTGAGCCGAACCGCGACGTCGACCCGTGGCGAGTGGTACCGCGTGAGCGTCCGCACGTCGTCGCGCACCGGGACCGGATCGGCGTCCACGACTGGCGACGTTACTGGCGAGGCGCGAAGGTGGGCCTCATGGGTAGGCGACCGCGTCGTTCAGAGGCGAGCACCCGGTTCGGCACGCCGGGCGCTCCAGCGCCTTCGGCGGCCGCGTCATGAATAGCCCGAGTAGCGCGACCGCCGCCGAGCTCAGCGCCGCCGCCGACGCGATCGAGAGCTATCGCCGGCGCATCAGTGACCTCGCCGGCCCGCACCTCGGGACCGAACGTGACGATCTCGTGTCGGCGATCTACGAGGCCGAGCGATCCCTGCGCACCGCCGAGCGGCTGCTCCAGCGGGCGCTCAAACTGGCCGCCGACTGAGCGCGACGGCGGAAGCCGCCGAAAGCGGCGACGGCCCCTGGTGGGAGGGGCCGTCGCTCCGGCGACGCCAGGCGGCGGATCCCGGCTGTCGCAGCAAACCAGGTGGCGGGAACCTGGTTGGTCCACTCATCATACACCCGCCGAAAACCGAGGCAAGTTAGGGTTCGTTGTCCCCCGGTTCGGGGCTTCGCCGACCTCCCCGACTCCGTCGCCGGCGGGGCAATCGGCTCGACGGGCAGATGTCCTCGAGCGTGCAGCCGGCGCAATTGGGGGTGCGAGCGAAGCAGACCTGGCGCCCGTGGAGGATCATCCGCAGGCTGAACCGGCCCCGCTCCTTCGCCGGCAGGTAGCCGTTGAGCTCGAGCTCGATCTTCACCGGATCGTCATGTGTCGTGAGCGCGAGGCGCTTGGACAGCCGGGTCACGTGGGTGTCGACCGGCAGGCCCGGAAGGTCGAAGGCGACGCTGCGCACGACGTTGCCGGTCTTGCGCCCGACCCCGGGGATCGTCACGAGGTCCTCGAGCGCGGTCGGGACCTCTCCGCCGAACCGCTCGACGAGCGTGGTCGCCATCCCGACGATGCTCTTGGTCTTGTTCTGGTAGAAGCCGGTGGAGCGGATGATCTCCTCGACGTCGGCCGGATCGGCCCGGGCCAGATCGTCGGGCGTCGGGTACTTGGCGAACAGCACCGGCGTCACCATGTTCACGCGGACGTCGGTGGTCTGGGCGGACAGGATCGTCGCCGTCAGCAGCTCGAACGGGTTGGAGAAATCGAGCTCGCAGACGGCGTCCGGGTACGTCTCGGCCAGCCGCCGGGCGACCTCCCGCGCGCGTCCCTTCGGCGTGCGCGGCCGGATCGGGCGCGTCGGGTTCACGACCATGACCGGTCCGAGCCTACGGGTGGAGCCGCGCCCGAGGAGCACTACCGTCGAACCGTGCCAACCCTCGACATCCGGCACCGCCTGGACCGTGACGAGATCGCCGGCATCGAGCGGTTCCTCGCCGACGTCGAGCGGGTCGACGGGCACGAGGCGTTGTCCGACCAGCACCGCATCGACCTCGCGGGCGGCGGCGGTGACGGGTTCGCCGCGGTCATCGCCCGCGACGACGGGGAGCCGATCGGGTACGCCCAGGTGTCGCACGGCAACGAGTCGTCCACGATCGAGCTCGTCGTCGATCCGGCGCGGGGCGACCAGCCGGGCGTCGGCGCCGACCTCCTCGCCGCCGCGCTCGGCGAGGTGCGCCACGCCGGTGGCGGGACCGTGCACTGGTGGGTGTTCGAGCCCACCGCTGTGCACGACGACCTCGCCCGGCAGGTCGGCCTCGCACCCGGCCGCGAGCTGCTGCAGATGCGACGGGCACTGCCCACCGGGCTCGAGTACGACGTCGTGACGCGTCCGTTCGTCCCCGGCGTCGACGACGCCGCCTGGGTCGAGGTCAACAACCGGGCGTTCGCCGGCCACCCCGAGCAGGGCGGCTGGACGGTGGCCACGCTGCGCAGCCGGCAGTCGGAGCCGTGGTTCGACCCGCTGGGGTTCCTCCTCCATGAGCGCGACGGACGGCTCGCCGGCTTCTGCTGGACGAAGGTGCATCGCGATCACGATCCGCCGCTGGGCGAGATCTACGTGATCGGCATCGACCCGGACTTCCAGGGTCTCGGTCTCGGTCGTCAGCTGACGCTCGCCGGGCTCGACTCGATCGCCGGCCGAGGGATCGACGTCGGGATGCTCTACGTCGACGGCGCCAACGCACCGGCCCGATCGATGTACGAGCAGATCGGCTTCACCGTCCACCGCGCCGACCGGGCCTACACCGCGACGTTGTGAGCACGACCACCACCGCGACGACGCGCTACGAGGCCACCCGCGACGATCTCGCCGCCGTGCTCGCCGGCGAGCCGGCCTACCGCGTCGAACAGGCGTGGCAGGGGCTCTACGCGAGGCTCGCCGAGCCGGACGAGATGACCGACCTGCCGGTGCGCCTTCGCCGCGCCATCGACGCGGCCCTGCCGGCGGCGCTCATCCCACGCGCCGAATCGGTGAGCGACCGCGGCGACACGGTGAAGTTCCTGTGGGAGCTCGCCGGCGAGGCGCGAGTCGAGACGGTGCTCATGCTCTACCCCGACCGGGCGACGGTCTGCGTGTCCAGCCAGGCGGGGTGCGCGATGGGCTGTGGCTTCTGCGCCACCGGGCAGGCCGGCTTCGCCCGCCACCTCACCACCGGTGAGATCGTCGAACAGGTCGTGCGCGCGGCCCGCCGGGCTCGCGACCAAGGGCGACGGGTCGGCAACGTCGTGTTCATGGGGATGGGCGAGCCGCTGGCCAACGAGGCCGCGGTGTGGGCCGCCGTCGAGCGGCTCCACGGCGCGCTCGGTCTGTCCGCGCGCCACCTCACGATCTCGACGGTCGGCATCGTCCCCGGCATCCGCCGGCTCGCCCAGCGCCGTCTCCCGGTGACGCTCGCGGTGAGCCTGCACGCGGCGAACGACGCCTTGCGCGACGAGCTCGTCCCGATCAACCGGCGCTACCCGATCGACGGCCTACTCGAGGCGTGCACCGAGTTCCTCGCCGCCAACCGCCGGCGGATCAGCTTCGAGTGGGCGTTGATCGACGGGGTGAACGACCGACCGTCCGACGCGACCGAGCTGGCCGCCCTCTGCCGCCGGCTGCGCCCGTCGGCGCACGTCAACCTGATCCCGCTCAACCCGACCCCGGGGTGGCCGACGCGCGGATCACGTCCCGCTCGCGTGACCGCGTTCCGCGACCAGCTGCGGAGCCTCGGTGTCAACGCCACCGTGCGCCGCAACCGCGGCACCGACATCGACGCCGCGTGCGGCCAGCTCGCGGCGACGCACGGGGAGCCGGTCGTCCTGCGACCGAACGGACGTCAGCAGCCGGCGGCGACCACGTAGGGGTACGGGTTCACCGACGCACCGCCACCCGGGTGGATCTCGAAGTGGAGGTGGTTGGTGCCGTTGGCGTTCCCGGTGGCGCCGACGTAGCCGATGACCTCGCTCTGCGAGACCCCTCGCGACGAGCCCTCGAACGCGCTCGAGATGGGCGTAGAAGTAGGCGTTGCCGTCACTGCCGTGGAGCCACAGCGAGTTGCCACCGAGCGGGCTCGATCCGAACTCGACGCTGCCGGACACGACGGCCACGAGTGGGGTGCCGGCGGGAGCGAGCAGGTCGACGCCTTCGTGGGACCGGCCGCCCGAGCGGGCTGCGCCGTAGGTGTCGCTGTACGACGACGCGCCGGCGACCGGGCACACCATCCCACTTGACGGCGGTTCGGGCTCGGGTTCGGGTTCCGGCTCGGGTTCGGGTTCGGGCTCGGGTTCAGGCTCGGGCTCGGGCTCGGGCTCCGGCGCCGTCGGGAGCGGAGGGTCACCGTCGTCCTCGGACTCGGGCTCGCCGGTCGGGCGGGAGTCGCCGCCACCTTGGTCGGGCTCGGGCTCCGGACCCGCCGGGACCGCGGTCGCTTCCGTCTCGGCCTGCTCGGCGGCCTCCTGGCGCTGGCGCTCGGCTTCCAGCTCGCGCTGGCGCTGCTCCTCGGCGCGCTGGGCCTCGAGCGCCTCGCGGACCCGTTCGTCCTCCAGGCGCTGCTGCTCGACCTCCTGCAGATGCTGCACCTCGGCCTCGGCCTGCTCCTGGAGCGCGAGGAACTCGTCCTTCTGCTCGTCGATGGCCTTCTGGTTGGCGGCGACCTCGTCCTGCTTGTCCTCCAACTCGAGCCGCGCCCGTTCGAACTCGTCCATCGTCTCCGCCGACGTGTCGGTGACCACGCTGACGAGCACCTCCGCCTGGAGCCGCTCGCTCGGTTCCCGGACGCCGCTCAACAGCGGGATGCCGGCGTTGCCGCTCGCCACGAACCGGTTGACCGCCACCTGCTCGACCTGATCGCGCAACGCCTCGACCTCTCGCTCGAGCTCCGCGGCATCGGCGGTCAACCGCGTCGCCTCGTCCTCCAACTGCTCGAGCTCGGACAGGGCGTCGAAGTAGGCCGCGGCGGCATCGTTGGCGCGCTCCTGGGCAGCGGCGATCTCGGCGGCCGCCCGCTCCGCGGCGTCATCGTCCGTATCGGCGCCGACGAGATGGCTGCCGGCCAGCACCGTCATGACGGCGGCGACCAGCGCGACAAGGGCTGGTCCTCTCCGGCGCGGCACGGGCGGCGAGGCTAGCGCATGTTGCAGTTGCATGACGGCATTCGGACGATTTTGGGTCAGTTTCGTGACGTGACCACGCTGGGTGGGTGGGCGACCCGTTGCGCCTCGATCACGTGCGGCTCCGGCGCGGGGCAACCGTCATCCTCGACGACATCTCGATGGTCGTCCGGACCGGAGAGCGGTGGCTGCTGCTCGGGCCCAACGGGAGCGGCAAGTCGTCGCTGCTGCGCGTCGCCGCCTTGTACGAGCACCCGACGTCAGGGACCGTCGACGTGCTCGGCGAACGCCTCGGGCACACCGACGTGCGCGAGCTGCGCCGGCGCATCGGCTACAGCTCGGCGGCGCTGGCCGAGCAGTTCCGACCCGCCCTCCAGGCCCTCGACATCGTCCGCACGGCCCGTTACGCCGCGCTCGAGCCGTGGTGGCACCGCTACACCCCCGACGACGACGCCCGTGCCCGCGAGTGCCTCGACCGGATGGGCGTCGTCGCGTTCGGCGACCGCGAGTTCGGGACGCTCTCGTCGGGTGAGCGTCAACGTGTGCTGCTCGCCCGCACGCTGATGAACGACCCCGCCGTCGTGCTCCTCGACGAGCCCTCGGCCGGCCTCGATCTCGCCGGTCGGGAGCAGCTCGTCGCCGCCCTCGACGAGCTCGCCGCCGACCCCGGATCACCGCCCCTGATCTTCGTCACCCACCACGTCGACGACGTCCCGACGACGATGACGCACTGCCTGCTGCTGCGGGACGGACGAGCGCTCGCCCAGGGTCCGATCCACGACATCCTCGACGGCGACGCGCTGAGCGTGTGCTTCGGGCTCGAGCTCTATCTCGAGCGACGGCCGGACGGACGGCTCAGCGCGTGGGCTCGCCGCTGACCAGACGGCGGAGTGACTCGCGACCCCGCCGGACCTCCTCCTCGAGGATCCGTTCGAGCACTCCCCCGGTCCACAGCGTCCCGCCGTACTCGAGGGTCACAAGCAGCCGGGTGTCGGTGCCCGCCGGCTGTGTGGACGCCGTCATCACCCACGTCGCGTGGTCGCGCTCGTCGGGCTGCACCCGCTCGAAGCGCACCCGCTGATCCGGCTCGTACACGGTGCGCACCATGCGCAGTTGCTTGGAGCGGGTGAAGATCCCGACCTTGGCGCGCAACTCGACCCACCACGCCGGCCGTCCCTCGTCCGGTTCCACCGGATCGACGCGGTGCACCAACCGCATCCAGCTCGGGTAGTTGTCGAGCGCGGACACGTGGCGGAAGACGTCCGCGGGTGACGCGTTCTCGATGATCATCTCGACGGGGATCTGCATCGGTCGAAGTGCGGTCAGGCTCGACGGGCGGCGCCGCGGAACGCGCGTGCGAGCAGCGGCGAGTCGGCGGCGAGCACGCCGCCGAGATCGTCCGTGACGTCGAAGTCGGCGGTCCAGGAGAACAGGCGCGGGACCGCCTCCCTGCGGTCGTCGAGGGTCCACCCGCGGGGCGGGACCAAGGTGTCGGCGTGCCGCCGGCACAGGGCCCCGGCGCGTGGCCGGTCGGCATCGGGGTCAGGAGGGGCGAGCCACACGAGCAGCCGGTCGGCGTCGAAGCCGTACGCCAGAGACGCGACCTCCGAGCAGTCCGGTCGCTCGCAGAGCCTGCCCATCGAGGTGCGAATCTAGCTGTCTAGCTGGGGTGCCCGCGTTGATCCCCGGCGACCCGCACGAGGTCGATGTCGCCACTGACCGACTCCAGCCGGAGTCGGACCCGCTCCTCGTCGCCGCTGGGCTCGCCGGCGGCGTCGAGATCACTCGACACTCGCCCGCTGATCGTGCGTACGTCCAGCCACGCGGCGGTGCCGGCCGGTACGCCCGCCCGGATGTCGCCGGACGCCGTGCGAGCGGTGATCTCGCCGCGGCGGACCGAGTCGATGCTGACATCGCCCGACCCGGTCTTCGCGCTCAGCTTCTCGGGTGCCACCTGGACGCTGATGTCACCACTCCCGGATTTCACATCGAGCGCGGTTCCACCCTCGCCGAGCCGGAGGTCGCCCGACCCGGTCGTGACCGAGAGGGCTCCGCCGACGGCGAGGAGATGGACGTCGGCGGAGCCAGCGGTGACGTCGGCGTCGCCGTCGATCGCCTCGACCCGGACGTCACCGCTGCCGCTGCGGACCCGAGCCGACCCGGCGATGTGGTCGATCGTCACGTCGCCGGCGCCGGTCACCACGCTCGACGTCGCGAAGTCGCCCTGGCCGGTGATGTCGGCCGAGCCGGACTCGATCGCCAGCGCGGTCAGCCGGGGGGAGCTGACCACGAGCTCGAGCTCCGGCGACCGACCGAAGAGCCCGCCCGTTCGCTTCGGCACGAGCACCACGATCTCGTTGCCGCGTTGCTCGATCGTCGTCTCGGCGATCAGGTGGCGGGTCGCCTCGTTGTCCCGGCGACCGCGGAGGTCGACGGTGGTCTCCTCGACGTCGTCGGTTCGGACGAGGATCGATCCGGCGCGGAACTCGATCCGCAACCGAGGCGGGGTGGGGGTGGCGAAGCGGTGGTTCATCGTTGTCTCCTTCCTGGCCCGTCAGCGGGCCCAGCCCGACAGGCGCTGCCCACCGAAGCGCCACTCGCGGGTCGTGACCGGTTCGCGCGTCGCGGCCCGTGCCGCCTCGACCAGCCACGTGTTGAGTGACTGGCGGGAGCGGTTGGCGGCCTCCTCGACGCGTTGTTTGAGACCCTCGGGCAGGCGCAGCGTGATCCGCACGGTGATGCCGTCGTCGGCCGTCTCGTCGCCGCCGCCGGCGGGCGCGGCGTCGTCGGCGGCGGCTGCCGTCGCGGGGGCGGTGACGACGAACTGCGGCTCGCGTCCCTTCAGGCGCACCTCGACGGCGCCGCCGTCGAGCTCGGTGCTGATCTCGGCCGCGGCGTCGGAGAGGGCCTCCAGCAGCACCATGCGCACGGCCGCTTCCAACGTCGTGGCCAGCCGCTCGGCCGCGTCGACCATCGTCTCGCCACCGGATGCGGCGGCGGCGACCAGGTCGGCGCGCAGTCGGTCGACGTACCCGTTGATCTCCACGCGCACCACAATGACATCATTCTGACGTCAGCGCAACACCAAATTGACGTCAGACCACCGCGAACCCGGTTCTGCCGACAGTGAGGATCATTCAGTGATCTCAGGACTCCGAAGAACCGTCACGCCTCCTCTTCCCGCCGGTGCTCCGTCGCCAGCTCAGCCAACGCGTGCGGGTCGAGGTCGGCCGCGTCGGCCGTGGCGAGCCGGCAGTCGGTGACGGCGCGCAACGTCGAGGTCCGCGTCCCGCCCTCGAGCCGCGCCCGCTCACCGAGGACGGCGCCCGGACCGACCTCGGCGACGACCTGGCCGTCCACCTCGACCGCCAGCAGACCGTCGAGGAGGAGGTAGAGCTCGGTCCCAGCCGCGCCCTGGTCGACGAGCGTGTCGCCGGCGGCCAACTTCAGCCGACCCGGCTGGGCCCCACCGTGCATGATCGTCGCCGACATCTCCCGCTCCAGCGCCGTCTCGGCCATCGTCACCACCGCCGGCGAGTCCTCGTCGCCCCACGGGCTGTGCGGTCCGTACGCCCCGCGGTACCACTCCTCGAAGTCGATGAGACCCGACTTGGCGGTCAGGGCGCCTCGCTCGTCGTAGACCCAGTGACGCGGGAACGAGCTGGCGCCTTCGAGCACGCCATCGGACGTCCCGTCGGCGTTGATCGTCAAGGCGAGCGTCGTCCACACGGTCGGCCCCCGCAGCTGGACGAACGGTTTTCCCTGGACCCATCGCGGCGCGGGCACGCCGGGGCGGCCACCCGACGTCTTCATGAAGCGCACGGCGGTCTCGGTCACCTCCGGCGTCGGCTGGAGATCGGGGAAGGCGGCGGGTTGGAACGCGACCTGGGCGCGACCGAGCCCCATGAGCGTGCGACTGAGGTAGCTCCGGCCGGACTGCCCGTGCCCGACGATGCGGCCGTCGTCGACCTCGATCCAGCCTTCGAGCCGGTTGGCAAAGCGGAACGCGCCCGCGGCATGGAGGTCCTCGAGATTGGCGAGCGATTCGGGAGGGGGGTCGTCGTAGTGCCCGACCCCGAGCTCGAACGGGAGTCGCGTCATCCCGGTGATCGCTTCCGACGGGATCCAGGACACCGACGTGATCGACGATTCGATGCGCACGGCGCCATCGTCGCATCTCGGCCGATTCCGTCGATTCTTCGGAGCCGAAGGATCACTGCAGTGATCCTCACTGTCGCCAGAACCGTCAGAGGCGGTGGGGGTGCTCGGCGGCGGTGAGGGCGGCGAGGACGAGGTCGAGGTGGCGAGTCGCTCGTTCGTCACCGTCGGGTCGGATGGCCATTGCCGTGCGGGCGACCTTGCGCAACCGGGTGTCGACACGGTAGGCGGCCCACCGCCGGAGGTCGGGGACGAACCTCGACTGTCCGAACCCGGCGAGCAGTGCAGCCTCGAGGTCGTCGAGCGATCCGCGCCACTGTCGGTCGAAGTCGAGCGCGCCGAGGAACGTCGCCGCGTCGAGCTCGGGATCACTCCACGAGAATCGGTCGAAGTCGACGAGCCCGAGCGTCGATCCGTCGTCGAGCCACTGATCGGGCGCGGCCGCGCCGTGCACCGGGACCGGCGCGCGCGGCGAGAAGCAGTCGTGCAGGCGGCGACGGCGATCGAGCACGTCGGCGATCTGATCGCGCAGCTCCGGCACCCGGCGGACGATCTGCGCGCCGGCTCGTTCGGTGCGCCGGCGCTGGTCCTCGGCGGACCACTTCTGCCAGGGCTCGACGGGCGCGGTGGCGAGCGCGCCGAGTGCGGCGCCGACGTGCTCGGCGATCGAGCCACCTCGGCCGCCCGCCAGCGCCGTCCCGACCGGGTCCCCCGCGACCACTCCCTGCCACAGCGCCTGCTGGCCGGCGTCCCAGCGATCCGGCTCGGCCACCCGGAACGGAAGGTCACCCGTCGAGCGGGCGTTCCACAGCTGCCGCCCGGCGTCGTCGAGGCGGGCGCCGACCTCGGGACGAACCAGCTTCACGAAGCGGTCGCCGATACGCAGGACACACCGCTGGCCCGGTCGGTAGCGGACGATCACGGCGTCGGGATGAGCTCGCAGGAACGCGTCCAGCCCGGCGACGGCATGGTCGTGCTCGACCCGGGAGAAGCGCAGCGGATCGGCGGCGTCCTCGAACGCGTCGACGCGCACGTACGTCGTCCCGAGCGCGTACAGCAACGTCGCCCACGGAGTCGCACCGGGCTCGAACCGACCGAATGTGCGCCGCGCCGTGGCACCGACCGCCACCCACCCGCGCTCACCGGCGACCCGCGCAACCGTGTCCGCGAACTGACTGGCCGCGAGCACCTCGAGCCGCCCCCGATAGCGGGCGTGCTCGCTCACCGCCTCGACGGTACCATCGCCCCCCGTCGTGTTCGTCCCCGACATCGCCGACGCCGAGCGCATGAGCGACGTGATCGGCGGGCACGCCCGGACCCTCGGGCTCGGCGACGTCACCGCACCGTGCCGGCTCGTCGATGCGCACATCCGCCACAGCCATCGCCCATCGTCCCCCCGGTGCCGAGGGTGGGCGACGTACTCGGTGCCGGCGGCCGGCCACGCCGGCGACGACGTCCTGCTCTACCTCCGTGCCTATCCGGACGGGGGCAGCCACGAGGCGTGGGCGGACCTCGTCGCGACCGGCCAGACCGCTGGTGGGACCCACCTCCCCGATGACGATCTGATCGTCTGGGTCTTCCCCGCCGATCCGTCGTTGCCGGCGCTCGCCCAGCTCGTCGATCCCGGTCGGGTCACCCCACCGCTGCTGTCCGGCGCGTTCGACGTCACCGTCGTCCGCTACCAGCCCGAGGTCAGCGCAACACTCCGCTACGACAGCGCCGGCGGTCCCGGTCGGGCGCCCGTCACCGTCTTCGCCAAGGCGCTGGCCGTCGATCCGACCGCGATGGGCGCCCGCCACGACCAGCTCTGGCGGCAGTCACGGCCGGGACTGCGCATCGCCCAGCCGCTCGGCGCCGATCCCGAGTTGCGCGTGTTGTGGACGCTCGGCGTCCCGGGCGAGCCGGTGCGCGTCGGTGCCAACGTCGCTTGCGCGGCGGACCTTGCCCGCCGCGTCGCCACCATCGTCGCCGCGCTCCACGACAGCGCGCGGCCCGAAGATCGCGAGATCCGCTGGGAGGACTGCCTGGCCGAGGGGCGCAAGAAGGCCGCCAAGCTCGGGGATGCGCTCCCCCGCTGCCGGTCGGCGGTGGACACGATCGCCCCGCGCGACGCGTCGTTCGGGATCGGCGCGCCCGCCGCGCTCGTGCACGGCGACCTCCACCTCGACCAGTTCGTCGACGGTGCGGGCGGCCCGGTGCTGGTCGACCTCGACTCGGTGGCCGCCGGCGACGCCGAGCTGGACCTCGCCGAGCTCGTCGTCGACGTGGCGACACGCGACCTCCCCGAGCCGACGATCCAGGCGTTCGTCGAGGCCTTGCTCGACTCCTATGGCCGCGAGGCGCCCGGCCGGCCGGTCCGCCTCGGGCTCCTCGCCGCGCTCGCCGACGCCGAGTTCCTCACGCGATGCCACCGGCACCTCCGCCGGCGCGCCCCGGGTTGGGAGCTCGCGCTGGAGCGGGCTTTGGCGCGGTACGAGGTCCTACGGGCGGTGTTGCCGACCACCGCGTGAACAACCGGCGACCGGCAAGCCAAGCCACGTCGAATTTTTCGGGACGCCGACCCAACCCCCGCAGCAGCCACGACGTGTCCATCCTCGGGCGCGACACGATGGTGGAGCAGCGACATGGGTGGCCGAGGTGGCGAGGGCTCGACACGAGGCGACGGAGGTGCGCGCGTCGTTGCCGACCGCCGACCACCGGGCCGTGCGAGCCGCTACCTCTTCTTCTCCCACGACGGCTTCGGCCTCGGCCACGCCCGCCGCAACGCCGTGATCGCGCAGGAGGTGCTCGCCCTCGACCCCACCGCCGAGGTCGTGCTCGTGACCGGGATCAGCAAGCGGGTCGCGTGGCTGGAGGACGAGGGAAACCTGCGCGTCGTGCGCGTCCCTTCCCTGCTCAAGGACTCCGACGGCGCCTACCGCAACGGGACGATCCCGTTCACCGAGGCGGTCGCCCGACGGGGCACCGCACTCGTCGACGAGATCGAGGCCGACCCGCCCGACGTCGTCATCGTCGACCGTCATCCCTTCGGCACCGCCGGGGAGCTTCGCGACGGTCTCGAGCGCGCCCGCCGATCCGGGGCGGCCCTCGTACTCGGGCTCCGCGACGTTCTCGACGAGCCGACGGTCGTGGCCCAGGAGCTCGCCAGCCCCGCCTGGCAGGACGCCATCGACCTGTACGACCGCGTCCTCGTCTACGGCGCGCCGCTCCTCGTCGACCACCAGGCAGAGTACGGACTGCGCACGAGGCCGCAGTACTGCGGGTGGGTCGTCATGCGTCCGCCCCGCGCCGACCGCGAGCCGCGTCTGCTGGCGGTGGCGGCCGGCGGTGGGGGCGACGGTGCCCAGGTGTTCCGGCTCGGGTCCCGGCTGGTCGAGCTGAAGCCGGCATGGCGGGGGGTGATCGCCGCCGGGCCGTACGCCGCGCGCACCGCGGGCTTGCAGCCGGACGCGGGCGCCGGCCGCCTGCGGGTGCTCGACGGGGTGCCGTCGTGCGGCGCGTTGTTCTCGCGCGCCGAGGCGGTGCTCTGCATGGCGGGCTACAACTCGACGCTCGAGGCGCTCGCCGCCGGGCGCCGGCCGATCCTCGTGCCGCGGCGCAGCCCGCGCCGGGAACAGGCCATCCGAGCCGGGCGGCTGGCCGCACTCGGGCTGGCGGACGTCGTCGACGAAGGGGCCGATGCCGAGGAGGTCAGCTGGCTGCTCGACCGTGACCGTCGGTTGACTCCGACCCAGCTGCGCGAGGCGGGCGTCACCCTGGACGGTGCCGAGCGGGCGGCGCAGGTCCTCGTGCGGCTCGCCGCGACGAGGAGCCGGCGATGAACGAGCACAACGGTGACCGGGTCGACCGGGCGCGCACGTGGCAGTTCTTGCGGCCGTTCCTCGCCCGTCACACCGGCGCGCTCGCCGGCGCCGCGGTGTGCACGATCGCCGGCACGATCGCCTCACTGGCCACCCCCTGGCCGCTCAAGTTCGCGATCGACCGGCTCGCCGAGCGGAGCGACGACGTGCCCTTCACCCTGGAGCGCTCCGACATCTCGTTCATCCTGCTCGTGCTCGCCGTCGTGCTCGGCATCGCCGTGGTCAACGCGGCGGCGTCCTACTGGTCCGAGTTCTGGCTCAACCGCGCCGGCGAGCGGATCGTGCACAGCCTGCGGGTCGCCACGTACGGACAGATGCAGCGGCTCTCGCTCTCGTTCCACGCCAAACGGCAGAAGGGCGATCTGCTGACCCACGTCACCGGCGACGTGAACGCCGTGGGCTATCTCTTCTCCGACACGATCGGTGGTCTCGCCTCGGCGGTGCTGCTCCTCACCGGCATGGTCGTCGTCTGCGTCGTCCTCGACCCGGTACTCACGCTCGGCGCGTTCTGCGTCGTCCCACCGCTGTTCGTCGTGATCCGCCACTACCAGGCAAAGGTTCGCAAGGCGGCCAGCCGCCAGCGGGCGAAGGAGGGTGAGATCGCCTCCCTCGCCAACGAGGCCCTCTCCGCGATGCCGGTCGTCAAGGCGTTCGGCACCGAGGGCTACGAGCGGGCGCGGGTGGAGCGGAGCAGCAACGAGCGCCTCGCCGTCGGCGTCGAGGCCTCTCGCCTCGAGGCCCGGTTCGGCGTCGCCGTCGACCTGCTCGGGGCGGTGTCGACCGCGCTCATTCTCGCCATCGGCGTGCTGCGCGTCGCCGCCGGGCGCATCACCCCCGGGGACCTCGTCGTGTTCGTGTCCTACAGCAACCGCCTGTACCGACCCCTGCGCGAGATCGCCCGTCAGTCGACCCGCTTCGCCCGGGCGATGGCACGGCTCGACCGCATCGGCGACGTGCTCCGCTCCGACGAGATCCTCGAGGAGCGCGGTCACTACGCGGGTGGCCGGCCGGCCGGCGAGCTCACCCTCGACCACATCTCGTTCCGGTACCGATCAGATCGGTGGGCGGTCGAGGACATCACCCTCTGTGTTCCCGCGGGGCGGCGAATCGCGCTGATCGGGGCGTCGGGCGCCGGCAAGTCGACGATCGGCGCGCTCGTGGCCCGGTTCTACGACCCGACCTCCGGGCGGGTCCTGCTCGACGGCCGCGACGCACGCGATTGCTCGTTGGCCTGGCTGCGCCAGCAGGTGGGACTGCTGCTCCAGGACACGATCCTGTTCAGCGGTTCCGTCGCCGAGAACATCGCCTACGGGCGGGAGGTGCACCGGTCGGACGTCGAGCGGGCGGCCGCGCTCGCCGGCGCGGCGGAGTTCATCGCCGCCCTGCCCGACGGGTACGACACGGACCTCGGTCCCGGAGGGCTGGGGTTGTCCGGCGGTCAGCGGCAGCGCCTCGGGATCGCGCGCGTGCTCCTCCGCGACCCGCCGGTGCTGATACTCGACGAGCCCACCACCGGCCTCGATGCGGCGAGTGAACAGCGCGTCCTCGCCGGCATCGCGTCGCTCATGCGCGGCCGCACGACGGTGCTGATCACGCACTCGATGGCGCTCGCCCGTCAGGCCGACCTGGTCGCCGTGCTCGAGGGGGGTCGGCTCGTCGAGGTCGGCGAGCCGGACACGCTGCTGTCGTCGCGTTCGAAGTTCCAGGACCTGTGGCTGACCCAGCTGCAGCACGAGGTCGTGGAGGGGCGGGCGTGACCGTCAATGCGTTCCCCGGCCACGCAGGCCGTTGCTGGCCGCTCCCTCGCTGGCGCTCGGTCGCTCGCATCAGAGACAGGGTGCACCAGTGACCGCCCCGTCGCGTCGCGCGGTGGTGACCGGCGCGGCCGGGTTCATCGGCTCGTTCCTCTGCGAGCGGCTGATCGCGGACGGCTGGCACGTCGTCGGCGTGGACAGCTTCACGGACTACTACCCGCGGAGCGAGAAGGAGGAGAACCTGTCCGGCCTGGCACGCGATCCCGGGTTCGCCCTCGTCGAGGCGGACCTCGTTGGCCAGTCATGGCGGACGGTCCTGCGCCCGGGGGACACCGTCTTCCACCTCGCCGCCCAGCCCGGCGTGCGCGGCAGCTTCGGCGCCAGCTTCGCCCGCTACGCCCGCGACAACGTGGTCGCCAGCCAGCGGTTGTTCGAGGCGGCGCAGGCCGCGGGATGTCGCCGCGTGGTGTGGGCCTCGTCATCGTCGGTGTATGGCGACGCGCCGGGCTTCCCGTGCGCGGAGCAGTCGCCGACCCGACCGCGGTCGCCGTACGGCGTGACCAAGCGGGCGTGCGAGGACCTCGCCGGCGTCTACCGCGACGACGGCCTGGCGATCGTCGGCCTGCGCTACTTCACCGTGTACGGGCCGCGGCAACGGCCCGACATGGCGATGCGTCAGATGTGTGAGGCGGTCCTCGCCGGCACCGCGTTCGCCATCTACGGCGACGGCTTCCAGTCACGCGACTTCACGTTCGTGAGCGATGCCTGCGACGCGACCCTGCGGGCCGCCTCGGCCCCCGAGCCGGCCCCCATCTACAACGTCGGCGGCGGCGCGGAGGCGAGCCTCGCCCGCGTCGTCGAAATCGTCGAGCGTCTCGCCGGCACGCGCCTCGAGCTGCGCCGGGTGGCCCATCAGCGGGGTGACGTCCGCCGGACCGCGGCCGACACGACGGCGGCCCGCCGCGACCTCGACTGGCGGCCGACCGTGAACCTCGAGGACGGGCTCCGCGCCGAGCTGGAGTGGGTCCAGAACGCTGCGTCGGCGCGGCGGGTGGCGTGACGGCGCGCGTCGCGGTCGTGATGAGCGGGTTCCCGCGACTCTCGGAGACGTTCGCCCTCAACGAGCTGCTCGCCCTGCGCCGCCGAGGGATGCTCGCCGCCGTCTTCGCCACCAAGCCCGGTGACGGGAAGGCGTGCCAGCCGCAAGTGACCGAACTCGGTGAAGTCGTGACCGTGCTTCCGGCCGGCGACGTGGACCGTCAGGCCGACGCCGTCGCCGAGCGCCTCACCGGCGTCCGGATCGACGGAGTGCACGGATACTTCGCCCATCAGCCGGCGGCAGTCGCAGCGGGCGCCGCGGCGCGCCTGGGCGTGCCCTTCGGGTTCGGCGCCCACGCCCTCGACGTGCGCAAGGTCGAGCCGGCCGTCCTCGCCGATCGGGCGCGCCGGGCACGCGGCGTCGTGACGTGCAACCGAGAAACGGCTCGCGCGCTCGCCGGCGTCGGGATCCGGGCCCGGCTCGTGCCGCACGGCGTCGACGTCGCCCGCTTCATCCCCGCGGAACGGGTGGCCGCGCGCCGTTGCGCGTGCTGGCCGTCGGGCGGCTCGTCGAGAAGAAGGGTTTCCCCGTCGCCCTCGCCGCGCTGGCCCGGCTCGACGGCTCGGTGGTGCTGCGCATCGTTGGCGAAGGAGACGACGAGGACGCGGCTGCGCCGAGACGCCGAGCGTCGTGGCGTCGCCGCGCGGGTGGAGTTTGCCGGTCCCCGCACGCACCTCGACCTCCCCGCGGAGTACGCGCGCGCCGACGTCGTCGTCGTGCCGTCGGTGATCGACGGCCGTGGCGACCGGGACGGGCTGCCGAACGTCGTGCTGGAGGCGATGGCATCGGGGGTGGCGGTGGTCGCGAGCGACGTCGCCGCGATCTCCGACGCCGTGGTCCACGGCGAGAGCGGACTGCTGGTTCCGCCGGATGACCCCGAAGCCCTCGCGTCGGCGCTCCGCCGCCTCCGCGACGACCCGGCCCTGGGCCGGCGCCTCGGGGTCGCCGGCCGGCGCCGGGCGGTCGCCCACTACGACCTCGCCGCGTGCACCGCGGCGCTGTGCGTGCACCTGGACGGGCTGTATGGCTGAGCCGGGCCCCGCCATCGCCTACGTCCTGAAAGGCTTCCCGCGTCGCTCCGAGACGTTCATCGCGAGCGAGATCCACCGACTCGAAGCGCTCGGCGTGCGACTGCGGCTGTTCGTGCTCAAGCCAGCCGACGAGCCCGACCGGCATCCCGTCGTCGACCGCATCCGCGCCGTCCCGTCGTATCTCCCCGCCACGACGTCACTGTCGGGCAGCCACGCCCTGCCGTGGCTGGCGCGCAACCTCCGCCCGTTCGCTCCCGCCCTCACCGATGTGGCGCGGCGACGCCCGACCGGACTGGCGCGAGCAGCCGGGGCAGCCGCGGCCCAGGCGTGGCGGGCGCGCGAGGGCCCGCTGGCCGCCCCGCGCAAGCGGTACCTCAAGGAGTTCCTGCTCGCCGTGGCGCTGGCGCAGCGCGTCCTCGACGATCCCGCCGTCGTCCACCTGCACGCCCACTTCGCCCACGGATCGACCACCGTTGCGTGGCTGGCGGCGACGATCACCGGGCTGCCGTTCTCCTTCACCGGGCACGCCAAGGACCTCTACAGCGAAGACCTGAACCCGGCGGGGTTGCTGGCGCGCAAGACCGCGGCCGCCGAGTTCGTGGTCACGTGCACCGAGGCCAACGGTGGCCACCTCCGCGCTCTCGGCACCGAGACCCCGGTGCACGTCGTCCACCACGGCCTGAGCACTGACTTCGCGACACTGACCGCACAGCCGTCGAGACGCAGCCAGGGTCAGGTGCTGCGCATCCTCGGCGTTGGCCGGCTCGTGCGCAAGAAGGGGTTCGACACGTTCGTCGAGGCCTGCGCGGAGCTGCGGGGCCGCGGCGTGCCGTTCGAGGCGGTCATCGCCGGCGAGCACGGGGACCACGAGCCCGAGGTGCGCGACCTCGTGGCGGCTCATGGGCTGGAGGGCTGCGTCAGCATCGTCGGACCGCTCACACCCGACGAGTTGTTCACCGAGTACCAGCGGGCTTCCGTGTTCAGCCTCGCCTGCCGGATCGTCGACGATGGCGACCGGGACGGCATCCCGAACGTGCTCGTCGAGGCGATGGCGTGCTCCACGCCGGTGGTCACGACGAACGTGTCGGGCATCCCCGAGCTGGTGCGCGACGGGGTCCACGGCATGCTCGTCCCGCCCGACGACCCTCGCTCGCTCGCCGACGCGTGGGCCCGGGTCGGGACGGACGCCGCGCTGGCGGGCCGCCTCGCCGCCGCCGGCCGCCGCCGCGTGGCCGAGTGCTTCGACGGCGATCGCCTGGCCGCCGACCTCGCCGAGGTCTTCGCCGAGGCGGTGCCGTGAGCGTGGCGACGGGCCGGACGGGCGTCGAGCTGCGCCCGGTCTTCTGCGTGATCGAGGAGCTGCACCGCAGCCGCGCGGTTGCGGACGACGCGGTCGCGGGACGCTTCACGGCGGGTGGCGTCACGCTCGCCCTCCCCCTCCCACCCGACTGGATCGCGAGCGGGCTCCCGCACGACGAGGAGTGGCGCATCGAGTGGAGCAAGTTCTACTTCGGGCTCGATCTGGCCGACGCCTACGCGAGCACCGGCGCTGCCGCCTACCTGGAGTCCTGGGAGAGGCTCGTGACGTCGTGGATCGACCAGGTGCCCGTCGACCACGACCCCAGCGACGTGATCGGACGGCGTCTGCAGAACTGGGTGTACGCATGGCAGGCCTTCACGGGCGAGGGCCGGCCCGGGCCATCTGCGCAGACGGTCGACGCGCTCCTCGAGAGCATCGCCGCCCAGATCGCCTATCTCCGGACGCACCTCACGCCGGAGCGCAACCACCGAACCCTCGAGCTGTACGCGCTCTTCGTGACCGCGCTGGCCCTGCCGGCCGTCGACCCCACGGGTGAGCTCGCCGCCCAGGCGTGGGCGGACCTGCACCGCAACCTGCGCGAGGACGTCTGGCCCGACGGCGTCCACCGCGAGTGCTCCACGCACTACCACCACATCGCGCTGCGCTCGTTCCTCGGCGGGCTCGCCAACGCCCGGCGGTTCGGGCTCGCCGTGCCCGCCGGCTACGACGATCGCCTGCGGCTCGCCTGCCGCGTGGCCGTCCACCTGCACCGCCCGGACGGGCGGATTCCCGCCCTGTCCGACGCCGACGAGGAGGACCATCGCGGCCTGCTCCTGCTCGCCGACCGGCTCCTCGGGATCCCCGAGCTGCGGTGGGCGGCCACGGCCGGCGCCGAGGGCACCCCGCCGCTCGAGCGCCTCGTCTCGTTCCCCTGTGCCGGGTACGTGGTGCAGCGCAGCGGGTGGGGTGAGCGTGGATCCGCATACGCCGACGAGCGCTGGCTCGTGCTCGACGCCGGCCCGCTCGGCGACGGCGGCCACGGTCACTACGACGCGCTCAGCCTGGAGGCCTACGCCCACGGCCGGCCCCTCGTCGTCGACCCGGGCCGTTACACCTACTCGGAGAGCGGACCGAACTGGCGGCGGTGGTTCAAGTCGACCGCGGCGCACAACACGGTCACCGTCGACGGCCGCGACCAGACTCCCTATCGTCGCGGCCGGCCGAAGTCCGACGTCGCTCAGGCCCGCATCGTGTGGCGGCGCCACACGGCTGCGCTCGACGTGGTGCGCACCCGCGTGCGGAGCCCGGCGTACGACGCCGTGCACACGAGGGATGTCGTGTTTCTCGCCGGCGAGTACTGGCTCGTCGTCGACCACCTCGACGCGCCCACCACGCACCGTTACTGCCACCGGATGCACCTCACGGCGCGGGCGTGGGATCGCACGACCGTCGCTCGGCGGAACGGCGACACGGTGGTCCGAGCGCCCGACGTCGATCTCGTCTACGCCGGCGGCAACGTGCCCGCGATCGAGGATGGTTGGGTCGCGCCGGTCTACGGCGTCAAGCACCGAGCGCCCGTCGTCACCGTCGAGCGGGTCGCATCACGCGCCGAATTCGTGCTCGCGCTCTGGCCCCGGCGCACCGGACTGGCCCCGCCGCGGCTCACGGTGGACCAGGCGTCGCCGGGCATCGTGTCGTTGCGTGTCGACGGTGTCGGCGGCGACGGACGCGCCACGGACCACGTGGCGTGGGCGCCCGACGCGTGTCGACTGGGCCTCGGCCCGCTGCGCGTGACGGCACGCGTTCGCGTGGATGCGCGTCGACCACACCGGCGCCGTCGAGCAGCTGGCGATCCACGAGGGCGACGCGCTGGAGTGGTCCGGCCCCGGCCCGGCCCCCGATCCGGTGCCGATCGGCGACGGGTGGGGCACCGCGCCGGCCCGGGACGACGAGGGCTGACCGTGGACCTGTTGGCACCCGATGCTGCGCTCCCCCATCGTGACGCGCTCCTCGACGTGTCCGTGATGGCCGCCCGACTCCCAGGCCTCCTCGGCGTGCCGGCGGGCTCGCCGCTCGGGCCCGTCACGCGGATCCGGACGAAGTACCGGATCGGCCGCAGCCTGCGCGTTCTGCACCGGGTCCCCGTCGCCGGCACCGACCACCTCGTCTCCACGCGGATGGCGCCCGCCGAGCGCATCCCCCGGCTCGTGGCCGCGGCGGGCGTCGGCCGCGGCGAAGTAGCCGGGCTCCGCGCCGTGATCCATGACGACGCCCTCGACGCCGTGTCGTGGGTGTTCCCCTTCGATCGGAAGCTCACCGGGCTCGGCGCGCTCATCGGAGACGAGGCGTCGATCCTGGCCGGCCTCGGGATCCCCGCCGACGTCACCGAGGTGGTCGCCTACGCGCCGGAGAAGTCCGTGACGATGCGCGCCCACGACGCCGCGGGACTCGTCACCGCCTACCTGAAGGTCTACGCCGAGCCCGAGCGGTTCAGCGGAACGGTCGACCGCTACCGCCGTCTCGCCGGGGCGGTGAAGGCTGCTGGTGTCCGAGTCCCAAACGTCGTCGCGTACGTGCCGGCATGTCGTCTACTCGTGCTCGAGGCGGTGCCCGGCTGGCGCTGCGACCAGTTGCGCGGCGCCCGCCTCGTCCTGGCGATGCGCGCGCTGGGCGGCGCGCTGGCGCGGCTGCACCGGGTCCCGGCCGGCTCCGAGCCGGCGTTCACCCGCGTCTCGGCCGGTGCTCTGCGCGACGCGGCGGCCGCCGTCGCGACCGCCCGCCCCGACGCGGCGGGCGCCGCCTTCGCGCTGCTGGCGCGCCTGGACGCGGGTTCACCACCCACGGGGTCGACACTCGTGCACGGCGACGTCCACCCGAAGAACGCCCTGCTGTCGGGAGAGGACGTGCACCTCGTGGATCTCGATCAGTGTGGGCGGGGTCACCCGGCGGCCGACGTCGGCAGCGTGCTCGCCGGGCTGCGACACCGGCGCCTGGTTGGGGGCCTCACCTCGGCCGAGGAGGACCGCCTGCGCGCCGCGTTCCTCGCCGGCTACGCCGCCCACGGAGGCATCGACGCGGCCGCGCTGCGCTGGTACACGGCCGCGGCGCTGCTCGTAGAGCGAGCCGCCCGGGCGGTGCACCGGGTCCTCCCGGCGAGCCTCGCTCGGCTCCCGGTCCTCCTCCAGGAGGCGGACGGGGTGCTCACGACTGCGAGGAGCGGCACGCGTTGACCCGTCCCGGTCTGCTCTTCTACTGCCAGCACTCCGTCGGCATGGGCCATCTCGTTCGCTCGCTCGCCCTGGCCGACGCGCTGTCCGCCCGGTTCGACGTGACCCTTTTGAGCGGCGGAGCCGTCCCGGCCGAGGTGCGCGTGCCGGGCGCGATCCGGCTGGTGTCGCTGCCGCCGCTCGGCCACGGGGACGGCTACGAGCTCGTCAGCCGGGACCCGCAACGGACCGTCGAGTCCGCCCAGCGCGTCCGGGTCGCGCGCATTCTCGACGAGCTGGGCACCGTGCGGCCGGCGGCCGTGATCGTGGAGCTCTACCCGTTCGGACGGCGGAAGTTCGCGTTCGAGCTCGTGCCGCTGCTCGAGGCAACCCACGCCATCTCGCCCCGCCCGCTGGTCCTCTCCAGCGTGCGCGACATCCTCGTCTCCTCGCGGCGTGACCAGGCGCGCCACGACGAACAGGCCAGCCTCGTGGCCAACCGCTGGTTCGACGGCGTCCTCGTCCACGCCGACCCGCGCTTCGCCCGCCTCGATGAGTCGTTCGCGCCGCGGACCCCGCTGCGCGTCCCGGTGCACTACACCGGCTTCGTCGACCGGCGCCCGCTCCGCGGTGGCGCGACCGCGCGTCCGGTGCGGCGCGATCAGGCGTGCGTCTCCGCCGGCGGCGGGCTGGTGGGCCACCCGCTGTTACGCGCCGCGATCGAGGCCGCCCCCGCGCTCCACGGCGAGCTCGGACTGCGCACCACCGCCGTCACCGGCCCGTTCCTACCGCCCGCGCAACACGTCGAACTGGCGGCGCTCGCGGCGGCGACACCGAGCGTTCGGCTTCTCCGCTTCGTCCCGGACCTGGCCGCGGAGATGGCTGCGTCGGCGGTGTCGGTGAGCCAGTGCGGGTACAACACGACGATGGACGTGCTCGCGTCCGGCACGCCCGCGGTCGTCGTGCCCTACGCCGAGGGACGCGAGGACGAGCAGCTGCGCCGAGCCCGCCGGCTGGAGGAGTTGAGGGCCGTCACCCTGCTCGACGCCGCGCGCCCTCTCCCCGGGTGCGCTCGTCGATGCCGTCCGCGTCGCCCTGGCGGGCTCGCACTCCCGGATCTCCCTCCGTCTCGACGGCGCCCGCTGCACGACCGAGTTGATCGCATCCCTCCTCGCACGATGACCGGCTGGCTCGACACGCTGCGGGCTCGACTCGATCGGGCCGACCGTCCTGTCCGCTTCTTCTTCCGCGACGACGATGTCGGCTGGGGCGACGAGCGGCTGTGGGTGCTGCTCGACCGCCTGGCGACCACCGCGACGCCGGTCGATCTGGCCGTCATCCCGGCCCACCTGTCCACCCGGCTGGCCGCCGAACTCGCCCGGCGGGCCCGGCACGGGCCGATCAGGTTCTCTCAGCACGGCTGGGCCCATGTGAACCACGAACCGGAGGGCCGGCGCTGTGAGTTCGGCGCGGCCCGGACCGACGACGCCGTACGCACCGACGTCCGGCGGGGACGGGAGACGATGCTCGCCGCGTTCGGTCCGGCGGCCGGCGAGGTCTTCGTCCCGCCATGGAACCGATGCAGCGCCGCGACCGCGCGTGTCCTGCGCGACGAGGGCGTCCTCGGCCTCTCGCGTGACGCCACCGCAGTCCCGTTCGACATCGCCGGCCTCGTCGAGGTCCCGGTCCACGTGGACTGGCTCGCCAAGCGCCGCGGCGGCGGTCATGTCGACGCCGTGGAGCGGGGCGAGCTGCTCGCCACGGCTGCCTCCGGCGGGCAGCCGGTGGGCGTGATGCTCCACCACGCCGAGATGACCGACGCCGACTTCGATCACGTCGACGAGCTCGCCCGCCTCCTGCACGTCCACCCGCACGCCACCCTGTGCTCGATCGGTGAGCTCGTGCGGGAGGCTCAGGCGAGCGCGTCGAGCCCCTCGGCACGCCCGGTGTCCACCTCGTCGAGCACGGCGGCGGCCTCGCCCGGGCGGGCCCGGCCCTTGACCAAACGCCGGGCGAGGTAGCGCACCTGCGCCACGGCGACGAACCACTCCCACCGGGTCGGGGTCGAGCCGCCGCCCCGCTCGCGCGCAGTAGCCCGCCACGTACGCCCTGCGGGCCGCGTCGGCGTCGGCCGGGGTGGCGTGGGACAACTCCCAGCCGAGCGCGACAGTGAGCGCGGCGACCTCGGCGTGCGGATCGGCGTGATGGGCGTCGTCGAAGTCGAGGACCGTCCAACCGCTCGGGTCGCACAGGATCTGCGACGGCACGAAGTCGCCCTGGCAGAACGCGAGGTCGGTGTCCTCCGGCATCGTGCGGCCGAGGCGGTCGACGAGCGCCGCGACCTGCCCACGCGCGGACGGCACGAGGATGCCGATCTGGTCGGCCGCGGCCGCCGTGACGGCGAGCCAGTCGGCGTTGCGGCGCACCGGGATGCGGCGGACGTCGAGCTCGTGCACCGCTCGGTGGACGCGGCCGAGCCGATGCAGTGCGTCGCTCCGATCGAGCTGCCCGGCGGCGAGAAGCTCGGACAACGAGCGCCCCGGGAGCTCGGCGAGGTAGAGCAGCCGTCGCCCAGCGTCGAGCCCGACGGGCGGCGGCACGCGGAACGCGTCCACGTCGCCCCGCACGACGGCGCGCCGGGCGCCGAGCAGGGCGCGGGCCGCGCGGCAGGATGCTGCGGCGTCGTTTCGTCTTGGCGATCACGCGAGGCGGCAGACCGGCCGCCTGCTCGAGGGCGAACGTCACGCGCCGCAGCGGGATGTAGCGCAGGACGTGCAGGCGGGCGTGCTCGCCGTGCGATGTCAGCGCTCCGGCCGGCCCGGTCAGCCAGTCCATCACCGGCTCGTCCGGGAACTCGACCACTCGCGCCTGCCGGCTGCGGCGGTCCCAGTGCAGCGTTCGGGCGGCGAAGCCGTAGCCGCCCGTCGGATCGGCGCGCTGCACCGACCAGTAGCACCGGCTCAGCTCGACCTCACCCGCCGACGTGCGGCGCGGTAGCACCTCGGCCCGCACACTCGACTCGGAGTCCGACGGGATGCCGGGGTCGGTGGCGATCAGCTCGCGGAGGGGCGTGAGGGCGTCGTGCACCGCCGACGACGCTTCGACGGCCGGAAACGCCACCTCGTGCACGACGTCACAGTCTCGTGCACCGGACGGCGCGAGTGACGACGCCGACACACAACCGTTTGTGTCACCGAGTACGTCGTCGACGACATGTTCGGTGACACAAATGAGGAACCGGGGTCCGGTCGCGCGCCCACGCACGCGAAAGGGCCGGGCCCCGGTGGGGCCCGGCCCTCTCTGCTCCTGCTACGACCAGTACGTGTCGTAGTACTTGTCGTACAGCTCGCGGTCGGCGCGGTGCTGCTCCTCGAAGTCGGGAGCGGACTTGATCTGGTCCTTGGTCATCCGCACGTAGGCCTTGCGGTCGGTATCGTCGACGCGGTCCACGACGCCGGCGGGGATCAGGCGCTTCTTGCCGAAGATCCAGAACCCGGTGTCGACGACCAGGTACGCGGATCCGGCCTCGTTGCTGGCCTCATCGATCTTGCCGATCTTGCCGTCGACTGCTTCGACGTCGTAACCAACGAGATCTCGGTCCAGGGTGCCGAGTTCGACCCGGTACTCCCACATAGTCATATCGCTCACTTCCTCGTGATGCTGCCCGCCTCACTACTAAGAATTCCCCGCTGCCCGATGCCCTATACACGACGGCGAGCGCCTGTTTCTCCGATGCGCGTCGGGGGTACGGGTGCCCCGGAGTCACTACGGGGTGACGAGTGGCAGAGGAGCGGCTTGTGGGACAAACGGGCGACACGGCGGTGATCGCCTGTGAGGGCCTCGGGAAGTCGTTCGACGGCGCGGCCGTCGTCCGCGGCGTCGATCTCCACATCACCGCCGGGTCCATCGTCGGACTGATCGGACCGAGCGGCTGCGGCAAGACGACGACCGTGCGCCTGCTGACCGGCCTCTACGAGCCGTCGACGGGTTGGGCGCGGATCAATGGCCGACCCTCCAGCCAGCTCACCGACCGGGAACGGCAGCAGATCGGCTACCTCCCGCAGATCCCGGCGCTGTTCCCGGAACTCTCGCTCTGGGAGAACCTCAGCTTCCACGCGTCGATGTACGGGCTGCGCTTCCGGCGGCGCCGGCGGCTGCGCCAGCTGCTCTCCTGGGTGGAGCTGGAAGAGCACTCCGACAAGCGCGTGCGCGAGGTCTCCGGCGGGATGCAGCGCCGGCTCGCGCTCGCGGCCAGCTTCGTCCACGACCCGCCGATCCTGTTCCTCGACGAGCCGACGGCGGGGATCGACCCGATCCTGCGGGCGAAGTTCTGGGAGCGGTTCCGCGAGCTCCGCGAGGGCGGCCGCACGATCCTCGTGACGACGCAATACGTCGGAGAAGCGTCCTACTGCGACATGGTCGGCCTGCTCTCGGACGGCGAACTGCTGATGGTCGACACTCCGGAGAACCTGCGCCGGGCGGCGTTCGACGGCGAGGTCGTCGACGTCGAGTTCGCTCGCCATGTCGAAGCGGGAGAGCTCGCCGGGGTGGCCGAGCTGCCCCTCGTCATCGGGCCACCCGAGGAGATCGAGTCCCGCCGCTGGCGGATCGTGGTCGACGACGCGGACATCGCCGAAAAGGAGCTCGGCATGGCGTTCGACGCCTCAGGTCTGCCGGTCGTCGAGATCAAGGAACACATCGTCGACTTCGACGAGGCCTTCGTGCGGGTGATCGAACGCTCGCGCCGGCAGCAGTCGGCGGCGGCCGAGGCGCTCATGGCGCGCGGGGAACAATGAGCCGGCGCCGCCGGCGGGGCGCGACGAAGGTGCGGGACCTGCGCGTCCGGGGCCCATGGGCGGCGGTCATCCAGTGCTCGGCCTTCGTGCGCAAGGAGCTCGCCGAGATCATCCGGCAGCCGCGCCTGATCCTGCTGCTGATCGTCGGCCCGTTCGCTCTGCTCGTGCTGTTCGGGATGGGCTATCGCAGTGAGAACCTCGGCCTCCGGACGATGTTCGTCGGTCCGCCGGACTCGTTCTACGAGGAAGCCATCGCCAAATACGAGGACGTCCTCGAACGCTTCGTCGACCCGCGCGGCTACACGAGCGACGAGTCGTCGGCCCGCGAGGCGCTCGCCGACGACGAGCTCGACGTGGTTGTCGTCTTCCCGGAGGATCCGCTGTCGCAGGTGCTGGCAGGTGAGCACGCCGTCATCGAGGTGCTGCACAACAAGATCGATCCGATCCAGACCACGGCCGTCAGGATCGCCTCGCAGCTCGCCGTGCAGGAGGTCAACGCGTCCGTGCTGACCGCGGTCGTCGCGGAGTCGCAGACCGCGCTCCGTCCCGCCGACGAGCTGGTGGCGGTCTTGTCGGACGCGGCGAGTGAGCTGGGCAAGGGGGCAGCGACGACCGATCCGCAGCTCGTCGCCAGCCAGGCCGACAGCGTCGTCGACGCGGTCGACGAGGTGACCCGGTTGATCGAGGGGTCCAACCTCGTGCTCGACCGACTGGGTGCGGGTGACGACGGCGAGACCGGCGACCTGCTCGCCCGGCTGGCCGACATCCGATCGCAGGCGCTCGAACTACGCGACACCGAGAGCGGCGACGTCAGCGCACAGGCCACAACGCTCGCCAGCGAGATCGAGACGGTCTCGGAGGTGATCCCGAGTGTGACCGCCCTGGACCCGGCGGTGCTCGTCCAACCATTCGAGAGTGACGTCGCCACCGTCGTTCCGGTGGCCATCAAGCCGGCCGACTTCTTCACCCCCTCGTCGCTCGCCCTGCTCGTGCAGCACCTGGCGATCACGTTCGCGGCCTTGTCGCTCGTGCGCGACCGGGAGCTCGGGCTCTTCGAGCTCCTCCGGGTCGGCCCGCTGTCCTCGGTCGAGATCATCGTGGGCAAGACGATTGCCTACCTTCTCGTCGGGCTCGTCGTCGGGGTCGGCCTGCTCGCCGCCGCGGTGACGATCCTCGACGTGCCGCTCGCCGGCAGCCAGGGCGCGGCCGTCATCGCGATCGCCCTCGTGCTGCTGGCCTCGCTGTCCTTGGGCCTGCTGATCTCGCTCGTCTCGGGTTCCGAGACCCAGGCCGTGCAGTGGTCGATGCTGACCCTGCTCGCCGGCCTGTTCTTCAGCGGGTTCTTCCTCGACCTCGACGGGCTCCTCTACCCGGTCAAGGCGCTGTCGTGGTTCCTCCCCGTCACGTACGGGATCCGGTTACTGCAGGATGTCATGCTGCGGGGCGTGGACCCGGCCCCGATCGACATCGCCGGCCTCGGCGCCCTGATCGTCGTCTACGGCGGACTGGCGATCTGGTTGCTCCGCCGGCAGCTCCGCCTCGCATGAGCGAACTCAGCGAGCCGGCCCGCGCGTCGGCGGCCGCACGCGCCCGCCTCATCCGTGTGCGCCGGGCCGTGGTCAACCGACGGTCGCTCGGGCGGGCGATCATGATCGCCGCGGTCGTCGCCGCCGTCACGTGCCTGATCGGCATCGTCGTGGCCTGGCAGTTCGTCGGTGACCTCGCCCACACCACGAGATCGAGCCTGGTGATCGTCGGGGACACGTTGGACACGGTCGACGACACGCTCGACGTCGCCGACTCGGTGATCCAGTCGGTCGACGGCGGCATCGAGACGGTCCAGCAGTCGTTGACGACGATGGCGACCGCGGTGGAGAACGGCGCCGAGACGCTCGACGTCGTCGCCGATCTGACCGCCAACCTGGCTCCCAACCTCGAGCAGATCGACCGTGGCCTCGGGGGTCTGCAGTCCACGGTCGACGTCGTCGACGGTGTGCTCCAACAGCTCTCCGACCTCCCGTTCGGGCCCGACTACGACCCGGAGACGGGGTTGGCGTCGTCGGTCCAGGCACTCAGAGATGACCTCCAGCCGATCACCGAGGATCTCGCCAACGCGTCCCCCTCGCTGCGCGAGCTCGCCGCGTCGAGCGATGAGGCACTCGATCGCCTCGACGAGCTCGCTGCCGATCTCGACTCCCTCGGCGAGTCGCTCAGCGAGAGTCGCGAGCTGATCGAGCGCTACCGCCAGAGCACCGCCGACGCCGCCGCGCTCGCCGCCGGCACCGTCGACGACCTCGACCGCGACGTGTGGCTCTCCCGCGTGCTCATCGTCATCCTCGGCGTGGCCATCGCCGTCGGGCAGATCGCCCCGTTCAGGATCGGTCGTGAGCTCGCCCGGACGCCGGCACCACCTCCGCTGGACGACATCAGCGCTGCGGGGGGATGAAGTCGGTCGCCCGGCCGAGTGAGTACTCCAGGACCGCCCGGGTGATCTCCGAATACGTCGGGTGGGCGTGGATGACGTGGGCGACCTCGTGGACCGGCGTCCGCAGGGCGATCATGTTGGCGAGCTCCTGCATCAGCTCCGAGACGTAGTACCCGATCGCCTGGGCGGCGACGACCACACCGTCGCGTACCCACACCTTCATGAACCCCTCCTCGTAGGCCTCGATGCGGGCGCGCAGGTTGGCCGAGAACGGGACCTTGAACGACGTCACCGCGTCGTCGGGAACCGTCCCGACCGTCACGACCTCGGGGATCGAGTAGACGACGGCCGGGATGACGTCGTAGTCCATCACCAGCGCGGTCTCGCCGCCCGACGCGATGTTCTCCGCGCACACGAGACCCTGTTGCATGCCGACGTGGGCGAGGATCGACCGTCCGGTCGCGTCCCCGATCGCCCAGATGTTCGGCATGCTCGTGCGCAGCCGCTCGTCGACCGCGATGCCCCGCTCGTCGTGCTCGATGCCCAAGCGGGCGAAGGCGTCGGTGTCGATCACCGGCTGGCGACCGATGGCCATGAGCACGGCCCGGCCCGGGATGTCGACGACGTCACCGGTGGCGCGGTGCTCGGCCTGGACGTAGCCCTCCTCGACCGAGCGCACCTGATGATCGGTCAGGATGCGCACCCCGGCGAGCTTGAGCTCCTCGGTGAGGGCGTGCGAGATCTCCGCGTCGGCGTAGCCGAGGATCCGATCGAGGAACTCGACGATCGTGACCCGCGTGCCCATGTTCGAGAAGATCGTGGCGAACTCGAGCCCGATCACGCCGCCGCCGACGATCGTGAGGCTCTCGGGCAGCTCGCCGATCGTGATCAGCCGGTTGCTGCTCACGATGTACGGATGGTCGGCCGGCGCCCACGACGGCATGAGCGGCCGCGAGCCCGTCGCGACGACGACGTGGTCGGACGTCAGCTCGGTCTCGTCTCCCGTGTACGACATGTCGAGACCGTCGACCCCGAGCTTGCCGTGACGCACCCGCAGCCGCCCGGCGAGACGATCTGCGCCTCCCCTTGGTACACGTCGACTCCGTGGTGGTCGAGCAGCCGGGCGACCAGCCCGCGCGAGCGTCTCACGACGCTACGGCGGACCCGCCGCCGCGTCCGCATCGCTCCGTGCTCTACGTTGCCGCGGTGCTCCACGGGGTCGCCGCTTCGCCCGCCAGCGCGGTGCTCGACCACATCGGTCCCGGCGCCGACCTCATCCTCCCTCTGGCGAACGGGGAGCCGGTCACGTTGCTCGACGCGGTCGAGGCGGCGGCCGACGACCTCGACAAGGTCCGCGTGCACCAGATGCACGCCCTGCACGACCGCCCGTACCTCCACGGCGCGTTCGGTGACCGACTCCGGCACGTGTCGTACTTCCTGTCCCACGTCACACGGCCGTGCTTCCACGCCGGGACGGTCGACCTCGTGCCCAACAACTTCAGCGAGATGCGCAGCATCCTGCAGAGCCACACCCGTGATCCGCTCGTGCTGGCCACCGCGTCGCCGCCGGATCGCCACGGCTACTTCAGCCTCGGCTTGAACGCCGACTACGTGTCCTCGTTCATCGGCCGGGCCCGGTTCTTCCTCGAGGCCAACGAGCAGGTCCCGAGGACGTTCGGCCGCAATCAGATCCACGTCAGCCAGGTCGTCGGGTGGAGCACGGCGGACTACCCCCTCGTCGAGGTCCCCCCGCACGAGCCGGGTGACGACGACCGGCGGATCGCCGCGTTCGTCGCCGAGCGGATCCCCGACCGGTCGACGATCCAGACCGGCATCGGCGCGATCCCGAACGCGATCCTCTCCGCCCTGCGGGACCACCGCGACCTCGGCGTCCACACCGAGTTGCTGTCCGACGGTGTGATGGACCTCGTCGATCGCGGCGTGGTCACCGGGGTCGCCAAGCAGCTCAATCGAACGAAGTCGGTCGGGACGTTCGCCCTCGGCACCAAGACCCTGTACGACTTCCTCGACGAGAACGCGGCCTTCGAGCTGTGGCCGGTGCGCTACGTCAACGACCCGCGGGTCATCGCCCAAGAGGCGGGGTTCGTCAGCATCAACGCGACCATCGCCGTCGACCTGATCGGCCAGTGCGCGTCGGAGACGGTGCACGGCGCGTACTACTCGTCGAGCGGCGGCCAGGCGGACTTCGCGCGGGGCGCGATGTACTCCAACGGCGGTCAGGGCTTCGTCGTGCTGCGCTCGACCGCCAAGAACGGGACGATCTCCAAGATCGTCCCGCAGCTCGATGCCGGCGACGTGGTGACCACGCTGAAGAACACCGTCGACAAGGTCGTGACCGAGTGGGGGGTCGCTGAGCTCCGCGGCCGCTCGATCCGGGAACGGGCCCGCGCCCTCGTCGCGATCGCTCATCCCGATCATCGCGACGAGCTGCGCCGCGCCGCGACCGGGCTCGGCTACCTCTGAATCATGTCGACGGTGGTGCTTCGCGACGGATCGGTCGTCGTCCTGCTCCCGATGACGCCCGAGGAGGCGGAGCGCCTCATTCGCTTCCACCACCGGCTGTCGGCCGAGACCACCCGCCGGCGGTTCTTCTCCGTCCACCCCGAGCTGAGTCCGGCCGAGCTCGAGCGGTTCACCAACGTGGACCACCTCGATCGGGAAGCGTTCATCGCCGTCGCCGAGGGGGAGATCGTCGGGGTGGGTCGGTTCGACCGGATCGGTGACCGGGACAGGGCCGAGGTGGCCTTCGTCGTCGTCGACACCTGGCAGGGGCGGGGCGTGGGCACCGCCCTGTTCGCCCATCTCGTCGACCGGGCGCGCGAGCTGGAGATCTCCCGGTTCGTCGCCGAGACGCTCCCGGAGAACGGTCCGATGCTCGCGGTCTTCCGCCACGCCGGCCTCCCGATCACGGAGCGGCTGGCCGGCGGCGTCGTTGACGTCGTTCTCGACCTGGAGCGCCCGAGCTCGCCCGCGTGAGCCCACCCGTCCTGGCGCTACAGCCGTTCCGTCTTCCAGCGCGCCAGCGCCCGGGGATCGGGCCGGTACACGCACCGGCTACCGGTGCGCACCGTCGCACTGAGGTGCCGGCTGAGCTCGGGAAGCTGCTCGCCCAGGTGGTTGATCGCGGCCCGGATCGCCTTCGTCACGCTCACGCGGGCGCGCTCATCGGCGCCCGTGAAGTGACGGGACCGTCCCCCGACACCAGTGGCGGCGGCGAGCTCCTCGATGAGCGTGTCCCGTTCGGCCTGGGCCGTGGCGGACCGCTCGATGTCGTTGTTGGCGGCCGCTTCGTCGATGTCCTCGTCCAGGTCGGTGATGCGCTGCCGGTACGCACGCATTGCCTGCGGATCGAGGATCGTCCCGTTGACCGAGCCGGCGAGGCCGTGATCGGCCGCGGCGAGGGTGAGCGCCGGAATCTCGATGCCCGGTCGTTCCAACAGCGCGCGCAGGTGATGCAGCCCGCGCTGGTCCCGCAGCCGCGCCCGGCCACCGGCGAACTCGACCAACCACGTGTCGCCCTCGAGCACGAGCCGCTGCAGGTGCACCCCCACCGCGGACGCTTCGGGTGCCGACCACATGATGTGGAGCAGCGACTTGAACGGCACCGTGTTGCGGGCTCCGAGCCGCCGGATCCGGCGCTCAACCGTCGCCAGCTCGACGTCGTCAGCCGGCTCCCTCCGTCGCGTCAGCACGGTGCGCAGCTCTTGCAGACTCAGCAGGGCGAGCGTGACTGCGTCCTGGCTCTCGTGGGCGGCCACGGCCCGGCGGAGATGGACGACGGCGTCGTTGGGCCGGTCGAGCAGCGCGGCTCCCAGCCCGAGGTAGTGGTCGACCGCGCCGGCCACCATGATGCCCGGGTTCAACACGGCCCACTGCCCGGCCAGCGGCTCGAGCGCCTCGTAGAGGATCCGACCGTGTTCCCGATCGCCGCTGACGACGGCCGCGACGAGCAGTCCGCAGTTCCCGAAGATCCATGCCATGTCTCTCGGGATCCGGCCGAAGCCCGCCGTCGCGACCGCGTCGAGGGCCGCGTGCGCCTCCACGGCGCGGCCGCCGAACCCGTTGGCGATGGCCACGACCGAGTTGGTCGTCATCGGATCGAGCACGTGCGGAGTGATCTGCTCCAGCACGTCGTCCACCTGATCCTCGGCCGCGCTCAGCAGCAGTGACTGGCCGAGCCGTTCGACGGCCGCATCCGGCCGGCCCATCCGCGCGGCCAGGCTGGTCGCTTCGTCGGCGAGCGCATCCGCCGCCGATCGCTCACCACGGGCGAGGTGCTGCGTCACCCGGAACCACAACGCCCGCACTCGCAACAGCGGTTGACCGCTGGCGATGACCGCCGCTTCGAAGCGGTCGAGCTCACCCCACGCGTCGTTGAGCCGGCCCAGGTCGAGGAGGGCCAGGAGCCGGAAGCAGCGGGCCGGCGCGATCAGTGCTGCCTCGTCGGCGGCGACGGCGACGGCGACGATCTCGTCGGCGATGGCCAGCCGCTCACGCGCCAGCTCGGGACGCCAGCGGTAGTAGAAGCGCGTCCCGAGGGCGGTCGTGAGCACCTCGGCGTCGCCGAGCCGGCGGGCCATCGCCACCGCGTCCTCACACGCCGCGATGCCTTCGGGGTCGCCGATGTCCCAGAACGCGCACCGCGCCAGCTGGGACAGCAGCAGGCCGCGCAGCCGGCTGTCGACCGATGGGTACGCCGACAACGCCTCGCGGAGAAGCGCGAGGAACTGGTCGTCGCTGCGCCGGAGGATGTAGCGGAACTCGCCACCCCGCCACGACAGCGCGATCCGGGCGAGCAGCTCGCCGTCACCGGTGCGTCGCGCCATCGCGGCGGCCTCGCCGAGCGCGGCCTTCGACTCGACGGGGCGCTCGGCGGCCCACAGCACGCGGCCCCGCTCCAGCCACAGCTCCCCCAGCGCATCGCGGTCGCCAGCAGCTTCTCTCGCATCGAAGGTGACCGCGAGGTGGTCGGCCGCCTCGTCGAACGCGCCGGCCCGGGTGGCCTCGGCGGCGGCTTGCCTGGCCGCGTCGGCCAACGTGGCGGCCTCGACCAGGGGACGAGCGGCCCGCAGGTGGGACGCCACCGCCGCCCAGCTCGACGACCGCACGTCGTCGCGCAGCGCCATCCCGACGGCGCGGTGAAGCTCGATCCGGCCCCACGTCGGCAGCAGCGAGAGCACGGCCTGGCGGACGAGATCGTGCACGAACGACACCGAGCCGTCCCGGCCGGTCGCGACGACGACCAGCCCGGCCCGGTCCGCGGCGTCCAACGCTCGGCTCACATCGGCGGGGCCGAGCTCGGTGATCCTCGCCAGCAGATCGAGCGACGGAACCGTCGACGCGACCGCGGCCGCCCTCACGACGTGCTGGGTCTGCTCGTCCTCGACGACGAGACGGCGGCGCACCGACTCCCGCACCGCGAGGGGCAACGCCGCGTCCCACTCCACCGCGGAGCCGGCGGCCGGCACCCAGCGCAGGAGCTCACCGAGGAAGAACGGGTTCCCGCCCGAGCGTTGAGCGAGCACGGTGAGCTCGTCCTCGCTCGGGCTGCGGGCCAGGCGCTCCCCCGCGAACGCCCCGATCTCGTCCTTGCTGAAGGGCGACAGCTCGACAACCTCGATCGCCGGATGGGCGATCAACCCGCTCACGACCTCGGCCACCTCTCCCGCCAGCGGCTCGGTGGTTCGGAGCCCGCCGGCCACGAGGACTCCGGGGAGTGACGGGCGTTCCGCGAGGTGCCGGAACAGACGCAACGCCGAGAGGTCGGCCCACTGGAGGTCGTCGACGACCAACGCCACGGGACACTCGGCGGCCCGGCCGCTCAGTTCCGTGGCGAACCGCTCGTACGCGGCGAACCGCACGGACCCGCCTTCCCGCAGCGCGCCCGGCTCCGCCCGCCCGCTGGGCCGGCTCGACGCCCGGCGCCGCCCGGCGTCGATCCCGTTCAGCGCCGACGTCCACGGCCAGAGCGGGGCTGACCCCTCGGGTTCACCGCGTCCGTGACCCACGAGCAGGCCGCCGTCCGCGGCGAGCTCGGAGAACACGTGCAGCAGGGTCGTCTTGCCGATGCCCGGCTCGCCGACGACGAGCACGAACGCGGAGTCACCGGCGGCCGCCCGCGCGACCGCACCGCGGAACAGATCACACGCGCGTTCCCGTCCGATCAACGGGTTCCTCCTGCACCGCTACCAGGCGTACCGGCCGGCGCCGATGCTAGGACGGGCGCACCGACGGCGGTCCGCAATTCACGAGCGCGCACAGATGCCGGCTCATGGGCCAGCTCGATAGAACGGTGTCATGACGACTTCTGGTCCGGTCTCGACTCGCGTGGTGGACCGCGCCCCGTTCGGTCCGATGGAGCGCCTCGACCACGACCGCCTCGTCGCCGAGCAGCAGGTGACGCTGGACACGCCCCGACGCAACGCCGGGCTCAGCGCCCGGGCCCTGTTCCTGATCATGGACGTCGTCTACGGCAAGGAGCGCACGCTGGAGAAGTTCCGCGTGCTCGAGCTCGTCGCCCGCGTGCCGTACCAGGCGTGGGAGAACGTCGCCTACGTCGCCGTGACCCACACGGCCCGCCAGCCCGGCTTCGCCCGCCGCGTGTTCGACCGGGTGCGGGTCAGCCGCTGGGAGCAGGACAACGAGCAGTGGCACCTGCTGATCCTCGAGGAGCTGACTGCCGGACGCCCCGCGCAGCTCGTGGCTCAAGAGCCGAGTGCTGCCCCAGATCCTCGCCTTCGGCTACTACCAGCTGTCGTGGTTCATGTACGTCGTCCGCCCGGCCTGGTCGTACCGGCTGAACGCCGACTTCGAGGACCACGCCGAGCACGAGTACGCGCTGCTGGTCCAGGAGCACCCGGAGTGGGAGACGACGCCGTTCGCGGCCAGCTTCGGTGACGACTTCGGTCGCTACGACAGCCTGGCCGACCTGTTCCGCCAGATCGGCTACGACGAGCGGCTGCACAAGCTGGAGAGCGAGGCCAACATGGCCGCCCCGCGCTTCCGCTGAGCGGCACCCCGGCCGGCCCTTCCCGGCCACTTCCTCAGGACCGTACGAGGGAAGGTCCGGGGAAGCCCCCGTCCGTACGTTCGGGCGGATGGCCTGTCGAGGGAGGATCTCATGAAGGTCGGCGACGTCGCGAGCCGCGCCCGGGTCGTGGAGATGGAGGACATCGTCCGCTTCACGGCGATGACCGGTGACCGCAACCCGCTGCACTACGACCCCGAGCTCGCCGCCGGGACGCGATTCGGCGGCATCATCGTTCAGGGCGGGGTGACCACCGGGTTGCTCAACGCGCTCGTCGCCGAGGACCTTCCCGGTCCGGGCAGCGTGTTCCTGAACGTCAACTGGGACTTCCGCGCGCCCGTGCGCCCAGGCGACGTGATCACCGCATGTGGCGAGATCGTCGAGGTCCACGCGTCGAAGCCGATCTGCACGATGCGCACGACGATCACGAATCAGGACGGCACCGTCGTCGTCGACGGGTCCGCCGTCGTCTACCGCGAGCCGTTGCCGAACGGGAGCAACCACCCATGAACAGAACTCGTACCACCGACCACGGGCGCACCGCGGTGCGCCTGCTCACCGGCGCCGTGCTCGGCGCCGCCGCCATCGGCACCATCGGCTCGCCGGCCGCCGCGGCCACGACGGCGACGTTCGCGTCCGGGGTGCTGACCGTCACCGGTGACGGCCTGGCCAACAACATCGTGATCAGCCGCAACGTCGCCGGGCGCATCCTCGTCAACGGCGGTGCGATCGCCATCGACGGCGGCCCGCCGACCGTCGCCAACACCGTGCTGATCCAGGTGCTCGGACGAACCGGCAACGACGTGATCAGTCTCGACCAGACGAACGGAGCGCTGCCGCGGGCCAACCTGTTCGGCGGTCGCGGGGCCGACACGCTGACGGGTGGCGCGGGCGCCGATCGCCTCGTCGGTCAGGCAGGCAATGACACGCTCACCGGGCAAGGCGGCACCGACACGCTCAGCGGCGGGACCGGGAACGACACCGCGACGGGCGGTGACGCCGATGACCTCGTGTTCGGCCAGGGTGGTGACGACCGCATGATCTGGAACCCCGGCGACGACACCGACCTCGACGAAGGTGGAGCCGGCGTCGACACCGTCGTCGTCAACGGCGGCGGCGGGGCCGAGCAGTTCACGACCACCGCCAACGGGGCGCGGGTCCGCTTCGACCGCCTCGACCCGGCGCCGTTCGCCATCGACATCGGAACGAGCGAGCGACTCACGCTCAACGCGCTCGGCGGCAACGACGCCTTCTCGGCAACCGGAAACCTGGCCGCGCTCATCGCGATCACGGTCGACGGCGGAGCCGGCGACGACACGCTGCTCGGCAGCAACGGGATCGACGGCTTCATCGCCGGCGACGGCAACGACTTCGTCGACGGCCAGCAGGGCAACGACGTCGCCTTTCTCGGCGCCGGCGATGACTCGTTCCAGTGGGATCCCGGCGACGCCAGCGACGTCATCGAGGGACAGGACGGCGCCGACCGACTCGTGTTCAACGGCAGTGCGGCCGCCGAGAACATCGACGTCTCCGCGGTCGGCGGGCGGGCCCGCCTGTTCCGCAACATCGCCACCGTCACGATGGACTTCGACGATCTCGAACGGGTCGAGGTCAAGGCGTTCGGCGGCACGGACAACGTCGCCGTCGCCGACCTGACCGGCACCGACGTCGCCGCGGTGCAGGCCGACCTCACCGCGCCCGGCGGCGGCGACGATCTCGCAGCGGACAACGTGATCGCGAGCGGAACCGCCGACGATGACGCCGTAGTGGTCGACGGTCAGGGGCCGAACGCCCAGGTGCGCGGGCTCCGCGCCGTGGTCTCCCTGGTCGGTGCGATCGCCGGCAGCGACCGGGTCGTCGTGAACGCCCTCGCCGGCGATGACGTGGTCGATGCCTCGGAGCTCGCCGCCAACTCGGCGCTGCTCACCATCGACGGCGGCGCCGGCGACGACGCCCTGATCGGAGGGGCGGGCGACGACGTGCTCGCGGGCGGTGACGATGACGACGTGATCATCGGCGGACCGGGGAATGACACCATCGACGGTGGCTCCGGCGACAACGTCATCCTCGACCCGTTCGGGTTCAACGCCGTCACGTCGGGCACCGTGCGCGGCGCCAGCTGGCTGGCGGCGCA